>NZ_CP008713.1:0-1654902 GCF_000709435.1 Candidatus Arthromitus sp. SFB-mouse-NL
GTGGAATTTAATTATAACGATTTATGGAATGATATATTATTAGAATTAAAAAAAAGTCTTTCAGATATTAGTTTTAATACCTGGTTTTCAGATGTAAAAATTTTAAATATTTATAATTCTAATATTATCATTGGTTGTAATAACTCTCTAATATCAGAAACTATAAATCTTAGATATTTAGATTCATTAACTTCAATAATATTTAATTTAACAAAACAACACTATACTGTTAAATGTATCTTAAAAGATTCCTTTAAGAGTGAATACTCTAAAGATTTAAATAAAACTATTACATTAAGTGCTCACGATAACGTTTTAAATACTGCATTAAGCTCTAATTTAAATTCTAAATATACATTTGAAACTTTTGTTGTTGGGAATAGCAATAGATTTGCTCACGCTGCATCATTAGCTGTAGCAGAATCTCCATCTAAAGCATACAATCCACTATTTATATATGGGGGAGTTGGTTTAGGAAAAACACACTTAATGCATGCCATAGGTCATTTAATTAATGAAAATAACTCTAACTTAAAAGTTGTATATGTTACCTCAGAAAAATTTATCAATGAGCTAATTAGTGCAATAAAAGATGATAAAAATATAGAATTTAGAGATAAATATAGAACTGTAGATGTTTTACTTATTGATGATGTTCAATTTATTGCTGGTAAAGAACGTACTCAGGAAGAGTTTTTCCATACATTTAATTCTTTGCATGAATCTAATAAACAAATTATATTATCAAGTGATAGACCACCCAAAGAAATAAAAACACTTGAAGAAAGGTTACGATCAAGATTTGAATGGGGACTTATTGCTGACATACAACCACCAGATTACGAAACAAGAATAGCTATATTAAGAAAAAAAGCAGATGTGGATAAATTAAACGTTCCTAATGAAGTACTCATATATATAGCAACAAAAATTAAATCAAATATTCGTGAATTAGAAGGAGCTCTCTTAAGAGTTGTTGCTTATACAAATTTAACAAACAGCAACATTTCCCTTGAGTTAGCTAAAGAAGCACTAAAAGATTTAATTAATATTAAAAATTCAAAAATTATTACAATTGAATACATACAAGAAACAATATCTAATTACTTTGATTTAACTATAGATATAATAAAATCCCAAAGAAGAACCCAAAATATAGCTTTTCCTAGACAAATTGCAATGTATTTATGCAGAAAACTTACAGATTCGTCTCTACCTAAAATAGGTGAGAAGTTTGGAGGAAGGGATCATACCACAGTAATACATGCTTATGAAAAAATATTAAATAAAATAGAATCTGATCCTGAATTTAATAATTTAATCATTGAATTATCTAATAAAATAACTAATAATAAATAATTTTCTAAATAATGTTTATAACTTATTTTTTTATTATTTAAAATTATAAATTTCCACTTAATAATTTACTATATTTTTTACATTATTCCAAATTAATATCAACAAAATTATTTCTATTAAACAACTTATTTTGTACAAAAAATGTTGTTTCCACAAAACTAACATAACCTACTACTATTACTACTAATATTTTATAATTTTTTATTTAATTTTTAAGGATGGTTTAAATATGAAATTTTTTTGCAATAAATTAGAATTAGTTGAAAAAATAAATATTGTTCAAAAGGCTATAATTAGTAGGGGAAATTCTCCTGTTTTAGGTTGCATATTTATGCAAGTTGATGATAATAAATTAACAATGACTGCTGTAGATACAGATTTATCAATTGAAACAAATGTTAATGCAGAAGTTATTGAAAAAGGAAACTTGCTTTTAGATTCTAAATTATTTGGGGAAATAGTAAAAAGATTACCAATGGAAAAAATAGAAATTAAGAATAATAAATTAAATAAAAAAAATATAATTATTTCATCAGGTAATACTGAATTTAATTTATTAAATTTAGATTCTGAAGAATATCCTAAAATACCTCAAGTGGATTTTAAAAATAAAATCTTTTTAAAACAATCTGTATTAAAAAATATGATAAAAAGCACAACATTTTCAGCATCATTTGATGAATCAAAAGGCATAATTACGGGAGTTCTTATAAATATAAAAAATAATATTTTAACTTTTGTAGCTCTTGATGGATTTAGACTTGCATTAAAAAGTGAAATTGTAGATAATAGTTATAATATAAATATAATAGTTCCTGCTAGAACTTTGAATGAATTAAATAAAATACTTAAAGAAACAGATGATTTAATTGAAATATATCTTACAAGTAATTTCATAATGGTAAATATAAGTAATGATAAAATAATATTAAGATTGCTTCAGGGTGATTTTATAAAATATGATTCAATACTTCCAAAAGAATATAAATTATCTATTATTGTATCTAAATATGAGTTAATTAATGGATTAGAGAGATCAACATTATTAACTAAGGATAAAAATAATAATTTAGTTAAAATGGAAATAAAAAAAGATAAATTATTATTGAAATCTCACTCATCTTTTGGACAATTAAAAGAGGAAATATTAATAAAAAAAGATGGAATAGATTTAGATATAGCGTTTAATTCTAGATATCTTGTAGATGCAATTAAATCGATTCCAGAAGATGAAGTTGAATTAAAATTTAATAATAATATAACCCCATGTATAATTAAAAGCATTAAAAATGATAATTCAAAATATATGGTTTTACCTGTTAGATTTATTGTTTAATATATTTAGATTTTAAGATCATTTATTTTAAAATAAATGATCTTAAAATTTTATTTGGAGATAAAATGTATTTTAACGATATAAGATTAAAAAATTTTAGAAATTATAAAAATATAAGTATTAATTTACATAAAGATTTAAATATTTTAATAGGTAATAATGGTGAAGGGAAAACAAATATACTAGAGTCAATTTATTTTCTTTCACTATTAAAGTCTCATAGAACAATAAAGTTAAATGATTTAATTAATTTTAAAGAAGAATATACAGAAATATTTACTGATATCACAAATGATAATGATAAAAAAATAGTAACATATTTAAAATTTGATAAATTAAAGGGTAAGAATGTTAGCATAAATAATTTGGATATTAACAGATTAGCAGATTTTATAGGTTATATAAAAGTTGTTATGATTGCTCCAGAAGATATGAGAATAATTAAAGATTCACCAAGTATTAGAAGGAAATTTTTAGATATTAACATATCTCAAATTGATAAAATATACTTAAAATCTATTCTTAAATATAATAAAGTTCTGAATTTAAAGAACAATTTGTTAAAAGAAAAAAATATTAATGATAAATTATTAGATGTGTATGATGAACAAATATCTTTATGTAGTGGAATTATAATTAACAAGAGATTACAATATATAGATATGTTAAATAAATTTTCTAAAAGTATACATAACGATATATCTTGTAATAAAGAAAATATAAATATAGTTTATAAATCTTTTATTGATTTAGATGTATATAAAAATAATGAGAATATGAAAAATAAAATTTTAGATATATTAAAAAATAATAGAAATATTGATAAAATTAAGAAAAGCTCTAGTAGTGGGATACATAGAGATGATTTTATGATTTTCATAAATAATAGGGAAGCTTTGAATTATTCATCACAAGGTCAGCAAAAAAGTGCAATTATATCTATAAAATTAAGTATAGTAAAAATAATAAAAGAAATTACAAAAGAATATCCTGTTTTGCTTTTAGATGATATATTATCAGAACTTGATAGTAAAAGAAGAAAATTTTTGTTAAATTTCCTTCCATATGTTCAAACGTTTATAACTTGTACTGAAATACATGAAAAAATTTTAAGACCATGTAAGATTTTTAATATATCTAAAGGTGAAATCTTAGAGGAGTGTTAAATTGTATATTCAAATAGGAAATGAAGTTAGTGTTAGGGAGCGAGATATAGTAGGAATATTTAATGTTGATACAACATTTAGGTCTAAAGATAGTAATGATTTTTTAAAGATATCTGATGAGGAGGGATTTGTATATAAATCATATGATTATTATATTAAATCTGTTGTAATAACAGAGATTGATAATAAAAGTAAGATTTTTTTATCACCAATCTCATCTCATACATTAATTAAGAGAATTGGTGATGGTAAAAATTAAATTTTAATATAAACCGTTTGGAGGAATTTGATTGCAACATAATAATTACAATCAATATGATGAAAATCAAATAGAGGTTTTAGAAGGACTTGAAGCTGTCCGTAAAAGGCCAGGAATGTATATAGGTAGTACTTCAAAAAAAGGGCTTCACCATTTAGTGTATGAAATAGTAGATAACAGTATTGATGAAGCATTGGCTGGGTTTTGTGACGAGATAACTATAACAATAAATGATGATAATTCAATACTTATAGTTGATAATGGAAGAGGAATACCTGTTGGTGAACATCCAAAATTAAAAAAGTCTACATTAGAAGTTATTATGACTGTATTACATGCTGGTGGTAAGTTTAATGGTAATGGTTATAAAATTTCTGGTGGATTACACGGTGTAGGAGCGTCAGTTGTTAATGCTTTATCAGAAAGATGTTATGTGAAAGTTAGTAGGGGTGGTCATGTATATTTTCAAGAATATAAAAGAGGAAAGCCGGTAGACTCTGTTAAAAAAATTGGGAATAGTATGTATACCGGTACTGAAACATATTTTATTCCGGACAAAGAAATTTTTACAGAGACAACAGAGTATGACTTTGACGTTTTAAGTCAAAGATTGAGAGAATTAGCATTTTTAAATGCAGGAATAAAAATAAATTTAAATGATCTTAGATTTAATAATTCTGAAGAGTTCTTCTATAGTGGAGGAATAAGAGAATTTATAAAGCACATAAATAAGGGGAAAAAGGCTCTTTTTGAAGATGTTATATTTTTTGAACACTCGAAAAATGATTTAAACTTACAGATAGCTATACAATATACCGACAATTACAATGAGAACATATTAACGTATGCAAATAATATATTCACCCAAGAAGGTGGTACACATCTTGTAGGGTTTAAAACTTCTCTTACTAGGTGTGTTAATGATTATGCTAAAAAATTTAATTACATAAAGGAAAGTAATAAAGACGAAATAAAAAGTTTGATTGGTGAAGATATTAGAGAAGGCTTAGTGTGTGTATTATCAGTTAAAATGGCTAATCCTCAGTTTGAAGGACAAACAAAAACTAAATTAGGAAACAGTGAAGTTAGGAGTATTGTAGATAATATATTTTTCAATTGTTTTTCTGAATTTTTAAATGAAAATCCTAATATTGGAAAAATAATATGTGAAAAAGCTATTATTGCAGCTAAGGCTAGAGAGGCTGCGAAAAAAGCGAGAGAAACAACAAGAAAATCTGTTTTAGATAGAACAGCATTACCGGGTAAACTTGCTGATTGTTCGTCAAAGAATCCAGAAGAATGTGAAATTTATATTGTTGAAGGTGATTCTGCTGGGGGATCAGCGAAGCAAGGAAGAGATAGAAAATTTCAAGCAATATTACCGTTATCAGGTAAAATTATGAATGTTGAGAAGCAGAGAATTTTTAAAATATTATCATCTGAAACTATAAGATGTATGATAACGGCATTTGGTTGCGGAATAGGTCAAGATTTTGATGTAGATAAGATAAGATATAACCGGATAATTCTTATGACTGATGCCGATGTTGATGGATCTCATATTAGAACCCTTTTATTAACATTTTTATATAGGTATATGCCTGAAGTCATAGAAAAAGGATTTGTTTATATAGCAAGACCGCCTTTATATAAAGTTTCAGAAGGCAAGAAAGAATTTTATTGTTATACGGAAGAAGAGTTGAATTTAAAATTAAAAGAGATAAATA
Source organism: Candidatus Arthromitus sp. SFB-mouse-NL (assembly GCF_000709435.1). NCBI lineage: Bacteria > Bacillati > Bacillota > Clostridia > Eubacteriales > Clostridiaceae > Candidatus Neoarthromitus > Candidatus Arthromitus sp. SFB-mouse-NL. Next base: position 5,848 of record NZ_CP008713.1, read on the forward strand.
AGAACAATCTAGTTATTCAGAGGTATAAGGGCTTAGGAGAAATGAATCCTGTTCAATTATGGGAAACTACTATGAATCCGGAATCAAGAACTCTTTTAAGAGTGACAATTGAGCATGCTAGTTATGCGGATGAAATATTTTCTATATTAATGGGAGATAAAGTAGAACCTAGAAGAGAATTTATACAAAATAATGCCAAGAACGTTAAAAATTTAGATATCTAATCATGGGAGGATCTATATATGTCAAATAATGAAGGAAGAATATTAAATATAGATATAAGTTCAGAAATGAAGAAATGTTATATGGAATATTCTATGAGTGTAATAATAGGCAGAGCACTCCCTGATATTAGAGATGGATTAAAACCGGTACATAGAAGAATTTTATATTCAATGTATAGTTTATCTCTTTACCCAGATAAACCATATAGGAAGAGTGCAAAGATAGTCGGAGATGTTTTAGCAAATTTTCATCCTCATGGAGATTCATCTGTTTATGATGCCCTAGTTAGAATGGCACAGGATTTTTCAATGAGAAATCCTTTAATTAATGGTCATGGGAATTTTGGATCAATTGATGGAGATTCTGCTGCAGCTATGCGTTATACAGAAGCTAAAATGAGTAAAATTACTTTAGAAATGATAAGGGATATAAATAAGGAAACAGTAGACTTTTTGGATAATTATGATGGATCTGAAAAGGAACCAGTGACTCTCCCAAGTAGAATACCTAATCTACTTATTAATGGATCATCAGGTATTGCTGTTGGTATGGCAACTAATATACCTCCACATAATTTAGGGGAGGTTATAGATGCTATAATTTATTTAATTGATAATGAAGAAGAAAATATAAGTATAGATGATTTGATGAAGTATATAGAAGGTCCTGATTTTCCTTTAGGAGGTATAATATTAGGTACGAGAGGAATCAAAGATGCCTATGAAAAAGGAAAGGGTAAGATAATAGTAAGATCTAAGGTTTTGATTGAGGAAGTAAACAACAGGAATTGTATAATAGTTACAGAAATTCCATATCAAGTTAATAAGGCAAGATTGATTGAACATATAGCTGAGCTTATAAGAGACAAAAAAATTATTGGGATACATGATTTAAGAGATGAATCAGATAGAGAAGGTATAAGGGTCGTAATTGAATTAAAAAAAGATGTTAATGCTAATATAATATTAAATCAATTGTATAAATTAACTAAACTGCAAGATACATTCGGAGTTATAATGCTTTCTTTAGTTGATAATGAGCCTAAAATTTTAAATCTTAAAGATATTTTGATTCATTATTTAAATTACCAAAAAGAAGTTGTAACGAGAAGAAGTAAATTTGATTTAAAAAAGGCTGAGAATAATAAGCACATATTAGAAGGATATAAAATTGCTTTAGATAATATTGATGAAATTATTAAAATAATAAGAGAATCTAATAATAATGAAATAGCTAAGCAAAGTTTAATAGACAGATTTGAGCTTACAGAGATTCAAGCTTTATCTATACTGGAAATGAGACTCAGAAGATTAACTGCCTTAGAGAGAGATAAGATAGAATCAGAATTACTTGAAAAAATGAATCTTATAAAAGAGTTAAAAGAAATATTAGATAATGAAAGATCTTTATTGAATCTTATAAAGGATGAATTGCTGGAAATAAAGTCAATACACAATACTGACAGAAGAACTTATATAGATAAGACGTATTATGAAGATGATATAAATAAGGATAATTTGATACACAGAGAAGATATAGTTGTTACCTTGACTCATGATGGTTATATTAAGAGAATGGCGTCTAATACATATTCTAGCCAAAAAAGAGGAGGAAGGGGTATGCAAGCTATGACTGTAAAAGAAAATGACTTTATAGAAAATATTTTTCATACAACAACTCATCATAACTTGCTATTTTTTACAAATTTAGGAAGAGTATATAATATAAAGGCATATGAAATACCTGATTCATCAAGGACGGCTAAGGGAATAAATATAATTAATTTAATAAATTTAAATAGTAATGAAAAAGTTCAAGTAGTTTTATGTTTAGATGGATTAGATAATTGTGGTTACATATTGATGGCTACTAAACTTGGATTAATCAAGAAAACTAAAATTTCTGAGTTTTCTAAGATAAGAAAAAATGGATTAATTGCTATAGGAATAAAGGATAATGATGAATTGTTAAATGTAAAACAAACAAAGGGTGATGCTAATATTGTAATGGTAACTAGTGGTGGATATGCTATAATATTTAATGAAAAAAATATACGATCTATGGGGAGATCTGCAGCAGGAGTTAAAGCTATTACTTTAAGAAAAGGAGATAGTCTTGTTGCAATAGATCTTGCTACAGATGGAGAAGATTTATTAATTACAAGTGAAAATGGATATGGTAAGAGAACTCCTTTAAAAAGTTATCCTATACAAAATAGAGGTGGGAAAGGTATAAAAACCTATAAAATAACAGAAAAAACGGGTAAAGTATCTTGTGCATGCGTAGTTAATGAAAATAATGATGTTATGTTGATTAATTCGAATGGTGTTGGAATACGAATAAAAACTAGTGATATTTCTAAAATAGGAAGAAGCTCATTAGGAGTTAAACTTATGAAAACAAACAATAATGAAAAGATAACAACTATAGGTAAAATAAAAGAATAATAACATTAAAAAATAACTAAGAAAAGCATTGACAACTTATATTATTTAATATATAATTAGCGTATAAGTTGTTCTTAGTAAGGATCTTTAGCTCAGTTGGTTAGAGCAACCGGCTCATAACCGGTTGGTCCGGGGTTCGAGTCCCTGAAGATCCACCATGGGGGTATAGCTCAGTTGGGAGAGCACCTGCCTTGCACGCAGGGGGTCAAGGGTTCGAGTCCCTTTATCTCCACCATTATAAGTATAGAAAAGAGCGCGTATTGTATACGTGCTCTTTTCTATTTGCTACGAAAAATATTAAGTGTTAGGAAATAAATAATGAATAGAATAAAACAATTTATATTTTACATGTTTAGTGTATTCTATAAAGTAGACAAAGACTTTTTAAATCTATATTTAAATAAAAAAGAATTATATTATTTTAATAAACTTTTAAAAAGTGAAAAACAGCATTGTATAAAAGTTGCTAAAAAATGTTTAAAGGTATATGATAAGTTTGGGATATATAATTATGAAATTAATTTAGTTATAAAGATGTGCTTACTTCATGATGTTGGAAAGATATATTCGAAATTAAATTTGTTTTTAAAACCGTTTGTTGTTATTGTTATAAACAATAGGAAAACAAGAAAGTTAGTGTTATTTATGAATAAAAAACGGATTTTTAGATATATAAAGCATTCAAAATACAGTTATGATATTCTAAAAAATTTTGAATATTCCGATGAGTTTTTAGATTCTATTAGATATCACCATTCTGAAAAAAGAATAATAAATAATAAATACATAAATTTGTTAAAATATTGTGATTCTAATTATTGTTAATCTTAAAAGTGACAGTTTAATATTTTACAATTAGAGAAATTAAAAATATTTAGTATAGGAGATTTTTATGTTAGATTTAAAATTTATTGTTTCAAATAAGGATTTTGTTAAACAGAAGCTTACTAATAGAGGAGAAGATTTTCCTATTGATTTAATAGATGATCTCATTGAATTTTATAAAGAAAAAAATTCATATATACTTAAAGTGGAAGAATTGAAGAATAAGAGAAATATCTCATCTAAGAGTGTAGTTTCATTAAAAAAAACTGGTAAAAATGTTGATAGTATTTTTAAAGAGATGAAAGATTTAAGTGATTATATTAAAGAATTAGATAAAAAAATATTTATTTTAAATGATAAAATAAATTATATTATGCTTAGAATACCTAATATACCAAATAACAATGTTCCAGAAGGAAATGATGATGACGATAATGTTGAGATTAGGAGATGGGGAGAGCCAACTAAATGTGATTTTGAGATAAGATCGCACTGGGATATAGCTAAAAATTTAGATATATTAGATTTTGAGAGAAGTGCTAAGGTTACAGGATCTAGGTTCGTATTTTATAAAGGATTAGGTGCGAGATTGGAAAGATCTTTAATAAATTACTTCTTAGATGTACATACAATAGAACATGGGTATGTTGAGCTTATTCCTCCATATATGGCAAATACAGATAGTTTTATAGGAACAGGTCAATTACCAAAATTTAAAGATGATGCATTCTCAGTTGAAAATAGAGATTATTTTTTAATACCAACTGCGGAAATACCAGTGACTAATTTTTATAGAGATGAAATAATATCTTTGAATGATCAAAATCCTGTACAAAAGTTTGCAGCTTATAGTGCTTGTTTTAGATCTGAAGCTGGTTCTGCCGGTAGGGATACACGAGGATTGATAAGATTACATCAATTTAATAAAGTTGAGTTAGTTAAGTTTTGTCGAGAGGAAGATTCATATAATGAATTAGATAGTCTTGTTAATGATGTTGAGGTTTTATTAAAAGAATTGAAATTACCATATAGGGTTGTTAAGGTATGCAAAGGTGATTTGGGATTTTCACAGGCTTTTAAATATGATATAGAAGTTTGGATGCCAAGTTATAATAGGTATGTTGAAATATCTAGTTGTAGTAATTTTGAAAGTTTTCAGAGTCGTAGGAGTAATATAAGGTACAAAGAAAATAGCTCGTCTAAAGCTAAATTTGTTCATACTTTAAATGGATCGGGCTTAGCAGTTGGCAGAACATTTGCTGCTATACTTGAAAATTTCCAAACATCAGAAGGTAATGTTGTTATACCAGAAATACTCAAGAAATACTTTAATGGATTGGAAATTATATCTTAATTGGTATTTAATTTCTAGGAGGTTATTGATGACTAAAAATATTAAAAAAGGAATTGTTTTAATATTAGTAGTATTTATTTTGGGGATTATTTCCATTTTGATCAATTTAAATAGTTTAACTAAGAAAGTATATATGTATAATAATGGTATTATAGAGTTTGATAATGAAGAGTTCATAAAATTATACAATGATGATTTTAATTATATAGGTTTAAGTAATAATAATTATCCAAATATAGGGTATTTGGATAAGAACAATTACTTTAAAGAAAATATAAATATTTTGGAAGTAGATTCCAGAAAAATTATATATATAGATCCATTCCAAGATTATATAAACGTTGAGGATCCGTATTTATACGGAGGTGTATATGTTTATAGTAATTATTATAATGAATTTATATTGGATTTTGATTTTACAAAGTACTATAAAGAATTGTCAAGTATAGATGGAGGTAAAAGTTTTGATTTATCAAACGAAGAGTCTGAAATTATTAAGAGTATAGTTTTAGATAATGTTTATAATGAGATGAGTTATAATGGGATAAAGCAATATTTATCAGAATATTCCTATGATTTAAATATAAAACATAAAAAATATCCTGATATTTATTTAAAGTTAAGAATTTATAGAGATAAGAACGATAATTTAGTTCTTAGATTTAATGATAAAAATTACTATGTTAATGAATTCAAAGATAATAGAGAAATAGATTTGAATACTCCTTATTATACATATAGAGGTGATGATTATGGATATTTATATAACAATATAATTAGTAATGAGGATCTAGAAAATTTTGCATTTCATGATTATATAATTGAAAATATGGATTCAAAGGTTTATGTAAATTATGTTAATGATGTATTTAGAATCATAAATAATGAGAAATTATCTATTAAGGATAAGATATCATTAATAAAACAAATTTTATATATAAAGTATAAGCCTACTAATAGAGAGGATTTTTCATTAAGGATTGAAAGAATAAAGAATTTAAATATTGTAGGTGATAATAGAAAGACGTATAGGATAAATCATAAGTTTTTATTTGATATATTTAATTATCCAGCTAATGTGTATTCTTTAGCGTTTTATGAAGATGATCTTTTGTATAATATTCCCGAAAGATATAAGGAGCTTTATGAGAATTTTGTAAATATTATTATTAATGATTCTAATATTGAATATTTAAAAAAGAATGATATGATAGTTGAACTTCAAAATCATTTGGTAGTAGTAGATGAGGAACAATTAAAATCATTAAGAGATAAGTATGGAGAAATTGAAGTCTTAGAAGAAAACAATGAGCGTATAAAATATGCACCAGGATATTATGGTTTTTTATATAGTGATATTAAAAATATTGATGATTTAAAAGAATTAGCTTTACATGAGGAAGTTTTGAATAATATTTTTAATGATTATTTCAAAAGTATTTATGTAAATAAGATTAATGATATAATAAATGGTGATACCAATTTAGATGAAAAATTAAAAAGTATTGTAGAATGCCAATTAAAGTTTACATTGATACCTATAAGCAAACAGAAATATTATCGAGAAATGTATAAAAATAATTATTTTAAGGAAAGCTATATAAATAAATCCAAGGAAATTTTATCGTAAAAAATAACTATTATATTACTAAAAAACATTGACAAATATATTTGTTTGTAATACAATAGCTATGAACTAATGGAGAGATGGTCGAGTGGTTTAAGGCACCGGTCTTGAAAACCGGCGTGCGTTGATAGCGTACCGTGGGTTCGAATCCCACTCTCTCCGCCATTGTTTTTGGAGAAATACTCAAGAGGCTAAAGAGGCACCCCTGCTAAGGGTGTAGATCAGGAAACTGGTGCGAGGGTTCGAATCCCTCTTTCTCCGCCAAAAGGTGCTATTTATATTATAGCACCTTTTTGTATTTTATTTTAAAAAGTGTATTTAGCATATACTCTCAAATAAAATTAATGTATTAATGTCTTTATGTAATATTTTCATATAGACATTTTTGTTTTTATAGGTAAAGTATATTTTTTAATATGAATTTTAATAATTGAGTATTTTGAGTTTTTATCAAATTATATTTGGGGAGAGTAAAATTGAAATTTAAATTTATATTTGGGAAAAAAGGTTATGGAAAAACACAGTATATATTGAATGAAATAAAGAATGAAATGAAAAATGTTAATGATCATAGAATTTTAATTATAGTTCCTAGTCATAACACTTTTATGATGGAAAATAGGATACTTGAGTATTTAGGAGAAAATGCATTGTCAAAGCTTGAGATAATGGATTTTAAGAAATTCACGTTTAAGTTATTAAATATATTTAAGGGAAAAACAAAAAATAGGATATCGAATATAGGTAAGTCATTGTTAGTTAATTATTTGATTAGGAATAATTATGGTAAGTTTTTATATTTTAAAGATAATAATAACATTGATTTGTCTGATGAAATATTATCAATGTTAATAGATTTTAAGAATTATAATATAGATAATAATTGTATTAATTGTATATTAAATGCTATTAATCCTAATACGGAGTTATATAGTAAGATTAGTGATTTGATGTATATAAATAATTTATATAATGATTATATAGATAATAATTATTTAGATTCTTTAGATGATATGAGAATAGCAAATGATATTATACAAAAAAATAAGGATCTATTTAATTCTTATAATATTTATATAGATGGGTTCGATATATTTACATATTATCAATATGAGTTTTTAAATATAATTATTGATAGGTCAAATAAATTAGTTGTATCTCTTACAATAGATGAGTTATCAAATAGTATTATTTATAACGATATTATTAAAATAAAGAATAGAGTTCTAACATTACTTTTCAACAAAGATTGTTACGATATTGAAGAAGTATATTTAAATGATGTACATAAAAGCGATGAACTTAAATATTTAGATAGAAATTATTTGAAATATAATGTTAGACCTTATCCTTATGAGGTTAAGAATATATTTTTAAATAAATGTTTAAATAACTTTTATGAGGTTGAAGAATTATGTAAAAAAATTAGATATTTAGTTATAAATATAGGATATAGGTATAAAGATATAGGGGTTATATGTAGGGATATTGATTCATACGAGAATTTTATAAGAGTTTCTTTTGATGAATTTAATATTCCTTATTTTATAGATAAAAAAAATGAGATAACATCAAATATGTTTAGTATTTTTATATTTTCTATATTTGAAATTTTTGATAATAATTTTTCTAATAATGCTTTATTTAAGTATATAAAGAGTGGACTTTTAGATTTAGATGATGAGGAAATATTTTTAATTGAAAATTTTTCGTTGGAAAATGGTATATCAAAATATAAATGGAAAACTGATTTTATAGATGAGTATTATATAAGATACAAAATAGAAAGAGGAAATGAAGATAACATTGATATAAACAAAATAAATGCTATACGAAGAATTATTATAGATCCATTAATGGCCTTATTTAATAAGGTAAAAGGGAAAAATAGTGTAAATTATTTTATTAAAGAGTTATATGATTTTTTAAAAGATTTTGGTTTCTTAGATAAAATACAATATATATGTGAATCACTTAAATTAAGAAATGATTTTATTAATGCTAATGAAATAGTTCAAATTGTAGATAATATTTTTAATGTTTTAGATGAGATAAATGATATATTTAGGAATGAGATGTTAAGTTTTTCTGAGTTCGGAAAAATTCTGATAAATAGTATATCAAAAATTGAAATATCCCATGTACCTATGAGGATGGATGAAATATTAATAGGGGATATTGAAAGATTAAAGATAGGTAACTATAAGGTATTATTTGTTATAGGGTGTAACTCTATAAATTTTCCTAAAATTTATAAAAAAGAGGATTTAATAAATGACTTAGAAAAGAATTATATAAGGAATTTAGGATTTGAATTTTCAGGTACAAATATTGATAAGAATTTATCTGAAAATTATCTTATGTATTCTCTATTAAATATACCTAAGGAGAGTTTATATATTAGTTATTCTATATCAAATATGGATAGTAGATCTATGAATCCATCGATTTTAATATCTAGAATTAAGAAAATATTTCCTAAAGTAATTGAAGATAACAAAACTATTATAAAAACTGAATTTTCAATAGATAATATATATTCTATGAATAGTACGTTAAGTAGTTTTATATTGGATTTTAAAAATTGTATTTTAAATAATAAATTATCTAAGATTCATACGGAGTTATATAATTTTTATAAAAATAATGATAAATTTAAGGATTTTATATCTATATTTTTAATGAGAATAAGAGGTAAGAATTATAAAGATTTACTTGATTTGGATATGTTAAATTATATATATAAAGATACAAAATTTTCTATATCGTCTGTAGAAACTTATTCTAAGTGTCCATTCAAGTATTTTTTAGATTATATAATAAAAGTAAGGATTAGAAGGATATTTTCTTTTGAATCTTATGATTATGGTAACATAGTTCATTTTTTAATGGAGAATATATGTAAGAATATAATAAAATCTTATAATTTTGGGAATTTATCTAAAGATGAAATTGATAAATTTACCTTAGATTATTTTAATAATATAATTTTTTCTTATGATAATGGGAGTTATATTTTAAATAATAATTTTAAATTTAGAACTTTTGGGAAAAAAGTGAGGAAGATTATAAGTGATGCAATATTTTTTACTTGTAAGCACTTAGGAAATACAGAATTTTTTCATAAATATTATGAATTTGAATTTGGAAAAAATAGTTCTAAAATAGAATTAATTTTAAATGATGGTAGAAGGGCTTCTTTTGTTGGGAAAGTTGATCGCATTGATTTTTGTAAGAGTAATGATGAGATGTTTATAAATGTTATTGATTATAAATCAAGTATTCATGATATAGATTATGGTAAAATTTATAATGTTTTAAATATACAAACAATTGCGTATATGGATTATATTATAAGATTATATAGAGATAATTATAATATTGATCTAAATCCTTGTGGTATTTTTTATTTTACTATAAGTAAACCTATAATTAAGAATAAGAAGAATATAGATTTGATAAAAGAAACTGAGAAGTATTACAGATATAGTGGATTTATTATTAATGATATTAAAAAGATTAATCTTATCGATAAAAATATTTTAAATAATGGAAATGGAAGCAGTATATCTTTAAAAATAAATAAAGATGGAGAAATATCTAAGGTTAATTCTCTAGAGAGTATTTTATCTGAAAATGAATTTAGTGATATATTAGAATTTGTACACGAATCTGTTAAGGATAAAATTATGGAAATTTATGATGGAAATATAGAAGTATGTCCTGTATTAGATGATATTAATCAATCGAGATGTAGTTATTGCAATTATGTAGGAATATGTAAATTTACAAAGAAAACAAATAAATTTAGGATTATTAATGAATTAGATAAAGATTTATTTTTTAATTTAATACGAAAGGGAAATAATTAGTGGATTTTAGTAAGAATCAGAAAAATGTTATTGAATTAATTAACGGAGATTTGCTCGTATCGGCTTCAGCTGGATCAGGAAAAACAGCAGTTTTAGTTCAGCGTATAATAAATTTAATATTGAATTATTGTGTATCTATAAATGAAATATTAGTAATTACATTTACAAATGCTGCAGCAGTTGAAATGAAAGAGAGAATTGTAAAAGCATTAGAAGATAACATTAATGATATAAACAAACATATTTTAGAAGAGCAATTAATGTTAGTAAGTAATTCTAATATTCAAACCTTTCATTCTTTTTGTTTGGATATTTTAAAAAATAATTATTATAAATTAAATTTGGGATCTAATTTTAAAATAATTAAGGATAGTCATAGAAAGATGCTAATTGGTGATGCACTTGATGATACATTTAATTTTTATTATGAAAATGAGGATGAGGATTTTTTGACTATAGTAAATATTTATGGAGGAAAATATTCAGATGTAAAATTAAGGGAGATAATTGTATATATTTATGAATTTATACAAAATATAGTTGATATTGATGGATTTATAGAAAAAAGTACAGATATTTACATAATAAAAGATAATGATGATATATTTTCAACCAAATTAGGTAAGGTATTACGGTTACGATTAATAAATAAATTTACATTGTATAAAAATAAGTTAACTGATTTTTTATTGGGAATTAGTAATAATAAAAAGGTTTATAGTATTATAGAGAATGATATATTTATAATTAATTCATTTATAAAACGATTAAATAATTCTTATGAAGATGTATATGAGTATATTTATAGTTTTAATTTTTTGAGATTACCAAAATTATGTGATGATTATAAAGAAATAAGGAGTGGATTAAAAGATTTTATAGACTCTTTAAAGAAAAACATATTTATTGTAAGTGAAAATATATTAAAGTTGCAAATTGGTGATTTGAAAAATATTGTTATTAAATTATTTGAGATTGTATGTAAATTTAAGGAGAAATTTGAATTAGGAAAATTATCAGAAAACTATGTAGATTTTAATGATATGGAACACTTAGTAATTAAACTCTTGAATGATACCAGGATATGTGATAATTATAGAAATAAATTCAAATATATTTTTATAGATGAATATCAAGATACTAATTACATACAAGAATATATAATAAATAAAATAAAGAATAATTATAATGTATTTATGGTCGGCGACATTAAGCAGAGTATTTATGGTTTTAGAGGTGCAAAAGTAGATTTATTTAGTAAAAAATACAAGAATTTTAAAAAAGTAGATGATATAACTTTTGTAGAAGGAAATGAGAATAAGATATTATTATATGATAATTATAGGAGTAGGAATGAAGTAATTAGTTTTGTTAATTTTATATTTGAGAATATTATGATAGATGGAATATCTAATATAGAATATACACCTGAGGAATATTTAAATTGTGCAAGTGACTATAAAGTGATTAAAAATAATAATGAAAATTGTGAAGGAGAGGTTACTCTTTCAATTATAATAAATGATGAAAAAAATTCAGATATTATTAATGAAATGGAGGATGTGGAGTGTAGCTTAATTATTGAATATATAAATAAGCTTATTAATTCTGAAGATACAATATATAAAATTTATGATAAAAGTATTAATGGATATAGGAAAATTGAATATAAGGATATTGTTATTTTAGTAAGGAATGTAAATGGTGCATGTATATCAAAATTATTACATGAAGAGCTTGAGAAAAACAATATACCATCATATTTTGATGGAGGGGATCAATTTTTTGATTGTATTGAGGTAATCACAATATTAAGTTTACTTAAAGTTATTAATAATCCTACTGATGATGTTGATATACTTACAGTTCTTAAAAGTGAAATATTTAATTTTTCAAATAATGATTTAGCATATATAAGAATTGTAAATAATGATGAGTACATATATAAAAATATTAAGTATATTTTGAATTTAAATTGTTGTGTAGAAAATAGAGTGTTTTTAAATGATGAATTTTCAATAACCTATGACAGGTTTAAAATTCTTTATGATAAGTGTATGTTTTTTGTAGAGAAGATAAATGAATATAGGGAAAAGTCATTGTTTATGAAAATTGATGAGTTTATTTGGTTTATATATAAGGATAGTAAATATTATTTTTTACTGTCAACTATGGAAGATGGATTAACTAAGCAGAGTAATTTAAGAATTATATTTAATAAGGCAAAGGAGTTTAGGGTTGCTAGTTTTTCAGGATTATTTAATTTTATAGAGTATTTGAAGTATTCAAAGAAATTTGGAGATGATATATTAGTCCCTAAAAATATATCTGAGAATGAAAATGTAGTACGTATAATGAGTATACACAAAAGTAAAGGACTTGAATTTCCAGTAGTAATACTTTGTAATACATCAGGTAGATTTAATTTTAAGGATTTGAATAATTCTATAATATTGCATGATGAGTTTGGTATTGGATTAAATCACATAGATTACAATTTGAATTTAGAAACAGATATGTTTATTAAAAATATTATTAAAGAAGATCATAAAGACAATATTATTTCAGAAGAACTTAGAATACTATATGTGGCTTTAACAAGAGCTAAGGAGAAATTATTTATAACAGGTACATACAATTCGGATAAAGATTTTCAAAGAGTAGCTGATATTTATAAATGTAAGAGTTATTTGGATTTTTTGTGTAATTCACTTATGAAACATAGAGATGGATATATTCTTAGAGAATATAAAGGTGAAAATGGATTACACAATGATTTAAATAAGTGTGAGTTTAAAATTAATGTATATAATAAATCAGATTTTTTAAAGGGTGAGAAACATGATAGTGAAAATGATGATATAAATTTAGAAAGTATTATGGAGAGAGAATCCTCAAGTTATAATCATATAAATGATATTTTTAATTTTAAGTATGATTATGATGATGTGATTAATATGCCGATTAATTTATCTGTATCTGAGATATTATCTTATGATGAGGAAGAGAAATTAAATATAAATTTTAAGGTTCCTAAATTTATTGATGATAGCAAAAATGAAAAGTTGTACACAGCTTTAGATATAGGTAATTTATATCATTTTTTTATGCAAAATATAGTTTTAGGACCAAGTATGGTTTATGATTATTTAGAAAGTGAGCTAAATCGTATGGTTAAATGCGAGATGCTTTCTAATGATGATATTAAGTATTTGAATTTAAATAAGATATTAAAATTTTTTGAAAGTAATTTAGGTAAGAGAGTTATAGAGTGTTTTAATAAGGATAGAAGAAAAGTTTATAGGGAATTTGAGTTTTTGATGAATCATAGGGTAGATAAGATAAATAAAAATAATGATTTGAGAATTCAAGGAATAATTGATTTGTTTTTCTTTGATGGAGATAACATAGTTTTAATAGATTATAAAACAGACAAGCATATATTTAATAATAAAGTTATTCCTAATAAGTATAAAGAACAACTTTATTATTATAAGATTGCTCTGAATAAAATATTTAATTTAGACATTTCTGAGAGTTATATTTATTCTTTTGAGAATAATAAAGCTTTTATGGTTTGAAAAATTTTATCAAATGTATTAATGTATTATATTCATTTAAAGATGGTTTAAGATGGAGAAGTGTTATTAGATATTTATTATATTTAATAACATCTTTTTTGTTTTTTACGAAGTTTTGTGTGTTTAGATTTATATGTTTGAATTTTAATGGAGAATATCCCCACTTTATTTTATAAAAAATTTTTAATATCATTTTGTCTATATAATGAGATATTATTAAAATTATTTTAAGGGAGAATTTATAATTTTCCTTTAAAATAATTTTTTTTATAAATAGTTTATTATTTTGGAAGTTTTTTATGGCGTCGTATACCTTTTTTATTTCTATCATCTTTTTTTTGTTTATGTTATAATCACTTTCTAATATTTGAAAAATGAGATTATCACTTATTTTTGAGTGAAAATAAAACAAACAAAATATCCTTAGGTGGAAATCAGTTACTGAATTTATTAAGGAATTTATATTAAATAATTTTACCTCTTTATTTGAAACAAGTGAAAAGAAGTTTAATAAGTTTAATAATTGTATAGATTTTATAAAATTTACTCCTTTAAAAATTTTTTTTAATTCCTCATTTATTCTGTATTTAGATAAGTTTATTATTAAATTGAAGTTATTTTTAAGTGCAAGTAAAGTTAAGTATTCTATGTTAAAATCAAGTTCTGATTTGAATCTAATGCATCTTAAAATTCTTAGGGGATCTTCTTTGAATTTTATGTTTCCATCTCCAATTACTCTTAGAAGTTTATTTTTTATATCATTAGTTCCAAGCATCGGATCTATTAGTTTATTACCATCATAATAAATTGAATTGATTGTGAAATCGCGTCTTAATGAATCTTCATATGGTGAGTTTATAAATTTTATATAGTTTGCATGTCTAAAATCTATATACTCTTTTTCAATTCTGAGTGTTGTTATTTCAAACCAATCTCCTTTAAAATGGATTTTTATACACCCAAACTTTTCACCTATGTTTATATGTTTTTCAAATAAAGATTTAATGTATTTTGGATGAGCATTTGTACATAAATCAAATTCATAAATAGGAATATTTAATAAATAATTTCTTATGGCTCCTCCAACAACGTAACATTCAAAATTATTTTGATTAAATATATTGATTAATTCTTTTAAATTATCTTTTAAAAAATTTTTCATAATGAACTATTAATTCTTAAAACCTTCCATTTTTATATAAAATACTTTAATATAATAATATTATAAAAAATCGAGGTGTTAAATGAAAGGGCATATAAATATAAAGGATTTTAAAGTAGGAGAAAGAATTCAAGGAGTATATCTTATTAGAACTATACATGTAAAACTTACAAACTCTAGTAATAAAAAATATTTAGATATTAATTTTTCTGATAAAACTGGTAATATAAATGCTAAGCTTTGGGATTTAAAAGATGATTATAATGATGAATTTAAAGAAAATACTTTAGTTAAAGTAAAAGGATGCATTTTGAGTTGGCAAGGTAGTATGCAACTTAAGATTGAAAATTTATCAAATGATTTTGATAAAGAATATATAAATATTGATGATTATGTTCAATGTGCTCCTATGGATTCTAATTATATGTTTGATGAGCTTTATAATTTAATATCTGGATTTAAACAAAAGGAGATAAGAAGTGTTTTATTAGCTATACTCGATATAAAAAAGGATAAACTTTTATATTATCCAGCAGCTAAAAGTAACCATCATTCAATAAAAGGAGGATTATTATATCATATTTTAAGTATGATAAAGCTTGGTGAGAGCATATGTGGACTTTATCCTTTTGTTAATAGAGAATTACTATTTGCGGGAATAGTGCTTCATGATATTGAGAAAACTGAAGAAATGGATTCAAATGAATTAGGTATAGTAAGTACATATACAGTGGAAGGTCAAATGCTTTCACATTTAATACAAGGTATAACTCTTGTTGATAGGGTTTGCAATAGTTTAAACATATCTAGTGAAGTTAGGATGTTACTTCAGCATATGATATTGTCTCATCATTATGAGGCTGAATATGGAAGTCCAATAAAGCCAATGATAATTGAAGGGGAACTTCTTCATCATATAGATGTTATAGATGCAAGAATGTATGATATGAAAAAGATTATAGATAATATAAATGAGGGAGATTTGTCAGATAGAGTATTCTCTTTAAATAGCAGGAGAATATATAAACCTAAGAAATTATTAGAGGAGTAGGTTATGAAAAAAGAAGATAGTTTTTTAAGTACTCTACGTATTGCCATGTTTGATTTTAAGAAATATACAGTTTTTTTGGGTATGAAACCTTCTAAGGTAATTTTAAATAGATTTATATTTGTTTTACTTATAAGTGTGTTTTATTTCATGTCTTTTCATAAGAATATAAAGCAGGTTGAGGAATTTAATAATAATAAGCAGGAGATATTTGAAGATATTAGCTATTCAAACGGAGTTTTAAATATAAAGAATTCACCTGTAATTTTTAAATCAAATGTATTTAGGGAAAATAATTTTCTTTTAATTGGAGATACAAGAGATGAATTTAATATAAATGACTTTAGTGATTATAGTTATCATAGAGATGCTATAGTACTTACGAAGGATTATGTTATAATCAAAAATGGGCTTAGAGAAATTACGTTAAAATATTCAGACCTCGTATCTTTTGGAGTGATACCAAAAGATATCGTTGTAAATAAGGAAATGTTTTTTAGTTCATTTGATATTGTTGTTAGGGTTTTAAAATACGTATCGTATATAATTTTTCCTTTAAGCAGGGTTTTTGATTATTTCTTATACGGGTTTATTATTTCATTATTTGCTTTTATATGTGGGTATATAATAAGATTCAGAGCAAGTTTTGGTAGTATTTATAAAATGATTTTATTTGCACAAACAATACCTTATTTAATTATTTCTGTTTTTGATATAATTACTGAGCTTAATGGAATTAAAGTTATGTTTCCACTACATATTTTGGAGCTATTAACCTTGTTTATATTTTTAAGGAGTGTATATTTAATAAAGAAAGATGCATTGATGAAGTATCTTAAAAAATGAGGTTAAATAATTTAATTGAAAAATATAATATGTTTTGATATAATTAGGTTATTATGCACAGGTAGCTCAGTTGGATAGAGTAGCTGGCTACGAACCAGTTGGTCGGGGGTTCGAATCCTCTCCTGTGTGCCAGATGATACCATCTACTAATGAAGGATTTTCATAGGTAGATGGTTTTTTAATTGATATTGGGTGAAAGGTTAGAATCCTTTCACTCTTTTTTATTTTATAGTAAAGATGAGATTTTAAATAGTATTTATATAGGAACAGGCGGTGTTTTTATGGAAGATATAACCGAAATGCTAAAAGGTATTTTAGAAGGTTGTATTCTTGAGATTATTAATCGGAAGAACACTTATGGATACGAAATTACTCGTAAGCTTAATGAATTTGGATTCAAAGACGTTGTTGAAGGGACTGTTTACACTATTTTGATTAGATTTGAGAAAAATAAATTAGTGGATATTCAAAAAAAACGGTCTGAACTCGGACCACCACGAAAAATTTATTCGATTAATGATAAAGGGCGTAAGGAGTTACGAGTGTTTTGGAAAAAATGGGAGTTTTTGTCATCAAAAATAAATGAATTGGGGGAAAATAAAAATTATGAATAAATTTTTTAACGATTATTTTAATATAAGCAAAATAAGAGAGAGAGTCGTCGCGTGTATAAACAACAAATGCAACGTGTTAAGGATTTACCTGAGAATTATCAGTATGTATTTAAGAAAATTCAAAACCATATGTGGCAGTTTGTAGCAGCTCCTGATTATGATATGATGGAGGTTCATTATGGATTGATCGATTTGTTTGAGGAAGGAGCGTCTAATGGTAAATCTATTTTGGAAGTAACTGGTGAAGATGTTGCCGCATTTGTAGATGAACTTTTGAAAAATACTAGAACATATACAGATGATTGGAGGACTAAATTAAATAATGAAATAAAAAATAAAATTGGAATCGATAAAAACACAAAAAAGTAGAAGTATAATTAAAGTCGATAATTTAGAGCTTAAAAATTTTCTTTTTTTTATACATTGATAAAAGAATCCCTTAAAATTGTTTGAGTTTTAGGGGATTCTTATTTTATTTCTAAATGAGGAGAATAAAGATGGCAAATCTTTAAAAGACATTGAAGATGTAGTATTATAAGTATGTTTCAATAATTATTATAGAAAAAGTTTTTAGGAGGTAAAATTATGGTTAAACCTTTTATTACATTTAAGGGAGATGCAAATGAGGCTATTAACTTTTATGAAAAAGTATTTAATGGAACAGATAAGAAGGTAATGCATTACGGAGATATGCCAAGTAATTCTGAATTTCCAGTAGATGAAAGTAAGAAAAATTGGGTACTTCATGGAACACTTAATATTTGTGGATCAGAGGTTATGTTTTCTGATACAGATGAGAGTTTACATGATAAAAATACTTTTGTACCATCTTGCATGATCTCTATTGCTGTTGATTTTAATAGTGAAGAAGAAATACGTATAGCTTATGAAAAGCTTAAAGAAGAGGGACATGTTATGATGGAACTTTCCCCTCAGTTTTTTGCAGGGCTTTATGCTTGGGTTTCTGATAAATTTGGGGTGACTTGGCAAATGACATATCATACTCATTAATGATATTTGGAGGAAGATATGAGTGTAAAGAAAAATAATACGGCATCGATTAGTTTTGAGCAGCAGATTTGGTCTGCTGCTGATATTTTAAGAGGTAATATGGATGCAGCAGAATACAAGCACGTTGTTCTCGGGCTTATATTCCTTAAGTACATATCTGATAGTTTTGAGAGAAGATATCAGGAATTATTAAGAGATGATGATGATGTTGAAGATAAGGATGCTTATACTGAAGTTAATGTATTCTTTGTTCCTCCTGAGGCAAGGTGGAGCGTAATACAAGCCTCTGCTCACAAAGAGGAAATAGGTATTGTAATAGATAATGCCATGAGAGCAATTGAGAAAGAGAATAGGAGATTAAAGGATATTCTTCCCAAAAATTATTCAAGAGAGGAACTTGATAAACGCCGTCTTGGGAATGTTGTTGACTTATTTACAAATATTCATATGATAGATCATGGACGGGACAAGGATATATTAGGGAGAACATATGAGTATTGCCTTTCTAAATTTGCAGAGCAAGAAGGAAAGAGAGCTGGAGAATTTTATACCCCTTCTTGTATTGTTAGAACGCTCGTTGAAATATTAGAGCCATTTAATGGTAGAGTATATGATCCATGTTGTGGTTCTGGGGGAATGTTTGTGCAGTCTGCAAAGTTTGTTGAGCATCATTCAGGGAATATAAATAATTTATCAATATTTGGTCAGGATTCAAATCCAACGACTCGTAAAATGGCAATTATGAATCTTGCAATTAGGGGTATAGAAGGGGACATTGGACCTCATAGTGCGGATACATTTTATAATGATTTACATAAAACGCTTAAGGCAGATTTTATATTATCAAATCCACCATTTAATCTTTCAAATTGGAATGATGGAAGTTTGAATGATGATGTTAGATGGTCTTATGGTTTGCCACCGTCTGGGAATGCAAACTTTGCTTGGCTTCAGCATATGATTCACCATCTTTCACCAAGAGGTAAGATCGGAATGGTTTTAGCAAACGGTTCTCTCTCATCTAAAAGTGGAGGCGAGGGGGATATTCGAAAAGGCATAATTGAAGATGATCTTGTTGAAGGGATTGTTGCTATGCCGAGTCAATTATTTTATACAACTCAGATTCCTGTGTCATTATGGATTATAAATAGGGATAAAACTCAAAAGGGTAAAACTTTATTTATAGATGCAAGAGATATGGGAAAGATGGTAAATAGGAAATTAAGAGAGATGACAGAAGAAGATATTAAAAAGATTTCTGATACATTTCGTGCGTTTGAGGAAGGGACGCTTGAAGATGTGAAAGGTTTATGTGCAGTTGTAACAACTGAGAAGATATCAAAAGAGGATTATATTTTAACGCCTGGAAGATATGTTGGAATAAAAGATAGAGAAGATGATTCTGAAGGGTTTGATGATAAGATGAAGAGACTCACTGGGGAACTTCGAGAGATGTTTAATAAATCTCATGAACTTGAAGAAGAGATTCAAAAAAGACTTGGGAGTATAGGATATGAAATATAATATTCCTGAAAGAGTTATAAAGGATATTTTTTTCTTGAGATTGATGAGGGAGTACATAATGAAAAAGATAGATAATTTTTCTGCAAGCCTTAATGCACTTAAAATTGCTAATTTTGAAGAGACGAGGGATGATATTATTTATAGAACTGGGATTGTAGGACAATTTAATTTAACAGATGGTATTGATACACTTGTCATTCTTATACGCGATAGTTTTATTTATGCTTTTGATGAGCTTCTAGAAATTTTAATTTTAAAAGAGAGGGAGGCAGAAAGTGATAATTGGGATGATTAAAAAAGGGGTTAATTCATTATGATAGATGGGTGGAAAACGTGTGTTTTGGGGGATATTATTGAAATTATAGGAGGTGGTACACCAAAAACTAATATTTCAGAATATTGGAATGGTAATATTCCTTGGTTATCAGTAAAAGATTTTAATAATGATGATCGGTATGTTTATTCAACTGAAAAATACATAACACAAGCTGGATTAAATAATAGTTCTACAAAGTTATTGCATCCTGATGACATCATAATATCTGCTCGTGGAACAGTTGGTGAATTGGCAATGATACCATTTCATATGGCGTTTAATCAATCTTGTTATGGCATACGTGGTGATAAAGAAATTGTTACACAAACATATCTGTATTATATTTTGAAATATAATACAGATGTTTTAAAAAAGAATACTCATGGGTCGGTATTTGATACTATTACACGTGAAACATTTTATAATATAGAGTTGGAATTACCAGCATTGGAAGAACAGAAAAAAATTGCTTCAATTCTCTCGGCTCTCGATGACAAAATCGAACTCAACAAGAAAATAAATAAAACTTTGGAGGAAATGGCGAAGGCGATTTTTAAATCTTGGTTTGTGGATTTTGAACCTTGGGGCGGTAAGATGCCAGGGGATTGGAAAATTGTAAGATTTAATGATGTTGCTGAATTTGTAAGTGGATATTCTTATAAAAGTAAAGAATTACAATCATCTGATATTGCTATGGCGACGATTAAGAATTTTGAACGTGAAGGAGGATTTAAGGTAGATGGATTTAAAGAGATTGTAATCACTGGTAAGATTAAGGAGTCTCAGTATACTAAACAGTATGATATTCTTGTTGCACATACAGATTTAACACAAAATGCTGAAGTTATTGGTAATGCCGAAATGATTTTAAGCTCATTAGGATATGAGCAAATTATATTTTCATGTGATATTGTTAAAGTTTTACCGCGTTTAAAGAATATGACTACATTTATTCTTATTGCTTATCTTAAAAGTTTAAATTTTAAGAAGCATGCTTTTATTCTTATTGCTTATCTTAAAAGTTTAAATTTTAAGAAGCATGCTTTTGGATATATAAATGGAACAACTGTATTGCATTTAGGTAAGAAAGCTTTACCAGATTATGAAATTTTATTACCGACTGATGAAATATTAGAATGTTTTAATTGTATATTAGAGCCATTGTATCGTCAAATGTCAAATAATATTAATGAAAACATTCATCTCTCTTCACTCCGTGATACATTACTTCCAAAATTAATGTCTGGAGAGATCAGAGTTAAATAGAGAAATATTTAAGTACATAAAATTTTTGATACAAGGAGGTTAATATATGTCATACACAGAAGCGAATTATGAAAATGCTTTGATTGAAGTTTTCAGAGATACTCTTTCTTATAATTATTTATACGGTCCAGACATAAGCCGTGATTATTCAGATGCTATTTATATGGATGAGCTTACACCATCTCTTAAGAGAATAAACAAAGACATCCCACAATCTGCAATTAATGAATGCATAAATAAACTAAGAAACATTGAAGGTGGAACCTTACTTGATAAAAATAGAATATTTATGAATTATCTACAAAATGGAGTGAGCGTCAACTGTTTTAATAACGGAAATTAGGAAAGCTATTTAGTTAAGCTTGCCGATTATAACTGCCTAGAGAAAAATACCTTCACAATAGTTAATCAGTGGACAATTGTTGAAAATAGTGAGAAGAGACCAGACCTTATTTTATTTTTAAATGGTATTCCTATTGTGGTATTTGAGCTTAAGTCTCCAAGTCGTGAAGAGACAAGCGTGTCAGAAGCATATAATCAGCTCAGAAATTATATGTACGAGATACCTTCTCTTTTTAATTACAATGCTTTTTTAGTTATGAGTGATCTTGCAGTATCAAAGGCTGGAACTATAACGAGTAGTGAAGATAGATTCATGGAGTGGAAAACTAAGGATGGAAGCTATGAAAATACCTCTTATGCTCAGTTTGATACTTTTATTGAAGGAATGTTTGATAAAGCTCGCCTACTTGATATCATCAAAAATTTTATATGCTTTTCTGAAAATTCAAAAATACTTTCAGCCTATCATCAATATTTCGCTGTTAGAAAAGCTATTAAATCGACGCTTAATGCTTTAGAGAGCGATGGAAAAGCTGGAGTATTTTGGCATACACAGGGGAGTGGTAAATCCCTATCTATGCTATTTTATGCTCATCTTCTTTGTGAAACCATAAATTCTCCAACTATACTTGTACTTACAGATAGAAATGATTTAGATGATCAACTCTTCTCTCAGTTTTCTAAATGTAAAGATTTTCTTTATCAAGTTCCAAATAAGGCAGAAAGCCGTGAGCATTTGAAAAAACTTCTTGCTGGAAGAGAGGCAAATGGAATCATTTTTTCAACAATTCAAAAGTTTGAGGAAAGTACAGAGCCTCTATCAGAGAGAAAAAATATTATAATCATGGCAGATGAGGCCCATAGGGGACAGTATGGATTAGATGAGAAAGTTGATAAAAATACAGGGCGTATAAGTTTTGGTATAGCTAGAATAATACGAGATAATTTCCCTAACGCAACATATATAGGTTTCACAGGAACTCCGATTTCATTAAAGGATAGATCTACAATTGAGGTGTTTGGAAATTATATTGATATATATGATATGACTCAAGCTGTAGAAGATGGAGCAACTCTCCCAGTTTATTATGAAAGCCGTGTAATTAAATTGAATTTGGATAACTCTATATTGGAGATGATAGATAAAGAGTATGAAATTTTATCTAATAACGCTGAGATTCATGCAATTGAGAAGAGTAAAAAAGAACTTGGAAGATTAGAGAGTATACTTGGAGCAGATCAAACTATAGACTCTTTAACTAGAGATATCGTAATGCACTATGAAGAAAACAGACAGTATGAATTAACAGGTAAAGCAATGATAGTTGCATATTCTCGCCCTATTGCTATGAAAATTTATCATAAAATTTTAGAATTAAAGCCTGAATGGGAAGAAAAAGTATATGTTGTTATGACTTCAGGAAATAACGATCCAGAAGATTGGAGAAAAATAATAGGAAATAAACGTTATAAGGATGAACTAGCCCAAAAATTTAAGGATAATGGATCTTCATTTAAAATAGCAATTGTTGTTGATATGTGGCTTACTGGATTTGATGTTCCATCTCTTGCAACTATGTATATATATAAACCTATGAGTGGTCATAATTTAATGCAGGCTATAGCTAGAGTTAATAGAGTTTATAAAAATAAAGAGGGCGGACTTATAGTTGATTATATTGGAATTGCAGGAGCTTTGAAAAAGGCGATGAGCGATTACACAAAGAGAGATAAGGCAAATTATGGGGAGAGTGATATCTCAAAAATTGCTTATCCAAAGTTTATAGAAAAACTTGAGGTATGTCGTGCTCTTTTGCATGGGTTTGATTATTCCTCATTTATGCTTAAATCATTAACAGATCTTACGCGTGCAAAACTTATAAGTGGAGGCGTTAACTTTCTATCAGATCCATCAAGAAAGGAGGATAAAAAATTCTATATAAAAGAGTCGCTTCTCTTGCGTCAATCTGTTTCACTTTGTCGCTCTATTTTAACTAAGGATCAAAGACTTGAATCTGCATATTTTGAAGCACTTCGTACACTACTTACACGCATAACAGGAGAAAATAAACCTCTTTCTTTAAAAGATATAAATAAGCATATTAATGACTTATTAAAAGAGAGTATAAAAAGTGATGGTATTATAAATTTATTTTCTGATATTGATATTGGGGTTTCTATATTTGATGAAAAATTTTTAGAAGAAGTTTCAAATATGAAAGAGAAGAATTTGGCAGTTGAAATGTTAAAGAAACTTTTAAATGAACAGATTTCAGTATATAAAAGGAATAATATTGTTAAATCACAAAAATTTTCGGAAATGTTAAATAAGGCTATGAGGTTATATATAAATGGAATGATCACAAATGAAGAGATAATAGAAGAGCTATTAAAGATGGCACGAGATATATCACGCTCCTCAGAAGAGGCAGAATCACTTGGACTTAGTGATGAGGAGATGGCATTTTATGATGCACTAACTCGACCAGAGGCTATAAAAGATTTTTACACAAATCAAGAACTTGTAGCACTCACTCGTATGCTTACAGACAGCTTAAGAAGAAGTAGAACTATAGATTGGCAGAAAAAGGATACTGCGAGAGCAAAAATGCGTAGAATGGTTAGAAAACTTTTAAAAGACTATGATTATCCACCAAAAGGTTTAGAGGATGCCGTGGCAACAGTATTATCTCAATGCGAAATTTGGGCAGATTTTGGAGAAGAAAGTTATAGAGTTTAAAAAATGCATCTCAAAATTTATTGAGATGCATTTTTATTTTAAAAAAATTACTCCAAGTATTCCTGATAGCAAAATTATTTTTAGAGGTGATAGTTTAAATTTTAAATTAAATAGGAGCAAGATCAAAAATAATATTAGATTTATTTTATCTATTCCTGATGATGAAAAAAGTGATTTACTTGCAATATTTATAACGGAATAAATTAAGAGTGAAAGTATTACAGGTCTTATATTTTTTAGAGTGCTTTCAAGATAAATGTTATTTTTAAATTTGTTTATGAATTTTGATACAAGGATAATTATTATAAAAGATGGAAGAACTACTCCAAGCGTTGAGAATATAGCACCTATTATTCTAGAATTTCTGAAACCAATGAATGTACTTATATTAATTGCGAAAGGTCCCGGGGTTGATTCTGATATTGCGATGAATTCTAGGAGTTCATTGTTAGTTGCCCAAGAATATTTAAGTATGTATTCTTTAATTAGAGGTATCATTGCATACCCACCACCGAATGTAAAGAGACCAATTTTAAAGAATACAGAAAGAAGCATAAAATTTATTCCCATTTAAATCTTCCCTCTAAATCTAATTATTAAAATGTTTATAATGATAGATATAATTAAAATTGTAATTGAACTTATAGGAGTAAAGAAACATAACAAAAGTACAAGTACCATTATTGGATAATAGTATTTAGTTTTTTTAGATTTTTTGTTCATCTTTAATACTGTAAATGCGAGCATAACTATAACTCCTATTTTTATACCGCTAAGAAAACCAGATATTATTTTAATTTCTTTAAAGTAATCTAAGAAAAATGATATCAAGAGTATTATTATAAAGGATGGAAGAACTATGCCAAGAGTTGATACAGTTGCACCAATAAAACCACAAAGTTTGTAACCAATAAATGTCGCACAATTTATAGATACAGGTCCTGGTGTGCATTCAGAAATTGAAAATATATCAAGCAGCTCATCTTGAGTTATAAATTTGTTTTTCTCAGTTATTTCTTTTTCGATAAATGGTAACATTGAATATCCACCGCCAAAGGTTAGTAGCCCAATCTTAAAAAAAGTAGTAAAAAGAGTATATAAAGTTTTGCGCTTCAAGTTATCCCTCCATTAATTTTGTTTTATAAATATAAAATTCTTATCTTCACAAAAGTTTTTTATATTGTAGTAGATTAGAATCTCTTCTAAATTATTTTCCTTAAGATAGTTAATTATATTTTTTGTGTAAAACCTTAAATCTAATACGTGTATTTCCTCAAAGTGATTTACTAAAAAAGGTATAAAAGAGTTAGCATAAGAGTCTTTTATTATACACAATTTTTTATTGTTATGAATAGATGTAGTTATTTTAATTAAGGGATGATTGTTATCAAGAAATATATTATAGTGATCTCTAGCGTTATTTAAATATGAAAAGTTATAAAGAGAAGTTGACTTTTTAGTAACATAGTCAACTGTTAAATCATTTTTTTGTTTACTTCGGAAAATGTATACTTCGTCTGGAGTAATGCCAATTAGGTTAACTTTAGAGAATAATGATCCAAGAAATGTATTAGACACCCTTTTAATTAAAAAATTATCTTTGTTAAGTGGGGTAATGATATTTTCTTCGCAAAATTTTAAATAGGAGTAATAAGCTCCGAGAGTTGTGTAATGATGATCTGTTTTATAGTAGATATATTCATTTTTATGTAAGTTAAATATCTCAATTGGATTTATAAATTTAATATTATTATTTAATGCATTTTCTATGTATTTTAACAGTTTAACCTGATCTACATTTACTGAATATGGAGGAAGATAATCTTTTAATATTTCTGTAGAAGTTGGTATTATCATTAAACTAATTTTATAGTTTGTAGATAAATCATTTATTAAGTTTAAGTTATTATTAATTATATTTAAATTGATATCTTTGAAAGTTTCTATTAAGTAATTATTTTTTGCGATGTAAATGTTATTTATATCTCTTCGACCTATTAAAAATTCAAATGATGACTTTAAAGTTATGAAGTTATTTCTAAAAGGAAAATGGTCTTCAAGGTAAGAAGAAAATTCATCATTAAATTTTCCAGATGTAAGTGATTCCATAGAGAATTCTGGAAATTTTGATAAATATCTATTTTCTATAAATGAAAAATCCTTATCTTTAAATAAAATGTGTAAAACAGGAAAAATAAAAATTATTATTAAAAATATAATGCTAAGTAAATAGTTCCTTTTAATTTATACCACTTCCTTTTATTAAAATCTGAAGTATAGAAATGGGTTGAATGATGAATTAACTATAAATGATATACTTATTAAAAACATTATAATTAAAAATATTTTTGCTAGGATAGGGGATATTTTTGATTTAATATTTTTTATTATAGGAGTCGAAAATATGATTGATATAATAAAATAAATGATGAAATTTGTAAAATAATATAAAAATGTCATATCTATAAAATTGTCTATAGAAATCATTTTAAATATAAATCCTTTTAGATAATTAAAATCTTCAAATACAAAAATACACCATCCAAATAACACTATAATTATTAAATAAATTCTAGATAATATTTTGCTATTTTCGAGAAATTTAAGTAAAAATATCTTTTCAATAAGTATAAATATAAAAAAGTAAATTCCCCAGAGTATAAAGTTAAAATTAGCACCATGCCATAGACCTGTGAACATCCAAACAATAAATAAATTAAAATATTTATGTCGTCTATTCCCTCCTAGAGGTATATACAAATAGTCTTTAAACCATGATCCTAAAGAGATATGCCATCTTCTCCAAAATTCAGTTACACTTCTTGACATATAGGGGTAGTTAAAATTTTCGTTAAATTTAAACCCAAACATGTATCCAAGTCCTATTGCCATATCTGAATATCCACTGAAATCAAAATAAATTTGAAAGAAGTATGAAAATATACACATCCATGCTGTGAGAGTTGACATATTAGATAGAGGTAATTCTGTTAGTGTACTAAATAGGTATCCCATATTATTTGCAATGATTACTTTTTTGCAAATTCCTTCCATAAATCTAGTTACCCCATTATCAAACAATTTAATATTCTCTCGAGATTTATTATTTATATCTTTTTCAATACTTTTGTAAGTAACAATTGGTCCTGCGATGAGTTGAGGAAATAATGATATATATGCTCCAAATGATATGAAATTTTTTTGCACGTCTATTTTATTTAAGAAGATATCTACTGTATATGAAAGAGTTTGAAAGGTGTAGAATGATATACCTATTGGTAGAGGAAGAGGAGAATAATTTATATTTAAATTAAATACTACATTTAAAGATTTAATAATAAGTGACGAATATTTAAAGAAACATAGCATAGATAAATTAACTACAATAGATAGTGTAAGGAATGCGATTTTTAAATATTTAAAGTTTTTGTATTTATCTATCAATAATCCTATTGTGTAATCTAAGATGGTTGAGAAGATCATGAGGAAAATATACAAAGGTTCTCCAAAGGCATAGAACAAAAGACTTGCTAAGAAAAGTACAGCAAGCCTAATTGATTTTGGAGATATATAATAAATAAATAATGTAATTGGTAGGAAAAAAAATATAAATATTAAACTAGAGAATACCATTAAACATCCAATCCCTTTATTATTGTTCAAATAATTTCAATATATCATCACTATTTTTTGAGAAACAAAATAGTATATGATCTTCTATACTTAAAAGAAGAACATTATTTTCAATTTTAAATTCATTATTAGTATGTTCATTAATCGAACTTAAAATACTAGATATTCTCAAATTAAGTTTATTCATTAAAGATTGATCTGATAAGTTTTTAGGTTTAAATATAAAAATTTCAAAATAGTTTGAACTTAATTCTTTAGAATGTATGAGTTTATAATCTTCTATTTCAGTTATGTCAATACCATAATTTAATGAAATGAAAGAATTATTAGCGTATGTGTATGGTTGTAAGGTAATGTTTTCTAATATTTCATCTAGTATAAGTTTCGAAGTACTCTGAGGTTGTCCTTGTATAGGTTCATAGTCATTGGTATTTTTAGCCGAATTATATAAAGCCTTTTCATAAATTGCGTTTATTTCTTCTTCTCTAGTTAGAAATTTATTATTGTTTGTATTATTATTTTCATTTTCTTGGGGTGTATCTTCAAAAGATGGTGGAGGAATATTAGGAATGACTTCATCTTCTTTGTCTGTTTCATCTTGATAATTATTATCTAGATAGTTTAAAAAATCATTTAATAAGTTTGTATATTCAGTCTCTAAGTTTGAGTAGTTATTCTCAAGTGAATTTATATATTTTTCATATTCATTAGTTAAATATGTCTCGTTTTCTGATAAATAATTCATATATTCATTTGATATATCTTCAGCAATTTTTTCAACTTCACTAAGTGTAAAAAGTTCTTCTAAAATTTCTTTATTTTCAGGTGATTTATCTAAAGGTATATTTTCTATAATAGGATATGATGATAGTCCTATTGTGTAATCATATAATCCAAGGGAAGGAGTTTCCTCATTATTTAAGTTTATTACATTTTCATTTGTATCTATGGTTCTTGTTGATATTTGCAAATTATCTTCTGTATTTTCTGTGACTTTATTTTCAGATATAGTGTTTCCATTACAAGATGTTAAACCAAATAGTGTTAATGATGATACAATTATAGCTGATTTTTTATTTATAATCATAGTTAAATCTCCTTATAATTTTAAGGAGAATAATAATTCTCCTTAAATTATTTTAAAAAATATTATTTAGATTGTTTTCAAATGTTTTTATATCCTTGTGTAGTGCAAATATAATGTAGTTACCAATAGTATTTATGTATGGATTCGTTATTAAATCATATTCTGATTGTTTAACAGTTCTAAAATCATTTTCTAATATTTCAATTCTTCTTTGTATGCCTAATATAACCTCATTTGCGTTTGTTTTATCTTTTAAATGGAATATAGATATCTCAACACCAGATGTATTTTCCTGAGAAACGTTTGATATATAGTCTATCAAAATGCTTGGATCCAAAGCGTACAAATCTAAAATTTCATCTTCATTTAAACTTTTAAATTTTGGTAGATCTAATCCTTTAGTGGCCATATCGAAGATTTCATTAGAGGAAATATTAAGGTCATTTGTATACTCATCACTAACATTTAAATAATCAGTATTACAAGATGTTAAACACAAAAATATAAATAGGAGTGAAATAAATTTAAGTAATTTCATAATTGTATGCTCCTAATAAGATTTACCAAACAAAACCATAGTATCAGTAGGTTTATTACAGCAAATACATTTATCATATAATTTTGTTTGATCAAACGGTATACATCTTGATGTTATAGATACTTCATTTTTTATTTTTGTTTCACATTCCTCATTGTCACATAGCATAACTTTAGTAAATCCAGATTTAGATTTATAAATGTTTTTTAAATCTTCTATTGTCTTAGCTACGTATGTTTTTTGTTCTCTAATTTTAAGAGCTTTTTCAAATAATTTTTCATGAACTTTATCTAGATATTCTTTTATAATTTCATTTAAATTTGAGTTTAAAGGTATCATAACTTTTTCACCAGTATCACGTCTATATAAAGTTATTGAGTTTTTTTCAAAATCTCTCGAACCAAGCTCTAGCCTTAGGGGAATTCCCTTCATATCATATTGATTGAATTTCCATCCTGCAGATTTATTTGATTTATCTATTAAACATCTGAAATGTTTTTTGAGATGATCATATATTTCATAAGCTTTATTTATGATTTTGTCATCTTTAATGTTAATAGGAACAATTATAACTTGTATGGGAGCAATTCTTGGAGGAAGACAAAGTCCCTTATTATCACCATGAACCATAATTATAGATCCTATTAATCTTGAGGATACTCCCCATGAAGTTTGATGTACATATTTTTGTTCTCCATTTTTATCTGTAAAGGTAATGTTAAATGCTTTAGCAAATATATCAGAAAAATAGTGAGTTGTGCCACTTTGAAGCGCTTTTCCATCATGCATCATACTTTCGATTGTGTAAGTTTGTTTTGCACCAGCGAATTTTTCAATATTTGTTTTTTTACCCTTAATAACTGGAATTGCCAATATGTTTTTACATAATTCCTCATATATATCGAGCATTTTTAATACTTCTCTCATAGCATCATCTTCATTTTCGTGTGCTGTGTGTCCTTCTTGCCATAAAAATTCCGTTGTCCGTAAAAATGGTCTTGTTGATTTTTCCCATCGAACAACAGAGCACCATTGATTATAAAGTTTTGGTAAATCTTTATAAGATTCAATAATGTTTGAGTAGTGTTCACAAAATAAAGTTTCTGATGTTGGTCTAACACACATTCTTTCATTTAACTTTTCATTTCCGCCATGGGTTACCCAAGCAGCTTCAGGAGCGAATCCTTCGACATGATCACTCTCTTTTTTTAGTAAAGATTCAGGTATGAACATGGGCATATAAATATTCTCATGTCCTGTTTTTTTAAATTTTTTATCTAGATAGCTTTGTATATTTTCCCAAATTTTAAATCCATAAGGTCTGATTATCATACAGCCTTTTATGCTTGAATACTCAGCTAGCTCTGCTTTTTTAATTATGTCTGTATACCACTTAGAAAAATCTACATCCATAGATGTAATTTCCCTAACCATTTTTTTCTCATTACTCATTATGTAGACACCCTATCCTTATTGAAAAAATTTCATTTATATAAATTATAACATTAATACATATTTTATGGAATATTTATAATTGTGTAATAATAAGTGTGTGGAGAATTATGAGCGAAGTTGAAATAATAATAGGATTTAATGGGAGTGGAAAAACATTATTTTTGAATTCATATATAAGAATGAAAAATATAAAAAATAATGAAAAGATACTTGTTTTATGCTTTGATAGGGGTAATACGAGTATTAATTATGTTATAAATGATAATATTAAGATTAAATTTGTGGATTATAATTTTCAAATTGATGATAATAAATTGTTGTATTTGATAGAGATACATAAACCTCATTTTATATTCATTGAAGGAGATTATATATTGATAAAGTATATAGATAATGTTCTTAGTAGCAAGTTATTAAAAGATAAGATATTTATTACCTCAAGAATAAATATTATAAATTCAAAGCATATCAATCTTGTATTAAAAAATAGAGTATGTAAGATCTATAGTAATATAGTTATAATCAATAATTTTGATGATATTGAATTATATAACAATGATTTATTTATGATTAAAGCTATAAATAGAAATGCATTTGTATTTTGTGTTAATCATTATGGAGAGTTGTATGAAAAATTTAAGAATTATAAACTTATTAGGAATGATTTTTATGAAAATATATTTAAATGTATTAAGTATTTAATATAAAACATATTTTATATTTGACAATGGTTATAAAATTTAATACAATAACATACGAAATATTATATATGTTTGCTCTCATAGTTTAATGGATAGAATAGCTCCCTCCTAAGGAGTAGATACAGGTTCGATTCCTGTTGAGAGTGCCAAAGAGTGCCATTTGATATGGCACTCTTTTATTTAATTATTATATTTATTAACAAATAGAGATTATAATTTTATGTAATATAGAATTAATTCAAAATTAAAATTATTTAGGAGTGGTTATTTTTGGAATCTAGTGGTTGGCTTGTAGTATTTTTAGTATTTCTAATTTTACTTTCAGGTTTTTTTTCAGCAGCTGAAACAGCACTTATGTCTATTAATAAAATTAGGATTAAACAATTTATAGATGATGGAATAAGAGGGGCTAAAGAAATTCAAGAATTAGTAGAGGATCCTAGTAAAATTTTAAGCACAATACTGATTTGTAATAATATAGTTAATATATTGGCATCTTCAATTTCAACTATCATATTTATGAATTTATTTGGTAAGTTTGGTATAGGATTTGCAACGTTTATGTCTACATTAGTTTTAACAATTGTAATATTGATTTTTGGAGAGATTACACCTAAAACTATCGCTGTGTTAAAAGCTGAAAAATTAGCATTAGTATTATATAGACCATTAAAAATAGTGCTTTTATTACTAAAACCAATTGTTTTTATATTTTCGAAGATATCTAAAATAATAATGCTTATTTTTGGAATTAAAGAGGGAGAAGGTCAAGTTAATATAACAGAAGAAGATATTAAAAGTATGGTTAACTTCAGTCAGGAGGAGGGTGTTTTAGAAGTAGAGGATAAGAGACTCATATATAATGTGTTTGAGTTCGGAGATTTAAAAGCGAAAGATATCATGATACCAAGAGTTGACATGGTCACGCTTTCTATAGACTCAAGTTACGAGGAAATTGTATCTATATTTAAGACTGAACGATTTTCAAGAGTTCCTGTGTTTAAGGATAACATAGATAATATTATCGGTTTAATTAATATAAAAGATTTGTTTTTTATAGAAAAGGATAAGGATTTTAAAATAGATAAGTATATAAGAAGCATATATTCAAGTTATGAATATAAGAAAATACGTGATTTATTTAATGAAATGAAGAAGAACAGGAATCATATGAGTGTTATAATAGATGAATATGGTGGCACTATTGGACTTGTAACTATTGAAGATTTGATAGAGGAAATAGTTGGAGATATAGAAGATGAGTATGATGAAATAATAGATAAGGAAATTCAAGTTTTAAATGACAGGGAGTATTTAATAGTTGGCACGCTTAAACTTGATACACTTGAGGATATGTTAGGCATAACAATAGAATCAGAATTTGAAACAATCGGAGGGTATATAATTGAAAAATTAGGAAAATTTCCAGAAGCTGGAGAGGTTGTTGATATTAATAATATATCATTTATTATTGAGAATATAGGAAAAAATCGTATAAAGAGATTGAGGGTTAGGATTAATAGTTAAAGCTATAATTTGCATTATAGCTTTGTTCGTTTTTTAATAAAGAATTTATTTATAAGAAATTCAGATGTAGTATCATTTAACCATGTAATATTCAAATTTGGAAGATGATTATAATAATTTTTAGAAAAAAATCCATTAAAGGGATTAGAAGACCCTATAAATATGTTTTTAATTCTACTTTCAATTATAGCACCTGTACACATAGTACAAGGTTCTAAAGATATAAACATAGAACAATTATCAAGATATAGTGAATTTAAAATTTTACATGAATTTATTATTGATAGAATTTCTGCATGGTTTATTGGAATATTCGTTGAGTATTTAGTATTATAAGATCTGCTAATTATTGTATTATTTTTTACAATTAAACATCCTACTGGTATTTCATCAAGTTTATAAGCTTTGTAGGCTTCTCTTATCATTTCTTTAGTGAAGTATTTTATATCCATAATATACACCTTATTTAATAATTTTTAATATAATTTTATTGCAATATAAAATTTTATACTATATAATTTTATATTGTATGGAGAGATGCTCGAGTGGTTTAAGAGGCATGCCTGGAACGCATGTATAGGAGAAATTCTATCGAGGGTTCGAATCCCTCTCTTTCCGCCAATTGTTGTGCTAGATGGGGAACTAGCGGTGCCCTGTATCTGCAATCCGCTACAGCAGAGTTGAAGGCTCTCTTCGGTTATGTACGTAAGGGTTTGAGTTAAGTCGGATTCGTTGAGAATTAAACTCTATGCATTAAGAGATCTATAAACTCCGCCAGGATCGGAAGATAGCAACGGTAAGTAGATGTTTTTAAGTGATGTAGAATAATTTAATTTGAGTTGATGACTTATCTATCACTTTGGGTATATTTATCAACGGGAGAAGCACAACATGTTAATAAATAGAGCATATTACTTATTTTAAAGCATCCTATTAATTTAGTAGGATGCTTTAAAATAAAAGGATGATTTTATGGATAATAATTCTTTATACACTAAGTATAGACCTGTTAAGTTTAAAGATATATGTGGTCAGGAAAATGTGTCTAGTATATTGAAGAATCAAGTCAAATCGCATAAATTTTCTCATGCATATTTGTTTTCTGGAATAAGAGGTACTGGTAAGACTACTTGTGCAAGAATTTTTGCGAAAGCTATAAATTGTATAAATAACGTTAATGGTGAGCCGTGTTATGAATGTAGATCTTGTAATTCTACATATGAAATTCTTAATATAGTTGAGCTAGATGCTGCATCTAATAATAGTGTAGATCAGATTAGAACACTAGTTGAAGAATTAAGATATTCAAATTTTGTAGATGGATATAAAGTTTATATTTTAGATGAGGTTCATATGCTCTCAATAAGCGCCTTTAATGCGTTACTTAAGAGTTTAGAAGAGCCCCCATCAAATGTTGTTTTTATTTTATCGACAACTGAAATAAAAAAGATACCTAAAACGATTATATCTAGATGTCAGAAATTTGAGTTTAAGAATATAGATAATAAAAACATAATAGATAGACTAAAATACATAGTTGAAAGTGAAAATATAAGTATTGATTTCGAGTCAATTTCATTAATATCTAAATTAGCTGATGGGTCTATGAGGGATGCTATAAGTATTTTGGAGAGAGTGATGTTGTCAGCTGATAATATTACATTTGAGCATTCTCGGAGGATTTTAGGTATTACATCTAGTGAGATGATATTCGATATTATAGATAATTTAAGATTAAATAAGTTAAATAAGATTCTTTTAATAATATCAAAAATATTTGAAGATAGTCTTAATATTAAAAGTTTTATTAATGATTTCAGAAATGTATTGAGAGATATTATGTTTTTAAAAATAAACAAGGAAAATTTAAACATATTAATTGAAAAAAATAGTTTAAATATAAAGAATATTATGGCTATATCAGAAATTTTGGATTTTGATTACATATATATGGTTTTAAGTGAATTAAATAAAATAAATGACATGAGAAATTTAAGTGATATTGAGTATAGAGTTTATTTAGAGATGCTTATAGTAAGAATCGTATATGATGGTGGAGAATCTTTGTTAAACAAATCAGGTTTTGATTTGCAGAGCGAAGTAAAAAAATCTGATTTTAATGATACTGCAAATAAAAATATTAAATTTGATAAATGGAATGATTTTTTAAAGTATCTCAAGATGAATAAACATATGGTTCTATATTCTCTTTTGACTAATGGAGATTTGAAGGATATGAGTAGTGATAGTATTGTTTTTAAGTGCAATACAGAGGGAATATTAAATAGATTGAAAAAGAGAGATACACTTAGGGAAATTAAAACAAATTTGTTTGATTTTTTTGGAGGTAGTATAGAATTTGAGTTATTTTTCTCAAATGAAGTTGAGGAAGACAATATTCAACATAAGTTAAAAGGTTATTTTGGTGATGAGATAGAAATACAAAACAAGTAGTAATAGTATTAATGATTTAAGAAAGGAATGATTTGTAATGAAAGGATTTTCAGGTGGATTTGGTGGAGGAAATATGAATAATTTATTTAAACAAGCCCAAAAGTTGCAAAAAAATATGGAAGAAACAAAGAAACAATTAGAGGAGATGGAGTTTGAATCTACATCTGGAGGTGGGGTTGTTTTTGTTAGAATGAATGGAAAGAAAGAAATAATCGATTTAAAATTAAAGCCAGAAGTGGTTGATCCAGATGATATTGAAATGCTACAGGATTTAATAATAAGTTGTATAAATGATGTATATAAAAAAGTAGACGATGAAACTAATAGAGAAATGTCCAAATTAACTGGTGGTTTTAGTATACCAGGATTTTAATAAAATTAGGTTTAGGTGGGTGTATACTCGCCTTATTTTATTTTTAAATTATGGGGGTAAATATGATAGAGTATCCAGAGTATATACAAAAAGTTGTTAGTGAGTTTTCTAAATTACCTGGAATAGGATATAAGACAGCTATAAGATTAACCATGCATATTTTGAATAGAGAAATAAATGAGATCAATGAATTTTGTGATTCTGTAAAAAAATGTAAAGAAAAATTAAGATATTGTGAAAAATGTAATAATTTTTCTGATGATGATATTTGTTTGATTTGTAAGGATACGAGTAGAGATAAATCTACAATTTGTGTTGTACAAGATGTAAAAGATGTTTATGCATTTGAGAAGATAGGAAGTTATAAAGGGTTATACTATGTGTTGCACGGATTAATATCTCCTATTAAAGGTATCGGTCCGGATGATCTTAAGATAGAATTGTTTGTTAAGAGAGTAAAAGAAGAAAAGATAAATGAAGTTATATTAGCGACAAACCCAACTCTCGAGGGAGAGGCAACTAGTATATATATATCAAAATTGTTTTCAAATGAACAGAAATTAACTAGATTAGCATATGGAGTGCCTTTAGGAAGCGATTTAGAATATGTTGATGAAATTACTTTAAGTAGAGCTTTAGATTTTAGACAAAGAATTTAGGTAAAATGTGTAGAAAGGTATTGACATGGTGGTATGAAGTTTGGTAATATGAGTGAGTTGGCTGTGGGACAGCCAGGAGGAAGGTTAGATGGATTATAGATCATTGACAATTGGATAGGGAAAAGGAATGAAGAGAAGAAGTCAACGTTAATTTTGAGAGACTGGGAGAAGGATAAGAGTTTGATCCTGGCTCAGGACGAACGCTGGCGGCGTGCCTAACACATGCAAGTTGAGCGGAGATATATGGAGCTTGCTTTATATAGCTTAGCAGCGAACGGGTGAGTAACACGTAGATAATCTATCCTATACTGGGGGATAGCCCGATGAAAGTTGGATTAATACCGCATATAGCTATATAGTTGCATGATTATGTAGTGAAAGATTTATTGGTATAGGAGGAGTCTGCGGCACATTAGCTAGTAGGTGAGGTAAAGGCTTACCTAGGCGACGATGTGTAGCCGGTCTGAGAGGATGAACGGCCACAATGGAACTGAGACACGGTCCATACTCCTACGGGAGGCAGCAGTGGGGAATATTGCACAATGGGGGAAACCCTGATGCAGCAACGCCGCGTGAGTGAAGAAGGTTTTCGGATTGTAAAGCTCTGTTAGCAGGGAAGAGGAAGGACGGTACCTGCAGAGGAAGCCACGGCTAACTACGTGCCAGCAGCCGCGGTAATACGTAGGTGGCAAGCGTTGTTCGGAATAACTGGGCGTAAAGGATGCGTAGGCGGTTAAACAAGTTATATGTTAAATATATAGGCTTAACCTGTAGAAAGCATATAAAACTGTTTAACTAGAGTGCAGGAGAGGTAAGTGGAAT
The DNA here is from genome assembly GCF_000709435.1 of Candidatus Arthromitus sp. SFB-mouse-NL. Lineage (NCBI taxonomy): Bacteria > Bacillati > Bacillota > Clostridia > Eubacteriales > Clostridiaceae > Candidatus Neoarthromitus > Candidatus Arthromitus sp. SFB-mouse-NL. The sequence continues at coordinate 43,897 of NZ_CP008713.1, forward strand.
TCCTAGTGTAGCGGTGAAATGCGTAGAGATTAGGAAGAACACCAGTGGCGAAGGCGACTTACTGGACTGTAACTGACGCTGAGGCATGAGAGCATGGGGAGCAAACAGGATTAGATACCCTGGTAGTCCATGCTGTAAACGATGGGTACTAGGTGTGGGTTGTGAATAACAATTCGTGCCGTCGCAAACGCAATAAGTACCCCGCCTGAGGAGTACGATCGCAAGATTAAAACTCAAAGGAATTGACGGGGACCCGCACAAGCAGCGGAGCATGTGGTTTAATTCGAAGCAACGCGAAGAACCTTACCTAAACTTGACATACCTTGAATTACCTTGTAATGAGGGAAGCTCGCAAGAGCAAGGATACAGGTGGTGCATGGTTGTCGTCAGCTCGTGTCGTGAGATGTTGGGTTAAGTCCCGCAACGAGCGCAACCCTTGTTGTTAATTGCTAACAGGTTAAGCTGAGCACTTTAGCGAGACAGCCTAGGTTAACTAGGAGGAAGGTGGGGATGACGTCAAATCATCATGCCCCTTACGTTTAGGGCTACACACGTGCTACAATGGTGAGAACAGAGAGAAGCAAGCTAGTGATAGTGAGCAAAACTTATAAAACTCATCTCAGTTCGGATTGCAGGCTGAAACTCGCCTGTATGAAGATGGAGTTGCTAGTAATCGCGAATCAGAATGTCGCGGTGAATACGTTCCCGGGTCTTGTACACACCGCCCGTCACACCATGAGAGTTGGCAACACCCGAAACCTGTGGGCTAACCATATAGGAGGCAGCAGTCTAAGGTGGGGTCAGTGATTGGGGTGAAGTCGTAACAAGGTAGCCGTAGGAGAACCTGCGGCTGGATCACCTCCTTTCTAAGGAAAGAAAGAAGTGGATAACTTTTTTCCTATTCAATTGTGAGTGACCTATAATTGGAAGGTTACTTAAGGATATAGATCTTTGAAAATTGTATATAAATAGTAAAGATGCGAAAGGTAGCAAGTTAAATTATTAGCAATAGTAATTTAAGAGCTGGAAGAATATAGAAAGAAAAATAGGTCAAGCTACTAAGAGCGCACAGAGGATGACTTGGCATCAGGAGCTGATGAAGGACGTGATAAGCTGCGATAAGCTACGGGTAGACGCAAATAGTCATGGATCCGTAGATTTCCGAATGGGGGAACCCACATAGTGAGAGACTATGTATCTAGTAATGAATTAATAGTTATTAGAAGGTAGACGCAGGGAACTGAAACATCTAAGTACCTGTAGGAAGAGAAAGAAATATCGATTCCCTAAGTAGTGGCGAGCGAAAGGGGAAGAGCCCAAACCCAAGGAAACTTGGGGGTTGAGGGGGTCTATAATTGAGAGAGTAGGTTAGATGAATATAGATGGAAATCTAAGCCGAAGAGTGTAATAGCCACGTAATTTAAAACTGAAATTGAGAGAGACTTACCCAGAGTACCACGAGACACGAGGAACCTTGTGGGAAGCAGGGTGGACCACCACCCAAGGCTAAATACTACCTGATGACCGATAGAGGAGTAGTACCGTGAGGGAAAGGTGAAAAGAACCCCGGGAGGGGAGTGAAATAGAACCTGAAACTGTGTGCTTACAACCGCTCAGAGCACGTAATATGTGTGATGAGGTGCTTTTTGTAGAACGAGCCAACGAGTTACGATGTGTAGCGAGATTAAGGTCTTAAGGACTGTAGTCGAAGAGAAATCGAGTGTTAATAGCGCGAATAGTTGCATGTTGTAGACCCGAAACCGGGTGACCTATCCATGATCAGGTTGAAGCGAAGGTAAAACTTCGTGGAGGACCGAACCACGTTGGTGTTGAAAAACCATGGGATGAATTGTGGATAGCGGAGAAATTCCAATCGAACTCGGAGATAGCTGGTTCTCCCCGAAATAGCTTTAGGGCTAGCGTTAATACATAGAATATAGGAGGTAGAGCACTAAATGGGCTAGGGGCCGTAAGGTTACCGAACCTTATTAAACTCCGAATGCCTATATTTGTTTATTAGCAGTCAGTCTAAGAGTGATAAGATTCTTGGACAAAAGGGAAAAAGCCCAGATCACCAGCTAAGGTCCCAAAGTATGAGTTAAGTGGTAAAGGATGTGGAGATTCTAAGACAACTAGGATGTTGGCTTAGAAGCAGCCATTCATTTAAAGAGTGCGTAATAGCTCACTAGTCGAGAGTTTCTGCGCCGAAGATAAACGGGGCTAAAACTCATCACCGAAGCTGTGGAATGGAAACATTGGTAGGGGAGCGTTGTATAAGAGTTGAAGCTAAAGCGGGAGCAATAGTGGATTTTATACAAGAGAGAATGTTGGCATAAGTAGCGAGAATTAGGTGAGAATCCTAATGGTCGAAAGCCTAAGGTTTCCTGGGGAAGGTTCGTCCGCCCAGGGTAAGTCGGGACCTAAGCTGAGGTCGAAAGGCGTAAGTGATGGATAATCGGTAGATATTCCGATACCACTAATTATTGATTGATCGATGGAGGGAAGCAGAAGGATAGGATAGCCAACAGATGGAGGTTGGTCTAAGAGAAGAGATAGCATGTAGAGGCAAATCCATATATGCGATTAAGTTGATTCTTTATGGGGAGACGAATGAGTTGAAGTATCTGATTTCACACTGACGAGAAAAACTTCTAGGTAGATAATTAGTGCCCGTACCACAAACCGACACAGGTAGGCGAGGTGAGAATCCAAAGACCAGCGGAAGAATTGCAGTTAAGGAACTCGGCAAATTGACCCCGTAAGTTAGCGAGAAGGGGTGCCATAGAGATATGGTCGCAGAGAATAGGCCCAAGCAACTGTTTATCAAAAACACAGGTCTCTGCAAAAGCGAAAGCTTAAGTATAGGGGCTGACGCCTGCCCGGTGCTGGAAGGTTAAGGGGAGCTGTTATCGTAAGAGAAGCAGTGAACTTAAGCCCCAGTAAACGGCGGCCGTAACTATAACGGTCCTAAGGTAGCGAAATTCCTTGTCAGGTAAGTTCTGACCCGCACGAATGGCGTAATGACTTGGGCGCTGTCTCAACTGCAAATCCGGCGAAATTGTAGTGCAAGTGAAGATGCTTGCTACCCGCGATTGGACGGAAAGACCCCGTAGAGCTTTACTGTAATTTAGCATTGAGTTTTGGTAATATTTGTACAGGATAGGTGGGAGACTGGGAATCTAGATCGTCAGATTTAGAGGAGTCGATGTTGGGATACCACCCTGATATTGCTGAAATTCTAACTGGGATCCATGAACTGGGTACAGGACACTGTTAGATGGGCAGTTTGACTGGGGCGGTCGCCTCCAAAAGAGTAACGGAGGCGTTCAAAGGTTTCTTCAGAAGGGATGGAAATCCTTCGTAGAGCGTAAAGGCATAAAGAAGCTTGACTGCGACACCTACAAGTGGAGCAGGTACGAAAGTAGGACTTAGTGATCCGGTGGTACCTCGTGGGAGGGCCATCGCTCAACGGATAAAAGCTACCTCGGGGATAACAGGCTGATCTCCCCCAAGAGTTCACATCGACGGGGAGGTTTGGCACCTCGATGTCGGCTCGTCGCATCCTGGGGCTGAAGTAGGTCCCAAGGGTTGGGCTGTTCGCCCATTAAAGCGGCACGCGAGCTGGGTTCAGAACGTCGTGAGACAGTTCGGTCCCTATCCGTCGCGGGCGCAGGAGATTTGAGAGGAGCTGTCCTTAGTACGAGAGGACCGGGATGGACTAACCAATGGTGAACCAGTTGTTCCGCCAGGAGCACGGCTGGGTAGCTAAGTTAGGAAGGGATAAACGCTGAAGGCATCTAAGCGTGAAGCCCACCTTAAGATAAGATCTCCCATAGCGTAAGCTAGTAAGACCCCTTGAAGAACACAAGGTTGATAGGTAAAAGGTGTAAGTATGGTAACATATTTAGCTGATTTATACTAATAGGTCGAGGGCTTGACCAAAATTAGCAATATATTATTTATATACAATTTTGAGAGATTAAAATATTTCTCAATATCTGGTGATTATAACGTGTAGGCAACACCCCTATCCATACCGAACAGGAAGGTTAAGCTACACTGTGCTGATGGTACTATAGGGTTACCCCTATGGAAGAGTAAGTCATTGCCAGTTGGTTCGTTAGCTCAGGTGGTAGAGCACATGACTTTTAATCATGGTGTCCGGGGTTCGAGTCCCCGACGAATCACCAATTTTAAAGAGGTAAGTTTTTACCTCTTTTTATTTGTTTCTGTATAATTCTATTTTTAATATATTATTTTTTAAATTTACTTTGACATAATCTGTCATAACTCCTATTAATGATAATTCGCAATCCACATCAGATTCTCCTGTTAAATTCCAATAATATTCTTCCATTTCTGAGCACCTTGGCACATTTAAAAGTTTATTGATTAATTCAAGTTTGGATTTTTCTATATTTATTTCGCTAGCCTCCATAATTATTATTGTTGTAGATTCTCTGTTTTTTATGTTTAGATTTATATCTTTTGCTCCATATCTATATGCTAATAATATAAGCTCTTCAGCTATTCTAGTATTTCTTTGTCTTGCGTGTTTCATTTAAATATCTCCCTTTTTAAAACCATCTATTATTGGAATTAGTATTATTGCAAGGATACCCGCAATAAATCCATTATTATATAAGTTGATTCCACCACTTAAATGTCCAATATATTTCATTAATATTAGATGTAAACATCCAGTTATAAAACCTATTATTATCCCGAATTGACCTGATATTGGAGCGAGAGCTGTTGAACCTAAGCTTGTTAATATTGTTGTTGGTGTATTTAATTGTATATTGCTTATGTACGCTGTGAATGATACTCCAAGAACTAAAGGGATTGTGTTTAGTGGATGTTTTCCAATTGCTCCAAAACCAATTATGCAAAATAATAGTGCTATTGTAGGTCCATTTAAATCACCATTTACTATGACTATATATGATAAAAATATGATACCAAGTATACCCATATTTAGATAGGAAGAATTGCCATACATTAAGTAAAAGTCTGTTATAGTTCTACCTGAGTGTCGTAATATATTACTTAGTTTTGATAAATGAAATTTTTTAATTCCAAGAGATGTTAAAAATATTATTAAGCTGATTACTAAAAATAGTGAAATGGTTTTATATTCAGTACTCCATAATAAATTTTGTTTAATTTCTATTCCAAAATAATTGAGTATTGATATAATTAATACAGTGATTAATCCATTTGCAAATCCAACATTGTATAAATTATATCCTTGATGCATTTTAAGTGTAAATTTAGCCAACGGAGGTAGTATCATACCTATTAATATAGAAATTGATATGGAAAGTAATAGAGTTATATAAGAATTAAGATTTAATATTTCAAACAGTTCACTAGAGATTGGAGAGAGAGATGTAGATAGAGTTGCAATGAGTACATAGTTAGAAAAACTGTCTTTTTGAATTTTAGAATATAAGTACACTCCTATTATTGTGGGCCAAATATTTATAAAATTTTTGCCAACCATCGAGAATCCAAGTGTTAACCACAATGACATTATCATTGATCCATTTGGTTTTGTTTTATTAATTTTATATATCATTAAAATTAATAATGAGGTTATAGATGCATTTAATAGAGTTGCTCCAATACCACTTACATACATATAGTCTGTAAGAAGTATGCTACGAGTGGTAATAATTTTTTTTATACCTATAAAAAGATCTTTATATGGTGTGCTGAATATTCCAACGAGTCCTATAAATAAGAAAATAATTAGATGTATAATGTATACATCTAGACATTTTTTATTGAATTTTAATTTGTAGTTCATTTTTCCATGCGACTAATTATTTGTTTTAATATTAGATAAGAATTTTTTGATGCATCTTTCAAAAATTTATAGAATTCATCTCCAGCAATATTACCACCATTGTCTGATATTGATCTTATAATTATATATGGAATATTATTAAGATAACATGTTTGAGCTATTGCAGCGCTTTCCATTTCACAGGCAAGTGCGTTAAATTCATTTTGTAGTTTATTTGATATTTCATCGTTAGATATAAATTGATCTCCAGTTATTATTCTTCCTATGTGGAATTTAAAATCAGCTTTATTTTTAGAAATATCTTCACATATAGATTTAGCTAATTCCACTAAGTAACCATCACATTTAAATGAATAGGTACCAATGTTAGGTATTTCTCCTAATTTATATCCAAAATTACAAATATTGACATCATGTTGTATTAGATCATTTGCAATGACAACATCTTTAAATTTAATATTCTTATTAATTCCGCCTGCAACACCGCTATTTATAATATGTGTACATTTGAATTCAGAAATTAAAATTTGTGTACATATAGCTGAATTAACTTTACCAATTCCACAAATAACTCCAATGATTTTCTTTCCATTTAGATTTCCTGAGATAAACTCTAAATTTAATTTTTTGATTATTGATTTGTCTTTTATATCATTTGATATGAGTTCAAATTCTTCTTGCATAGCACATACTATTCCTATTTTCATTATTATCCTCCTTTAATTATTTTTAAATAAATTATAATAAAATATAGATTGTATATACAAGAAAAATATATTTTATGTTAGAATATGCAAGTAAGAATTTAGTTTGTAGAGGTGATTATTGTATGATTCAACATGGGCTATCGAGAATGGAATTAATTATAGGAACTGGAGCGTTGAAAAATTTAAGGAGTAAGAAAGTTGTTGTATTAGGTCTTGGTGGAGTTGGATCTTATAGTGTTGAGGCTTTAGCAAGGGCTGGTATAGGAAATATTGTTATAGTTGATGATGATACAGTTTGTTTGACTAATTTAAATAGACAACTTCATGCTATTTATAAAACAATTGGTAAATTTAAGACTAGTGCTATGAAGGAAAGAATTGAAAGTATAAGTAAAAAAATTCATGTTACTGAAATTATAAAGACAGTTAGTAAAGATAATATAGCAGATTTTATAGAAAGTGAAGTTGATTATGTTATAGATGCCTTAGACACAGTGACAGCAAAGATTGCATTAGCAGAATATTGTGAAAAAAACAATATTAATTTGATTAGTTGTATGGGAACTGGCAATAAACTGGATCCAACTAAATTTAAGATTGCAGATATATATGAAACCAAAAATTGTCCCTTGTGTAAAGTTATGAGATATGAACTTAGAAAAAGGGGGGTAAAAAAGTTAAGAGTAGTTTTTTCTGAAGAGATACCGAAGAAACCTAAAATGAATGAAGTGGTTAATTGTATGACGGGATGTGTATGCAATTATGATAATGGAAGAAGTTGCACTAATAAAAGACAAATACCTGGAAGTATTTCATTTGTTCCACCAGTAGCAGGATTTATATTAGCAGGAGAAGTTATTAATACATTTTTAGACAAAGAATTTAGGTAAAATGTGTAGAAAGGTATTGACATGGTGGTATGAAGTTTGGTAATATGAGTGAGTTGGCTGTGGGACAGCCAGGAGGAAGGTTAGATGGATTATAGATCATTGACAATTGGATAGGGAAAAGGAATGAAGAGAAGAAGTCAACGTTAATTTTGAGAGACTGGGAGAAGGATAAGAGTTTGATCCTGGCTCAGGACGAACGCTGGCGGCGTGCCTAACACATGCAAGTTGAGCGGAGATATATGGAGCTTGCTTTATATAGCTTAGCAGCGAACGGGTGAGTAACACGTAGATAATCTATCCTATACTGGGGGATAGCCCGATGAAAGTTGGATTAATACCGCATATAGCTATATAGTTGCATGATTATGTAGTGAAAGATTTATTGGTATAGGAGGAGTCTGCGGCACATTAGCTAGTAGGTGAGGTAAAGGCTTACCTAGGCGACGATGTGTAGCCGGTCTGAGAGGATGAACGGCCACAATGGAACTGAGACACGGTCCATACTCCTACGGGAGGCAGCAGTGGGGAATATTGCACAATGGGGGAAACCCTGATGCAGCAACGCCGCGTGAGTGAAGAAGGTTTTCGGATTGTAAAGCTCTGTTAGCAGGGAAGAGGAAGGACGGTACCTGCAGAGGAAGCCACGGCTAACTACGTGCCAGCAGCCGCGGTAATACGTAGGTGGCAAGCGTTGTTCGGAATAACTGGGCGTAAAGGATGCGTAGGCGGTTAAACAAGTTATATGTTAAATATATAGGCTTAACCTGTAGAAAGCATATAAAACTGTTTAACTAGAGTGCAGGAGAGGTAAGTGGAATTCCTAGTGTAGCGGTGAAATGCGTAGAGATTAGGAAGAACACCAGTGGCGAAGGCGACTTACTGGACTGTAACTGACGCTGAGGCATGAGAGCATGGGGAGCAAACAGGATTAGATACCCTGGTAGTCCATGCTGTAAACGATGGGTACTAGGTGTGGGTTGTGAATAACAATTCGTGCCGTCGCAAACGCAATAAGTACCCCGCCTGAGGAGTACGATCGCAAGATTAAAACTCAAAGGAATTGACGGGGACCCGCACAAGCAGCGGAGCATGTGGTTTAATTCGAAGCAACGCGAAGAACCTTACCTAAACTTGACATACCTTGAATTACCTTGTAATGAGGGAAGCTCGCAAGAGCAAGGATACAGGTGGTGCATGGTTGTCGTCAGCTCGTGTCGTGAGATGTTGGGTTAAGTCCCGCAACGAGCGCAACCCTTGTTGTTAATTGCTAACAGGTTAAGCTGAGCACTTTAGCGAGACAGCCTAGGTTAACTAGGAGGAAGGTGGGGATGACGTCAAATCATCATGCCCCTTACGTTTAGGGCTACACACGTGCTACAATGGTGAGAACAGAGAGAAGCAAGCTAGTGATAGTGAGCAAAACTTATAAAACTCATCTCAGTTCGGATTGCAGGCTGAAACTCGCCTGTATGAAGATGGAGTTGCTAGTAATCGCGAATCAGAATGTCGCGGTGAATACGTTCCCGGGTCTTGTACACACCGCCCGTCACACCATGAGAGTTGGCAACACCCGAAACCTGTGGGCTAACCATATAGGAGGCAGCAGTCTAAGGTGGGGTCAGTGATTGGGGTGAAGTCGTAACAAGGTAGCCGTAGGAGAACCTGCGGCTGGATCACCTCCTTTCTAAGGAAAGAAAGAAGTGGATAACTTTTTTCCTATTCAATTGTGAGTGACCTATAATTGGAAGGTTACTTAAGGATATAGATCTTTGAAAATTGTATATAAATAGTAAAGATGCGAAAGGTAGCAAGTTAAATTATTAGCAATAGTAATTTAAGAGCTGGAAGAATATAGAAAGAAAAATAGGTCAAGCTACTAAGAGCGCACAGAGGATGACTTGGCATCAGGAGCTGATGAAGGACGTGATAAGCTGCGATAAGCTACGGGTAGACGCAAATAGTCATGGATCCGTAGATTTCCGAATGGGGGAACCCACATAGTGAGAGACTATGTATCTAGTAATGAATTAATAGTTATTAGAAGGTAGACGCAGGGAACTGAAACATCTAAGTACCTGTAGGAAGAGAAAGAAATATCGATTCCCTAAGTAGTGGCGAGCGAAAGGGGAAGAGCCCAAACCCAAGGAAACTTGGGGGTTGAGGGGGTCTATAATTGAGAGAGTAGGTTAGATGAATATAGATGGAAATCTAAGCCGAAGAGTGTAATAGCCACGTAATTTAAAACTGAAATTGAGAGAGACTTACCCAGAGTACCACGAGACACGAGGAACCTTGTGGGAAGCAGGGTGGACCACCACCCAAGGCTAAATACTACCTGATGACCGATAGAGGAGTAGTACCGTGAGGGAAAGGTGAAAAGAACCCCGGGAGGGGAGTGAAATAGAACCTGAAACTGTGTGCTTACAACCGCTCAGAGCACGTAATATGTGTGATGAGGTGCTTTTTGTAGAACGAGCCAACGAGTTACGATGTGTAGCGAGATTAAGGTCTTAAGGACTGTAGTCGAAGAGAAATCGAGTGTTAATAGCGCGAATAGTTGCATGTTGTAGACCCGAAACCGGGTGACCTATCCATGATCAGGTTGAAGCGAAGGTAAAACTTCGTGGAGGACCGAACCACGTTGGTGTTGAAAAACCATGGGATGAATTGTGGATAGCGGAGAAATTCCAATCGAACTCGGAGATAGCTGGTTCTCCCCGAAATAGCTTTAGGGCTAGCGTTAATACATAGAATATAGGAGGTAGAGCACTAAATGGGCTAGGGGCCGTAAGGTTACCGAACCTTATTAAACTCCGAATGCCTATATTTGTTTATTAGCAGTCAGTCTAAGAGTGATAAGATTCTTGGACAAAAGGGAAAAAGCCCAGATCACCAGCTAAGGTCCCAAAGTATGAGTTAAGTGGTAAAGGATGTGGAGATTCTAAGACAACTAGGATGTTGGCTTAGAAGCAGCCATTCATTTAAAGAGTGCGTAATAGCTCACTAGTCGAGAGTTTCTGCGCCGAAGATAAACGGGGCTAAAACTCATCACCGAAGCTGTGGAATGGAAACATTGGTAGGGGAGCGTTGTATAAGAGTTGAAGCTAAAGCGGGAGCAATAGTGGATTTTATACAAGAGAGAATGTTGGCATAAGTAGCGAGAATTAGGTGAGAATCCTAATGGTCGAAAGCCTAAGGTTTCCTGGGGAAGGTTCGTCCGCCCAGGGTAAGTCGGGACCTAAGCTGAGGTCGAAAGGCGTAAGTGATGGATAATCGGTAGATATTCCGATACCACTAATTATTGATTGATCGATGGAGGGAAGCAGAAGGATAGGATAGCCAACAGATGGAGGTTGGTCTAAGAGAAGAGATAGCATGTAGAGGCAAATCCATATATGCGATTAAGTTGATTCTTTATGGGGAGACGAATGAGTTGAAGTATCTGATTTCACACTGACGAGAAAAACTTCTAGGTAGATAATTAGTGCCCGTACCACAAACCGACACAGGTAGGCGAGGTGAGAATCCAAAGACCAGCGGAAGAATTGCAGTTAAGGAACTCGGCAAATTGACCCCGTAAGTTAGCGAGAAGGGGTGCCATAGAGATATGGTCGCAGAGAATAGGCCCAAGCAACTGTTTATCAAAAACACAGGTCTCTGCAAAAGCGAAAGCTTAAGTATAGGGGCTGACGCCTGCCCGGTGCTGGAAGGTTAAGGGGAGCTGTTATCGTAAGAGAAGCAGTGAACTTAAGCCCCAGTAAACGGCGGCCGTAACTATAACGGTCCTAAGGTAGCGAAATTCCTTGTCAGGTAAGTTCTGACCCGCACGAATGGCGTAATGACTTGGGCGCTGTCTCAACTGCAAATCCGGCGAAATTGTAGTGCAAGTGAAGATGCTTGCTACCCGCGATTGGACGGAAAGACCCCGTAGAGCTTTACTGTAATTTAGCATTGAGTTTTGGTAATATTTGTACAGGATAGGTGGGAGACTGGGAATCTAGATCGTCAGATTTAGAGGAGTCGATGTTGGGATACCACCCTGATATTGCTGAAATTCTAACTGGGATCCATGAACTGGGTACAGGACACTGTTAGATGGGCAGTTTGACTGGGGCGGTCGCCTCCAAAAGAGTAACGGAGGCGTTCAAAGGTTTCTTCAGAAGGGATGGAAATCCTTCGTAGAGCGTAAAGGCATAAAGAAGCTTGACTGCGACACCTACAAGTGGAGCAGGTACGAAAGTAGGACTTAGTGATCCGGTGGTACCTCGTGGGAGGGCCATCGCTCAACGGATAAAAGCTACCTCGGGGATAACAGGCTGATCTCCCCCAAGAGTTCACATCGACGGGGAGGTTTGGCACCTCGATGTCGGCTCGTCGCATCCTGGGGCTGAAGTAGGTCCCAAGGGTTGGGCTGTTCGCCCATTAAAGCGGCACGCGAGCTGGGTTCAGAACGTCGTGAGACAGTTCGGTCCCTATCCGTCGCGGGCGCAGGAGATTTGAGAGGAGCTGTCCTTAGTACGAGAGGACCGGGATGGACTAACCAATGGTGAACCAGTTGTTCCGCCAGGAGCACGGCTGGGTAGCTAAGTTAGGAAGGGATAAACGCTGAAGGCATCTAAGCGTGAAGCCCACCTTAAGATAAGATCTCCCATAGCGTAAGCTAGTAAGACCCCTTGAAGAACACAAGGTTGATAGGTAAAAGGTGTAAGTATGGTAACATATTTAGCTGATTTATACTAATAGGTCGAGGGCTTGACCAAAATTAGCAATATATTATTTATATACAATTTTGAGAGATTAAAATATTTCTCAATATCTGGTGATTATAACGTGTAGGCAACACCCCTATCCATACCGAACAGGAAGGTTAAGCTACACTGTGCTGATGGTACTATAGGGTTACCCCTATGGAAGAGTAAGTCATTGCCAGTTTGTTTTAGAAGTAAGAGCATCGCTCTTACTTCTTTTTGTTGTTTTTTTGAAATATAGAATTTCTGATATCCTTGAATTTAGGAAATATTTTTTTGAAAAGTAGATATATATTTTTATTTGAAATTAATGTATATTCTCCTATAAATTCAACAAAATCGCCATTAAACATCTTTTTGAATCTATATAGTCCATATAATGGATTATCCTCATTTAAATCTCCAGAAACACCTCTAAAATCATATATATAGCAGTTATTATCTATGCTATCTTTAATCATTTCATATTGCATTAAAAAATTTGGCATTGTATCCCTTAAAATATTGTGGGATGCTCCATATAGATACCAAGCCTTATTACCCCAGGTTAAATATATTGCACCTGATAAGTAGATTTCTTTATTTTTATATACAGAAATTGTATTTAATTTATTTTCAAGTGACGTTAATTGAAGTTCATTGTTTTTTATTTCTTTATTTTTATTATCTATTTTAGATTTAATTTTAATGATCTTTTTTTCATCTGTTGTAGAGTTTAAGGATTCTTTTAAATTTATTAATTTTAATTTTATATTATCTAAAGTAATTTTACAGTTATTTAGTTTCTTGTAAATATTATTTTTATCAGTTTCATATGAATATTTTACTAGATAGAGTTTACAATAAGGATTTAGAGTTTTTAGCATATCTAAGAAGTATTCTTTTTTTCTGACTATAAAATTATCACGCTTACCTGTTATATTCATAAGTTCTTGAAATATATCAAGTTTATTTTCTTTTAGTGTATTGAAAGTGTAGCTTTCAACACTGAGTCCACGTTCAATTCCAATTTTTATATTGTATCTTGCTTTACTTGAAAAACTATTTAATATATCTAGTTTGATTTCATCGTTTGTTTTATTTTCGCATTTTGTATTTAAATTTAATCTAAATACAAAATTAGGTTGAATATTCTCGAAATTTTTTGAACTATTTTCAATATACCCAAGTTTTTTAAGATTTGATATAATATCTTTATTTTCAATTATGTCATTAGTATTTTCCCTAATATGTATATCGGGATCTATTGTAATAAAGGCTATTTTATTATTTTTAGAGTATGTTCTAAGGTATGAAGTAAATTCTTCTAGAAGAGAAAAGTTTTTATAGTCACATACAAAACCACGAGGTATATATCCTATATTTTTATTTAATATTGGCAAATTTCTTGTTAGTATGATACAAGATAATACAATATTGTTTTTGTTATCTAATCCTAATATTGATTTGCTTGTCCATTCTTTTTTAAAGCTTCCCCAATATGTAGTTTGGAAGATATGACCTTTAGTAGAATTAAATGAAAAGTTATTTAACTCTTCAGGACTACCTTCTCTAAATGTATAAGCCATTTAAGAACTCCTTCCAATTATAGTCAGTTAATAGTATATAGTAAAAAAAAAACATTTTCAATAAAAGAGAATTATAATATAATCTTTATAAATTAATTTATATGGGAGGATTTATATGGTTTTATATATAGTAGGAACTCCAATAGGAAATATGAAGGATATTACTTATAGAGCTATAGAGATATTTAATAAATGTGATATTATACTATGTGAAGATACTAGGTGTTCTCTTAAACTTTTAAACTATTATGGTATAAAGAAGAAACTGATATCTTACCATAAATTTAATGAATTTAAATTATTAGATAGGATTGTATTGGAGATTAAGTGTGGTGTTAAGTATGCTATGATAAGTGATGCTGGTATGCCTTGTATAAGTGATCCAGGTCAAATTCTTGTCAATAGATGTATAGAGGAAGGTATAAGTGTAGATGTTATTCCAGGGGCTTGCGCTGTTATAAATGGTAAAATACTGAGTGGATTTAATAATGAGATGTTTACGTTTATAGGTTTTTTACCAAGAGAATCTAAGAAGTTAAAAGATAGGGTAGATTTAATGAAAAGTATTAAAACTATTCTTGTAATTTATGAATCACCACATAGATTAATAAAAACTCTGAATATGTTTAGGGAGGAGTTTGGAGGAGAAACTCGTATATACATAGGAAGAGAATTGACAAAGATGTTTGAAGAAAACTTTAGAGGTACTATTGATGATTCTATAGATTATTTTTCAAGTAATGAGATTAAAGGAGAATGTATAATTTGTATAGAAAATAATGTGAAGATCGAGGCCATAGAAGATAATTGTATAATAGAAGAGTTTATAAAGAATAGGAAGCTAGGTATAACAAATAAAGATAATATAAGGAAGATATGTAATGAATACAATCTTAAGAAAAATTATGTATATAATTTAATTACAAATGAAATCAACCTCACATAAATGTTAAAGTGAGGTTTTGTACTACACATTGTTTATTTCTGATAAGCATGTCTTACATATATTTTTATCTTTAAATGTACTTATATCTTTAGAATTACCACAGAATATGCATGCAGGTTCATATTTTTTAAGTATTATGTGATTTTTATCTACATATATCTCGAGTAAATCTTTTTCTCCTATATTAAGAGTTCTTCTTAGTTCTATTGGAATAACAATACGTCCAAGTTCATCTACTTTTCTAACAACTCCAGTTGCTTTCATTTAAATCCTCCTAAATTAAATAATTATTAATTATGAATTATAAACATAAATATACATTTTTTTAAAATAATTGTCAACATTTTACAGTACAAAAAACGACAAAAAAGGCTATATCTTTAAGATATAGCTTTTATTTTAACATGATGAATGTTTAGACTTAACTTTAAAAGTTGTTCCCATGAAGTTTTTAGAATGAGATATAGTAGAATCATCTAAAAATTCTTCAAATTCACTATCAACAATTATAGTTAAATCGTTTATATTAACAACAATATCATTATTATTTATTTGTTCTTCCAGAACAATTCCAAAAGCAGGACCACCTCATCCAAATCCAGCCACATTAATCCTTATATATTTTTTAGATTTTTTTGATAATTGAGCTTTTAATAGTTCACAAGTATCATTAGAAACGTTTATTTTCATTTTTTATTCACCTCCTCTCAATTTATTATTCATAATTTGAAGATATTCATTTATGCTAATATTAATTATAGGGTAATTAGAATAATTAGTATCATCAAAATGCCACCATTCAGTGTATATTGGTTTAAAACCGTGTTTTATCATTATATTTTTTAATAATTCTGCATTTCTAATTTGTGTTTCAGATGCACCTATATAACTTCTGTGTGCTTTATCTGAAAAATTATCAAAATCAGTAGGCATGTCTATTTCTATATCATTTAAATCAGTTAATGTAACATCTACAGCACATGCCCTATTATGATTGGAACCACCAGTATATGGATTAGCTATATAATTACTATTTGGAACTATATCCCATAATATTTTTTGAATGTAAAATGGTCTATAAGCATCCCAGATTTTTATTTTATATCCAAGAGATTTAAATTCATTTTGTGCGTCTAACAATTTTTTTAGAGTGCTTTCTTGTAGTATACATGCGTCTGCATCATAGAGTACTTTATGTGTAAAATTATTTTTAGATGCATATCTAATATCCAAAATCATTTCATGATGAAAGGAATTTAATAACCTAAGACCATTTATAGATACATCATAGTTGTATGAATATTCTTTAGTATTTTCAAAATTTTTGATCATAATTTTTTTATCAATTTGTGTTAATGATTCATGTGTATAATATAGTCCACCGCTTATCAAGATGATACCAAATGATAGTATAATTATAGATATTTTATTAATAAAATTCAATATTATCACCTATGCATATTTTGCATAAAAAAAATAAAACTATGTAATTTTACATAGTTTTATTCTGAATATAATATATCATTGTAAATATAATTTTGTAATTTTTCCATTGTCTTGTTTCTATCGAAAGTCAGATACCAAATATCATTTATAATTTTACCACCATCATCATAATCTCCTTCAAAAGGAATACGAACTTGTTCAATTGTATATTTGTTTAAAAGTAAGTTTGCACCAATTGAAAGTATTTTATTTAATGATAAGCTAGTTTCTATGGCATCTATGTTTTTTTCCAATAATTTTGATAGTTTTAATGGTGAAATTGATTGGGCTTTCTCTATCATTGCCATTATTACTTTTCTTTGTCTTTCTGTTCTCTCAAAGTCTCCGTCTCCAGCAGTTCTTATGCGGGCATATGAAAGCGCCTGTATTCCAGAAAGTATTTGAAGACCTTCTTCCTTTATTACATGTTCTCCAGAGATATTTAATAAATATTGATTTTCCTTTATGTATTGATTTAAGTTATCTATTTCATATTTTTTTATATCTAATTCAATTCCACCTAGGTCATCTATAATATTAGGTAAACTGAAAAAATCCACTGAGATGTAATCTTCAACATTTATATTAAATGTATCATTAAGTGTTTTGAGAGACAATGAGGGTCCTCCATAAAAATAGGCATGATTCAATTTGTCTTTTCCAACATCATCTATATTTACATAAAGATCTCTCATTACAGATATAAGTTTAATTTTTTTTCTTGAGGTGTCAATTGTAACAAGCATTATTGCATCAGATCTTGGTATTTCATCTTTTGATCTTCTATCTAATCCGAATAAAGCAAGAGTTATAATTTTATTGTTTAGAAATTCTGAATCCATTATTGTATCATCTAGTCCTATAGAACTCTTATCTAGTTGAGTTTCAGGAGCAATTTTTGATAAAAGTTTTAAGCTTTTGCCTGTAAAGAATCCACCTATGAATAAAATAATAATAATAAGTAAATATGTCGATACCCTAATTATTTTTTTGGTATCTTTTGGAATATTATTGAACATTTGACTTACCTCTAATAATCAATTAATTGTTAAAGTATATCATAAGTATAGCATAAATAAAACTTATTTATATAATTCATATACCTAATATAAATTTTTTCAATATATTGGATTTTCTAAGGATAAATTTACTTACAATAATAGGAGAAAATCCTATTAAGAATGATATTATAACTACAAGGTTATAATTTAAATTTAATAATTGGAGTAATAGTATTCTTGTGAATATTTGTGGAAACCAAGATAATAAATATATATCAAAACTATACTTATTTAGAGTATCAAATGTATTTGATACTAGCTTAATATGTCTAAATTTATAGAGTAATATACATATTATAAAAGATACGTATATTCCCAATAGGCTCTTTAAAATAAATAAAATATTTGTTAAATATTTATAAAATACATTTAATGAATTGTAATCAATGTTAAAATTCAATAAGAATAAGATAAGTGGTATTAGTATAAATAGTATATTTCTATATTGTTTTAGATTAATATTTAAAATTTTATTTCTATAATTCATGTATACTGGATATATGTAGAGTCCTATAAAGAAGAATATATAATATTTTAATATGGTAGATATAGCCAAAAACTCTATGTTATCTATAGTTAAGATTGACATAGCAAGTAGTATTGTTAGCACTAAATATTTATTTATTTTTATTAGTACTGGGGCAAATAGAAACATAAAGAATAGTACATATATGAACCAAAAAAATATTATAGGGTTATTCCAAGGGAAAAATAGTATATCTTTTATAGTTTCAGAGAATACTAAAGGTCTTTCTGAAAATTTATTTAAAATGAGTTTTATAGGTATAGTTAATGTACTTATTATAAAATAAGGTATTAGTAGTTTTTTAAATTTAGATAAAATAAATGATTTAAAATCTTTTAAGGATTTTATTTTAAAAAGTTTATTTGCAAAAAAACCAGAGATCATAAAAAATAATGGCATATGAAATGAATAAATAAGAGAATGAATATAGTTATATATTGGTGTATTTATGTCTTTTATGTATGGAAATGAGTGGCCAAGTACAACTAAGAATATACCAAATCCTCTTAAATAACTGAATTCAATAAGAGTTATATTTGATTGTTGTTTTTTCGATATCATTCAAATGTCTCCTTAAGTATAGTTGAGTTAAACATGATATTTATTTTAAACTAATTACTATACTTTTACATAAAATAATAAAAAATATCAACATTTTTATGAAATATATTTTATTTTTTATTATAATAGAGAATACTAGGATTAAATGGAAAAAATAGGAGTGAATTTATGAATATTGCTTTAGTGCATGATTGGTTACCGTTTATGGGAGGGGCTGAAAGAGTTATCACAAATTTCTTAGAAGTATTCGAAGACGCTCCGATATATACTAGTGTTTATAATAGAGATAAGTTAGAAGGTATACTTAAGGATGCGAATATATATGGATCTTTTCTTCAAAATTTAAAATCTGCACGAAGAGATCATAGAAAATTTTTGCCATTAATGCCAACAGCATTTGAAACATTTGATTTAAACAAGTATGATGTTATATTAAGTAGTAGTTCTTCGTGTGCTAAAGGGGTTGTAACTAATCCAAATACTTGTCATATATGTTATTGTCATTCGCCTATGAGGTATGGATGGGAATTTTATTATGAGTATATAGAAAATTTAGGTAAATTTAAAAAAAGTATTATAAAATACATAATGAATTACATGAGGATTTGGGATAATGCTTCATCTAATAGAGTGGATTATTTTATTGCCAATTCTAAAAATGTGGCGAATAGAATTTGGAAACACTATAGAAGAGAGAGTGTTGTCATACATCCACCTGTAAGGAGTAAATTTTTCAAAGCGTGTGAAAAAAAACAAGATTATTTTTTAATAGTATCTAGACTACAGGAATATAAGAGGGTAGATCTAGCCATTGAAGTTTTTAATGATCTCAATATACCTTTGGTAATTATAGGTGATGGACCATTGAAAGAGAAACTAGTTAATAAAGTTAAACGAGATAATATAAAATTTCTTGGAAGGCAGCCAGATGATGTCGTGAAAAAATATTATGGAGAGGCTAGAGGTTTTTTATTTCCAGGTGAGGAAGATTTTGGTATAACATCATTAGAGGCACAATGCAGTGGTACTCCAGTTATAGCATATGGTAAAGGAGGAGCCTTAGAGACTATTATTGATGAAAAAACAGGCTTGTTTTTTGAAGACCACACGGTAAATTCTTTAAAATCAGCTATAGATAAGTTTTGTAAAATAGAATTTAATCCTAATGAAATAAGAGCTCATGCTGAAAGTTTTGATGAAGATATTTTTAAACATAAGATAAGTAATTTTGTATATGATAAGGTAGACGAATTTAAGAATAATAAAAAATGGGTAGTTCTATAAAAATATACATTAATTTGGGAGACGACGTATGATTTTATTTAATGCACTTCAAAAGTCTATTAGCGCAGGTATTGGTAGATATAGTTTTGAATTATCTAAAGAGTTATATTTTCAATTGAAAGATGATATTAAAATTATAGTAAGAGAAGAGGATATTAAAGATTATGAGTTTGTTAATTCTAAATCTTTGATAATATTTAAGAATATAAAAAATTCTAAGGATAGAAATTTGTTTGAGCAAGTATATATACCTAAGCTTATTTCTGAGAAATATAGGGGTAGCATAGTACATTATCCGGATAGTATGTCGCCTTTATTTTTGAATAGTAAAAAAATAGTTATAACAGTACATGACTTAGCTTTTAAATCATTAACTGGAGTTTTTACAAAGAAAACTTTAATTTGGAAGAATATGATGACTAATTTATCAGTTAAAAAGGCTAATAAAATTATATCAATAACTAATTTTACAAAGAATGAATTGCTTAGATATTATAAAGGTATAGAGAAAAAGGTAAATGTTGTGTACAATGGATTTAATAATTTGAGTAATAGTAGCATATGTGATAAAAATATTTCTGATAAAATATCAAAATTACTTGTATGTAAATATATCTTAACGGTTAGCACAATTTCTCCGCGAAAGAACATAGATACACTTATTAAGGCTTTTAATGAAATAGATAACAAAGAAAATATTAAGTTAGTTATTGCCGGGAGTAATGGATGGATGTATGAATCTATTCATTACTTGGTTTGTGATTTGAATCTTTCTGATAGAATCGTTTTTACTGGAAAAGTAAATGATGATGAGTTGAAGTTTTTGTATAAAAATGCTAGTGTGTTTGTTTATCCTTCTCTTTATGAAGGATTTGGATTACCACCACTTGAAGCTATGAGTTATGGTGTAAGAACTATTGTTTCTGATGTAACATGTCTTAAAGAAGTTCTAGGTGACTCTTCTGAGTATTTTCCACCGAAAGATTATAAATATCTCTCAAGTATATTAAATGGAATTTTTAAATCAAATAATCAAAATGAATCTTATGATTATAATTATACGTTAAATAAATATTCATGGAGAAAA
This sequence comes from Candidatus Arthromitus sp. SFB-mouse-NL, assembly GCF_000709435.1. Lineage (NCBI taxonomy): Bacteria > Bacillati > Bacillota > Clostridia > Eubacteriales > Clostridiaceae > Candidatus Neoarthromitus > Candidatus Arthromitus sp. SFB-mouse-NL. The sequence goes on from NZ_CP008713.1 coordinate 64,572, forward strand.
TGTGCAAATGAGACAATTAAGATATATAATGAGATTATGAAGGGAGTTTAAAATGTATTTTACGTTTATAGGAATAGTTGTTTTAATTATTACGGTATGTTTGTTTTTATTCACAAGAACTAGAACACTCTTCTATTTTACTTTTTTTATATCAGCTTTTACAGCAACTAGTATGATAAATTTTCCTAAATCAAGAAATTCTGTGCTTTGTTATTATATAGTTGGAAGTTTTTTAATTTTAAAGGTTATATATGAATTGGTAATACGCAGATACACCTTAAAAAAGATAAAGATATTAAATGGATTATTCTATTTTATGGTATATGTTACTATATCACTTATTTTACCAATTGTTTATTCAAATAATACATTAGTATTTACACCGGATTCTCCATTTACATATATTTCATTTTCTTCTCAAAATATAACCCAATATATATATTTATTATTTGCATTTATAATATATTTAGCAAGTTATATAGTATTTACAAATGAAATTAAGGTTGATATAAAAAAAATGATTAACGTAACATCTTTTGCAGTAATTATTTTAGGATTTTTACAATTTTTTATGAATCATATATATTTTGATTTAATATTTAGAACAAATTACTCTCATTTAGTGCAGTATTTGGAAACTGGACTTACAAGGATTTCTTCTGTTACAAATGAGCCGTCCATGTTAGCACTTTTTGTAACTCCAATAAGTGTGTATTATTTTATAAATATAATAAATGGTTTTAAAAAGAAAAATTTACATAAGTTTGATATAGTTATATTTGTTATGATTATAATTACATCTTTGTTAAATAGATCTTCAAGTTTTTATTTAGCAATAGCTATAATATTTATAGTGTTAATCATTGATTTTTTAAGAGAAATTTTTAATAAGAAAAATAAGGAATTTATACAAGCTTTTATAATGGATAAAGTGTATAAATTTATTAAGGAAAATAGGATTAAGAGTACAATAATAACTATAATTTTATTAGCTATTTTTTTGATTTTATTTAAGATAGTTGGACATAGATTTTTGATTTTGGGACTTAAACTATTGGGTCTTGATGATTCAGGTAGTACGAGAATGGAATTATTTTCATATCATATGGGTATTTTTCTTAAAAATTTATTTACAGGTGTTGGTTTTGGAACATTGCGTTCGAATGATTTATTGTCTATGTGGTGTGCTCAAGTTGGATTAATAGGAATAGTTCCTATTATATATTATTTTACTTCAAGATTTGTATATTTGTTTAAGACTAGGAATGATGGAGATAATAGATCAGTTTTCTATCTAATATTAACTAGTGTAATAATTCTTGTAACATCTGTACCTGAACCATATTTTATTTATGTGTGGATATATATAGCACTAGGAGAGGCTTTGTATAATAAGAGAGAAATTTCTAATAAAACTATAGATAAGTTAAATCAAGAATTTAATAGTTAAAAATAGAAGTGAGTAGATCTCATTTCTATTTTTTTATTTAAAAATCTAAATTTAACTTATTAGCTCTTTCTGATAATTCTGCTTCATTGCATATTCTAAGTATAATTTGAGATTTGGCAGTTTTAGGATCCATTTTATTTTGATAACTCATAAGCATATTTAACCAATAATTATAACCAGTTTGATCGGGCTTTCTATTGGCTATTATAGAGTACATAGATGTTATGAATTCCTGATTAGATAAATTTTTATCTATAAATTCTTTTTCGTTTAAAATATTTAAAAGAAAATTGCGTACTGAATATTCATATGAAATGAGTTTATTATACCAGTAATTGAATCCATATTCTTCAGGCATTCTTGAAAATGTGTTTTTGTATACATCTGATATAAAAATTTTAATATTGTCATCACTATTAAATTCTTTAGTTTGTATATAAGATATAGTGTTTTCAAAATCAATTTTATTTAATAGATTATCAACCATAATGGTTCTTATATTTGGTGATCCAATAAATAGTTCATCATTTGTATTTATTATTTGTAGAGGAATTTTACATTCTCTAAGTAATTTCGCTTTTATTTTAATTAATTCACATTTTCCTTCGATATTTTTACTGCTATTTATGCCGACAAATGTCTCGAAAAATTTTATTATTTTAGTATTATTATCGATATTTTTATAGTTACCTCCAAATTCTATTTCATCATTTTTTAGGCACTCTCCAGGTTCTATATATAATATTTCCATTATATTTGGATTGAATTTTAATTCAAATGTAATGGTGTACAATGATGATATATTCTCTGAGTTTAAGTAAATGTAGAATTCTTTATTTGTATCTATGGTACTAATATTGGTTGTTAATGTTAAAATATTTTTAGATGTCATTGCACTAGTTTTTACGCAGCTTAGGAGTAACAGTGAGATTGTTACGAAAAAATTTCTACATATTTTCAAAATCATCCCAACCTTTTAAAAAATATTTACTTACAATTAGATTTTTGTGAATCACCATATGGGTGTATATCTTCAAATATATATTTTTGCATTATATCTTGGGTTTTTTCTTTATTGTATTTTAGGTACCAAATATTATTAATTAGTTCACCATTACAATCCCCATCTAAAGGAAAACGCATTTGTTCAATATTATTAATTTTATTGAATATTATATTTTTAGCTAATGAAATTGCTTTTGTTGTTGTTATATTGGTTTCTATTAGTTCTGATGCTATATTGATGAATTTAAAGTAATCATTGTAAGGTATGCTCTTAGCTTTTTCGTATAATGCCATGAGTATTTTTTGTTGTCGTTCATTTCTTTCGTAATCATCTCTTCCTATTTTTCTAATTCTTGCGTAAGAAAGAGTTTGTATACCATTTAATGTTTGAAGACCTTCATTTGTTATGTAAGTGGGTTCCTTAGATTGAATATGACTTATTTCTTGTATACATTTATTTAAATAAGGTATTTCCTTAGATTTGATATCTATAGGTACTCCTCCAATTAAATCTATTATTTTCTGTACATTATAAAAATTAATTGTTATGTAATCCTTTATGTTTAATCCATAATTTTTGTTTAATGTTTTAATGGCAAGTTCATGTCCACCGAAAGCATATGCATGGTTTAATTTATCATTTCCAAATCCATCAATTGATACTAATGAATCCCTCATTATAGAATTTAATTTTATTTTTTTGTTTTGTTCATCTATTGTTATTATCGTTATGGAGTCGGATCTTTTAGGTTCATGTTCATATCTAAAATCTAGTCCAAATAGGGCTATATTAGTAATTTTTTTATCACTAAATTTATTTATAATACTTTCTTCTATTCCTAGAATATCATTTTGTAATGAAATAACATTTTCTTTTTTTAGGAAGGTATCTTCATAAAAATAGTTAAAGTAGCCTATAAAACCTAGTAAAACTATGAAAATTAATAATATTTTATATTTTAAGCTGTACATATTAACACCCCATAATTATTTATATGAGAAATATTATGTTCAATAAATTTTATAATATAAATAAATATTATTATTAATAGTTATATAAAAATTAAAATTTTATCTATTGTGATATAATAAATATTTGTTATACATTTATAGAAGTGGGTGAAATCTTGAAAAAATTATTTAAAAAGATCATATTTTTTATATGTATTTTGATAAAAAAGATGGATGATGATGAATTGATAGCTCTTTCTGCACAATTGTCATATAGTTTTGTATTAGCTTTTTTTCCATTTTTAATTTTTTTAATGACAGTAATAGGTTTTTTAAGATTAGATAGTCAACAAGTTTTGATATTTTTGCAAACACTTCTACCTGATGAAATTTATCTTTTAGTTCATAATATTGTAAAGTTTGTAATTGACTCTAGAGAGGGGTCATTATTGTCTTTGAGCTTATTTTTGAGTATATGGTCTAGTTCAGCAGGTTTTAGAGCAGTTATGAGAGGGCTTAATAAAGCCTATGATGTGGTTGATACAAGAAACTATATCGTAAAGATAATACTTTCTATTTTGTATACTATAGGACTTGTTTTGTTAATCGTATTAATGTTAATACTTGTTGTGTTTGGTGGTATAATTGGGGATTTGTTTGTCAAATTTTTTGTAGACTATGTGGATGTGAATATAGTATTGAAATCATGGTATTTAATTAGGTATACATTTATAATAACATTGATGGTTACAGTTTTTGCTGTGATATATTATTATGTTCCGGTTGTTAGAGATAAGAAACTTAGATGGGTATTACCCGGAGCTGTATTTACAACAATAGGGTGGATACTTATATCTATGGGATTTACGTATTATGTAAACAATTTATCTAATTTTTCGACGCTTTATGGTAGTATTGGAACAGTTATTGTGTTAATGATATGGCTTTTTTTAACATCGATGATAATACTATTGGGTGGAGAGATAAATGCTATATTGACTAATAAAAATTTGGAAATATTAAAGTTTAACAATACAAAAAAGATTTTAAATTAGTATAGGGGTGTCAAATCTGAAGAAGATTTTAATTTGTATTTATAATTTGCAAGGTGGTGGTGCTGAAAGGGTTCTTATAAATTTATTGAATTTATTTGCTGATGAAGGTTATAATGTAACTCTTTTAGTTTTAAGAAAAGAAGGAATTTATTTAGATAAAATTCCAAGTAAAATCAAAGTCATATATGGATTTAGAACTTTATTTGGCAAAAAAATTTCCAATAAAGTTTTAAGTTTTTTTGGTTCTAAGGTTTTGTATAAAATGTTTGTTAGAGGAAATTTTGACATTGAAATTTCATTCTTAGAAGGATTTCCAACCAAGCTTATAAGTGGATCATCATCTGATAGTAAAAAAATAGCGTGGGTCCATGCTGATTTTGGTAGTTATCATTGGACAAATAAGATGTTTTCTTATGGTGAAGAGAAGAAATTTTATAGTAAATTTCACGATATAGTTTGTGTTTCTAAACTTTGTGCCAGATCTTTTTCAGATAAATTTGGATTTACGGATAACGTAAAAACAGTTTACAATTTATTAGATAAAAATTTAGAAAATTATACAAAAATTAAATTTAATGATGTATTTAATAAATATAAAACAACAAAAATAACATATGTGGGAAGAGTTGAAATAGAAAAGTCAGTTGATAGACTTATTAAATCTTTTGAGGAAATATTAAGTATGGGATACAAAGATATAACTCTTTTTATTCTTGGAGATGGTTCATTAAAAGAAGATTTGGAAAGATATGTTTCTCAAAATAATTTAAGTAGTAATGTAAAGTTTATATCATTTAAATATAATGTTTATGACTATATATTATCTAGTGATTATATAATAATGCCATCTTATTCTGAATCATTCTCTTTGGTTTTAGCTGAATCGATTTATTTAGGAAAAATGTGTATAGCAACAGATACTGCTGGGGCTCGGGAGGTTTTAAAAAATGGAGAATATGGATTAATAGTTGATAATTCAAAGGACGGAATAAAACAAGGTATATTAAAAGTGATTAATAATCCAGAATTGAAAGATGAATACATTTTTAGGATAAATAGGAAGGATTATGAATTTAGTAGGGTAAATGTAGTTAAGAAAATATTTGATATTATAAATTTTTAAGCAAGGAATATTTTAAATGAGTGTTGATTTTAAAAAGTTGTTTAATAATAAAATTATCAAAAATTTTGTTATTGTTTTTTTAGGAGATGGATTTTCATCTATATTGACATTACTTAATTTAAGCATAATGATTAGAGTTTTAGGATTAAATGGTAGTTCTAATGTAAATTTAGCTATATCATATGTATTAGTATTTGATGCCATATTTAATTTTCAATCATTTAATTCAATAATTAAGTTTTTGCCACAATATATAATATCAAATAATATACATAAAATTAGACAATATATTCAACAAGGGTTTGTATTGGACATTATAACATCTATAATTTCATTTATATTTTGTAACTTGTTTATAGTAATAATGTTTTATATATTTAATTTAGATAAGGGTTTAATAAAATTAATCAATATATATTCATTTTCTATACTCTTTAATTTAACAGGAACTAGTATAGGTATAATTAGGGTTTTTGATAAATTTAAGTATTCTTCATATATAAATGTAGTTGTTAATTTATTTAAGTTTATTTTTTATGTATTATCATTCTTTATAAAATCAAGTATGTTATATTTTATATGGGTTGAATTGATATTTAGTATAGTTAGTATGGTTTTTATATTTGTTGTTACAAAATATATACTTAATATTAAAAATATTAAAAATATATTTAAAATTGGAATTAAATGGGATAATGAATTCTTGAAATTTAATTTTTATTGTAATTTTATGACGACGTTAGATGTACCAATGAGTCATTTAACCCCGTTTTTAATTAATAGATTTATAGGTATAGAATTTATAAGTGTTTATAAGGTTATTGAGAAAATAGGAGGGATTATTGCGAAAATTGCGTCTCCATTGGTAAATATAATATATCCTGAAATAAGCACTAAAATATCTGAAGGTGATATATATGGTTCCTTAAATTTAGTTAAAAAGTTATTTTTTTATATAGTATTATTTGGAGTATTATGTTTTATTTTTTTGGGAGTATCCTATAAAATTTGGATAAATATTTTGATATTAGATGGTGAGAAATTTATAGGAAATATAATGTTTTATTTGGCGTTTATTATATTTAAATTTTCATTTGTTGGAGTTTATCCTTTGGTTTTATCTTTGGGATGTATAAAATACAATATGTATATTGTGTTAATCGCTAATCTTGTATATTTATTATGTATACCGGTATTAGCTAATATATTTAATATAAATGGTATTATAATTTCACAGTTTATACAGGTTTCATTTGTTATATTTATGCAAATTTTTATTATAAATAGGAAATTAAGACTTAAAGTTTAATTTGCTTTGATAGACTATAAAAATATTATATGTTAAAATTATTTCGTTAATATATAAGGTATTAAATGGGGGATTGTATTGGAAAATATATATTTATTAGATGTTAATATGGATACTCATTTTATACAAATTTATAAAAAATATAAAAAGTCAATTATTTATGAAATATTAAAAAGGACTTTAGACATAATTGTATCACTGATATCTTTAATAATTTTATCTCCAATTTTATTAATTGTAGCATTATTAGTTAAAGCGGATTCTAAAGGTCCAGTTATATTTTCTCAACCTAGAGTTGGGAAAAATGGTAAAATTTTTAAAATGTATAAATTTAGATCTATGGTTGAGAATGCAGAGGATATATTAAGAGAGCTAAAAAGTAAAAATGAAATGTCTGGACCAATGTTTAAAATAAAACATGATCCGCGGGTTACTAGGATAGGGAGATTTATAAGGAAAACTAGTTTAGATGAATTACCACAACTTATAAATGTGTTAAAGGGAGATATGTCATTAGTTGGGCCAAGACCTAATCTACCGAGAGAGGTTAAGCAATTTGATAAATGGATGCTTGACAAATTGGTTGTTAGACCAGGATTAACGTGTTTTTGGCAAGTTATGGGAAGAAATTCTATTGGTTTTATTGAATGGATGAAATTGGATATTAAGTACGTTGAAGAACGGAATTTGATATTGGATATAGTTCTTATAATTAAGACTTTTAGGGTGCTGTTTGGTGATAAAACAGCAAGTTAATAGGGGAGATGTTAAAATATATGTTATGTGCTATTATAATGGCTGGTGGTAAGGGAACCCGATTTTGGCCACTATCTACGGAGGAAAAACCCAAGCAATTTCTAAACCTTTTAGGCGATAAGACTATGATAAAAATGACATATGATAGAATAAGTAGAGTTGTGCCTAAAGAAAGAATATTTATTTCTACTAGTTTAAAATATAAAGATTTAGTTTTAGAACAATTAGATGGTATTTTACCTCAAAATATAATAGTTGAACCTGAATCTCGCAATACATCAGCGTGTGTTTGTTTATCTAATTTATATGTAAAAAAGAAGTTTAATAATTGTAATGTTATAGTATTACCTTCAGATCATTTAATAAATGATGAGGAGGTTTTTATAGATGCTATATTAGATGCTAATGAGTTTTTATATAATAATGATAGAAGCATTATTACTTTTGGTATTAGGCCTGATAGACCAGAAACTGGATATGGTTACATAAATTCTGATTTTAATAGTTTTTCTAAGATAAATAAAGTTAATTCGTTTGTGGAAAAACCGGATTATGATACTGCTTTAAAATATTTGGATGCAGGAAATTATTATTGGAATAGTGGTATTTTTATTTGGAATGTAAATTTAATTTTGGATCTAATAGATAAATTTTTAAATAATACATATAAGGTTTTAAGTCCAATTCTTTATCTTAACCAAGATGAATGTAATGCATTTGTAAATGATAATTATAGTTTAACAGATAACGTTTCAATTGATTATAGTGTCATGGAAAAATATAATAATATTTTTGTTATTGAGGGTAATTTTGGTTGGGATGATGTTGGAAGTTGGTCTAGTATTGATCGGTATAGTAAGAAAGATGTAGATGGAAATGTTTTAAACTCTGCAGGAGTTTTAATGAAATCTAATAATAATACTATATTGACAAAAAAGAAGATTTTGTTAAATAATGTTAATGATTTAATAATTGTAGAAACAGATGATTATATAGTGGTTTCATCTAAAAAACATGCTCAAGATATAAGATTTGCGCAAGACTATATGTAATTTTAATGGGTTAGTTATTAAATAATAATTAGCCCTTTTTATTTTAAGGAGTGGTATATTATGAGATTTTCTTTAATAATGGCTACATTGGGTAGATTTGATGAAATAAGAATATTTTTAGATTCAATAGATTTACAAAATTATACTGATTTTGAACTTATTATAGTTGATCAAAATGAGGAGAATATTTTAGGGGATATAATATTACCCTATAAGAAAAAATTTTACATAAATCATATAAGAATAAAAGAGAAAGGATTATCTTTAGCAAGGAATGTAGGTATTAAATATGCTAAAGGGGATATTATTGCATTTCCAGATGATGATTGTATATATAGTTTGGGTATACTTGATTTTGTAAATAAGTTTTTTATAGAGAATAAAAATGTAGATTTCTTAACTTTTAGATTAAGGGATAAAGAAACTGGTGATGATGCTAATTTAAGATGGTATAATAGAGATGTTGAAATAACTAGCAAGAATATTTTTAGAACAGTTATAAGTCCGTCTATATTTATAAGAGTTAAAAATATAAATGATGTATTTTTTGACGAGAATCTTGGGGTTGGAAGAAGATATGGATCAGGAGAAGAAAGTGATATGGTTTTAGAGTTGTTATACAGAGGATATAAAGGTATGTTTTTAAATAATTTTATAATATACCATCCAAATAAAAAGGATTCTATTAATAAAATTTACTCATATGGACTTGGATATGGTGCAACATTGAAGAAACATGTTAAACTTCGAAGAGGTAATAATTTGATTTTTGATTATCTAATTATTGATTCTGTCATAAAACCCATTTTTGGGATGGTTATCAATATAGCAAAATTTAATAACGAAGGATTTATTCTATATAAGGAACGAATGAGATCGAGAATTAAGGGTTATTTAGAATATGAGATTTAATAAAGGGGGATGTTGATGTGTCACTAATAAAAAAAGCGGTAATTCCAATAGCAGGTTTTGGTACTAGATTTTTACCTATAACTAAATCTGTACCTAAGGAAATGATACCTATTTTAGATAAACCGACTATACATTATATTGTAGAAGAGGCGGTTAATTCAGGTATTACAGATATATTATTCGTTACGAGTAAACATAAAAAATGTATTGAAGATTATTTTGATAATTTTAAAGAATTGGAGAATGTTTTAGAGTTATCTGGAAATTATGAAATGTTAAATATAATTAAAGATATATCTAATATGGCTAATATAAGTTTTGTTAGACAAAAGGAGCAGAAGGGATTAGGTCATGCAATATATCATGCTAAAGCTTTTGTGGGTTCAGATCCATTTTGTGTATTACTTGGAGATGATTTAATTTACAATGATAATAAACCTTGTTTGAAACAATTGATAGATATACATGATGATTATGGGGGAAGTGTGATAGGAGTTCAAAAGGTTGATTTTAAAGATGTAGATAAGTATGGTATTATTGATGGTGTAGAAGTTTATAAGGATTTATATGAGGTTAAAAATTTAATTGAAAAACCTCATGTAGATCATGCTCCAAGTAACATAGCTATTCTTGGTAGATATATAATAAGTCCCAGTATATTTGAGTTTTTAGAGGAAGGTTTGGTAGGTAAAGGTGGAGAAATACAATTGACTGATTCCATATTAAAATTGCTTACAAATGAAAAGGTATATGCTTATAATTTTGAAGGAATTAGGTATGATATAGGAAATAAGTTAGGATATTTGGAAGCAACAATTGATTATGCATTAAGAGATAATAGTATAAATAGAGATTTAACAAGGTATTTAAAAGAGAGGTAAGTTTATGATTGATATAGAGCTAGATAATGATTTAATAGTTGATTATAATAAAAGTCTTTTAATAATAATTGATATGCTTAAAGGATTTACAGATATTGGTAATTTAAAGAGTAGATATATATCGAATATAGCATTAGATATAAGAGGTTATAGTAATAGATTTTCTAATATTATTGCCATAAATGATAATCATGGAAATAGTGATTGTGAGTTTAATCTTTATCCAGCTCATTGTATAGATGGTACAAAAGAAAGCGAACTTTGTGATGAATTAATAGACCTAGATTTTGATTATATACTTTATAAAAATTCAACTAATGGATTTTTTTCATATAATTTTTCAAATGTATTTAATGATTATATAGAGAATAATTTTAATTTTATAGTTACAGGGTGTTGCACGGATATATGTATATTACAATTTTGTTTAACGTTTAAGGCGTATTTAAATCACATAAATAAAAATCTTGATATAATAGTTCCTGTTAATTTGGTAGAAACATATGATGATATTAATCATCCGAGAGATGAATTAGCGAAGTTTTCACTATATTTCATGAAAAATATGGGTATAAGGTTAATAAATACTCATATATAAATTATTAATTATATACTTAAAAATATATTGAAAATTGTATAAACTTACTGAAATTAGAAATAATTTATATAAAAGGATTTATTTGTAATTAGGAGGAACATTTAAATTGAATAAGATATTGTTAGTTGGGCGACTCGTTAAAGATCCTGAGCAACGAATTATTGAAGATTCTCAAAAAGCTTTAATAAAGATAATTATAGCTGTGAATAGAGATTATAAGGAACCAGATGGTGAGAGAAAAGCTGATTTTATACCAGTTTCTTTTTGGGGTAAAAAAGGAGAGATTATTCTTAAACACCTGCATAAGGGAGATCTTATAAGTGTAGGTGGAAGACTTAGAATGGGATCTTATGTAGATAAAGACGGTAATAAAAAATATATAAGTGATGTTGTTGCTGAGGATTTTAAATTTGTGAGAAATCAATTTAAGGTTGAAACAAAAGTTCAATAAAATATTTAAATATAGAGGCATTAAATCACTTTTATCTTTGAATATATAAAAAGGAACCACTTTTATGTTAAGGTGGTCCTTTTTGTTTGGATAAATAATTTTTATAATTATTTATTTTAATATTTATTTTTTATTAATAGATATAAATAATTTTTCTTTAAACGCACGTCCAAAATTATAAGCATCCTTTAAATCTTCTTCACACGGTTTGAAATTTATTTTAAGGGATGGGGTTAGAAGTTTCATTTTTAATTCTTTAAGCCTAGATTCAGTATTAGGAACACCCTCTCCACTCCATCCATAAGAACCAAAGGCTGCAGCGACTTTTCCACCGTGGATTATTGGATTTAAATGTGTTAATAAATCACGAATAGGTTCTAGCATATCTGAATTTATTGTTGGTGTACCAAACAATAAACCATCCGCTGAATTTATTTCATCTAATAATTTGTTTTTATCATGACTTATAACATCATACAATTTTACATCTACGTCATCATTTTCACATATAGATTTTGAAATTGTTTCGGCAAGAGTTGCTGTATAACCATACGCAGATACGTAACATATAACAACTTTTGGCTTTTCATTTTTAGGTTGAGGAGTACTCCACGCTTTGTATAAGGATATTATTTTTTGTATATCTCTCCTTAAAATAGGACCATGACCCGGACAAATATAATCTATTTCTAATTTTTTAATCTTATCTAGAGCTTTAAGCATAAATGATTTGAATGGTCCGAATATGCAGTCATAATAGTATTTTAGTGCATCCATATAATCTTCATAATTTTCAACGGAGTCATCAAAAATATTTTCTGTACAATAATGAGCTCCAAATGAATCACAAGTTATTAGAGTATTTAATTCTTCAATATATGTGTATATAGTATCTGGCCAATGTAAAAATGGAGCAGATATAAATTTAAGAGTTTTATCACCTAGAGATATTACTGAATCTTGGGTTGCTTCTAGATATTTAAAATCTTTATTAGCAACTTTTTTTAGATATTTTATGGCAGTTGGTGATGCTACGATAGTTATATTTGGACAAAGATCTATCATTTTTTCAACAGATCCTGCATGATCTGGTTCAGTATGGCTAACTATTAAATAGTCAATTTTTTCAAGATGTATATTAGTTTCTTTTAGTCTTTCAATATATTGATCGAAAAATTGAGCTTTGACAGTCTCAAAAATAGCAGTTTTTTCAGTACCTGTAACCACATATGAATTATACGTTGTACCGTAAGGCGTGTTCATTATTATATCAAACACTCTGAGTTCTGGGTCGAGGGCACCTACCCATAGTAAATCATCTTGGATTTTATAGCTTCTCATATTTAAATCCCTTCTTTTTATTTTAAAATAAATTTATATAATTAAGTTTATGTATAATATTATAAATTTTAAATAATATTTTAGTCAAAATATTATTTTCTAATTAGGGGATAAAAACAAAAAAAAATATATAATTGCGATAATTGTCGTTTAAAAATATTATTTTTATATAAAAAATTTTGGAATAATGACAAATTCCCAAAAAATATTGTGATAGAATTTTGTTATGTTATATTATTTGTTAGGAAGGTATTATTTATGAAAGTAATTGAAGTTTTGAAGGGAAGAGAATATAGTTTAAGTGAGATAATTGAGTATTATTATAAAGTGATTGAAACGGAAGTTACAATAGATATTGAAGGTAATATGGATTCTAGATTGGTATATGGTATACAAATAGATAAGATTTTGATAAAAAAGGATGGACAACAGATAACTGATAGTGAAAAAGTTGAAATTATAAGTTGTAATTTAGAATTTGTTAGAGAAATTTGTAGAACTTTTCACAAACAGCTAGTATCCCCATTCCATTTAATTGATATTCTAGAAGATAATATAAGTGCGTCTTTTAGGATTAATTCTAAAATAAGGTTTAAAGAGAAAGTGTAGATATTTGTTTGAGGTAGAGTTTTGATAGTAGGTAGTGGGTGTGATATCTTAAGTATACGTAGAGTGGAGTCGCTTTTAAGATATAATAAATTTTTAGATAAGTATTTTACTGGTAATGAAATATGTATGTTTAATAATCAGAAAAATAAAAAAAATTATGTAAAGAAAATAGCTTCTAACCTTTGTGTTAAAGAAGCCTTTTTTAAATCTATATCACATAAATTTAAAAAGTTTAGTTTTAAAGATATAGAGGTGTTAAGGGATAAAGATGGAAGGCCTTATTTAAGATTGCTAAATAGCTTGAAGGAGTTTATAAATATAAATATTAATGTGACTATATCTAATGAGAGAGATTATGTTATATCATTTATTATTTTAGAAATTTAGTATAAAGAATATTAATAAGTAATAAAAAAAAATGGATTGAATAAGTATTATCTATAAATTTTTTAGAAGGGATGTACTTATTTTGAAAAGGAATATTATATTTTCTATATTATTTCTATTTATTTTAGTTTCTTGTAAACCTATAAAAATAGAAAATTCTGAGCAAGCTTTTGATTATGTTAAGGGAATTAAAAATTATACATCTGATGTAAGGATTACATTTAAAAATGAGAGAAATGAAGAGAGTATATTTTTGAGGCAGTATAGTTGTTATAATGGAAGTTATAGACTAGATTTGGAAGAGGAACGCATATACATATATGCAGATGATAAAATATTTGTAGAGGATTTAAAAAATAAGAAGAAGTATTTTTTAGAAGAAAATTTTGATGAAGTATATAAATATAGTTTTTTAAATGAATATATAAAACTAATTTATTCAATGGATCAAGTTGAGTATTTTAAAGAATTTTATGATGATGGAAACAAAAAAATTGATATTTATGGAGCTAAGGTAAATCTTCCTATTAACAATCTTAATATAAATTCTGCAACTTTATATTTGGATGGAGAGAAGCTTTCTCCTATTAGGCTTGAAATATTTGATATTAAAGGGAATATTAGAATTTTAATAGAATATCTAACGTTTGAGGTTTTAGAGGAAATTGACTTACAGTTATTTGAATATTAGCTATTGAGATTTAGGAGGAATTATGAGAATTAATTATAATGTTTATGCGGAAGTAAATTTAGATAATTTAGTTAAAAATTTAAAATTCATCCAAAATATTAATGGTAATAATAAGATTATACCTGTTATTAAGGATGATGCTTATGCTCATGGAATTATTGAAGTTGCAAATAAATTTATAGATAATGGAATTCAAATATTATCTGTTGGAGACATAAATGAAGGTATTTTATTAAGGAAATTTGGGGTTAGGGTTCCTATCTTAGTATTTGGAATTACGCCTGCTGAAAATATAGATGATTTAATAAAAAATGATCTTACACAAACAGTATCAAGTTTTGAATATGCTAATATAATTTTAGAAAAATTGTCTAGAATAAATAAGAGATTGAAGGTACATATAAAGGTTGATACTGGAATGGGAAGAGTGGGATTAATTGCAAGCGATGAAAATTTTAAAATTGTAAATAATATATGTAGTAATCCCTTAATTGATATTCAAGGTGTATACTCTCATTTTTCGGATGCGGGGGGAGAGGATAAGAATTACACAGTTAATCAATATAAATTATTTAAATTGTTTTGTAATAATTTATCAAAATTAAAACTAGATATTAAATATAAACATATATGCAATAGTGAGGGAAGTCTAAATTATAGATTTGATGATATTGAATATATAAGACCAGGACTTTCGCTATATGGATATAGTATGGGTAAAAATTATGAAGAACTTAAACCTGTTATGAGTCTAAAGGCTAAAGTTGTACATATAAAGAAGGCTAATAAAGGTGAATATATAGGATATGGTAAGACATATAGAGTTGATAAAGAAAGTTATATTGCTACTTTAAACATTGGGTATGGTCATGGATATCCTAGATATTTGTCTAATAAGGGAAGAGTAATAGTTAATAATGAGTTTGCTAATATTGTTGGTAGTATATGTATGGATCATTGTATGATTGATATTACAAATATTATTAATATTAAATTGTTTGATGACGTTATATTGATAGGTAGTAGTGGAGAAAAGAATATAGATGCACATGAAATAGCTAGGTATGGTAATACTATTTGCTATGAGGTATTATGTGGTATACGTAGGAAGGTTCCTAGAGTTTATTTGGAGGATAATAAGATAAAATATATTAGAGAAGGGTATTATTAGAACTTTTATTAACTAAAGTTCTATAAAGTTGTAAAAAATTAGAAGATAGTATATAATTAAAGAAGTACGTAATTAGATAGAAATGAGCTATAATTGTAATTTATAATTATGGGGGTACTTCTAGGTGAGTATATATAAAAGACCATTCTCTAAGCCACGTGTAAGAAATGTTAAATTAGAACAAAAATGTAGCATAAATTTGAAGAATAGCATATTAATATTTATTAGAAATAGGAATTGGAGAACTATAAGAAAAGGATATGAATGTATGGGAGATATAAATATAGAATTATCTGAATATGGATTTTTATCAGCTTTTGAAGAATTAGTTAAATATGAGATAAGGCTTTCGGAGAGTGATAGTTTAGATGACTACAATGGTAGTAAAAAGAGGAGACATATTTTATGCTGACTTGAGTCCTGTTATAGGATCTGAGCAGGGAGGGATACGACCTGTTATAATAATTCAAAATGATATAGGAAATAAGTATAGTCCTACTGTTATAGTTGGAGCAATAACTTCCCAGATCAATAAAGCTAAGTTACCTACTCATGTTGAAATTTCGTCTGAAGAATATGGATTAAATAAAGATTCTGTAGTTTTGCTAGAACAGGTAAGGACTTTAGATAAAAAAAGACTTAAGGAAAAAATAGGTCATATGACTAAAAGTGATATGAAGAAGGTGGATAAAGCATTATTTATAAGTTTAGGATTAGAATGAAAAATATAAAAATATTATTATATATAGAAAAGTATATTAATGGCATTTTAAAAATGCCATTAATGTTTTTTGGAGATATATTTTATGAAAATTGTTAAGAGGATCTCGTGTATATTTTTGATGATGTTGTTTATCTTTTGTTTTGAATATACTGTATCTCAAGCAATAAATTTTGTTAATACTGATTATATACATGAATTTAAGCAAGACATAAATAATTTGTTGGATGATAATATCGATACATATTTTACATTACCTGATTTTACTAATTATTTAGAATTTAAATTAGAAAATCATAGTGGAGTAAGTGGTATAGAATTGGTTTTTGATGATACTGAGTTTGATTATAAATATAAAATATATTCCAGTAACGATGGATATACGTATAACGAAGTTGCACTTGATAGGGAAATTATAGACTCAAATACTGAGGTAGCTTATGTTGATATAAAGGATATTTATGTAAGATTGAGAGTTTTAAGTAGTAATAGTGAAGATTATGTACATATAAAGGATATTAATTTTTTTAACAAAGATGGAAATAGGATTAGTAATGTAGAGATAGAGAAAGATGAGCCGGTTATAAATGAATATAAGTTTCAAATGGAAGATGTATATTATAAAGATGCGATTAATGGTTTAATATCTAGGACATTAGGAAAAGAGTATGTAAATTTTTTTGATTTATCTCTCTTGCCTGATGATAAAGGTAAGGATTATTTTGTTATATATACAGAAAATGATAAAGTGATACTTAAAGGTAATAATATTAATTCTATAAGTGTTGCTCTTAATTACTATTTTGAGCATTACTTGGAACAAACATTTGAAAGGTTTGGTAATTCTAAGATAAAGGTTACATTACCTTTACCTCAAATAGAGGGTGTAATAGAAAAAAGTATAGATATGAAGTACAGATATAATTATAATTACGTAGCTTATGGATATACTATGGCTTATTGGACGTTTGATGAGTGGGAAAGAGAAATTGACTGGATGGCTTTAAATGGTTTCAATATGGCATTAAATTTAGTTGGTCATGAAGAGGTTGTTAGAAGATTTTTAAAAGAATTTGGGTTTAGTTTCTTTGAAATAGTGAATTATTTAACTTCTCCAATATATTTGCCGTGGCAATTTATGGGAAATATAAGTGCTGTTGGAGGTGAATTAACACCTAAGTGGTTTGAGGATAGAGCTAAACTTTCTATAGATATTCAAAAAAGGATGCTTGAAGTTGGAATAGAACCTATACATCAGATGTTTATAGGATATTTCCCTTACAAAGAAAATAGTGGGGTTAATGTTATAAATGGAGGATATTGGAGTAAAATAAAGGGACCAGATAGGTTGGATTTTAATAATAATAACGTAGAATTTATTAGTAGTGTATATTACGAGAAACAGAGAGAATTACTTGGTAAATCTAAATATTTCGCAGGCGATTTGTTTCATGAAGGGGCTAATTTATATGGATATGATGCAGGAGAGTTATCAAATAGAGTTTTAAGCTTGCTTAAAAATAATACTGGAGAAGATTCTGTATGGATCATACAGTCTTGGGCTCATAATCCTTCATCAGAGAGTATAGAGAATCTTAATAAAGATAATATATTGATATTGGATTTACACTCTCAGTTAAATACTAGATGGAAGGGAATATCTAAGTTTAATTATATGTCATGGGATAATAAGGAGTTTGATAATTCAAATTGGATATTTGGTATATTAAATAATTTTGGAGGAAGAAATGGCTTGTATGGTCATTCAAATCATTTATTAAGGCAGTTTTATGATGCAAAGTATAATTCAGATTATTTAAGTGGAATAGCAAATACCTCTGAAGGTGTTGGATTTAATAATTTTATCGATGAACTTTCAACTGAATTAATATTTTCAGATGAAGTTAATATGGATGAATTTGTAAAAAGATATTTAAAGAATAGATATGGGAAAAGTGATAGAGATTTATTGGTAGCGTTTAATATTTTGTTAGATACAGTTTATAATCCGGTAACTGATATTTATCATGAAGGAGCTTCAGAGTCAGTCATAAATGCTAGGCCTTCTCTAGAAATTAATAGTGCGTCTAAGTGGGGAACTATTCATAAAAATTATGATTCCAGGAAGTTAGAGAGAGTTATTGAAATTTATATTTCTAAGTATGATGAATTCAAAGATAATGAAGGATATATAATTGATTTGATTGATATAGCAAGTGAAGTTATAATTAATTTGGCAAGCGAGTATTATCAGATTATACAAGAATATTATAATAATGGTAATATTAAGTATTTGCAATTGATATCCAAGAAATTTTTAAATCTTATTTTATTACAAGCAAATATATTATCGTATAATGATAAAAAAAGTCTCCAAAAAATAATTAATAAGTTGGATGCTTTAGATTATGATGATTATTTTAAAGATACCTTAAAATATAATAAGAAAATGATATTAACTACATGGTATGATAAATTAGTTTCTGAAGATGGTGGGCTTAGAGACTATGCAAATACTGATTTTTATGATATCGTAGGAACTCTTTATTATAATAGATGGAAAAGATTTTTTGATGAGATATCAAGTAATGAGTTAAAAGGATTTTATGATGATTATAGATTTGATGTTAAATGGATAAATGATGATTATTCATTAAACTTTAATAAGTCTGATAAATCTTTAAATAGTTTAATGGATTTATTATTAGTTGAGATAGGTATTTATAGAAATAATTTTTCATTCTTAGGAGATTTGATATATTCTATAAATGATTTATTTTAATAGAGGACAGTAAAAATGCTGTCCTCTTAAATTTTTTAACATCTTAATATATAAACTAGGAAATATAGTGTTAAAATTTATGTTATAATTAAGTATATAGCATAAACATAGGAGAATTTGTTATGATTGATTTTATAAAGGTATCTAAGATATATGAAAAAAACGTAAAAGCTTTGATAGATGTTAGTGTATCTATAGAACAAGGTGAATTTGTTTTTTTAGTTGGGTCAAGTGGGGCTGGTAAGTCTACTTTTATAAAAATGATCCTAAGGGAAATAAAACCTACAAGTGGGAAGGTTATAATAAATAATAAAGATGTAAGTTTGATAAAAAGAAGGGATATTCCTCATTATAGGAGAAGTATAGGAATGGTTTTTCAGGATTTTAAATTAATATCTAATTTAAATGTTTATGAAAATGTTGCTTTTGCTATGAGAGTGGTTGAATCTGATGAAAAAGAGATTAGAAAAAGGGTTCCTGTTGTTTTGAGTTTAGTTGGTCTTTCAGATAAATATAAGGTTTTTCCTCACGAATTATCTGGTGGGGAACAACAAAGGGTGTCTCTTGCAAGAGCAATGGTTAACAATCCATCGATATTAATAGCGGACGAGCCTACAGGAAATTTGGATCCGGATACTTCGCTTGAGATAATGGCGCTTCTTCAGGATATAAATAGAGGTGGAACTACTGTTCTTATGGCAACGCATGCTAAGGATATTGTGGACAGAATGAAGAGAAGGGTTGTGGCAATTGAAAGAGGAGTAGTTTTAAGAGATGAGAAGAGAGGAAAATACGAGTAATGAAAGTTTCAAGTTTTAAAGGATTTACTATTGATGCTATTAAGAGCCTATTTAGAAATAAGACTATAAGTATAGCAACTATAGTTAATATAGTTGTTACTCTAACAATTTATGGTATATTTTTAATACTAATGAATGTTATTGTTGCGAATGTAAATGATGTTGAATCTCGTCTTCAGCTTAAGGTTTATTTAAAGGATAATATAACTGTAGAGCAACAGCAGCAGATAAGGGATGCTATAGGTAGTGTTGAAGGTATAGATGATGTATACTATGAAAGTAAAACAGAGGCGTTAATTAATTTTAAAAATCAACTTAAGGACTATGCGTGGATGATTGAGGGATATGATGAGAATAATAATCCTCTCCCAAGTTCATATGTTATTAAAATAAAAACACCAGAAGTATCAGAACGTATAGAGAATGCAGTTGAAGGATTTGATGGTATTGATGATATCGGGAGTGATAAGGTTCTTGTTAAGGAAGTATCTAAGATATCCACGTTTATTAGAATTGCATGGGCTATTTTATCATTTATTTTGATAGTGGTTTCTTTATTTTTAATAATGAATACAATTAAACTTACTATATATTCTCGTAGAAAAGAAATATATATAATGAAATTTGTTGGTGCTACAGATTGGTTTATAAGATGGCCATTTGTGATAGAGGGAATTATTTTAGGAGTTATAGGAGCGATTATTTCTCTTGGGATTATATATTATGGTTATTTTTCTGTATATAGTTTCTTAAATGATAGGAATTTATTTTCGTATTTAATTTCACCTAATGTTATTTTGATACAATTAGTTATGCATTTTTTCTTAATTGGTATATTGGTTGGTATTGCAGGAAGCATATTTTCACTAAGAAAGTTTTTGAAGGTTTAGTTTATTATATATATAATTTGAATATTTAGGAATAAATAGGGGAATAACTAAAATTAGTTGTTAGTTGGTTTGGAGGAATTTATGGATATTAATGATAATGACAAAGATATATCAAATGGTAAACAAGATACATCGATAAATTCAAAAAAGAATGTAGGAGTATTTAACAATAAGTGTTTAATTGTGATTTTTACCGCACTGTTGTTTCTTATTAGTAATGTTTTGTTTTATATATTTGGTCTAAATTTTTCCTCTGGATCCTATTTGTCTTCAGGAGGATTAAAAGCACTTTCAGGTGATATATCCGATTATAGGAAGCTTATGCTTGTTAAAAATATTATAAGTAGGACTTATAATCCATATAGTGGTGCTGTTGCTTCTGACATGATGGATAGTGCTATAAAAGGTATGGTTGATTCATTAGGTGATCCATATACTGTTTATATGGATCAGAATGAATTTTATGATTTTAACTTAAGGAGTAAAGGTAATTACGTTGGAATTGGTATACAGGTTGCTCCTAAAGAGGGCAAGATATTTATAATATCAGTGTTTAAGAATTCTCCAGCAGAGAAATCTGGTATTAGAGCTGGAGATTATATTATAAATGTTTCAAATGAAAATGTTTATGAAGATAGTATTGATAGAGCGATATCTCTTATAAAAGGAGAAGAAGGCAGTAGTGTGAATTTAACTGTAGAGAGAGAAGGAAAGCATATACAATTTAATGTTAATAGAGAAAAAATAGATGTTATGCCTGTGGAGTATGAAAAAATTACTGAAGATATTTTATACATAAAAATAAATTCATTTGATGAAAATTCATCAAAAGGTGTTAATGAAGCTTTAATTAGTTCTAATTATAGAGGTATTATTTTAGATTTGAGGGGTAATCCAGGTGGACTCTTAAATGAATGTGTTGATATAGCATCACAGTTTATACCTGAAGGGAAAGTTATAGTTTCAATGGATGATAAATATGGTAATAGAGAGCTTATTAATGCTAAAAAAGGAATAGCAGAGGATAAAGAAATTGTTGTACTTGGCGATTCTGGAAGCGCTTCGGCATCAGAGGTATTGATAGGTGCTCTTAAAGATCATAATAGAGCTATTTTTGTTGGTGAAACTACATTTGGTAAGGGATTAGTACAGAGAGTTTTTGAACTTGGAGATGGTAGTGGTGTTAAGGTTACAGTTTCTAAATATTATACACCGTCTGAGGAATATATAAATAAAGTTGGAATACATCCTAATGTTGAGGTTATATATTCTCAAGATGAAATTCTAAGACATAAACAAATGTCTAATGGTGATTATGTGAAGATGAGGGAACTAGATCCACAATATATAAAGGCTCTAGAGATATTAAAGGAGAATATCAGTAGTTAATGGTTTTATATGTTTATTTAATATCTTTTGTTTTAAATTTGATTAATATATATTGGAGAAATAAGGTGGGAATTTATTGCCACCTTATTTTAATATGTAAAAACATTTTGTTAATACTTTTTTTTAATCTCGTATTTATGGATGTGACTAATAGGACTGGTTTCCATTTTTTAGATAAAAGAGTTTTAATAGGAATTTGTTTATTTAGTTTATTAAATTATTTTTTAATAAATAAGTATATATGCATATCATTTAGTGGGATTATATCTTATTTGTTTTTAAAGTTATTGGGTATTCAAGTGTGCGCTGGTTCAATAGTTTTATTGGTTGGAATATTACATATATTTGAGGGAGTATTTATTTGCTTGAATTTTGATAGTGATAATAACAAGCTTTATTTACCATTGTATTTTGGGAATATTCCTATAGTATTTTTTATTTTTTTTAGAAGAGGTTACTTAAATGATTTTAAATATAGTAAATTTATATCAGGATTGTTTGTTTTTGTATATGGTTTGATTGTTATGATATTATATGAGTTCATAAGAAATTTATTTTCATTGATAATTATTTGTGTTCTTCACGAATTTATGATTGTATTAGAAAAGAGAGTTATTAAAGAGATTTGTAAGATTATTTAGGAGATATATAAATGAAAGATTTTAAGATAAATTCAAAGTTAAAACCCATGGGAGATCAGCCTAAAGCTATAGATGAACTTGTAAATTCTATTAATAGTGGTAATAAATACCAAACTCTTTTGGGTGTTACTGGATCTGGAAAAACTTTTACTATGGCAAATGTTATAGAGAGGTTACAGAGACCAGCTTTAGTATTGGCTCATAATAAAATATTAGCAGCACAATTATGTTCGGAGTTTAGAGAGTTTTTTCCAGATAATTCTGTTGAGTATTTTGTGTCTTATTATGATTATTATCAGCCAGAGGCCTATGTTCCTCAAACGGATACATTAATAGAAAAGGATGCATCTATTAATCAGGAGATAGATAAATTAAGGCACTCTGCAACATCTTCTTTAGTTGAAAGAAGAGATACCATAGTTGTGGCTTCTGTATCTTGCATATATGGTTTAGGAAATCCTATAGAGTATAAGAAGCTTGTAGTAAATCTAAGAGTTGGTATGATTCGTGATAGGGATGACATTGTAAGGCAACTTGTTGAGATACAGTATGAGAGAAATGAGATAGATTTTGCTAGAGGGACATTTAGGGTTAAGGGTGATGTTCTTGATATTGTCCCAGCATCTTCTTTCAGTGTTGGAATTAGGGTTGAATTTTTTGGAGATGAGATAGAGAAAATAAGTGAATTTGATGTTTTGACAGGAAAAGTATTTTCTAAATTAGCTCATATTTCTATATATCCAGCTACTCATTTTGCTACATCTAAAGGAGTGATTGAAGAAGCTATAAGTGAGATAAATTTGGAACTTGAAGAGAGAATTAGGTATTTTAAAGAAAATGATAAACTCTTGGAAGCCCAGAGGATTAAAGAGAGAGTTAATTATGATATTGAGATGATGAGAGAAATCGGGTATTGCAGTGGTATTGAGAATTATTCTAGAATTTTAGATGGAAGAGAGAAGGGGAGCAAACCTTATACTTTGTTTGATTATTTTCCGTCTGATTATTTGTTGTTTATAGATGAGTCTCATGTTACTATACCACAAGTTAGAGCAATGTATGCGGGAGATAGATCGAGAAAGGAGTCCCTTGTTAATTATGGATTTAGACTTCCTTGTGCTTATGATAATCGTCCTCTTAAATTTGAAGAATTTGAGGAAAAGATAAATCAAGTAGTTTTTGTGTCTGCAACACCATCAGATTATGAAAAAGAGCATCAAGAATTTATAGTAAATCAAATTATAAGACCAACGGGACTTTTAGATCCTTTGGTTGAGGTTAGACCCATTGAAAATCAGATAGATGATTTATATGAGGAAGTTATAAAAACGATAGAAAAGGGATTTAGAGTTTTAGTTACAACTCTCACAAAAAAGATGGCGGAGCATTTAACTGATTATTTAAATGATTTAAACATTAAAACTACATATATGCATTCTGATGTAAAGACTATAGATAGAATGGAGATAATAAAATCTTTAAGAAGTGGGGAATTTGATGTTTTAGTTGGTATAAATTTATTGAGAGAGGGACTTGATATACCTGAAGTATCTCTTGTGTGTATTCTTGATGCTGATAAAGAGGGATTTTTAAGATCTGAAACAAGTCTTATCCAAACGATAGGAAGAGCTGCAAGAAATGCAGAGAGTAAGGTTATATTGTATGGTGATGTTATAACTAAGTCCATGAAAATGGCAATTGATGAAACAAAGAGAAGAAGAGCAATACAAATGGAACACAATAAGAAGTATGGAATAACTCCTAAAACTGTTATAAAAGGTATCAGAGAAGTAATACAAGCAACGAAGATATCAAATGATGAAGTTAGTAAGAAGAAGGTTAATATTAATATTCCAAAAGATTTTGATGAGTGTATGAAGCGTATTGGTATGCTTGAGAAAGAAATGAAGAAATGTGCGAAAGAACTTGATTTTGAGCGTGCTATGGAATTGAGAGATGAGATAAAAGAAATTAAGAAGATTATATTTATTTAGGAGGAATAATGGAATATATTGAGATAAAGGGTGCTAGAGTTAATAATTTGAAAAATTGTGATGTTAAGTTTCCAAGGAATAAACTTGTTCTATTTACTGGAGTTTCAGGATCTGGTAAAACTTCTTTAGCATTTGATACTTTGTATGCGGAAGGGCAGAGGAGATATGTTGAATCGTTGTCTACATATGCAAGGCAATTTTTAGGTCAAATGGATAAACCAGAAGTTGATGCAATAACTGGGTTATCTCCAGCTATATCAATCGATCAAAAAACAACTTCAAGGAATCCAAGATCTACAGTTGGTACTGTAACTGAGATATATGATTATTTAAGGCTTTTATATTCAAGAGCTGGAACTCCTCATTGTTATAAATGTGGCAAAGAGATAAAAAGACAAACTATAGATCAAATAGTAGATAGTATAATGGATATTGGTGAAGGATCTAAGATTCAGATATTTTCTCCTATTGTTAAAAATCAAAAAGGTAGACATGAAAAGCTTATAGAGAATATTAAAATGCAAGGATTTGTAAGGGCTCGCATAGATGGAGAAGTTTATGATTTATCAGAAGAAACTATAGATTTAAATAAAAACAAGAAACATACCATAGAGATTTTGGTTGATAGAATTGTAATTAAGAATTCATCAAGAGGAAGAGTTTTTGAGTCTGTTGAGAGTAGTTTGAAATTTTCTGATGGACTTGTAATTGTTGATGTTGTGGGTAGAGGAGAGATACTTTTTTCAGAGAAATTTTCTTGTATTGATTGTCAAATAAGTATATCAGAGCTTGAGCCAAGAAGTTTTTCTTTCAATGCTCCTTTTGGTAAATGTGATGAATGTGATGGTATTGGTAGGAAGTTTGAGATAGATAAGAAGTTACTTGTAAATGAAGAACTTTCTATTTTAGAAGGATGTATAAATAGTATTGGAGAAAATGCCTTAAAAGAGAGTAGTTGGAGTTTTAAGATATTTAAGGCTTTGAGTGAAAAGTATAATTTTTCTTTAGATGAACCGTTTAAAAATTTGAATGACGAGGTAAAAGATATAATATTAAATGGAGTGAAGGAGAAGGTATGCGTTAAGTATGGTGATGAAGGAAATACATATAATTATAAATTTGAAGGAATTATAAATATTTTAAAGAGAAGATATAGGGATAGTTCATCAAATAATGTTAGACAAGATATTGAAAGATATATGTCAAATAAAGTTTGTGAGAAATGTAATGGTGCCAGGCTTAAACCTGAAGTTTTAGCTGTTAGGTTTAATGGAATTAACATATATGAATTAACTTGTATGAGTATAGAAGATTCTATAAAGTTCTTAGATGGAATTGAGCTTCATGGGAAAAATAAAATTATATCAGAACCTATAATTAATGAAATTAGGAGTAGACTATCTTTTTTA
Source organism: Candidatus Arthromitus sp. SFB-mouse-NL (assembly GCF_000709435.1). Taxonomy (NCBI): domain Bacteria; kingdom Bacillati; phylum Bacillota; class Clostridia; order Eubacteriales; family Clostridiaceae; genus Candidatus Neoarthromitus; species Candidatus Arthromitus sp. SFB-mouse-NL. The sequence continues at coordinate 90,940 of NZ_CP008713.1, forward strand.
AACAATGTTGGATTATCTTATTTAAATTTGGCTAGAACAGCCTCCACTCTTTCAGGTGGTGAATCGCAGAGAATAAGACTTGCAACACAAATAGGATCAAGTTTAGTTGGAGTTTTATATGTTTTAGATGAGCCAAGTATTGGTCTTCATCAAAGAGATAATGATAAGCTCATAGAGACTCTTAAAAATTTAAGAGACATTGGGAATAGTGTTGTAGTTGTCGAGCATGATGAAGATACTATAAGAGAGGCGGACTTTATAGTAGATATAGGTAAGTTTGCAGGAGATCAGGGAGGGGATGTTGTTTATCAAGGAGATTATTGTGGAATTCTAGATTGTAAGGATTCTATAACAGGAGCTTATTTAAGAGGGGAAAAAGTTATTTTAGTTCCAGAGTGTAGGAGGAGCGGTAATGGTAAATTTATAGAAGTTTTGGGTTGTAGCGAAAATAATTTAAAAAATATTTCAGTAGATATACCACTTGGGACATTAACTTTAGTCACAGGGGTTTCTGGATCTGGAAAAAGTACTTTTGTAAACCAGATTTTGTATAAAGGGATAAATAAAGAATTAAATAATTCTAAAGATAAGCCTGGAATATTTAAAGAGATAAAAGGTATAGAAAATATAGATAAAATAATTGATATAGATCAGTCTCCTATTGGGAGAACTCCTAGATCAAATCCAGCTACATATATAGGAGTATTTGATTATATAAGAGAATTGTTTGCGACAACAAATGATTCAAAGGTTCGAGGATATAAGCAGGGCAGGTTTAGTTTTAATGTTAAAGGGGGAAGATGTGAGGCTTGCCAAGGTGATGGAGTTATAAAAATAGAGATGCAGTTTTTATCTGATGTATATGTGAATTGCGAGGTGTGTAAGGGTACAAGATACAATAAGGAAACACTAGAAGTTAAATACAAGGATAAGAATATATCTGATATTCTTAACATGACTGTACATGAGGCTATGGAATTTTTTGAATCTATACCTAAAATATATAATAAGATAAAGACATTGAATGATGTGGGATTATCTTATATAAAACTTGGTCAAAGTTCTACTACATTATCAGGTGGAGAAGCACAGAGAGTTAAGCTTGCGAATGAGTTATCTAAAAAGAGTACTGGTAGAACTCTTTATATATTAGATGAACCAACAACAGGTCTTCATGTATATGATGTAAGTAAGCTTGTAGAAATTTTACATATGCTGGTTAATAATGGGAATACTGTAATTGTTATAGAACATAATTTAGATGTTATAAAGAATGCTGATCATATTATTGATTTAGGTCCTGAAGGTGGATCTTTAGGTGGAGATATTATAGCTAAGGGTACACCAGAAGAAATTTGTTTAGTAAAGAAGTCTTATACAGGTAAATATTTAAGGAAATATTTGAACATTGAATAGGATTTTATATATGAATTTTTGGGAATTAATTTCAAAAGGTATATCTATATGTGGAGTGTTTTTGATTTTTTATATAGTTTTGACGCTCATAAAAAATTATATATTTAATGATTTTTGATTTGGAGAATTTTTGATATTAGGATTTTTTATAAAAATTTGGATTATGGGGAGTGAAGATGGTAGAAAACGTAAACGAAAAGAAACTATACTTTGTACTTAACCTGATCTTATCTATTATAGTATTTTTAAATTTACTTGTAGGTAAAAGGAGCATAGATTTTTATCTATGCTTTATATCAATATCGTACATATTAATCATATCTATTGTATCCTTATTGCAATTTTTAGTATTTAAAGTGGATAGTTCTTTAAACTTAATTGTGAATTTATTTGTTCTGCTTGGGCTCACTATTATATATAGAATAAATCCAGCTATGTCCTTTAAACAGTGTATATTATTTTTGTTTGGATATATATTCTACTTGCTTATTATGTTTTTCGGGAGAAATATACATGAGTTTGTCAGATTTAAATGGATATACTTTTTTTTATCTCTTGTACTCATGAGTTTATCCTTTTTATTTGGGGAATACATAAATGGATCTAAAAATTGGATTTCTTTTTTTGGTATAACATTTCAGCCTTCTGAATTTGGTAAAATTTTTGTAATTTTATATCTTTCATCTATACTTAGAAATAACAGGGATAAGATAGATAAATATATGGCTATATTTTTGATATTATTTAGTTTGATATTTTTAATACTTCAAAAGGATTTGGGTACAGCTATTATTATAATTTTTTTAAGCATGCTTATGTATTATATAAGAACCTCTAAATATAAGTTTTTATTAATTATAATTATAGCTACTTTAATACTTGGAGTACTTGCGTATATTAATTTTCCTCATGTAAGGGTTCGCATTCATGCTTGGCTAAATCCTGAAAGTGATCCTAATTTTACGACATATCAGGTTTTACAAGGATTTTTTGCTATGGGATCTGGAGGTTTTTTAGGAAGGGGATTATATCGAGGTAATTTAGAGCTTATACCTGTCAATTATACTGATTATATATTTGTTTCTATTGTAGAGGAGCTTGGTATATTTACAGGTATACTTATAACTTTGTTGTATTTTTTATTTTTTATTAAGGTTATGAAAAATAGTATGAAAATGAAAGCTAAGGATGAGAGTAAGCTTCTTATGGTTGGGTTTAATATAATAATTGCACTTCAGACTACAATTATTTTGGGAGGAGTGTTGAATCTAATACCTTTAACTGGAATAACACTACCTTTTATAAGTTATGGAGGGAGCTCAATTATAAGCATGTTTATTATGTTTGGTATTATGCAAAAATTATTAGAAGGTGATTTTTTATGAATAAGAACTTGAAAATAATATCATTTATGTTTTCGTTTTTATTCCTAGTTATTATATCTTCTTTAATATATTTTTTGGTATTTAGATCTACATATTATTCGAATCATAGTTTAAATAAAAGAATATCACAAGAAAGATCTAAGTTTATCAGAGGGAAAATTTTAGATAGAGATGGAAATGTGGTAGCGTATACAACTGAAGATGGACAAAAAAGGATTTATCCTTATGGTGAGGCTTTAGTACATCCAATAGGTTATGCAGATATTAAATATGGGATGTCTGGAATTGAAAATGATATGGATGAGTATTTGAGGGAACCAAGAGGATTTATAAGCAGTATCAAATCTTTTTTTGGTTATGAGGATGTACATGGTAGTGATGTTAAATTAACTATAGATAGTGAACTTCAGAGTTACGCATATGAATCTTTAGGAAATAATAAGGGAGCTATTGTTGTTATGAATCCTAAAACTGGGGAGATTTATGCTCTTGTGAGTAAACCATCGTTTGATCCAAATAATTTAAATGAGATTTGGGATAGTTTGATAATGGAAGGGACTGCTCCTTTGTATAATAGAGCGATAAACGGTAAGTATCCACCAGGATCTACCTTTAAGGTTATAACATCAGCTTCATCTATAGAAAATATTGATGGTGCACTTAATAGAAAATTTAAGGATGATGGTTTTATTGATTTTAATGGAGTAGATAAATTATATAATCAAAACAGGATAGCCTTTGGAGAGATGAGTTTGAAGGATGCCTTTATAAGATCTAGTAATGTTGTATTTGGAAATTTAGCGTTAGAACTTGGAAATAGTGAACTTAAAAAGTATGCTGAAAGATTCTATTTTAATAGGGATTTGGATTTGAAAGGGTTAAATGTTTCTAATAGTTATTTTCCGGAATTAAATGATCATGAGACTGGACTTATTGCACAAACTGGAATTGGCCAGGGGTCTATATTAGTTACTCCGATTAATCTTGCTTTAATATCGAGTGCGATTGCAAATAATGGTATTATGATGAGGCCTTACATAGTAGATGAAGTATTAAATTCATATGGAGATATTATAAACAAGTGTTCAAAGTTTATATTATCTAAGCCTATAAAATGTAAGACTGCATCTATTATATCTTCATATATGAGGGGCGTTGTTGAGAATAATTTATCTCATATAAGTGAATTTTCATCTATTAAGGCAGCTGGAAAAACGGGAACTGCAGATTATAAAAATGGAGATGAAGATGGTGTTCCTCATTCTTTATTTATAGGTTTTGCCCCATATGATAATCCTAAAGTTTCTATATCAGTAGTAGTTGAAGGTGGAGGAGAAGGTAGAGGAATTGCATCTGAGATTTCTTCTAATGTTATGAAAAAAGCGATTGAATTGATTGAGTAATATGTGAGTTTTAGGTGGTGTTTATGTGTTTGATATAAAGTATAATATTAGTATTTTGCCAGAATCTCCTGGGGTTTATATAATGAAAGATAGCAATACGAATGTTATATACATTGGTAAGGCTAAGAATTTAAAAAAAAGAGTTTCGCAATATTTTAGAAAAACTCAGAATCATTCAGAAAAAACTAGATCTCTTGTAAAAAATATATTAGAGTTTGAATACATAGTAACCGAAAATGAGATAGAAGCATTGATATTAGAGGATAGTTTGATAAAGAAGTATCAGCCTAAGTATAATATTTTGCTTAAAGATGATAAGACATATCCATTTATAAAGATAACAACAAATGAGGATTTTCCAAGGATATTTTCTACGAAGAATTATATAAAAGATGGAAATTTATATTTTGGTCCTTTTACTTCTATGAATTCTGTTAATGAGATAATATCACTTGTTAAGAGTTATTTTTTAATAAGAAATTGTAAAATACATATAAAAGATGGAGTCATATCATGTAGACCATGTATTTATTATCAAACTAAGAGATGCAAAGCACCTTGTTATGGACTTATATCAAAAATTGAATATAATGAAATGATAAAAGAAATTATTGATATATTAAGTGGTAAAAGTAAAGACTCTATTTTAAATTTATTGAAGAATCAAATGCTTAGACACTCTGAAAATTTGGAGTATGAGCAGGCTATGAGTATAAGAGATAAAATAGAGGGTATAAAACTAATTTTTGAGAAGCAAAGCATTTTTTCTGGGAGAGAGAACTCTGAAGATTATATAAATATTTTTAGATATGATAATGAAGCGTGTGTACAGATATTTTTTCTAAGGAATGGAAGAGTAGTTGGAAGAGAGCATTTTATATTTGAAAATATTATGGGTGATAATGATGAACATATAATTGAACAGTTTATTAAGAGTTATTATGGAGGCACCACTCAAATTCCCAATTATATATATTCACCAGAGTTTTTAGATAAAGATAATATAGAGAAATGGATTAATATAAAATCTAAAAGGAAAGTTTATTTTAAATCTCCAAAGAGTGGTGAAAAAAAAGAGTTATTTGATTTAGTAAGGAAAAATGCAAGAATTATGCTCGATAAATTTAAGAATAATAAGTATTTATGTTCAGTTGAGAGAAAGAGTGAGTATTTGGATGAACTTAAAGATGTTTTAGGTTTAGAATTTAAGATAGATAGAATTGAAGCTTATGATATTTCCAATATAAGCGGATTTGATTCAGTTGGTAGCATGGTTGTATTTAATAATGGAATACCTAATAAAACTCAGTATAGAAGGTTTAAAATAAAAAATGTACAAGGTTCTGATGATTATAAAAGTATGAAAGAAATATTGAATAGGAGATTTGAGCATGCCTTGAAAGAAATTAAATGTATACAGGAAGGTGAATTAGAGCATACTTATGGGAAATTTTGTATATTTCCAGATTTGATATTAGTAGATGGTGGACGTGGACATATTAGTTCGGTAGAAGAGGTTCTTGAAAAGTTTAATATAAATTTACCTGTTTGTGGAATGGTTAAGGATGATAGGCATAGAACTAGGGGACTTGTATATAAAAATCAAGAGTTGAATATTTCAAGTACATTGATTAAATTTATTACAAGAGTGCAAGATGAAGTTCATAGATATGCTATAACTTATCATAGGAGTTTAAGAGATAGGAGAAGTTTGGGTTCTATACTAGATGAAATACCTAATATTGGGAGTAAAAGGAGGAGAGAACTTTTGATGTATTTTAATAGTGTTGATGCTATTAAAAAGGCATCAATAGATGAGCTTTTAAAGGTACCAAGCATGAATAAATCAGCAAGTGAATCGATATTAGAGTTTTTTAATAAGAGTAGATAGACTTAATTATAAGGGGAAAATTTGTATGTATAGTGATTATAAGATTTTATTAGAACGGTTAAAATTTATTTTATCCTCTGAAAAAATAAGGATGGATGAGTTGATGAAAAAACATACAACTTTTAAATTAGGTGGAATTTGCGATATTATGATTTTTCCATCAACTGAAGAAGAACTTATAGAATCTATAAAATGTATTATAAAGAATAAAGTTCCTTACTTTATTTTAGGGTGTGGATCTAATATTTTAGTTAAGGATAAGGGTATTAGGGGAGTTGTGGTAAATCTAACTAAATTTAATAAAATAGTTGTCGAGAATAATATAATAAGAGCTCAATCTGGGTCAAGTTTATCAGATATAGCTACGATTGCAAAAGACAACTCACTATCTGGATTTGCTTTTGCCTGTGGAATACCTGGAACTATTGGAGGCGCTGTAAATATGAATGCGGGAGCATATGGTGGAGAAATGAGTAATATTGTACTTGGAGTTAGGGTTATTGATTTAAATGGAGAAGTATTTTATATATCTAGGAGAAATATGGAGTTCGGATATAGAACAACTACAATAATGAAAAATAAGTATTTAGTTATAAGTTGTGATATATCTTTAAAAAGGGGTAGAAAAGAAGAAATTTACGATGAAATGAAGGAATTAATGTACAAAAGAAAATTGAAACAACCTATTGAGTATCCTTCAGCAGGAAGCATTTTTAAACGTCCTGAAGGTTATTTTGCAGGAAAGCTTATAGATGATTGTGGTCTTAGAGGTTATATACACAAAAATGTAATGGTATCTGAGAAACATTGTGGATTTATTGTCACAAGAAATGAAAATGCCACAACTAGTGAAGTTTTAGAATTAATAAATATAGTAAAAGACAAGGTATACAATAAATTTAATGTTATATTAGAGATGGAAGTAAAGGTTGTTGGAGAGGATTAGGATGGAAATTATTATAGTTACAGGGCTTTCAGGAGCGGGGAAGACTCAAGTAATTAGAGAACTTGAAGATTTAAATTATTTTTGTGTTGATAATATGCCACCACAATTTGCACAAAAATTTGGTGAATTATGTAAACAGACGAATGGTAATGTTTCTAAACTTGTTTTTGTTATAGATATACGGGGCAGGGAATTTTTTGATTATATAGATAGTGTTTTAGAATGGTTTGAAAATAATTCTATAATTTATAAGATATTGTTTTTAGATTGTTCTGATGAAATTTTAATTAGAAGGTTTAAGGAAACTAGAAGGTTACATCCATTATCTTATGATGGTAAGATTTTAAGTGGAATATTGAAAGAGAGGAAAAAATTAGAATTTCTTAGGAAAAAGTCTAATTTAATTATAGATACTTCGGACTTAAAAGTACAGGAATTGAAAAAGAGAGTAAGAGATTTTATATGTGGAGAGTATATAGAGAATGATTTTATAGTACAAATAGTTTCTTTTGGATATAAATATGGAATACCTTTAGAATGTGATTTAACATTTGATGTTAGGTTTATAGAAAATCCATTTTATGTAGCAAATCTAAAAAAGTTAACAGGAATTGATAAGGAAGTTAGGGATTTTGTATTAAAAAATTACGTGTGTAAGGAATTTTTGATAAAGTTAGAAGATATTATAAAATTTTTATTACCAAATTATAGAAAAGAAGGCAAAAAACACTTAACAATTGGGATTGGATGTACAGGAGGACAACATAGATCTGTTGCTATATCAGAAGAATTATATAATATTTTGTATAATTATAAAAATTATAAGGTTATTGTAGAGCATAGAGATGTTAGTAAAAATATTAATTAAAACATAAAATTGGGAGATTTATAAGGTGGAGTTATTTAATAAATTTTGCAATAATCCTAAAGTTGTGGTTATAGGAGGTGGGACAGGCATTCCGACAATTCTTAGGGGAATTAAAAAGTTTACCAATTGCATTACATCAGTAGTTACTGTCGCTGATGATGGTGGAGGATCTGGGATTTTAAGAGATGAGTTAGGGATATTACCACCTGGGGATATAAGAAATTGTTTGATAGCACTTGCAAATACAGAACCTATAATGGAAGAACTTTTGAAATATAGGTTTAGTGATGGTAATCTAAAAAATCAAAGTTTTGGGAATCTATTTATAGCAGCTATGATAGGAATTACTAATAATTTTGAGAGTGCAATAAAGGCTATGAGTGATGTTTTAGCTATAACAGGTAAGGTATTACCTGTTACTAATGAGAATATAGTTCTTGAAGCTAAACTACATAATGGAATTATTGTTAGAGGTGAATCTAAAATTCCTGAAGAGGTAATAAAATATAATAGCAATATTAAGGAAATATCAATAATACCTAGTGATGCAAAACCTATAAATGATTGCATTAATGAAATATTAAATGCTGATGCTATTGTTTTTGGACCAGGAAGTTTATATACAAGTATATTGCCTAATTTAAAGATAAAAGGAATTTGTGATTCTATAAACAAAAATAATGGAAAGCATATTTATGTGGCTAATATTATGACTCAATATGGTGAAACTCAGGGTTATACTCTATATGATCATGTTAAAAGCATATTTTATAATACGGATATTTTAAAACTAGATTATATTATTGTAAATGATGGCAAATTATCTAGAGAATATGAGAAAAGATATAAGATTAAAAATTCTGAGCTTGTATATTGTGATTATGAGAAATTTGAGAATATGAACGTAAAAATAGTTAAGGATAATTTGATAAAAATAGAAAATGGTTTTATAAGACATGATGAAGATAAAGTATCTAAAATTATAATGAATATTATTAATCATGATTTCAAATAAGTAACAGGTGGTATAATGACTTTTTCATATTTTGTTAAAACTGAGATACTTGAGAACTGTTTTAGATCATACAAACAAGCAGTTAGTGAATTAATGGGTGTGGTTTATGGTACAAGGTATACTATAAATAATAATGAGATTACTGTAAGAATAGATAATCATCTTTTAGTTAATTACTTGGATAATATGCTTAATATTATTAATGGATTTGGTTATAGTGTAAATGAAGATAATGTAAAGTCAAATACATATATATTTAAGAGTTATTATATGTATAAGTTGTTATTGTATGTTGATAATGGAGAATTTAAACATAATATTAATTTAATCATTGAAAATAAAATAATTGATAGAGCTTACCTTATTAGAGGATTATTTTTGATATGTGGGAGCATTATTAATCCAAATAATAGTTATCATTTAGAATTTTGTTTGTATAATTATGATTTATCATATTTCTTAGATTTAGTGCTAAATTTTTTTTGTATTAAGAGTAAGATGATAAAAAGAAAAGATAGGTTTATTATATATGTAAAGGAAGCAGAAAGTATATCGCAGTTTTTAAAGGTAATAGGGGTGCATAGATCTGTACTAGAATTTGAAAATATTAGAGTATTGAAAGAGTATACTAATAATAAGAATAGACTTAAGAATTGTATTCAAGCTAATGAGGATAAATCTATAATAGCATCTGTAAAACAAGTTAGAGCTATTATGTATATTGATAAATATATTGGTTTAGATAAGTTATCTAGTAAGCTTAAAGAAATTGCTATGGTAAGATTAAAATATAAGGAGGCACCACTTGGTGAACTTGGCAAATATTTAAATCCACCTATTGGCAAATCTGGGGTACTTCATAGATTAAAAAAGATAGAGAAAATTGCTAGTGAGTTAGAAGATAAATATGGCGTTTAAATTTTAACTATTAGTTTGATTTTGGGGTGTGGTTATGGAAAAAGTTAATATTGTAGAGATTAATTATAAAAATTATAATAATTGTTTAAGGATTACAAATAATTTAGTAGAAGTGATTGTTTTTATGGAAAATACTATAAGAATTGTAAAATATGGGTATGTGAATGGTAATAATCAATTTGAGGATATTTTGATAGATAATGATAGCAGAGACATAATAGGAGGAGGGCATAGTTTTAGTTATATACCACAAATAGATCAAAATGTTGATTTTATTGATAATCAAGGTATAACGTATGAAAGAATATCGAGTGGTATTAGATTGATTCAAAATATAGAAAAGTGGACCCAAATAAGAAGAGTAATTGAGATAATATTTTATGAGAATTCTACTAAGATTAAAGTAATACATAAAATACTATCTTTGAATGCGTTTGATATAAATATAGCAATATGTTCAAACACTGTAGTTAGAAATGGAGGAATAGAGATTATTCCATTTAGTATTGGGAATAATAGAGATGTACCAAATAAGTCATTAGTTTTTTGGCCATATTCAAATCTTAAAGATTCTAGAGTTTATTTAGGAGATAAGTATATTGCTATGAAGGTTAATGAAAATATATGTGATAGGTTTAGAATGGGTGTAAATACTGATTTAAGGTATGTGTTATACTACAATAATAATGAGATGTTTGTTAAAGAATTTGATGAGATTAAGGGTTGTTATGAGTATCCTAACATGGGGTGTAAGTATGAATCTTTAATTACTACTAATTATTTAGAAATGAAGAGTAATTCTCCTATATATAAGTTAAGCACTAATAATTATATTACACATATTGAAGTTTGGAATATTTACAAAGATATAAATCTGGATTTTATAGATAAATTTATAGATCAATATAATAAATAAGTTATTCGCCCTATTTAGAAAAACTAAATAGGGCGTTTTTGTATCAAAATTTAATTATGTTCATAACATAAAAATATCAATAAATTAAATTCTAATATATTAGGAGAAATATATGTGTGGGATAACTGGATTTTCCAATTTTAATAAGGATATAAGAAGTGAGTTTAATAATATATTAATGATGAATGATTCGCTTTATCATAGAGGACCAGATGAATTTGATTATTATAAACATAAAAATGTGGTTTTGGGACATAGAAGGTTATCTATAGTTGACCCTAATGGTGGGAAACAACCAATGCAAAGGATTGTAAATTTTCATAAATATACGATTGTTTATAATGGTGAAATATATAATACTGATGAGATTAGAGATGATTTGGTAAGTAAAGGTTATAGTTTTTATACTTATTCTGATACAGAAGTTGTCTTAATAAATTATATACACTATAAAGAAGAGTGTGTGAGTAAATTAAATGGTATATTTGCGTTTTGTATATTTGATGAAGATAGGAATTGTTTATTTATGGCTCGAGATCAGTTGGGAGTTAAGCCCATTTTTTATAGTTTTAAAGATGGATATTTAATTTTTGGATCTGAGATAAAGTCTTTGTTAAAACATCCTAAAGTTAGTCCTATAGTTTGTGGTGATGGGATATTAGATCTTTTAGGTTTAGGACCAAGTCGTAGTCTTGGAGAAGGTATATTTAAAGACGTAAAGGAAATACCACCTGCACATTATTTATTTATATATAAAGATAGGATAACACTTAAAGAATATTGGAGACTTGAGTCGAAGGAACATAATTTGACTCTCGAAGATACAAAAGAAAAATTATCTTTAATGCTTGAAAATGCTATAAAGAAGCAAATGGTATCAGATAGGGGGATTTTTTCTTTTCTATCAGGAGGTATAGATTCATCTCTTATATCAGCTGTAGTATCAGATGAATTTAACAAAGAAGGTAAGATTTTAGATACATTTACTGTAGATTATGTAGATTATGATAAGGATTTTGAGGGTAATGAGTTTGAAGTTACAAGTGATAAATATTTTGTTAAAGTTGTTAATGAATCTATAAAATCGAATAATAGAATTATTACAATTAAAAATGAAGATTTATTCTATGCTTTAGAAGATGGGCTTTATTCAAGTGATATTCCTTCTATGGCTGACATTGATACTTCCTTGTACTTATTTTGTAAAGGAATTAAAAATTATGGTACCGTTGGATTATCTGGAGAATGTGCAGATGAAATATTTGGAGGTTATCCTTGGTATTTAAATGAAGAAGATTTGAAGTTAAATAAGTTCCCTTGGAATAGATTTTCGGGTATAAGGAAAGAACTTTTTAATGATAAGATTAAAAATTTAGACTTCGATTCTTATATTAAAAATAAGTTTGATGAAACTTTAAAGGATGTTTGTATTTTAGATAGTGATAGTGAACTTGATGCAAAAATAAGAAAGATGACTACTCTTAATGTTAAGTGGTTTATGGTAACTCTTTTAAATAGGAAAGATAGAATGAGTATGGCAAATAGTTTGGAGATAAGAGTTCCTTTTGCAGATAGAGAGCTTGTTGAATTTTCTTATAATATTCCTGCTAAATTTAAATTCCTAAATGGAAGAGAGAAGGGTATACTTAGAGAAGTAAGTAGAAAATTTTTACCAGATTCTATAATAGATAGAAAAAAGAGTCCTTACCCTAAAACTCAAAGTGCTATATACACTAATCTTGTAGTAAATGAATTATCAAATATTTTGGATAATAAATCTAATCCTATTTTTGAGATTATAGATGAAAAAAGTGTTAGGAAATTAATTGAGAGTAGAGGAAATTCTTATACGAAACCTTGGTTTGGTCAACTTATGAGAGGGCCTCAGCTTATGGCATATTTAATACAAATTAATATGTGGCTTAAGAAATATAATATAAATTTATCTTTGTAAATTATAAACCCAAGTGGACTATTCTTTCCATTTGGGTTTTTTAATTTTTATTATATGTGGTAAAATTCAATTATATATTATTTGATTAAGGAAATTTGGTATGAATGATTTTGTTCATTTACATGTACACTCAGAGTTTAGTTTGTTAGATTCTTCATGTAAGATTAGAAATTTAGTTGAACGGGCGAAAGAACTTGGTATGACATCTCTTGCTATAACAGATCATGGTGTTATGTACGGATGTTTGGAATTTTATAAAGCATGTAAAATGTATGGCATTAAACCTATAATTGGTTGTGAGATCTATGTTGCGAATAAATCTATGGATATAAAGAATGCAGACAAGGATAATTTCACTAGTCATTTAGTTCTTCTTGTGAAAGATGAGATTGGATATAGAAATTTATTAAAAATAGTTAGTGACTCTTTTATCCGAGGATTTTATTATAAACCGAGGGTTGATATAGAATATTTGAAAGAACATTCAGAGGGTCTTATTGCACTTAGTGCTTGTTTGAGTGGTGGAATTTCTAAATATATTTTAAGAAATGATATAGATGGTGCGAAAAATTTATCAATTATATATAAAGAAATATTTAAGGAAGATTTTTATTTAGAAATTCAAGATCATGGGATAGAGGACCAAAAAAAGGTTAATAATTTGCTTTTGGAATTTTCATCAGAGCTTGATATAAAACTCGTTGTTACAAATGATGTTCATTACATAAAAAAAGATGATGCAAATGCCCATGATGTGCTTATTTGCATACAAACAGGTAGCAATGTAGATGAAGAAAGAAGAATGAAATACCATGGTGATCAGTTTTATTTGAAATCAAAAGATGAGATGTATGAAGCGTTTCCTAATTATATGGATGGACTTTTAAATACCATTGAAATACGAGATAAATGCAATTTTGAGTATAAATTTCATGAGAATATGCCTCCAAAATATATTATGGATAATTCACTTGAGCCTTTTGAGTATTTAAAGAGGCTATGTTATCTTGGGCTCATAAATAAATATGATGAATTTTCACATGAGATTGAAATATTTAAAATTGAAGATATTTTAGATGACTCTAAGTTTGAAATATTAAAAGAAGAGATAGGTAAAAATATTACAGATACTAAGAAAAAATTAGTAGATAGGGTTAAATATGAACTTAATTTGATAAATTCTATGGGATTTGTTGATTATTTTTTAATTGTGTGGGATTTTATAAAATTTTGCATGGAAAAGTCGATACCAACAGGACCTGGAAGAGGAAGTGTTGCTGGATCTATCGTTGCATATGTGCTTAATATAACAAAAGTTGATCCTATAAAGTATAGTTTAATATTTGAGAGGTTTTTAAATCCTGAAAGAATTTCTATGCCAGATATAGATTCCGATTTTTGTAATGAGAGAAGAGAGGAAGTCATTAGCTACGTAAGAGATAAGTATGGTGATCAGAATGTGTCTAATATTATAACTTTTGGTACAATGGCTGCAAAAGCTTGTATTAGAGATGTTGGAAGAGCTATGAATTACCCATATGGTGAGGTTGATAAAATAGCTAAGATGGTTCCCAATATGTTAAATATAACTATAGATTTAGCGCTTCTTTATAATAAAGAATTAAATGATTTATATAATAATGATCTTAGAGTTAAGAAGTTGATTGATATATCAAAGAGGCTTGAAGGTCTTCCTAGACATACATCTATTCATGCTGCAGGTGTTATTATCAGTCCTTATAATTTAACGGATTTAATACCCGTAAAAAAAGATGGCGATATGCTTGTAACTCAATTTCCTATGGCAAATCTTGAAGAGCTTGGACTGCTTAAGATGGATTTCTTAGGTCTTAGAACTTTAACTGTGATAAACGATTGCATTAAGATTATTGAGAAAAATAAAGGGATTAAAATAGATTTAGACAATATTGATTTTGATGACCAAAATGTATTTAATATGATTGGAGATGGCAAAACTTGTGGAGTATTTCAGCTCGAATCATTTGGAATGACTAGTTTTATGAAGGAATTAAAACCTAATTCTATTGAAGATATAATAGCAGGCATTAGTTTATATAGACCAGGGCCTATGGATGAGATACCAAATTACATAAAAAATAAAAATAATATTGGAGATATAAAATATTTAACAAAAGAACTTGAAGATATATTAAATGTTACATATGGAGTTATTGTTTATCAGGAACAAGTAATGGAGATCGTTCAGAAGTTATCTGGATATTCTTTGGGAAGGAGCGATCTTGTACGACGTGCTATGGCCAAAAAAAAGCATGAGGAGATGGAAAAGGAGAGGAAGAAATTTGTTTATGGATATAAAGATGGAGAAGAAATAATAAAAGGATGCGTAAATAATGGGATTGATGAAAAAATTTCTCATAAAATCTTTGATCAGATGGTAGATTTTGCCTCTTATGCCTTTAATAAGAGTCATGCTGCTGCATATGCGATTATTGCTTATGAAACTGCATATTTAATGAGGTATTATAAATCTGAATATATATGTGCACTTTTAAATAGCGTTATAAATAATATGGATAAGGTTTGCTATTATATAAGATTTGGAGAAAGTATGAATATAAAGATTTTTCCTCCATGTGTAAATAATAGTCACAATAAGTTTATAGTTGAGGGTGAATATATATATTTTGGATTGTCAGCTATTAAAAATTTAGGAGAAGGTGCATGTGAAAAAATCGTTTATTATAGAGAAAAATATGGAAAGTTCAAGAATGAGTATGATTTTTTTAAGGCTTGTGTAAAATGTTCAATCAATAAGAAAGGCATAGAGAGTATTATAAAATCAGGAGCATTAGATGTTTTTAATATTTCTAGGTCATACCTTCTCATGAATTTTGAGAAGATTGTTGATGGAATATCTAAAGAATTTCGAGAAAATTTAGAAGGTCAAATGAATTTATTTGGATTAATTGGCAGGGAAGATGATAAAACATTTAAATTAAATAATCGTGATGATTTATATGATGATAGTGATAAGAATCTTTTATTTGAAAAAGAGGTTTTAGGCATATATATTTCTGGACATCCTATACACAAGTACAAAGAAATATTAGATAAAGTTTGTACAAATTCTATTTCTGATTTTTATGATGATGATATGAAAATTAATGATGGATATGAGGTTGTAATAGGTGGATCAGTGAGAGAATTTAAGAAAATTATAACTAAAAATAATTCTATGATGTGCTTTTTATATGTTGAAGATAAGTATTCTTCAATAGAGTGCGTTGTTTTCCCTAAGGTATATGAAAAATTTAATTATTTAATAAATGATAATAGTATTGTTATAATAAAAGGTGTGTTTAAAAAAAATGATGATGTATTTAAAATTATAGTAAATGAGATAATAGGAATTGAAGAATATGATAGGTTTAAGTTGTATATTTTATGTAAAAGCTTGAAAGAGATAACAAATTCTTTTAATAAGGCTAAGGATATTTTAATTAGTAATAGGGGACATGTTAATGTTAATTTGTATTCCTTGGAGGGAAAGAAGGTTTTTAGAGTGAATGATTATGGTGTTAATTTAAGTAATAGTCTTATTTGTGAGCTGAACAAAGTATTTTCACAGGAATTTGTAAAGGTAATTATTACTAAATAAATGTCTATATATTGGAGGTTTAATTATTATGAAAAAGATAGCGATTTTAACAAGTGGTGGAGATGCTCCAGGAATGAATGCAGCTGTTAGGTCGGTTGTGAGATATGCTTTAAGTAAAGATATAGAGGTTCTTGGAATACATAGAGGATACCATGGACTTTTACACGGTGAAATAGAATCTTTAAGTAGAAGATCCGTTTCTGATATTATAGATAGAGGGGGAACATTCTTAAAAACTGCAAGATGTCTCGAGTTTAAACAAGAAGAAGTGAGAGCTCAGGCCTATGAGATATTAAAAAGTCATAATGTTGATGGACTTGTGGTTGTAGGTGGTGATGGATCATTTACTGGGGCTCATTTGTTATCAAAGTTTGGTTTATCTACAGTTGGTATACCTGGAACTATAGATAATGATCTTCCTTACACAGACTATACGATTGGATTTGATACAGCTCTTAATACAATATTGGATGCTGTGAGAAAATTGAGAGATACATCAAGTTCTCATGAGAGAGTTAGTATTGTTGAAGTTATGGGAAGAAATTGCGGAGATTTAGCATTATATTCAGCTCTTGCTGGTGGCGCTGAAGCGGTGATTGTTCCTGAGTATCCTTTTAATCGTGAGGGATTATGTAAAACTATATTAGAGTCTAAGAAAAATAAAAAGCTTCATAGCCTAATAATTTTAGCAGAAGGAGCAGGGAATGCAGAGGATCTTAGAAAGTATATACAACAGAAAATAGGACTTGATACTAGGGCGACAGTTCTTGGACATATACAACGTGGAGGGATACCGACTGGACGCGATAGAGTTTTAGCATCTGTAATGGGAAGAAAAGCTGTAGATACTCTTTTGAGCAATGAAGTTTGTGCAAAAGTTATAGGTGTTAAAGAAAATACAGTGTTTGATATGGATATAGAGGAAGCTCTAAAGATTGAGAAGAAATTTAATAAAGATTTATATGATCTTGTTAATAAATTGGTATAAGCTAAGATTTGAAAGGAGTTTTTTAAAGTGAGGAAGACAAAAATAGTATGTACAATAGGTCCTGCTAGTGATAAATATGATATTTTAAGAGAATTGATTGAAAAGGGAATGAATGTCATGAGACTCAATTTTTCCCATGGTGATTTTGAGGAGCATGGTAATAGAATAAAATTAGTTAGGCAAATTAGTGAGGAATTAAACAAAAATGTAGGTATAATGCTTGACACAAAAGGACCTGAAATTAGAACTAAGAAATTTGAGGGTAAGGTTTTATTAAATCAGGGAGATAAATTTGTTATATATACAAAGGAGGATATAGTTGGTGATTCAACCAGATGTTCTGTTACTTATGAAGATCTTTATAAAGATGTAGAAGTTGGAGGTAAAATACTTATAGATGATGGTTTAGTAGCCCTTGAAATTGAAGATGTGGAAGATGGTAAAATAAGTTGTATTGTTTTAAATTCTGGTGAGATTTCAAGTAACAAGGGTGTTAATTTACCAAAGTCTAAGATAAAATTGCCTGCACTTACAGAAAAGGATAAGAATGATTTGTTATTTGGTATAAAGAATGATGTTGAATATGTTGCTGCTTCTTTTATAAGGAAATCTGATGATGTTATACAAATCAGGAAATTTCTTGATTTAAATGGAGGAGATTTTATAAAAATCATATCTAAGATAGAGAACCAGGAGGGACTTGATAATATAGATGAAATCATAGATAGTTCTGATGGAATAATGGTTGCTAGAGGTGATTTGGGAGTTGAGATTCCTATTGAAAATTTGCCTCATTGGCAAAAGTTAATTATAAAGAAATGTAATGATAGAGGAAAATTTGTAATAACTGCAACCCAAATGCTTGACTCTATGATTAGGAATCCAAGACCCACGAGAGCTGAAGCTTCGGATGTAGCTAATGCTATACATGATGGTAGCGATGCAGTTATGTTGAGTGGAGAAACTGCAAATGGTAAATATCCATTAGAGGCGTATGAAATAATGGATAAGATTATAGTTACAACTGAACAGAGTTTAGATTATGAAGGGAAACTTCAGAAGAAATTATCTAAAATAGAATATAAAGATGTACCTAATACGATTGCATTATTTTCTTGTACTACAGCAAATGAAGTTGGTGCTAAGGCTATACTTGCTTGCACAAAGTCTGGTGCTACAGCGAAGTTTGTATCTAGATTTAGGCCGGAGTGTCCTATTATTTCTATAACTCAAATGAAAAAGGTTGCTAGAATGTTGTCTATTTATTGGGGCGTATATACTCAAACAATAAGTGAGACAATTGATAATACAGATATGTTAATTGATTTATCGGTAGATAAGGCTAAAAAAGAGTATAACTTTAAAGATGGCGATTTAGTAGTTGTTTCGGCAAGTGTTCCCGCAAATTTTAAAGGTCATACAAATATGCTTAAGGTTCATGAAATTTAAAAATTCACTAAAAATTAACATATGTATAATAAATAATTAACAAATTAATTACTGGGTAAGTATATATTATAAGTAGGTTTTACAAATTAAATATATTTTTATTGGGTAAACTGATTCAAAAAAACATTAGTATCTTTTGATACTAATGTTTTTTTTGATTAAGGAGGAAAATTTTTTAAGTATGGTGGATGTTGCTAATAAGTACATAGTAAAGATTGAGGATTATGATAGTCAGGGAAATGGAGTTTCACGTATAGACGATTTAGTTGTTTTTGTACCTAATACCATAGTTGGCGAAATTGTTGAGATATGTATAGAAAAGGTAAATAAGAATTTTTTAAGAGGTAGAGTTAATGAAGTGCTTTCAGTATCTGAATCAAGAGTATTGCCTATATGTGAGATATATGAAAAATGTGGTGGATGTAATATTCAGCACATGAATTATAAGGAGCAAATTAGATTTAAAGAAAGTAAAATAATAAATACATTAAATAAAATAGGTGATATACGGAATATTAAGATGGAAAAATTCTATGCGATGTCTATTCCATATGAGTATAGGAATAAAGTTCAGGTACCATTTGGATTAAGTGATTCTGGTGTTAAAGCTGGATTTTATGAAAAAAATACTCATAATATTATCAATATGGACTTCTGTCATATACAGTTTCACGAAGGTAATGATATTGTTAAGGAAACTAGAGAATATATAAAAAAAAATAATATAAAGCCTTATGATGAGAGTGCTAATTATAAAAAAGGTTGTGATTATGGTCTTGTAAGACATTTGCTCATTAGAAAGGGATATAATACAAATGAAATCATGCTTGTAATTGTGTTAACTAGAGATGACGAGGAATTTTTAAATGGGTATATGGATTTTATATTAGAAAAATTTAAGAATATAAAGACAATAATAGTTAACGTAAATAATGAAATAACAAATGTTATTCTTGGAAAATACGAGAGGGTATTGTATGGTGATGGTTATATAAAAGACAAGATAAATGATTTTATATTTAGAATACATAGTAAATCATTTTTTCAGGTTAATACAAAACAATCTGAGAAGTTATATTCGGCTGCAATTGAAATGTGTGATTTAAAATTTGGAGATACTCTTCTAGATGCTTATTGTGGGATTGGTACCATAGGTATATGTGCAAGTAGAAAAATAAAGCAGGTCTATGGTATAGAGGAAGTTAAAGAGAGCATAGTTGATGCTAATGAAAATAAGATTATAAATAATATTAAAAATATAGAATTTATACATGGTAAGGTTGAAGATGAAATATTTAATTTAGTAAATAGCGGGGTTAATATAAATGCTGTTATTTTAGATCCTCCAAGAAAGGGTGTAAAGGAGAGGGTCTTACATAAAATAAGAGATATTAACTGTAGAAAAATAGTTTATATTTCATGTGATGTATCGACTCTCTCTAGAGATGCTAAGATATTAAATTCCCTTGGCTATAAGATTGATAAAATTAGAGGAGTTGATATGTTTTGTCAAACATATCATGTAGAAACTATTGTTAGATTTACTTTGCGACCATCTGGATTTTAAATATTTGTGAATCAAATTTTATTAGTTTTGACTACCTTTTGCCTACATAAAATTAATATGTAGGCAATATTATATTTTCAAATATATCTACTGATTGTTTAGCTAACTTATCTGTATTATGGGTATAAGTATTAAGTGTAGTTTGAATATTATTATGTCCTAGTCTATGTTGTACATCTTTAATGTTAGCGCCATTTTCAACTAGTAATGTAGCGTGGGTGTGTCTTAATGAGTGGAAATTAAAAGGTATACCTAATTCATAATTAATAACACGCGACGCATATTTAAATGAATCTGGTGTTAATAACATTCCGTTACTTTTTACGCACACCATATTTAATAAAGGTGCTTTTAAATTTAGAGAACTTGTTGTGATTTTATCATTTATGTTGTATTGTTTTATATAATGTTCTCCGTATTCTAAGCGTTTAATATCAATATATCTTTTATGATACTTTAGTGCGTTTTTCAAGGTATTACCTATATTAATTATTCTGCTAGAGGAGGTGGTCTTAGGTTCACCAAAATACCAAGACGTATCCTTTTTATATATTAGTTTGTTAATATTGATTGTGTTATTATCTAAATCAATGTCATCCCACGTTAAACCCATTGCTTCACCTATGCGACAACCAGTATGATAACCAATCATTAAAGGGATATAGAAAGATGATCTTTCGGGAAAGCGTTTTATTATAGCGTTAAAATCATCATTAGTTATAATTTTATGTTTATCTGTAGTTTTGGTATTATTATACTTAGGAATTTTAACATATTGCATAGGGTTATTCTTTAGAAAATTCATAGGATGTACTGAGTAGTTAAGGGAACCACTCAATAAGGATATTATATTATTTAGATGATTTTTTGATATACCAGTTAAATATTTGTTATTTATAAAATCTTGTAATTTACCAGGAGTTAAAGAAGTTAATTTTAAAATGCCTAAAGAGGGTTTAATATGTTTATCTATTATTAATCTATAAGAGCGTTGAGTATTGTATCTGCAATTTAACAGTACATAAGCATCAAACCATAAATCCATATAATCTGATACGGATATATTTGTTTTTTGAAATTGTTCACCATTTTCGTAATCTTCCAAAGCCTTTCTTAAAGCTGCTTCAGCTTCTTTTTTGGTTCTACCTCCAACTCTTTCAATTCTTTTTCTTTTTCCGTCGACCCTAGCTGCCTCAAACGAGTAATACCACTTGTCTCCTCGTTTTCTGAGACTTCCAGTCATATTTTAAGATCTCCTTTCATTTTATAAAAATATAGATTAATTCGAGTTTAAAATATAGTCGTAATTGAAATACTTATATTATTAAGTTTTGTTCATTTTTGTAACACAAAAATAAATAAAAGCTGATATATTATATATAAAGCTTTGGAAGGAGGGATTTGGATGAAGAGCAAATATGGTAAATTGTTTAAGAATTTATCTGATAATACTATTAATTGCTTTGAATATGGTTCAGTTCAGGAATATTACCCCTTTATCCAAAGGATAAAACAACAAGGTTTTAATCAATGTATTATAACTTCAGATGTAATGATATCTATAATAGAACATTTTATTCTAAGATACAATGCTGAAATTATAAGTATAAACTTTATGGTTGAAGACAGTGAATTGCAGATTGAAATTAATAATATTTTAGGTTTGATGCGTAAGAGTGAAGCTTATTGGAGTGTACTTAAACAGAGGTTATTATTTTTAAGCGAGAATGATTGCGTAGAAATGAAAGAAGTTGAATTTAAAATATGTAGCGGTGAACTTAATACGCTTCTTTCGGTAAAAGTTAATGGTGTAATTGTAGTTGGTGAATTTGAATTTTATGAAGTTTCTAATATAATTTCCACGATTATTGAGGATTATTTAGATTGCAAGTATTGAGTATTTTTGCTAAATTCTTTTTTAGGCCGATAATATTCCCGTTAGTAGCTATGTTATTAACAGATTTTTTTAATATTGCCGAATATATCAGATTTATTCCTTCTGTACGTGCGTATGAATTCGGCTTAACCATATATATAGCAATATTTGAGATGATATACCAAGGCATTTTAATTATTTGGGACAAATATAAGTTGCATATAAGCTTTATTTTTTACATAAGTGAGATGGACAAGTCTGATGTTGTGCCGTGTGCTAGAGGTTGTGAAGGTGTTTTTATGATAAATTATTTTATTAAGCTGCATGGTAATTTAAATAGATTAAACAAATGTAAGATGTATTTAGATACGAATCCTATTCTTGGATCGCAAACAAGATCAGATTATTATTGTGAAGGAAATACTGTGGTTTGGGACTTAGATAAAATTAGAAATAGTTGTAGCGCAAAAATGTTAAAATCAGGTAAATTAAGTTTGATAAAGGAGAGAGATGAATATATCTCGTTAGAATTGAGACCTAAAATAAACAAGAAGTGGGGGATTATTTTTGAAACAAACGGTTTCAGAATTGATGAAGGAAGGGATTAGAATTACTAGATGGGAAGATACGACGGGCAATACTTTAGATGAGATAATAGAAAAATTATCTAGCATACCAGAAAATAATAATGATAATGCTTGTACTAGATATTTAGATTGGGAGGTAGATAAAATATTTGAAAGTAATATAAATATAGAATTGAGCGGCCAAAAAATAGAATATAATGCTTTTAAATTTTCATTTACATATGTTCCTGTTGGGTATCAGAAAGATGATGACGTATCATCTATTAAAACTGGATTCATAATTGTGTATAAGAGTAAGGGTAAGATAAGATATATAATAGATAAAAATTCTGATGCTCTTTCTATGTTAAGAAAAAAATTATCTTATACAGGAAGAAGTGAAGTTAGACGAGATACTTATCCATTTAAGAAATATCACTTTATATGGCTAATAGGTAAAATATATATAGGAAACAATATTTTAGAGGGATCTGAGGGACTAAACGATTTAAGTATCTGTACTATTCGAGGGTTTAAGGGTGATACGGAAAATTCATTGGCAACGATTAAAGCAGAAGGAGAAGATGTAATTAAGAGCCTTAGCACTTCTTGTTTTTTGATAGAAAGCGATAAGTTAGATCAGATTAGCATGGAGATGGAATATAAACATTATAAGAATATAAGTGTCAAATTAATGAACAAAACCATAAATTTATTAACTAATAGGTGTCTTGGTGTATCTAGCGACAAAGATATTTTTGAGCTTATATTAACTTTATATATTGAAATAGTGCCTATAATAATACAAAATTATGATAATGAAGTTTCATCAGGTCAATGGAATGAGGAAAAATATACAGAATTTTTAAAACGCGTTGCCGAAGATGTAAACACAGGAATTAAAAGCAAGTTAAAAATATCGACTGGAGAAGAGTAAAAATACAAATTTATATTACAAGTTTTTAAAAACCCACCTACTGATAATTTCAGATTGAAATCTTATATTTTTCAAATATTTTTAAAGAATCATTAGTCGCACCTCACGCAGGTGCGTGGATTGAAGTTGTTAGATAAATAATGAAAACCGCTCGATTAATTAAGCGAGCGGTTTTTAAAATCTTCTACGTAGTTCTATAACTTTACCAATTATATGTATGGGTTTATCTGCAATGTCATTTTTATCATAGTACATAGGCTCATATTTTAAATTTAGAGACACAAGGCTTATACCGTCCTTGTGTTTTATTATTTTTTTACATGTTGCCTCGTCACCATTAACGCAGACTATAGCTATGTCTCCAGAGTTAACGTCTTGTTGTTTACGGACTATTACGACATCTCCAGCATCCATTGTGGGAGACATAGAATCTCCTTTGATTTTCAAAGCAAAATAGTCACCTTGAGATGCAAGTTTAGGTGATATCTCTTCCCAACCGATAATTTCTTCAATCGCCGATATTGGGATACCCGCTATAACAGTACCTAGTATGGGTATTTTAATAGCTTTATTGGATTGATCAGATCTGGAATCATTTTTATATCTCCTTTTTGATTTAATTTTACAAAGAATTAGACATAAAAGTAAAGATAATAGTTTTATCTGACAAATTAATGGGCAATATAAGTTTAGAAATTGTAGTATATTTGGGTATAACTTGTTATAATTATTGGTGAAGAAGGAGATAATATGGGGGTGTTTAAAGATGGAAGAAAAAGAAAAGTTGCTTAAAAAATCTAAAGAAATTTTTAGCTTAGTTAGTTGTATGTATTGTTATTATAGTGGTCCTTATAAAATTGAAACTGTTTGCATTCTATTATGTAATGCTTGGGAATTAATGCTGAAAGCTTATATAATCGGTAAGAAGGGGAAAGAAGGAATAGTATATAAAAATAAACAGAATAAGGGTAGGACTATTGGATTAAATGAATGTATAAGTAAAGTATTTACGAATAAGCATGATATATTACGTAAACATTTGGAGTCTGTAATTAGATATAGAAATTCGGTTGTACATTATACAGTTGATAGTTTTGACTTATCTTTATACTCTAAAATAGAGTATTGTATAGTGAATTTTAAAGCGAAAATGTGTGAACTTCACAATGTTAATATGTCCGATATGATAGTTAACCAGGCTAATGAAGAAATCTTAAAAAATGATGTCGATTTGTATAAGTATAGTAAAAAGAGTTTGTGTAGGGAAATAAATAATGTATTGAAATCTTTGGGAATTGAGTTTAAAATCGATAGTCAAACCTTTGAATTGTTTGATAGGGTGTACGGAATTAAAGAAAATAAAGAGTATTGTCTTATAAGTAATGTTAATAACAGGCCATCTTATAGATATTCATCAAGAGTTTTAAATTTTATCGTAGGATTGATACAAAAAAATCCTAACAATATTAAAGAAGTCTTAAAGAATAAAATAAAAAAATAAGCTAACCCCAGGGGCAAAGGAATTCTTGGTTTAATTTATTAAATTAAACCTACTCCTATTTAGGAACCCAGCCTTATCCATCCCAAGTTAGCTTACATTTATATAATATGTACATATCGTGTATATTATTCATATACACTTACATTGTACAATAAGTAATTTATAAAATCAATATTTTGTAGGTAAAAATCTGTTTAACTAGGCTTATTTAAGTTGGTTATTTTACTCGGAAATATAAGTTTACATAGAATTTTTAGACGTTTCGCGAAGTTATATTAAAACTTGATTGTAGTAGAATAATTGGTATTGCTATTTATAGATGAATTATGTAGAATATTAGTGTTCGCAAAAATAGTATGTCTATTTATGATTAGCAGCTGTTTTTAAATTTAACGGTCGCACCTCACGCAGGTGCGTGGATTGAAATTTATTTGTGAATTATTTGATATAAGTCGCACCTCGTCGCACCTCACGCAGGTGCGTGGATTGAAATGATTCTATTTCCAATGTTAGGCATAAAAAAATTGTCGCACCTCACGCAGGTGCGTGGATTGAAATAATAATTAAATCTGATGTTGGTTTTCTGGTCCCGGTCGCACCTCACGCAGGTGCGTGGATTGAAATAAAGATAGACTAAAAGAATTACGTCTTTCAAACAGTCGCACCTCACGCAGGTGCGTGGATTGAAGGTGTCAGACATATAATAAAACCCCACTTGAAATTAATCAGGTGGGGTTTTAAAATCTCCGTCTAAGTTCTACGACCTTTCCGATTATGTGTATGGGTTTATCTGCAATGTCATTTTTATCGTAGTACATTGGTTCGTACTTTGAGTTTAATGATACGAGGCTTATACCGTCCTTGTGTTTTATTATTTTTTTACATGTTGCTTCATCGCCATTAACGCAAACTATAGCTATGTCTCCAGAGTTAACGTCTTGTTGTTTACGGACTATTACGACATCTCCAGCATCCATTGTGGGAGACATCGAATCACCCTTGATTACGAGAGCAAAATACTCTCCTTGAGATGCAAGCTTAGGTGATATTTCCTCCCATCCTATGATTTCCTCAATCGCCGATATGGGTATACCAGCTATAACCGTACCAAGTATGGGTATTTTTACGCAGGCTTGTACGTTTAGACCAAGACCATTTTTATATGATATTAATTTAGCTGAACTAATAACTTGTATAGGTTGCTGTGCATTGATAAATTCAATATGATCTTGATCATTTAATAGTACGGATTCGTTGATATCTAACGCTTGAGCAATTAATCTTATTTTAGATCGTGGTACATCATTGATACCTGTTTCGATCTTATTTATCGTAGATCTAGCTTTATAACCGCACCTTTTTGCCAATTCATCTTGCGACAATCCACGCATTAGTCTAATACGTTTGATTTTATCTCCTAGTTTCTTTTTTTCAATAATATTAGTATCCATATCTAAATTATAGTAAGCAAGATATTAAGCAGTCAACAAAAATTGATTTTTTTGTAAAAAAATGTTGACTTTACATAAACAAGGTGGTAAAGTGTGATTGTAGATTAATAATAAACATAATGGACATGGAGGTGAGCAAATGGATAATATAAGGCTAGTGGATTGTATACACAAATCAGGATTAAAACACAAATACATTGCAGGTCAACTGTCATTAAGTAAGCAGGGGTGGAGTAATAAAATCAACAATAGGACAGAGTTTAAGCTGTCAGAAATTAAAAGATTATGCGCATTGCTTAACCTTGATAGTAAGCAGAGAGATCATATTTTTTTTGAGGATTAAGTAGATTTAAAATATACAAAGTTATGATAAATTACAATAAATTATGTTAAGTAATGATAAGTAACAAAATAATAATGGCGTAAGGTTGGAAAAAGAAAAGGCAAGCCAATAACTAAGCTTACCTTCTGGTTGGATCATCTGACAAACCAAGTAAATAGTCTGTGGATACGTTAAAATATTTTGCTAATTTAAAAAGATTTGAGGCTTTAGGCTCAATATCACCGTTTTCATAGCGTTGATAAGTTCTTTCATTTATATCTACATCTTTAGCTACTTTAGATTGTGTCAAGTGTAGAGTATTTCTCATTTCTCTTAATCGTTTTTGTAAAATCATACAAAAATTCTCCTAAAAAATTTTATATAAATACTTGACACGGCAAAAAAGACCTGTTAATATGGCTTCATAAACATAAGGCAAATTTGCCGTATACAAAATAAGAAAGGAGGGCAGAATGATCAATAAGTTAAAAAAATTGAGATTGAATGCTGGATTAACTCAAAATTATATTTCTCATAAAGTGGGTTTACACCCACGTAACTATCAGAAAATAGAACAAGGTAAACATCTACCAAGAGTGGATAGAGCATTAGCTATAGCAAAAGCATTAAACACCACGGTGGAAGAACTATTTAGTAATGATAAATTACGTTAAGTAATGATAAGTAACATAATAACATAAAAAGGAGATTGAGACAAATGGCAAATGATATTTTATACACTGTACCCGAGGTATCAAAATTGATTAAAACCAATCCATCTTATGTTTACACATTAATAAGATTAGGATTACTACCAGCGCTAAAACTTGGGAGTTTAAAAGTAAGGAGGACAAGCCTATTAGATTTTTTAGAAAGGTTTGAAGGCAAGGATTTAACAGATTTGGAACATATAAGAGATTTAGAAACAGGAGTGTAAAAGTATGATAAGAAAACAAATAGAATCTTTAATTGGACAAGTTGATGATAGGACTTATGCCGAGGCTCTGAAAATGACCGAGGCAGATATTAAAGCTAATAGGTTAAGCTTTAATCTGAAAACACAAATAGAAGACTTTATTTTAATCCTTATTAACTCTAT
Source organism: Candidatus Arthromitus sp. SFB-mouse-NL (assembly GCF_000709435.1). Lineage (NCBI taxonomy): Bacteria > Bacillati > Bacillota > Clostridia > Eubacteriales > Clostridiaceae > Candidatus Neoarthromitus > Candidatus Arthromitus sp. SFB-mouse-NL. The sequence goes on from NZ_CP008713.1 coordinate 119,048, forward strand.
TAAGATAATAAGGAGAAAATAAAATCTCCAAATAAATAAAAAGCAATTGCATTATATCAAATATTTAATAATAAGAAAAGTTTTTTAACAAATAAAAATGTATGAGGTATGGATCCGTTAACTGATGAGTTGGTAATAGCTTATAGTGTACAACCAAACGATACAGAGGTAAAAATAGTCAAACTAAAACTAGAAGAATGGGACAAGGATGAATTAAAAGATATACTTGCGGGGGATTTTGTAACCTTTGAGACGTTAGAGGTAGTCACACCAGAGGAACTATCAGATGTAGCATCTGATTGGATAAGCTTTAATGATGATCTGACAGATGATGAGTTTATAGATTCTTGTGTAAAAAATATAACTAAACAGTAATGGAGGACTGAAATTTATGATATTAACTTTTAAGCTAGATTCTAATGATACTAACGGGATTAAAAAATTAATCGCTCTTTGTGAAAATTTACTAAGTTTTGAAGAAACAGCTACCCCGGAACTTGAATTTGTTAGGGAAGAACCTAAAACAGATATTAAAATTGATGACTTGAGGAATGCATTAATAAAGTTAGCAAAGGATAAAGGGAAAGAAACTGCCAAAGATTTACTAAATGAATTTAATGTTGAAAAACTTACAGATGTAAATACATCTGACTATGATAGATTATTACAGCGTATACGTGAGGTGCAATAATGTTACATGCTAAATTATCAGCAAGTGGTGCTAAAAAGTGGATCAATTGTCCTTTATCAGTAGTGCTGGAAAGTAAGATGCTGAATGAAGAAACACCATATGCAAAAGAAGGAACTTTAGCCCACGAATTAAGTGAATTAAAGCTTAGAAGGGAATTAAATCTAATAGGTAAAGAGTCTTATGATACCGAAGTTAGTAAACTTGATTATGATGATGAGATGGACAAGTATACAGATTATTACTGTGATGTAGTGATGGAGATTGTAAATAAATATGATCGCAATTATAGCACGGTCAGACTAGAGGAAAAGGTCGATTTTAGTCCATGGGTGCCAGAGGGATTTGGGACATCTGATGTAATCATTATATCGGATAACACCGCGGAAGTAGTTGATCTCAAATATGGTAAAGGTGTTAAAGTATCTGCAGATAACAACCCTCAATTAATGCTCTATGCACTAGGTGTATTAAACGATTACAATTATATTTGTGATATTAAAGAGGTTAATTTAACAATTGTACAACCTAGGCTGGATAGTATATCTAGTTTTAAGATAAATGTTTATGATCTGCTTGAGTGGGGTGAGGACATAAGAGTTAAAGCATTAAAAGCTTTTAACGGTGATGGTGATTGTGTAGTAGGGAAGCATTGTGATGAAGGATTTTGTAGAGCTCGCCCTATATGCAAGGCTTATGCTGATGAGAGGTTAAAGATAGCTAAATATGATTTTAGAGATCCGGCGGAATTAAGTTCTGATGATATAGCAGATATCCTCGGGACTGTAGATGAGCTAGTTAGATGGAGTAAAACAATTAAAGAATATGCTTTAACTAAGGCTTTAAGCGGTGAGGAGTATAAGGGATTCAAACTGGTTGAGGGGAGGAGTAATAGAGCCTTTAATATAGATGACTCAGAAGTGATTGAGATTTTAAAAGGTGGAGGTTTTAAAGAATCTGAGGTTTGTGAGACAACTCTTAAGAGTCTAAGTAGTCTCGAAAAAATGATAGGTAAAAAGAATTTCAAAACTATGCTGGGCAGTCATGTTATTAAACCTATGGGCAAACCTACCCTAGTACCAATAGATGATGTAAGACCTGTATACAATAGTGCAGTTAACGATTTTAATAACATTTAATAAGGAGAGTAAGACATGGAAAATTTGAATACAAAAGTAATCACAGGGAAAGTAAGATTTAGTTATGCAAATGTATGGGAGCCAAAAAGTATAAACGGAAGTAATCCTAAATATTCAATATCTTTACTAATTCCAAAATCGGATACCCAAACATTAAATAATATAAAACAGGCAATTGAAAATGCTAAAAAAATAGGTTTGAGTGTTTTTAATGGTAAAGTGCCAGCAAATCTTAAAACACCACTAAGAGATGGAGATATTGAAAAACCAGATGATGAGATTTATGCAGGTTGTTATTTTGTAAATGCAAATAGCGTTAATAAACCAGGTATGCTGGATAAATATAAAAATCCAATTACTAACCCAGAGGATTTCTATAGTGGCTGTTATGGATATGCATCAATCAATTTTTACGCTTTTAATACTAATGGTAATAAAGGAATAGCTTGCGGACTTAACAATCTCATGAAGATAGAGGATGGGGAACCATTAGGAGGACGAGTAAGTGCTGAGATAGATTTTGAGGGAATTGATGTAGCAACTTTAAACGCAGAAATGGATGAGATATTCGGATAATGAGAACACTCGCGATAGACATTGAAACTTATAGCGATATAGATATTAAAAAAGCAGGGGTCTATGCTTACGCAGGATCTACTGCTTTTACTATACTCTTATTTGCCTATAAATATGATGGCGACGAAGTAAAACTAATTGATTTAACAGAGACAAAAACATTACCTCAAAGTGTTATAGCTGATCTTATTAATCCTAATATTATTAAGACATCATATAATGCAAATTTTGAGAGGGTATGTTTATCTAAATTTTTAAATATTAAATTACCAATTGATGAGTGGAGATGTACAGCAGTGCAAGCATCAATGTTAGGATTACCTAACAATTTAAAAGATGTAGCTAAGGTATTAAATCTAGATGATCAAAAGGATGCTAAAGGTACAAGACTTATAAATTATTTTTCCACGCCTTATAAAGGGCAAAGACGTATGCCTAGTGAGGATATTATAAAGTGGGAGGAATTTAAAAGTTATTGTATCCAGGACGTAAAAGTGGAGTCTGCAATAAGAGATAGATTAAGTAAGTATCCAATATCAGACTCGGAGCAAGAGTTATACATAATAGATCAGATTATTAATGACAGAGGTATCAAGGTGGATGAGGTTTTTGTGGATAATGCCATAAGATTTGATGCAATCCACACAGACATATGTAAGCAAGCTTTTAATGAGTTAACTGGAGGAGTTAATCCTAAGTCAAGCACTCAAATCAAAGAGTATTTAATTAATAGAGGTCTTAAAGTATCAAACGTTGATAAATCGACTATAGCCGATATCATAAAAGATACAGATGATGCAGAGTTAAAACAAATACTTGATTTAAAACTAAAGCTTGGTAAGACATCAGTTAAAAAGTACGAGGCTATGAAAAGATGTACTTGTAGCGATGGGCGTATAAGAGGCTTATTACAGTTCTACGGAGCAAATCGTACAGGTAGATGGGCAGGGAGATTAGTACAAGTACACAACTTACCACAAAATCATTTAGATAATTTAAAAGAGGTTAGAAGTTTAATAGTTAATGGGGATTATGATCTGTTAGAGATGCTCTACGATAACATACCTGCTGTATTATCTCAACTTATAAGGACAGCTTTTATTCCAAGTGAGGGGAAAAAGTTTATAGTGTGCGATTTTTCTGCGATTGAAGCTAGAGTAATAGCTTATTTAGCCGATGAAAAATGGAGGATAGAAGTATTTGAAACTCACGGGAAAATATATGAAGCCTCAGCATCTCAAATGTTTAAAGTACCACTAGAATCTATAAATAAATCCAGTCCACTCAGGCAAAAAGGAAAAATTGCTGAGCTTGCACTCGGTTACGGTGGTAGCGTTGGAGCATTAAAGCAAATGGGAGCTATTAACATGGGATTAGATGAAGATGAACTTCAAGGACTTGTTGATAGTTGGAGATCAGCTAACCCTAATATAACCAGATTTTGGAAAACTGTTGAAAAATCTGCAATAAACGCTGTTAAAGGCATAGCGTCTATCATAGATAAAGGTATAAAATTTAAGAGAGAGGATGGGATATTATTTATAACCCTTCCATCTGGTAGGAGATTAGCATATGTAAAACCCCGAATTGTATTAAATAGGTTTGGCAGTGAATCTATAGCTTATAATGGGGTAAATGGAACAACCAAAGTTTGGGAAGAGATCGAAACCTACGGGGGAAAGCTTGTTGAAAATATTGTACAAGCTGTGGCAAGAGATTGCTTAGCAGAGAGTATTAAAAGATTACATAAGAGAGGGTATAGGATAATATTCCACGTGCATGATGAGGTTATCCTCGAATCTGATAAAGATATTAAAGTTGAAGATATAGAGAGTATTATGGCTGAGCCTATTAAGTGGGCAGAAGGTTTAAATTTAAGTGCTGCTGGATTCGAAGCAGATTTTTATAAAAAAGATTAATGAGGTGTTGTTTATATGATTATGTATGTTGCTAATAGCAGAAAAAATAAATTTTGGACTAAAGTGGAGTTAACTTGGGATGATTTTGTAGAGAATCTTAGGAAACCAATCAGAACAGATGAAACACAAGAAGAATATTTCAGTATGCCTAAGGATAAACAAGATGATATTAAAGATGTTGGTGGGTTTGTTGGAGGTGAATTAAAAAAGGGGTTACGTAGATCAGGTAATGTAATAAACAGATGTTTATTAACATTAGACGCTGACTATGCAACCCAAGACTCAATAAAATATTTGGACGAATGTGCAGATTTTAGTTACTGCCTATACTCGACGCATAAGCACACGAGGGATAATCCTCGCTACAGATTAATTATACCACTTTCTCGGCCGTGTGTCACGGATGAATATGAAGCTATAGGAAGAAAAGTCGCTAGCCAATTAGGGATTGATATGTTTGACGATACAACATATCAACCACATAGACTTATGTATTATCCGAGTGTTAGTAAAGATGGGGAGTATGTATTTAAACATAAAAACGGAACCTTTTTAGATGTAGATAAGACATTAAAATTATACGGTATTAGTTGGAAGAATAGAGCTAATTGGCCAGTATCTGACAGGGAACAAACAAAAATAAGAGTGTCTAAAAATAAGCAGCAAGACCCGCGAGAAAAAGAAGGATTAATAGGAGCTTTCTGCAGAGCTTACAACGTGCATGAGGTAATCGAAGAATATTTATCAGACGTCTATAAAGAGTGTGGGAATGATAGATATACATATCGCAAGGGTAGTACATATGGAGGGGTGCTGGTATATGATGATGGATTATTCACATACTCAAATCATGCGACTGATCCAACATGTGGCAGATTGTGCAACGCTTTTGATTTAGTTCGTATCCATATTTTTGGACATTTGGACGAGGGATTTAAACAAACGATAAATGTAAAGTATCTGCCTTCTTTTAAAGCTATGAACTATTTGGCGTACAAAAATAAAAAAATAGACCCAAGAGAAGTAGAAAGTTTTAAAAAATACAAGGGTAAACTTAAAAAGCGCGAGGAACATATAGCTATAAAGTATGGAGATCATGTCATGATATTCGAGGGAGCTGGTAACGGAGCATGTAACACGAAAGAATGCGGGTTTGAAGTACTTAGAAATACCGTTACTAGCTATGCAGAAAAGCATAAAAAACAAGAAAAAATAAGACCTGATGAATTATGGAAAAATGAATTAAAATACAACAAGAAAAGAATAATTATGCATTCTATTGATAATATTGAACTTATCTTGTCTAACGATGAAAATTTGAAAAATAAATTTGCGTTAGATACTTTTGATAGTAAGATTTGGATCTATGGGGAGTTACCTTGGGATAGAAAACATAAGACTAAGAGACAATGGGAAGATTTTGACGATGCGGGATTGAGAGCGTATCTCGAAAAGAATTATGGTATAAATCACCGCAATAATACTTATGATGCGTGGGAAGTAGTTGTAAGAAAAAATAAATATAACTCAGTCGCAAAGTATTTAATATCTCTAAGGCATGATGGGATCAAGCGTTTAGATACACTGTTTATTGATTACTTGGGTGTTGAAGATAATATATATTCAAGATCCGTAACACGTAAATCACTCGTTGGAGCTGTTGCTAGAGTATTTGAGCCAGGTATAAAGTTGGATACGAGTATAGTACTTGTAGGAGACCAAGGTGTTGGTAAAAGTCAGATAATTAATAGGTTAGGCAAAGAATGGTATAGTGACAGCATAACGACACTTAAAGGGCGAGAGGCATGTGAGCAGATACAAGGATTTTGGATAATAGAAATCGCCGAACTTGCAGCTATGGCAAGGACGGAAATAGAAACCATAAAACAATTTATGACAAAACAAGAGGATACGTATAGAAGTGCTTACGCGAGAAATGTAAAGAGCCATAAAAGGCAGTGTATTTTTATCTGTACTACCAACAACCACGATTGTCTAAGAGATACGACAGGTAATAGAAGATTCTTGCCACTAGATGTTGATGCTAACAAAGCTACAAAGAATATATGGAAAGAATTAAACTCTTACGAAGTAGATCAAATATGGGCGGAGGCAGTTAAATATTATAAGGCTGGCGAATCATTAATATTGGATAAAGAGGCTAGTGACCTAGCAAAACAGCAGCAAGAAAATCACACAAAACACAATCCACTTGAAGGTATTATAAATGAGTATTTAGACATGCCTGTACCAGAAGATTGGTACGATAAGGACGTATTTGAGAGGATCAATTACATTCGAAATGAGAATAAATCAGGAAAACCACGAGATAAAATAAGTGTTATCGAAGTGTGGTGCGAATTACTCGAGGGGGACAAAAAGGATTTAGATCAACGCAAAAGTCGTGAAATAACAACCCTGATACTTAAGAGTGGTGAGTGGGAGCGGATAAAAACACCTCGTAATTTTGGATATTTATACGGAAATCAAAGAGGGTTTAAAAGAAAAAATTTAGCTTGAAAAACTACAAACACTACAATGTTAGCTACGGTTTGATTTAAAACTGTAGCAACCCTTAACCTTTAAAATATAAGACTTATAACTATATTAACTACAATAACTACAATACTATATATAAAAGAGTAAAATAATAAAAAATATAAGGGTATATAGATATACAGATATATATTTTTATATAACTATATAGGAAATTGGGTAGAAGTTGTAGTTTGTAGTTATTAAAACCTTAAAAGTAGATAATATCTAGGTTTGGTAAAACTACACTTTTGATGGATAAATTTAATGGAGTTTTTATGTTGGAAAAAACAATAGAGAATTACTTTAAAACTAAAACTGAATCTAATGGAGGTTTGTGTATAAAACTAACAGGGTTTGTCGGGATTCCGGATAGATTAATTCTTTTACCGGGAGGCAGAATGTTTTTTGTAGAGTTTAAACAAAAAGGTAAAAAACCTCGTAAGATTCAAAGTTTTATACATGATAAATTAAGGAGTTTAGGTTTTAGAGTTTATGTTATAGATAATAAGGACAAAATAGAGGAGGTTTGCGGGGAGTGGAATTTAGACCTCACAAATACCAAGAAGAAGCAATTAACAAGATAATCGAGATTGATAGATGCGGTTTATTTTTAGATATGGGATTGGGTAAAACGGTTATAACTCTAACAGCTATTAATGATTTAATGTTTAATCGCTTTGAAGTCAATAAGGTTGTAATAATAGCGCCTTTAAAAGTAGCAGAAGATACATGGGTTAAAGAGTTATCTAAGTGGGATCATTTAACTAATTTAAGCATGTCTCTTGTATTAGGAGATAAGAATAAGAGGATTAAGGCATTAGAGACACAAGCAGATATATATGTGATCAATAGGGAGAATGTGTCTTGGCTTGTTACATATTTAGGTAGAGATTGGGATTTTGACATGGTGGTTATTGATGAGTTATCCAGTTTTAAAAATCCATCTGCTAGTAGATTTAAGTCTCTTAAGAAAGTTATAGGTAAAAGTTCCAGGGTTGTGGGGTTGACGGGTACACCTAACCCTAATGGGTACATAGACCTTTGGAGTCAGATATACCTACTTGATAGTGGTGAGAGACTTGGTAAGACCTTGACTAGATTTAGGGATACTTATTTTGTACCTGATAAGAGAGATAGTTATAGGATATTTACCTATAAATTAAAATCTGGAGCGGATAAATTGATTAATAAAGAAATATCTGACATTTGTATAAGCATGAAGGCTGATGATTATTTGGATCTACCAGATAAGATATTTGTTAATCACGAAATAAGTTTAGAAAATAGGCGGTCTTATGATGAATTAGAGAAAGAATTTTATTTTGAGTTTGATAAAGGATCTGAAGTTACAGCTGCATCTAAGTCAGTTTTAATTAATAAGTTATTGCAGTTATGTAATGGTGCAGTTTATACGGATGGAGATAAATATCAGGTAGTGCGTGATGATAAATTGGACAAGTTGGAGGAGATAGTTGAGAGTACTCTAGATAGTCCTATTTTATGTTTTTATCAGTATAAGCATGATCTGGATAGGATAATAAATAGATTTGATTTTGCAAAAGAGTTATCACAAGATAATATCGATGCTTGGAATAAGGGTAAAATTAAATTACTACTTACCCATCCAGCGTCTAGTGCATATGGACTTAATCTACAAGATGGCGGCAATGTTATTGTGTGGTTTGGACTACCTTGGAATCTAGAGCTATACCAACAAGCTAATGCCAGATTACACAGACAAGGACAAAAGCATAATGTGTTTATACATCATTTGATATGTGAAAATACTGTTGAGGAAAGGGTGCTAGAAACGTTACAGCGTAAAGGTAAGGTGCAAGATGAGTTATTGGATTACTTAGCTTTTAAATATAGATAAGGAGTGTTTGATTTGGGATCAATTAAAGATTTGTTAGAGCATATAAGATTTGCGGATCTAGAGATAAAGAGTTTGATGACTTTGAAGGATAGATTAGGAGCGAGGGCTCTAGCTATAACATCAAACATTTCTGAGAGAGTTAGCGGTAGTAAGGATATAGATGGTGTCTATAGTATTGTGGATGGGTATGTAGATTTAGAAAAAGTTATAATTGATAAATCTAAAGGATTGTTAGAGGCTAAGAAAAAAGCTTTTGCCCTTATTAATGATTTGGATGATAATATGCATAGAATAGTCTTAATTGAGCGTTATTTCAATTCTGAGCCTTGGAAATCTATAGCTATACATATTAGTCGAAGTGAGAAAAGAACTCGTCAGATCCATGATAAAGCGATTAAATTATGTGAGATAAGGAGAGAGACTGATGTACGATTATGATAAATTGATAGATTTGGTAGTTGAAAAGCGAAAAGAGAAGGGTTGGTATCAGTATGATTTAGCTAATGCAGTTTATATGAATGCTAGGATTATATCTAGGATTGAGAGTAAGCGGAATGTGGTTAAGTTAGATACGTTTTTATTAATGCTTGAAGCTTTAGATTGTGAAATTGAGATACGACCTAAGAAGTTGAAAAATTAATATTTTGGTAGTAAAAACGAGAGCCTTTTAGGTTCTCTTTTTTTATATTTTTTAAAAACACTTCCGTAAATTTCCTAAAAGTTCCGTAGATTTCCCATCATTTCCATCTTGCGTTGTGAGATAATTAGAATGTAAAAATTTAATAATTTAACTAACCTAGATGTAAATTAATTGTCATTTTAAAATATAAATAAAAATTTTTAAAATGAGTATTGACATAATCGGCATTATATGATATACTTATTATATAAGGAGGGAGGAAATTAATGAATTTTAGACAAGTTGAAAAAATATTAAAAGAAAATGGATGGATAGAAAAGAATTCTAAAGGTTCACATTTTCATTATATACATCCCATGAAAAAAGGAAAAATTACAATACCTAAACATACTAATAAAGATATAGATATTAAAACATTAAAATCTATTTTTAAATATGCAGGAATTGAAGTGAGATTAAAATAGATTTAAAGATACTTAGGAGTTAATCTCCTAAGTATCCCAAAACAAATAAATATTTTTTCAATGATTTAAATTTATATTAGATCTTATAAAGTTTATTAATTTTCTCTTAGGTTCAAAGAAGGGAAGTTTTAAAATGTTAGTTTCATATCCAGCCGTATTTTATAAACTTGAAGATGGAGCTTATAGTGTAACATTTCCTGATTTTAGAGTAACAACACATGGAAAGGATTTGGAAGATGCAACAAGGATGGCTATTGATTGTTTAGCGGGAGAAATTAGGTGGTGTAAGGAACAAAATCAAGAAATACCGAAACCAACACTTGATTTAAATTTGGTTGAGGTTGATGAAAAAACAGAAGGAGATTATGTAGAAGCTATTAAACAAATAGTAACAGTTGATGCAGATGATTATGCTAAAAAGCATTTTGATAAATCTGTTAAAAAGAATTTAACAATACCTAAATGGATGAATGACGAGGCTTTAGAATTAGGAATAAATTTTTCTAAAGTGTTACAAAATGCATTATTAGATGAAATAAATCGTGCTAAAGACAAGATGTATGGAATTAATAAAGAGTAAATATTTAAATAGTTGTTGTAAGTTTTGCAACAACTATTTTTATTTCAACATTTGGAAGGAAATATAAAATGATTAATATAGATAGAAATAACAATATGTATGATTATATTTTGACATCGAATCATTATTCGGGAGATGTTGAAACGATATATTTTATAAAAGATAAATTAACAAGAAATCAATTTGAGGGATATTTAATTGGTAATGCAATTAAATATCTCAGTAGATACAATAGTAAGGGTGGAGAAATTAAAGATATTAAAAAGGCAGTAACATATTTAACTTGGATGGTTGATCATAAAAATGAAAAAGTTATGTAAATAGATTTATGTTATTGGTGGTAATTAACAACAAGGTATACTTAATTTTTTATTTGAGGAGTATTATTTTTATAGGTACTTCTAGAGTATTAAAACCATTGCGGTGCCGTGACCCCGAAATATCTCTAGTTTTCATCAAAAAAAATCGTGTCCTTGTCCTTTTTTAATTTGGTTTTTTGGAGGTGATTTTTATGATTTTGATGAAGAAAAAAGAACTTGCTGAATTTTTGGAAGTTGATGCTAGAACCATTACAAGATGGGTAAATAAGGGGTGTCCGAGAAAAGGGCATAGTTATAATTTGAAGGAAGTTTTAAAATGGAGAGGTGTAATCGGAGGAGGGGAAATAGGGGCGGAGAATTTAGAAAATTTATCATTACAAGAGCAAAAATTGAAATATGAGATAGATCTTAAAAAAGCTCAGTCAGAATTACATGATCTTAAACTTAAGATTGAAAAAGAAGATTACCTACCCAAAGAAGAAGTGATTAAAAATCTTAATGATGGATTTATAGCTTTTAAAAGATCTTGTCTTAATCTTGAGAATAAAATTGTTATGGAGCTTGGGTATTTAATGACAGATGATGATATGAGAAGGGATGTTAAATCTAAGATACATAACCTTGTTATAACTGCACTTAACAATATATCTAAGGGTAATTTTGATGGATAAATTAAAGGATTGGTATACTGAGTGCCTTAATATATTATCTATATCAGATTTTGACCTAGTTGAGTGGGCTGATAAGTATAGGGAACTCTCCCCTGAGTCATCCTCTGAGATTGGTAAATGGGATACAAAGAGGACTCCATATATGATGGAACCCATGAGAGCAATAAGCGATAAGAGTATCGAGGAGGTTGTAATAATGGCTTCAGCCCAAGTTGGTAAAACAGAGCTTATCCTTAACCTTATTGGGTATTGTATACATCAAGATCCATCTCCGATTATGGTAGTACTCCCAACAGAAGAGATTGCTAATGCGTTCTCGGAGGACAGGTTATCAACTATGATAAGAGATACAGAAGTTCTTAAGGGTAAGGTGTATGAAGCTAAGAGTAGAAATTCTAGTAACACTAAGCTTCATAAAGGATTTGAGGGTGGGCATATCACAATTGTTGGGGCAAATGCACCATCATCCCTTGCATCTAGACCAATTAAAGTACTTTTATGCGATGAGATTGACCGTTACCCAGTGTCTGCAGGTAAAGAGGGAGATCCGGTTACGATAGTTGAGAAACGTACCACAACATTTTTTGATCGCAAGATAATAAAGGTATCAACTCCCACACTCAAAGATGCTAGCAAAATCGAGGAATGCTATAACAAAGGTAGTAGAGGAGTGTGGGAATTACCCTGTCCTAATTGTCACGAGTATCAAGAGCTTAATTTTGAGTATTTAGATATTGATACATATGAGATGTACTGTACTCGTTGTGGTAGTTATGCAAGTGAGCATGAGTGGAAAAGTAATAGTATTAAGGGTAGATGGTATCATAATACACCTGATGCTAAGATTAAGAGTTATAATCTTAATGCATTTGCATCTCCTTGGGTTAGTTGGGAGAGTATCGCAAAAGATTATAAGAGATCAAAAAGAGCTGGAGATTCACAACTGCAAGTATTTTATAATACAGTTTTAGGTTTGCCTTTTGAGGTTAAAGGAGATGTTGGTAATGCTCAAAAGTTATATGGACTCCGTGAGGATTACATTAAGATACCTGATCAAGTTAAGGTATTAACATGCGGAATAGATACTCAGGATAATAGATTAGAGTATGAGATTGTAGGATGGGCCGACGATGACGAAAGCTGGGGTATACAAAAAGGTGTTATTGTAGGCAACCCATCTATCGGACGAGTATGGGAAGAGTTATACAGTATATTAAACACAGAATATGAAAAAGAAGATGGAACTACTCTCACAATAAGTATGAGTTTTATCGACTCTGGAGGGCACTATACTGATAAGGTATACGAATTTGCAAGCAAAATGAAACGCATATTTGCAATAAAGGGAAGAAATGCAATAAATGAAGGATTAATACACCCAAATCCTACATTTATTAAAAGTTATGGTATTTATCTTATATTATTAGGAGTTAATAACGGTAAAGAGCACGTACTACAGATGTGTGATCCTGATAGTACTGTCTTTAGAGCACATTTTCCACGATCTGAAGAGTATAATCTAGAGTATTTTAACCAGCTATTCTCGGAGAAAAGGGTATTAAAGAGTGTTGGAGGGTCAACCCAATATGTGTGGCAGAGTATCAGAAAAAGGAATGAAGCCTTAGATTGCAGAGTATATGCTTATTGTGCTCTTAAATTTATTCTCCCTAGATGGGATAACTACAAGAGTATATTTGTAAGACAAAATAGTAAAAAAGAAACCGCAAGACCTATAAAAAGAAAAAGGAGGAGGAGTATTTGGGATATGTGAGAAGGGAAATATTAAGAGAATTAGATGTTGTAAATGAACGGTTAGCTATATATTTAGAAGCAGAATCTAAAATATTAGAGGGTGCACAAAGCTACACTATAGGGAGTAAGACCTTGGAGAGGGCAAACCTAAAAGAGGTTAGAGAAATGATTGATAATCTGATCCTTAAGAAGAAAGAATTAGAGTTACAATTAAAAGGTCAAGGTCTAAGAAAGAGTTATAGAGTAGTTATTAGAGATCTATAGGAGATGTTATGAATTGGATTGATAAAGCAATTAATTACATAAGCCCTGCATGGGGATTAAAAAGGATTAGAGATAGATCTACAACCCATACAATTGTTAACTCTGGGTATAGCCAGAGTGGAGCGTCGAAAAGAAAAAACTCCCTTAGAGGTTGGACAGCATCATCTAAATCTCCATTAGAGGATATTAATGATAATTTACATATATTAAGGCAGAGATCGAGAAGTCTGTACATGGGTGGAGGGCTTGGAACTGCAGCTATTAAAGTTATGAGATCTAATATTGTTGGTAGTGGATTAAAGCTTAAACCCAATATAGATTACGAATCCTTAGGATTAACGAGAGAAGAAGGTAGACGATGGTGTAAAAATGTTGAGAGGGAGTTTAGTATATGGGCGACATCTAAAGAGTGTGACTATCTAGGACTTAATAATTTTTACGAGCTCCAGTCTATGGCACTTCTTGGAGTGCTCCTCAATGGGGATGCTATAGCACTGGTTAATTATAGTGACATGACTGATGATTATGATTTAAAACTACATCTAGTTGAGTCAGATAGATTAAGTAATCCAGATGGATCGGTAGCAGTTAATTTAACTAGGGATGGCAACAAGATTATAAGTGGCATAGAGGTTAATAATAGAGGTAAACCATTAGCATACTGGATAAGTAATAATCATCCACAAGTTGGATTTAATTATAATAATCCGATTAAATGGACTAGAATAAAAGCGTATAATGAATACACGGGATTTCCTAACGTTTTGTTTAGTTTTAACGCTGAAAGGGCAGGACAATATAGAGGAGTCCCTTTTTTATCGCCTATAATTGAGCTTATAAAAAGTATGGAAAGATACACAGAGGCAGAGGTTACAGCAGCGATTATTAACTCATTTTATTCTGTATTTATAGAAAATGTTGCAGATCCAACTTCTATGCCGTTTCAAAGATCTATCCTAGATGATGAATCAGTTTTAACAGCTGAAGAAAGAGCCGAAAATTATGAATTAGGAGCTGGTACCATAAATGTGCTAGGTAGTGGTGAGAAGGTTGTTTTCTCTGATCCTAAGAGACCGTCTAGTTCTTTCGAGTCGTTCTCAAGCCAAATAACAAAACTTATAGGGGCAACCCTAGAAATACCTTATGAAGTATTAGTTAAGAGTTTTAACAGCTCTTATAGTGCATCAAGAGCAGCACTCCTTGAAGCTTGGAGGTTATTTAGACTTAATAGGGAGTGGTTCATAAGTGATTTTTGTCAACCAGTTTACGAGATGTGGCTTTTTGAGGCTATAAGTAAGGGTAAAATTAAGGCGAGAGGGTATTTTTCTAGTAAATCTATGATGAAATTATGGAGTAGTGCTACATGGATTGGGATCGCACAAGGTCAAATAGACCCAGTGAAAGAGGTTCAAGCAGCAAAATTAAGGATAGATAATGGTTTTTCAACGCGTGAAAAAGAGGCTCAAGAGCTTACAGGAATGGACTTTGAGAGCAATCTAAGGGTATTAGAGAGAGAAAACCAGGGATTATATACAGTTAATAATGTTAAGGAGGGTAATTGAGTGAATTTTTGGAATTTTAAAGATGAAACACCTAATTCTATTGATCTCTATATTAAAGGGATGATAGAGAGCGATGATAACTGGATAAAAGAATATTATGGAGAGCAATATACATCAGAAAATAAGTTTATACGTGAGCTTGATAAGTATAAAAATAAAGATGCTATAAACGTCTATATAAATAGTACTGGGGGATCTGTATTTGCAGCATGCGGAATATATAATAAGCTTAAAAGGTGCAAATCTAAAATAAATTGTTATGTTGATGGTATAGCAGCCAGTGCTGCAACTATTATATTAATGGCTGCTGATATTGTATATATGCCTGTTAACTCTCTATTGATGATACACGACCCTACTACAATATTAAACGGCAATTATAATAAAGAAGAATTGAAATCTAATACTCAAGCACTCGATAAAATAAAAGAGTCGATAATAGAGTCATATCTATCAAAAGTAAAAATATCAAAAGAGGAGCTGTATGAAATGATGTCCAAAGAAACATGGATTACAGCTAAAGACGCGGCAGAGATGGGATTTGCTGATATTGTTTTATATAACAATAATGTTAAATACGAAAACAAAAATAATAAGGTATTTGTTAATAGCCTAGATTGTGGTTATTTGCAAGTACCTTTTAATTTTGAAGGCAAAGGGGAAGTATCTATGAACGAAGTAACAGCAGAAAGAGAAAGATTAAAAGCTATAGATGGTATAGCTAACATGATAGATAAAGATTTAGTCGATAAAGCTAAATATGAACTTAATTGGAATGCTGAGAAACTAGCTTACGAAGCAATTAAACAAAATAAGGTTAATGGCATGGGAGCTTTTTTGAATCATGTTAATGTTAATAGAGAATCGGGAGTTAATGATGTAGCATCATATAGTATAGATAACAATAAGGGTAAAACATTAGAGACTGAAAATAATGCAGATATGACTAATATATTTAACATTATCGCTAGAGCGTTTGAGAGAGGGGGATGTAAGTAATGGATTATATTAAGGATATTGGATCGTGCGATAGAAATAGTATGCTAGGGGGTGTTAAATATCCTCTAATAACAGCTACGGTAGAGCTAGAAAACGATCAGACAGAACTAAATAAGGGTGCAATACTTGGCAAAGTAACGAGTAGCGGTAAGTATAAATTAGTTAATACTAGTGCAGTAGATGGATCTCAAACACCAAATTGTGTGTTAGCTCATAATGTTAATTTAGGAGATATTACTGCTACATGTTATACATCAGGTCAATTTAATTTAAGTCAAGTGTACATAGATGACAATGACAATATTTTAAATTGTGTGGATGATCTTAGGATTGTAAATATCTATATTGCTACGGAGGTGTAAGCGTGATAATCAATGAGAGTACAATACTTAATCTAACTAACAATATGTTTTCCAACAATGCTGGAGATGATGCGTATAAACCTAAAAAGATGTTAGATGCCTATATTAAAAATATGCAGGTATCTACTTTCTTTATAAAAAATTTCTTCAGCCAATCAATTTTGTTTGATACAGAGGAAGTGGATATGGATTTTTATAAAGATAAAAGATCTGTTGCACCTTTTGTGTTTGAAGGAGTAGAAAGCGTAAATACATCAAGAGAGGGATTTATAACTAAGAGGTATAAAACTCCATACATAGGTATCAATACTATATATGATAGAGATGTGCTTAATAAAAGATTACCTGGAGAGCTTGAGTATGCAGGACTTACCCCAGATGAGAGAGCAGTAACCTTGCAGATGCTCGATTATGTGAGACTTGATAATATGATAACACGCAGGGAAGAACTTATGTGTGCTGAACTTTTGCAAACTGGCATTGTAACAATTGAGGAGTATAGTTTAGATAAAACTAAACCAGTTAATACAGTTAAAGTGGAATATGATAAAAATAAATGCGAACAATTAACGGGAGATAAAGAATGGAGTAATGCTAATGCTGATATATATGGAATGCTTGAGAAAAAGGCATTAGATATAAGACAAGCTGGATATAATCCTGAGGTTATTATAATTGGTCACGAAGCGTGGTCTTACATGCTTAAAAATAAATCAATATTAGATGCATTAGATAATAGACGGATTAATCTTGGATCTATAGATCCTACAGTAATGTCAAGTGAGTCAGGTGAGGGATATTCATATTTAGGTCAAATTAGTGGTCCTATTATAGGTAATTTACAGATGTACTCGCATAATGCTTGGTATAATAATAGTGATGGTGAGTTAACACCTTATTTAGATCCTAATACTGTTATAATAACTCCTAAAAATATTGGAGAGATGCTTTATGGAGCTATAACAATAATACCCCATCCAGATTCGAGCGAGTTTGTAACGTATGTACAAAAGAGAGTACCTAAGATATCAATTAATCATTATGATAATATTAAACAATTAAGTTTGTATTCTAGACCTTTGCCTAAAATATCTGATGTGGATATGTGGACATCGATTAAGGTGGTGGTTTAGTTGTATATTAAAGTTATAAAAGGTAAGGTTAATTATAAAGATAGAGTATATAATACAGGAGATATGCTTGAGTGTAAAAAAGATATCGGAGAAAAGCTCATAAAGTCAAAATTATGCGTAGAGGTCAATGAAGAGTTATTTAGAGTACTAACTAAACAAAATAATGTTGTAGTTAATGATAATATAGGTGATAAGACTGATAGTAGAGAGAATAAAACAATAGATGATTTAAGAGATGCATTATAATGGGGAGTAATATTAAAGATATTAAGAAGGATATAAATAAATTAGCATCTAAAGTTGTTAAGTCAGATTGTAGAGCTAAAAATAAAGCTGTTGCTAAGATTAAAACGGAGTCAAGGAGGATAATCCAGAGTAAATACAATATAAAGGCTAAAGATGTATCTAAGACCATAAAAATCAAGAGAGCAAGTTACAGCAACCCAGAGTCTAGCATGACTTTTAAAAGTCATGCTACACCAATAATTGCTCCTATGCTTAAGACCACTAAAATAATGTCAGGATCGAGAAAAAAACGAGGGGCATACAGAGAACAAAAAATTAAAGTACATATTAAAAAGGGTAGCCTTAAGAATTTATCTGGCGGAAGATATAAACCATTTTTAATGCGAGTAGGTGGGTCGAAGCTTATAGTAGCTCGTAGAGTATCGGAAAAAAGATATAGTACATCGCAAGTTAGGACAGTACCAGTTGCTAAAATGGCTGATAATAAAGATGTATCAAAACATATATTAAAAATAGGGTCAGAAACCTATGATAAAGAGTTCAAGCGGTTAATGGAGTTAAGTAATGTTTAAGGATATTTTAGATGCAGACCTTGATGTATTTGTCAACACAGAGGAATTTGGCGAGGAATCGTCTATAAATGGTAGGTTTATTATTGTAGTAGAAGACAGTGATGGGGTCAAAGAGTATAAAAATAATAATGCTGATTTACTGTATGAAGACCTATTGATGATATATTGCAGGGTGCAAGACCTTGATAGTATTAATATTGATAATTATGTAGATTATAATGGAATGTTTTATACTGTACTATCAAAGGATAAACAAGGCGGAATGTATCAACTAGTATTAAAAAGATCAACTCAAGGGTCTATAAAGGAGTGGATTTAAATATTTAAGTAATTTAATTAGTATATTAGTAATATTGTGTAAATTCCTTGATAAAACAATTGCCTAGTTAGTATAATTAAAACAGGTTAATTAAATTGTTATGATCGTCTAAATATTTATTATATGATTATTACGAGGGGTTTTATATGAATAATCAAGAAAAATTACTTGCCAGATTGATGTTTAGGAATAAGATTTTTACAAGTAATGGTCAAGCTTTTGAAGATTTATTTATATCAATAATGAATTATGCTGAGAAGGGATTTAAACCCATTAAACCTTGGGGTAATATAGGTGATAGAAAGAATGATGGTTATATAAAAAGTACAGGAACATTTTATCAAGTATATGCCCCAGAAGAAATTGAAAAGTCCTATCGTAATACTGTAAATAAAATATGTACAGATTTTAAGAGATTAATAGAACAGTGGACTCCAGTTAAAAAATTTTACTTTGTTATAAATGATAAGTATAAAGGTGTTAATGCAGATGCTGAGCAGATAATGCAACAAATAAAAAAAAATTATAAATTAGAGGATGCAGAAATACTTATAGCAAAAGATCTTGAAAATATTTTATTTGAAGAATTAGAAGATGATGAAATTATTAGTATAATTGGGATATTACCAAATTTAGATTATATTAAAAGAATTGATTATTCTATATTAAATGAAGTTATTGATCATATAATGTCATTACCATTAGATATTAGTATGGATGATAAAATTACAGTTCCAGATTGGGAAGAAAAAATAAAATATAACAATTTATCTGAAGGAGTTAAAAAATATTTAGATAGTGCTTCTATTCAATTAGTTAGTCTAGATGAATATTTATCAAATAATAGTATTTTTTTATCAAATTCTTTAAAAGAGAAATTAAGCGATACATATGAAACATTTAAAGGTAAGGAAGCAGGAGATTCTCTATTTCTTTCTATACTAAATACTCTTACTCCTATACAGCAATATGCATATCAGTGTGTGGTAATAGTGATAATGGCTAAATATTTTGAAACTTGTGATATATTTGAAGAACCAAAGGAGGATAAAAATGATTATACCAAATAAACATATTAAGTTTTCAGAATCTTTACTTGGTTTTGGAGCATATATTTTAAAAAAAATATCCTCAGAAAGTACGGTAGATTTTTTGTGGAATGAATATCAGAAAGATTTGTCAGAAGATAAATATAAATCAAAGCACAATTTTGATAATTTTTTAATTACTCTAGTTTTTCTGAACTCAATTGGAGCAATAGAAGAGAGAAATGGAGGTATTGTCAGATGTATCTCATAAAAATATCAGCCAATAAGAGTAATTTTAAAACAATTAAATTTAATAAGTTTGGATTAAATTTTATAGTAGCCAAACAAAAAAATGAGGATAATTACGATGTAAGCAAAACATATAATGGAGTTGGAAAATCATTAGTAATAAAAATAATTCATTTTTGTTTAGGAGCAGATAGTAAACATTATAATTCTTTTTGTTCTGAATTAGTGGACTGGGAGTTTTATTTAGACTTTGAAATTAATAGAACAATTTACAGGGCTGAAAGGAAAACATCAGATCCTAATCGTGTTATTTTAAATGGTAAGGAATTGTCTATAAATAATTTTAATAAAATAATGCAAGATTTATGTTTTAACATACCTAATGACATAAGTTACTTATCTTTTAGATCATTGATTCCTTTTTTTATAAGACCTAATAGGAAAAGTTATGTTAATTTTGATGAGGCACAAGCTGTTCCCAATCCTTATCAGAAAATGTTATATAATTCATTTTTGTTAGGACTAAATGTAACCTTAGCTCAAGATAAGCATAATTTAAAAGTCGAACAAGATAGAATTCAGAAATTTGAAAAGAATTTCGAAAAAGATGATTTATTACGTAAGTTTTTATTAGGTAAGAGGGATGTATCGTTAACTATTGATGACTTGGATGATCAGATAAGTAAATTAGAGAATGACTTAAAAGATTTTAAAGTGGCTGAAAATTATTATGATATACAGATACAGGCTAATAAAATTGAAAAAGAATTATTTGAATTAAGAAATAAGATTATTTTACTAAGTAATAATTTGGATTTAGTAAATGAGAGTTTACAAATTAAGCCTAGCGATGAAAATGCTAGAAATATTTTAAAAATATATGAAGAATCTAATATTTATTTCAGTGAACTAATAACAAAAAGATTAGAGGATTTAGAAGAATTTTACAAAAAATTAATTGATAGCCGTAAAAGGAGATTATATGAGCAGAAGATAAAACTAGAAAAACAATTGAGCGAAGAAAATGAAAATGCAAGAAACTTACAAATTGAATTTGATAAATTGATGATATATTTAGGTGAGCATGGTGCTTTAGATGTTTTTGTTAAGTTAAGTGAAAAATTATCCAATTTAAAATCAAATCGTGATAGTTTGAAAAAGTATCACGATTTACAAATAGAATATAGGGATAGATTACGTAACATAGAAAAAGAGCAAATTGAACAGTCAGGTATAACTGATAAATATTTAATTGATACTTATTCTGAAGTGAATGAATTGAGGAATTATTTTAGAGATATCGCGAAACGATTTTATCCAAATAATGTTGTAGGTTTGACGATTGAAAATAATGATGGTAGCAATAAACAAAGGTTCAATATTGAGGCAAAAATAGAATCTGATAATTCGGATGGAATTAATAATGTTAAAATATTTTGTTATGATTTAACTTTGTTATTTAAGGGTAAAAATCATAAAATTAATTTTATTTTTCATGATAGCAGATTATTTGATGGGATTGATGATAGACAAAAGGCTGAACTTATATCAGTTTTAAATGAAAAATTTAGTGATACAAATAATCAATATATTGCTTCTATTAATCAGAATCAAATTAAAGGGATAAAATATATTTTAGGTGAAGAACGTTATAAAGAAATAATTGAAGATAATACAATATTAGTTTTAACAGATGAGGATGTTTCTGAAAAATTATTAGGTGTGCAAGTAGATATTGAGGATAAATAAATTAAGGGAGTGGTTATAATAGAAATTAATTCTCAACTTAATAAATTACGTGATATACTTAAGATCAATGTATGTAATAAGATAAAACTTAAAGCAGAGACTAAAACAAGAGAATATGAGCTTGTTAACCCTAAATGTTTTGTGTTTGCTCCTCGTGAGATGCGATTAGAAAATATAAACTATCCATTTATATCGATTGAATTCGACGAGATAATAGATAATAGACAGACTGAGTTATATAGTATACAGTTATATGTATTTGTGTTTGATAATGGTATTAATGTACTACACAATAACGGACTGAGGAGTTACTATCCAAACAAAGGAGATGGATATGTAACTCTTTTTAATTTTGTTACTAAAATAAGACGAGAATTAATAATAAACAGGGATGTAGGTAAGCTTATAAAGCCTGATATGACCATAAAATTAATCGAGGGGGTTGAACCACCTTATTATGGGGCTGTAATACTATTTAAAATGTCAGGGTTAGCATACCCTCAACCAACTGATAAAGAGATACAAGATTTTTTAGATTTATAAGGAGGTAAATATGAGTTACAAAAGAGGGATAAATGTAAATATAGTATCAAGTGAGACTATAAGTAAGGATTATAACAACGTAACTATACCAGTGTATATTGGGTTATTGCCAGTACATCAATTACAAGATTATACAGATAGAATTAATAATCCCATAGTAGTTAATAGTTTTGATGATGTTTATAAAACTGGGTATAGCGATGATTGGAAATATACGCTGTGTGAACCGATATACGCACATTTTAAAAATGATTTTGATGTTGTCGGTCCGATTGTACTTATAAATGTGCTAGATCCTAGCACTAATCAGACAATCGAGAAGGCAATTAATGTTAATTTTGTTAATGGCGTAGGTAAACTTAGTGGAGGAGACATTATAAGGGATACTATAACCATAAGTGATCTAGTTATAGATGAAGATTTTAAAGTTGAGTATAGTCAAGATGGACAAACTGTAGTAATAACTGATTTATCCTCAACCTTAGATGGTGATGAAGAGGTTAGATACAAAGAGATTGATCTATCAGGTGTTAACGAGGATACAATAATAGGTAAGATAGCATTAGATGGCAAAAGAAGTGGTATCAAAGCATTACCTTATGTGTACTCTAAACTTAATATGATACCAGGTTTATTACTTTGTCCAGGCTACTCTCACTTACAAAGAGTGCATGATGAGATGATTTATGCAGCTAATAACATAAACAATCATTGGAATGCTTTTGCGTATACTGATTTACCTTGTGATGATAGTATTAATACAGTTGATAAGGCTATTAAATGTAAAACTGATAGAGGGTACACATCTCCAGTCGAAGTAACCAATTATCCTAAAGCATATAATAAGGGAAAAATTTATCATTTAAGCGTTTTAAGGTCAGTTGTTGCTCAAAAGGTAGATAAGGCAAATAAATTTCCGAATGATCCTCCATCAAACCGGGTAATAAATATACAAAAGCTTGTGTTAGATAATAGTAAGGATATAGATATCGATGAGATTGATGCTAAAAAGTTAAATTCTGTAGGTATATCTACTGCAATTAAATTTGAGGGATCGTGGAGAACTTGGGGAGTACATACATCAGCTTATACTTATGATACTAGTGATAGCATGGATCCACGAGATATGTATGAGTCAAGTGTAAGGGTTGTAAGGCACTTGGGTAATGTTTTTCAGCGTAAATTTTGGGATAAGATTGATAAAGGTCTTAATAAAGGGATTATTGAGTCTATTATTAACGATTTTCAGCGTGATGTTTTAGATTTATACGTTAGTCAAGGTAAACTATTATACGGAACTATTGAGTTTTTATATGATGAAAATCCTGCATCTGATATGCTGCAAGGAGATTTTAAATTTAATATTGATGTGACTGGTGGACTTGTGGTTAAGAGTATAACTGCTCTACTTAGATGGACTCCTAAAGGCATCAATTTATTATTTGAGGGTGGAGAGTAAGTATGAAAATAAGTGGAGATGTTATTGCTAATAAGATAAGGATTAATGATGTAGATATAGAAGATGTCACGTCTATTGAATTGCCAGAGATTACAAACGGAACTTATGAAGTTAAAGGATCAGGCATCATGGGTACAATAGATATGCCATCTTTTACTAAAATTGAGGGGTTAACGCTAACGATAGAATACAGGAGCTCAACAGAAAATAATATACATTTGTTAGCTCCAAATGTGCACGATATTAAGATGGCATTTGTCAAAGATGTTGTTGGCGACGATGGTGTAGTTGCTGCGGATGGTAATAAATTATTTATGCAAGTTAGATCTAAAAGTCATAAAATAGGAACTATTACAAATGGTGAGAATATGTCAGCTAGTGCTACTTTTGAAGTTTTGTCTTATAAGCAGGTAGATGGACATGGTAAGGAGCTTATTAATATAGATAAAATAAAATATATTTATAGGATTAACGGGACTGATTACGCAGAACAAACACGTAATTACATTAATCAGATGTAGGTGGGGTTATGATATTTAATTATAAATTTAGTACTCCTTTGATAATACATACTACAACTGGCGTGGAAGAAATTGGGGAGATCAATATAGATCTAGATGAATTAACTATAAGTGATTTAATAGAGGTCGAGAAGAGATATACTAAGATTATCGATGGTAATGTTGTACCAGTTGTACAGCGTGAGTATACTAATTGTTATCACGCATCAGTACTGGAAGTAATACTTAAAAAACAATATCCTAAGCTTTTAATAACATCTAAAGACATCGAAAATATAAAAGGTGAGGATGCCCGAAATCTTTTATTTACTATAAAATCTCTTTATTTAAATATATTTTTAGAACAGAGCATTAAAACGATCGATAGTATAAGTGGTGATAATATATGATATTAAATCTTAATAAACCGATTAAAGATAACAGAGATAAGTATATTAAATGCCTTGAATATGATTTATATGATCTTACTATTAAAGATTTTAATAGCATTGAAAAGATATATTTTAATTTAATGCAAGATAATAACGTTGAATATTTGATACCAGAGTCACAGCTTATATATAAGTTATGTGCTTTTTTTATATCCTCTTGTAAATTCAACAAAAACCTTAGTTTTGTTGAGTTTTTACGTATTAAAGGCAAAGATAAAAGACGTATAGTTAAGATAATTGATAACTTTTTTATACCTAAAGAGATTATTAGTAAAAAAAAAGACTAAAATTAATAATTAATGTAGCTAACATACTACATACCGATCCTCTAAAGCTTATGGATTTACCTTTAGAGGATTTTTTAATATTTACCGATATAGCATCAGCAAGACTGGAGGTGATTAAAAATAGCAAGCAGAAAGGTATATGAGACTTTATTTAATTTTGCTGGTAAATTAGATTCTACTTTTAATGCAGCAATCAAAAAATTAAATAGTGGATTTGATAAGATTGAGCAAAAATTTGGATCTTTAAAAAAATGTGGAGATAAATTTAATTCGATCGGAAATAAATTAACTCTCGGTGTTACAGCTCCGATATCTGCTGCAGCAACTATGGCTGGGAAGTTTGCGATTGATTTTGATGCAGGCATGAGGAAAGTAAATACCATGCTTTATAAAACAGGGGAGGAATTTAAAGGATTAAAGCAAAAGGCTTTAGAGTTTTCTTCTGAGTTTGGAATAGCCAATAAAGATGTAACAGAGAGTATATATCAAGCACTATCCGCAGGTGTTAAAGAGGATGATATATTTAAGGTTTTGGAAGTTGGGGCTAAGGCATCAAAGGGTGGTTTTACCGATATGACAACTGCTATTGATGGGATCACTAACATACTTAATTCCTACGGACTTGCAGCAGATAGCTCCAACGAAATAGCTAATCAAATGCTTGTTGCCCAGAATATGGGTAAAACAACATTTGGAGAGCTTGCAACAACTGTATCCAAAGTATCACCTATTTTTAATCAATTAAATTTAGGTACTAATGAGTTATTTTCGAGTCTCGCTGTTTTAACTGCTAATGGTATAGCAACATCTGAGGGTGTATCAGCTCTTAAAGCAGCTTTATCTAATATTATTAAGCCTACTAAAGAGGCAGAAAATGCAGCTAAAGCTTTAGGGATTAGTTTTGATGCTAAAACTTTAGGCGATAAAGGATTAATGGGGTTTGCATCATATATACAAGATGCTATTAAAAGTGCAGTTCCTGAGTATGCAAAACTTGTAAAAGCACATGAATCAACCCTTAATGAAATGTCATACCTTGAAAATAGTGAGAGCAAAGAAGGGAAAGCAAGATATAAAGAGCTTAAGGGTTTAGTAGCTAAACAAAAAGCGGATTTAGAAATGCTAGCTACTGCGGCTGATAGTCCTATAGCAGGATTTGCAAATTTATTTGGATCCGTAGAAGGATTAAACGCTATGCTTATTTTGGGATCTGAACAGGGAGCAGATTTATTTAATCGCACAATGCAGGAGATGGAGAGTAACACGGAAGCTTTAAATAATGCATTTAATGAGATGGATAGCTCTAAAGCAAATGAAATCCAAAAGACTTGGGTTAAGTTACAAAACACACTTACTAAATTGGGCGAAAATCTTTTACCCATATTGAGTCAAGGTCTTGAGATGGTTAATAGTATGCTTGATAGATTTAATAATTTAAGTCCACAAACTCAGCAGTTATTGATGGGTATAGTTGGAGCAGCAGCACTAGCAGGACCATCTTTTAAGGTTTTTGGGTCGAGTTTAAAATATTTATCTAAGATTAGGAGTATGGTTAGTAGTATTAAAATAGCTAAAGATGCTGGTAGTAGTATATCTATGATTAGTAAATCATCTAACATATTGACTAAAAGTTTGAGATCGTTAGCTCCATTACTAACAAAGACAGGATTATTAGCATCTGGAGGACTTGCCGTAGGAGCGGTAGCTGCTGGATTAGCAGTAGCTTTAGTTAACAAAGAAACAAATAAAATGGTTAAATCTTTTGATTATCTTGGAGAGTCTTTAGGGGAGGGCGGAAAAGAATTTGCAGAGATTGAAGGTAAAATCGATAGCGTTAAAAATAAATTAGGAGCATTAACAGCCACAGAAGTTAAGATAACTCCAGAAGCTCAAGCAACTTTTTTAGGGGAAGTACAATTAATAGTAGATGAAGTTAAGAATAATTTGGATAAAAAATTAGAAGAGGATATAGAACTAGCGAAAAAACGTGGATATACAGATGAAGAAATTGATAAGGTTAAAAATAAGAACCAAAACAGAAAAGATGAAGTTGAGAAAAATAATCAGATGATTATTGAAATATCTAATGCGGCACAAAAAGATAATAGAAGTTTTACAAAAGATGAGCAGAATGAGATTAATAATCTTATGCGTAATATAAGTAAAATTAATATGCAGAGTAGTGGGATTACACTTGATGAGATAGATGCATACATTGCCTTAAAAAGTGATGTTAAAAATACAAAAGCTGAAGATTTAGTACCTGTTATAAAAGAACTTAATGCAGCCGTAGAAAGTCAAAAAGAATTGCTGAAGACTAACAATGTTGAAGAAAAAAAGATGTTAACTTTTGATTTAGATAATGAAAAGATAACTAAACAAGAGTATGAAAACAGATTAAGTATCTTGGAATCTCAATATACACAAGATTTAGCTGAAATTGAGAGGTTGCGGGGAGAAGAGCTTGTTAAAATGTACGAAACCTATGGTAAGGTTATGGATTACATTAATATTAATACGGGAGAGCTTGAAAATAGTATTACTAGATTTTTTACAACACTTGGATTTGACGCTGAAAGAGATAAAAGGTCAATTGTTAATCAGTATGGTACAGGTGAGCAACAAGAACAAATATTAGGTGATGATTACACTAAATACAATACTAAATTACAAGAACATAAAATGAGCATTGATAATAGTATTCAGAGCGTTGATGCACATAAACAAAGCAATGAAATGGATGCTATGGCGGTTGAAGATAATATGCTAAAGACTCAGCAGAGTACATTAGCTACTCAGGGACTAACAGGAGCTACATATAATTTTGATTATTTTGCAAGTCAAGCAGCATCTAATATTAATAATGCTATCAATGGGGTTAATGCTAAAATTAATGATCTTAACAATAGATCTGTTAATGTATCAGTTGGTAACAATAATAATGGAGTAAAAATGTACGCTAAAGGTGGGATAGCTAATAAGCCATCTATATTTGGTGAGGATGGACCAGAGATAGCAATACCACTTAGACCAGGCAATAAAAGGTCGGAAGATTTAGTAAGACAAGCTGCCAGTATATTAGGTATGGATACGACTGGTGGAGGAGTACCAGGTGGATATAATAATAGCACTAGTAGCAATAATATAAATCTATCTTTTAATGTTACTGTTAATGGTGGAGATGATAATATACAAAAGGTCCTGGAATCAACTGCAAATAATTTGAAAGATAAACTTAGAGAGCTCTTAACAGAGATTGAGATTGAGAAAGCGAGGGCAAGTCTTGGATATTAATAATGTAACTTTAGATATTAAGCTTATAGATACTACATTTAAAATTACAGATACATATACAACAAGTAAGTATGATACATGGGATTTAATATCCTTAAGATTTTATGAGGATGAAAAGTATATGGATAGTCTTATTTATGCTAACAGAGAACTGAATATAGATGGTTTTATCGATTGTGATATACAAATCAAGATACCAGAGCTTAAAAAAGATTATACAAGCACATTACCGCCATGGAGGAGATAGACTTGATTAAAGTACTTATTGATAATGTAGATGTAACAGATAGTTTATTAATAAGAGATGTAGACTATGTAGATTATGCAAGAGGTAAGGTTGATCTCTTGGAAATTAATCTAAGTAATATTGACAAGGACTGGGAAAAATGGGGTCTTAAAATAGACCAGGAGATTGAAGTTATATATATAAGTGATAAGGGTGAGTACAGTACCAAGATTATGTTTGTTGATGATTTTAAGGTTACTCCAGGAGGATTTAAAATCTTAGCTAAGTCTATAAATCTCAAGTCTAAAACTAATACCACAAGGGTGTGGGAAAATGTGACCTTAGATACTATTTTTAATGATATAGCTTCACGGTATGGTTTTACTTATTATTCTTATGACACCATAAATTATGTATATAGTAGAGTTGAGCAACACGCAGGTGATTTCTCACTTTTAGGCAAACTAGCTGAGAGAGAAGGATATTCGATTAAGATATTTGACAAAAGGATTATACTCTTTAACGATAAGATATTTGAGTCTAAATCTCCGATCAAGACAATTAAACGAGATGAAATATTAGGTAATTATAATGTTAATACTAAGCAAAATAATAAATACTCAAAATTAGTTATTAATAGCTCTTATGGCAAAGTGGAGGAAGTATCAGAGGATATTGTAGGAGGGACTAAGGAGCTGTATGAAGGTGATATATACATAAGCTCCCTTGGTGAGGGACAGAGGTTTGCTAAGAATTTACTATATAAAATCAATCAAGATTATCAAAATATTATACTTAAGATTGATGGAGATGCATCAATAGCGGCAGGGAATACGGTTAATATTAGTGGATTTGATGAGTATGATGGTAAATATTTTATTGAAGAAAATAGAGTACATTTAGATAACAATTTTTTTATGGATTTAGCATTAAGGAGGGTTATGTAATGGTTATAAAGGGTAAGATAAGCTCATTTGAGGGATCAAAAATAAGGGTAGTATTTCCTGAGCGTAACAATATAGTATCTCCACCCCTCCCCTCTGTTGTTGTTCAGCCTTTAATAGAACTTATGGTGGGTGATACTGTTGTAGTAGGTTTTACAGGAGCCGAAATCCGAGATGGTGTGGTGCTTGGTAAGATAAATGATAGGTAAGTTTAAAGATAAGATATTTACTGTATCTAATGAGCAAATATATACTTTTAATTCATTCACAAACAGCGTAAAACTCAGCTATGAGGAAAAAGAGGTGGAAGGTAGTAAGTCTAAGATGTATATAAAGGGTGCATCATTACAGGATTTATCTTTAACAATTGATTTAATAGCAGAGCTTGGAGTAGACGTAGAAGCTGAGATAAATGACTGGAAAAGTTATGCAGAGATTGGAGTTAGGGATAGTTTGTATATAGCTAATAAAAAATATGGTGGTAATTGGATAGTAATTGGAGTCAGTGTGAGTGATATGATCAGTGATGCTAAAACGATTATATCAGCTACCATTAATGTAGATTTTAAAGAGTTTGCAGGTCAAGATAATAGCAAAAGTAAAAAAGTATCTAATGATAAATCTGATGCATCAACAAAGTTAAAGGAGTGATTATATGGGCATTAATTGGGAGATAGCAGATAAGGATCAGATTATACAAAATGCACGTAATTTAATAAGCGTGGGAATGTTTGATATACCTCTTAATAGACAGATAGGAGTATCGAGAGAATACTTAGATAAACGTAAAGAAGAAGCTGAATTATTACTCTTAAGTGAGATAGATCGTAATATTGATATATATGAACCCAGAGCGAAACTTAAAGGTTTGTCGCTTGAAGAAGATGGACTAGGAGATTACAAGATAAACGTAGAGATTATAGGGAGAGATTGATATGCTACAGTTGCTTGATACTAATCCTGATAAGATACTAAAAGAGATGCTATCTATAATGGAGGATAAATACAAGGTTAAGATATATGAGGGGGATCAAAGATATATTTTTATTTCTACCCTCGCTTATATCATATCTCTAGAGAGAGTGAGAGCGAATCTTGCGTTTAATCAAAATTTTTTAAGTGAAGCTTATGGGATTGCACTTAACCAAAAAGGTATTGATTTAAATACTCCAAGACTTGATGCTAATTATTCAGAAGTTGACTGTAAATTTATATTATCAAAATCTCAAAACATAGATTATAAGATACCTAAAGGTACTAGGGTTAGTACGATGGATAACCAGATGTTTGAGACTATAGATGATTTAATAATACAAAGTAATGAAACAGAAGGAGTAGTTAAGTGTAGAGCATCTTTACCTGGGACATTATACAATAATATAGATATTGGTTTAATTAATAGATTTGTCGATGTTTTACCTTATTTGGATTCAGTATCTAATATTAATAAGAGCTCTGGGGGGAGCGATGTTGAAGATGACGAATCATATAGAGCTCGCTTAAAGATAGCAGAGGCTCAATATTCAACCGCAGGACCGGTACTGGCTTATAAGTATTGGGCACTTAAATCTGATGCAGATATATCAGATGTATTAATAACTACACCCGAACCTGGGGTTGTCGAGATAAAACCAGTACTTAAAACGGGAGAGTTGCCGACAGAAGTCAATATTAATAGGATTAAGGATATGTTTGATAAAACTAAAAATTATCCTAATACAACTACATTGAGGGTTGTTATACCTGACACTTATAGCTTTAACATCAATCTTGATTATTATATAAAAGATACAGACAAAATGTATGAAAAAGAGATACAAGATAAAGTAAATACAGCAATTGATGAATTTATAATGTACCAAAAAATGAATATAAACCTTTATTTGAATCCTGATGACTTAAAAAAAAGAATATTAAATGCAGGAGCCTATATAGTTAATATAAAAGAGCCTGAATTTACAAAGGAAAATGTGGGTAAGGTGTTAGTTATGGGAGATAAAACCATAAAATATGGAGGGTTAGTGTGATAGGATTATATAAATTATTACCTAAGCTCTTGCGAGAAGATGATTTTAGTAGATGTTTATCTGAGGTTATAGATCAGTATATAAAAGAGATAGATGACGTATATAATGGATTATTTTTAATGCATAATTTAGATCAGTTTGATGATAGGGTACTTGATGAGATAGCTAAAGATAGGTCAATTGTATGGTATGATTCCGCTCTGCCGATAAAGCATAAAGCTAATATAATAAAAAATTACAGATCTACATACAAAAACCTAGGGACTGAAAGTGCAATATTACAGCTCATACATGATTATTGGGGATCCGCTGGATCTATAGACAATTGGTATGATTATGGTGGATCTCATCATAGGTTTAAAATAACTATTAATGATGTAGTTTTTGATAAAGCTTTTTTAGAGGCTTATGGTAGATTTTTATCATCATTATCATGGGTTAAGAGTGCTGATACTTGGTTAGATGGTGTGTGTATCAAACACAATATTAATACCAATACATACTTCGGTATCGGTATTAACAGGATTAAAAATTTTAGCGTTAACGTAAAGCCTTATATGGAAGATTCGTGTGAGTCTTCTTTTTTTATTGGTATTGGCATTAAGAGATGTAAAAAAATTAAAGTGCAAATTAATCCAATAAATTATAAAGCTATTTTAGGACGTTTTGTGTGTGGGGCAATGAAGGTAGGTGAGATAAATGATAATACATAGTTTTAGATTATTAAGTGATAATCTACGCATGAGACCTAAATTATTTTTCCGGGGCAAAAACATAGAGAATTTAGACCAATTTCCACGCGGCGGCATATCTGTGTCTTGGACTGGAGATCCAGAGGTAGTAGATAATGGTATAAAAACTGTACCTGGTACATATGGTATGTTTAACTATGACATGAGTGGCTGGCAAGAATTTACAATGTGTTATACTTTTAAGATACATGCTAAAGCTGATTGGAGAGGGTTTTTGAATTTAGCTTGGGGACGCTCTACAGTAGGTATGCGGATTGAGAACGGATCTGGAGATAGAGCACGTGAAACCTATTTGTGGGGTATCAACAATGATAACAAAGCTATAGTATCAATAGTAGGTGGTCCACCTGGTTTTGTAACTGATGTTGATAAAATTTATAACTTAATTGTAGTCGTGTCAAAAACAGAGCCTGTGAAGATATATGTAAATGGTAATCAAACACATGAACTTATACAACCTGATGATAAAAAAGGGTTTAACGGTAATGGACATGCTAATATAGACACTCATGCTTTTAATAGGCGATTATCCGCTAATAGATCTGAGGATAATGTAACACATTATGATCTACGAGTATGGAACAAGGCTTTAACCTACGAACAGATAATGCAAGAGGTGTTAGCAGATGCCAAAGATTATGGTATTGATATTACAATACATAGATCTGTCGTAAATAAATTCCGTGTGAATGAATATAAAGTTGGGGAGTGAGAAAATGAGTTATACAAAAACTGAGCGGATTGATAATGTTACTATAGTTGACGCTGCAAAACTTAATAAGATTGAGGATCAATTGGAGACTTTAGATACTCAAAAAGTGAGTAGGGATGGGAATAAAGGACTGTCCAGTAATGATTTTACAGACGCTTATAAAACTAAGCTTGATAATTTAGAGGATACGATATCAACATCGACGGAAGATAAAGTCGACAAAGAGGATGGTAAAGGTCTCTCATCTAATGATTTTACCGACGAATATAAGGTCAAAGTTGACTCGATTGCAAATGTGACAACAGACATAACAACAATCCAATCGACACTGGACACTAAAGTTGATAAGGACGGCAATAAGGTTTTATCTGATAATAATTTTACTAATGAGTTAAAGCAAAAAGTAGAGAGTATAGATGCTTTAAATACTACTTTAGATACTAAGGTAGATAAAGTTAACGGTAAAAGTTTATCATCTAATGATTTTACAACTGAGTATAAAAGTAAGGTTGACTTAATAGATGGAATACAAACAAAAGTTGATAGACTAGAGAGAGCATCCGATGTAATAGAGATAACAGCGGTTGATGGTAATATTACGCTGGAGACTAATAAAATATATAGGACTAATATTAGTAGCGATACTACTTTTATTTTACCTACTATAGATGATAGTACATTCCATCAGATTTTAGTACAAGCTGATGTATCAGATGGAGTTAATATTGATTTTGGTACTGAGTACTATTTTGGTAGTGGGTATCAAGGAGATGCGGGTAAGTATAATTTTATTTTTGAGCATAACGGCAGTGATTGGGTATATGGTGCTCTATACACAGGAGGTCAATAGTGCAAAATAAGAACTTATTTTTTGAGTATGTGGTATTGACTACTAAGAGTTACGAGTTTGTAAGTCACGTGGTAGCAGGTAAACAAATGAGATTTACTAAAGCTCAAATAGGTGATGGTGAGGTAATAGATCCAGATAATCTTGCTAATTTGGATGAGCTTATTAACTACAAAAGCGATGCTGATATAGTAGGTGTACGAGGTGATGGTAAGCAAGCAATTATAGATATTAATATAAATACCGATCATGTAACGGATGCTTTTAAGTTCCGTGAAGTCGGTATTTTTGCTGAAATCGATGGAGAGGAAATACTTTATGCTTATCTTAATGCTGGTGATAAATTTGATTACTTAACACCGAATGAAGGAGGTCAAACATTTAGCCAAACCATACAATTTGTAGTTGCGGTAGGAAATGCTGCAAATGTTGAGATTGTATTTAGCAAGGTAGATATACCTGATGCATCTATAAGATTATCAATGCTATCAGACGAGATTATGGATTATATTAATGGAATACAATCTGATATAAGCGAGCACATAACAAATGATATTTTAGGTGCAAATGGAGAACATGGATTAAAGTTTGATGAGACCCAAGCTAAGTTAAAATACAATAAAAATGGAGCGTGGATAGATATACCAACAGGGCAGGCCGCAGAATCCGAAATTAACAATCATAAACTTTTGTCAATCCTCAATGATAGTGGAGTACATGATTTTAGATATGTGGTAGACCGAAAAAAACTCCAGTATAAGACTGGTACAGGCTGGGCTGATATGGAGATCGAGGGGACTGGGGATATATCGGTCACCGGATTGACAGCTGACACCTTAAGAGCAGGGGTAACAGTTGTCATAACACGAGATGATCAAGAGATTGATAGGATTGTTGGATCTTATACAGATGATGCGACAGCAACGAGCGATGATATTATGCCAGGTAAAACAGCTTACGCTAATGGACAAAAAATTACTGGATCGATGATTGCAAATACAGGAGATATACAGTTAAGCAACCCATCAATAATCAACAGTAGGCTACAGAGTCCTACCATCCCAGATGGTTTGTATAAAAACGCTACAGTATCTTTTGGACACAATCTTTATCCTGAGTCTATAAAGGCTGGGATTGATATTTACGGTGTTAGAGGTACATATACAAATGATGCTAATGCAGTAGCCTCAGATATATTATCGGGTAAAACTGCTTATGCAAGAGGCAGCAAAATAACAGGTAATATTAGTACTTACTCAGGTGATAGGAGTATATCCGCTCCGACAATAAGTGGGAATAATTTGATTACTCCGACAATTAGTAACGGGTATTATAATAATGCTAGATTATCTTTTCCAAAAGGTAATCTATCGCCCGAGAATATCAAAAAAGGAGTTAATATATTTGGTGTCACTGGCTCAATGGATTCAGGGCGTGTTCTCGGTGCCTTGTGGGCAAACTTTTGGAATTCTGGAGGGGGTAAAAACACGGTTGTATGGGATAGTACTTATCTAACAAAGAGGAGTGATTTAACTTTAAGTTTAGCACAATCAGCTAATATTGTATTTAAAAAATCTATTTATACAACCGAAAACTCAATGTTCAGTTTCAATTATAATGATGGATATTATAATGCAAGTCAGCAATTTACTATGACGATAAATACTAGCTCTACAGGACAAATAAAAGTTTGTATTGTTATATTATTAGCTTAAATTGTAGCTAATTGTTATTATATATGGCAAATCCTCTTATTATGCGTTTATAGGTATTTTAAGAGGATTTTTATTTTAGCAATGTTATTACATTAAAATATTAAAACAATAGGCTTACAGGTTAAATGGTGAGGTTGTTTTTTCGGAGATTAGACAAAAAAAAGAAAATTGTGTAAGGGGAACAAATGAAGAATAGTAGATTTGTAAAAATTGGATTACTAATTTTAATATTAGTTTTTGCGATAGGGTTAAGTCTTTGGATTGGAATAGATTTTGCGATAAGGACATTAATACTTGTTATGTGCGTCGATTATGTTTTGGGGTTATCTCTTGCGATAAGCGATAAATCTAAGCATGGTGACGGAGGGTTATCAAGTCATATAGGGTATAAGGGACTAGTTAAAAAGATTAATATGTTATTACTAGTCGGTGTTGCAGTTATAGTCGAAAACTTTTTGATAGGTATGGGACTGCATGTTAAGTACATAAAAGACATTATTGTTATAGCTTTTGTACTTAACGAGATTATATCGATCCTAGAAAATAGTAAGCTAATGGGATTGGACATAACCCTTATGGTATCTCAGGCTTTAAAGATATTTAAAAATAAAAAATAACCTCTTTTCTCAAGTTTGAAGAAAGGAGGTTATTTTTTACGCAAATTAAAAAGCTCCTTAAATTTCTAAAGGAGATAACTAGAATTTTAAAACACCTAGTAGTTGTTCTAAGGCTAATTAAACAACTACTAAATATAATCAAAGATCTACTATCCTAATTATAGCACTTTCGGAGGTATTTTACAAATGAAAATCAATGAGAAACTAGTGAAGTATAATTTTTCGAGTCGTAAAGGAGAAAAAATAAAATACATAACAGTTCATGATACAGGTAATCCAGATAGAGGAGCTGATGCTGAGGCACATTTTAAATTACATGATAGAGCAGATAGAGGAGCATCAGCACATTATTTTGTTGATGATAAACAGATATTAAGGATTATAAGAGATGAGGATAAAAGTTGGCATTGTGGAGATGGAAAAGGAAAGTATGGCATAACAAATGAAAATAGTATTGGAATTGAAATGTGTATCAATAGCGATGGAGATTTTAATAAAACCTATCAAAACACACTAGATTTAGTTAAACATCTAATGGGTAAATATAATATATTAATTGATCGAGTAGTTAGGCATTATGACGCAAGCAGAAAGAGTTGTCCAGATACATGGAAACAAGATAACTGGGAGATGTGGAACAAATTTAAAAGTGATTTATTGAGATTAGATGCGAAAAATCACAAAGATTACACACCTTCCATAACATTATTGTATAAAAATGTTTTACAAAGAGAGCCAGATGAAGGGGGGCTTAAACATTGGAATAATCAATTGAATTTAGGATTGAGTTTTGGTGATATGTTGAAAGAATGGGCTGCGAGTGAAGAGTTTAGAGAAAAATATATATAATTATTAGAAGGTATACCTTTTAGAGGTATACCTTTTTTATTTTTGTAAGCAATTCTTACGAATTGCTTACATTATATAAAATATTATAGATTTTTACAGGTTATTGTGGGTATTTATAAGTGCTTTAGTTTCGTTTATATTTTGAATTTTACTATACTGTAAGCATCCATGAACTATGATAGATATTTATAAATTTTTACGTTTTGTCAAACATATCATGTAGAAACTATTGTTAGATTTACTTTATGACCTATACGGGGAATATATTAATATATTTTTATAGAATTTTTGATGAGGGATCTTCCCTCTTATTTTTATATTTAAAGATGAAATGTATTTTAATACAATATTTTCTATTTGTAAAAAAATTTATTTAAGGTAATAATAAGATAAGGTTAATAATTTGTTTAGGTTAATAATTTTGAAAGGTAGAAGTATGGAATATGGATAGAAAAAATTGTGATGATATGAATATAAACGTAGAAGATTACAGTACTGATAAATTATTAGATTTTTTAAATGAGAGCGATACATATTTTATAAAAGATGATAAAAGTGGAATTATTGGAAATAAAAAGACAGGTGTTATGATAGATAAGAGGACTGGTCAGAAAATTTTTGATAGTAAAAATAGGGATAGTTTAGAAATTAAAAATTATTTAGGTAATATAAAATATGATTTTTTAGATTGTAAGAGTTCTATTAAAAGCCTTAATACTTCTGATTTAAAAATTTTTGAAGATAATTCTAATAATAGTTCAAATAATAGTGAAAAAGAGAATGATATAAGCAATTTAAATCTATCTGAAAATAATTTAAAGAATTCTAATTTGAGCAGAGATAATTTGAGAAGATTGTTGTTAAATAGGGCAAGAAAGGTGAGTAAAAAACCTAGTAATATTGAAATTGAAAGTAGTTTAAATAAGAACAAGAATTTAAATTTAAGTGAAAGCAAGGATATTTCTAATGAAAATTTATCTGATAATAGTAAGAAATTAACTGAAGATAAGGAAGAAATAATTGATAAAAATATAAGTTTAGAAATAAACAAGAAAGAAGATGAATTAATAAGTGATAATATTGGAAGTGATGAAGAACTATTAAAAAAGATTAATTCTAAATTTAACAATGTAGAAAATGAGATTTCGGATATTAAAATTGAAGATTCGCATTTAAATGATTATAATTTTTATTCTTTTGAAGAATTTGAAAATTTAAATTCAGATATGGAGAGCTCTAAAAATGCTGCTATAGAAGTTAAGAGTGAAAAGAAAAAGATTAATGAATTAGATAAATTTAAGACAATTATGGATTTTGAAGATTATTTACTGATTATGAAAAGCGATGAAGAAATTCTCAAATCTCCATTTTCAGATGAAAAAATTGAAGTTCCTAAGGTGGTTGTTAAGGAAGATGAAGAGGGTGATTCCTTTAATCCATTTGATACTTTATTTGAGGTTGAAGAGATTGAGAATCATGATGTTAACAATGAAAATGCAATTGAAGAAGGAATGCTTCCAGAATTTAATTTAAATCAAACTATGAGTAAGAAGGTAAGTATAAGGGAAGTAATCAAAAATAAGCAGAAAAAGAAACAGGATAAGAAAGAGATGCAAGAGAAATTATTCTTTGAGACATTAGACGAGAGGATAGAACAGTTTAAGAATTTTAAAGAGAATAGTATAGATTCACAAGGTGTATTAAATGCTATTAATATGGATTTAAATAAGATAAATTCTTCGATCAAGGTTGAGTTTAATAATTTAAATAAACGAAGGAATGTAAGATCAAAGGATGGATCATATAAGAAAACATTGAATTCTAAAGATGATAAATTTTCCCTTCAAAATTTACTCGAAGAGATTTATGAGGAAAAAGGGGAAGAAGCAAAGGGACTTGATACAAATGAATTAGATATAGATGCTATAAAGAAAGATTTATCTAATAATGAAAATACAAAACAAATAGTAAATTAAAAATTGGGTTTAAATTTGTATAAATATTTACTATAATAGTTTTAATGCTAAAAATGAGAGGACCAGTTTATGGGAAAGTATAAAGATGATCAAGAAAACATTTTTGATAAAAATGAATTCTATAAAGAAGATGATGAGGAAGATTTGTCTGATGAGTATGCGTATCTTTTAGAAGATGAGGATAGCCTTGAGAGTGATGATAAACCTCTACCCAAGAGATCGGAAAATAGAAAGCATAGGGGTAGGTTTTTATCTACGATTTTAGAATGGGGTATAACGATAGTTGCAGCTTTGTTAATATCTTTTCTAATAAATAAATTTTTAATATTCAAGGTATATATACCTTCAGAGTCTATGTTTCCAACTCTTAAGGTTGGAGATCAGCTTTTTGTAACTAAAATGTATAGTGCAGATTCTATACAAAGAGGAGATGTACTTGTATTTTATTCGGAAGAATTCAATGAATTACTTATAAAGAGAGTTATAGGGCTTCCAGGGGATGATATAGTTGTTAAGGCATCGGGAGAGGTGCTTGTGAATGGTGAGGTACTTAAAGAGGATTATGTTTTTCAAAAAGATGAAACTGCCATATTTGATTTGAATTTTAAAGTTCCTGAGAATGAATATTTCTTCCTTGGAGATAATAGAGCGAATTCTCTAGATAGTAGATATTGGAGTGATCCTTATATAAGCTTTGATGATATAAGGGGAGAGGCAAGAATTATTGTTTATCCATTTAATAGGATTAAGTTATTAAAATAATGTTTAGTCGTTCTTTTAAAATATACTGTTAGAAGGTATAATTGAAAGAGCGACTTTATTTTTTAAGAAGGATAATGGGGTATGGATGTAAAATTAAATTATAAAATTGAAAAGGAATATTTAGATAATGTGCTTGTTTATTTAAATGATAAATTGGCTGAGTATATAGAAAATAGACGAGATATTTCTGATTCTATCGTTGAGTATCGGAAGAAATTTATAGAAGAATATAGAGATGATGATGATAAAATAATAGATTATTTTGATCATGAAAATTATAAGAATGAACAAATTTTTATGGTAGTTGAAAGAAAAATTAAAGAGATTCTTTATTTAAAAAAAACCCCTTATTTTGGAAAGATTGTTATAAGCGAGGATGGTAAGGAAGAGAAATTCTATATAGGATCATATGGGTTTGATGTTGGACTTGAAGTTCCTCTCATAATCGATTGGAGAGCACCTATAGCTTCCTTATTTTATCAGGGTAAAATTGGAAGTCTTAGTTATACAATACCATCTGGTGAAGATATTTGTGTTTCTTTAAATGAGAGAATACAATTTTTGATTAGAGATGGGAAAATAATTTCCATGTTTGATTCAGAGATAGATGTTAAAGATGAGTTTTTAAAGGAGATGTTATCTTTAAAATCTTCAAATAAATTAAAAACTATCGTTCAAACTATTCAGATCAATCAGGATAAGATAATAAGGGAAGATAGGAGAAAATCAATTATAATAAATGGAGTGGCAGGAAGTGGAAAGACATCTATAGCACTCCATAGAATAGCGTATTTACTTTATAATTTTAGAAATTATTTTAAAGATAGGGTTCT
This sequence comes from Candidatus Arthromitus sp. SFB-mouse-NL, assembly GCF_000709435.1. Classification (NCBI taxonomy): domain Bacteria; kingdom Bacillati; phylum Bacillota; class Clostridia; order Eubacteriales; family Clostridiaceae; genus Candidatus Neoarthromitus; species Candidatus Arthromitus sp. SFB-mouse-NL. The sequence goes on from NZ_CP008713.1 coordinate 159,489, forward strand.
TATATTATGTCCAAATAAGATTTTTATGGAATATATATCATCTGTTCTTCCATCTCTTGGAGAATACGGAGGAGTACATAGTTATACCAGTGAGGATTTTATTTATTTGAGTACGGGGGGAGATTTAAATTTTAATTCTTATGAATTACATATGGAGAAGATACTTAATGATAAAGAATATTTAGATGAATTTAAATTTAAGGGTAGTTCCAAGGTAAAATGTGAACTGGATAAGTTTATTTTAGATGTTGAGGAAAATATAAATCTTGGAGGAGATATTTATTTTAGAGAGGAACTTATTATAGATTATGAGGAATTAAATAGATTATTTTACAAATCATTTAAGAGTCGTGCTATAAGTGTTAGAATAGATTTAATAAGAAAGAGAATATTTGATAGAATAAATAAAGTTAGAAATAGTTTTGTTTTTAAAATCAAAAATAAGTATGAGAGCATGAAGGTACATCCTGATATGGAGAATTACTATGATATGTTGATGAAAAATGAAATATATGACGTAGTAAGAGAGAGCAGTGATTTAAAATCATCGCTACATTATTTAAAATTAGAGTCATCTTATGAATTATATAGGGAATTTTATGAAGATTATTTTTCAAAAGATCTAGGCGATTTAGATTTTGGAGATTTAGTATTAATAAAGTATATTGATATTAAGTTTTATAAGCCTAAAAAAGATCGGGAATATAAGCTTGTTGTTATAGATGAGGGGCAAGATTTTTCTTATATGTTTTATGAAGTTATAAAACTGTGTACAGAGGCGTCTTCTTATTTAGTAGTTGGTGATTTAAATCAAAGTATTATAAAATTTGAAGAAAATTTTATTTATAGCACACGTGTACTTGAAAATAAAGAAGATTTTACAATACTTGATTCGTATAGATCAACTAAAAATATAATTGATTATTCTTTGAAATATATAGATAATGATATTTGTGTTAACTCTATAAGAAATGGTGAAGATGTTTTATATTATGAATGTGATTATGATAATTTGAGAAGATTATTAATTGAATCCATAAATAATTTAAGATTACAAGATAAGACAAATATAGGAATAATTGTTTTAAACCAAAGTATGATAGATAAGGTATACAATATGATAAGATCCAATTTTTATATTAAAGTAATTAATAATGAGGATCACGTTTATAGTGATAATGGAATATTTTTAATGACAGTATACTTATCAAAGGGACTTGAATTTGATTCTGTTTTGGTTATTGATTCTGGATTTGAAGATAATATTTTATATATAATGTTAACTAGAGCTATGCATAAAGCAATTCATATAAAAATAAAAAATGTAATACCTTAAAGTATTACATTTTTTATTGTATTATCTATTAAATTAATGAACTTATCTTTAATAATACAGTCTTCAAAATATTTATTTAATATTAAATGCTTATTTTTCAATTCTGTACATATTAAATTAAATTCTTTAAGATAGTTGTTAAGCTCTTTTTTCATAATTGATAGTTCTTTATTTTCAAAATCTATGAGAAATTCTTTATCATATATTTGTATTCCTGGAATTTTATCATTAAACAATATATTATTTGAGATTATGCAAAGGTTTAAACTTGGAATTCTTATATGATCTATTGATTTATTTATAGAATTTTTATAGATTTCATAATACAAATTTAAATTAATTGATTCATTTAATATTTCGTTTATTAAAATATCTTTAAATATAGAAAAATAATCATTTAGTATAAATAGTTTGTTTTCATAGGAATGTAATTGACTTGAAAACGATTTAAAACCATTTATTCCAACAGATGAGATTAAAAACTCTGAGTTATTAAGATTATCTTTATGGGGAATATCGTTAAATATATTATTTAACAAATTATCTTTAAAATTGTATAGTTTATTTGTGTTTAGGTATTTTGAGAGTTCTTTAGATATTAATTTAAATAGGGTATATATTTTATTTATCCATTCTTTTAGATTATGTGATAGAACATATTCTATATCTTCTTTTATTTTTATTATGCAATCATTTTTTTTATAGTTAACAAATGAATCTAGTTCTATTAAATGAGTGTCTTTACTAAGATCATTTGAAGTATTTATCGAGATATTTAAATCAGGAAGAATAATTTTGCAGATATGATCATTTATGAATTTGTCATATAGATATAATTGAGTTGTTTTAATATTGTATAATCTATTAGAAATTATATTTAGAGACTTATTACTGATGTAGTTGTTTTGTGATTTTAAATATATATTTTTTTCATAATTGCTGTTTAATTCATTTAAAAATAATCTTTTTAGATAGAATGTCAAGATAAATGCTCCTTTTAAAATTACTTATAATATTATAATAGTAAATAAAAAAAATAAGGTGTTTTAAACACCTTAATTAAATGTATTATTTTTAAATATTTTGCAATCGAAGTTGTTATATTTACTTAGGACAATTTTTGTACATTCATCTATGATATCAAAGTTTATTTTATCGTAAAATTCTTTTTTTAGTTTAATCTCAAAGAAAATAGTATTCTTTCCGTTTTTATTTACTACTCTAAAATCTATAATATCGCTTATTTCATTTATATTTTCCTTAATAAGTGACCTAATTGTATTATATATTTCGAGTGATTCTTTATTATGAATGTCTATCGGATCTATATGTATAACCAGATGTATCATCATAGTATTTTCAATATCTTTTTCTATTCTATCTATTAGTGAGTGTACATCTATTAAATTTAAGTTGGAGGGTACTTCTACATGTATAGATGCAAGAGTTTTGTTTGGGCCATAATTATGAACGACAAGATCATGTAGCCCCAAAATGTTTTTATAGCTCAATATTTTCTCTTTCAATTCTTTAACTATCTCATCACTAGGAGCTTCTCCAAGAAGAGAACTCATAGTCTCTTTTATAAGTCCAATTCCAGAATAAATTATAAATAAGGATATAATAACTCCCGCATATCCATCTAATGATATTTTTATAAAATTTGATAATAAAAGTGACGCACTTAAAATCGTAGTTGTTAAGGCATCGTAAAATGCATCAACTGAAGTTGCCTTAAGAGATTTTGAGTTTATTTTTTTAGATACTTTAAGGTTTATTATACCAATCCATATTTTTATAAAAATGGATATTATTAGGATTATAAATAGAATTATGCTAAAATTTGTATTTTCTTTGCTCATTATCTTTTCTATGGATGATTTGATGAAACTAATTCCAATGAATATTATGAGGAATGAAACTATAAGAGATGCTATGTATTCATATCTACCGTGGCCTTGAGGATGTTCTTTATCAGCTGGTTTCATAGAAAATTTAAATGCTATTAGGTTTATTATGGATGATGCAGAATCAGATAGGTTGTTAAATGCATCAGCTGTTATTGAAATACTTTTTAATACTACTCCTATGAACACTTTTATTAAAAATAAAATTAAATTTAAAACTATGCTTATATAACTGCACAAAAGACCATAAGAGGAGCGGACTTTTGGATCCTTAACATTTTGATGATTTCTTATAAATTTTTTGGATAAGAAGTTTAACATATTAGACCTTCCTAAAATTTTATTTGTATTAAAGTATAACATTATATAGTTGATGTTTAAACAAAAAATTATTGACTAATATTGTTAGAAACATATAACATTAAATTAAAAATATTTCAGAAGATGTTATTTTAAGGAGTGTATTGTGTGTCTATAGTTGTACAAAAGTATGGAGGAAGTTCCGTAAGTACGATTGATAAAATTAAAAATATAGCAGAGAGTATAATAAGACGTGTAGAACAGGGAAATAAGGTTGTTGCTGTTGTTTCTGCTATGGGAGATACTACAGATAATTTACTTTCTATGGCAAAAGAGGTTTGTGATAATCCGAATAAAAGAGAGCTGGATTCATTACTTTCAACTGGTGAGGTAGTTTCTAGTTCTCTTTTAAGTATGGCTATAAATTCTTTTGGATATGATGCTATAAGTTTGAATTCATTTCAAATACAATTGAAGACCTTAGGGGTTCATGGTAAGTCATTAATTGAAGATATTAATCATGAAAAGATACTTGAATATTTAAATCAAGGTAAGATAGTTATTATAGCAGGGTTTCAAGGTATAAATGACAAAGGAGATGTAACAACTCTTGGACGTGGTGGATCAGATACTACTGCTGTGGCACTTGCTGTGAAATTAAAATGTGATTGTGAAATTTATACAGATGTTGATGGAATATATAGTGTTGATCCGAGGAATTATAAAGATGCAAAGAAAATTCCAGAGATAGATTATGAAGAGATTTTAGAATTGTCTAGCCTTGGAGCTCAGGTAATGCATTCAAGAAGTATTGAACTTGCACAAAAGTATAAAATTAAGATTTATGTAGGAAAAAGTTTGGGAGATATGAATGGAACTTATATAATGGAGGTTAAAAATATAGATATGGAAAGTAAGCCTATAATAGGAATTGCAACAAGTGATGAAGATATTGCATTGAGTATAAAGAATATGAAAAATGATATTAATTTGATTTCATCTATTTTTAATGATGTTGGCAAGAAAAATATAAATGTTGATATGATAAGCCAAACAACTCCAATCAATTCTAGTATAAATTTATCATTTACAATTCCTCTTGAGGATTTATTTGAATGTAAGGAAGTTTTAAGTAAGTATGTATTAGAAGATGATATAACTATAGATGAGAGTATTTGTAAATTTTCTGTTGTTGGTATTGGCATGAGATCAACATCTGGTGTTGCGGCAAAGTTGTTTAAAATATTTAGTGAAAACGACATAGAAATAAAAATGATAACGACGTCGGAAATCAGAATAACATGTGCAATAAACAAGAAGGATAAACTTAAAGCAATCGATTTTGTGGCGAAAGAGTTTAATTTATGAGGTTGGTGTAATAAGTGAAGTTACATGGTTCTTTAAATATAGTAGAAAATGATTTATGTATTGGAGACATAAGAATTTCTGATATAGCAAATGAGTTTGGAACTCCTTGTTATATAATGGATGAAAATTTGATTCGAGAGAATATAAGTAGATTTAAAAAATCTATGGGAGAAAATAATGTAGTTGTTTATGCAGGAAAAACTTTTTTAAACACTCATATGGTTAACATATTGAAAGATGAGAAAATAGGTTTAGATGTTGTATCTGAGGGTGAACTTTACATAGCATTTAAGTGTGGTTTTGATATGAAAAGTGTTATTTTTCATGGTAATAATAAGAGTGATAATGAAATTAGGATGGGAATTGATTTTGGAGTTGGAAGATTTGTTTGTGATTCGGTACAGGAGCTTATAAGAATTTGTACTATCTCGAGGGAGCTAAATAAAAAAAGTAAGGTATTTTTGAGGATAAATCCGGGGATAGATGCACACACACATGAGTATATAAAGACAGCTTGTATAGATTCAAAATTTGGTATATATAAGGATAAATATATGATATCAGACTTATTAAACGAGTATAAAGATAATGAAAATTTAGAGATAGTTGGGTTTCATTGTCATATAGGATCTCAGATATTTTCAAAGGATGCATATATAAATGAAGTGGATGAAATATTTGGTTTAATGAACGAAGTTAAGGAATATGGATTTGAATTAAAAGAGGTAAATTTAGGTGGAGGATTTGGTATTTATTATACAAAAGATGATTCACCTATGGATATCGAAGATAATATAAAAATTATTTTAGATAGGGTTCATTATAATTCTAATAAGTTTAGCTTAAGTTTACCAAAGGTTTATATAGAACCAGGTAGAAGCATAGTTGGAAACGCTGGAACGACAATATATAAAGTTGGAGTTATAAAGGAGATTGAAAAAATAAGAAATTATGTATCGGTAGATGGAGGAATGGCAGATAATATAAGGACAGCTCTATATAATGCGGATTATGAGTGCATTATTGCAAATAAGGCTTCAGAGAGTAGAAATTATAGAGCGAGAATAAGTGGTAAATGCTGTGAATCCGGAGATATTTTAATAAAGGATACTCTTATACAAACTCCTGATAGCGGAGATATTTTAGCTATTTTTTCAACTGGTGCGTATTGTCATTCCATGAGTAGTAATTATAATAAGATAACCAGAGCACCTATTATATTTTTTCATAATAATAAAGTTGTGCTCAAAACTAGAAGAGAAAGTTTAGATGATTTAACTAGATTGGATGTTTAAATGAATAATTTTGCTATATATCCAAATAATAAAATAAGGTTGTAAAATTATCTTTTAAGGAGAAAAAATGATTAAACTTATTATATTTGATGAGGCAAATGAGATATTAAACATAGAGAAATTTTTAAAAGATGATGTAGATATTGTTGGATATTTAAAAGGTGATAAGAATTACTTTGATGATTATATAAATGGTATAAAGGTTTACGATTTAAACGATTTACATGATATTTTATCTAAAATTGGTTTTGACTATATTTTGGTAAATAGTAGGAGATATAATATTATTTATGATAAAATAAGGGAATTTAATATTAATCCAGAGTGTATACTTGATGTATCGTTCTTTTTTTATGATTCTATAATTAGTGAGATTAGAGATAAACTTTCTTATTGTAAAGAGGAAAAAAGTTTAAATTTTGATATCATGTTTATGGGAAGAAATTATATAAAAGATGAATTTATTTGTGAATATTTTAATGATTACATAAATATATCCAGCATTTTTTCGGATGCACATTATGATTATCATTTATTATATTATTTGATAAAGAGTAACAAGATAAGTAAGTATACTAGGATAGGAATTTTTACAAATTACTCTATGATTTATGAAAATATAGATCTAAAGGATGATAAGTATGGTTTTATGAAGATGTTTGAAGATATATTTTCTGTACATAAAGATGTAAGTGTGAGAAATACTTTTTCATCTTTTTGTTGTAAGAATTTTAAAAGTAATGTAAGCAAGATATTTAAGAGATTTAATTTAGATGATGTTGTATTTGGTGATAATTTTAATATATCTTGCCATGAAGATGGAAAGATTCAATATGAAACTCAAATAGAAACCATTAATTATAAAGAAGCCAATATTATAGCATTTAAGATGAATAAAAATATAATAAATCAAACTCTTAAGATGTTAAAAGATAATGGGATAGATGTATTTTTTATAGTGCCACCTGTACATAAATTATATAGAACATATGTAAACAAAACTCTTCAGAAAGAATTTTATATGATTTTAAATAAAAACTTGAATGATAAATTATATGTATTTGATTATTTTGATTTAGAATTTGATGATAATTATTTTTCTTCACCATCTAATTTAAATTATAATGGATGTAGAGAATTTTTAAGAATACTCAGTAAGGATATAAACAATAAGTTTTTGGATGTTATAGCTTGTAATGATTTATAGTTGTTTTGAGAGGAAAAGATTATGAAAAATAAAATTATAGAGAGGTCAATTGATTTATGTAAATTTTTAGATAAGGGTGTTAGTGTTTATCATGCTACTGAAAATATATGTGATAAATTATTAGATAGGGGATTTAAGGAACTTTTATATAAGGATAGTTGGTGTTTTGAGGGTAAGGGATTTGTGAAGTTTAACAATTCATCTGTATTTGCTTTTTCATTAAATAAAGAAAGAATAAAAGATGGAATTAAGTTTATATTATCTCATTTAGATTCGCCTTCCCTTAAGATAAAGACCGGGAGCGATATTTTAAATAGAGATGGTATTTTATATCTAAATGTCGAAGTTTACGGAGGTGCTATATTAAATACTTGGCTTGATAGGGGTTTATCTATTGCAGGTAGGGTTTTTATAAAGAGTGAGAATTATAAATTTAGTGAGGTTTTAATAGATTTTGAGGATGATATAGCATTTATACCTAATTGTCCGATTCATTTAAATAGGGAGATTAATTCGGGATTTTCTTTGAATAGGCAAACTCATATACTTCCTATAGTTCTTACTAATTCTTTGTGTAGCGATGCATCTTTAAAAGGAATGATATCATCATATTTAGGTGTATCTAAAGATGATGTGCTAGATTTTGATTTATATTTATACGATACTCAAAAGGCTAGTATAATTGGTTTTAATAAGGAATTTATACAAAGTAAAAGAATAGATGATTTAGCGATGAGTGAATCAAGTTTATATGCGTTTATGAATTCGTGTGATCATGCAAATAAATTTATTTGTATGTTTGATGGTGAAGAGATAGGAAGTTCTATGAGTGAAGGTGCTTATTCTAATACATTATTAAATATATTAGATAGATTATATGAATTAATGAATATTACAACTGAGGATAAGCTTATATCGCTTAATAATAGTTTTATAATTTCTGCAGACATGGCCCATGCGTATAATTCAAGTTATTCTGAGAAGTTTGATGAAAATAATAGGTGTGTTATAAATAAAGGAATAGCTATAAAGAGTAATTCAAATAGGAGTTATGTGACAACAGGAGAGAGTTCATCTTATATAAAATCCTTATGTAATAAGATAAGAATACCGTATCAGGTATATTATAATAGATCAGATATACAAGGGGGATCAACTCTAGGTCCAATAATTACTAAGTATTTATCTATAAAAGGTGTTGATTTAGGTAATCCGATGTTTGCTATGCACTCTTGTAGAGAAACTTCAGGGGTTATTGATCACCATTATATTAGTGAATTATTTATGGAATATTTTAAATGAAAAGGGTCAAAATTATTGACCCTTTTTTATTTTGTGTAAAAGGCATACAGCTTGGCAAGCGATCCCTTTCTCTTTTCCTGTAAAACCTAATTTTTCTTCTGTAGTTGCTTTGATTGTTATTTGTGAAATATCTATCCTAAGAACATTACAGAGTGTTTCTCTCATCATATTTATATAAGGATTAATTTTAGGCTTTTGGCAAATTATTATACTATCTATATTTGAAATTTCATATTTTTCATTTTCCATAAGTTCGCGAGTTTTTTCGAGCAATTTTAAAGAACTTATATCTTTAAAGTTATCGCTTGTATCTGGGAAGTATGTTCCTATGTCGTAAAGTCCACATGCTCCTAGTATTGAGTCTATTATAGCGTGTATTAAACAATCTCCATCAGAATGGGCTACAAGACCTTTTTCATGGGGTATTTTAACCCCTCCTAAAATAAGATCACGATTATAATCTAATTTATGTACATCATATCCAATTCCTATTCTCAAAATTTAATTCTCCTTAAATTCCTATTAATTGAAATAGTTCATTGAGTTCATCATAAGTTAAGTGCCTATACTTTCCAACTTTTAAATTACCTAACTTTATATTTAAAATACGAGTTCTTTTTAAATATGAAACTTTATAATCAAGTGTTTCACACATACGTCTAATTTGTCTATTAAGACCTTGAGTTAGTATTATCTTAAAGGAAAAATTATCTATTTTCCATATTTTGCATGGTTTGGTAATTTGATTTAATATTTTTACCCCGGATTTCATCTTTGAGATGAAGTCAGGAGTTATTTCCTTATTTACACGAACTAAATATTCTTTTTCATGGTTATTTTCTGATCTTAATATTTTATTTACAATATCTCCATTATTTGTAAGTAGTATTAACCCATGAGAATTTTTATCTAGTCTACCTATTGGGAAAATTCTTTTAGGGTAATTTATAAAATCTATTATGTTTGATTTGTCTTTTTTACAAGTTGTTGAGGTTATACCGAGTGGTTTGTTTAAAGCTAAGTATATGAAATCAACTTGATTTTTAATTTCTTTGAGTGATGAGTTCTCTTTTATGTATATTTTGTCAGAGTAGTTAACGAGTGATCCAAGCGTTGCTATAGAATCATTTATAAAAACTTTATTTTTTCTAATAAGATCATCAGCTACTCTTCTCGAACAATATCCGTACTTAGATAAAAATTTATTAATTCTTAGCTTTTCTTGATTCGAAATTTTATTCACATTTAAACTCCTTAAAAAATATTAAGTTCATTTTATCATAGAAGATTATTAAGTACTATTTATTTTTACCAAATTTCCGGAGTTATTTATAATGATATTTAAAGGTATATCTTTTAGAGCTTCCCTTAGTTTATTAAAAGATTTTTTATTTAGGGGTGGACCTATTATGTAAATTTTTACATCTTGACCTGGTTTCAATATGTTATTTTCCATGCCATAATTTATAAATGATGGTATGGAGTGATCTATTTTTTTCATTATTTGTTTATTTTGTTTGATCATTGTGCGAGCTGATTTTGTTTTAGGTCTATAAGATAAAATATAGCCATTGTGATTCATCTTCATATGCATTGTTAAATTCATTTCCATAATGATATAGTTGTTTGGTATATTAAATATCATAAAATATGTAACTATAATTGAAAATACTGTTAAATAAATTTTAGATTTTAAGTTAAGTGAAAAGCGTTTTTTGTTTTTGCAGAGGAATAATTCCCCTTTTTTGTATTTGATGTTTTTCTTTATAAAAATATTTAAATGTTCATTTAAAATAATAGAGTATCTTGAATTTTTTTCAACAATAACACTTAAACATTCTATGTTTTCATTTATCATTGAAAGTTTAGAATTATTAAATAAATAAAACGATAAGTGAGAACAACTCTTTTCAGTAAAAAGAATTGTATAGATCTTTATAAGTTCTATATTTCTTTTATATATTTTAATATTATTTTTGTTAGTTATATTTTCACTTATTATTTTAAATAATATGGAATTATTTATTTTAGATATTTTATTATTTTTTAAGTATATAGATATATTTTTAGAAATTATTAAGCATTTACATTTTTCAAATGATGATATATTATTTAAATTATTAAAATTTATATTTTTGATGTATATACTTTGACTCAAGAATGTATAAAGATCTTTTAAAATTTTATATTTTAGATTATATTTATTTAAATTAATAAGATCATTCATAAAAGTATCCTCTATTGTAAGTTTAATTAGCAGATATTTGAAAATTTTAGTATAATTTCATTATTAAGATTTATTTTTCTATGTAAAAGTGTTTTTTATACTATTTAATAATGATGAAAAAGATAAATAAATATTAAAGATTTTGTTTATTATAATTAATAGTAGTCAAAAATAGATATACATTTTTAAATATAGGAGTTATATAAATTGTTATTTTAAGTTTTAGAAGGTTTTTTAAAAGGAGGAGAGATAATTGATAAACAAGAGCTTTAAAATAAATATGGTCATTATTATAGGAAGTATATTGTTATTTTTGGTATTAAGTTATTCAGAGTATATGGTTAGGGCTATAAAGCCTAATAATGGTAATATTAGTGTAAAGTCTTTAGAAATTAAAGAAAGCTCCGACGGAATGAGTTTTGATTTAAAGTACCCAGAAGTTGAGTATGGAGATAATATTGTAAAAGATAAAATAAACGGATCCCTAAGGGCTCAGGTCTTGGAGTTTAAACAGTATATAGAGGACATATATAAAGAGTTTATTTCATCGACTCCTAAAGAGTTGGTGGATAATTCTATTTCCTCTGAATTTAGAGGAATGTCTGATTTTGAATATGAAATTATAGATAATATTTTATCTATTAGACTTAATTTAATACAATTTACTGGTGGAGCTCACCCTATGACATATAGAAGGGACTTTAATTTTGATTTAAAAACTGGGAATGTTTTAAAATTTGGAGATCTTTTTAATGAAGAAGGAAAGAAAGTATACAAAGATAAAGTTGATTCTATAATTAGGAATGTTATTGAGGAGAATCCTGATAATTATTTTGTAAATGAGTTTAAAGGTATTGGAGATAATGTTCAATATTATTTAACTAAAGATAATATTGTGATATTTTATCAATTATATGAATTAGCACCGTACTCTGCAGGTATACCTGAGTTTAAAATACCTTATAGTGTATTTGGTGGGAATATAAATGTAGACCCTTTAAAGTAGAAGATTTTCTCTTATTTTTTAGTTTATAATTGAGTGTTAGAGGTGGAAAAATGAAAGGATTATTTTTAGATTATTCCAAGTGAACAAGTGTAAGAAAGGCCAAGGATTGGCTTGTTAAAAATAATATAGATGTTGAATTTAGATCTCTTATTTCAAATACACCAACTAAAGATGAAATTTTATCCTGGGTGTTAAAATATAAGGCAGATATAAATAAGTTCTTTAATGTTAATGGTAAGATATTTAAGGAAAATAATTTGAAAGAGAAGATAAATGAATTATCTTTAGAAGAATGTGCTGATATGTTATCAAAAGAGGGTATGCTCATTAAAAGGCCTATATATATGGGTGAAGATTTTATATTATTTGGTTTTAAAGAGAAGGAATGGGAGTCGTATATATTAAAAAAATAAAGCTATGTTCTACATAGCTTTATTTTTGTTTTTTAGGAGTAATGTCTGAGAATTCAGATATTTTAAAACATTCTCCTGTATTTTCTATTGATAGATTTTGTTTTAATAGTTGACTATATCCGTCTGTATGTAGTGATTTATATGTGATTTCATAAGTATAAAGAGTTTTGGAGATCTTTTTAGGTTTAGATATTGTAAAGGATTGTATTATATTTTGATTTTGTTCAATAAACCATGCTGGATTGTCTTTGAATAAATTTTTAAGCTGGTTTTTTACATTGTCATTTGAAATTACAAATAATAGAGTACCATTTTTTTCTTTTATTCCATTAGCCCAAAGAGTTGCAGCTTCATCTCTATTTAATATTTTTACAAAATTTGAAGATTGTTCCCATAGTGTGTTCCTAAAGCTTAAATTTTCAATTATTTTTAAGTATATTTTTTTTATGTTCTCAAGTGTGACAAGAGGATCATCTGATAACTCACCATTCTCAATATTATGCTTTTGATCGGTGATTAATTGAGATTCATCAACAACTGAAACTTCACAAGAATTTTTGATTTTCTTTTTGTTAGCTAAAGCGTATACTGGGTTTATACTACATAGAGTGTATGCTCCAATTATAAACGATAGAATAAGTCTCTTCATTTAATATGTACTCCTTTATAATTATCTTTTAGTTTAGTTTTTCTATAAAATTGAGAATTATTCTAAAAAATAAAAACAACACACTGGATGTATGTTGTTTTATTTGCAAAAAGTATTACAGTAGGTAAAATTTGAATTCATAGCATCACTACCTATGATATTTACATTTTGTGAGGAACACATACCTGATTCATTGAATTTGCATGCTTTTGCATCGCATTCAATTTCTGGATACATAACTATACCTGAATTTGTGAAGAACTGTTTGATTTCTCCATTTATATTTAAGTTTGATAAAGAGTTTAATGTGTTTTCTAAATTTCTTTCTTGAAATGTTGAACAGTGAGTATCGGGGGTAATTGATGCATTCAAGCCACTTACGTGAATTTTATTTGCAGTACACATATTATTTGTATAGTGAACACAATTATTTGCAGAGCAACTTAGGGAACCATTCATTATCTATCACCTCTAACAAAAATATATTTTTTAGTATTATTAACTTATTTTCAAATAATATTCTAAGTTTTATTAACAAAATTAATAATAATCAAACAATTAAATGTGTTAAAATAAACAATGATAAATTAGAAGGTAGGAGAATCTGATGAGGATCAAGATTATTTTTTTTGAATTATGTACCATATGTTTTGCTTGTCTTTTGATAGCTGTAGGATTAAATTTATTTTTAGCTGATGCTAAACTTGTAAGTGGAGGATTGACTGGTATAGCACTGCTTATAGAATATACAACTGGTATCAACTCGGGTATATTATATTTGATTTTAAATCTTCCTCTATTTGTTTTAAGTTATTTTAAAGTTTCATTGAAGTTTACGATATATTCTATAATTGGAACTGTTTTATTATCTGTATTTTTATATTTGACGAGCCCTCTTAAATCTGTACTTAATATACATGATGTATTTTTAAGCGGGGTAATCGGAGGAGTTATATCGGCTATTGGATATTCTCTTATGTTCAAAGTAAGAGCGACGACTGGAGGGATAGATATATTGGCCGTTATAATAAGGAAGAAAAATCCAGCTAAAAATATTGGAGACGTAACATTTACAGTTAATTTAATTATTGTAATAGTTTCCATGTTATTATTAAAGGATATAACAAGAGCATTATATTCTTTAATATCAATGTTTGTTACATCTACGGTTGTAAATAAAATGATATTTGGATTTAATAAGAAATATCTAGTTCTTATAATAACTAAGTCACCTGATCAAATATCTGAATATATTTTGAATGTTATAAAAAGGGGTGTAACATCTATAGAGGCTGAAGGATGTTATACAAAAGATAAACAAAATATACTTTATACGGTTCTTGATATTAACCAGTATGTAAGTTTAAGAAGAAGAATACAAAATTTTGATCCTAATGCATTTTTATCTGCGATTGAAACAAAGAGTGTCACGGGTAATGGATTTAATGAGATATAAAACTAAGTTTGTAACGATTTAAAAATATTTTCATATATTGGAATTAAAAAATATTTTATAAGTTATGATTATTTTTTAAGAAAAGTATGAGGATGCAGGTATTAACAATAAAACTAGTAAAGATATGATCAATATAGAGAAGATGCTTCTAAATACGGAAGTATCTTCTTTTTTTGATCATGAGTACGGGTAGTACAGATAATGGTGATATGTTTTATATAATAGATGGAGTTAGTAAAATGATAGAAGTTAGTTGAAAGATTAGAAATTTAAAACAAATTAATTAGTAATTTAAAGGAGATTTTAAATTGGAAAATAATGATATTAATTATAAACTAGATGAAGTGGATGATATTAGTAAAACGCATCTTTATGATGAGATAAATCTTTATAGAGCTACGGTATATACAAACTTTATATTAAATTTTATATTATACAAGCCACCATATAATTTACCAAATGAGCTTGTATTAGATAATACTGGATTTTATTACGTTTATGATGCGGATAAAACTTTAGTTAATGGTGAATCTATTAATTTATCAATTGGTGTTAAAGGTACATTTATGGTACTTAGAGCCTTAAATGGGAATAAAACGCTCCAAATAAATTTATCAGATACTTTAACTGAAATTAATAATTATAGTTTAGATTATAAATGTTTAGATACACCATATGGATTTAAGTTATCAGATGTTATAAATAACTTGGGAACAGATTTAAATGATATAAAAATAAATTTTAAGGATGGAGATGGTCAGGGAGATGCAAATCTTTCATTGATTCAAACGGGATTTTCTGTAAAGGATGATGGTAAGAAAACAGTAACATTTAATTTCACTATAGAAAATAATGGAAGTGAAGTTGCGAGAAAAGTATTATTTAAGGATATTTTACCTAATAGTGTTAGTTTAAATCTTGCAGGAATTTATATAAATTCAGTTTATCCAAATAGTAGGGATGTAAAATTAAATTCTAAGAGTTTATTTGTTAGGGTTCCTGATATATCTGTTGGTGAGTCTGTTACTTTAACAATTGTTTGTAGATTAAACGATGAATCTTGTAATGAATTTAATGTTGGGGTTATAAGTTATGTTTCAAAGGTGGTTCCTGATGGAACGGGAGCACAATTATCCAACATAACAATTAAGCAGATTGTTAGTAATTCTAAGGAGATACAATAGCTAAGAAACTATTTATAATTAGTAACACTTAATAGTTTATGCTCATATACTTAAAATAAAAAACTTAATAGTTTTATTTTTAATATATGGGGACGAATTTATAATTGATTTTAATAAAATGAGAAATGTAAGGTGCCTCTTATTTTGGGCACCTTTTTAAATTAGATTGGAGAGTGAAATTATGAATAACAATATTCCAAAAAAAGGAAATAGAGAGATTTTTAATAGTGAGGTTCCGTTTTCGATATATGAAATTGAGAAAATTATTTCAGGAGATAATTTGAATTCTAATTTTAGAGAGGAAAATGGAGGTCATTATAAAGTAGAAGAAATTTTAGACAAATAAGATAACGAATTATTTTAGAAATTTATTTTAAGAGGTTATTAAAATGGAACAAGATAAATTAAAAGATATAAATGATCTTAAGGCTATTATGGATTTTAGAGTGGATGAAAACATTACTCAAATTAAGTTTAATATTAAGTTGGTTCATCCTCCATATAATTTTTCTGGCATAAGTAATCAATTAATCTTAGATAATTTAGGAAAATTATATAGTTTAAATTCTAAGGGAACAAATACTTTGGATGGTGAATCGTATTCTTTCCCACTTAATATAGAGGGTTTATTTGTAGATATTAATACGGTTAATGATGATAGAATTTTAGAACTAGATTTAGAATTATCTAAAAATGAGGTTTCTAATTCAAATAAATGTATGGATACTCCTTATGGATTTAAATTATCTCAGATTGCTAATAATGTAGGAGATAATAGTACACTTAATATTACAAACGGTGTAAATGGGGATGCAGCATTAGATAATAATATGATGAAGTCTGGGGCTAATTTGATTATCAATCAAAGGGCATTTTCTATAAGAAGAGGTGGTAGTAAGTACTTCTTATTTAATTTTAATATTAAAAATGTAGGAGAATTTAGTGCTCAGAGGGTATTATTTAAGGATATTATACCTAATGGATTAGTTTTGTGTAATAGGGGAATGTTTATTAA
This sequence comes from Candidatus Arthromitus sp. SFB-mouse-NL, assembly GCF_000709435.1. Classification (NCBI taxonomy): domain Bacteria; kingdom Bacillati; phylum Bacillota; class Clostridia; order Eubacteriales; family Clostridiaceae; genus Candidatus Neoarthromitus; species Candidatus Arthromitus sp. SFB-mouse-NL. The sequence goes on from NZ_CP008713.1 coordinate 176,154, forward strand.
AAATAGTGGATCTCCAATGATGAGAATATCGAGTGATAATTATACGATAAATGGAAGAGAGTTATTTTTAACGCTTCAAAATATTGATAAAAACAATAGCATTTCTTTAATTTTAGTGTGTTTAGAAAGTTCATCTTGTCATATGAGTGATTTTAATGTTGGGTGTTTAAGTTATGTTTCTTATTATGGTGTTAATGATGCTACAACACCGACTAGCTCTAGAACCTTAGTTATAAATGATCTTAGTAATATAAAAAAACTTTTTAATTAGTCAAAGGGGCAGCAGATTAATATGAATGATTTTATAGAAACTGGATCAGAGATAACCCCAAGGGTTTTATCAAGTAATGAAAACGTAGATTCTAATACTAAAAATAATAGAAAATATACAATTTATTTGATTAACAAAGCTCTTAATGAAAATCCAAAAGGCATAATTAATCGACTTATTTTAGATAATTGGGGAGATTATTATTATGATTATAGGGTGACGGATTTAAATTCATTAATTGCACCACTTGAGTTTAATTCTTATGGATTTTCCTTTATCTTATCTTCTTTGAATGAAGATAGATATGTGAAAATTAATTTATATAAAAACCCTCAAGAGGGGATGCGTAACTTGCTTTCTCCAAGAGATACAAATAAAAGATCTTTATGTACCGACACTCCTTATGGATTTAAATTATCTCAAATTATGGATAATCTTTTAGATATTGATCAGATATCCTTAGATGGTAAACCGGATGGGGAAAATTTTGATGGTATTATGTATCCAGAGCTTACAATAACCCAAAATATTAATATAGATCGCGATAATTCATGTAATTACGCCATTTTCAAATTTAATATATTAAATCCAAATGTTTCAGGAAAAACGGTTTTAGTTGCGAGGAGGATTTTATTTAAGGATATACTTCCATTAGGAACTTTATTTAAAGAAGTGCTTTTAAATGGAAGGAAGTGTGATAAAGAATTTGTTAATTTAGATGGAAGAAGATTGTTTGTAAAATTACCTATCATAAAAGAAGGGGAATCTGTTGAGCTTAGTGTTGTGTGTTTAATAGATGAATTTAGTGGAGAGGGTTTAAACACAGGAGCTTTAGTTTATGTTTTTAATAATTTATTTAATGCGGAAGAAAATTCGCTTACAACTAAGGTTTACACACTTTTAAGCAATTCATTAAGTTTGGGAGATATGATTTAAAGGAGTAACTTTTTGATTCTTATTTTCATATAGTTAAAATAAAATATTTTATTATTTTTATGAGGATGAGATTTATGGATCATAATAAAATTGATGATGTGAAAGAGACTTCACAAACGTGTGATACATCTTTTGAAGTGGGAGGAGATCCTTTTACTTTTTGTAAGATTCAGGGCATTATTGAAGAAAGTGAAAACTTTGATCATGGTAATTCAGATGAATACGCTATATGTTTTGATGTAAATTGTAATTGCAATGAGAATTTAATGGACTCAAATTACAGTAATTCCAATGAAAAATGTTCTAATATATCAAAATATTTTTTAGAAGTTATTTTGAAAAGCTCAGGAGATAATTCTTATAGTATTGCTAACAATTTAATATTAGATAGTTGTGGAAAGTATACTTGTGATATTAATCAATTTGTATTAGATGGGAATCAATTTTTCCCAAATATATATAAGGTAGGAATACTTGAAAATATATATGCAAGAAATAGTAATAGATGTTTGGAATTTAGTTTGTGTGATGTGAGAGATGGTTGTGAAGAGTGTAGTGAAGATGAGAAAGCAGACACATCTTATGGATTTAAATTATCTCAAATCATATCAAATTTGGGAGATTTATCACAAATAACTAAAGATTTAACCGTTAATGAGTTTGGGAATATTGAATTTACGCAAAAAGCTGTTATATTTAGTAAATATAATAGGAAGCATATAATTTTTAGTTTTAAGCTTAAAAATGTGGGAAGTAATACTGCTAGTAAGATATTATTTAAGGATGTATTACCAGGTGGCGTATGTATTTACGATAATGCAATTTTTATAAATGGCAAATATGTAAATAAAGATAACCTAAGTATGGATGGGAGAAGAATCATTATAAAATTTGATGATATTGGTGCAGATGAGGAGATTGATTTAATAATGGTTGGATCAATGCAAGATGGGTATGAGTCCATTAATTGTGGAGTCTTAACGTATGTTAGTGGATTTAAAGAAACTTATGGTGTTAAAGTAATGAGTGTTGTTCAGGTTTTAAGTAATATTAAAGCTTTAAAATTAAAAGGATGTAATTAATTACATCCTTTTTGTATTTACATAAAAATATTTTGAATAGGAGAAAATAACAGTATTAAATAAATATAACAATTTATTAATATACTATGAATAAGGTTATTAACAGTATAATGAACCAATTATTTGAAAATAATAAGTTAGTGTTTATAGTAGATAACTACACTTATTAGGGGGATATATACATGATTTTAAGAAGAAATAGTTCTAGTCTATTTGTAGTTTTTTTATTAATTGTCTTAAGCCTTATAGTATTGTTTTTATCATCGAGAGTTGTTAAAGGAATAAAAGTTAAAAATGAAATTAATGTTAAAGTTTGTAAGGTTCAATCTGGCAATGTTCAAGATCAAATTGATGTAAGGGTAATTGTAAAGTCCCAAAATTATAAGGAATATTATGGGAATCAATTGAGGATCAGAAAACTATATGTGAAACATGGAGATTATGTTGAAAAGGGTAAAAAGCTTTTATCTTTTGATAATAATGATATTATGAGTCAGTATACCCAAGCGAAGATACAACTTGAAAATGCTGTATTACAAAAGAATCAAATGCTAATAACAAGAGATAATTTTAAAAAACAGAGGATTGCCTTACAAGAAGAGATAGACAGATTAAGGGAAGATCAAGAGGATAATGAGAGCTTTATTGCAGAACTTGAAGAATCTTTTGAAGATAAAAAAACATTATCTTCAAAGAATGGTTTAACTATATCTGATTATAGTGAAGAAATTGATAAGCTTATAAAAGAGAGTGAGGGATTAAGAAAAATTTCATTAGAATTGGAAAGGCAAATGGATACTATACCTGAGATTACAGATGATCAAATAAAGCTTTTAGATAATGCTATAGTTTTAGCAGAGAATAGTCTGAAGAATATCTCAGATAAAATTGAGATGTGTAAAGATATAACAGCTGATTTTAATGGAGTTATTACGGATATAAAAGTAAACGAAGGGAGTTATACTCAACCAGGATCGGTGATACTTGTTCTTCAGGATCTTCAAAATGTAAAGGGTATCTCTTTAATTCCCCAACAAAATATTTCAAGTGTAAAAGTTGGGCAAGAAATTGTAATAAACGATCCTATTGGTGTGTATAACGGGAAAATAACAGCTATAAGTGATTTAGCAGTGAATTCTAACAATTATTTGAATATTATAAATGAAGATATGAGGGATAATTATTTAGTTGCTGATATTGAGATATTAAATCCTAATGATAAATTAAAGGTTGATTTTGATTTAAATGGGAAAATTAATTTAGATAATACAATGGATATTTTAAGGATACCAATAGAGTGTATTTTATATGATGAATCTAATACTCCTTATGTGTTTATAGTTAAAAATAATATCGCTTGTAAAAATATTATATATCCAGGGAAAGTTTCCAATAATTACATAGAAATTGTTGGGGGTATAACTTTAAATGATAGCGTGATTTTAAATCCTCCCAAAACTTTATCTGACAAGACAAAGGTAAAGGTTGTGTCAAATAAATGATGATGAGTCTTAAGAATATAACAAAGTTTTATAAAGATGGAAATTTAGAGTATAGAGCTTTATATAATATTTCTTTTGACATAGATTATGGAGAATATGTTTTTATATATGGGGGAAGCGGATCTGGTAAAACTACGTTATTAAACATTTTAGGATGTATGGATACTTTTGATTATGGTAAGTATACTTTTTGTGATATGGATATAGGAAATAAAAAAGATATTGAATTATCTAGACTTAGAAATGAAAAATTTGGTTTTATATCTAACAGTATTAAGTTGATACCTGAGCTTAATTTATTTGAAAATGTTGGAATACCACTTTTGTATTCAAAATTCTCAAAAGAAGAAAAAAGAGAAAGAATACTCAAATATTTGTCTATGTTTTCTATAGAGAAATATAAATATTTATCTATTGACTCTTTGTGTAAAAAAGATAAGCAAATGGCTTGTATAGCTAGAGCGTTAGTTGGAGGAGCTAAGATAATTATAGGAGATGAGCCTTGTAAGTACTTAGAAAGAAGTGATTGTAAAGAAATATTTGAAATTCTTTTTAGTCTAAATAAACAAGGTATTACTTTAATAATAAGTGGGGCTGAATTAAATCCATACTTAGATGTTGGTAAAGTTATAAATTTAAGAGATGGAATGATGTAGTATAAATTTATTAGGAGGTAGTTTTGATTATTGATGATATAAATTTATCCATCAAGATAATTTTGAGAAATAAATTTAGAACATTTATAGCGATAATTGGAATAGTCACAGGGGTTAGCTTACTTATAGTTACATTTTCATTATTAAAAATTGGAGAGATGAAGATTTTATCTAATATAGATAAAATAGGAAAAAATATTATAAAGATAAATATGATAAATTCTGAAAATTCTGATAAATATTTAAAATATTATTTTAATTTTGAAGATATAAAATCTCTAAAGAATTCAAGTTTATCAATAAATTCAATTTCCCCAGAAGCTTATTTTAAGGGTACTATAAGTAATGAATTTGATAACTTAACATCTTATGTTATAGGTGGTACTGAGGATTATAAGGATTTTATGATGATGGAGATGCTCAATGGTAGATTTTTTTCGAGGTATGAGTGCGCAAATAAAGAAAATGTAGTAATAATTGATAATGTTATGAGCAATAATTTATTTGGAACAGAGGATTCTATAAATAGAGAAGTTTACATAGGGAATTCTAAAAAATTATGTAAATATAAAGTGATAGGAGTTATAAAGCATCCATCCAATATATGGGAAATGAATGATAGTGTAGTATCGTTTTCCATAATACCTATTTCTACATATGTAAAGGATTTTAATAAGGATCCATTCTTTGATTATTTGTATATCTCTTTAAATAATAAGAAGGATATGAATATAATTGGTGACTCAATAATTAATTTTTTAAAGATTAAGAATAATATTACAAAGGATATATATAAGGTGGAAAATTTTTTAAGATCTGAAGATAAAATAAATGAAATAAATAATTTGATTATTAAAATAATAAGGATAATTGGATATATATTCATAGTTATAAGTGGAATTAATATAACAAATGTTATGCTTTTTAGTGTTAATAATAGAGTTAATGAAATAGGATTGAGAAAAATAAGTGGAGCAAATAAGTATGATATATTTATTCAATTTATAACTGAATCTTCTATATTATCTTTAGTAGGGGGTATAATTGGGGTATTTTTAGGTAGTATGGTTACATTTTTTTTAGGTAGGATAATAAATGAAAATTTAAATATTAATTTTATAAATTTATTTAGATTTTTAATAATTTCCTTAATTACTGGAGTTATATTTGGGCTATTTCCAGCGATTAAAGCCTGTAATATTAATTTAGCAGATATTTTTAATAATGAATAAAAAAAATATTATTGGGAATAATGAGATATATTTATTGTGGGGTGATGTCACTTTGTTGTACAATGATGATTTTAATAATCATGTTTCAGGTGAAACGGAGAATTTTAATAATGGATATTCATTTGATGGTGAGTATTCTGGAAATAATTTAGGTGATTTTAACTATGATTCACAGGATAGTATTTCAAATATTGTTCAATATTATAATAATAGGGAATCGTATTTAAAGAGTTTGGTAAGCAATTTTTCAAGTAATAATCTAAATATAGAAAACCAAATAATTGAGTTATTCAATAATGTAAGAAATATTTTAGAAAATAGAGATTTAAATCTTATAAAAAATTCTATAAACTCTATTTCTCAAGGAAGAGAAAATGCACTTAGATTTATAAATGATCAAAATAATTATTTGGACGAAAACACAAAGCAAATTATGAATGTGATAATAGACGAGTATTCTAATCACTTAAATTATTTAAATAAGGCTGTTAATATTTTAAGGTAATATCTAAGTTAATCTTAAAAATTTTATAGGCTTATAAATATTTTCATTATTGTTTGAATTTTAAGAGGGAGATTGTAGTGAATCATATAACTGGTAAACGACATTATGCTACTATTATATATATTTTACTTATATCATATTTTATATTTTTAGTAACGACAGGTCTTGGAATATTGCAATATGGGAGTACTAAAAATTTAGATTTTTTAAAGAATAAATATGAGGAAATTGAAGGAAAATACAATTATTTAATAAGTAATATGTCTGTAGGAAATATAGAGGAGAATAATAGGGAAATATTATATTTAGATGAAATGAGAAGTGAGATACTGGATAGTGTTGATAAGGAAGGAGAATTTTGGAAAGTTGAGTTAAAAAATATTATATTACAAAAAGAGGAATTACTTTTAAAAAGTTCTTTTGACAGAGATACGAATTATTTGCGTTTGAAAAATGAAACTGATGAGTACAATCTGTATTATAGTTTAGGTAAGAAACCTTTAGATTATTTAGATGGATTTTTTATAAGGTATTTTCTATTTCTTTTTAATAGTTTAGGACATCAAATATTTTTAACTTGTACAGTTTTGGGGATATGTTATTTATATATAAGTGATACGAAGTATATAGGATTTTTTAAAACAATAGGTATTATCTGTGTACCTTTATTATGTATACAAATATTTAGTTTAATTTTTTGTATAGCATTAGATAGTAAGATAGATATATTTTACCCTGTACGTGTTGTTGGTGATTTTAATATTTATAATTTTAATAATAATTTATCGACAATAAATAATGTTCTCCCCTTGTATATCGTTATTTTAAAAGTTTTATTATTAGAAGGATTATACATAGTTTTTATAGTTAGTTTTATAAAAATTATTGATTTAGTATTCGTTCGATATTGTATGAAAATTATGGGAATATTGGTTTTTTTATTTAGTATGTTTGGGATGTTATACACGAGATATTCAAGTATATCATTTTTATCTTATGGTAAATTTTTAGATATAGTTAGAGGATATGAGGCTATTTATAGGGGAGATACATATTTGAATATTAAATTTTTATCAATATTTATATTTTTTGTTTTGGTAATTTTAGGTTTTATATATTTTTTAAAAAAATATTTTTTGAATGATGAGTATGTAAGTTGATAAAGAAATTATTTTGTATATACGAAATTTGTATTGCAATCTTTTACCCAACCATTTATTTTATTTCCATTTTGATTATTTATTGATACTTCGTACCATAAAATATTCATTATATATATTTTAGAAATTATATCTACAGAGGAGTTCTCGGAAAGTTCTAATAATTTAGGAGAAAAATCGAATGGGGCTAATTTTATAGTTGTAGTGTTTTTTATACATACGTTTTTTATATTCAGTAGTGTAGGTTTAAACTCAAGATTTTTAGTATTATTATAAATATTTTTTGTGTTATCGATTTTTTTTAGCAATAGATGATTTTGTTTTGATATATATAATATTTTTATTTTTTGTTTTTCAATCTTATTTAAAAGATATAAAATGATTACAAACATAATTGTAATTAAAATAATAAATAATTTCATAATTTAAACCTCAGAATTAATTTTATATAAAAAAATTATATTTATTAAAAAGTAGAAATATGATAAAAGAATTTAGGTAAAATGTGTAGAAAGGTATTGACATGGTGGTATGAAGTTTGGTAATATGAGTGAGTTGGCTGTGGGACAGCCAGGAGGAAGGGTAGATGGATTATAGATCATTGACAATTGGATAGGGAAAAGGAATGAAGAGAAGAAGTCAACGTTAATTTTGAGAGACTGGGAGAAGGATAAGAGTTTGATCCTGGCTCAGGACGAACGCTGGCGGCGTGCCTAACACATGCAAGTTGAGCGGAGATATATGGAGCTTGCTTTATATAGCTTAGCAGCGAACGGGTGAGTAACACGTAGATAATCTATCCTATACTGGGGGATAGCCCGATGAAAGTTGGATTAATACCGCATATAGCTATATAGTTGCATGATTATGTAGTGAAAGATTTATTGGTATAGGAGGAGTCTGCGGCACATTAGCTAGTAGGTGAGGTAAAGGCTTACCTAGGCGACGATGTGTAGCCGGTCTGAGAGGATGAACGGCCACAATGGAACTGAGACACGGTCCATACTCCTACGGGAGGCAGCAGTGGGGAATATTGCACAATGGGGGAAACCCTGATGCAGCAACGCCGCGTGAGTGAAGAAGGTTTTCGGATTGTAAAGCTCTGTTAGCAGGGAAGAGGAAGGACGGTACCTGCAGAGGAAGCCACGGCTAACTACGTGCCAGCAGCCGCGGTAATACGTAGGTGGCAAGCGTTGTTCGGAATAACTGGGCGTAAAGGATGCGTAGGCGGTTAAACAAGTTATATGTTAAATATATAGGCTTAACCTGTAGAAAGCATATAAAACTGTTTAACTAGAGTGCAGGAGAGGTAAGTGGAATTCCTAGTGTAGCGGTGAAATGCGTAGAGATTAGGAAGAACACCAGTGGCGAAGGCGACTTACTGGACTGTAACTGACGCTGAGGCATGAGAGCATGGGGAGCAAACAGGATTAGATACCCTGGTAGTCCATGCTGTAAACGATGGGTACTAGGTGTGGGTTGTGAATAACAATTCGTGCCGTCGCAAACGCAATAAGTACCCCGCCTGAGGAGTACGATCGCAAGATTAAAACTCAAAGGAATTGACGGGGACCCGCACAAGCAGCGGAGCATGTGGTTTAATTCGAAGCAACGCGAAGAACCTTACCTAAACTTGACATACCTTGAATTACCTTGTAATGAGGGAAGCTCGCAAGAGCAAGGATACAGGTGGTGCATGGTTGTCGTCAGCTCGTGTCGTGAGATGTTGGGTTAAGTCCCGCAACGAGCGCAACCCTTGTTGTTAATTGCTAACAGGTTAAGCTGAGCACTTTAGCGAGACAGCCTAGGTTAACTAGGAGGAAGGTGGGGATGACGTCAAATCATCATGCCCCTTACGTTTAGGGCTACACACGTGCTACAATGGTGAGAACAGAGAGAAGCAAGCTAGTGATAGTGAGCAAAACTTATAAAACTCATCTCAGTTCGGATTGCAGGCTGAAACTCGCCTGTATGAAGATGGAGTTGCTAGTAATCGCGAATCAGAATGTCGCGGTGAATACGTTCCCGGGTCTTGTACACACCGCCCGTCACACCATGAGAGTTGGCAACACCCGAAACCTGTGGGCTAACCATATAGGAGGCAGCAGTCTAAGGTGGGGTCAGTGATTGGGGTGAAGTCGTAACAAGGTAGCCGTAGGAGAACCTGCGGCTGGATCACCTCCTTTCTAAGGAAAGAAAGAAGTGGATAACTTTTTTCCTATTCAATTGTGAGTGACCTATAATTGGAAGGTTACTTAAGGATATAGATCTTTGAAAATTGTATATAAATAGTAAAGATGCGAAAGGTAGCAAGTTAAATTATTAGCAATAGTAATTTAAGAGCTGGAAGAATATAGAAAGAAAAATAGGTCAAGCTACTAAGAGCGCACAGAGGATGACTTGGCATCAGGAGCTGATGAAGGACGTGATAAGCTGCGATAAGCTACGGGTAGACGCAAATAGTCATGGATCCGTAGATTTCCGAATGGGGGAACCCACATAGTGAGAGACTATGTATCTAGTAATGAATTAATAGTTATTAGAAGGTAGACGCAGGGAACTGAAACATCTAAGTACCTGTAGGAAGAGAAAGAAATATCGATTCCCTAAGTAGTGGCGAGCGAAAGGGGAAGAGCCCAAACCCAAGGAAACTTGGGGGTTGAGGGGGTCTATAATTGAGAAAGTAGGTTAGATGAATATAGATGGAAATCTAAGCCGAAGAGTGTAATAGCCACGTAATTTAAAACTGAAATTGAGAGAGACTTACCCAGAGTACCACGAGACACGAGGAACCTTGTGGGAAGCAGGGTGGACCACCACCCAAGGCTAAATACTACCTGATGACCGATAGAGGAGTAGTACCGTGAGGGAAAGGTGAAAAGAACCCCGGGAGGGGAGTGAAATAGAACCTGAAACTGTGTGCTTACAACCGCTCAGAGCACGTAATATGTGTGATGAGGTGCTTTTTGTAGAACGAGCCAACGAGTTACGATGTGTAGCGAGATTAAGGTCTTAAGGACTGTAGTCGAAGAGAAATCGAGTGTTAATAGCGCGAATAGTTGCATGTTGTAGACCCGAAACCGGGTGACCTATCCATGATCAGGTTGAAGCGAAGGTAAAACTTCGTGGAGGACCGAACCACGTTGGTGTTGAAAAACCATGGGATGAATTGTGGATAGCGGAGAAATTCCAATCGAACTCGGAGATAGCTGGTTCTCCCCGAAATAGCTTTAGGGCTAGCGTTAATACATAGAATATAGGAGGTAGAGCACTAAATGGGCTAGGGGCCGTAAGGTTACCGAACCTTATTAAACTCCGAATGCCTATATTTGTTTATTAGCAGTCAGTCTAAGAGTGATAAGATTCTTGGACAAAAGGGAAAAAGCCCAGATCACCAGCTAAGGTCCCAAAGTATGAGTTAAGTGGTAAAGGATGTGGAGATTCTAAGACAACTAGGATGTTGGCTTAGAAGCAGCCATTCATTTAAAGAGTGCGTAATAGCTCACTAGTCGAGAGTTTCTGCGCCGAAGATAAACGGGGCTAAAACTCATCACCGAAGCTGTGGAATGGAAACATTGGTAGGGGAGCGTTGTATAAGAGTTGAAGCTAAAGCGGGAGCAATAGTGGATTTTATACAAGAGAGAATGTTGGCATAAGTAGCGAGAATTAGGTGAGAATCCTAATGGTCGAAAGCCTAAGGTTTCCTGGGGAAGGTTCGTCCGCCCAGGGTAAGTCGGGACCTAAGCTGAGGTCGAAAGGCGTAAGTGATGGATAATCGGTAGATATTCCGATACCACTAATTATTGATTGATCGATGGAGGGAAGCAGAAGGATAGGATAGCCAACAGATGGAGGTTGGTCTAAGAGAAGAGATAGCATGTAGAGGCAAATCCATATATGCGATTAAGTTGATTCTTTATGGGGAGACGAATGAGTTGAAGTATCTGATTTCACACTGACGAGAAAAACTTCTAGGTAGATAATTAGTGCCCGTACCACAAACCGACACAGGTAGGCGAGGTGAGAATCCAAAGACCAGCGGAAGAATTGCAGTTAAGGAACTCGGCAAATTGACCCCGTAAGTTAGCGAGAAGGGGTGCCATAGAGATATGGTCGCAGAGAATAGGCCCAAGCAACTGTTTATCAAAAACACAGGTCTCTGCAAAAGCGAAAGCTTAAGTATAGGGGCTGACGCCTGCCCGGTGCTGGAAGGTTAAGGGGAGCTGTTATCGTAAGAGAAGCAGTGAACTTAAGCCCCAGTAAACGGCGGCCGTAACTATAACGGTCCTAAGGTAGCGAAATTCCTTGTCAGGTAAGTTCTGACCCGCACGAATGGCGTAATGACTTGGGCGCTGTCTCAACTGCAAATCCGGCGAAATTGTAGTGCAAGTGAAGATGCTTGCTACCCGCGATTGGACGGAAAGACCCCGTAGAGCTTTACTGTAATTTAGCATTGAGTTTTGGTAATATTTGTACAGGATAGGTGGGAGACTGGGAATCTAGATCGTCAGATTTAGAGGAGTCGATGTTGGGATACCACCCTGATATTGCTGAAATTCTAACTGGGATCCATGAACTGGGTACAGGACACTGTTAGATGGGCAGTTTGACTGGGGCGGTCGCCTCCAAAAGAGTAACGGAGGCGTTCAAAGGTTTCTTCAGAAGGGATGGAAATCCTTCGTAGAGCGTAAAGGCATAAAGAAGCTTGACTGCGACACCTACAAGTGGAGCAGGTACGAAAGTAGGACTTAGTGATCCGGTGGTACCTCGTGGGAGGGCCATCGCTCAACGGATAAAAGCTACCTCGGGGATAACAGGCTGATCTCCCCCAAGAGTTCACATCGACGGGGAGGTTTGGCACCTCGATGTCGGCTCGTCGCATCCTGGGGCTGAAGTAGGTCCCAAGGGTTGGGCTGTTCGCCCATTAAAGCGGCACGCGAGCTGGGTTCAGAACGTCGTGAGACAGTTCGGTCCCTATCCGTCGCGGGCGCAGGAGATTTGAGAGGAGCTGTCCTTAGTACGAGAGGACCGGGATGGACTAACCAATGGTGAACCAGTTGTTCCGCCAGGAGCACGGCTGGGTAGCTAAGTTAGGAAGGGATAAACGCTGAAGGCATCTAAGCGTGAAGCCCACCTTAAGATAAGATCTCCCATAGCGTAAGCTAGTAAGACCCCTTGAAGAACACAAGGTTGATAGGTAAAAGGTGTAAGTATGGTAACATATTTAGCTGATTTATACTAATAGGTCGAGGGCTTGACCAAAATTAGCAATATATTATTTATATACAATTTTGAGAGATTAAAATATTTCTCAATATCTGGTGATTATAACGTGTAGGCAACACCCCTATCCATACCGAACAGGAAGGTTAAGCTACACTGTGCTGATGGTACTATAGGGTTACCCCTATGGAAGAGTAAGTCATTGCCAGTTTGTTTTAGAAGTAAGAGCATCGCTCTTACTTCTTTTTGTTTACTATAATATATTATTTGGAGGAATTATGATAAATTATAATTTGGATCGTAATAGCATGGATTTTAATTCAACTAATATTCCAATTAATGAAAGTAATTTTAAACCTAAGTTTTATGTTATTTTTATTATAGTACTATCTATATATTATTTCTTTTCTCCAATACTTTCACAAATTATTATTAATATTTTTAGAAATAACTTTAATTTTGATGAATTGAATTTGTTATCTGAATTATTTTATAGATTATTTCTACCTAATTTTTCCATATTATTGATATTATTTCTTTACATATTGTTAATTGAAGAAAGGAAATTGGGTTTTTTATTTATAGGGATAAAAAAGAACTTTGCACTATCTAACATTAAAGGCCTGATATTATCAATAATTTTTTTGTTTTTATTGGTATTTGTATTTATTATTAAAGATCAAGTTATATTTTTTAAATTTAATAGTGAATTTAGTTTTACAACTGTTTTTCAGCTTTTATTGGTTTTTATATTTATTTATATAGAAATATTTTTTTTAGAAATATTGTATAGAGGCTGGCTAATTAATATACTTAATTCAAGATATAATATTTATTTATCTTTGGTACTTGCTTCTCTACTTTTTACTCTTATATATTTTATAGAGTATCAAAGATTGGGAATATATTTATTATATGTGTTTATTTTTAATATATTTTTATCATTTATGTTTTTGATTTATAAAAATATATTTGTAGTTACCTCATTTCATGCATTTTATAAATTTTTAAAGCAGTATGTTTTATCTATAGAGGATATGGAAATAAAATTAAATTCTATTTTTTATACGGGTATAGATATTAATAATGCTATTTATAATATTGAAAATAGTAAATATTCTTTAATTATAATTATTAGTTTAACTATTGTTGCATTTATGATTTATAACTCTAAAAATAAAAATAATTAATATTTGTAGAAATTTTAAATTTTTTAGTTCTTAATTATATTTTGAATAGTTGAATTTTGTAGTAATATATGGTATAAATAAAGTATGCTTTATAGAAAGTATAAAGCATGAGATGTGTTGAATTTATAATCCCAAAGGATAGATACATCTGAAAATTCCCCTCTCTACCACATTTTTGTGGTAGAGCCCCCAATTCGTATTGATTGTATGGTTTTTGGCTTTTATATTTTTAAAAAGGTGAGTAATTATGAAACAATATATTTTGGTTATTTTTATTAATTCTTTAATGAGTAGAGATTATGATATTATAAAAGAATTCGATAACTTTAATTATATTATTTCAAAAGGTTCAGTTGTTAGAAAGGTTAAAAATCATTATCCTAATTTTAAAAATCCAGTTAATACAACCATTCTTACTGGAGAGCCTCCCGAAAAACATGGAATTTATTTTAATAATTATAATGTTAAAGTTAGGAAATATAGAGATAAAGAATATGAGGATATTCAATCTCCTAATATATTAGATTTATTTAAGAGTAATGGAAACAATGTTAGTGTTATTTCTTGGCCTAATGTAGGTTATAGTAGTTTTAAGTACAATTTTTCAGATATTAATAGTGTAAATATAAAGGATTTATTTAGGGGAATTGTAAAAGGTTCTTCTTTTTATATGCTTAGAAATATATTTAAATATTTAAATGTATTGAGAATTGGAATACAACCAGAAGCAGATAATTTTTCATCTATTTTAGCTATGGAAATTTTAGAAAGTAAAAAATCTAATATTTTGTTTATGAATTTTAATCATTTAGATTATGTAAGACAGAGATATGGAATTAATTATGGACAAACTTCATTTGATGCATTAAGAGATATTGATAGAAAAATAGGGGATTTGCTTGCATGGTGTGATAATAAAAATATATTGGGTAATTTGACATTATCACTAGTATCAGGAGGAAGTCCATGTGAATGTAAATATATAATAAATATTAATTATATGTTTATCAAGAGTGGATTATTGAGTGTTACTAAAAGTGGAAGAATTGACAATTACATAGCTTATGCTCATTGTGAAGGTGGTAGTGCATTTGTATATTTAAAAAATCCAAATAACATTAATGATTATGGAAAGGTTAAGGTGTTTTTGGATGATATAACTAAGAAGTATAGTAATTATATTAAATGTGTTCATGAAGTATCAGAGTATGAAAGATTTAATTTAGATGAATTTTCTTTTAGAATAGAAGGACGTGTTTTTTGTATTTTTAGTGGAGAATTAGATAAAAAGGAATTTATAGATAATATGACAGTGTTTTCTTATATTAATGAAAAGATTAATAAATCATTTTATGGATATTCTAATGATTATGAGAATTCACAAGGGATGTTTATTAATTATGGTTATAAAATTAGACAAGGTATTGAGTTAAGTGAGTGTAATCTCGTAGATATTGCACCAACTATAGCATCTTTTATGGGACTTGATTTTAGGAGTAGTGGTAGAATTATTAGAGATATTTTGGAGGAACGTTGATTTGGAATTAATACAGTTTTTACAGAGTTTTTCCTCTGATATATTAAATATTATTATGTTAATTATAACATCATTTGGAAGCGCTTATTTTCCAATATGCATAATATGTATTATTTACTGGTGTTATAATAAAGATGTAGGCTTTAAACTTGCTATTATTATGGCTTGTTCAGGGGTTTTAAATAGTATTGTTAAAAATTTAGTTCAGTCGCCTCGTCCTATTGGAGTAGATGGTATAAAGTCTATTGGAGAATTTTCTGCTAAAGGATATTCATTTCCGAGCGGACATACTCAGAATATAACGGTTTTTAGTACAAGTTTAGCTATATTCATGAGAAGTAAAATGGTACTTTTTATAAGTATTATTTTTATATTTTTGGTTGGGTTATCAAGGCTATATTTAGGATTACATTGGCCTATCGATATTTTAGGCGGGATTATATTAGCTATTATAGTTTCTATAGTTTTAAACGAGGTATTAATAAAGCTTGATAGTTTTAAAACTAATATATTTATAGGAAGTTTAATCTTAATATTTTTTCTGGGAATACTTCTCGTAGGAAATAATTTTATGGGAGAAGATTATTATAAGACTATGGGCATATTTGTTGGAGTTTTTTTGGGACATTTATTTGAATATAGATATGTTAATTTTTCTCCTGAGGCAAGTAATGTAGATAATATAATGAAAATTATATTAGGTATATCTACAACAGCATTATTATATATAGTTCTTAGTTACATATTTAAAATATTTTCTATGCCTTTATTTTATATGGTTAAGTATCTTATATTAGGTTTTTGGATGTTTGGTGTTGTTCCTCTTATTTTTAAATTAAGTAATCTTTATTATAAGGAAGCGTATGAAATAACTAATATTAAATATAGGAAGTAAAAACAGCTTAGAAATTTATTCTAAGCTGTTTTTTATAATACTTTACTTAAGAACTCTTTAGCACGAGCACTTTTGGTATTGTTAAAGAATTCGTACGGAGAATTTTCTTCAATTATTTCCCCATTATCCATAAAAATTATTTTATTTGATACTTTTTTTGCAAAGTTCATTTCATGAGTAACTATAATCATAGTCATTCCTTCATTGGCAAGTTCGTGTATAACGTGAAGAACCTCTTTAACCATTTCTGGATCTAATGCAGAGGTTGGTTCGTCAAATAGTAGTACATGTGGTTTGTTTGCAAGAGATCTTGCTATTGCAATTCTTTGTTTTTGTCCACCAGATAATTTTGATGGATAGCTATCTTTTTTATTGACTAATCCTACTTTTTTAAGTAAATATAATGCTAACTCCTTAGCTTCTTCTTTAGGTACATTTTTGACTTTTATAGGTCCTAAAGTTATATTTTCAAGTACAGTCATATGAGGAAATAGATTAAAATGTTGAAATACCATTCCCATATTTTCTCTTATTTTATTTATATTGGTTTTTTGTATATTTGTATCTTCGAAAATAATTTCACCATTAGTAGGTATTTCTAATAAATTCATGCATCTAAGTAGAGTACTTTTTCCAGATCCACTTGGACCAATAATAGATATTACATCGCCTTTTTTTATGTTACATGAAATGTTTTTAAGTACATGATGTTTACCGAAATATTTATTTAAATTTTTAATTTTAATCATTATCTTTATTTAATTTCCTTTCAAAATAATGTATAAATTTTGATAAAGTAAATGTTATTATTAAATATATTAGAGCAGCAACTAGTAGAGGTTCTAAGGTTAAATACGTTAAGCTCCTTATTTGGTTTGCTTTATACATTAAATCTGCTAGTCCTATATAAGAAACAATAGCTGATTCCTTTATAAGTACTACAAATTCGTTTGCAAGTGCTGGGAGTATATTTTTAATAGCTTGAGGAATTATAATTAGTTTCATTGCGTTGAAATGATTCATTCCAAGACTTTTTGCAGCCTCCATTTGGCCTTTATTTATAGATATTATACCAGCTCTCATTATTTCAGCTATATATGCTGCACTATTTAAAGATAATGCAATAGATGCTGATGTAAGTTCTGTCATATTTATTTTAAGACCATAATGTATAATAATTAATTGTACGATTAATGGAGTACCGCGTATAATCTCAATATATATAGATGCTATTGCTCTTAATATTTTGTATTTTGAAATCTTTAGTATGCATATTACAAGTCCAAGTATGCTTCCAAATATTATTGTAATTAAAGCTAAAAGTAGAGTTAATTTTATACCATCTAGAAAGAATGGATAATATTTTATTAAAAAACTGAAATTCAAAAATCAATACCTCCATTTTATATTTTATTTATTAAGTTTTTCTGAGATTTTAATTGATTCATTGAAGAATTCATTGATTTTGCCTTCTTTAATTAATCTTGAAATTGTTTTGTTAATTTCAGAGAGTAAATCTTCTTGTCCTTTTTTAATACCAACAGCAGATCCTGCAACTTCATTATTTAAAATTTTGTCATTTATTACTATTAATTCAGGATTTTTCTTTTGATATTGAAGTGCAACGGGCATTTCCATTAGTATTGCATCAACTTTTTTAGATAATAACTCAAGAACTAATTCAGGTATTCTTAGGAGTGTTTTTATTTCAGAATTTTTTAAATATTCATGAGCAAGTCTATCTTGAATACTTCCGAGTTGTACACCCACAGTTAAATTATTTAAATCATTTATAGATTTAATATTATTATTTAAAGTAAGTATAACGTGTTGAGCTGTATAGTATATTTCTGAGAAATCTATACTTTGCCTTCTTTCTTCTGTTGGAGATATTCCAGATAATATAAAGTCTACATTGTTTGAGTTTAATGCATCCAGTAGTCCAGAAAAGTCTAAATTTTTAATTACAAGTTCTACTCCTAAATCTTTTGCAATTTCTTTTGCAATTTCTATATCAAATCCAACTATTTGTTCATTTCCATTTTTATCTATAAAAGGGAATTCATATGGTGGATAATCCGCAGAAGTTCCCAGAGTTATTTCCCCTTTTTCTTTTATTGATTCTAATTTATTTTCATTTGAATTGCATGATATCAAAAATATGGGTAGTATAAGGATTAAAAGCAACCTATTTAATATTTTGTTTAAATTCATTTTTAATAAAACTCCTTACATAATTCTAATAATAATGTATAATTATACATTATTTTATATTTTGTATTCAATCAAAATATTTTTATGTAATAAATGCTGTATAAGCTTGAAATATATATGCTATAATATTTAGCATATTATAGTAAGAAATTTTAATAGGGGAAACTTATGAGTTATTTATTGCGGTTTAAGAGGAATAAAAAGGAAATAATTTGGACTTTTATTATTACATGTGCACTGGTATGTCTCTCGGCTTTTATGTTTTTATATAATAGATATATTATATATGTTAAGAATATGGAGGCTTCACAAGTAAATTTAACGAATCACTTGAATTATACTTATAGGGATAAATTTTATGGTAATATTGATGTTGATTATGATATTAATTCTAATACATATATTGGGACTGTCGATTTTTATATACCAAATGAGACATATACTTTTACTTTATCTTCTAGAGGACATATAATAGGGGATGGATATCTTCATAATAATAAAGATAATTTAATAAGCCAAAGATTTGCAAGGCAATTAAGAGAGAGTTTAGAAGAAGATTTAAAAGATGAATTTCCAGAAATATTTAAAATATATACTGAAATGCAAGTGCTAAAAGGTAAGTATGATCACAAGGATTTTTATAATAAAAATATTGATGAACCACATGTGGTTCATATATATCTAAATACAAAATATATAATTTCTAAGAAGAGATTTAATGATATAGTAAAGGATATAAAAAATGTATTAATGGAACGAGGATATACAAATTTAAATAATGTTCATGTCAATTACATGGTGAGAAAAGAAGCACCAGCACTTTATTATTCTCCAATAGATTTTAGTAATTAAAAAATAGGGCGATAGTATCTGCCCTATTTTTTAAAGCAATGATGAAAATAATCTTGCTATATTTTCGTATAATCGTTGGTATATTGATATATTTTTAAATGATTCTATGTTTGCAAGAGTACTATTTTCAATATCTTTTTTAAATATATCTATAAATTTATTACAAATATTATGATCGTATATTATTAAATTTAATTCATAATTGAGTTCGAAGCTTCTTATATCAATGTTGGTACTTCCAACAGTTACAATATAATCATCAATTATTATAAATTTAGAGTGTATAAATGAATTTACATCATAAAAATATATTTTACATCCAATATTTGAAAGTTCTCTTAAGTATGTTCTTGATGCATAATAGACTAGCTTATGATCAGGTTTTCCGGGGAATATTATGCTTATTTCTACACCTGATAATATGGAAATTTTTAATATATCAAGAAATCCAGTTGATGGGATAAAATATGGGGTGCAAATTCGTATAGTTTTTTTAGCTATACTTATGAGTTTTATTATAGGAAGTATCATACTATCTTTTGATAAATTAGGACCACTTTTTATTATTTGAGTTAATAATATATTGTCTTTTTTAGGTTTTGGGAAATAATTTGATATATCATTTATTATATCTTCTTTCGAATAATTTTTATTTTTTAGTTTTTTTAAATTTGTATAATCATCTATGAAAACATCCTGTATAGCAAGGGAACATTCTCCTTTTATCATTAAATGTGTATCTCTCCAATTTCCAATAGATGATCTGCCGAGATATTCATCACCAATATTAATTCCACCAGTAAAACTAGTATTTCCATCTATTATAACTATTTTTCTATGATTTCTATAATTTATATGGGTGTTTATAAGTTTTAAAAATGGTGTTGACATGTATGAGTAAAATAATACATCAATTCCATTACATTTGAGTTCATTTATATATTTTTTAGGTAGCTTATGACACCCTATTTTATCCAATATAAATCTTATTTTTACGCCCTCTTTAGATTTTTTAATGAGTATATCTTTTATTTCATTTCCGATATGATCATCTCTTACTATGAAGTATTCCATATGTATGTGATGTTTTGCATTAATTAATTCTTTTTTTAATGATTCAAATTTTTGTATGCCATGTGAAAATATTTCTATTTTTGAATGTTTAATTAAGGGAGATATATTAATTTTAGAAACTAAATCTATTGTTTGTATAATTTCATCATAATCACTATTTTTTGGTATGAAATCAGTTGAATTATTATTTAGTGTGTAGTTAAATAAATTAAGATTAGACAATAAATTATTTTTTAAATAAGGTCTTCGTATGTCTTTTCCAAGAAATGAATAGAATATGAAACCTATGGGTCCAAAAAAGACCAATATTAAAATCCATAGTAGTGTTTTTTCGGGAGAGCGTCTTTCGTTTATTAGTACAAAAAATACTATTGATAAATTTATTATAAAGAAAGAAATCATAATTAAATTTAAGTATTGCATATTAATCTCCTTAAAGTTAAATAAAAAAAGTAATGACATTAATTAATAAATATTTTATACTTAAATTCAAGTTTTAAATATATTATTATTAAGTATATTTATAAAATATTTGTAACATAATTTATAATATATAAGAACTTAAGGTAAAAATTTGCTTTAATACAAGGGGGGTAATCTTATGAAAAAAATAAATAAGGGAACTGCTATTGCAGCAATATCAGCAATAGGCATAGCATCAGTTGTAACTATAGCAGGAGTTGTATCTAAAACTTTAAAGAGAAATTTAATTAAGGATTTAAATGATTCTGACTTTAAAGATTTTAATTCATATGGTAAATGTTGTTCTTCAAATCATAATATAAAGGATGATTCCTATGATGAGGTTTTAAGACATAGAAAAGGTAGATATTATCAAAAAATGGGAATGTATTAATAAGGTACTTGCATATGCAAGTACTTTTTATTTTTTACGTAATAAAAAATAGTATAGTGAGGTAAGATAATCGTATGTTTACTTTTGTTATTTAGGATGGTGAATCTTGTTAAGTGTAAGGAGAATATTAGGAAAGGTACTTAAGTTATCTATTTTATCAATTATGTTGATAATAATTGGAATCTTAATATTTATAAATAAAAATATTAAAGGAGCGGTAATTTCAAATGGTTTTTTTAATGAGTTTCCTAAAATTCATGTTGATTTTAATGAATGGGATGATAGAGTTGATGTATTTCAGATAAATAGGGAGTTTGCTAGGAGCTTTTTTCTACCGTATCCTAATCGTGAAACTTTATTGATGGATGTTAAGAATGAACCATTAAATAGTGTAAGGATAAAAGATTCTGATAATATTAGAGTTTTAAATGGTAAATGGAGATTTTCACTTGATTATGCGCCAGAAGATAGAAATTTAGATTTTTATAGGAGAGATTATGATGTATCTAGTTGGGAATATATAAATGTGCCGAGTAATTGGCAAATGGAGGGATATGATTTCCCCATATATGTTAATTTTAGATATCCTTGGACTGGATTTGAAAATTTAGAATTTTATAAGGCTCCTAAGATTTTTAATCCTGTTGGTAATTATAGGAGAGATTTTTATGTAGATGAATCTTGGCTTGATGATAAAGTTTACATATCATTTCAGGGTGTTGAATCTTGTTTTTATTTATGGATAAATGGAGGATTTGTTGGATATAGTGAGGATAGTTTTTCACCTAGCGAGTTTGATGTTACCGATTTTTTAGTATGTGGTAATAATTCTATATCTGTTCAGGTTTTTAGATGGTGTGATGGAAGTTTTATTGAAGATCAGGATTTTATTCGGTTAAGTGGAATTTTTAGGGATGTATTTTTATATAGAACCCCTAAGATACATATTGCAGATTTTGAGGTTATAACTAAAGCGGATGATAACTATATGAATTTTGATTTGTTAGTTAATATTAATATGCTCAATCACATTAATGAGAATAGGAATTATACCATATCGGCTGTTATATTTGACGAGAAATGGAATTTAATAAATAGTGTTGAGAATATGGGTAATTTTGACAGGAATTATCCATATAGAGATGCTATCAAGAGTGATTTTAGTTTATGTTTGAATATAAAAGAGCCTAATAGATGGTCGGCAGAGGAACCTAATTTATATAATTTAATAATTTCTCTTAAAAATGATTTGCTTAATGAAACACAATCAATACATACAAGGGTTGGATTTAGAGCATTTGAGATAAAAGGAAATAAAATGTACATAAATGGGAAACCGATTTTGTTTAAGGGTGTAAATAGACATGAAACTCATCCATTAAAAGGAAGGGCATTATCTACACTGGATATGGAATTCGATATAAGAGAGATTAAGAAAAATAATATAAACTCTGTAAGAACTTCACATTATCCTAATCATCCTTATTTTATTTCATTATGTAATGAATATGGAATTTATGTAGTTGATGAGGGTAATATAGAGGCACATGGCGTTGAGGGTGAGATACCTGGGAATAAAGAGATTTGGAAGAATGCATGTTTTGATAGAATTAATTCACTTGTAGAGAGAGATAAGAATAATCCTAGTGTTTTAATATGGTCTCTTGGAAATGAGAGCGGAGGAGGAAGTGTATTTAGAGATTTATATAATTATGTTAGTTTAAGAGATGGAACCAGAGTAATACACTATGAAGGCGAGAGAGATGAATACTATGCAAGTGATGTTGTAAGTAAAATGTATGTTAAAATAGACGACATTGAGAAACAGAGTAAATATATGTATCACAAGCCTTATATTTTGTGTGAATATGCTCATTCTATGGGAAATAGTGGTGGAAGTTTAGATAAATATATTGAAAAATTTGAGAGTATTGATAATGTTCAGGGAGGATTTATATGGGATTTTATAGATCAAGGAATTTATAGAGATGTTCCTGATATGGGTATTTTTATTAATTCCCATAGTATATTTCATGGAGATTTTGAAGGATATATAGAAAATGGATACAAAGATAAAGGGTATAGAGGATGTATATTCTATGATAATGTTAGTAATTTAAAGTTTGATGAATTTACCATAGATTTAAAGGTAAAACCAAGTGTATATGAGGGAGAAGGATGTGTTTATCTAAAGAAAGGTAATGAATTTGGATTAAGGGAAATTATGAATTATGATAAGTCTAATAATAGGGCTGTTGAATTTTATGTAAGAGATAATTCTGGGATATTTGAGACAATTGTATTTATAACACCTAAGGATTGGGTGAATAATTTTCATAGTGTAAGTGCGATATATAAAAATAAGATTATGAGATTATTTATAGATGATAATTTGGTTGGAGAGAAGACATTTAATTATAATATAGCATATTTCAAAGATGGTATTCAAATTGGAGGAAATGATGGTTATACTCACTGTGAAAGTATGAATGGGATAATAGATGAGGTTAAGTTATTTTCTAAAGGAATGGATATAGAGGAATTACGTAAAAAGAGTTTTTATAATATAGATGCTACAAGGATAATATGGAATGATTTTGATAATGAGAGAAATATGATTATGAAAAAATTATCCAGAGATAAATATTTGGCTACGGGAGGTGACTTCAATGATTCTCCAAATGATTCTGCATTTTGTGCTAATGGTATATTGTTAGCATCTAGAAAGATTAAACCACAAGTAAGTGAGGTTAAGTATGCATATCAAAATATAGATATTAGGGATTATGATATTTTAAATGGTAAAGTAATTATTAAAAATAAAAACTTATTTAAAAATTTAAGAGATTATATATTGAAATGGGACTATTTAGTTGATGGCAAAATAGTAAGAGGAGATACAGCTATAGTTAATGTTGATCCCATGAGTGAAATTATATTTAATGTACATGATATGGATAAAATTAAGGATTTAAATGGAAAAGAATTTTTTTTAAATATTGGATTTGTATTAAATGAAAGTACAAATTGGGGTAACAGGGGGTTTGAAATATCAAGGAATCAATTAAAAATAAACTTAGATAATTTGTTTTATGAAGTAGGTAATGTTAGCAAGGTAGTTCAAAATTTTATGATTGATGATTTGTCGGATAAATTGGAAATTAAATCTAAAGAATATTATATTGGATTTAATAAAATATCAGGTACTCTCCAAAATTATAGGTATAAGAATGAGGATTTAATAAATTCTGAATTATATGTTGATTTTTGGAATCCATTAAATGATAACGAAAGATTATGTAATATATATAATAAGATAGTATTCTGGAAAAATATATTTAATAGAAGTAGGAATAATAGTTACAATATTTTGCATGAAGATGGTTGTATATTGGTAAAATTTTACAAACCAATCTATGATTTAAATAATTCAGTTCTTATTACAACATATAAGATAGATGAGTACGGGGAAATTAGTATTGAGCTATATATGGAGTTATTAAAGAATGGTATACCGCATGCTAGGTCAGTAGGATTTAAGATATTTATACCTACTAATTTTAAAAATATTGAGTATTACGGAAGAGGACCATTAGAAAATTATAATGATCGAAATAAAGGTAGTAATTTAGGAGAATATAAAAGCGATGTAGATAGTCAATTTACAGATTATATGACTCCTCAAAGAACAGGGAATATAACAGATATTAGATGGATAAATTTTTATAGGAACAATGGTATAGGTATTAGAATCAAATATATTAATGAATTTCTTCAAATAAATGTTAGTTCATATAATGATGATGAATTTGAGAAAAAACATTCTTATCAAATGAATAAATATTCGTCAATTATAGTAAATGTTAGATCAAAGGATTATGGAAGCACATTCGAAAGTTTTGAAGATGAATGTATTAACTATATTGATAAAAATCATATATATAATTTTTCATTCAAATTATCACCTTTATTAACGGATAATGTATTAATTAATTGAACACTGAATCTTGAATTAGAATATAAGTCCATTGTTTTAATTAATATATTTATTTAATTCGATATATATGATATATGGATTTTTTATAAGTAATAAAGTTTAATTTATTTATATAGTATACACGTTTTAAGGTATTACGATCTATTAGTGAGCCAATAAAATCAAACATCATATTATTTTCTAGTATATGCCTTGATATCGTATTCGAATCTTCGACTAGAGAATATATTTTATTTATATTTGTATTATTAAATATATAATTTAAAGTATTAAATATTGCTTCACACATAAAACCATTATTTCTGTAATGCTTTATCATAAAATATCCAAGTTCATTAACTAAATTCTCATTTATATATCTAGGAATAATAGATAAAAAACCTATTGGTATTAAACCATTATTAAGTTTAATTATAAAATATCCTAATGAATTGAAACAACGTATTTTATCATTATGTGAAATAAATTTTTTAATTTGATATTTGGATGCATGCTTAGGTATAGGCATATTTAGTTCGTGATCAATATTTTTTAATATATAAGATAAACTTTTTTCACAAATAGGTTCTATAAGTAAATTTGAAGTTTGAATAATCATAATTAGTCCTCAAAGGTATTATGAATATATATTCATAATACCTAATTCTAATCAATATTTTATTATGTACTAATATAATAACTATATATTAAAAAAATACAAAAATCAATTTTAAAATTTATATAATATGATTATTTTTTCAATATATAGAGGAAATATTTTATAAATTATTAAAATAAAACGTTTACATAATATTAGATTTTAATTATATAGATTATCTAAATAGGTTTAATTGTCATTTTAATAAAATAAAAAATAATTTTTATACAAATTACTAAAAAAAATGAGTTAATTAATATGATTTATTGCTATATAACTAATATAGAATGATTAAAAGATTTTAATTAGTTGGGAGGTTATAAAAAATATGAACAATAGAAAGTTTTTTGTTGTGTTCATTTCTATATGTGTTTTGATTTTTTCTTAGTAGGTTGTAATTCTATTGTACCCACTTAAGAAAGTACACTTAATAACAATCTAAATTCTGTACGAGTAGTTGAGGGAATAGAATTAGAAGCTGGTATGATTACTGATGAAAGATCTATTAGTGATAAATATTTTAATGGTATAACTTATAAGGGACTGGCAAATGCTTAAGGAATATTTTAGAATTGACCTTTAGGCGTTTAAACCTAAACAAGATACAGATTTCATATCTTATATTTGGATATTATCAAAAAATAATGATTTGATTATAGATGTTGGATATAAGTTAAAGGAAGCTATTATCGATGTATCTAAAAGGAATATTTAAGTTAATTATGTCATGATAGATGATGTATTGGAATATAACAAAGTTTACAATATTAATTTTAAAGGATAATAAGGATCGTTTTTAGCTTATATGGCTACAAAGACTAATAAATTTGGTTTCATTTGAGGAATTGATTCTCCGTTGATTAAAAAATTTGAAGTTGGATTTGTTGATAGAGTTAAAAATGTTAATACGGAAGTAAGAGAATTTAGGTATGCAGCTACATTTTTAAATATATCTAGAGGTTATGAAATAAGTAAGTTTATTTTTGGTGATGGTGTTGATATGCTATATTATATTGTTGGAGATATGGGTATAGGTATATTTAGAGATTTAAAAGAAACTGGAAATTATTGTATTGGTTTAGATCAAAATTAGACACTTACATTTTCCGAATATGAAGATGTAATACTTACTTTAATGATTAAAATTTAGATATTACTGTATATGATGTTGTAAAACAAACTTTAGAAAATGGATTTGTTGGTACTAATGTTGGATTAGGATTAAAGGATGGGGCCATATCTTTAGTTGAGAATAAAAATAGAAAAGTTAATCAAGAAATATTAGATAAAGTTGAAGAGTGTAGTAATAAGATAAAAAATGGAGGGATAGTTGTACTTAAAATTATTGAAGAACTTAAAAATTTTAATATGTAATCCTGAGTGATTTAAAGCTACTTTTAATAAGAAGAGAATAGTTTTTTTATAAAAGTAGCTTTTATTATTAAAAGAGGTTATGAGTATGAGTGATAGAGTAACAATTATAAGGAAGGGAGAGCTTATCGATACCTTAAATACCAAAGATATATCTCATAGAAGAACTTGCAAATCTTGTGGTAGAAATACCAGTTGATCTCAATGTATATATTTAAAAACCAAGGTAACTTGAAGATGTATTAAGTATTCGAAGTTTAATGGTAAAAGATAATAGGAGTATAGATGTGATTAAAGATTTAAATTTAGATGTTAAGTTTGGAGAAATATTTGGGATTATTGGAGTTGATACTAATTGACAAAGTGAATTTGTAGAACTTTTAACTAGTATAAGAAAATGTTGTGGGGATGAGATATATTATTTGATGAAGAAAGTATTAAAAATTTATTACCAAAGAAGATCATAATAATAATTTAGTAAGTATACCAGATAATAGGCATAATGTGAGATTAGTATTTCAACATTCTTTATATAAAAATTCAATTCTAGAAATGTAACACTTAAGTAAATTTTTAAAAGAGATTTTTATTGATTATGGGAAAATAAGAGATCATGCAAAAAGAATTATAGATTAATTTGACGTGAGAACGATAAGTGATAGGGTGAAGGTCATAATTTTATTCGGAGGTAATCAACAAAAATTCATAATATGTAGAGAAATTTATAAAAATTCTAAATTTATGATGTAGTGTAACTAACTAGAGAACTTAATGTAGGCTCTATTGAATATAGTTACAAAATACTTATAGAGAAAAGAAATAATGGTAAGGTTATTTATTATAGCTTTATTAAATATTAAATTTATCTAATAGGATAGGAGTTATATATAGTGGAAGTATTCTTAGAATTTTTGATATAAAAAAAGTGGATAAGAATGGGATATTAATGACAGGAAGTGTGGTTAATGAATGAAAATTATAAGGTTAATAATATACTCAAGTCTATTATTTTTTTTTATTATTTATAGTTATTTTTTGTAATGTGCTTCACAACAAAGCGGATTTATTGAATCACTTACATTACTTTTAAAATCTTTTTAGGATGGTAGTTTTAGTAGCTTATTTAGTTTATCTGAAACTCTGGTGTATACAACAACCTACATATTTACTGGATTTGATCATTTGGATGCATTTAAAACAAATTTATTTAATATAGTCGTTGAAGGACAATTTATTATGGACATTTTGGGTGATGTAATAATTAAAGTAGTACTAGTTATACCTATGTTTATATATTTGAGTTTAATTATTTTAGGGAATAATGATAGCTGGATCTTTATACTGGCGTATTTAAAAGTAAAGTTAAATTTAAATGAGGTTGTTAATATTATAATGATGAATTTTATAGCTATGAATGTTTTGAATTTATATATAAGTACTTTCTTAAAAGAACCGGGATGTTACTTAGATTTATTAGTGATGAATCATTTAGAGCTAATTATAGATTTGTTATAGGCATTGTACTTGTTGTAATTGTATATTTTTTTTATAAATAATACACGTGTTGGATATGAACTCAGAAGTGTTGGATATAATAAATATATATTCGGATATGGTGGAATTAATATTAAAAAATTTATAATAATTTCTATGGTAATATCTGGACTTGTAGCTGGATTGGTAAGGATATATTTGTTCTTGGGATTCAGTATAGAGTATCTAAACTTTTTAATTTTTTAAATTATGGTTTTGGTGGTATAGCTGTAACTTTAGTTGCTAGGAAAATCCTATAGCGATAGTTTTAATATCTTTATTGTTAGGTGCATTGAATGCATCTGCCTTAGAATTGCAGTTTAATATAATACCTAAAGATATTGTTTTTTTGCGCAAGCAGTTATAATCTTGTTTATATAAGGTAAGTATTTATTTAAATATATTATAATAGGTTTAAGAAAAGAGGTGTAAAATAGTAGGAAATACATATTTTTAGACTTTATATTTATCATGGTTACAATGCTTAGATTTGCAACTCCACTAATATTTGCATCTATAGGAGCAGTTTTTTCTGAAAATATGAAGTTGTAAATATATGAATAGAAGGAATGATGGTGATGTGAGCTTTTTGGAGTTTGGGGAACCTATATATTAGGAAGTTCTATTGTAATAATTTTAATGCATTATTTGTTTGTGGGTATTACAGCAGTTATACATGGAATATTGAGCATATTTTTAAGAGTGAATCAAAATTTATCAGGGATTGGTATAAATTTATTTGCAACATCTATAACAAGTTATTTGGATCTCGGGGTCAAACAGATACAGTTAAAGTGGTACTGTATTCTAAAGAAATGTTTGAGAATATACATATTGTATTAAAATTATTGTCTAAATTAAATTAGTTTGTAATAGGTGCACTTGTAGTTATTGTATTATTACGGTTCATTTTATATAAGATTAGTATAGGGATAAGGGCGCTTGGTGAACATACAAAAGTTATAGATACCTTAGGAATAAATGTTTATGAAGTTAGATTTGTATGTGTGGTATTATCGGGAGTTTTGGCATGGCAACATTCTATATTGCTAATATAAATTTGATTAGAGTTGGTATAGTTAATTGAAGAGGATATATAGCCTTGGTTGCTATGATATTTGGTAATTGGAAATCATATATAACTTTTATGCATGTGTGATTTTTTCTTTATTATAAAAAAATTGGGTTAATGTATCTACAGAGATATATTATATGTTACCATATATATTGACCATGGTTGCGCTTATATTTTTCGCAAAGGAATAGTAATTTTCCATTATCTTTAGGAGAATTTTATGAAAAGGGTAAAAGATGATTTTATAATTGATAGAAGGGACTAATTTATGAGAAAATTATATGTATTTATTTTTATAGCAATATTTTTAATTATGAGCTCTTGTAGTGCTAATGGATATGATGTTATTTATATTCATAGTGATGAATTTGAGACTCTTGCTGAAGAAAATTTTAAGTATAATATGGAAAAACTGTTGGATAATTTTAAAGTTTTGAATATACCTAATGATGAAGAATTTATAGAATATTTCAATAAATTATCAAATGAACAAAAGAATAATAAAAATATATTTATTGTATCTGAAAAATTTTCAAATGTAGACATTTCAGATAAAATAGATAAAGTTATTTATATAAATAATAAGTTTAATATGGATATAAATAACTTATTGATAGATCAAAAACCTGTAAGTTATTTGCTAGGTATAATAAGTGGATTGGTGACAAGAAGAAACAGTATATTTATACTTTATTCAGAAGATTATGTTGATCATAGAGAGATTATTGATGCATTCATTACTGGTGTTAGGGAAGTTAATCTAAGAGCATATGATTCATTATCGAGTTTAGAAAATGTTAAATGTATAACACTAGATAATAAGGAGGAAATACAGGAGATTATTAACAGTGAAAGTGATATTGTATTTAATTTATCTAAAGAAGATATTATTGTTGATGATAAGTTTTTATTTGATTTAAATATGGATAATATTTCTGAAAATTTAGTAAGTATTTTATATGATTATGGGAGTTTTATAAATATACTTGAAAGTGGAAAAATTGCAACTTACTCAATTGGAATACACGATGAAAGTATAAAATTTAATCTGACTAATTTGCCTGAAGAAGTAGTTAATATATTTAATAAATATTTAAATAATATTAATTAGATTATAATAGGGTTTTAGAATCTATGTTCTAAGACCCTATTTTTTGTTTGTATATAAAAAATTATTAGTTATTAAAAATAATTATTTAAAAAATTAATTTTATGTTTTATAATTTATGTTATAAATTTATTTAAAAATATCATTGATTTCGATATTTTTAATATGTTAATTAAATAACAAAGAATATTTTTAACCATTCAGTTAAAGATATTAGTATATTTATTAGAAATTTAGGAGGAATTCTAATGGTTAAAATAGGGATTAATGGTTTTGGAAGAATAGGAAGAAATGTATTTAAGGCTTTACTCGAAAACTATGGAAGCGAACTACAGGTTGTTGCTATAAATGATTTGACTAATGCTAAAACTTTAGCACATTTGTTAAAATATGATTCACTTTTTGGAAAATTTGAAGGTACAGTTGAAGCTAAAGAAGATTCAATTATTGTAAATGGCAATGAAATAAAAATATTTGCAGAAAGAGAGCCATCAAATATTCCTTGGTCTAGTGTTGGATGTGAAATAGTAATTGAGTCCACAGGATTCTTTACTGATGGAGAAAAAGCTAAGGCACATATAAATGGAAGTGTTAAAAAAGTTTTAATTTCTGCTCCAGCTAAGAATGAGGATATAACTATAGTTATGGGAGTTAATAATGATAAATATGATCCTTCAAAGCATAATGTGATATCAAATGCTTCTTGTACAACAAATTGTTTAGCTCCATTTGCTAAAGTTCTTCATGAAAATTTTGGTATAGTTAAGGGTCTTATGACAACAGTGCACTCTTACACAAATGATCAAAAAATATTAGATGCACCTCATAATGATTTAAGAAGAGCTAGAGCTGCTGCTGAGTCTATGATACCTACAACTACAGGAGCTGCAAAAGCTGTTGCTTTAGTATTACCAGAACTTAAAGGTAAGTTGAATGGATTTGCATTGAGAGTTCCAACTCCAACAGTTTCTTGTACTGATTTAGTTGCAGAACTTTCAAAAGAAGTGACTGTTGAAGAGGTTAATGCGTCATTTAAAAAAGCATCAGAGACTACTTTAAAAGGAATTTTAGGATATGAGGAAGCTCCTCTTGTATCTATGGATTATAGACAAGATAAGAGAAGTTCTATAATTGATGCTTTGTGTACGATGGTAATAGAAGGCAATATGGTTAAAGTTGTTTCTTGGTATGATAATGAATGGGGATACTCAAATAGATTGGCAGATTTAGCACAGATGGTTGCTAAAAGTTTATAAGGAATGTATTTAAAGGTTGGTTTTATTTAAGATCAACCTTTATTGATAATTAGAATTTAAGGGGTAAGATATATGACATTTAATAAAAAGAGTATAGAGGATATTCAGTTAACTGGTAAAAAAGTTTTGATTAGATGTGATTTTAATGTTCCTATAGTAAACGGTAAAATAACTGATGAAAATAGATTATTAGGAGCGCTTGATACTATTATATATGCTCATAAGAATGGTGGGAAGGTTATACTTTGTTCACATTTAGGGAAAGCAAAAGGCCCTGATCCATCTATGAGTTTAAAGATTGTTGCTTTGAGACTTTCAGAACTTTTAGGTGTTGATGTAAAGTTTCTCCAGAGTGATTTGGTAATTGATGATAACATAAGAAGTGAAATAGATAAGATGAATAATGGTGACATATCACTTCTTGAGAACACAAGATTTAGATGTGAAGAAGGTAAATGTGAAGATAGTTTTTCGAAGGATTTAGCATCTATTTGTGATGTTTATGTTAATGATGCTTTTGGTACTGCTCATAGAGCTCATTGTTCAACAGTTGGGGTTACTAAGTTTGTAGATACAGCTGTTTGTGGATATTTAATACAAAGGGAATTGGAATTTTTGGGAGGAATGATTGAAAATCCTGAAAGACCTTTTGTTGCTGTTCTTGGTGGAGCTAAAGTTTCAGATAAGATAAATGTTATAAATAATTTATTAGATAAAGTTGATACTTTAATAATAGGCGGTGGTATGGCTTATACCTTTTTGAAAGCTCAGGGTTATTCAATTGGGATAAGTTTAGTTGAAGAAGATAAGTTAGAGTATGCGAAAGATATGATAGAGAAAGCTAAAATAAAAGGCGTTACATTGTTACTTCCAGTGGATCATGTTACAGGAGATAAGTTTTCAAATGATGCGATCAGAAAAATTACTAGCGATGAGAATATAGATGATGGATTTATGGGATTAGATATTGGAAATAAGACAAGTAAATTATTTGGAGATGCTTTAAGAAGTGCAAAAACAATAATTTGGAATGGACCTATGGGAGTTTTTGAATTTTCTAATTTTAATCAAGGAACAATAGAGGTTGCTAAAGCTATGGCAGAATCTGGTGCTGTAACAATAATAGGTGGGGGAGATTCAGCAGCAGCTGTTAATATTTTAGGTTTTGGAGATAAAATGACCCATATATCTACGGGTGGAGGAGCTTCTCTCGAATTGTTAGAAGGTAAAGTTTTACCTGGAATTGATGTTTTGAATAATAAATAATAAAGTAGGTGTATTTTGGTGAGAAAGAATATAATAATGGGAAACTGGAAAATGCATTTTACAATTGAGGAAACTGAAGAATTTTTAAATAGTTTGTTACCTAAAGTTAAGAATGCTAAAACTGAAGTTGTTGTATGTCCTCCATTTACTTCTCTTGCTTTATCTTCAAATATACTTAAGGGTTCAAATGTAAAATTAGGTGCTCAAAATGTACATTTTGAGGAAAAAGGAGCATTTACTGGTGAAATTTCCCCAAATATGCTTAAGAATTTAGGAGTTTCTTATATTATAATAGGTCATAGTGAGAGAAGGATGTACTTTGGAGAAACAGATGAGACAGTTAATAAAAAGATCCATATGTGCTTAAAACATAAATTTAACCCAGTTTTATGTGTTGGAGAGAGTTTGGAAGAAAAAGAAAGTAATAACATGGAGAAAGTATTGACTCGTCAAATAGAAAAAGCCTTTTTTAATATATCTGAGGAAGATGCAAAAAAAGTTGTAATTGCATATGAACCAATATGGGCTATTGGAACTGGCAAGACAGCAACAAGTTCTGATGCTGATAATATAATTTCTTTTATAAGAAAAGTTATTAGTGGTATTTATAATAAAGAAGTGTCTGAGAATATAGTTATGTTATATGGTGGATCAGTTAAACCCAATACTATAAAAGAGCAAATGTCTATGGAAAATATAGATGGTGCTTTGGTTGGTGGAGCTTCTATAGTTGTTGAAGATTTTGAAAGGATTGTTAATTTTTAGGGGGAGCTCATTGTGGATAGAAATGCGTGTATTTTATTAATTTTAGATGGATTTGGGATATCACCAGATTCAAATGGTAACTCCATAGCTAGAGCTAAAACAAATAATATAGATAGAATTACTAGTGTTTATCCAAATGCTAATTTATATGCAAGTGGTATGAATGTAGGTTTACCTGATGGTCAAATGGGTAATTCTGAAGTTGGTCATTTAAATATAGGTACAGGAAGAATAGTATATCAGGAACTGACAAGAATAACAAAATCAATAAATGATAGTGAATTTTTCGAAAATGAAGATTTAATAAAAACTATGGATAATTGTATAAAAAATTGTAGTAATCTTCATATTATGGGACTTGCTTCAGATGGAGGGGTGCATTCTCATATTGAACATTTAAAAGCAGTTCTTAAACTTGCTAAGGAAAAGAATGTTAAGCAAACATATATACATTTGTTTACTGATGGAAGAGATGTTTCTCCAACCTCTGGATATACTTATGTTCAGGATATTATGAATTATATTGATGAAATATCATATGGAATAATCTCAACTATTTCTGGAAGGTATTATGCAATGGATAGAGATAAGAGATGGGATAGAGTCCAAAAGGCGTATGATGCTATAGTTCGTGGAATTGGAGAAGATAAAATCTCTAAAAATCCTGTTGATATTTTAAAAGATTATTATAAGGATGGTATAACGGATGAATTTGTTCCTCCAACTTTAGTAGAAAGAAATGGTAATATTAGAAATAAAGATTCTTGTGTGTTTTTTAATTTTAGACCAGATAGAGCTAGAGAACTGACTTATGCTATAACTGATAAAGGATTTAAGGATTTTGATGTCGAATATTTAGATATTACATTTTTATGTATGACAATGTATGATAAGAAATTAAAGGATGTATTGGTAGCATTTAAACCTGAAACTTATTCTAATACATTAGGAGAGTATTTAAGCAGTCAAAATAAGAAACAGTTAAGGATTGCAGAGACTGAAAAATATGCTCATGTTACATTTTTCTTTAATGGAGGTCTTGAACAATCGTATAATGGGGAAGATAGAATTTTAATACCTTCCCCAAATGTTAAAACTTATGATTTACAGCCGGAGATGAGTTTGCCTGAATTGACAGATACATTGATTGAAAAAATAGAATCTATGAAGTATGATTTTATAGTTTGTAACATAGCAAATCCGGATATGGTTGGTCATACAGGTAATTTTGATGCTGCTGTTAAGGCTATTGAGGCTGTTGATCTAGCTGTTGGAAGAATATCTGATAAGGCTTTAAGTTTAGGATATACATTGTTTATTACAGCTGATCATGGAAATGCTGAATGTATGATTGATGAGAAAGGTGGACCTATGACTGCTCATACTTGTAATAAAGTTCCTTTTATATGTGTTACAAGAGACTATGAAAGTATAAGAATGAAAGAAAGTGGTAAACTTGCAGATATAGCACCAACTATTTTGAGTGTGATGGAATTAGATATTCCATCAGAAATTACTGGGGAAAATTTAATCATAAAAAAATAGGAAATTATGGAGGTAAGTGTTAATGAAAAATTATGTGGAGATTGTTAATGTTCATGCTAGACAAATACTTGATTCAAGAGCTTTTCCTACTGTGGAAGTTGAGGTTACTCTTGAAGATGGGACAGTAGGAAGAGCTGCGGTACCATCAGGAGCATCTACTGGTGAGTACGAGGCTGTTGAGTTAAGAGATGGAGATAAGAGTAATTATGTAGGTAAGAGTGTTTTAAATGCTGTAAATAACGTGAATACAGTTATAGCTCAAGCTTTGGAAGGATTAAATATATTTGATCAAGTTAAGATAGATACAACTATGATAGAACTTGATGGAAGTGATAATAAAGGAAATTTAGGAGCCAATGCAACGCTTGGTGTATCTCTTGCTTGTGCTCAAGCTGCAGCTAACTTTTTGGGATTGTCTTTATATCAATATATCGGTGGATGTAATTCTAAAGTTTTACCAGTACCTATGATGAACATAATAAATGGAGGAAAACATGCTGATAATAATGTAGATTTACAAGAGTTTATGATAATGCCAGTTGGGGCAGGATCATTCTCTGAGGCATTGCAAATGTGTTCTGAAATATATCATTCTCTAAAGAAATTATTACATGATAAAGGTTTATCGACAGCTGTTGGAGATGAAGGTGGATTTGCACCAGATCTAAAATCAAATGAAGAGGCGATACAAATAATATTAGAAGCTACACAAAATGCTGGATATAAGCCAGGTGAGCAGATATTTATTGCTTTAGATCCAGCTTCATCAGAATTTTTCGAAGATGGAAATTATAATTTGGCAGGAGAGGGAAGAATATTAAGTCCTTCTGAAATGGCAGATTTTTATGTTGATCTAGCTACTAAATATCCAATTATTTCTATTGAAGATGGTATGGCTGAAAATGATTGGGAAGGATGGAGTATATTAACTAAGAAATTAGGAGATAGAGTTCAGCTTGTTGGAGATGACTTATTTGTTACTAATGTTAAAAGATTAAGTATGGGAATAAATAAAGGTGTGGCTAATTCAATACTTATAAAAGTTAATCAAATAGGTACTTTGACTGAAACGTTAAATTCTATTGAAATGGCTCAAAGGGCTGGATATACTGCAGTTGTTTCTCATAGATCTGGAGAAACTGAAGATACGACTATAGCTGATTTAGTTGTTGCAGTAAATGCAGGACAAATAAAAACTGGAGCTCCAGCAAGAAGTGAGAGAGTTGCTAAATATAATCAATTATTGAGAATTGAAGAAGAACTTGGATCTATGGGAGAGTATAGAGGAGTAAATGCTTTCTATAATTTAAAGAAATAATATAAGTGGGGTTTTGAGACCCCACATTTTTATTTTTGGAGGATTTTTACAGGATTTATATATTGAATAAAAACATATATAAATAGTTATAATTTTTATATATACTAATGGAAAAGTTAATTAAAATTTAAATGTTATTTATTTTAATCATTATTTGTGATATTATTTTTTTGGATATAAAAATACTTGTAAAGAAGTATGGTAGTACTTTTATAGGGAGAATATAATGAGTTTTATGATTAATTATGAACAATATTCTGTTATAGGAGATCCGGTATATCAGAGCATTTCTCCGTTTATACATAGAACTATTTTTAATTATTTTGATGAAACATATAAAATGTATTCTAAGCTTAAAATTACTTCTGATGGACTAGTGTATAATTTTAGTTTGTTGAAGAGTAATTTTCAAGGATTTAATGTAACTTCTCCTCACAAGATTAACATAATAAAGTATTTAGATGAGTTAGATGATTTTTCTAAGAAAATAGGGTGTGTTAATACTGTTAAGGTTTTAAATGGTAAAACTATAGGATACAACACCGATGCTTATGGTTTTTTAAAAGGATTCGAAGATTACAAAGACAAAGTTAGTGGTAAGGATGTATTGGTTTTGGGAAGCGGAGCTACTTCTAGAATAGTTATAAGCTCTTTAATTGATTTGGGAGCGAATGTATATGTGCGTGCTAGAAATACTGAAAAATTAAATGTTCTCAAAAAGTTAATACATGATATGCACGGTGGATATGAAATTGATATTGATGTATTGGATAAAGTACAAGGTACATATTTTGGGTTGGTAAATACGACAAGTATAATGAGTAATTTAAATTTGGGTAATTTAGATGTTTTAAGTTTTGTTTATGATGTGAATTATAGTGTTAGAAAGCTTACAGATTTTTTGAGCAAATTTTTGAATAATAATCTAATGCTTATTGATGGTCGCGATATGGTTTTTTATCAAGCGATAAAGTCCCAAGAAATTTGGAGAGATTGTACTATAGATCAAGAGGATGTTTCTAATATATATAATGAATTTACAAAGATTTTTTCGGAGGATTAATTGAAAAAAGTACTTGTTATAAATGGGCCTAATTTAAATTTTTTGGGTAGGCGTCAAAATTATATTTATGGGAATGAAACCTTAGATGAGATAAATGATTATATAAAGTTAGAGGGAGAGAAGATTTCTATTTCTGTTGATTTTTACCAGAGTAATCACGAGGGAGAAATTATAAATAAAATTTATAATGAATTTGAAAATTATGATGGTTTTGTGATAAATGCAGGTGCATTTACTCATTATAGTTATGCTATATATGATGCTATATTATCTGTAGATAAGATATTTATAGAGGTTCATTTATCTAATATATTTTCAAGGGAGGATTTTAGAAAAAGGAGTGTTATATCCGAGGCATGTTTAGGTCAAATCTGTGGTTTTGGTAAGCATTCATATGTTTTGGCACTTTATGCTTTAAGAGAAATATTTTAGAGGTTTGGAATGGATTTAGAAGTTTACAGGAGCAAAATTGTTAATTGTGATTATAAGATTTTGAAGATACTTGAGCAGAGATATAATTGGGTTCTTAAGGTTTCTAATTACAAAGAAAAGAATGGAAAACCAATTCTTGATAGGAAGAGAGAAGAGGATATCAAGAATGATTTTTTGAAAAATATGAACCATACATATTTTAAAAAATATCACGAAGAAGAATTTGAAAAGATTATAAATATAATAATGGAAGTTAGTCGTGATATACAGTATAGGAAAATTTATAAGAAGAATATTGTGCTTATTGGATTTATGGGTTGTGGTAAGACTACACTTGGAAGGATACTTTCAAGGAAGTTAGGCGTTAAATTTTTGGATACGGATTATCAGGTTGAAAAAAGATTGATGATGAAAGTAGGAGAGATATTTTCATCTCTTGGCGAGGAATATTTTAGAAAAATTGAGAGTGATGTAATTAGAAATGTTGCTAATGGATTTCGTGGGGTGATTTCAACAGGTGGAGGAAGCGTGCTTAATAAATCAAATGTTAAATATTTGAAGTCATCTGGAAAATTAATTTACCTAAGGTCCTCTGCAGAAAATATATTGTATAACTTAAATAGGAGTACTAAGGATAGGCCTCTTCTTAAGCAAAATTTAAATATAAATTATATACAAAAGTTTATAAAATCTAGGCATGAAATTTATAATAAAGTTAAGGATTATGAGATAAATATAGACGATATGTCTACAGATAAAATAATCCATTATATATCTAGAATAATGTAGGGAGGAATTTTGAGATGCAAACTTTTCTTTATACAATTCAGTTTATACTTGTAATTGGTATTTTGATTATTGTGTTGATGCAACCTAGTAAAGCTGATGGACTTAAGGGATTTATGACAGGATCTCAAGAAACATTCTTTAATAAAAATAAATCTAAAACAAGGGAAGCGAAACTTGTTAAAATAACGTATTTACTAGCGATATTATTTGCTTTAAATACGATTTTGATTAATATTCTATTATAGAATTTTTAGGACTTTATTTAGATTTTCGAATTTAAATAAAGTTTTTTTGTTTATGGAGGAAATTATGATTGAAAAAATATTAAAGTGTATTTATATAGATGATTTGAAATTAAATTATAAAGAAATGTTAAAGAAACTTAAGAGTTCTAATATAAAACTATTTAATAAGAGTTTAGATAAGCTTAAAAATGATGGAGTTATATTTAAAGATA
The DNA here is from genome assembly GCF_000709435.1 of Candidatus Arthromitus sp. SFB-mouse-NL. Lineage (NCBI taxonomy): Bacteria > Bacillati > Bacillota > Clostridia > Eubacteriales > Clostridiaceae > Candidatus Neoarthromitus > Candidatus Arthromitus sp. SFB-mouse-NL. Next base: position 215,951 of record NZ_CP008713.1, read on the forward strand.
AAGATGGGAGATTTGTAAAAAGTAAGAAGGAAGATATTTATTTTGGAGTTTATGAGGGTACTAGAAAAGGATTTGGATTCTTATTACTTGAAGAGGAAAACGATATTTTTATACCTAGAACTTCATTAAATGGATGTATGGATAGAGACACTGTAATTGTTAGGCTTATAGAGGATAAGTGCACTAGTATAAGGAAAGTTGGAGAGGTTATTTATGTAATTGAGCATTATAATAAAGAGATAATCGGAGAGTATCAGGACTCAAAATTTTTTGGATTTGTTATTCCAAGAAATTATAATATAAACTATGATATTTATATACCAAAGAAATATAAAATGGGTGCTAAAAGTGGGGATATTGTTTCTGTTAAGATAACAAAGTATCCAAGCGAGGGTAAAAAGCCTGAGGGAATAGTTAGTGATATACTTGGGAATAAGGACAGAAAAGATATTAATATGCGTGTTCTTATGAAGAAGTACAATTTAAAAGAAGATTTTCCTAAGGGAGTTTTAAATGAACTCAAACGTTTTCATATGGAGGTTATTGAGGATGAATTAAGTTCTAGGAGAGATTTAAGAGATTTACCTATTGTTACTATTGATGGAAGTGATGCTAAAGATTTAGATGATGCGGTTTATGTTAAAAGACAAGGGGAGGAGTATATACTTTCTGTACATATAGCAGATGTTAGTCATTATGTAAGATATAGAAGTGAGCTTGATAAGGAGGCTTTAAAGAGAGGAACTTCTGTTTATTTAATAGATAAGGTTGTGCCAATGCTTCCCAAAGAGTTATCAAATGATTTATGTTCTTTAAATTCTGGAACGGATAAACTTACTTTAAGTTGTGAGATGGTTATAAATAAGTCTGGTGAAGTAACTCGTTATGATATATTTGAGAGTGTAATAAGAACTAAATATAGATTAACTTATGACAATGTTCAGGATATAATAGATGGCAATACAAATGAATTTTCTGATATATACGAGATGATTTTTAATATGAAGGATTTAGCAGAGATATTAAATAGTAGGAGAGAGCGTAGGGGAGCTATTAATTTTGATTTTCCAGAATGCAAGATATCTTTAAATGAAGATGGAGATGTTTTAGATATAAGTGCTTTTATGCGTAAATTTTCTCACAATATAATAGAAGAATTTATGCTTTTATGTAATGAAACTATTGCAGAGCATATGTTTTTTTTAAATTATCCATTTCCGTATAGGATACATGAGGAACCTGATATGGAGAAAATTATGAATTTAAGGGATATACTTCATAATTTAGATTATAATTTTAGGATTAATGATAAGGTGTATTCAAATCAAATACAAAAGGTGCTTATGCATTTTAAGGGTAAAGATGAGGAGATGTTTTTAAGTAAATTTATTTTAAGGAGTATGTCAAAGGCAAGATATTTAAAAGACTGTATTGGTCATTTTGGACTTTCGACTAAATATTATTGTCATTTTACATCACCTATTCGAAGGTATCCTGATTTAGTTGCTCATAGGATTATAAAATTATCTTTAAAAGGTGGTATAGGGGAGAGATTATTTAAAAATTTATCTGAAGAGGTCTCTATTTGTTGTGAGAATTCATCATTAAGAGAGATGGAAGCAGAGGAATGTGAAAGAGAACTATATGATATTAAAAAAGCTGAATTTATGAAAGATAAGATTGGTGAAGAGTATGCTGGAATAATATCATCATTGACGAGTTTTGGATTTTTTGTTGATCTTCCAAACACTGTAAGGGGGCTTGTTCATATTAATGATATGGAGGATGATGATTATTATTTTGATGAGGAGAGTATTTCTTTAATTGGAAGAGAGAATAAAAATGTGTTTAAGATTGGTATGAAGGTTCAAGTAAAGGTTTTAAATGTTATTTTGGAGAACAATGAAATTTATTTTGGGTTAAGTAGGTGAAAATCGTGAGTAAAAAATCAAATGTAATATCTAAAAATAGGAAGGCTTTTCATGATTATTTCGTTGAGGAGAATTACGAGGCTGGAATTGTTTTGGTTGGTACTGAGGTTAAATCTATAAGATCTGGTGGGGTTAATTTAAAAGATAGCTATGGAATTTTTAAAAATGGAGAGTTATATATAATAAATATGCATATAAGTCCCTATGAGAAGGGTAATATATTTAATAGAGATCCGCTTCGTGATAGAAAGTTATTACTTCATAAAAAGGAGCTTTCGGAGCTTTTTATAAAAAATAATCAGGAAGGATATTCTCTTATACCTATTTCTCTTTATGTTAAAAATGGAGTTATAAAAGTAAATTTGGGACTTTGTAAGGGTAAGAAAAATTATGATAAGAGGGATTCTATGCTTGAGCGAGAACATAGAAGAGATATTGATAGAGCTATGAAGGAGAAATATAGGTAGTATAATTGAAAAAATATTTTTAAGGTGGTATACTTGTTAAGGATAATTTTTTTAAGGGGGCGTATTTTGGTTTCGACGGGGGTACTGGAGTATTTAAATAGCGAGTAGAGTTTTAGTGGATTCTCTTAAAAAATTTACTAAAAAAAGTAAACGACAAAAATTATTCTTTACAAGCTGCTTAATTAATAGCTAGCTTCATCTAGTTTGCGAGTCCTACGGCGTAGATGTAGGTGTAAAATTTAAGTAGGGAAACGAGCCTTAAAAAGCTTTGATTAAGGAACGGGATTTATGAAGCTACTTTATATAAATTTTGTTTATGGAAGTTATATAGGGGAATTTAAAACATAAACTGCACTCGGAGAAGTTTAAATATGACTACTTTCGGACAGGGGTTCAATTCCCCTCGCCTCCACCAAGTATGAGCGTTAATTTTAAATAATTAACGCTCTTTTTTATTTTTTAAATTAGATTAATGAAGTTTTATAAATATTAACTAATAGTGAATAAAATAAATAAAAAAATCAATAATAATAATTGTTTATTAAGAATTTAAATTAATTTTCTTATACATAACTAAAATGTTATGTTTCATGGACTAAAATGGAACTAATTCTGATTTTAAGTTTAGGGGGGAATTTTTTATATAGAGTATTTTATTGGTTAATTATCTAAAAAAGGAGGAACGAAAAATTGGGGAAAACGTTTAGAAAATTTAGAAGTCTTGCATGTTTTTTATGTTTTATGTTTATATTTGAATTCTTAGTTTTTAACTTTGGAATTAAACCAAAAGAAGTTAAGGCATCTGAAATAAATGCAATTTCTGTTATAGATTATGATATTAAAATAATTGATAATAGAATTGCTTTTGATTTTACGAAAAGTCTTAATGAAGGTTATTCAATTAAAAGTGTAGTTTTAAAACAAGTAGGAGGAAGCAATTTACATCTTGAAGCTCATGATAATAATAAAAAAATTTGGAAAACGGATGATTTATTGATTAATGAAAAATCTTATGAGCTTGATATTAAAGTTGATGTTGATGGAGAAACAAAGGATTTAATAGCTACCTTTTATTTTGAAGATTATGAACAGATTTTTAATTTATCAGTAGGTATAAATAATAGTAATGAATTATTTATTACAAAAAAATCACTTGCTTCTTGGGCAAATAAATTTTTGGATGATGATACAGTTAAATTTGATGTTTTATCTTTAAATGGAACATTGATTAAAACAGTTACAAAAACGATTAGAGAATGTAAGGCTAGCGATGTTAAGATAGCTGATGTAAAACAAAATGTAGATATTCATAAGTCATATATTGTTAGAGCTACTATAAATGGACGTGAATTTAATCATAGGTTTGTGACTAATAAAGATAAGCTTGCTAAAAATCTTCATACATTACTAAAAACAATTTCAAGGAAAGAAAATGGAAATTTTGATATCACTATTATTTCAGACAATGATATTACTGGAAATGATAAGCCATCTATTTATTATAGTGGAGGATATGCGATAGGAGAACGTAAAAGTTCTAAAACTTTTGAATTTTCCAATGTTTCAATCAATCTTAATACTAAACCTTATTTTAAAATTGAATCAACTAATACAGAGAACATAAGAGAGGATTATGTAAGTTTTTATGAAGTAAAAAAAATGCTTAAGTTTGATACTGGGAATATAGCTGTTTTAGGAGATGATGCAGCGGGAATATCAGTTTCTTTTGCTCCTGAAATGAGAAATTTTTTCTCTACTAATGGTCAAAATAATAAGCTTTATGTTTATGAGATTACAGGTAATTTTGGAAAGACAAAAATTGGTGAAAAAACTTCAGCAGTAATGTCAAATTCCAGAAATAATGTTAATTTTTCAAATAATAAGGTTCTTGAGAAAGGAAAATCTTATTTAGTCGAATTTACAAATGGAACTTCAACAGTAAATATTCCTTTTGTATATTTTCCAATAAATTCATCAGTTTCAGAAGTGAAGGAGACATCTGCGAAGTTTACTTGGAGTTATCCAAGCGGATATCAACCAGCATCTGGAGATAGAGTTGAGATATTTTTAAGGGATAAGGCAAGTAGTGATACCTTTTCATCAATACCAAAGTTAACTTTAGCTCATGGAAATAATGGTGTTAATTTTTCAAATACTAGTTCAACTGTTGTAACTGGAATGGCTCCAGGAACTGATTATCAGGCAAAAATTGTTTTATATAATCAGAGAGGAACAACAAATACTTTTGTAGATTTTACAACGCTTCCTTTTGCACTTACTGGTTTTATTGAAGTTGAAAATTGTCAATATAAGGATACTTATCATAAAGAGGCGTGGCCTAGAAATAGAAAGGTTAATATAACTTGGGATTTTGAGCCAACTAATATGCAATTCAATGAAGGTGATAAAGTTGAAATCTTTATAAAACCAAATGGTAGTGGTGCTTTTTCAGGTTATCCAACGAATAATCAGTATTATTCTAACCCTGCATTTATTGCTACACAGAATTTAAACAATGTTAAAAGAGCTGAGATTACAGTACCTAGTTGGGGAAAAAATTATCATGTCGATTTAATTTATACAATAGGTGGTAAACAAATAATAACTAGTAAAGATCAAGGAGAAGAAGGAGAGAGTGCATATAATAGAAGAACAGTTTGTGCACAGGCTGGGCCTGTAAGTCTTAAGGTTGAAGATATAACGCAAACAACAGCTAATGTTAAATGGAAGGTTGGTACTCCTGTTAATGAAGATGGAGATAGTTCTACGCCTTATACTCCAGAGACTGGTCATGATGTAAAGATACGTCTTAAGAAAATAAATAGTTCGAATGATATTAGTAATTCATTTTCAGATGATAGTATCGTATTTTATCAAGTATACCCAGAAACTTGGACATATACTGCAGATGAGACAACAACACAATTAACAAATCTTGAACCTGATCAGTTGTATAGGATTCAATTTGAGCACTTAGTTCAGCATCCTGGTGATTTTGGAGAATCTGGATTTAAAGGTTATTCAAATTATTTTAATTTTAAAACACAAGCTTTTAGCATTACATCATTAAATTCAGAAAATCAGACAGAAGATATATCAAAGGTAAAACTTAAGTGGGAAACTCAAGGTAAAGTTGAGTTTGGAGAAGATGACAAACTAGAAGTATTCTTAAAAGAGAGTACTAGCTCAGAGTATCCAGAAACACCTATACAGAATTTGAATTTAACTCCATCAACTTCGAAAGAGGCAATAATAGAAGTTCCAAGATTTAATACTCTTTATAACGCTAAAGTTGAATACACAATCAAAGGTAAAAAGATTAATAAGTATGTTTTAGTTCAAGTAGATGCAGAACTTAATATTGATGTTACTGATATTAAAACTGCAAATAATAATTGGACTGCAAAAGTTAAATGGACTTATCCAGATGGATATAAGGAAAATAATAGAACAAATGATAAAGTTAAATTAACTGTAACAAAGAAAGAAGAATCAACAAGAAATTCGTCTCTTCCAAATAATGAAGAAATAGCAGTTACGACAAAAGAAAACACTTTAACGGATCTTGAAGCAAATGCAACCTACGATGTTACACTTAAATTCTTAAATGATGGGCAAGAAGTTTATAGTACTTCAACTAGCTTTAAAGCAACAACTGATTTACAAATTGTAGGATTAAATACGTCGAATGTTAAGACCAAAACAGGTACAATAAATTGGAGTTTTTCACCTAGTGATAAGAGTTTTAGTAGTAGTGATAAGGTTGAGATATTTATAAAAGAAAATACTAAGACATCAAGAAGTGATGATTTATCGAATTTTACAAAAATTTATACCATGACTCAAGGTGCTAGTACTAGAAGTGGAGATGAAAATATTGTAGTATTTTCAAGTGAACCACAGCATACACAACATGTAGATAAGACAGGAGACCTTAAAACTTTTAAATCTCTAGATTTAAAGAATTTAGGAGTTAATAAAGATTATACTCTAAAAGTTAGATATACTATGACTGAAAGTGGATCAAGAGAGGGTGAAAGAGCAGGAGAGACTAAGACTTCAGAGGCAGAAGTAAAACTTAAAACACAGGTTGATGAACTTAAAGCTACAGTTTATGTATCAAATCAAACTTCTGCAACATTTGGTTGGGAATATCCACCAGAGTATGAACTTCAAGTGGGAGATAAGATAGAGATTTTTGTTAAAGAAGTTAGTGAAGAAGGAGTAAATTCAGAAACAAGAGATAGTGGAATTGGCACAGATTATAGTGATCCACTATTAACATTAACTCATGAATCAATTCAGAATCCAGAAGTAGGCAAATATGATATGAATGAGGTTACAGCAGTTGATGTATCGGGATTAACACCAGAGAGGAGATATAAATCTAAAATTAAATTTACTATGGGAACAGGCGATGATAGCTATTTTATAGAAAAAGAAGTTGATATATCAACAAAATCATTTGAGATAAAGTCATTTGAGATGGATAGTTATCAGGAATACGATATACTAGTTAACTGGACAGTAGAACCTGAAAATATGGTATTTAATCCAGCAGATACATTAAAGATATTTGTAAAACTTGCAAGTGAAGAGGCGTATCCAGATGAACCAGAATATAGTCTTAGGTATAAAGAAAATGATGCAGGCAAGAGTATAAATAATACTTTTGGTGATTATGTATTAGCTCGCTCTCTTGGAGTTGATCAGAAAATGAAACTAGAATATAAGGTCGGAGAGAGAACTTATGAAAAAGAACTAGAGTTTAATAATAAGATAAACCCAATTAAAGCAGAAGCAACTGAAGTTAATGAAACAAGAGCATTAATAAGTATTACTCCACCAGATAACTATGAATTTGTTAGTGGTGATAAACTTTTAATATACGCTATGGATGAATTTTCTGATGGCAATTTAATAGATGAAAATAATTTGGTATTTGAGGGAGTTCAAACAGATACTGCTAATATAGCTGATATGACTTTAATTGAATTAAGTTATCTACTACCAGAAGCAAAATATGATATAGCAATTGAATTAGACTTAGAAGATGGTTATGTCGAGCCAGTACAATTTGAGCTAACTACAACAGGACTTTCACTTACTGATATAAAACTTGAACAATTAAAATACAATGAGGCACTCATATCATGGAATTATGGTAAAAATGCAATAGATTTCTTTGAAGATTCTGATTATAGTATGACAGATAAATTAATAATAGCTCATAAAGAATCTGATGGAACACCTATGCCAGAAGATATAAATTTATTAAAGCAGTTATCTAATACAGAGTATTTAGGAGAGAAAATTAACTCTGTAGGTGATGCGAGCATAAAAATTGAAGATCCATCAAAAGATTATGATGTTGCCGTTTGTTATGATCTCGGAGGACTTTTGTATATGAAAACATTTAAAGCGTCGTATTTATCAGCATCAGTTGATGAAGCATCAATAACATCAGAAGGAGCAAAAATTAATTGGAAATATCCAACTAATATAACATTTGGAGATGCTGATAAAACAGAGGTTTTTGTAAGAAAATCAGATGAAACAAATTATCCAGATTCAGCATCCTTAACATCAACTGGATCAGGAACAACTTCAGGGGATTTAACAGGATTAGAAGGTGGGGCATCATATATAGCAAAAGTTCAAATAACCAAAGAAGGACTTCAAATAGATCCATTTGAGGTAACTTTTGAAACACAAGCAGGATTTGGGGAAGAAACAATAATTGAAGAAATACCTATGGATATTCAAGGAACTGCAGCTGAATTTGTAATACCAGTAGAACTTCCAGTAGATACATCAGGAACTATTTCATTAAGTATGGGTGATGAGGCTTATCAAGGTTTCACAGCTACATTTAATGAAGATGGAACAGGATTTACAATAGCTCCAACAATACCTAAGAAGGTTTATAAAAACATTGAATTGGAAATTCCATTAGAAAATGGCTCAACTCACAAAATTATAATTCCTGAGTTTACAACACAACCAGAAGATTTAGCTCAAGATTGGTTAAGTAATGCATACTGGTTTGCATTTGAGAGATTTCCAGATGAGGAAGGATATAATTATTGGTATGCACATAGAATGAAACCAAAAACATTAAATGGCGAGTACTTCTTAAAAAATTTGATGTTCGCTGAAGATGAGTTTACAAATAGAAACTTAGCAGATAATGATCTTATAGCAGCATTATATCAAATAGTTGTTAATAGGGAATATGATCAGGGAGGACTTGAATTCTGGATAGGAATATACAATGAAAATCTTCAAAATGCTCAAGGCAACAAAAAGCTTGCCCAAGAAGTTTTGGTTGATAGAATGGTTCACGAACCAGAGTTTGGAAAGCTTTGTGATAAGGTTGGAATATTCTGGAGACAACAAGATCAAGATGCAGCTGGAGTGGTTGCGTAAAAATAAAAGTGGTGAGGATTTCCTTACCACTTTTTTACATATATAAATTACCCTTTTTAAACGATGGATTTTATATTATAATGTGATTGGTTGAACATAAAAGGAGAGTTTAATTTATGGTGAACAATAGAAAACAAATATCTAAAATTGCATTACTTCTTATGACATTCTCTGCAATCTTTAATTTTCCAAATATAATAAATAATAGTATACAGATAGGACTAGCCAACATATCCGGATATTTATTCTCAACTGTAGTTTATTTTATTCCGATTACATTTATAGTAGCTGAATTTATATCCATAAATAAAGATAGTGAATCGGGCATATATAGCTGGATAAAAACTTCTTTAGGAGATAAGTGGGCGTTTTTAGGTGCTTGGTCTTATTTCTTTGCAAATTTATTTTATTTTACATCTCTTATTCCAAACACTTTAATATATGCATCCTATACTCTTTTTGGGAGAAATCTGTTTGATGGGAAAAGCAGTACTTTTATTTTAGCTTTGGCAAGTGTTATACTTTTTTGGATTGGAACTTATGTTTCAATAAAGGGGGTAAAAGTTTTATCTAAGGTTACAAATATTGCAGGTATAGCTAAAATATTAATGGGAATTTTATTTATAATATTAGCTTTTGTATTTGTGTTTTTTATGAAAAATCCTCCAGCACAAGAGTTTACGGTTGAAACTTTAACTCCAAAATTTGATTGGACGTTTTTTATGGTTATGGCATGGATACTTCAATCACTCGGAGGATCTGAAAGCACAGGAGTTTATGTTAAAGATACAAAAGGAGGAATAAAGTCTTTTATAAAAACTATAATAACAGCTGTTATTTTAGTTGGTATTATGTATACTTTAGCGTGTGTTGCTATAGGACTCGTGGTACCTAGGGAAGTTTTAGAAAATAATTATTCAAACGGAATATTTAATGTTTTTTCTATATTAGGTGGTTATTTTGGAATACCTAATATGTTGATGAATAGATTTATAGGTTTAATACTTCTACTCTCAAATCTTGGATCGCTTGTTATATGGACATCTGTACCTGTTAAAGCTCTATTTTCTGAAATACCTAAAGGAGTATTTGGGACTTGGGTTGCTAAGACTGATGAGTTTGGAACTCCATATAATGCACTAAAGGCTCAAGCCATTATAGTAACAGTTTTATTGTTGATACCAGGGATTGGCATTGGATCTTTGGAAAGTTTTCTTGAAACTGTTATAAATATGACAGCTGCGACTTATCTCATTCCAATACTTTTTTTGCTTATAGCTTATATTGTTCTTAGGCTTAAAAAGAATAATATTGAAAGAGATTTTAAAATGGGGAATAGAGGATTCGGAATTTTTATGGGAATACTTTTATTTCTTATATTGATATTTGTGATATTTATGTCTATATTCCCTGAGCCAGCGTTAATTTTTGATGCTATAAATGGAATTATACCAGAAGGAGAAGGAAATCCTATAATTATATGTGCTTATAAAGTTTTAGGGCTTATTGTGTTTATATGGTTTGCTCTTATATGTTGGGGAAGACATTCTAAGAATAAGTTAAATATAGATAAGAATTAAAAGCTATGGAAATTTTCTATAGCTTTATTTATGTTTTTATAAAAATAATTTAAAATTGTTGTATTAAATGAGGTCAATCAGGAAATTAATAAATTTATATATTAGGAGATAAGTATGGGCAGAAAAATTGTACTTAATTTAGCTATGAGCCTTGATGGATATATTGCTAAAGAAAATGGAGAGTATGATTGGATAAAGGGTCAAGGTGATAATTCTTTAGATACTGATGATAAATGGAGATATGAAGAATTTTTAAATGATGTAGATGTTGTTTTGATGGGAAGAGATTGTTATGATCTAGGATTTCATAAAGATTTTGAGGGTAAAAAGATATTTGTAGCTACTTCGAAAAAACTTGAGAATTATGATAATATTCATTTTATAAATGGAGATATAGTATCAATAATACTTGAAGAGTTAAAGAAGGATGGTAAAAATATATTTTTGTTTGGTGGGGGAGTAACGCTTACTCAATTTATATCTAGAAATATAATTGATGAGTATATTATAGGAATTATACCTGTTATACTTGGTAAAGGTAGGAGACTCTTTGTTCAGGAAAGTGATATCTTGATCAAACTAAAATTGATTAAATATTTAGTTGATGATGGGATTTTGATATTAAGGTATAGTAAATGTTAAAATATTTTTAGAAAGGAAGCTTGTCTAAGTGTTAAGGAGAGCAACCATTCAAGATTTACATAAAATAGTTTATGTTTTTAATGAATCAATGGAAGATATGGAAGAACATGGATATGATAAATTGGACTATCTAGGAGAGGATACTTTTAGAGATGGAATAGAAAATGGATATATTTATGTAAGGGGTATTGGAACAGATATTGGAGGTTTTATATTTATAAGTAGCAATGAGATATTAAATTCATCTCATATAAAATGGAGTAAAAATATAACAGGTACTTCTTTTCATAGCATAACCATTAATAAAAATTATAAGGATAGAGGTATTGAAGAAGAACTTATATTTCTTGCAGAAGATATATCAAGAAAATATAGGTTAAATTATGTAAGAGGATGTATATATGAATTAAATACGGATACAATAAGAGCGGTTGAAAAATTTAACTATAGATTTGTTGGCGATATACATAAAGAGAATATGAAATATTTTTTTCGTTGTTATGAAAAACTTTTATAAAACCTATTGAAATATTTCAATAGGTTTTTTTATATGTTAAAATAGTATTAAGTAAGGAGGGGTTGATTTGTGTCTACTATTTATATAATAATACTTCTCGTTTTAATCTTATGTTTTATATTTAGGGATATAATATTTAAGGTATTAAAAGGAGAGAAAAGCAATTTTTATAAATCAAAGAAGGTAACTACACAAGAATATAACATATGTGAGCCAGAGGGAAGAAATATATTGATAGATATACTAGATACTGATGTAAAGATATTGGGAGATGAGAATATAAAGGATATTTTTATACAGACTAGTTATTTAGTTGACGAGTTTTTTTATGATATATCTCATGATCAAAAAACTATAAAGATTATAAGAAATAATAAAGAAAATTTTAAGGAAATAGGAAATTGTGGACGTGTTTTAATAAAAGTACCTATAAATAAAATGCTAAATGATATTGAAATATCAGTTAATAATGGGGATATTGAGATATACGATATAACTTCACATGAATTGAAGATTGAGTGTGGAAATGGTGCTTTAAGACTTGATTCAAGTAGGGTAAAGAGCATAAACCTTTCTAAATCTAATGGCGATGTGTATTTATCGCATGTATGTGGAGATTCAATTGATCTTGATATTAAAAATGGTAATGGTGATTTTGTTGATGTACACACTGAAAGAGTTCATGTAAATGTTTCTAATGGAGATTTTATATACGCAAATGCAGATGAGAATTATAAGATAGGTGATTTAAAAGTTAATGTAGATAATGGTAAGAAGAAGTTAAAAGTGAATTATTGATTTTAAATAGTGCATTTTGCACTATTTTTTATTATATAAATGTCATCATTATTGATGACATTTATGAAACTTGTTTTAATTGAAACCGTTTAACATAATTCATTATAATAATTATAATGAATTATGAGATATTAAAAGGAGAAATAAAATGGGTAATTTTAAAAGCAAAGTGCAAAGATTTGGGAAGTTTTTAAGCGGTATGGTGATGCCAAATATTGGAGCATTTATTGCTTGGGGTCTTATAACTGCATTTTTTATTCCATCAGGATGGATTCCGAATGAAACTTTTGGAAGTTTAGTTGACCCAATGCTTAAGTATTTGTTACCTCTTTTGATTGGTTATACTGGTGGTCGAGCTGTCGGAGGTACACGAGGTGGAGTTATTGGAGCGATTGCAACAAGTGGAGTTATAGTTGGATCAGATATACCAATGTTTATCGGTGCTATGGTTGTAGGGCCTATAAGTGGATTTGTAATTAAAAAATTTGACAATTATGTGGAAGATAAAATTCCTTCAGGATTTGAAATGCTTGTAAATAATTTTTCTATAGGAATTTTGGGATTAATATTAGCTATAGTATCACTTATCTTTATAGGACCTATTATAACAATATTGACAGGATTTTTATCTGTTGGAGTTTTTACAATAATTGAAAAGGGATTACTTCCTCTTGTGTCTATATTTATTGAACCTGCAAAGGTTTTATTTTTAAATAATGCAATCAATCATGGAGTATTAGGGCCTATAGGTATTAATCAGGTTCAGGAAGTTGGAAAATCTATATTATTTTTATTAGAATCAAATCCAGGACCAGGACTTGGTGTTATACTTGCATATTTTGTATTTAGTAAGGGCATGGTGAAACAGTCAGCAACTGGTGCTGCTATTATACATTTTTTCGGAGGAATTCATGAAATATATTTTCCTTATATTTTAATGAATCCTATGCTAATACTTAGTGTTATACTTGGAGGAGTTAGTGGGGTTTTAATATTTTCTATATTTTCAGTTGGACTTGTGGCTACGCCTTCTCCTGGAAGTATATTTTCAATACTCTTTTTAGCAGCTAAGGGCGATGCTTTTAAAATATTACTAGGGATAATAGTATCAACTGTAGTTTCATTTTTAGTTAGCGGATTTTTTATAAAGAGAACGTCAGAAGATGATTTAAATAAAGCAAAATCTGGCGTGAAAGATTTAAAAAATAATTCTCCAAGTGTAGTAATTGATTTTTCAAATATAAATAAAATAGTGTTTTCTTGTGATGCTGGAATGGGTTCTAGTGCTATGGGAGCATCAAAGTTTAGAAATAGACTTAAAAAAGAAGGTATTAATATAGAAGTTTCTTATTCTTCTGTAGATAGTATACCAAGTGATGCTCAAGTTGTTGTAACGCATGATAATCTCAAAGATAGAGTTTTAAATGCAAATAAAAATTTACAGGTTATAGGAATACAAAACTTTTTAAATGATCCAAATATTGAGAATTTATTTAAAAATATTTTGGAGAATGGGAGAAAAAATGATAGTGATAGTCCATCAAATAAGGGAAATCATAAAAATACTCAGGATATTTTCAATGAGAATAATATTATTTTAAATGCTTCAGTTAAGACTAAGGAAGAAGCTATTGAAATGGCAGGAAAACTTTTATTTAAAAATGGCTATGTTAAAGAAGATTATATAGATGGAATGCTTAGACGTGAATCTTTAGTATCAACTTATATTGGTATGGGGGTTGCGATTCCGCATGGAGAGAATGATGTTAAAAGTAGTATTATAAAGAGCGGTATAACATTTATTCAACTTAGAGATGGGGTTTGTTTTGGAGAAGATATGGCTTATTTAATTGTTGGTATTGCTGGAGTTGGAGATGATCATATAAGAATACTTTCAAATCTCGCTGAGATTATTGGAGATGAGGAAAATTTAAAAAGACTTAAAGAGAGTAATAGCAAAAAAGAAATATTAGATATAATTTTAAGAGAGTAATAACTGTATATGAGTAAATTAAAGTTAACTTTTAGACAAAAACAAATAATTTTAATACTTATTGATAATTTTAAAAATCCCAAAAGAATAAAAGATATATCGAATGAGTTAAATGTGAGTTCTCGAACTATTATGAGGGAACTCCATCTTATTGAAGAATTTTTTGATGAGAGGGAGATATTATTTGTTAAAAAAAGTGGGGTTGGGATATTTTTAGATGGTGAGTATGAAAAGATAAATAAATTGAGAGAAGAGATGAGCTTAGAATATCCTTTAACTAAATATTCAAAAAATGATAGAGTTATATGTATACTTGAGAATATTTTACATTCAGAAACTAAGAGTACTTTATTTTTAAATAAGTTTAAGATATCTTATTCTACTTTTTCAAAGGATTTGGATTACATAAAAAGTAAAATTTTAACTAAGTTTGATTTAAAACTTTTAACTAAAAAAGGTTTAGGGATATATATAGAGGGAAGTGAAGATAAATTAAGAGAGCTTTCTTCTTATTTGTTTTATGAAAAGTTTTCAGGAAGGAATTTGTATTTAATTTTCCAAAATTATTCTTTGAATTTATATGATGATTTTGGTGGATTGCTTGAGGAACATCTTAAAATTATAAATCAAGTGGTAGAAGAGACTTTTTTATTATTTAATATAAAGTTATCGCATAAAGCGTATTCATCTCTTATGGTTCATCTTATTGTAACGCTTCATAGGATGAAAGATTCTTATAATTGTGAATTTCCATTATCTAAGATAAATGAGTTTAAAAAGGATATAGAGTTTAATATTTCAAAGATGATATTGAATAAATTGGATGAAAAATTTGAAATTGAAGTTAAAGATGGGGATATATGTTACATATCAATGCATCTTAAGGCAAATAATATATGCGGTGATAATTATGAGTATAGTGATGATTTTAATTTTGATCGTTTAGATAGGATTAAGATTTCAGGAGATATTATATGTGAGGTTCAAAAGATACTTGGAATATCTCTTATAGATTCAAGAGATCTTATAAAAAATTTAAGCCTTCATCTTGGACCTGCTATAAATAGATTATTTATGAATATGAACATTAGAAATTCATTTTTAGGGATGATGAAAACAGAGTATAAGGAAATATTTGATGCGACAAAGAAAGCATGTTTGGTTTTAGAAAATGTAATATCGAGAGAGGTTCCAGATAGTGAAGTTGGATATATAACGATGCACATAGTTGCAGCTTACGAAAGAAAGCTCCAATCAAAATTTAAATATAGAGTTTTAATATATTCAGAGGGAGAGAGAGGGGTTACCTCCTTTTTATATAATAAAATAACAAAGGAATTTCCAAATGTGGTTATTATAAATGCGATTGATTCTTTTGATGAACTTAGGAATTCATATGATGAAAATATAGATTTTATTATTTCAACAAGTGATATAAAAGATAATATGAACTATATAAAAGTTGGTGTTGATTTAAGTATAAGTGATATATTAATTATAAATGATAAGATAAAAGAAATATTTAAATTAAAGTCCAAAGCTATTAAGAATGTAGAAAATAAGAATAAGTCATTAGATATAGATGTGATAAATTATTTAGGAAATATGATTAAGTTTATAGAAGAAAACTTTAAGGTAAATAAAATTGATACATATGGATCAATACAAAATGTAATCAGAGATTTTGTGTATAAAACTCTTTCTTATAATAGGGATGAAATATTTCATGAAATATTAAGAAAAGAGATGATATCGAGTTCTTATGTAAAGGAATTAGGGATAATAATTCTTCATACAATAAGCAAATTTTCAAAGGATATATATATAGGGAGTTATATATTAAGTAAAGATATACCAATTTATAATGGAAATTTAAATATTATTTTTTATTTTATTATACCAGAAAAGTTAAATACGAAAGTTTTAAGGAAAGTTATAGGGGAGTTAACTTCAAATTTAGTAAAAGATGACACTTTTATAGATATTTTAAAAAAACAGGATATATTGATTATTAGAGAGTATATAAGAAATATATTATCAATTTATTATGTGGAAGAATTAAAGGGAATTATAGAGAAATTTGAAAATGGTATCATAAAGGAGAGGTAAAATATGAAAAGGGCAATACAATTTGGTGCAGGAAATATAGGAAGGGGATTTATTGGATATCTTTTAAGTAAGTCTTTATATGATGTTTTATTTGTTGATGTAAATAAAGATATAATAGATAAAATAAATGAAAATAAACGGTATAGAGTTGTAATTACAGATAATGTAAAGAGTGAGGAGATAGTAGAAAATATACGGGGTATGTATTCTTATGACGAGAATCTCATAAATGAAATATCTAATTCAAATATAATAACAACCGCAGTTGGTGTATCGATTCTTCCAAGAATATCTGAGATTATATCAAAAGGTATAATAAAAAGAATTGAGGATGGAAATAGATCATATTTAAATATAATTGCTTGTGAGAATTCTGTAAACGCAACAGATGTCTTAAAAAATGAGATTTTAAAATATTTAAGTGAAGATCAAAAGATCCAAATAGAAAATTTAGTAGGCTTTCCAAACTGTTCCGTTGATAGGATTGTTCCTCCATGCGATATAGATTCTATAGATGTAAATGTTGAAGAATTCTTTGAATGGAATGTTGAGAAAGATAAAATATTAGGTGATTTAGATATAAATGGCATGAATAAAGTATGTAATTTACATTCGTATATAGAGAGAAAATTATTTACGTTAAATACAGCTCATTCAATGACTGCTTATCTTGGATTTAATAAGGGATATGAAACGATTTTTGAGAGTATAAATGATCCATATATTTATAAAAATGTTTGTGATGCTATGGTTGAGAGTGGAGAAGGTCTTATATCAAAATACTCTTTTGATAGAGAAGAGCATATGAAATATATAAATAAAATAATTAATAGGTTTAAGAATCCATATTTAGTTGATTCTGTCTTGAGGGTTGGTAGAGAGCCTATGAGAAAATTATCAAGAAATGATAGATTTATAAAACCTATATTAACATCAAGTAGTTATGGAAAAGATATAAATGCACTATGTTTGGGAGTTGCATATGCTCTTAAATTTATAACAGATAAAGATGAGAATAGTCTAAAGATGAAATCTATAATAGATGAAAAAGGTATAAGGGATGCTATAGTTTATATTTGTAAAATTGATGATGAGGCTATAGTAGATAAAATTGTAAAACATTATGACAATATATAATTATTAGTAAATAGGAGTTATTTAATAACTCCTATTTTATTTTGCCTTTAATTAGATATTTATAGTATTATTATTCTGTTATTGTAATTTTTGGTGAGGGGCATATGAAAAAGGGGATCTTAATAGCATCATTTATTATTATAATTTTGGGTTTCATATTCATCTTTAAATATTTTAATAGAGGGGAATTAGGGCAGGTTATATCAAAGAGAATAATAGTTATCGATGCAGGACATGGTGGTGTTGATACTGGATCTATAGGATATAGTAATACACTTGAGAAGGATGTAACGCTTAATATTTCATTAAAGCTTGGTCAAAAGCTTGAGGAAAATGGATTTGATATTTATTACACTAGAGAGGAGGATGTTTCTTTGGGAGATAGCGAGTTTTATGATTTAAATAGTAGGATTAAAATTATAAATAATTTGAAGCCAGATGTATTTTTATCCATACATTTAAATGGGAGTGAGTACGAAAGTGCTAGGGGAGTTGAAACCTATACCAGATCATTAGATAATAAAAGTTATCTTCTTGGTGAGTGTATACAGGATGAACTATCTTCTATAGAGTATACAACAGATAGAGGAGTTAAAACAACTAAGGATAGAAGGCTTGCTATTTTAAATAGAACAAAATATGTGGGAGTATTACTTGAACTTGGATTTATAACTAATGAAAGTGATGAGGAATATTTAATTTCAGTAAGTGGACAAGAAATTATAGTTGGTTGTATAGTATCCGGAGTTTTGGATTATTTCAATAAAATTCAATAGTGAGGTCATATTATGAAAAGGATGGATCTTTTAAATGACGATTTAAAAAAAATATTTATTAGATATTTGATACCAGGAATTCTCTCCTCTTTGGCAATCTCTCTTTATATATTTGTTGATACTATGTTTGTAGGAATAGGGGTTGGTAGAGATGGTCTTACTGCTCTTAATGTTACAGTACCTCTTTTTACTTTATTTACATCGATCAATTTATGTGTAGGAATAGGTGGATCAAATATACTTTCTTTGAATAAGGCAAGTGGTGGAAAAGACAGTAACAAAATATTTACTATTGCATTCCTATTTACAATTATGATAGGAATTATCATATCTGTTTTAGGTGTTGTATTTACTGATCAAATAGGTAAAGTTTTGGGAGCTACATCTGATATTAGTTATTTATTTAGGGATTATTTTAGAATACTTGTAGGATTTACTTGGGCATTTTTAATATCGGGAGTACTTGGATGTTTTATAAGAAATGATGGTGCACCAAAGCTTGTTATGACTGCAACAGTAGTTGCAAATATTACGAATGTAGTTTTAGATTATATATTTATTTTTGAGTGGAATTTGGGTATTAAAGGAGCTGTTATAGCGACTGTAATTTCCCCCATTGTGAATATATTGATATTGAGTACTTATTTTTTTAAAAAGAATAGTAATATAAAATTGTGTAAGGTTAGATTTGATTTTAGGTTATTATCTAGAATTTTAAATAATGGATTTGGAACATTTCTTTTAGAGATGAGCAGAGGAATTAGTATATTTATATTTAATAATATACTTGTAAGATTGGGGGGTAATATATATGTTGCATCTTATGGGATAATATTAAATGTATCATATGTTATAATTTGTATATTTTCAGGTATAGCGCAAAGTATACAACCTATAGTGAGTATGAATTATGGACATAATTCAATTAAGAGAACTAAAACAGTATTTAGATATGGCTTTATAACATCTATTTTTATAGGAGTATCGTCTTTTTTAATTGCACTTATGTTTTCGGAAAATATCTCATCTTTATTTATAAATAATGATTTTGAACTTCTATCTATAACAATTTATGGGATGAAGATTTATTTTATAGGATGCATCTTTATGGCATTTAATATTGTAACTATTTATTTTTTCCAGTCTATAAATCAATCGCAAAAATCTATATTAATTTCATTATGCTCAGGAATACTTTTCATAATACTAGGGTTTTTAATTTTGATTCCTATATTAAAAATAAATGGAGTTTGGTTTGTATATCCATTTTCAGAATTTTTAGGATGTATTGTATGTTTGTTAATTATAAAAAGAACAAATATTGAAAACAAAAAGGAGCTTATATTATAAATATGAGCTCCTTTTACATGAACTAAATGTTTAAACAATTTAAATATTGTTAACTAATTATGTAAAATTATTGTATAAAGTATTAAATTAAAGGAATAAATTAGTATTATGAATATATATTCATTTACAAACATACATCTTATATTATATTATTAATATGATAAGTTACAAAATTTAGGAAAATGAAAGAGGAATAATAGCTTTATGATTATCGCAAATATTAAAGAAGTAGCAGAAATTTTAAGGGTCTTATCTAATGAAAATAGACTCAATATAGTTTGTTATCTTCTAGAAAGACCAATGACAGTAAGTGAACTTCATAGTAAACTAAATCATGTAACCCAATCGGCATTATCTCAGCATTTATCAACTTTAAAGGCGCATAAAATATTAGTTTCTAATAAATCAGGACTTGCGATTACATACTCGATAAATGACCAAAATTTAGGAAAATTAATACAGGTATTAAAGGAAAATTATGGATATTAAAATTCGCTATTGTTAAGTTATAGCTTACAAATAGAGGTAAGATATTTATGATATATAGGAGTTTTAGAAGTTTATTTATAGTTGATGATTAATTAAGCATGTAGGATTATTTTTAAGAATACGCATGCTTTATTTTTTTATAATAATTTAGGTATACTTGATATGAATGAATAGATATATGGTGTATTCATATGAAGTTTGCGTAATAAATAAAGGAGACCTTTATGGTCTCCTGTTTTTTAGTCATTCCAAAAATTTGATCCACAACATTGGTTGTTTGAACAAGTTCCACTTTGAGGTTGAGTGTTACAAACATTTTGTATATATCCAAAGTTTTGAGTTGGATAACCATCTTGAAGTTCTTGAACGTTAGAGTATCCAGTGTTGCAGCATCCATCAGTGTTTGTAGTATTACAAGTACTGCAGTTATTATATACTCTGTTTTGGTTAAATGATGAAGTTTCACTACCTAAATACTCAACAGTGTATTCGCAACAGTTGTTTTGATTAGTATAGGCACAAGAATCCTCAGGATTGTTACAGCAGCATGAATTTCTCGTTTGAGAACATCCCCCTGAAACATAAGGTGTAGAGGATATTGGCATTACTGGTTGAGTAGTTTGACATGGCATGCTTGCGACTATTTTATATTTTTTACAACCAGAATTTCTATTTAGGAATAGATTGAATTCATACATTCCTCTGCAGTTTGAAGTTGTATAAGCTATGAGTTTATATTGACATCTGCAATTGCTTTTTTCAAATAATTGAAGATTTGCATAAGGTATAGATAATCCAGTACAGCTGTTTACAACCTCTCCTGTTATATATAATTTTTTAAATGGATTGATTGGAATGTTAACTCTAACAGTACAACTATTTTGGCTACTTCCTGGTTCTACATTTATATTAACAGAGTTTGAAATTGTATTTTGAGCAGTATTGCAACAATAAGACATTTTTAGTCCTCCTAAAGTGTATATATAATATTTTTATCAAACTTCCTTATGGAAGTTTTAAATGTTCTTATAGGGTATATTATTCATTTTAAGTAATTTGTGTTAACGGAAAATAAGAAAATATTAAAATTATTTTTTTAAACATTATTATATTGTTATATATAGAGGTCTTTGTTAATAAAAGAGGATGTGCATTTTGCACTTCCTCTTTAGTTTATAAAAGAATTATATGAAGAGTCTGAACTCATCTTAAAATCTCCTCTTGGAGAGAGTGATATTTCAGTTATTTTTGGACCATCAGGCATGGCTGATCTCTTAAATTGATTTTGAAAAAATCTTTTTATAAAAATATTTAATGAATTTTTTATGATATCGTTAGGATAGATGTCTTTAAATGCATTTAGAGCTAAAAATTCTATTTTATTAAATGAGGCATTGTGTTTCATAAAGTGGTATATGAAAAAGTCATGTAATTCATATGGACCTACGATGTTCTCAGTTTCTTGTAAAATTTTATCATTGCTATCTGTAGGAAGAAGTTCTGGTGATATCGGAGTGTTTATGATATCTATGAGTATTTTTTTTATATTGTCAGATATTGGATAATTTTCATAATAATGTTTTAATAAATGTTTTATTAATGTTTTTGGAATAGATGAATTTATGTTGTACATACTCATGTGATCTCCATTATAGGTCGAAAATCCCAAAGCTATTTCAGATAGATCTCCTGTACCTAAAAGTATTGCACCTTCTTTATTTGATAAATCCATGAGAATTTGTGTTCTTTCTCTTGCCTGTGAATTTTCGTAAGTTATATCAAAAATATTTTCATTATGATTAATATCTTTAAAGTGTTGTTTAACTGATTTTGTTATATCTATAGATTTTAATGTAACATTTAATTCTTTGCATAGATTTATTGCGTTATTTTTAGTTTTATTTGATGTTCCAAATCCTGGCATTGTCACAGCTATTATATTTTTGATATCTATGTTCATGAGATTAAATGCGTTATATGATGATATAAGTGCAAGGGTTGAGTCTAACCCCCCACTTATTCCAAGTATAATTTTATAACTATTTATGTGAGACAATCTCTTTTCAAGTGAGCATTTTTGCATAATAAATATCTCTTCAAATAATTCTTTATTCTTTTCATGATTCTCATATATAAACGGGTTTAATTTTATTTTTTTATCAAATTCTCCATATGAAATATCGTCAAATGGGATATTAATTATTTTAATATCTCGCTTGTAATATTTAAATGAATCTCTAAATGTTATGTTATTAATTCTACTAGTGTTTAGGTATTCTATATCTATTAATCCTGAGCATACAGTGTTCTCAAATAAAAATCTATTACTTTCTTTAATTAGCTCACCATTTTCATATATGGCGTTATAAGATGAAAATACAATATCTGTTGTTGATTCAGATGGGCTTGAATTTGCATATATGTATGCTGCATTTATTTTGTAACTATGATATTTAATCAGGTTTTTTCTATATTCATGTTTGAAGCTTGTTTCATTTGATGCAGATAGATTACATATTATGTTTGCTCCATTTATTGCAAGATATGAGCTATTTGGTATTGGAGCCCATAGATCCTCGCAAATTTCAATTCCTATTTTAATATCTTTATAACAAAATAAAATATCGGTTCCGAAGTATGTTTTATCGCCCATGAATGAAACTTCTATGCATTTTATAAAGCCTTCTGAAAAATATCTTTTTTCATAAAATTCTTGATAGTTTGGGAGATATGTTTTTGGGATAATACCGAGAATTCTTCCTTTGTGTACCACAAATGCTGAGTTGAAGAGCAAGTTATTGTATTCAAAAATGCTTCCAATAATAATTAAAATATCCTTATTATTTGAAAAATCTAAGATTTCTTTGATACCTTCATAGCTTTTTTCGAGAGTAGTTCTTTTTAGGAACATATCAAAACAAGAGTAGGATGTTATTGAGAGCTCTGGGAATACAATGAGTTTTGATTTATCATTTAATGCTTTATTTATGCATTTTTTAATATTTGACACATTGTGAGAAATATCGCATACCTTTGTATTTATACTCGATGCACTAACTCTTAAAAAATTCATTTAATTCACTCCTTGAAATTAAAATATATAGTTTTTATACTAAATTGTATAGGGATAAATTTTGTATAGGTCAGGGGTATTTTTGTGGATTTGTTGAAGGAATTTGATATTTTAAAGGTTAAAGAGAAGTTCAGGGAAATTATATTAAGAGAAAGTCAGCATGAATATTTTAAAAGATTGATGAGTGATTTAAAAGATGAATATGAAAATAATACTATTTTCCCTAAAAAGAGTGACGTGTTTAATGCATTTAAATATAGGGATTTTCATGAGATAAAGTGCGTAATAATTGGGCAAGATCCTTATTATAAGAAAAATGAAGCACATGGATTATCTTTCTCTATTTGTGATAAAGATATAAAAATACCGAGTTCGCTTAGAAATATTTTTAAGGAGCTTGAATATGATTTGGGAATAAGTATACCACGTCATGGGGATTTAAGTTCGTGGTGTGAAAATGGTGTACTACTTTTAAATTCTGTATTAACTGTACGAGAAGGATTCCCAAATTCTCATAAAGATATAGGGTGGAGTATATTTACAGATAGTATTATAAAAAATTTATGTAAAAATAGGAGTAATTTAGTTTTTATTTTATGGGGTAATTTTGCTAGGAAAAAAGAAAAATTAATAGATAAAAATAGACATTTAATAATAAAATCATCCCATCCTAGTGGACTTTCAGCTCATAAGGGTTTTTTTACATCAAAACCATTTTCAAAGACTAACGATTATTTAAAAGATCACTTAGTAGGTGAAATTGATTGGAAGATAAATTGAAATTTAAATTATAGAAAATACTTTTGATGAAATAATATAAAAAATATTATTGGGAGATATGATTTTAAGTGGAAAATTTATATTTAGAAGTTAATTTATATAATATAGATAAAAATATTGGTATAATTAGGAATATTTTGGGGAATAAAAAATTTATAGCAGTTGTTAAGGGGGATGCATATGGGCTTGGGATCCATAAAATATGCGATTTTATTAAGGAAAAGGTAGATTTATTTGGTGTTTCAGATATTGATGAAGCTATAACGCTTTATAATATAGGGATTGAAAATGAAATTTTAATACTAACTCCAATTATTATGAAGGAATATTTTAAAAATCCGCTAATAGAAAAGTTTACTGTAACTATAGATAATAGGGAAATTTTAGATTTTATACCTAAGGAATTAAATATAAATGCACATATATATGTATGCACTGGGATGAATAGAAAAGGAATAAAGATTGAAGAATTAAATGAATTTATAAGATATGTAGAAAATAATTATAATAATATAAATATAACTGGTATATATACCCATTTACATAATGCAAAAGATGAAAAATATACATTAAATCAGATAGATATGTTTAAAAATGCTGTTTTAAAATATAAGGGGAAGTATTTAATACATGTTTTAAATTCAAAGGGATTTATAAATAAAAATATCAGGGAGAGGGCAGATTTTTGCGATGGAATAAGAATTGGAAATTTAATATATGGATATGATGGATCGAGTTTAGGAATATCTAAGAGTTTTAACTATTATTCAAAAGTTATATCTTCTTATATGGTTAAAAAGGGCGAATATGTAGGATATGGGAATAAGGTTAAGTTAAAAGATGATACAAATGTGTGCATACTTGGTATTGGAAATATACACCATATAGGATTTTATAGAGAATTTAAGAGGAATTTTATATATGATTTATTAAAATTTGTATATAGATATTTTGTTAAACCATGTGAGATATATAAAGGGAATACAAGAGTTAAAATACTTGGAAGTAGTAATATGAATTTAACGCTTGTTGATGGAGAAGGGCTTGAGATAGGTGATTATTTAAAAGTTTGCATATCTCCTATACTCGGAGATAGCTCTATACATAAAAAATATATAATTAAGGAGTGATTTTTTTGTCTACATATTTGTTTAATAATAAGAGGGACCGAGAAACTAATAAATTGATGGGAGTAGTTATATTTTTAATTTTATCCTTAGTATTTACTATAGTTATTTCTTTATCTATTTTTTTAGTTTATTTTGATGATTATATGAGTATACAAAAACAATATTCTATACTTGAAGAAAGACTACAAAGAATAAATGTTGAGAATTATGAGAGAAATAGTTATTATAATCGTTTAAATGATGAGCTTAATCAAGCTAAGAATGAAGTGAATAAACTAACATTAGAGAAGGATATATCTGATAAAAATATTAAGTTGGTTGAATATTTTATAAATGCTGTTAATTCTGGAAATTCTAAAGATATTAATAGATTTTTAGACGTTAGTAAGAGTAATCTTTTTACTATACCGAAGAATTATACATTTCCAACTGGAATGGAACCTGGGAGATTTGTATTGAATGATGATTTAGAAAGTGGAAGTGTTACATATTTTTATACACAGACGGGTCAACGAACTGATAAATACGTGTTTAATATGATTTTAAAAAATGATATTTGGTATGTAGAAAATTTTGAGTTAATTGAGTATACATTTGAAAAGGAGTTTTTAGAGTATTAAAAAAGCGCCATTAAGATTTTTATAATGGCGCTTTTTTGTTATAATTTTTTGAAGGAGGTAGAGTTATGAGAAAAATTTTTAAATATGAAGCATTAGGAAATGATTATATAGTTATTGATCCAAGAAATTTTGATATCCTTATGAGTGAAAAAAATATAATTAAAATTTGTAATAGAAATTTTGGATGTGGATCTGATGGTATATTGTATGGACCAATTTTTAAGGGTAATGATATATTTTTAAAAATATTTAATCCTGATGGAAGTGAAGCTGAGAAAAGTGGAAATGGAATAAGAATATTTTCAAAATATTTGAAGGATGAGGGATATGTGAAAGATAGTAGTTTTAGGCTTCAAACAAAGGGAGGAGAAGTTTTAGTTAGATATTTAAATGATGATGGAACTTTAATAAAGGTATCTATGGGTAAGGTATCATTTAATTCCAAAGATATTGGAATTACAGGGAATGAGAGGGAAGTTATAAATGAGAATATAGAGGTGTTAGATAAGAAGTTTAAGGTAACTTCTTTAACTATTGGAAATCCACATACAGTTTGCATATTTGACAAATTAGATGATGAGAGTATACATAAATACGGTCCATATATTGAGAATCATGAAATGTTTATAAATAGAACTAATGTTCAATTTGTTGAGGTATTGGATAGAAATACTATCAAAATAAAGATATATGAAAGAGGTGCTGGGTATACATTAGCTTCTGGATCAAGTAGTTGTGGGGCCGTTAGTGCTTGTTATAAATTATCTTTAGTGGATTCTGATGTTTTAGTTAAATGTGATGGTGGAGATATTAGAGTTGAAATTGATGACAATGGGGAAGTGTCTATGACAGGGAAGGTTTCTAAAGTTTATGATGGTATTCTTAGGATGGATTTATGATGGAGTTTGACTTTTTTGGGAAAACTGTTTTAGTTACAGGATATTTTAGTGACATAGGTTATGGTATATGTGATATGTATTTTAAAAATAATGCAAGAGTAATATCAACATACAATAGAACTTATATGATAGATAGGATAAATAGTAGTGTAGAATTATTCCATCTAGATTTAGAAGATTTAAATAGTGTATATGAATTTATAAATAATCTTAAAGATAAGGGTATAAATAAAATAGATATTCTCGTTAATAATATAGGGGTATGTGATATAAATCCGCTTATATTTCAAGATGATTATAAGATTATATCTTTAATAAATATAAATTTAACTAATACGATAATTTTGACAAAGTATATTTTAAAGGATTTTATGGGTGAAAATGGTAAGATAATAAATATATCTTCAATTTGGGGAAGAGTTGGTGCTTCTTGTGAAATTCCATATTCAGTATCAAAGGGAGGTATTAATTTATTTACAAAGTCATTATCACAGGAAATGAACTCAAGAAATATAAAGGTTATAGGGATATCTCCTGGTTTTATAAAAACAAAAATGAATAAACATATAAAAGATGATGATATTAAGGAGATTATAGGGGAAATTCCACTTGGATTATTTGGCGAAGTTTATCATGTAGTTGATAGTATTAAATTTTTCTCAAGTGACTATTCGAATTTAAGTGGGGAAATTATTAATATAGACGGTGGATGGATGTTATAAGGATTATAAAATTATTTTATTTTATATATCTAAATGTTAAAATTATTTTAATAATTTTATAGGAGGATTTATAATTAATGAGTGCGTTCACGTTAAAATCGATAGCATTTGTTTTAATGATTTTAGATCATATTTTTTACTACATAGTTGATGTGCCAATATTTTTTACATATTTAGGACGTATTGTTGCACCTACATATTTTTATCTTTTGGTTGAGAGTTTTTTTCATACGAGGAATAGAAAGAAATTTACTATAAGATTGTTTGTTGCTGCATTTATAGTAATGATAATTTTAAATATTATTTTTAAGCAACCTATGAATATATTTTTGTCTATGGCTTTAGGGATTTTGATGTTAGATATAATCGAGTTCATTAAAAATAATAGAGGAAGCATGTGGAAAACATTATTCTCATGTATTGCTATAATTTTTATAATTATACTATCCTTGTTTACAGAGGGATCATACTTGGGAATTGGAATGGTTTTGATTTTTTATTTTTTAAGAGATAAGAAGTTTTGGATGATATTGTCTTACATTATATTATCATTAATTGAAATGCCATTTTTGTTAGCTGTACCTAATTTTATTAAGTATATTTTCATGGTAAATTATCAATGGATGATGGTATTTGCAGTTATACCTATTATGTTATATAACGGTAAGGTTGGATTAAGAAATAAGTTTTTTAATTATTTTTTTTA
This sequence comes from Candidatus Arthromitus sp. SFB-mouse-NL, assembly GCF_000709435.1. Lineage (NCBI taxonomy): Bacteria > Bacillati > Bacillota > Clostridia > Eubacteriales > Clostridiaceae > Candidatus Neoarthromitus > Candidatus Arthromitus sp. SFB-mouse-NL. Next base: position 244,099 of record NZ_CP008713.1, read on the forward strand.
TATAGCATATCCTATTCATATAATAATCATCTTAATAATTGGGAATACAATTAATCCTAATTGGTATTATTTTTAATTTAAATGTGAGATCTTATGTGATACAATTTATGTAACAATTAAGAGACAAATATATTAAGGAAAGGTTTGTTCAATTATGAAGCAAAGATATATCATTAATATGCAAGATATAGATAATCTAGATAATTTACAAATAGAGGTAGCTCCATTTACTATTTTTACAGGTGATAATAATAGCGGGAAGAGTACTGTTATGAATGTAGTGTATGGTATTTTTACATTATCTAAAGAAATAATAAAAAATGGAGATAAGGATTCTAAAGAATATTCTATATGTATGGAGTATATAAAGAATTTAAAAGAAACTAGAGAAGGATATATAGATAGTGAAGTTGGAAATATTTTTTGTAACTTTTTTAATATGTCTTTGCTTAAAAATAAGGAGGATTTTTTTAATAAGATATTCAATGTAAGTATTGAGAACAATTATAAGAGGTTTGAGAATTCCAATATTTTTATATCTAATTATAGAATTTTTCCAAAGGTATATATATCTATAGATGATTTTTGCGATGAGATTTTAATCGAAGGGGATTATGTAAAAATACCATCCAATTTATTTGAGGATGAGGATTATGTTTTGGAACTCATATGCAATAAAATAATTGAGGATGGGTTCATGGACACAAATATTTCTAATTCTATTTTTATACCTTCAGGAAGAAGTACTTTTTTATGTTATCATGATATTTTTAGAACTATAAAGTATCAAAATTTAAGTACATCTGATTTTATAGATCGGGTTGAGAACCTTGAATGTATAGAGGATGGGGTATATTCTAGTATATATAATTTTATAGAGAGAGATATAGTTAAAGGTGTTTTTACGAATGATTCTTATAAGTGCAGTTTAAATGGGATAGAGATACCAATTAGCATGGCTTCAGATTCTATTAGAGAAATTGCATCTCTTGTGTTATTTTTGAAGTCTAAGGAAAGAATTACTTCATTTTTTATAGAAGAAGTTGAGAGTCATCTTGATTTGAAATTGCAAAGAAGTATTGTAAGTGCACTTGTTAGAATTATAAATTCAGGTACAGGTATTTTCATGTCTACAAATAGTAGTATTATATTAGATCAAATATGTAACTTTATATTGCTCAATAATTTAAATAGGCATAAAATTGAGGGATTTGGATACATAATAAATGATGTTTTGAACTCAAATGATGTAAGGATATATGAATTTAATCATAGTGATAATGATAGAGTATTTGTTAATAAACTTAATGTAGATTATAATGGGTTTAAAATTAATATGAGAGAAGAAATACTTGAGGATATATCAAAAGAGAATCTACAACTCAAATTTGAAATGTTTGATAATAATGGAAGATAGGGCTATCTATTAATAGATAGCCCTATCTTTTAATTTTTTTAATTAAATATTAAATAATAGAAAAAATAATTAATATATGGTAAAATTTATTAACAATGATAATAGAATTGTGGAGATAAATTACTATGGGAAAGTATAATTTGAAATTATTTAATAGTGATATAAAGAGTTGTAGAGTTTCAAATAGTGACATTAAGAGTGAAGATATTACGGTATTACATCCTTTTATTCAGATCAAACAAAATAATATTTGTATTTCATATAAAGAATATGATTTGAAAATGTGTGGCTTTTTATATATAGATAAGATTGAAATATATAAAGGTTCTTATTTTATTTGTGGTAGGGACAATATTTCAAATTATTATACTGAATTTCCATATTTTTCGTCAGACGGTATATATGAAATAAGAACTATGTTTTCGAATCATGATAATACAGTTAGTAGATGTGTTATTAGTTCTTTTGAGTTTTTTGGATTTAAGAGAGAGATTGAATGTGATAATCTTAATTTAAATTTAATTCATCAAGGTAAAAATTTAAATATAAGTTTACCTAAAAGAATTGGTCACATTGATTTATCAAATATAGTTTTGCCAGATGTACATATTTTTGATTCGAATGATCTAGAGATTAAAAATTTTGTTTCTAAATTACAGGTAAAAAATAATGAGATTGAGATTTTAATTTTGGATGTATTTAATGTCAATAATGTAAACAGGCTTGTACCAAATGAGGTTTATACTTTTAAAATAAGTACTATTGGGGGAGAAATATATTCCTCCTTTTCTTTTGAATATGAAAATTTAAATGTAGAATTATTTAATTTTGTAGAAGATATTTATTTTGAGGTGTTATCAAAGGAAAAATTTGGATTATTAGCTCTTAAGGTATTTATTAAACTAAGTAATTTAATCGATATAGATAATTATGAATATATGATATGTAATGTGTGGGGTAAGTTTCTGTATTTTAAGTCGTCAGATGGGGAAAGAAATGATACTTTAGTATTTGAATGCTTGATTAAAGAGGAGAAGGGATACTTTGAATTAAATATATTTAATGGAAGTAAGTTAAATAAAATAATTTTTAATTATGATTTTTCTAGTGAGGAAAATTATTTCATAAGTGAGAGAAGATGTGGACATGTCGAGTATATAGAGAAGGATAAGAATAAGTATGATTTTTTATTTAAAAGTGAATGTGATTATTTAGATGGAGCACCTAAGTTTTTTAAGTTTCAAAATATTGGGGAAGAGCCAACAAATAATTATATAGAAGGAGTTAAATTAAATGATTGCGAATTTTTATTTAAAGAGATTAATTTTTTAAATAAGTTTAGCGAGGTTTACGTTTTAGATTTTGGAGGATCTATAGCTCAGTTATTTGTTATATCTAATTCTATAGGTATTAAATTTATGAGATTCGATTGTGTGTGTAGGTTTGATAATACAAAGATATTTTTAGATATACTTAATGATAATTTTATTCATGGTAAAGGGCTATTTAAAAACGGGCGAGAAGAGGTATTTGATATACAACATGGGAGTGTTGAACTTAGAGTACATAATAAACTGGATAACCAATTTATATATCTTAAGTGTTACGATAAAGATAATAAAGTTTATTGTTCAACGTTAAGTTTTTACAATAATGAGAGAAAGGCCTTTATAAACAATTCAATTATTGAGAATGCTTATTTAAGTTCATCAAATGAATTGTTCATTATGAGTAAGAGTTTATTTAACGATTTTAAAAGTGATTTTGATGCTATGATCATCTCAAAAAATGGTGAGATAATAAGCTCTGTAAATATAAGTGGTGATGAGAATTTCAAGATATGTTTTAAGGATATAAATATAAGGAAAAGTGATTTATATTATTTGAGAGTAAAAGGTGGCGATAGGTTTAAGGTTTATTCTATGTTTATAAAACCTTTAATTCCTAAAGGGAGTATTTATGTAGGCGATTTAAATAATAAAGGTATGGATCTTTTTGTGACTAGCTTTTCGGAAGAGTTTACACTAAGTATGAGTTTATTTATTATTTTTTATGGAAAGAGATATATGATTATAGAAGGAAATTGTACTTTTTATTCCTGTAGTTTTAAAGAGAAGTTTCTTCACAAATTTTTAGTTAAGGGTAATGAGTATTTGTTTTGTTTCAAATTGGGTAAAGATAGATATTATGATGTACATTTTACATATTTAGGAGATGATGGGGAGGAGTATATTTACGATCTTAATCATGAAATTGATATATAATTTTAAAAAGCAAATAAGGGGACTGTTTAGCCCCTTATTTATTTTTTGAGAAGAGGGGTTTTATAAATTTTAAATTATAATTTTTGCTATTTGGATATCTTGATTTAATATCTACTTTAACTGATTTAATTAATATGCTTTTTTTGTGAGTAAAAGTGTCAAATGAATATCTGCCATGATAAGCACCTATTCCACTATTTTTCAATCCACCAAATGGTAGATTATTTTCACAAACATGAACGATAGTGTCGTTTATACATCCACCTCCAAATGGAACGTTTAAGAATCTATTTATTATGGTTTTATTAGTTGTAAATAAATAGAGTGCAAGGGGAGGAGGGGTGCATTTTAATGAATATATAACATCATCTAAAATATCATAAGTTTTAATTTGAAGTATTGGACCGAAAATTTCGCATGGGATGATTTCATTTTTATCTATAATAGTTGGAGCGATTTTTAATTTTTCTTTAGAACTTTCACCGCCAAATATTATGTTGTCTCTATGATTTTCAAGTATTTTAATCAATCTCATAAAATGAGGTTCATTTATGATTTTTGAATAATGTTTAAAATTTAGAGGATCTTCAGAGTAAAAATGTTCTATATAAAATATAATTTTGCGTATAAATTCATCTTTAATTTTGTGATTTATATATATTATATCTGGAGCTAGACATGTTTGACCAGAATTTAGGAATTTTCCATGTACAATTCTTTTGCATGAAACATCTATTTTGCAATCATCATGTACGATACAAGGATTTTTACCTCCAAGTTCAAGTGTTATGGGTATTAAATTTTTCGATGATTTTTCATAGATTAATTTTCCGAAATTTGGATTTCCTGTTCCGAATATGTAATCAAAGTTTAAATCTAAAAGTTCATTTAGTTCATTTTCATCACCATATGTAGAGAAAATATAGCATTTTTCAAATATTTCTCTAAGTATTTTTTCTATTAATTTGTTTGTGTTATGGCTAAGAGGATGAAGTTTTAATATACAAGTGTTACCTGATGCTATTGCACCTATAAGTGGCATGAGCGAGAGATATAGAGGGTAGTTCCAGCATGATATTATTAGACATACTCCATAAGGTTTTTTATATATGTAAGCCTTGCTTTTAAAATTAATAAAAGAAGTTTTAACTTTTTTTGGCTTTGATAGAGAACGAAGATTTTTAATGAAGTAGTTTATTTCATTTAAACAATGGGAGAATTCTGATATAAATGCATCTTCTTTTGATTTGCCGAGATCTTCATACAGTGCTGTGTAAATTTCATTTTCATTTTTTAATAATTCTTTTTTTAGTTTTATAAGGTTTACCATTCTAAAATTTATTGGGAGTGTTGCTTCTTCATTAAAGAACTCTTTTTGGCTGTAGAAAATACTTTTTATACTCATAATATCCTCCATTTTTGCAATATACCTTAATTTTAAATTAAATGAATAAAAATTAAAAGATTTTGTTTTTGGAATAATTGGAACTAATTTAGAGGAAACTACAATAAAAATTTTAGTTAATGATTAGGAGATGTTATGGATAAGATTATAATTAAGTTTTTATTATTTTTTACGATCTTATTTGGAATTATGAGTCATAAGGTCTATGCAAATGATGGTATGGTGATAGATGATTCTTTAGAGGAAATTCTTTATAGGTTTGATCAGATAAATGAAAATGGTGATGTGATTTATGATAAAAAATCTCCTATAATGGTTGATGGTAAGAAGATAAAACTAAAGAAGATATATGATTCAAATAAGGAGATGTTTAGGGGAACTTGGATAGCTACTATATCTAACATAAATTTTCCAAGCAGAAGAGATATGACTTTTGATGAACTTAAGGATGAATTTGATTTTATGCTTAATAGAGTTAAGGAGCTTAATTTGAATGCAATTTTTTTCCAGGTAAGCCCAGAACTTGATGCTTTTTATGAATCATCTTTTAGGCCGTGGTCTAAGTATCTCTCAGGAGAGCAGGGTAAGTCACCTTCTTATATAAGTGAGGGAAAGGATTTTTTAAAGTATGCAATTAATGAAACTAGAAAAAGAGGAATTGAGTTTCATGCATGGTTTAATCCTTATAGGGTTACGAAAGATCCTCTTATTAATAATACAAAAGAGGAGATATTAGAGACTTTACATAAAAATAATTTTGCAAGGCTTAATAAGGATTTGGTTTATTTATTTCAGGGTAAATTGTTTTTAGATCCAGGAAGATATGAGGTTATTGAGTTTGTTAAAAACACGATTCATGAATTTATAACTAAGTATGATGTTGATGGGATACATTTTGATGATTATTTCTATCCTTATGGATCTCAAAATATAAAGGGCGTTAATTATAAATTCGGAGATATGAATGAAGATTTAAAAACATTCAATGAAAATAATAGAGGAATAATTGATATAAAGGACTGGAGAAGAGATAATATAAGTATTTTAATAAAAGAGATTTCATCTATAATAAATCACCATAATTACATGAATGGTAAATCTGTTCAGTGGGGAGTATCTCCTTTTGGCATATATGCACATAAAGGTGAAGAAATTAAAGATGGAGTGAAGACTGGAAATTTATTAAATGGATCTAATACTCCACATGGATCATTATCTAGTTATAGAGATATTTATGTAGATACATTGAGATGGATAAATAATAATTTTATAGATTATGTAATCCCCCAGATATATTGGACCTTTGGTAAAGATGAGGCACCATATGAAGAACTTATAAATTTTTGGAGTGAGGCTGTTAAAAATAAAAGGTGTCAATTGTATATAGGTCATGGGAATTATTGTGTAAGAGAAGTAAAGGGTGATAAAAATTGGAATAATCCTTATGAGATAATTAATCAAATTAAATTTAATTCCAATTATGATGAAATATTAGGTAGTGTTTTTTTTAGTATTAAGGATTTATATAAGAGATTAGATTTCCCAGATAAAAGGGAAGGAGTATATAGAAAATATATAAATTTATTGGAGAGAGATATACTTAAGTTTAAGGCTATTGTACCCAGCAAGCCTTGGCTTGATTTTAAAACTACATTCGAAGTTTCAGATCTTCGTGTATTAAGAAGTGATGAGAATAAACATTATTTATTTTTCAAAGATAAGATATCAAATGATAGCAAATTTTATATAGTATATGGTTTTGAGAGTGAAGATAAGATTGATTTAAAAGATAGCAAGAATATATTAGGAATTTATGGCAGAGATTATACTAAGGAATCCCAGCATATTGTAATTGATAATTTGAAAGATAGTATTAAGATTTTTGTTGTAACTGTTCAAGATGAATCTGGTATTGAGAGTAGTGGAGTTAAATATACATTTGGAATTTAATAGAGAATAATTTATAAATACATGCTAAAATATAAATTGAATCATTAAAGATATATGGAGGGATAAAATGAAAACTATAGTAGTTAAAAATTCGGATGAAGCATGCAAGAAAGCAAGTGATATAATATGTTCTGTAGTAAGAGATAATAAAAATGCATTGCTTGGATTGGCAACAGGTGGAACAGCAGAGGGTGTATATAAATATATTGTTGAAGAGTTTAAAAATGGAAAGATAGATTTATCAAATGTTAAAACTATTAATTTAGATGAGTATGTTGGAATAGGGGGGGATCATCCTCAAAGTTATAGAAGGTATATGGATGATCACTTTTTTAATCATGTTAATATAAATAAGGAAAATACATATGTTCCGATTACAACTGGGGACATAGATAGGGAACTTTTAAATATTAAAGAGATAATAGATGGAAATGGTGGAACGGATATACAGTTACTAGGGGTTGGTAGAAATGGTCATATTGCATTTAATGAACCAGGGGAGTGTTTAAATGCAAGTGCCAGTATTGTTGATTTAAATGAGGATACCATAAGAGCAAATTCTAGATATTTTTCTAATATAGATGAGGTTCCTAAGAAAGCTTTAAGCCTTGGAATAGGGGATATACTAAAATCTAAAAAGATAATTTTATTGGCTTTTGGAAGTGAAAAAGCTAATGCAATTAGAGAACTTTTAAGTAATGATTTTATTACAACTAAGGTTCCATGTACCTTATTAAAGGCTCATAATGATGTAACTATAATTATTGATGAAGCTCTATCAGAAAAGCTTTAGATTTATTTTAATTAAAATAGGTTTAAACTTTTTAAAAATGTAAATAATTAACATATACAATATTTGTTGGGGGTTTAAAAATGTTTTTATCATTATTTACAGATAGAGAAAGAGATTTATTTTATGCTTTATCTCTTCATTTAATTGAGAGTGATGGTATTATAACAGGGGAAGAGAAGACTATGCTCGAAGGTTTTAAGCTTGAGAGCGGTAGAGAGCTTGAGAGAATACAGGGAACTCCTAATGAGATTATAAGTGAGTTGAGTTTAAGTAGTGATAAGATTAAAAATTGCATATTGCTCGAGCTTATATATGTAGCTCTTGCAGATAACAATTATACAGAGAATGAGAAATCGATAATTTCTAAAGTAGTTAGTGAATTCGATATATGTGAGGATAAGTTTAGAGAGATTTTTGATTGGGTTATAAACTTAAAAGGAATGTATTCAAAGATACTTGAGCTAGTTATGTAAGGTAGTTTTTTAACTACCTATTTTTATTTTTTAGTTTATTTTAACAAAAAAAATAAATGCTTACTCATAAATTACTAAAATTTGAGCAAAATAGAATTAAGATGAAATGAATGAAAAAATATATATTATAAAAAATTCAGATTTGGAGGAATAACTATGAGTAATTTGAGTTTAAATAAGATTACTGTATCGTTATTGTTAATTTTGACATTTAGTCTAAAGACGGTTATAGGAGCAAAAGCTGTAGAGGTTTTTAATAATGAATCATTAGAAGAGTCAGGAAATTTTATATTTAAAGAGTTAGATGAGGTTAAGGATATATACAGTGATATATTAGTTGATAGAATAACTAATGATAAGAATGTAATAAGTGGTAAAACATTTAAAAATTCTATAGTAAAGTTTAACATAAATAATGTTGAGTATGTTTCAAATACTGATGATGAAGGAAACTTTGTTGTTTTGGTTGAAGAAGGGTTACTTGTTGATGTTGATCAAATACGTGTTAAGGTGTGTGATTATCTAGATAATGAGTTATCTAATTTATCTTTAGTCGTTCACGATATACTACCTCCTATTGATCCAAAGATTAATGGATTAGTTAATAATTCAGATATTATGGTTAGTGGTAGTGGTGAGCCAAATTCTATTGTAAAATTACTTATTGGTGATAGGGAATTTTTAGGATACATATCAAATGATGGGAATTTTGAAATAGAGGTTGGAGATTCTTTAAGAAATGTTGATAAGTTAAGATTGATTTCATATGATTATTTTAATAATTATTCCAATATGATTGAAAAAAGTGTGGAAGATGTTATATCACCAGATAGACCTAGTATAACAAATGTTGATTGTATTAATAGTTTTGTTTATGGAAATGGTGAAGCTAATTGTGAGGTTGTAGTTAGTTTTGATGGAAAGACTTATAAATCATATATAGATGAAAATGGGTATTTTTATGTTCAAGATGATGAAGGACTACTTGAAAATACTGAGCATATAAAAGTTCGAGTTGTTGATTTAAGTGGTAATAGTTCTGAGGAAGTATTTTTTGGAATAGAGAAGCAAAATGTTGGAGCGATAACGTTAAGGAGTTTAGATCCAGATAATAATGTTATAAAAGATGCTATGATAAGATTAAATGGAGCTGATGATTATTTGTATAATAATGAAGATAGAGTATTTAATTTAAATAGTGAAGGCAATCTTATGATAGAAGATATACCTTTTGGTGACTATGAACTTTTAATAAGGTATAGAACGATCAATAATAAATTAGAAGAAAATCTTCTTAGTATAAGTTTAAATGAAGAAAATTCTGATATAGAAATTTTAATTGATTAAGTTTTTAGTTTAGGGAAGTGGATAAATGAAGATATTTAAGATATGGCTTATCTTTAGTATTATTTTTATAATATCTGTAATTCCTTTAAATGCCACTTATGCTTGTGAAGAAAATAATGTTAGAGAACATAATATCTATACTATGGATGATGAATATGTTTATAGGTTATCTGAAGATGGTATAGAGATTATAAAGATAAATAATTATGAAGATATGTATTTTGATTATAGATTAGATGAATATAAAATGAAAAATAGTAAGATTTATGTTTATAATAATAGATTATTTATTAGTGGAATTGAAAATGATGAAGACAAATCTTATATAAAGATATGTGTGTATGATATTTATGATAAAAAAAATCCTATTAAAATGAATGATTTTAAACTTGAAGGATATGAGTATTTATTTAAACATGATGATAATGGGAGTATTTATTTAGTAATTCAACAAACAGAGAGTAATATTCAGATTGTTTCTATAGATTTAAATAAAACAGAGGTAGATTTAAATATAGATTGTTTTGAAGGTGGAGAAATTAATTTTATATACTTATCAGAAAACGATCTATATGTTATTTGTAATGATGATATGATTGATAGATATTTTACAACGATACATAAATTTAATATAAATAGAAGTGAGTTTAAATATATAAACAAAATTTCATTTGATGGGATTATATACAATGATAAATTTATACATAAGTATGATGGTAATTTAAGAGTACTTGCAACATGTGAAAATTCAAAAAATAAAGTATATATTTTAGATAGAGATTTTACTTATGTAAATTTTATAGATGTTATACTTGACAATAAAAATATAAATAGTGTGTATTTTGATGGAGAATTATGTTATATATCTGGATTTTTAAAGGATGGATATTTTTCAATTTATAATTTAAATTACAGCAATCCAAACTATATGGGTAGTATAAAATTGACATCTTCTTTTAATTATATATATAAATTGAGTGATGATAAGTTCGTAGTTGTTGGTAATGAGCATAGAGCAGATACATATAAAAATATGCAAAGTGATAAAGTATTTGAGGTAATTAAAAACACAGGTATAAAAATTAATTTAATAGATGTTTCAGATAAGAATAGCCCTAAAATATTTGATGAGTATTTTATAAAGGGGAAGGAAGCTTATTTATCAGAATTTTTAGATGAAGGGAAGATGTTATTTTCTAAGGATAAAAACCTATTAGCATTTACATTAGATATGGGTGATAATAGTATAGATATGGATATAAATACTGCTATGGAAGTTAATTCAGATATTTTAATTCCTAACTGTGATAAATTATTTACAGGTGTATATGTTTTTGATTTGGATGACAAAGAGGGTATTGGTTTAAAATTTATAATAGAATCCAATGATAACTTATTTAAAGATAAGAGTATAGAGGTTATAAGTATACATAAAGATAGTATATTTATATTTTCAGATGACTACTTTGAAGTTTTTGATTTAGATGGGAAATTATTAGGAGAATATACATTCAAAAAAGAGGAAACAAGATAATTGTTTCCTCTAATTATTTTTACCTTCATTTATTATGTTTTGAACATAGTTTGGTAAAACAAAACTTGCTTTATGGAGTTTAGTATTATAATAATTTGTTTTGATATTATTTGAATTCCATTTAGAAATATCATCATTTATTGGATTTATAGATTTCGATGCAAATCCAAATAACCAATGACCAGATGGGTAAGTTGGAATGAATGATTGATAATATTTAAGTATTGGGAAAATTTTATTAATTTTTGATGCGGATCTTTTAAGTTCTTTTATATTAAATGGATAATAAGGACTCTCACTTTGATTTACAAGAATACCATCATCTTTTAGAATTCTATAGCAATTATTGTAGAAATTTAAACTAAATAATCCTTCACCAGGTCCTATTGGGTCTGTTGAATCGACTATTATTAAGTCGTATGATTTATCGTTAGAATTTTCAACGAATGTTATTCCATCTTGAAATAACAAATTAACCCTAGAATCTCTTTTAAGTGATTGAGAAACATTTGGGAAGAATTCAAGAGAAACATTTACAACTTCTTCATCTATTTCAACCATGGTAATAGAACTAATATTTTTATATCTACATAGTTCTCTAACTGTGCCACCATCACCAGCCCCAATAACAAGAACATCTTTAATATTAGGATTACTAGCCATTGGAGTATGAACTATCATTTCGTGGTATATAAACTCGTCTTTTTCAGTTATCATCATTATATCATCGATAACTAAATAATTCCCAAATAATTTATTATTATAAACGTCTATAGTTTGAAATTTACTTTTTTTGTGACAAAGATGTTTATCGATTTTATATGATATTTTAACATCATCATCGTATTTTTCTGTGAACCAAGTCATTATAAAAACCTCCTAAGCATTAGGTTTATGGAATATAGTATCAGCATTAAAATTTCCATGTTTGGCTATCTTTTGAGTAAGGCCTCTAGGAATTTCTGTAGATTCGCTTATATCAGCTAAGAGCTTTTTTTCTAAATAATCAAAACCAACCCATGGATCTATAGTTCCACAAGTAAACAAATCAACAGCTGCATAACCATATTCAGGCCATGTATGGATTGTTAAGTGAGACTCAGAGATTATAACTGCGCCACTTACGCCATAAGGGTTAAAATGATGAAAGCAACTTTCAACTATTGTAGCCCCCATTTTAATAGCAGATTCTTTCATGTAAGTCTCAATAAGTTTTGGATCTTTTAAAATTTCATTATTACAATTATAATATTCAACTAAAATATGACGACCTAATGCATTAATAGTATGCACTTTACACCCTCCCTCAGAGATACAAAAGTTTACTTAATAAATATATAAAGTTTAGTATAATTAAACTTTATATCATAAAAATTTAAGCCACTATAATATCTAATTAAGCTCAATTAAATACAATAATGACTTATATAAATTATTTAGAAATGACAATATATTAAACTTTAACTTGCAATATATCTAACTTAAAATATATAATAAATTTATTTCATAGTCAATAAAAAAATAAACTATTTGTTACAAAGTTAGTGAATTTATTTTCATTATATATAATTTATTATTTTTACATTTAAAACATTATAGCATAGGGAGAAAGTTTAATATGAATGATGATAGAGGTAGTATAGTTTCTCACTGTGAGAGTCATATGCCGATTGGAGCGAAGAAAAGTGTTAAGGAAATTGAGCAGAGTATCATAAAGAGGTATAGAAAAAGAATATGGACTAAATTTACGAAAGCGATAAATGATTATAATTTGGTAGAAGATGGAGATAGAATTGCGATTGCTATATCTGGAGGAAAAGATTCGCTTCTACTTGCAAAATTATTCCAAGAGCTTAAGAGACATGGTAGAAATAATTTTGAGTTAGAGTTTATAACAATGGACCCTGGATATCACAAACATATACGTATTTTATTGGAAGAAAATTGTAGACATTTAGAGATACCACTTAAGATATTTGATTCAGATGTGTTTACTGTTGTGGATAAGATAGCAAGAGATTATCCATGTTATATGTGTGCACGTATGAGAAGAGGGTTCTTATATGCAAAGGCTAAGGAACTTAATTGTAATAAACTTGCACTTGGACATCATTTTAATGATGTAATAGAAACAACACTTTTAAATGTGTTTTACTCGGGTAATTTTAAGACGATGTTACCAAAGTTAGAAGCGGATAATTTTAAAGATATAGAATTAATTAGACCAATGTACTATATAGAGGAGCAATCTATAATTACATTTATAAAAAATTCTGGTTTGATGGCACTTAACTGTGCTTGTATGGTATCAGCTAAGCGTATAGGTAGTAAAAGATATGAAATAAAAGATTTGATATCTAATATGAAGAAAAGTTATAAGCATGTAGATAAATCTATATTTGCAGCAGCTCAAAATGTAAATATGGACTCTATACTTGGGTGGATTAAAGATGGTAAAAATATTTCTTATTTAGATAGGTATGGTAAAAAATAAAGTAGAAACTAAAAATTTGTATTATTTTTAATAATAATTTCATTTAAATTTATTCTAATGTTATTATATAATAAGGTGTATGTTTATTATTAAGTATTGCAATACATTAGAGATTGAAATAATTTGTAAATTCAAAAAATAAATTAAATAAATTTTTAAAAATTCATAAATCTATTTATAAAATTAGAAATTAATTATATAATGATATATAGATTGATTTTATGGGGATTTAATATCTATAGTTTTATATTATTATAGGTTAGTTAAACATGTTTAATTAATGTTAAGGTAAGTTTTAATTATGACTTTTTATTTTTACAAGGAAGGAGATAACTATTTTTATAAATAGTTTTAAAATTTAGATGCCAAAATCGGTTCTATGTGATAAAAAGGAAATTTGTGAAAGAGTTAAGAATTTATTTCTTGTAAATGGATACTCAGGAGTAGATATAAAAACTATTGCTCAAAAGTGTAAAATGGCAGTAGGAACATTTTATAATTACTATGAAAATAAGGAAGAGATATTTTGTGAGGTTATAAGTAATAGTTGGAATTTATTTTTGGAGACTTTAAAAAGGAAAGAAGATTTAGCTAGTTTTATTAGGGAAATATATTATTATATTAAGAATAATAAAGGGTTTGGATTAACATTTAAGAGTATACCTATTGAGAAAGCTGCTAATGTTAATAAGTTGTATGATGCAATTATAACTGATGTTGAAGGTATTATTGTTAAAATTATAAATGAAAAATACAGGGATATAGCAAGAAGGATAGTATTATCTTTGTTTATGTCTGTAATATTATTTATAGATTCTTATGAGTTTAGCGATGAGGATAATATTAAGTTTATTTGTAATTTATTTTTGTATTATGAAAAATAAAAAGAACAGGCATTATCTTGCCTGTTCTTTGTGTTTAAATAGATATATTATGCAAAAAGCAATACTTCCTATTGTATTTGCTATTATATCTGTCATTGTATCAAGTAAGCTATTATTTTGAGTGTTTAGTAGAAGTAGTTTATCTACTGAAAATTCATATATTTCCCATAACATTCCACATGATGCTGCGAATCCAAATATTATAAGGATTATAAAACCCATTTTTAAATTACTTATTTTTAGGTTTGATTTATTGCAAAAATACCTTATGATTGGTATTGAAAGTATAGAACATACAAATCCAAAGAATAAGTGTAGATAAAAATCAAATTCTGGTAATATTGAGTAGAAGTTTAAAGTAGTTCCCAAGAATATGGAAATAAAAATATGAAATTGGAGTATATTGATTTCAAATTTATTGAAATCAATTGGTAATATTTTAATAAATAGTATCGAGATAATCGATGCAATTAATAATGATCCTCCGCCATAAATTAGATCATATTTGGTTGATATTAACGATAATACTAATGTTAGTATTGATAATACTAAATTTATTAATTCAAATGATGTCAATTTGAAAATTTTTTTGGTAATCACACTATAAATCTCCTTTATATACTTGTGCATATTTTTAATACTAGAATTGTACACTAAAGATTTTAAATATGCTATAGTTAAATAAATAAGAAAAATAGGGGTTAGAAAGGATTTTGTATGATTAATGAGAACAGAGTATCAAATTTTATTAGGAATATCATAATTGATGATATTAAAAATGGGAAAAATGATTCAATAATAACTAGGTTTCCACCAGAACCAAATGGTTATTTACATATAGGTCATGCTAAGTCTTTAGAGATAAACTTTTCTTTAGCGTCTGAATTTAATGGAAATACCAATTTAAGGTTTGATGATACAAATCCTATTAAAGAGGATATGGAATATGTTGAATCAATAAAAAGGGATGTTGAATGGCTTGGTTATAAGTGGGATAAGATAATTTTTGCATCTGATTACTTTGAAATTATGTACGATAAGGCGATACTACTTATAAAAAAAGGATTAGCATATGTTTGTGATTTAAATGGAGAAGAGATCAAAAAATATAGAGGAACTCTCCAAGAACCTGGAGTTGAATCTCCATATAGGAATAGATCGGTTGAGGAAAATTTAGATTTATTTTATAGGATGAGGAATGGAGAATTTAAAGATGGAGAGAAGGTATTAAGGGCAAAAATAGATATGTCTTCTAGCAATATTAATATGAGAGACCCTATAATATATAGAATTTCTCATGCGATTCACCATAATACGGGTGATAAGTGGTGTGTTTATCCTATGTATGATTTTGCCCATCCTATTGAGGATGCTATTGAAGGTATTACTTATTCGATATGTACCCTTGAATTTGAGGATCATAGACCACTTTATGATTGGTTTGTTCGTGAGTGTGAGATGGAAAATATACCAAGACAAATAGAGTTTGCAAGACTTAATCTTACAAATACTGTTATGAGTAAAAGGAAACTAAAAGCTTTAGTTGATAATAATGTTGTGGATGGTTGGGATGATCCGCGTATGCCTACGATATCGGGATTTAGAAGAAGAGGGTTTACTCCTGAATCAATAAGAAATTTTTGTCGTGCCATAGGTGTATCAAAGGCTAATAGTTTGGTTGATTATCAAATGCTTGAGTATTTTTTAAGGGAAGACTTAAATCCTAAGTGTGCAAGAATAATGGCAGTTATCGATCCAATTAAAGTTGTTATTACAAATTATGAAGAGGGAAAAGTTGAGGAATTGGTTATAGAAAATAATAAAGATGATGAGTCTATGGGTACTAGAAGAATAACATTTTCAAAGTATATATATATAGATAGAGATGATTTTATGGAAAATCCTCCTTCTAAATATTTTAGATTGTTTAAAGGAAATGAAGTTAGGCTTAAGGGTGCTTATTTTATAAAGTGTAATGATGTTATAAAAGATGAAAATGGTAAGATTTTAGAACTTCATTGTACTTATGATCCTGAGACTAAAAGCGGAAGTGGATTTACGGGAAGAAAAGTTAAGGGTACGATTCATTTTGTTGATTCAACAACAGCTATGAGAGCTCAATTTAGATTATTTAAACCTCTTATTTTAGATCAAGAAATTGTTAGTGATAATTTTTTAGATAACATAAATGAGGATTCTTTAGAGATATTTGAGGGATTTATTGAAAATAATGCGAAAGGTAGTATCCCTTATGATAAATATCAAATATTTAGGCATGGATATTTTTCTGTAGATCCTAAATATACAACGGATGATAAGCTTGTATTTAACAGAATTACTGCTCTTAAAAGTTCATTTAAACTAAATAAATAAATTTATTTTAAAGTAGCTTAATTGAAGAATAGTTTTTCAAAAAGTGTTAACTATATAAAGATGATTAGTTTCTTTTGTAGGTGATTTGTTTTGAAAAAATATTTTAAGCTACTTTTATTTTTTTTATGTTTATTGTTTCAGATTTTATTCGTACATAAGATTGTAATGGCTAAAGAAATTAAATATGAGATGAGAGGTGCATATCTTTGTTTAGATGCTATTAATTTAAATGGAGAATTTAATTTAATTGATTTTAGAAATTACATAACACAGTCGTACGACGATTTTAAGGATAGTGGATTTAATACCATATTTGTTGATATATCGTGGTTTATTGATTTAAATATCACAGGTAAATTTAATGATTTACATAAAAATGCATTGGAAGTTATTGTGAAAGAGGGAGTTAAACGTTCATTAGACATTCATGGGACTTTTTCAGATTTTCATTTAAAAGGTGTTGAGATAGGTAATTTGGAAGAGTATTTAATTTCTTTAAGTGATAAATCGTTTATAAAAGATAAACTGGATTGTATTATAAAATTTAATGATATGTACTACTTAGATCCAGGTGTTCATGAGGTTAGGGATTATTTAATAAATGTTATTGTAGACATTGGAACAAAATATAAGTTTGATGGGATTTATTTAGATGGTATTATTTATCCTAAAAATATAGATAAGTATACTTTTAATGATTCCTATAGCTTTAATACATATAATGAAGATAAACTTTCAAAGGAAAATTTTAGAAGGCAGAATGTAAATGATTTTGTAAAAGTTTTGGGAGATAAGTTTAAAAGTTATAAGAGTGAATTGAAATTTGGAATCGGGGTTAATTACATTTGGAGAACATTTAACGATGATTTTAATGGAATAAATTATGAAGGGTATTCTGATTATGATAAGGGTGCTTTTGATTCTTTGAATATATGTAAAATGGGATATGTAAATTATATAGTTATAAAGATTGATAATAGTATAAGTGAGATTTCTGATATAGAGAGTATAATGTGTTGGTGGGAGAAAAAATTTAGAACTCATTTAGTTGATGTATTTGTTCAAGGTGAAGATAATATTTTAGATGTTATAACTACCACTAGAAATAATAGTTTTATAAATGGATTTTTGTGCAAAAATTTTGATGAAATTGATAGACTCAGGGGACTTATGACTACAAAAGCAGTTGTTCCTAGATTTAAATCTTTTGAT
Source organism: Candidatus Arthromitus sp. SFB-mouse-NL (assembly GCF_000709435.1). Classification (NCBI taxonomy): domain Bacteria; kingdom Bacillati; phylum Bacillota; class Clostridia; order Eubacteriales; family Clostridiaceae; genus Candidatus Neoarthromitus; species Candidatus Arthromitus sp. SFB-mouse-NL. Next base: position 262,245 of record NZ_CP008713.1, read on the forward strand.
AGTTATTATACTTTATGTGATTTTAACATAACCTCTAAATTGAATGGAAATAAGATAGAGTTTAATATTTTAGACGAAGGATATGAGAATACTAAAAATATTTTAGTTTATAAATTTCCTTATGATGATTTGGATACGGAAAATGGAAATTATATAAAAGATATATTGCCGAGTGATGGATTGAGTACTAATATAACTTTAAATAAGGAAGATGGAGTTTATGCGATAACTAAACTGAATTATAATTCTATTGAAAATAGAATTGTTTGTGCTTTTATTGTGAATGATGAATTTGGACTTATTGAAGAGAGATTTGTAGATGATGGACCTAAAATTATAAATAGTAATATAGAATTTATGATAAAGTCTTACAATAAAAATAATGAATTTAAATTTGTATTAGAAAAAGATGGAAACGATGTATTAGAAAGAGATTTTGATAAAGATGGCTTGTATACATTTACTACAGATGATAGTGGGATATATAAATTAAATGTGATAGTTAGTAATTCTAAAAATAGGGAAAATATTTTAAAATTTTATTTTAGCTTTGAGGTTAAAGATAAGTATATAGTGGTGCTTGATGCTGGTCATGGTGGAGATGAACCTGGAGCTAAAACTCAAGAAGATATATTAGAGAAGGATATAAATTTATCTATTTGTAATTATACAAGTAATTTATTAATGGATAGTAATAAGGTTAGTATAAAAAATACGCGTATAAATGATATTAAAATAGATTTGAGTGATAGAGTTAAGTTATGTTCTTTTTTAGGTGGGGATATATTTATCTCTATTCATCAAAATGCTTTTGACAATGAAAATGCAAATGGTATTGAGACTTATTATTATTTTAAGGAAAATGATAGCAAAGATTTATGTAATTTGATTCAGAAAAATTTAATTGATAATACAGATGCCTTTGATCGTGGAGTTAAAACTTCGAATTTTGTCGTATTAAGAGAGAATATTATACCTTCGGTATTAGTAGAGTGCGGGTTTATTACAAATAAAAATGAATCAAATAATTTAATAGATGATAATTATCAGAGGAATATATCAGAAGCTATATACAGGAGTATACTATCCTATTTAGGGATTGAAGAAATATAATAAGTGGTTACTTTAAAAGAGTATCCACTTTATTTTATTATCGAAAAATATATATAATTTTGTCAAAAAATGAAATATACTTTTACTAAAAAATATATTATAATGAGTTTTAAGATTGACTGAAATTATAGTTTTAGAGTTTAGGAGAGCAATTAGATATGGTAGTGGTTTCTTTAGATATGTTTTTGAATAGTACCCAGGATAATTTTGTTAAATATATAAATGATAAATTTTGCTTAGTTAAGGGTAAGCGAAATTCTGGTAAGACTATAGCTACAATTTTTAAAGCGCTGTATTTGAAGAGAAACTATTGTTTTGATTTGAATGATAAAATATTATTTTTATCATGTGAAAATGAAATTGAACAAGTTATAGATATATTTAATTACATAAATAGGAGCAACTTATATAAATCTATACTTCCTTCTGATGATATCGAAGTACATATTTTAACTATTGATCAATTGAGTAATTTAAATATTGGACGAGTGTATACCCATATAATAATTGATAATATCGAAAACTTTATTAAAAGTGACGTGTACAAAGTGTTTTCTATGTTTAAAAATTTATCTTATTCTAAGGTTTATTTTATACAAGATTCAAATGATAATATTGAGAGTGTGAATGATTTAGTTGAGTATTCTCGCAAAATTATTAATTTAAAAGAGGTCTTATATAAATTTAGATATGTAATTGAAGATGATGATCAAGATGAATTTACTCAAATAGATATGGATCCTGAGATTAAATATTTAAATTATGAATATAAGGATTATGTAGATTTTAATACTAAAGAAGTATTTAGATATTATACAAGTTGTAAATCTATATACAAAGATATGGGAACTTTTTTATATGATTTGACTTCTGAAAGTATAGATATATTTTTAATTGATAGATATTTAAATATAAAAGACACAATTAAAATATTGAAAGACTGGATATCATATGAAGAAGGTTTGTATTTTGTTGAAATAGATGATGAAGGCATGAGTAAGTATGATTTATTTATAGGAGATATGGTTTTAATTGATTCTAGTTGTGAGATAAATAATGGTGATGTCGTTGTAATAGTAAAAGAAAATCATTTGTATGCTAGGAAGTATGTGAAGGAAGATGGAGATGTAAAATTTATATCTGATTATAGTATTTTTAGTGATATATATTCAAATGACGATGTGAAGGTAGTTGGAAAGGTATTAGCTTATATAAGAAAGTATAATAATTTTTAACTAAGGATAGATATACAGTTATTTTATGTTATAATATGGTATAAATTTTTTTAGATTAATATTTGAGGTGATATTGTGAAGTATTTTAAATTGGGATTACTTGCTGTTACTTTGTCATTAACGGCTCTTATTATTGCACTTGATAAAAAAGAAAGTAAAAAATCTATAAATGAGCAATGTAATGAAGAAGATGTGGATACATGTGAATCGCCTAATGCAATAGTTATAGAAGAGTAGATATTATGAGTAGAAACTTCCTTAATTTATTTATAGGAAGTTTTAAGTTTTTTAGATAAAATAGGGGGATTGAAATGGATTTTTTAAAGATGGATAAAAATATGTTTTTTAGCATTGTTAATATGAAACTTAGAGATGAGTTTGACAGTATGGAGGAATTTTGTAATTATTATGATATTAGCGTTGAAGATGTTATGGAAAAATTAAATTCCTTAAATATGAAATATCATAAGGATATAAATCAAATTAAAATGTTATAGGGGATGGATTATGAAAAAAGTACTAAAAATAACAGGAATGACTTGTGCTGCTTGTTCATCATCAATTGAAAAGTCGCTTTCTAGAAAAAAAGGGGTAAATAATGTTGTGGTTAACTTGTCAACTGAGAAGTTAACCATAAATTTTGACGAGAAAGAGATAAATCTTGATCAGATTGAATCTTATGTAATTAAACTCGGATATGGAATTGATAAATCGTCAGAGGATAACTATTATGACCGTGAAAATGAGTATATAAGAAATATTTTGAAAAGATTTATTATATCCCTTGTATTTACTATACCACTTTTATATATATCCATGGGTCATATGTTTTCTTATAAGGTTATTGATTTCTTCGATCATATGAGCAATCCTTTTAATTTTACAATTGCTCAATTAATTTTGGTTATGCCCGTTATGATTGTTGGATTTCCATTTTTTAAAAAAGGTATTAAGAGTCTTATAAATCTTAAACCTAATATGGATAGTTTAATAACAATAGGAACATTTGCAGCATTTTTATATTCTCTCTATGAAACCATAAAAGTTATATTAGGTGATCATAGTAGAGCTATGAATTTATATTATGAATCTTCTGCGACTATATTAACTTTAATTACACTTGGGAAGTATTTAGAGGGTGTAACTAAGGGTAAAACTTCAAAGGCTATAAAGAAATTGATGGGATTATCGCCTAAGACTGCCTTGATTGAGAAAGATGGAGATGAGGTTGAAGTAAGCATTGATGAGGTTAAGGTTTCAGATATAGTTATTGTAAAATCTGGAGATAAGTTTCCTGTTGATGGGGAGATAATATATGGTAGCTGTTTAGTTGATGAATCTATGCTTACAGGTGAAAGTGTACCTGTTTATAAAAAAGTTTCAGATGATGTAATAGGTGCAAGTATAAATAAAAATGGATTTGTAAAATATAGGGTTACAAAAGTAGGTGACAATACCATGTTATCTCAAATAATTAAGCTTGTTGAGGAAGCACAGAACTCTAAGCCTAAAATTTCAAAACTTGCGGATACGGTTTCTTACTATTTTGTGCCAACGATTATAGCAATTGCACTTTTATCATTTATATTTTGGCTAATTTATGAAAGGAATTTTGGTTTTGCATTTTCAATATTTGTATCGGTTTTGGTCATAGCGTGTCCATGTGCCTTAGGACTTGCAACTCCTACATCTATAATGGTTTCAACTGGAATTGGTGCGGAAAATGGGATACTTATAAAATCTGGCGAAGCACTTGAGGATGCTCATAAAATAAATGTTGTAGTACTTGATAAAACAGGTACTATAACCGAGGGTAAACCTAAAGTTACAGATTTAATAATCGATAAGGATGTATTTAAAGATAATGAAGAGATGATCAAGTATGTGACTAGCATAGAAAAGGGATCTGAGCATCCACTTGGTGAAGCTATATTGGAGTATGGGAAAGAGAAAAATATAGATACTTTAGATGTAGATAATTTTAAGATTATAGAAGGTATGGGAGTTTATGGTGAAGTTGATGGAAGGAAAATATTTATAGGTAATAAAAAACTATTGGATGTGAATCATATAAGTATAGATAAATTTAAGGATGTAAGTGATGACTTATCGATGCATGGTAAGACTACGATGTTTGTCGTTATAGACAGAGTTCTTGGGGGAATTTTTAGTGTTGCAGATACGGTTAAAAAGAGTTCTAAGGATGCAATTTCAAAGTTAAAATCTATGGGTATAAAAGTAATAATGCTTACTGGGGATAATTTTAAAACTTCATTTGCTATAGGAAATCAGGTAGGTATTGATGAGGTGATTTCGGAAGTTTTACCTAAAGATAAATCCTCTGAAGTTCAGAAACTTAGAGATAAGGGATACAAAGTTTGTATGGTTGGTGATGGAATAAATGATGCTCCAGCACTTATGAATTCAAATGTTGGTATAGCAATTGGATCTGGAACTGATATAGCTATCGAATCATCTTCCGTAATTTTAATGAAAAGTGATTTAATGGATATTCCAAAGTTTTTGAAACTTTCCAAGAGTACGATAGGGAATATAAAACAAAATTTATTTTGGGCATTTTTATATAATGTAATTGGAGTTCCTGTAGCTATGGGGGTATTTTATTTATTTGGAGGAATTCTTTTAAACCCAATGATTTCAGCTATTGCTATGAGTTTCAGCTCTGTATCTGTTGTAATAAATGCATTAAGACTTAAATTTATAAAACTGATCTAAATTTAGGAGGTTTTGAATTGAAATTTAAGTTTGTATATCTATTTATGGTTTTAATCATTTTATTAGGTTTTACAATGTCTTGTTCTTTTGAAGATAAGAATTTGCACAAGGTTCAATTTAATAAGGTTATAGATGGAAATACAATAAAGGTTATAATAGATGAAGAATTAAAGGATGTTAGATTAATTCTTGTTGATTCTCCAGAACTTAGAGGGAACTATCCTTTTGGAGTTGAAGCTAAGAAATATTTATATAATAAGTTATCAAATGTTGATTATGTTTATTTGGAATTAGATGGTGAAGAGATGGATAAACATGGCAAGATATGGGCTTATGTATGGTATTATAATGATAATAAAGAGCTTGAGATGATAAATGAGGATATTATAGAGAATGGGTATGGAAGGCTTGCTTATATATTCGATTCTGCTAAGTATTTAAAAAGGCTTAAAGCATCTCAAGATAGAGCTAAGGAAAGACAAGAAAATATTTGGAGTATAGATGGGTATGTTACAGAAGATGGATATAAGAAATCGAAATAAAGGAGTGTTTATCAATTGAAAAAGATATATATAAATGGTATGAAGTGTTCTCATTGTGAGAAAAAGGTTAGGAGTGCATTAGAGGAGATAGGTGGAACAGATATAAAAGTTGATTTAGATACCAAGACAGTTATGTGTAATATAGATAGATCAAACGACGAAATAGTTGATATAATTGCGGATTATGGATTTGATGTAGATAATATAGAATAAATTTTATATAAACTGACAATTTTATAAGAGTTTTTCTTATAAATTGTCAGTTTTTTTGTATTTTATATGGAAATTTATTGGTGTAAAATTATTAGAAAAGGGGGAGTTGAAATAAGTGGATCGAAGAAGGTTGTATTATATATCATTTGGCATTGTTTCTTCAGTGTTTTTTATTACAATCTTTTTATTGCAGGTTTATTTTAAATATGGTGATACAAGACTGGTTAATGGTAGGATTAGTGAATTTAAGGAGAATGCAAATTTAGTTGATAAGGTTTATCTTGATTGGTGGAATACTTCTATAAATAAGGTATCATCTCAGGGGGCTAAGGATATTTATGAACTTAAAAATACATATGAGAATTTAAATATTTTAATAAGTAATAGCTCTGTATTAAATGATGTTATTTTAAATGAGATAATTATAGACAAGAAGCCACTTGGTGAGTATGCGTATGAGGTTATAGACTCAAAGGATGGGAAGAGGATATTTAAGATAAAATTAAAAGATCTAGACGATGGCAGTACAAATAAGATCACAAAACTTGTTAATATATATAATAGATACAATAACACATCTTATAATATAGAGATTGATTCTTTTGAGTTTAGGTTCAGTTACTCTAAAGATTCAGATTTTATATATTTAAATTTTGAAAATTACATATCGAACTTTTATGATAAGGAATTTAAAATAGAGAGCAATTATTATAGCGATTTAGATGGGAATTTTATTTATAATTTTGGTCATATAAACAAGAACATAAAGATTCCTGTTATAAATTCATTAAGTGCTCAGGTAGATGAGAATACTAAGAATTTATTTCTTAGAGATAATGTTAATTTTACTATTTATAATAGATTTCATACTCCTGTTATAACTTTTAGTGCTGGAAGTTCAGGAGATTTAAAAATAAGTAATACATATAGTTTGTCTAATATTTATGAGAGTGAGCTTAGGAATCAGGTTTTTATATTTGATTCTAGAGATGATAATATTTTTAAGATTGATAAAAGAGAAGATGGATCGGTTGATATTATAAATTTGATTGATAATTACAAGTTGTATTTTGATGATAATTTAATTAAAACATATAAGGCGTATGAAGAAAACGGTGAAACTATAGGAGATAATCTTATAAATTTTAAGATGTATAGAGATCTAAGAGGAGGAAACTATGTGTTTACTCCAAACAAGACGTTTGATATATATAAATTTTATGATATTAATGAAAATAAATTTTTGTCTTATGATTCGGGAACAAATATGTTTATTTTAAGTGATTTTCCATCTGATTTTATATTAACGTCAGAGAATAGAATATTTGATATATCAAATAGGGTATTTGTGAAAAAAAACAAATCAAAAGATAAGACTTATTATTATACGGGAGATGCTGAAATTGAAAATGGAGATATATTTAGGTTTAATGATATGTCATCTTCAATTTTAAAAAAGGTTACTTATGGTGAGGTGAAGGAGGAAATATTATCTTCAAATTATGTTCAAGTGATGTTTAAAAATAAAGAAACAGGTGAATTTTTAAGTGTAAATCCAAAAGATGGGGATGCGATGAATGAAACATTATATAATGATTCGTATTTAAATGGATATTTTAATTATGAAAAAGGGATAAATGATTTAGGTAAGTTTATCTTTGAGATAAGAACAAACAATGATGATTTTACGACTTTTAATTTATATAATAAGCTTGTTGGAACTTCTGTTAGTACGGATTATGGATTTTTAAATAACAAATTAATTTTTGATAAGAATAAGAATAATAAGGTTAGATTTATTATTGAGAAAAATGATGGTCGTGATGATGAATTTAAAATAAAAGATGATTATGGAAGTTACTTATCTTTTAAGGATTCAGATGATTTTGCTAGAGTTGTGTCTTCTGGTTTTATGAAAAAATTCTTCAATATTGAAGATGAATTTGATGTATTTGAAATCTATATGCTTGATTTTAAAGAGATTGATAAGATTAATTCGGGGAATTACATATCGTTATCTTCTAAAGGTGTTAATGATAAATATTTTTTAGATAAGACGAGTACTGAAGATAAACAAATAGAATCTAAGGGGATTGATGAGTACATTGTATTTAGGAATAAGGATCTTATATTTTTAGAGGGGGACTCACTTTTAAATGATATGGTGGGTATTAATAATTTTAAGGATATAAAAGGAATAAATACATCTATGTTTCCAACTACAAATACTGAAAATAAAGGATATAGGTTTAATATATTAAATGGAATCTATTAGTTATGTTTGCTTATAAATTACAAAAAGGTTAAAAACTATTGAAGGCAAATATGAAATATTATATAATATTGTTAATATATCGTAAATTATAGTTTCTTAAATTTGAATAAATTATATGGTAGGAGGGATTGTTTTGGCTGTTGGAAGAGGAGTTAGCATGGGTACAGCTATAGGGGTTGGACTTTTAAGTATTGCGACTGTAGTTGGACTTTCGGTAGGACTCGGAATTGAAGGGAATAAAAGTACGTTAAGAGATACCGAACTTAATAGATTAAGAAGAGAAATAAAGACTGTTGAGGATATAACTAAAGATATAAATGTAACGCCACCAAATGGATTTATTAATTAATATAAGTAGGGGGTGATAATAAATGCAAGTGCGTTGGTTAATTGGAGGGATTGGAATAATTACTACGTTAGGTTTAGCTGCTGCCTTAGCTGGAGTTGGAATTACGAATCAATCTAAATTAGATGAGATAGAAAAAAAGAAGTTGGAGCTTAATGCAAAAGAGGGAGTATATCCACCACCGGAATCTAGGGTTTTAAGAAGTCCATCTTCTCCTGCATATCCATCACCTGGATATGAAAATTAGTAATTTAAACATATTATAAAATTTCTACATAATTGACAATTTTTGAGTATGAACTTATAATTTTAGAAAAATGATTTAAATACTTCACCTTATTTGTTAAGGTGAAGTATTTTTAATTTAAATATTAGCTTGGAGGGTTTATGTATAAAAAGGTCGAATCTAATGCTCCTATGAGTCAAATAGATAAAAATATACTAGATTTTTGGGTAAAGAGCAATATTGTAAAGAAGAACTTTGATAGAAATGAAGATGGTGAATATTTCAGCTTTTATGATGGTCCACCAACAGCTAATGGTAAACCACACATAGGTCATGTCATAACAAGGGTTATTAAAGATATAATACCTAGGTATAAGGTTATGAAGGGCTATAAGGTTTTGAGAAAAGCTGGATGGGATACCCATGGCCTTCCTGTTGAACTTGAGATTGAGAAGAAACTTTCTATTTCAGGTAAGAAAGAAATAGAGGATTTTGGTGTAAATAAGTTTGTTTTAGAATGTAAAAATAACGTGTTTAAATATGTTGAAATGTGGGAAGAAATGTCCAAGAAGATTGGATATTGGGTAGATATGGAAAATCCATATGTAACATATCAGAATAATTACATAGAGTCTGTTTGGTGGGCACTCAAAACAATGTGGGGTAAGGATTTGCTTTATAAAGGACATAAGATTCTTCCGTATTGTTCAAGGTGTGGAACTGGTCTTTCTTCTCATGAGGTTGCTCAAGGATATAAAGATGTTAAGGATAATACAGTAGTTGTTAAATTTAAGGTTAAGGGGTTTAACAATAAGTACATATTGGCTTGGACAACAACTCCTTGGACCCTTCCATCTAATACAGCTCTTGCGATAAATAGAGCTTATACATATGTTGAAGTTTCTGTAAACGATGAGATTTATATATTAGCAAAAGACCTTTTAAAAGTTTTGGGCGATACAGAGTATGAAATCATAAGTGAGTTTAAGGGAGATAAACTCGAAGGAATTGATTATGAGCAATTATTTACTTATATAAGACCAGAGGGTCGTGGTTTTTATGTAGTTCATGCAGATTATGTAACATTATCTGATGGAACGGGTATTGTACACATAGCTCCTGCATTTGGGGAAGATGATAACAAAGTTGGTCAGAAAAATAATTTGCCTTTTATAAATCCTGTCGATCTTCAAGGTAAATTTACAGATGAAATAAGTGACTTTAGTGGAACGTTTGTAAAAGATTGTGACCTTAAGATAATTAAGCTGCTAGAAGAGAGAGGTATGCTTTTTAAAAATGAAAAATATATGCACGCATATCCTCACTGCTGGAGATGTGATACACCTCTTTTGTATTATCCAAAAGATAGTTGGTACATTAAGATGACTTCAATTAAAGATGATTTGCTCAAAAATAATGATAAGGTTTCATGGTATCCAGATAATATAAGGACAGGAAGATTTGGAAACTTTTTAGAGAACGTTATAGATTGGAGTATATCAAGAGATAGATATTGGGGAACTCCACTTCCTATTTGGGAATGCGAATGTTTGCATAGAGATTGCATTGGTTCTATAGAGGAGCTTAAAGAGAAAGGAATAAATGTTCCAGATGATATAGAATTGCATAAACCATTTATAGATGATATTAAGCTTAAATGTGAAAAGTGCGGGGGAGAGATGACTCGTACAAAAGAAGTTATAGATTGCTGGTTTGATTCAGGTAGTATGCCTTTTGCTCAATATCATTATCCATTTGAAAATAAGGAATTATTTGAGAAAAATTTTCCAGCTCAATTTATATCAGAAGCTGTTGATCAGACTAGAGGCTGGTTTTATACTTTAATGGCTATATCTACAGCTATTTTTGATAAAAATCCATTTGAGAATTGTGTAGTTTTAGGACACGTTTTAGATAAGCATGGGAAGAAAATGTCTAAGCATTTAGGAAATGTTGTTGACCCAAATGAAGTTATTGATTCTCAAGGAGCTGATGCTGTTAGATGGCATTTTTATACATCGAGTTATCCATGGCTTCCATCAAGATTTTCAGAAGATGATGTAAAAGAAGTTCATAAGAGATTTTTATCAACATATTGGAATGTATATTCTTTTTATGTTCTTTATGCGAATTTAGATAAATTTAATCCAAATGATTATAAAGACTACGATGTATCAAACATTATGGATAGATGGATATTATCAAAATTAAATACTTTGATTAAAGAAGTAGATGAAATGCTTGATTCTTATAAGATAACTAATGCAGCTTATAAAATAGAAACTTTTGTTGATGAGCTTTCAAATTGGTATGTAAGGCGTAATAGATCAAGATATTGGACAAATGGTTTTGATGAAGATAAGATAAGTGCCTTTATGACACTTTATTTAGTTTTAATTGATTTATCTAAAATATTAGCTCCATTTATCCCATTTATAACAGAGGAAATTTATCAAAATCTTGTAAGGAATTTTGATAAAGATTCAAAAGAGAGTATACATTTGTGCGATTTTCCTAAATGTAATTACGATTTAATCGATAAAGAACTTGAGAGTAGAATGGACCTCGCATACAAAATAGTTAAGCTTGGAAGAAGTGCAAGAAATAATGCTAATATTAAAAATAGGCAACCACTTCAAAAGATACTTGTGAGTGGGGAAGATTTAGAAGTTTATTACCATTCTATTATAAAAGATGAGCTCAATATAAAAGAAATTGAATTTAATGCTAATGTAAGTAAGTATGTAAGTTTCAATCTTAAACCAAACTTACCTGTATTAGGGAAAGATTATGGTAGATATATTCCTATAATTAGGGAATTTTTATCAAAGAGTAATCAAATGGAATTATCATTAAAACTTAAAGATGGTGAGAGCATAGAGATTGACTTGGGGGATAATAAGGTTTCTTTAAATAAAGATAATGTATTAATTACAATGGATGGATTAGAAGGATATGCATTCTCTGGAGAAGGAACTATTGGGGTTGTACTAGATACTACTATTACAGATATATTAAGAGAAGAAGGATTTGTACGTGAAATAATAAGTAAGATACAAAACTTAAGAAAAGAAAAGGGCTTTGAAGTAAGTGATAAGATTAATATTTATGTAAAAGATAGTTTTAATTTAATCAATATAATTGATAAATATAAGGAGATTATACAAAGAGAAACGTTAACTCTTAACATTTATTTTAATGAAGATAAATTAGGTTTGAATTATGTAGATTTAAATATTAATAAGGAAGCTTTAGTTTTAGATGTTTTAAGGGTGTAAAATTTTTAGAAAGGATTAAGTTACCAAGTGTAGCGATTGTATTATGGCTATTTCAATTAAGGATGTTGCGAAAGAAGCAGGAGTATCCATTGCAACTGTTTCAAGAGTTTTAAATGGAATTGAAGTTGTAAATGAAGATACTCAAAAAAGAGTAAGAGAAGCAGTAGTTAAATTAGGATACAGGCCAAATATTATAGCAAGAAGTCTGAAAACACAAAGAACGAGGACAGTAGGTATTTTAATCCCTGATATATCTAATTCATTATATCCAGAGATAGTTAGAGGAATCGAGGATGTTGCAAATATTTATAATTATAATATAATTCTATGTAACTCAGATTTAAATCTGGATAAAGAAAAGGAATATATTTATATTCTTAAGGAGAAAATGGTTGACGGCATTTTGTTTATGAGTAATTCTCTTGAGGATATGTGTTTGGATATTATACAGAAATTAGATATAAAGACAGTTTTAATAGAAACGACAGTTTATAATAAAAATATTCCAAATATAACAATAGATAATATTAAAGCAGCAAATGAAGCTGTAAATAAACTTATATCAAATGGAAGACGAAGGATATTATACATAGGGGATCATAAAGATACTTTAAATGCATCAGCATATAGATATAAGGGTTATATTAAAGCTTTAGAAGAAAATGGTATTGAAATAAACAAGGAACTTATATGTTATTGTAAGCCATTTTTGAATAATGGATATGAGTATATACAAAAGAAAATTAAAGGTGGCATTTCTTTTGATGGGGTATTTTGTACATGTGATGAACTTGCAATAGGGGCGATGGATGCACTTCGTGAAAATGGAGTTAATATCCCTCAGGAGTGTGAGGTTATAGGATTTAATAATATTTTAATGTCATCGGCATTTTCTCCAAAGTTAACAACAATTGATACAGCAAGCTATGATTTAGGATCCATTGGTATGAGAACACTCATAAAAATAATTAATAATGAACAAATAGATGGTTTTAATTATGTAGTTCCATATAATTTAATAGAAAGAGAGAGTACAAGATAATTGTACTCTCTTCTTTTTTAACATAAAAACTTAATAAGAAAAATAAAATTATCTTAAAAAGGAGCGAGGTGATTATTTGATAAATTATATTTGGTTCTTTATGATAGGATCGGGACTTATTTATTCATTGATAGGAAATAATGGTGATAAAATAAGTAAATCAATCGTGGATTCTACATCATCAACAGTAACGTTAATTATTTCTCTTATAGGTGTTATGTGTTTGTGGTGTGGAATTATGAGGATAGCAGAGGAAAGTGGCCTTACAAAGAAACTTGCAAGCATATTAAGACCAATGCTTAGGCTTTTATTTAAAGAAAAGAATAATGAAAAGGTTATGGGACCTGTTGTTATGAATTTAACTGCTAATATATTAGGACTTGGAAATGCAGCAACACCATTTGGAATTAAAGCTATGGAGGAACTTGATGTGGTCAATGAAAATAAACATGTTGCATCGAATGATATGGCTTTATTTTTAGTACTTAATGCTAATTGTATACAGCTTTTTCCTACTACTATTTTATCTATAAGAAGTATGGCTGGGTCTGTAGATCATAGTGGAGTTATGCTTGGAATTATTGTAACAACATTTTTAACTAGTATTATATCGATAATCATATGCAAGTTACTTCAGAGAGTATTTTAGGAGGGATTTAATGAGTTTTTTATCGTCGTCATTTATTCCGCTTATAATATTGTTTATTGTTGGATATGGGGTAATTAAAAAAGTTAAGGTTTATGAGGTGTTTGTTGAAGGGGCTAAAGATGGTCTTAAAATTTGTAAAAACATATTTCCATATCTTTTGTGCATGCTACTTGCTATAAAAGTTTTTAGAGATTCAGGCATGCTTGATTACATAGTAAATCTTATTAAACCTTTTTTAGATATGATAGGTATACCAGCTGAGGTTATTACACAGATTTTTGTAAAACCATTATCAGGAAGTGGTGCGTTAGGTATATATACAGATAATATTAAGACATTTGGTCCAGATTCTTATTTAGGAGTGCTGACATCTGTGCTCATGGGATCGACAGAAACAATATTTTATACAATAGCACTTTATTTTGGATGCGTTAAAATTAAAAAAATAAGACATACTTTATGGACGGCTATATTTTCCGAGATAATAGGTATTATTATTGCGATAAATATTACTAAAATAATATTTTTTAATTAAACATAAAAAATAAATAAAACACATAAATTTAAGTAGGGTTTTTTAATATTGTACCAATGAGAATTAAGTTTAAGGAGATGTATTCCTTTGAAAGTAATAAAAAGTTTTCTTATGATAGTTGGATTACTTACTTGTTTTGTTGGTGTTGAACCTATACAGGATTTTTTAATAGGGAGTAGAAAACTTATTCTAACCTTTATTATAAAGGTATTTCAAACTACTATTTCTTGTTTTTTATTTTTAACTATGACTTCATTTGCTATTAATGGATTTATGGGAGTTTATATATGAAGAGTAGTGGATTAAAGGTAATTAGAAATGATGATTATGATAAATTTTTAGATTTAAAGAGTGGAAATGGGAAAAAACAAAAGGATTTAATTAAATTTGGATTATTTATTGCTTTATTTTTATTTATGTTTGGTATAATATTTTTCGCGAAAAATAGAATAGACACTTACAAAAATTTAGGAGAAGATTTGAATTTTCAGAAACAAAAAATTATGGAAGAACGTATGATTATGGAGAGGACATTAAAAGAAGAAAGAGAAAGGTTGTCAGCTCTTCAACTTGAGTATGAAAATAAAAATAAAGAGTTAGATAACAAATTGGAATCTATTAAAGAAAAACAGATAGAGTTTGATAATGAACTTAAGAAGGTTTATGAGCTTCGGGATATACTTAAGAATCAATTGGTTGAAATATATAATTTTAATATAGATAACATACATGGATTAACAAATGATAATGAGGATTTGAGTAGTTCAAATAAATTAATAGATGATAGTGATAATACAGAAAATCCTATACATACAAGTACTTTTATGGGAAAAGATGACAATGATGTACTTAATGATGTGGGAGAAAAAATACTTGGAGTTGCATATCCAGATTGGTTTATAAAATTCAATTCTTTAGGGGAATTTAGATATTAATTATTAAGGTGGTTTATAATGACAATAAGAGATATAAAAAATGATATTGAACAAGGTTTGCGTGAGATGAGTGCAAAAGAGAGACTTCAGTTTTATGTTACGGTTGGTATAGGAATATTTTTTATATTAGCAGTTATATTTTAAGGGCAATATTTTTGCCCTTAAAAATTTTTTTTGTAAGGATTTACTTTATACATATTCTTTATAATTATAGAAAATATTTTATTCATGATATAATATCTATGTTTCGGTAGATAAAATGAGATATTATATTTTTATGGTATTATTTTTAATTTTATATAGGAGGGGTAATTATGGAAAATATTTATTTATCAAGAAGAAAGAAGCTCTCATCTAATATGAGAAATGGCGATATGTGTATAATTTTTTCAGGTAAGCAAGTTAGGATAAGTAGAGATGAATATTATGAGTTTAACACTAATAAGAACTTCTATTATCTTACTGGACTTAAAGATGAGAATCTTATATTATTTATAAGGAAGATAAATGGGGATGTTAAGTCTACACTTTTTATAGAAAATAGACCAGAAGATATGATTAAGTGGATAGGAAAGACAATTTTAAAAGATGAAGCTATTTCTATAAGTAGTGTTGATGAGGTAATTTATATAGATGAGTTTTATTCGTTTTTAAATAATATAATCCTTGAGGAAGAATCTCCGACTGTGTATTTTGATTTTGATAGGGATGATTATAAACATACCCATATTTATTCTGAGGAGTGTGCAAATAAGCTTAAGTTAAAGTATCCCCATGTGGATATTAAAAATATATATGTACATATTAAGAATCTTAGGATTATAAAAGATGATTATGAAATTTCAAAAATTAAGGAAGCTATTGATATAACAAGACTTGGGATACTTAATATAATGAGGAATTTAAAACCTAATATGTATGAGTATCAAATAGAATCCTATTTTGATTATATGATAAAATATAGTGGAGCAAATGGATATGCATTTAAGTCTATTGTGGCTTCTGGGGAAAATGCAGTTATTTTACATTACATAGAGAATGATAATAAAATTAAAGATGGAGATTTAGTTTTATTTGATTTAGGAGCTGAGAAAGATTTTTATAGAGCTGATATATCTAGAACTTTTCCTGCTAATGGAAAGTTTACGGATAGACAAAAGGAAATATATAATATAGTTTTAAATGCTCAGCTTAAAGTTATTGATGCGATTTGTCCTGGAGTTTCTCAGAGTGATTTAAATGAGATTGCTAAGGAGAATTTATATTTGGGGCTTAAAAAAATAGGTAAGATAGCTAATAGGGAAGAGTTATCTAACTATTATTATCACGGAATAGGGCATTTACTTGGACTTGATACTCATGATGTTGGTGGAAGAGATTTTGTATATAAAGAGGGAATGGTTGTAACTGTTGAGCCAGGTCTTTATATAAAAGATGAGGGTATAGGAATTAGGATAGAGGATGATATCTTAGTTACAAAAGATGGTCATGAGGTTTTGTCTAGTGGTATAATTAAAACCGTTGATGAGATTGAAGGATTTATGCGAGAGAATTGTAATTAATTATTGGAGGTAAAATGGATAAAATATTGTTTCCTAATCTTGGGTTGGAATTTACAGTAAATAAGATTGCGTTTTCTATCTTTGGTATAGATATCGCTTGGTATGCTATTTTAATTACTTTGGGTATTATAATAGCTATGATAATTTCATATAGAAATGCGAAGAAGATTGGGCTAGATACGGAGAAGTTTATGGATATGTTTTTCTATATGATAGTATTTGGAGTAATAGGTGCTAGGATTTATTACGTGTTATTTAATTTTAGTTTATATAAAGATGATCTTTTAAGTGTGTTTAATATAAGAGAGGGAGGAATTGCAATCTATGGTGCGATATTGTTTGGAGTTTTAACAGTTTTTATTTACACGAAGATTAGGAAACAGAAATTTTTAGATTGTACAGATTGTATAGTACCTGGACTTGCACTTGCTCAAGGAATAGGTAGATGGGGTAATTTTGTAAATCAAGAGGCATATGGATATGAAACGAATTCTTTATTTGGCATGAGTATTGTTGAAAATGGAAGAACCATAACTGTTCATCCAACTTTTTTGTATGAGAGTATGCTTAATATATTTGTATTTATTGTTTTGATGATATTTTTTAATAAGTATAGGAAAAATAGTGGAGAGGTAACCTGTATATATGGAATATTATATGGAACTGGAAGATTTTTTATAGAAGGTATGAGGACAGATAGTTTATATTTAGGTATGTTTAGAGTGTCTCAAATTGTTTCTTTAGCGTTTGTGATTATTGGAGTTGCTTTATTTATATATTTAAGAGTTAAATCTACTAAAAAGGCTTAATAGCTCACATAAATGTGAGCTATCTTTATTTTTTGAATTTGACTTATTTTGTTTTAAAGCTGAAATGTTTTTGAAGCTTTTGGCTAGCTTTCGTAAGATCCGACTTACTTGTATCAACTGCAGGTTCTATAGTAGTTTTACCAGTATTACTATCTTTTGATACATTTAATCTTAAAGTTGATGTTTGTGTAGTTTGTGTGCCTTTGCTTTGAGTAGTGCTTGTTTGTGTAGATTGATTTTTAGTTAATGGATTTTTTGATGATGTTGCAACTTGTTTTTCCACTGCCATCATTTGTTTCGTTACAGGAGAGTGTTTTTTAACAGTTGTATCAAATGCAGAGTTATTTACAAGAGAATCAGATTTAGGTATTCCTTGATAAGCTGATCCATTTGATGTTGTAGATCCTGTATTTATAGATCCTTTTGATCCATTCAAGCCTCTAGATGTAGTTACAGTAGCACTACTATTACCAGCCTTAAATTTTGAGAACCAGTTATTATTTACAGTTGATACAGATTTTTGAATACCCTGATAAGCTGATCCATTTGATGTATTTGATCCAGTAAATATAGCTTTAAGTCCACCTAAGATTCTCATAGCTTTAGCATCTTTCATATTTGATGCTGCGATTGATCCTGCACCGATAGCTGCTATTCCTGCAAGAGTAAGTGCTATTGCTTTTGTTGCTTTAGAGTTTTTTGTTTTTTTGTTCATAAAAATTCTCCTTTTTATTATGGTTACTCTAAAATTATCGTTAAATGTTGTTGTAGATTTATGGTAAGTTCTAAAATAAAAATTTTAAATTGTTTTATTTTATTTTTTATAGTGATAAAATAGATTATAAGTTTCTTTAGGAGGTGCAGGGGTATTTATAAAAATCTGTTTATAGGTACTATTTAATTATGGATAGAGATAATAAGATCATGGAAGAATCACTTAATTTTAAAAAAATTAGAAAAGGAACAATATTAAAAGGAGAGGTTGTATCATCATATAAGGATGAGGTTGTTGTTAATATAAATTATTTTTGTGATGGAATAATAAAGAAAGATGAACTTTTGAGTGAAAACTATGAAAAAGGGAGTATTATCGATGTTTATGTCGTATCTCTTGATGATGGATTTGGAAATGTAGTGCTTTCTGAGAAAAAAGCTAATTACATAGTTGTTTCAAATGAGCTTAAGGATATATTAAAAAGTGGGAGTAGGGTTTCTGTTTACGTTAAAGATAGAGTCGATTCTGGGCTTATCTGTGATTACAAAGGAATTCGTGGATTTATACCAGGATCTAGAGTATCAACGCATAGGATTGATTTAAATGATTATATAGGGAAAACTTTGGAAGCTATACTTATAGAACTCGATTTAAATAAAAATAGAGTTATATTTTCATCTAAGGAAATTGAAGTAGAGAGAAAAGAGGAAGAGAAAAGGAAATTTTTTAAATCTTTAAGTGTAGGAGATAAATTTTTAGGTACGGTTAAGAGCGTGAAAGATTTTGGAGCATTTATAGATATTTCAGGATTTCCAGCATTCATACATAAGTCAGAAGTTTCGAATAAACACAAATTTGATATTAACGATATATTAAAAGTATCGAAGAAGGTAAGTGTATCTATACTAAGAATTGATAAGGAAAATAATAAGTTATATTTAACTATGAAAGAATCTAATTATAACCCATATCTTGAATACAAAAATGATTTTGTTGAAGGGAATGTATATGATGTAGACGTAATTAAAATATTACCTTATGGTCTTGTAGTATCTTTGAATGATTATCTTACAGGATTTATTCATATAAGTGAGATTTCAAATGAGATTTTAGATTTAAATAAATTATTTAAAATAGGAGATAGCATAAAAGCAAAAATAACTTCAATTGACCATGATGAAAAGAAAATATTTCTAAGTTATAAGGATATAGATGAATGCACAAATTATGAAAAAGGATATACTGATAAGGATACCTCAAATAATACTCTAGGAGATGTTTTTAAAGATATATTTTCTAAATTAATGTAATAAGAGAGAGGAAGTTGTTACTATGAGTAGAGTTTTAGATAATATTGAACCAAGGGAAGTTTTTAAATATTTTGAAGATATAAGTATGATACCAAGACCATCTAATGATGAAAAAAGAATAAGTGATTATTTAATGAATTTTGCAAAAGAATTGGGTATAGAAGTTGTTCAAGATAAAAGTTTAAATATATACATGAGAAAGCCTGCCACTAAGGGATATGAAAATGGTAAAACTGTTATATTACAAGGTCATATGGATATGGTTTGTGAGAAAAATGAGGGGATAGATCATGATTTTTATAAAGATCCATTAAAGCTTAGAATTATTGAAGATAAAATTTATGCAACTGATACTACTCTTGGAGCTGATAATGGTATAGCTGTTGCATATATTATGGCTATAATGGCATCTAAAGATATTGAGCATCCAGAGATAGAAGCTCTTATAACTGTAGGCGAGGAAACTAGTATGGTTGGGGCTAAGAGTTTTGAGCCTAAATTTTTTAGAGGTAAATATTTAATTAATATAGATTCTGTGGATGATTCTAATCTTTTAGTTAGTTGTGCAGGTGGTTTGCGTGCAATTGTTATGAAAAAAGTTACAACTGAAGAGTTAAATGGGTGTGTTATAAGTATAAAAGTTAAGGGACTTAGAGGAGGACACTCAGGTATTGATATAAATAAGGAAAGAGGGAATGCAAACAAAATTTTGTCAAGAATTTTGATAAATGTTGAGAAAAATTATTCTAATATAAACATAGTGTCTATATCGGGTGGAGCAAAAGATAATGCAATTCCAAGAGAAGCTAAGTGTGAAATTAGGGTAGATAAGGAGGATATAGATAATGTAATACTTTCTATTAAGTCTGCAGAAGATGTTATTAGAGGTGAGTTAGAAGGAGAAGAAAATTTTTTCGTAGAAGTTTTTAAAGAAGATATTCCTCTTAGACCTGATATGATAAACTCCAAAGATTCTAAGGATTTAATAGAACTTATGTATCTTATGCCTAATGGTATTATATCAAATTCTGTAGATATAGAAGGCTTGGTTGTGACATCAAATAACTTTGGAGTTATAGAGTATGATGGAGAAACTGTGATACTTAAAAACGCAGTTAGAAGTTCAATAGGGTCTGCAATGTATAATGTTGCTCGTGAGATAGATGTATTAAGTAGAGCTTTTAGAGCAGTTACAAAAGAATCTTCTCCATATCCTGGATGGAAATATGAAAAAGATTCAAAACTACGCGATATATCACAAGAAGCATATAGGGAGATATTTGATGGTGAAATGGGAATTTATGCTATTCATGCTGGAGTTGAATGTGGTATTATAAAGGAAAAATTGCCAGATTTAGATATGGTATCTTTTGGCCCACTAGTTAAAGATAACCATACACCAGGGGAATGGGTTTCTATTTCTTCAACAGGTAAAGTATGGACTTTATTGAAAGGAATATTAAAGAAAATAAAATAGTATTGTATTAGTTAAGATAGGGAAAATGGAGGATTTTTAATGAAGACTTCAAAAATTAAGGGTAGGCGTGAAAACTTTGGTATCAAGGATTTAATGTTTATAATTTCTATGGCAAATTTACTAGTTTATGTATTATCAGTTTTCGGGAATACTAATTTGTCATTAGCTCTTGCACTTATTCCCGAAAAAGTTTTACAGGGTGAAGTTTGGAGGATTATAAGCTATATTTTTATACCACCAACGTTTAATCCGTTTTTCTTTGTGCTTGTAATATATTTTTATGTATTTATAGGACGAGAACTTGAAAGATATTGGGGTACATTTAAATTTAATATATATTATTTTACTGGTGTAGCAATAATATCTTTAGTATCTATGGTATTTAATGTACCTGTTACAAGTGTTTCAAATTTAAATATGTCATTATTTTTAGCTTATGCAATATTAAATTCCGAACACATAGTTTATTTGTTTATGATTATTCCAGTTAAGATGAAATATCTTGCTATAGTTATGTCGACTATTATTGTATATGATTTTATAAATGCGGGATTTTGGCAACTTAGAATTGTAGTATTAGCACCTATTATCAATCTTCTTATATTTTTTGTACCACTTTTTATTAAGAATACATCAAGTGGTGTTAAAGCAAGAAAACGAACACAGGAATTTGAAAGCAAAGTACTTAAGTTTGAAAAGGAGGATTCTTTTATACACAAGTGCTATATTTGCGGTAAAACCGATAGAAGCGATGAGAATATGGAGTTTAGATATTGTTCTAAATGTAATGGACATTATGAGTATTGTAATGATCATATTTTTGATCATGAACATAAATAAAAAAATAATCGGATTAATATCCGATTATTTTTATGTAAACTTATAAATAATATAGTAATATATTATTTTATAAGGGGGAATTTTAATGAAATTTAAATTACATAACATAAGAGTTTTTGTAGTTGCTCTTATATTTAATCTTTTAGGGGGTTATATTTCAAATAGGTTATTTGGAGATGTTAAGCTATTATATGATTCTTTAGAAAAACCTATATTTGCCATTCCAAGTAATTTATTTCCTATATTATGGGGAATAATTTATGTGCTTATTGCTGTAGCGGTTTATTTAAATTATAAAAATGGTGGTAGAAATTTTATTGCATATGTTTTATCTATGCTTGTTAATTTTTCTTGGAGCATTATATTCTTTGGACAAAGACTATATGGGATAGGATTTTTTATAATATTATTGCTTATTGTGTTTTCTGTATATTTAGGTATAAAATATTTTAAGAATTCAAAAGTTGCATCGTTTATCATGTGTGTGTATATAGTTTGGTTAAGTTATGCAGGTGTGCTTAATTATTTTATATGGATGTATAATGAGATGTAATTGATAATTATATCTTAGGAGGAGTTTAATTTATGTTAATAAGAAATGGTAAAATCTATACTATGAGTGATAAGGGAATAATAGATGGTGGAGATATTAGAGTTGAGGATGGTAAAATAGTTGATATAGGTAAAGATTTAGAGATGCGTGATGGAGAAAAGGTTATAGAGCTTAATTCTGAATTTGTATATCCTGGATTTATTGATTCACATTGTCATATGGGATTGTATGAATGGGGTATGGGATTTGAAGGAGCAGATGGAAATGAAATGACAGATCCTATAACACCACAAATGAGATCAATCGATGCTATAAATCCATTTGATAAGTGCTTTGAATATGCAAGAGCAGGTGGAGTTACGACTGTTGTATCTGGACCTGGAAGTGCTAACGTTTGTGGTGGAGTATTTGGTGCTTTTAAAACTTATGGTGAGTGTATTGATAAAATGGTAGTAAAAAATCCTATAGGTATGAAGATTGCTTTTGGAGAAAATCCTAAGAGAGTTTATAATTCAAAATCTAAAATGCCGATGACTAGAATGGGTACAGCAGCTCTTTTAAGATCTTTTATAGTAGAATCCATAAATTACTTAAATAAAAAGAGGAGAGCAGAGAGTGAAAATAAAGTTTTTGATATTAATTTAAAATATGAAGCTATGATACCTGTATTAAATAGAGAAATACCTCTTAAAGCTCATTGCCATAGAGCTGATGACATTTTAACAGCTATAAGGATTGCAAAGGAATTTGATTTAGATTTAACACTTGATCATTGCACTGAAGGTCATTTAATTTCTAAATACATAAAAGAGTCTGGATATCCAGCAATTGTAGGACCAACAATGACCATGGCATCTAAGATAGAACTTAATAATAAAACATTTAATACTCCTAGTGTATTAATTAATGAAGGAATAAAAGTTGCAATAACAACTGATCATCCAGTAATAGAGGAGCAGTATCTTGCATTATGTGCAGGCCTTGCTATGAAAGATACAGGACTCAGTGAGATTGATGCATTGCGTGCGATAACTATTAATCCGGCAGAAATAGTTAATATACATGATAGGGTTGGTAGCATTGAGATCGGGAAAGATGCAGATATAGTTATATTTAATAAGAGTGCATTAGTATCAGATTCAAAATGTTTATATACAATAATTGATGGAAACATAGTTTATAGTGTGTAATAATAGGAAATAAAAAATGTAATACTAAATCTGTATTACATTTTTTATTATGGTAAGATTAGGAATGATTTTAATTGAAACGTATTGACTTTATAGATGTTTTTAAAGGTATTGGGATATTTTTTGTTATACTTGGACACATGCCAATTAAATCTGAATTATTTTCATATGTTTTCTCTTTTCAGTTATCTATATTCTTTTTTGTAGGTGGATTTTTATATAGAGATGCACATTATATAAATTCATTTTGGGACTATGTAAGTAAGAAGTTTAGGAGTATAATCATTCCATATATTATATTTAGCATAGTATCTATGATTATTTATATTTTGTATAGTGATTATCTAGGGAAAGAGTATGATATTTTAGATATAGTATGGAGTATTTTAATATCAAAGAGAAATGAAATTTATATAAATGTTCCATTATGGTTTTTAACATCATTTTTTACTGTTGAGATACTCTATTATATATTGAAATGCTTTTTTAACAATTATGTTATTTCGTTTATAATTCTTGTATTTGGTTTTATTGGAGTAGTTATTTTTAGGACAACAGGTTCTTTAAACACTTTACCATTTAGTTTTGACGCATCATTATATTTTATAATTTATTATTTTATTGGAGATTTATTTGGAGGGATAAACAAGTATTCGAATAGAGATTATAAGTATTTTTTTAGAAATTTATCTCCTATATTTATTGTTTCAATTATTGTAAATGTAATGAATTTGTTAGGAAAGATAAAACATGCAGATATTATTTATTATGATTTTGGGTTTATAATTGCCTTAATATCATATTTATTTCATGTATTTATAAGTTTAACAGGTGTTTGTACATATTTATATTTATCATATATTTTTAGATGGGTCGGGATAATAAAATTTGTTGGAAGAAATTCAATTTATTATTTTGCTTTTCATATGCCGCTATATCAAATTTTATACAATGAGGGAATATTTGATACTTTGATTGGCAATTATTTGACGTATGATATTAATTTAAATCTAATTGGGATTATTTATTCTATTATAATCATATTGATTTTGACAATGCCTGTTTTATTTATAAATTTATACAAGAGTTTAATATATAAAATTAAAACATCTATATAGCTATAGGTGTTTATTTTTTTTAAAAAATATGTTAGATTAATTGTTAATGGGTTTATTTAGAATACAGAAAAGGTATTTTTACATATTATGTTTAGATTTAATATAAGTGAAGAAATTATTTTCGAATTGAAGAACAAGGATTTTAAGGTAAATACATTTATAACAGATAGTTTTTTCAAAGAAGTGTTAAAGAATCTTAATGATAAAAAAATTTTTATATGTTATGGTCTTTCAAATGATTTAAGAGAAAAGTTTTGTTTTAGACTTATATACAAGTATTTTAATGATAGATATGTACGGGATTTAGATGTAGGTGTTTTTAAGATATCCAGCGTTAGTGAATTAGATGAAATCTATTTAGAAGATGAGCTACAAATTTTTTATTTTTATGATTTCTTTGGAAGTGTAAAATTTACAGATAAAAAATTTGAAAATTATATAAATAGGATAAAAAATTCTGATAATAAAATATTATTAATTAATACTAGGAGTTTTTTAAAGGAAGAAATTATTTTATCTAAATTTTTTGAATATAAACAAGACTTAGAGTGCCATAAGGACGCAATTATTGAGTTTTTGGGTGTAGATTTAAATACTGATATTGATGATTGCTGTGATTTGGATTTTGAATATCAAAACTTTAATTATATTGATAAACTTGTTTTATTTTATGTTTTTATGAATTTTTCTTATGATATTAATAAGTGGATTGATACAATGGAGAAGTACTTACTTTATAGGGATATTTTTAATGATCATAATGAATTTAAAGAAATTGTTATTAATTCATTTAGGAAGTTAGAAGATTGTTTTATATGTGTTTATGACAATAGGAGATTTAATATAAAGAATCTTATAGTATATAATTTCATATTAGATAGGTTGAAAGATGATGTGAATATTATTAAAGATTTATTTAATAATATTCATAGTTATGATGATTTATATTCTGTATGCAGTATATTAAGTCAGAATAATATAAAATTATGTTATACTTTATATGAATACGAAAATAATTTTAAAGATAATTTACATAATATAGTTTTGTATAATGATTGTGTGGATGCGGTTTTACTTCTTAAAACAGTGTTTATATCTTTTTATGTACTTGATTTGTATGATATAGATATAATAGAAAATTTGAATGTAAGAATAACTTATTCTAAGCTTAATATAGATAGTGCGATAGAGTATTTTTTTTCTATAAGTAATTATAATGAGTTTATGATTAGTGGTGAAATATTTAGGAATAAACTCTTAAATTTAGTTTATGAACATGAGATTGAAAGTAGTTCTGAGTTTTATAATTATAGTTTTAAATATTATTTATTTGTAAGTGAGTTTTATAAGTTATATGGTAATATAGATAATGATGGATTACTAAATTTGAGAAACCAATTTGATATATTAATAAGTATAATTTTAAATAATATAAATTCATATTTTACGGTTGAATACTTTAATATTAGTAGTGAAATTAGAGATTCTTTAATAGATTTAAAGGAGCTTATTGATAAGTATAATGTAAGATTTATATTTGATAGGAATGTTTATGAGTTTTTTAATTTTATAGAGGACAAGTTATTAGATTTAATAAATAATGTTGATAGTTTTATGCCGAGAAATGTAGAGGAGTATCATAATTTAAAATATTTTGGTAGTGAACTTGAGAGGAATGAGGATTTTATAGAGAATGTTTTTACCACTATAAATTTAAAAAGTATTATTGAAAGAATAAATGAAAAAATTTGTTTATTTGAAGCATAAAAGAACAAATTTTTTAGTGATGATATAGTATAATAATTTTAAAGCAAGTGAGATTTTAGTTGTATTTTTAAGTTATTATAATTTTAAGGGGTGTCTAAGTGAACAATAACGACATAATAAACAATAATATTGATGTTATTATAAGGGGCATTTGTTGTTATGATTGTAAAAATAGAGGAGAGTATAACGAGTGCGAAATATATGGGAAGATTCCAAATAGTATTTTAAAAGAGCAGGAAGATTGTTCTTTTTTTCATAGTTAATTTTAAATAATAACATGAGCATAAAAGTGCTCATGTTATTATTCAGTATAAGAAATGGATTCAATATCTTTAAGCTTATTTTGTATTTTTTTAGTTTTATTATCAGATAAGGAAATTAAATCATTACTAACTTGTTCTAATTTATTTTTTGCTTTTTCCAATATAGTCGAAAAACTCTCAAATTCTTTTTTGACCTCTCCTAGTACTTTCCAAACTTTACTTGAATGTTTTTCAATTGAGATTGTTTTAAATGCCAAATTTAAGCTGTTTAATAGTGCGTATAGTGTAGTTGGACCTGTTATTATTATTTTATATTCTCTTTGTATAAATTCTATTAAATTAACTCTTTTTGATATTTCAGAATAAAGGCTTTCTATAGGTAAAAACAGTATTGCAAAGTCAGTTGTATTATTTAAATCTATGTATTTTTCATTTATATCTTTTGAAAATTTTTTAATCGATGTTTCCAAAAGTTTTGAGTATTTTTCTATGTTATCTTTGTCTGAAGACTCATATGATTCCACAAGTTTTGAATAGTTATCGAGAGGAAATTTTGAGTCAATTGGAAGAAGTAGTTCTTTATTTGAATTTTTTGAAGGTATCTTTAGTGCAAATTCAACACGATCTTTTGAATTATTTTTTGTTATAACGTTTTTAATATATTGATTTTCATTTAATGTTTGTGAAAGAAGATTTTCTAATTGGTATTCTCCTATTATTCCTCTAGTTTTTACATTAGATAAAATTTTTCTGAGATCATTTATTGATATAAATAATGTATTTATTTCTCCTATGCCTTTATATAAAACTTCCAAACGGTTACTAACTATTTCAAATGATTTAGATAATCTATTATCAAAAGTTTGTTGTAATTTTTCATCAACTGTATTACGTATAATATCTAGTTTTTTTTCTGTAGATGAAATTAAGTTGTTTTGTGTATTAGTAATATTTTTAAGTTGTTTTTCGAGAGATATAGATATTTTTTCAAAAGATTTTGATAATTCATCTCTGTTCATTTTAGACTCTAAGAGAGTTTGTTTTTTAAGAGAATCTAAAGATGTATTTAAGTTTATATTAGTATCATTTAGACGATTTGTAATTAAATCTATGATAGATATTATTTGTGTTCTTATCTCATCTCTTAAGTTTTTTTCATACGATGTTAGGGCATTATTTAATTTAGTATTTATGTTATTTAGCGAATGTTCTGTATTTATAATGTGATTTAAATAATTGTTTGTTTGAAATTTACCTATGTATTCTCTAAGACAGAGTATTAGAAATATATTTAGTAAGACTATTATTAATAGGAAAATAATTATAATGGTATTTATCATGTGTTAATCTCCTTTTAAAATAAATTTTAATTTCTAGAGAGGTATCGATATGGAAAGGGTTTTAATATTAGATAGTAATAGTATTTTAAATAGGGCTTTTTATGCTCTTCCACTTCTTAGCTGTTCTGAAGGAATACATACTAATGGAATACTTGGATATTTGACGATGTTTTTTAAAATGCAGGAAGAATTTAATGCTACATATGTGATTGCAACTTTTGATAGAAAGGCTAAGACATTTAGACATTTGGAGTATAGTAACTATAAATCTGGTAGAAAATCTATGCCTAATGAATTATTTGAGCAACTTGAACCACTAAAAGAAATATTAAAAGTAATGAATATAAATATTTTTGAGCTCGATGGTTTTGAGGCTGATGATTTAATAGGAACATTGTCAAGAATATATGAGGAAGAAGGATTTGAACCTATAATAGTTACAGGGGATAAAGATGCACTTCAGCTTAGTTCAAGTATAACAAAAGTAATTATAACAAAAAAAGGTATAACAGATAAAGAAGTTTATAATGAAGAAAAGATGATTGAGGTATATGGAGTAACTCCAACTGAGTTTATAGATGTTAAGGCTATTATGGGTGATAAATCTGATAATATTCCAGGTGTTTCTGGTATTGGAGAAAAGGGAGCAATTTCTTTAATAAAAGAGTTTAAGAGTATTGAAAATCTTTATGAGAATTTAGAATGTTTAAAGGAAGGTAAAATTAAAAAGAATTTAATAGAAGGAATGGAGTCGGCTTTTTTATCGAAGAAATTGAGTAAGATAAATAGATTTGTACCCATTGATTTTTCTTTGAATGATATGAAAGTTTATAGTGAGTTAGACCACTTAAGAGTGTATGAATTATATAATAAATATGAATTGAAGTCTTTATTGAATAAAATAAATTCAAATAATGAGTCTTATGAAATATTAGTTAATGAAATTTCTAGTACAGAAGATTTAACAGATTTATTAAATAAGATATATAATTCTAATTGTAATTTGTATATTTATTGTGATGTTTTAGGCAATAAAGTTTCTGAGATGCATTTTGGGAATATGTATATTAATTTTAATAATGAAAATTACATATTGAAAGAGAATTTTATATGCGAAAATTTTGATGATGTGAGTAGGATTTTTTCTTCTAAGAATGATAAAATATGTTTTGATTCAAAAATGATACATAAAGTTATGCTTATAAATGGTAAAGAAGTAAATAATATAATTTTTGATTTGGTTATAGGGGATTATTTATTAAAACCAGGTAGGGAACGCACTCTTATAAGTTTGTGCAGGGATTATGTATCTGTATCTTTAGATGAGGATGATACTTGTTTAGCAGTTTCATTTTTTGAAGATATCTATAAAACTATTTTAAATAAAATAGATAAATGCAATATGAGAGAACTTTATTTTGAAATCGAACATTTATTATCTCCAATTTTAGCTAGTATTGAATTAGAAGGATTTAGGGTTTCTGTTGAGATGTTAGGAGAATTGAAGGAGAAGTTTGATATAAAAATAAAGGAACACTCTGAAAAAATATATAGTTTATCAGGCGAAGTATTTAATATTAATTCTCCTAAGCAATTAGGTAAGATACTATTTGAAAAGCTGGATTTACCAGTTATAAAGAAGACTAAGACTGGGTATTCAACTAATGCTGAAGTTTTAGAAGCTTTAATGGACAAACATGAGATTATAGAGGAAATTGTAAATTATAGACAGATAACAAAGCTACAATCAACTTACATACTTGGACTTATGGATGTTATAGATGATGATTTTAAAGTTCATACATCTTTTAATCAAACATTAACAGCTACAGGAAGATTATCTAGTGTAGATCCTAATCTTCAGAATATACCTATTAAATATCCTCTAGGTCGAGAAATAAGAAAAGCATTTATTGCGGAGAAAAATAGCTATATATTATCTGCTGATTATTCTCAAATTGAACTTAGAATGCTTGCGCATATATCAGAAGATGATAATATCATAAAAGCATTTAGAGAAAATTTAGATATTCATAAAATGACTGCATCAGAGATTTTTTCTGTTGATGAAGATGATGTAACAAGTGAGATGAGAAATAAGTGTAAGGCTGTTAATTTTGGAATTATATATGGAATAAGTGATTTTGCTTTATCTAATGATTTGAAGATATCTAAAAAAGAAGCTAGAGAGTATATGGATAGGTATTTTAATAGATATGTTGGGGTTAAGAGATATCTAGATGAAATCGTAGTTAAGGCCAAGAAAGATGGTTTCGTGACAACTATTTTTAATAGGAGAAGGGATATTCCTGAGATAAAGTCATCTAATAAAATTATAAGATCTCTTGGAGAAAGACTTGCTATGAATACACCTATACAAGGCAGTGCTGCTGATATAATAAAACTTGCCATGATAAAAGTTTACAATAGGTTAAATGAAGAAAATTTAAAATCTAAAATAATACTTCAGGTTCATGATGAACTTGTGCTAAATGTGTATGAAGATGAGATTGATAGGGTATCTTTAATAGTTAAGGAAGAAATGGAATTATGCTATGATGGGATATTAGTTCCATTGAGTATTAATTTATCTTATGGAAAAAATTGGTTTGAAGCGAAGTAGTGTTGGGGGGAATTATTTGAAAAAGATAGGGTTAACTGGGGGTATAGCTACAGGTAAGAGCACATCAGTTAGAATGTTATTGAAAAAAGGGTTTAAAATTATAGATTCAGATAAGATTGTAGGAAGTATATTAGATGAAGATGAGGAAGTTTTATTGTATATAAAAGATGAATTTGGATGCAAATTTGTTTGTAATAATAAAATCTTAAAGCGTGATTTTGGGGAATATATTTTTTCTCATGACAGCGAGAGGATAAGATACGAAGATTTTATAATGCCTAAAATTTTAAAATGCATAGATAAGGAATTTAAATTTTATGAAGAGAGTAGTGAAGATATTTGTATACTAGATGCTCCTATTTTAATTGAAAAAGGTATACATCTCTCAATGGATTATGTTATATTGGTATGGGCTAAAAGAGATCAACAAATAAGTAGAATTATGCAGAGAGATAATTTGAATAGAGAAAGTGCTATCAAAAGAATAAATGCACAGATGGATATTGATATAAAGAAGAGATTTGCTGATTTCATAATTGATAATTCGAAGGGAGAAGAATGCTTAAAGGATCAAATAAATAAATTGAGTTTATTTTTAAATAATCTCTAATTTGAATGGTGGTACAATTAAATGGTAAAAGTAAGAAATATTATTGCAATTTTAATAGGTCTTGCATTAGCCTTTTTTGTTTCTGTAAGTATTTTGAAATCTCTATATACAGTAAAATATTATAATTATATTGAGAAGTATTCTGCTATGTATGATTTAGATAAATATTTGGTTATGTCTGTTATAAAAGCTGAGAGTAATTTTGATAAAGATGCAGTATCTGTAAAGGATGCAAGAGGTTTAATGCAAATAACACCTCTAACTGCTAATTGGATAGCAGAACAAATAAATTTAATAGAATTTTCTTTAGATAAGTTAAATGATCCAGAGATTAATATATTTATGGGTTGTTGGTATTTAAATAATTTAAGGAAGGAGTTTAATGGAGATTATGTTTTGATTTTATCTGCATATAATGCTGGAAGAGGGAATGTTAATAAATGGTTAAAGAACGAGGAATTTTCTAAGGATGGTAAAAAATTAGATTATATACCATTTAAGGAAACAGAATTATATATAAAGAAAATAGGATTAAATTATAATATTTATAAATATTTGTATAGAGATAAATGATAATATAATTGACAAATAATAATAATATAATTATAATTCTAAGTATATTTATATATTTGCAGGTATGCTGAAATTGGCAGACAGGCTAGATTGAGGGTCTAGTGTGCGTATGCACGTATGGGTTCAAGTCCCTTTACCTGCACCATTTTTGATAGCGATTGTATATAGTA
Organism: Candidatus Arthromitus sp. SFB-mouse-NL; assembly: GCF_000709435.1. Lineage (NCBI taxonomy): Bacteria > Bacillati > Bacillota > Clostridia > Eubacteriales > Clostridiaceae > Candidatus Neoarthromitus > Candidatus Arthromitus sp. SFB-mouse-NL. The sequence continues at coordinate 294,290 of NZ_CP008713.1, forward strand.
CATCGCTATTTTGTTTTTATATTTTATAGGTGGTGTATTTTATGAGTAAAGTGTTAAAGTTAAACCCTCTTTATATGGAGAAAATATGGGGGTATGAGAAATGGATTTTATCAACTCACAAAAATGGAATTTCTTTTGTTGATTCTGATCAGAGAAATTTGCTTGAGTGTATAGGTAGAGAATTGCCTATTCTGATAAAGGAAATAAAGGCGAATAATAATCTGTCAGTACAGGTTCACCCATCAGACGATTATGCTAATAAATATGAGAATGATTTTGGTAAAACAGAGTGCTGGTATGTATTAGATGCTGATAAGGATGCAACTCTTATTTGTGGTTTAAAGGATGGAGTTACTAAAGAAGATTTTAAAAATGCATTGGAATGTTCGAATGTGGAAGTATTGTTGAAAAGAATTAATGTTAAAGTGGGAGATATGATATATATACCAGCAGGAACTGTTCATGCTATAGAAGGTGGAATAAAAATACTTGAGATACAACAATGTAGTGATGTTACTTATAGGATATATGATTGGGGAAGGGATAGAGAAGTCCATATAGATAAGGCACTGGATGTTATAAATTTTAATAGTGATGTAAATTATGGTAGGATAGAAAATTTTACAAGGTTGGAATCACCTTATTTTATAGTTGAAAAATTAATCATTGACGGGGAATACATAGATCATTGTGGTGATAATTATTGTGTTTATATTTGCTTAAATGGGAGTGGAACTATAACAATGAAAAAAAATGGAAATGCAATAAGTATATCAGAGTTAGATACAATATATATTTCTCAAAACATTGGCTGTAAAATTAACGGGAGCATAGAGGTATTAAAAGTGGTAGATAAAATCACCTTAAATTAGGTGGTTTTATTTATAGTTACAATTCAAGCGATTGTATAAACAGTTTATCAACTACGAAATCATTTTTAAAAAAAAGTAATATATTTGCCTTAGTTTTGATTTTATTATTAATTTGTATGTCATAATGTGTTATATTTTGAGTGATGTATGATGATATATCTAATATATTTTTAGCTTGTAAAATAGAATATAATTTATTAAAACCCTCTAAATTATCGGAATAATTGTTAAATAACAAGTATATTAAACAATCAATTAGATTTTTTAAAACTAAGGTTACTCTTGGCTTAGACAAACTTAGTAATTCTAATGAGGATACAAGTTCATTTTTTATCATGATAATTCCTCCCTTTGTAAATTTTTAAAAATGAATCTAAGTTCATCTTATAATAAATTTGAACTGTTTACTATTATACATTTGTCATATAAAATTGTACAGCAATTTAATATAATTTAAATTTTAACTATAGATGATACTGTGCTTAAAAAGTTAGTATATATAAAAAAGATAGTTATAATATTTTCCGAATTTGGTATAATTATTTAATATGTTAGGCTTTTAGGGTGATATTTAATGAATGAAATTAGAGATAAATATAATAAGTATATAGGAAATGAATTAAGAAACAAAATTTCAAATTTAAATATAATGATTGGTAATTTCAATAATATTAAGTATACACATAATTTGGGAATATGTACTGCGCTTGAGAAACTTTATAGAGTTTTACCTTACAAAGAAGAGGAAATTAGTTTTTTAAATAAAATTATAAACTCTATTAAGAAATTAGATTTAAATTCTATAATTACATTATGTGATGATTATGAGTTTAGATTTTTTAAGATTTATGATTATTTAATTGATAATTTAAGTCAAAAATTTTTTGATTATCATTTAGCTAGTTTATTTATAGACGTTTTATTGAATACTCACACTGTTAATGGAGTGAATTTAGCTTTATTTATATTAAGTTTTTTTAATCCTACAGGATTATGTGAATTATATATTGATAATTTGCAGGAGGATATGGATTATTTAGAGATCGGCTCTTTTGTTATATTAGATAGAAATATTATTAGTAATGAATATTTTTTAGTACTTAATTTGTTTTATAGTGGTAAAAAAATTAATTATCTTTTAAATGAATTTGGAAGAAATTGTAGTATATCTTTAGGATTATTATCATTTGTATTTTATTTATATGAAATTGATTTTTATAATTTAAATGATAACAACGGTATAGAAGATTTAAAAGTTTTAAGATATTTAAATAACTTAAGAAAGAAATTAAATCTAGTTTTTAAAAAGAACATATTTTCAAATAAGTTTATATATTTAGAACTGTTTAAGAAAGTTGAGGCTGTTATAAGTAATTTTAAGCATTTAGTGATGGGTAAAGAGGTTTATATTGATATTGAATATATACGAATTTATTTAGAATTAGTTGGTACAGGAAACAAGTTTTTTAATAATGAGGTTCAAGATTTTATAAAAAAAGAACTTATAAATAGCATAGGATATTTTAATATTAAAAAATGTAAAGACATATTTACTATATATGATATGTTAAATATAAATATTTCAGATATTATTAATGAATTAATTATAGAAAATTATGATAATGTTACATTTGCAGATTTATTATTTAGATCTATTAGGGAATATAGATATGGAATAGATATAGTTAGATATTTCGAGAATACATTTTATTTTAATAAATTGATATATAATAGAAAGATAATTACAACTGTATTAAGAGTGTTAGTTTTGATATACGAAAAAAATCAATCAGTTAGTGATGTTGGACTTAGGATTGTACGAAGTGTAATTAATGATAAGCATTTATATCTTACATATAGTGATTATGTAAAATATTTTGCTATTAAGATTATAGAAAGGGGGTAGATATATGTCATATATAGGATATTCTGATAAATTTCATGTATTTACTAAAATAATATCAGATATTGTCTTAGATAAAGAAACTGATATTTTAAATGATAATAACTATTTAAAATATTATAATAAGATATGTGATTATTTAAATCTTTACATAGATGAAAACGATTTGATTGCGTTTATCAATTGTAATAAATTTCCTATTATTAAAGCAGAGTTAATGATTTATAATTTGAATAATTTAATAGAAAAGAATGTGGAATATAAACAAAGATTACATAAATTTATTTCAAATAACATTAGACTTTTTTCGAAAAATATAGTTGTATCTATATTAGCTTTACTATTTGATGATTTTTTAAATCAGTATAAATCATGTATTTTAAGTGGTAATAATTTCTATATCTCATTGTTTGGTATGTATATTTCTCTAGAAGACAATGAGTTTTTACAATTAATAAGTTCTATTTTAGAAGATGTTATATTGGATGAAAATGAGTTTTATTTTTTGTTATTGTTTTTATCAGATGCTGTTGATTTTACTAGTTATAATAAATATATAAAGAATTTTATTGATTATTATTCATTTCATAAAGAATTAGGATTACAAAAAACTAATTATTTGTCTATAGTGATATATGAGATTTTTAGAATAGATAGTTTTTTTTCGTATATGTGGGAGGATAGAAAGGAAAATTTAATAAAAAATAAGGAGTTTTTATTAAATTTATTAAATTTATTAATTTCGTACCATTTAGAGTGTAAATGTGATTTTTTAATCAAACAGGATAATGAAAATATTGAGACTTATTTTGATTTGATATACAAATTATTAATTAGTTTGTTTGAATTTGAAGTTGATGATTTTGAATATAAGATTTTATTGGATATTTGTGAATATATTATTCTTGATGATTTAGATTTTGAAAGCAATTCAATTAAGAAGATAAGGGATGTAGTGTCTTGTATATTAAAGCCATATTATGATAAATTGGAGATTTGCTCTAAAGAAGAATTGAATATTAGTGATTATAATAAAAAGGTTATTTTGTTATGGTTATTTCAGGAAGATTATATTTATGTACTCGATGAGGTAATTAAATTTAATTTAGTTAAGTATGAGTTTGTGATTATTATTTTAAAACTTATATTTGGGGATATGTTAGATAATCGCGTGCGTTATTTATTGAAATTTAATGAAACTTTATTGTTAAATATAGATTTGTTTAGTGATGAGGAAATAAAGGAAATTGTTAATTATATGTTATGGATTTTAAAAGATATTTTGAAATATGATAATAACGGAAATTTATTATCAATTTTATTAACAGTTTTTAAATACTCTACTTTTAGTGATGATAGCATTTATGAATTAATAAATATAATATTTGATATTAAGTCCATGATTAGTAATAGTTTGATATTTGATGGTAAATCATTTTATAATAATTTATTGGAGAATAGTAGTGTGATTTATTGTAGATTGGACAGAGAATATGCATACGCCAAGAATATATTTACTAGATATAATAGTAAAATTTTAGATGAGAGGGATAGGCTTATATTTTATTTAAAAAGCTATCTTTCATGTAGTAATAGAGAGAATAGAGAAAAGAGAATTACATATTATTCGTATTTGTTAACCTTAAAATATTTTGATTTATATAAATTTGAAATTAAGTCTTATTTCGAACCTATAAAGTATAGATATAATAAACTAAAAAGTGAAATTAGTTTTTTAATTTATGATGCTATCCATGAAGAAGGATTTAAATTAGGGATTATATTATCTTTGCTATTTAAATCCGATGAGTATATTGATGTATATAAAAGTGTAGTTAATAAAGTGAGTTGGGGAGATATCTTTTATGGAATATACCAAATTTATGGTGATGAAATAGTAGAACTTAGTGATTTAATGAATCATAGTTGTTATATTTTTAGAATTAAGTTTAAACTTATCTCTATTTATGGTAGTACAAGATTTAAAAGTTTAAATAAGAGAAATGCTGTTATAAGAGAAAAAATATTTGAAGATTTAAATGCTTTTACAGGAAAACTTAATTCGTATGTATTTATATATAGTATAATTTTTTCTGATTATTATTCTGATAAAACAAGTAGTATAAATATATTAACATTAAATTTAAAGACTATACTTAAATTGATAAATGAAGATTTAAATGATGATATAATATTTGATAGTTATATATATTATAAATTTAGATTTTATATTTCGTTGTATTGTAATAAAATTATATCTTATACTCAAATACAAACATTAGATCATATAATTAAAACTCTTAGAAACAAATTTTTTGATATTAATAAAGGGATGGTTGTTAAAGAAATCGAAAATGATATAAGTTATAAAAATTTAATATCAGGCAAAAATATAAAAAGTGAATATAATGATATACTATATTTTTTAGATAAGGTTATAAATGGTGTTAAAACAAGTGATTACTATGATGAGATTTTTTATTCTGAAAATATAGAATTAATCACGAGTATATTGAATTCTGAAAAAAAATTTTATAATAAAGAAATGGAATTATTTTATAGTTATATAGAAACTATAAATTTTTTTATATTGGATAAAATATATTTATGTAGTTTGAATAAGCCTATTATAGCTAAAGTATTCATAAAGGTATTAAATAATTATCCTATAGTTCTTTATAAAACGTTAAATGATAATAATAAATTTTATATTTACAAAAAAATAGTGGAAATTAATAAATAATTTCCACTAAAACGATTTTAAAATATATTAAAAAAGTTATTGACTTATTTAATATGATTTGATATCATACTAAAGTAAGTTAAGTAATGTTATTAGATCATTGACAATTGGATAGGGAAAAGGAATGAAGAGAAGAAGTCAACGTTAATTTTGAGAGACTGGGAGAAGGATAAGAGTTTGATCCTGGCTCAGGACGAACGCTGGCGGCGTGCCTAACACATGCAAGTTGAGCGGAGATATATGGAGCTTGCTTTATATAGCTTAGCAGCGAACGGGTGAGTAACACGTAGATAATCTATCCTATACTGGGGGATAGCCCGATGAAAGTTGGATTAATACCGCATATAGCTATATAGTTGCATGATTATGTAGTGAAAGATTTATTGGTATAGGAGGAGTCTGCGGCACATTAGCTAGTAGGTGAGGTAAAGGCTTACCTAGGCGACGATGTGTAGCCGGTCTGAGAGGATGAACGGCCACAATGGAACTGAGACACGGTCCATACTCCTACGGGAGGCAGCAGTGGGGAATATTGCACAATGGGGGAAACCCTGATGCAGCAACGCCGCGTGAGTGAAGAAGGTTTTCGGATTGTAAAGCTCTGTTAGCAGGGAAGAGGAAGGACGGTACCTGCAGAGGAAGCCACGGCTAACTACGTGCCAGCAGCCGCGGTAATACGTAGGTGGCAAGCGTTGTTCGGAATAACTGGGCGTAAAGGATGCGTAGGCGGTTAAACAAGTTATATGTTAAATATATAGGCTTAACCTGTAGAAAGCATATAAAACTGTTTAACTAGAGTGCAGGAGAGGTAAGTGGAATTCCTAGTGTAGCGGTGAAATGCGTAGAGATTAGGAAGAACACCAGTGGCGAAGGCGACTTACTGGACTGTAACTGACGCTGAGGCATGAGAGCATGGGGAGCAAACAGGATTAGATACCCTGGTAGTCCATGCTGTAAACGATGGGTACTAGGTGTGGGTTGTGAATAACAATTCGTGCCGTCGCAAACGCAATAAGTACCCCGCCTGAGGAGTACGATCGCAAGATTAAAACTCAAAGGAATTGACGGGGACCCGCACAAGCAGCGGAGCATGTGGTTTAATTCGAAGCAACGCGAAGAACCTTACCTAAACTTGACATACCTTGAATTACCTTGTAATGAGGGAAGCTCGCAAGAGCAAGGATACAGGTGGTGCATGGTTGTCGTCAGCTCGTGTCGTGAGATGTTGGGTTAAGTCCCGCAACGAGCGCAACCCTTGTTGTTAATTGCTAACAGGTTAAGCTGAGCACTTTAGCGAGACAGCCTAGGTTAACTAGGAGGAAGGTGGGGATGACGTCAAATCATCATGCCCCTTACGTTTAGGGCTACACACGTGCTACAATGGTGAGAACAGAGAGAAGCAAGCTAGTGATAGTGAGCAAAACTTATAAAACTCATCTCAGTTCGGATTGCAGGCTGAAACTCGCCTGTATGAAGATGGAGTTGCTAGTAATCGCGAATCAGAATGTCGCGGTGAATACGTTCCCGGGTCTTGTACACACCGCCCGTCACACCATGAGAGTTGGCAACACCCGAAACCTGTGGGCTAACCATATAGGAGGCAGCAGTCTAAGGTGGGGTCAGTGATTGGGGTGAAGTCGTAACAAGGTAGCCGTAGGAGAACCTGCGGCTGGATCACCTCCTTTCTAAGGAAAGAAAGAAGTGGATAACTTTTTTCCTATTCAATTGTGAGTGACCTATAATTGGAAGGTTACTAAGAGGGACTATAGCTCAGTTGGTTAGAGTGCACGCCTGATAAGCGTGAGGTCGATGGTTCGAGTCCATTTAGTCCCACCATTACCATTTAACATAGATCTTTGAAAATTGTATATAAATAGTAAAGATGCGAAAGGTAGCAAGTTAAATTATTAGCAATAGTAATTTAAGAGCTGGAAGAATATAGAAAGAAAAATAGGTCAAGCTACTAAGAGCGCACAGAGGATGACTTGGCATCAGGAGCTGATGAAGGACGTGATAAGCTGCGATAAGCTACGGGTAGACGCAAATAGTCATGGATCCGTAGATTTCCGAATGGGGGAACCCACATAGTGAGAGACTATGTATCTAGTAATGAATTAATAGTTATTAGAAGGTAGACGCAGGGAACTGAAACATCTAAGTACCTGTAGGAAGAGAAAGAAATATCGATTCCCTAAGTAGTGGCGAGCGAAAGGGGAAGAGCCCAAACCCAAGGAAACTTGGGGGTTGAGGGGGTCTATAATTGAGAGAGTAGGTTAGATGAATATAGATGGAAATCTAAGCCGAAGAGTGTAATAGCCACGTAATTTAAAACTGAAATTGAGAGAGACTTACCCAGAGTACCACGAGACACGAGGAACCTTGTGGGAAGCAGGGTGGACCACCACCCAAGGCTAAATACTACCTGATGACCGATAGAGGAGTAGTACCGTGAGGGAAAGGTGAAAAGAACCCCGGGAGGGGAGTGAAATAGAACCTGAAACTGTGTGCTTACAACCGCTCAGAGCACGTAATATGTGTGATGAGGTGCTTTTTGTAGAACGAGCCAACGAGTTACGATGTGTAGCGAGATTAAGGTCTTAAGGACTGTAGTCGAAGAGAAATCGAGTGTTAATAGCGCGAATAGTTGCATGTTGTAGACCCGAAACCGGGTGACCTATCCATGATCAGGTTGAAGCGAAGGTAAAACTTCGTGGAGGACCGAACCACGTTGGTGTTGAAAAACCATGGGATGAATTGTGGATAGCGGAGAAATTCCAATCGAACTCGGAGATAGCTGGTTCTCCCCGAAATAGCTTTAGGGCTAGCGTTAATACATAGAATATAGGAGGTAGAGCACTAAATGGGCTAGGGGCCGTAAGGTTACCGAACCTTATTAAACTCCGAATGCCTATATTTGTTTATTAGCAGTCAGTCTAAGAGTGATAAGATTCTTGGACAAAAGGGAAAAAGCCCAGATCACCAGCTAAGGTCCCAAAGTATGAGTTAAGTGGTAAAGGATGTGGAGATTCTAAGACAACTAGGATGTTGGCTTAGAAGCAGCCATTCATTTAAAGAGTGCGTAATAGCTCACTAGTCGAGAGTTTCTGCGCCGAAGATAAACGGGGCTAAAACTCATCACCGAAGCTGTGGAATGGAAACATTGGTAGGGGAGCGTTGTATAAGAGTTGAAGCTAAAGCGGGAGCAATAGTGGATTTTATACAAGAGAGAATGTTGGCATAAGTAGCGAGAATTAGGTGAGAATCCTAATGGTCGAAAGCCTAAGGTTTCCTGGGGAAGGTTCGTCCGCCCAGGGTAAGTCGGGACCTAAGCTGAGGTCGAAAGGCGTAAGTGATGGATAATCGGTAGATATTCCGATACCACTAATTATTGATTGATCGATGGAGGGAAGCAGAAGGATAGGATAGCCAACAGATGGAGGTTGGTCTAAGAGAAGAGATAGCATGTAGAGGCAAATCCATATATGCGATTAAGTTGATTCTTTATGGGGAGACGAATGAGTTGAAGTATCTGATTTCACACTGACGAGAAAAACTTCTAGGTAGATAATTAGTGCCCGTACCACAAACCGACACAGGTAGGCGAGGTGAGAATCCAAAGACCAGCGGAAGAATTGCAGTTAAGGAACTCGGCAAATTGACCCCGTAAGTTAGCGAGAAGGGGTGCCATAGAGATATGGTCGCAGAGAATAGGCCCAAGCAACTGTTTATCAAAAACACAGGTCTCTGCAAAAGCGAAAGCTTAAGTATAGGGGCTGACGCCTGCCCGGTGCTGGAAGGTTAAGGGGAGCTGTTATCGTAAGAGAAGCAGTGAACTTAAGCCCCAGTAAACGGCGGCCGTAACTATAACGGTCCTAAGGTAGCGAAATTCCTTGTCAGGTAAGTTCTGACCCGCACGAATGGCGTAATGACTTGGGCGCTGTCTCAACTGCAAATCCGGCGAAATTGTAGTGCAAGTGAAGATGCTTGCTACCCGCGATTGGACGGAAAGACCCCGTAGAGCTTTACTGTAATTTAGCATTGAGTTTTGGTAATATTTGTACAGGATAGGTGGGAGACTGGGAATCTAGATCGTCAGATTTAGAGGAGTCGATGTTGGGATACCACCCTGATATTGCTGAAATTCTAACTGGGATCCATGAACTGGGTACAGGACACTGTTAGATGGGCAGTTTGACTGGGGCGGTCGCCTCCAAAAGAGTAACGGAGGCGTTCAAAGGTTTCTTCAGAAGGGATGGAAATCCTTCGTAGAGCGTAAAGGCATAAAGAAGCTTGACTGCGACACCTACAAGTGGAGCAGGTACGAAAGTAGGACTTAGTGATCCGGTGGTACCTCGTGGGAGGGCCATCGCTCAACGGATAAAAGCTACCTCGGGGATAACAGGCTGATCTCCCCCAAGAGTTCACATCGACGGGGAGGTTTGGCACCTCGATGTCGGCTCGTCGCATCCTGGGGCTGAAGTAGGTCCCAAGGGTTGGGCTGTTCGCCCATTAAAGCGGCACGCGAGCTGGGTTCAGAACGTCGTGAGACAGTTCGGTCCCTATCCGTCGCGGGCGCAGGAGATTTGAGAGGAGCTGTCCTTAGTACGAGAGGACCGGGATGGACTAACCAATGGTGAACCAGTTGTTCCGCCAGGAGCACGGCTGGGTAGCTAAGTTAGGAAGGGATAAACGCTGAAGGCATCTAAGCGTGAAGCCCACCTTAAGATAAGATCTCCCATAGCGTAAGCTAGTAAGACCCCTTGAAGAACACAAGGTTGATAGGTAAAAGGTGTAAGTATGGTAACATATTTAGCTGATTTATACTAATAGGTCGAGGGCTTGACCAAAATTAGCAATATATTATTTATATACAATTTTGAGAGATTAAAATATTTCTCAATATCTGGTGATTATAACGTGTAGGCAACACCCCTATCCATACCGAACAGGAAGGTTAAGCTACACTGTGCTGATGGTACTATAGGGTTACCCCTATGGAAGAGTAAGTCATTGCCAGTTTGTTCCGCGGTAGCTCAATGGTGGAGCACTCGGCTGTTAACCGATAGGTTGGAGGTTCGAGTCCTCTCCGCGGAGCCAATTATTAGATCATTGACAATTGGATAGGGAAAAGGAATGAAGAGAAGAAGTCAACGTTAATTTTGAGAGACTGGGAGAAGGATAAGAGTTTGATCCTGGCTCAGGACGAACGCTGGCGGCGTGCCTAACACATGCAAGTTGAGCGGAGATATATGGAGCTTGCTTTATATAGCTTAGCAGCGAACGGGTGAGTAACACGTAGATAATCTATCCTATACTGGGGGATAGCCCGATGAAAGTTGGATTAATACCGCATATAGCTATATAGTTGCATGATTATGTAGTGAAAGATTTATTGGTATAGGAGGAGTCTGCGGCACATTAGCTAGTAGGTGAGGTAAAGGCTTACCTAGGCGACGATGTGTAGCCGGTCTGAGAGGATGAACGGCCACAATGGAACTGAGACACGGTCCATACTCCTACGGGAGGCAGCAGTGGGGAATATTGCACAATGGGGGAAACCCTGATGCAGCAACGCCGCGTGAGTGAAGAAGGTTTTCGGATTGTAAAGCTCTGTTAGCAGGGAAGAGGAAGGACGGTACCTGCAGAGGAAGCCACGGCTAACTACGTGCCAGCAGCCGCGGTAATACGTAGGTGGCAAGCGTTGTTCGGAATAACTGGGCGTAAAGGATGCGTAGGCGGTTAAACAAGTTATATGTTAAATATATAGGCTTAACCTGTAGAAAGCATATAAAACTGTTTAACTAGAGTGCAGGAGAGGTAAGTGGAATTCCTAGTGTAGCGGTGAAATGCGTAGAGATTAGGAAGAACACCAGTGGCGAAGGCGACTTACTGGACTGTAACTGACGCTGAGGCATGAGAGCATGGGGAGCAAACAGGATTAGATACCCTGGTAGTCCATGCTGTAAACGATGGGTACTAGGTGTGGGTTGTGAATAACAATTCGTGCCGTCGCAAACGCAATAAGTACCCCGCCTGAGGAGTACGATCGCAAGATTAAAACTCAAAGGAATTGACGGGGACCCGCACAAGCAGCGGAGCATGTGGTTTAATTCGAAGCAACGCGAAGAACCTTACCTAAACTTGACATACCTTGAATTACCTTGTAATGAGGGAAGCTCGCAAGAGCAAGGATACAGGTGGTGCATGGTTGTCGTCAGCTCGTGTCGTGAGATGTTGGGTTAAGTCCCGCAACGAGCGCAACCCTTGTTGTTAATTGCTAACAGGTTAAGCTGAGCACTTTAGCGAGACAGCCTAGGTTAACTAGGAGGAAGGTGGGGATGACGTCAAATCATCATGCCCCTTACGTTTAGGGCTACACACGTGCTACAATGGTGAGAACAGAGAGAAGCAAGCTAGTGATAGTGAGCAAAACTTATAAAACTCATCTCAGTTCGGATTGCAGGCTGAAACTCGCCTGTATGAAGATGGAGTTGCTAGTAATCGCGAATCAGAATGTCGCGGTGAATACGTTCCCGGGTCTTGTACACACCGCCCGTCACACCATGAGAGTTGGCAACACCCGAAACCTGTGGGCTAACCATATAGGAGGCAGCAGTCTAAGGTGGGGTCAGTGATTGGGGTGAAGTCGTAACAAGGTAGCCGTAGGAGAACCTGCGGCTGGATCACCTCCTTTCTAAGGAAAGAAAGAAGTGGATAACTTTTTTCCTATTCAATTGTGAGTGACCTATAATTGGAAGGTTACTTAAGGATATAGATCTTTGAAAATTGTATATAAATAGTAAAGATGCGAAAGGTAGCAAGTTAAATTATTAGCAATAGTAATTTAAGAGCTGGAAGAATATAGAAAGAAAAATAGGTCAAGCTACTAAGAGCGCACAGAGGATGACTTGGCATCAGGAGCTGATGAAGGACGTGATAAGCTGCGATAAGCTACGGGTAGACGCAAATAGTCATGGATCCGTAGATTTCCGAATGGGGGAACCCACATAGTGAGAGACTATGTATCTAGTAATGAATTAATAGTTATTAGAAGGTAGACGCAGGGAACTGAAACATCTAAGTACCTGTAGGAAGAGAAAGAAATATCGATTCCCTAAGTAGTGGCGAGCGAAAGGGGAAGAGCCCAAACCCAAGGAAACTTGGGGGTTGAGGGGGTCTATAATTGAGAAAGTAGGTTAGATGAATATAGATGGAAATCTAAGCCGAAGAGTGTAATAGCCACGTAATTTAAAACTGAAATTGAGAGAGACTTACCCAGAGTACCACGAGACACGAGGAACCTTGTGGGAAGCAGGGTGGACCACCACCCAAGGCTAAATACTACCTGATGACCGATAGAGGAGTAGTACCGTGAGGGAAAGGTGAAAAGAACCCCGGGAGGGGAGTGAAATAGAACCTGAAACTGTGTGCTTACAACCGCTCAGAGCACGTAATATGTGTGATGAGGTGCTTTTTGTAGAACGAGCCAACGAGTTACGATGTGTAGCGAGATTAAGGTCTTAAGGACTGTAGTCGAAGAGAAATCGAGTGTTAATAGCGCGAATAGTTGCATGTTGTAGACCCGAAACCGGGTGACCTATCCATGATCAGGTTGAAGCGAAGGTAAAACTTCGTGGAGGACCGAACCACGTTGGTGTTGAAAAACCATGGGATGAATTGTGGATAGCGGAGAAATTCCAATCGAACTCGGAGATAGCTGGTTCTCCCCGAAATAGCTTTAGGGCTAGCGTTAATACATAGAATATAGGAGGTAGAGCACTAAATGGGCTAGGGGCCGTAAGGTTACCGAACCTTATTAAACTCCGAATGCCTATATTTGTTTATTAGCAGTCAGTCTAAGAGTGATAAGATTCTTGGACAAAAGGGAAAAAGCCCAGATCACCAGCTAAGGTCCCAAAGTATGAGTTAAGTGGTAAAGGATGTGGAGATTCTAAGACAACTAGGATGTTGGCTTAGAAGCAGCCATTCATTTAAAGAGTGCGTAATAGCTCACTAGTCGAGAGTTTCTGCGCCGAAGATAAACGGGGCTAAAACTCATCACCGAAGCTGTGGAATGGAAACATTGGTAGGGGAGCGTTGTATAAGAGTTGAAGCTAAAGCGGGAGCAATAGTGGATTTTATACAAGAGAGAATGTTGGCATAAGTAGCGAGAATTAGGTGAGAATCCTAATGGTCGAAAGCCTAAGGTTTCCTGGGGAAGGTTCGTCCGCCCAGGGTAAGTCGGGACCTAAGCTGAGGTCGAAAGGCGTAAGTGATGGATAATCGGTAGATATTCCGATACCACTAATTATTGATTGATCGATGGAGGGAAGCAGAAGGATAGGATAGCCAACAGATGGAGGTTGGTCTAAGAGAAGAGATAGCATGTAGAGGCAAATCCATATATGCGATTAAGTTGATTCTTTATGGGGAGACGAATGAGTTGAAGTATCTGATTTCACACTGACGAGAAAAACTTCTAGGTAGATAATTAGTGCCCGTACCACAAACCGACACAGGTAGGCGAGGTGAGAATCCAAAGACCAGCGGAAGAATTGCAGTTAAGGAACTCGGCAAATTGACCCCGTAAGTTAGCGAGAAGGGGTGCCATAGAGATATGGTCGCAGAGAATAGGCCCAAGCAACTGTTTATCAAAAACACAGGTCTCTGCAAAAGCGAAAGCTTAAGTATAGGGGCTGACGCCTGCCCGGTGCTGGAAGGTTAAGGGGAGCTGTTATCGTAAGAGAAGCAGTGAACTTAAGCCCCAGTAAACGGCGGCCGTAACTATAACGGTCCTAAGGTAGCGAAATTCCTTGTCAGGTAAGTTCTGACCCGCACGAATGGCGTAATGACTTGGGCGCTGTCTCAACTGCAAATCCGGCGAAATTGTAGTGCAAGTGAAGATGCTTGCTACCCGCGATTGGACGGAAAGACCCCGTAGAGCTTTACTGTAATTTAGCATTGAGTTTTGGTAATATTTGTACAGGATAGGTGGGAGACTGGGAATCTAGATCGTCAGATTTAGAGGAGTCGATGTTGGGATACCACCCTGATATTGCTGAAATTCTAACTGGGATCCATGAACTGGGTACAGGACACTGTTAGATGGGCAGTTTGACTGGGGCGGTCGCCTCCAAAAGAGTAACGGAGGCGTTCAAAGGTTTCTTCAGAAGGGATGGAAATCCTTCGTAGAGCGTAAAGGCATAAAGAAGCTTGACTGCGACACCTACAAGTGGAGCAGGTACGAAAGTAGGACTTAGTGATCCGGTGGTACCTCGTGGGAGGGCCATCGCTCAACGGATAAAAGCTACCTCGGGGATAACAGGCTGATCTCCCCCAAGAGTTCACATCGACGGGGAGGTTTGGCACCTCGATGTCGGCTCGTCGCATCCTGGGGCTGAAGTAGGTCCCAAGGGTTGGGCTGTTCGCCCATTAAAGCGGCACGCGAGCTGGGTTCAGAACGTCGTGAGACAGTTCGGTCCCTATCCGTCGCGGGCGCAGGAGATTTGAGAGGAGCTGTCCTTAGTACGAGAGGACCGGGATGGACTAACCAATGGTGAACCAGTTGTTCCGCCAGGAGCACGGCTGGGTAGCTAAGTTAGGAAGGGATAAACGCTGAAGGCATCTAAGCGTGAAGCCCACCTTAAGATAAGATCTCCCATAGCGTAAGCTAGTAAGACCCCTTGAAGAACACAAGGTTGATAGGTAAAAGGTGTAAGTATGGTAACATATTTAGCTGATTTATACTAATAGGTCGAGGGCTTGACCAAAATTAGCAATATATTATTTATATACAATTTTGAGAGATTAAAATATTTCTCAATATCTGGTGATTATAACGTGTAGGCAACACCCCTATCCATACCGAACAGGAAGGTTAAGCTACACTGTGCTGATGGTACTATAGGGTTACCCCTATGGAAGAGTAAGTCATTGCCAGTTTGTTTTAGAAGTAAGAGCATCGCTCTTACTTCTTTTTGTTTACTATAATATATTATTTGGAGGAATTATGAATAAATGTTTGGAGCGAGGTTTGATATTGTCTTTGGATTATTTTTATGATAATATTAATTCCTATATATTAAATAAATTATTGTTGAATATTAATAGTTCTTTTAATAATAATGTATCAGCTATTAAAACTAGTTATTCAAATCTAATTTTGGAACTTAAATATTCTGTCGACTTACCTGTTATAGGATGTGTTAATAAAGTTTACCCTGATACAATTGTTAATCTTACACCAACTGTTAATGAGATCTATGAACTTGCAAAAGCTGGTGCTAGTATTATTTATTTAGATGCTTCTACTAAAATTAGACCTAATTTTATTACTATACATGAGTTTTATTATAAAATAAAGTCATTATTTCCTGAATTGTATTTTATAGGTGAGGTTTATACTTTAGAAGATATAAAAAATATATCTTGTTTAAAATTTGATGCAATATGTATAAGAAATGATTCATATACAATTAGTAATTTTGTTGATTATATTGATATAGATGTACCACTTATTTTTGATTCTATTGTAGATAATAATTTGTTAAATGATGATAAATATAATGAATTATTTAATGCTGGATTTAATAATATAATTGTTAATTCTAAAATTATTACACCTAAATATCAATTAAAAGAATTTATAGAAAATGTATTTAATTAGGAGTGATTTAATATGAAATTAAAGATCTTGTTTAATTGTACTATTATTGCACTATTCTTTGTTTGTTTTACAGTTTTTTATAGTAAAGCAAATGTAGTAGATAAGTTTATTTATAGTCCAAAAGATATTATGGAAGGTCAAAATACGACAATTGAAGGTGGAAGATTTTCTTATGATTCTATGAAAGTGCAGAAGAATTTATTTAATGCTGAAAAGATAAATAATGGTGAAAAAACAGTGTTTTTGACTTTTGATGATGGTCCATCACTCGATAATACACCAAAAGTATTAGAAGTACTTAAAAACTATGATGTCAAGGCAACTTTTTTTGTGCTTGGTGTGAATTTAGATAGGGGAGAGGAGTATAGACAACTTTTAAGGAATATTGTTAATGATGGACATGCGGTGGGAAATCATGGATATAGTCATAATTATTCTTATTTATATCCTGGGAGAGTTATAAGTTATGAGAATCTTATGAGTGATATGAATAGATCACTTGATATTATGAAAGATATATTAGGTCAAGACTTTGATACTAGAGTTTTAAGATTGCCAGGAGGACTCAGATCTTGGAAGAAGCAAGATGAAACTCTTGAAAGACTTAATAATGAAAATTATTCAGTTATTGAATGGAATGCTATGAGTGGAGATGCTGAGGGTAAAAATATTAAAGATCCTGATGTTTTATTTCAAAAAGCTATTGATACTGCAGGAAATTCAAAGTCTGTTGTTATGCTTATGCATGATTTCTCAGGAAGTGCTGGAGAAGTATCTAGCAGAGCTTTGCCTAAGATTATTAATTATTTTAAAGAAAATGGATATGAATTTAGAACTTTATATTAAGTTAAAAGGTGATAAGATGTTTTGTTCTTATCACTTTTTTTATGCTATAATTAATTTAATTATATATTATCGTAGGGGTATAGGAATGGAAAAAAAGATTTTGTTAGTGGAGAATGAAGTAAGTATTAGACAGTTTTTAAAGATAAATTTTGATAGGGAGGGTTTTAACGTTATTGAAGCAGATAGGGGAGATACTGCTATTGAAATTGCTTTAATTGAGAAACCGCAAGTTGTATTATTGGATGTAGGTCTTGAGGGAGATATGGATGGATTTCAGGTATGTTCAAATTTAAGAAAGCATTTTCCAAAGATGGGTATTATTATGCTTACTGCTAGATCTCAAGAAATGGAAAGAGTTATGGGACTTGAATTTGGAGCAGATGATTATGTTGTGAAACCATTTAATCCTTTAGAAGTTATGCTTAGGGTTAAGGCACTTATTCGTAGAATAGATGAAAAATTTAATAGTGATATGATAATTAATGGACCTTTTAAGTTAGATTTATATTCTCAAAAAATATATAAGAATGATAAGGAAATTGATGTTACACCTAAGGAATATATGTTATTTAAGATATTTGTAGAAAATCCAGGTAAGGCTTTGAGTCGTGATGAGCTTATGAATATGATATGGGGATATAATTATTTTGGAGATCTAAAGATAGTTGATGTTAATATACGTAGACTTAGATCAAAAATTGAAGATGAGTCTTCTAAACCTAAGTATATAGAAACAGTTTGGGGAACAGGTTATCGTTGGAATAATGAAAAATAATTTTATTAAAAATATATTTGTAAATTCAAGTATAAGATATAGTATTATAAAGAGTTCTATAAGTGTTTTTTTATTTATAATACTAGCTTTATCATTAAGTATATCCTATTATGTGCGTAAAGCGTACTATGATACTATAAGGGATAATTTATCTAATCAAATAATTAAAGCTGTTGAAAATTATCAGAATAATTATAAAAATTCGTCCCTTGAGACAAATATACTCTTAGATTTAGATGATTTTATAAATTCCACGAGTGCTCAGGTTCAGGTTATAGATTTGGATGGTCGAGTTTTGATGGATACTATAGGTGTTACATATGAAGAACCAATAGATACTCAAGATTTTAAGATTGCTATACTTGGAGGTTTAGGTCAGTGGATTGGAAAGGTATCCTATAGTAAATCTAAGGTGATGAGTGTATCTTATCCAATTGAAAATTATAATCAAGTTATTGGAGTATTAAGATTTACTGTTTCACTTGATTATGCAAATAAGAATATTACTAAGATAATTTTTACGTTTACTTTAGCAGTTGTTATTGCACTTATATTTTACATAATAATAATTGGATTAGTTACTGAAAAGATTATACAGCCGATAAAAACACTTACTAATATTGCGAAAAAGATGGCATTAGGAGATTTAGGTGTTAGGTGTAAGAATTTACCTAATAATGAAGTTGGAGCATTAGGAGATACCCTTAATTATATGGCAGATGAAATATCTAAAAAAGATCAATTAAAGAATAATTTTATATCCACAGTATCACATGAACTTAGAACGCCTCTTACATCAATTAAGGGATGGGCAATAACTCTTCAGTATGATGAGTTTGATAATCCAGCTATATTAAATGGGCTTAAAATTATAGAGGGTGAGACAGAAAGACTTGCTGTTATGGTAGAAGAACTTTTAGATTTTTCAAAGTTTATTTCTCAAAAAGTTACTTTAAACTTTGAGAAGATAGATATAAAAGATATAAATGAGTATATAGTTAATTATATAAAACCTCGAGAAGATAGAGAAAATTTTGAATTTATAATTGATGATATTAGTGAGGATATAGTATTAAATATAGATTTTAATAGAATAAAGCAAGTTTTAGTTAATGTTTTAGACAATGCTATAAAATTTCTAAAGGAAAATGGTAAGATAACAGTTAAATATTTAATTGATAGAAATAAGAATATTATTTGTTTAGAGATAACTGATAATGGTATGGGTATACCTAGTGAAGAATTATCACGAGTTAAGGAAAAATTTTTTAAGGGGAAAAGTAGTAAGTCTAAGAATGGATTAGGTTTATCGATAAGTGATGAAATTATGAAACTTCACGGTGGGGAACTTTTAATAGATAGTATATATGGAGAATGGACTAAGGTAACTTTAGTTTTACCTATGGATAAATAAGGAGATAATATGAAATTTAGGAAAATTATTAAGTTTAATTTTATATTACTTTTCATGTATTTAATTATTAATGTTATGTCTTGTTCTACATTTAATGCAAGTTTAGATAGTTTGTTTGTAGCACCTAAGGTTGAGAATATTTTAGTTAAAGGTACATGGAATCTCGATAGTTTTTATTATATGTATAATAAAAATACTGGGATTACGCCTAAAATTCCTTCAGATAGTTATTTATTTATATCTGATTATTACTTAAGGATTAATGATTTATTATTTGAGTATGATACGTTTAAAGTAAAGACATTTATGCTAAGCGACTATATGAGAGTCAAGTTTAAGATAGATGATTTTTCTTTTTTAAACCTTGAGGATAAGAGTGTAAATATTTTTACTATACAAGATGAAGATAAGAATATGTATGAATTTATAAAGTACGATGATGACACTATATTGTTTTATTATGATGATGATATTATGTACTCTTTTAAGAAAGTTAGCAATAAAATAGATACTGAGATTGAGGGATTTGTTAAAGATAATTTAAAGAATAATGTAATTACATATGATGGAGAGTACATGAATAATGTTGGATTTTTAATATCATTTAGATCTGAAAGAAAAGTTACGGATCATTCTATTCCAAAAAGTGTTTATAGAAGTATATGGGTATATCAGAATAATGATGGAACTTATGCGCATAAGGTATTTGATGATATAATTGTGCCAAAAGATGGTAAGATACTAAATATAAGTGTTGAGTCTAGCGATAAGAATGATTTATATGAAAAAATAGCTATTGATGATTTATTATCTGATGATGTATTTATTTTGGATGGTGATAATAATACAAATGAGGAATTTATAAATCAATTTATAGATATTACATATGTTAATGAAAATTATATTGGTATAAATTATGATCAAAATATAGAATATTTAGGTAATATTAATATAGATAAATGTGCTATGTTATCTATTGATGATCCTGTTATTGAGAGAAGACTTAAATTTTCAGATATATTCCAAAAGAGTGTTAAGATATTTTATAATAGTTATTATAAATTTATAAATTTACTTAAAAAGGTAAATTTAGATGCTTATGATACGGAACCTAGAGAAGATAGCTTTAAGCTTGAGAGATATGGTGGAGATTGGTTTTTGAAGGGGAGAGTTAACACAAAATTACCAAGCAGTACTCTTAAGCCACTTGATTTTGATATAGAGCTATTACCTAATAAAAAACTTATTAGTGAGAATAACGTATCTGCAAATCTTGGACAAATAAAACTTAGGAACCCAGAAGCAAGAGATGCATTTATGTCTCCAGATAGAGATCTTGTAGTAATTTTGACATCTACAACTATGGGAGTTTATAAAATTATTGGAGATAAGATAAGTAATAATGCAATTTTAGAACTATCTATAGATTCTGGAGACAATGTTATATTGGGTGAGTGGTATACTGGAGATAAGGCGGTAGAAGTTGAGTTATTGCTTGAAAAGTTAGAATAAATATAGGGGTGATTTTTAATGATAGAGTTAGATTTGAGGAAAAAGAGTTGTCCTATCCCATTAGTTGAGACAAGGAAATTTATTAATAATAATAAGAATGTTGATTTTAAGATAATACTTGACAATGAAGTATCATTTATTAATATTAAAAAGTTTTTAGAGAACAACAAAATAAATTATTCATCCAATAAGAGTGGTAATGATTTTTTGTTTGAAGTTATTTTTGATGGGAATGAACAATTATCTAAAAATGATTTCCAAATAAATAATTTTACAATATTAGTTATGAGTGAGCTTTTTGGAAATGGATCAGATGAATTGTCAAATGTATTGATGAAGTCTTATTTCTATGCATTAGATGAGAGTATAACTCTACCGAGTAATATTATATTTATAAATTCAGGAGTTAAACTTCTTACGAATGAGAATATAATAAAAAATATAGATTCTTTGAGAGAAAAGGGAGTAAGTATATATTATTGTGGTATTTGTGTAGATTATTATAGTATTAAGGATAAAGTAAGACTTGATGAAATAACAAATATGTACTCTATAATAGATATATTAAATAATAGTGATAATGTTATTAGAATATAAATAATCTTAAGCAAGGATATTAATTTATCTTTGCTTAAATTGTTTTTTTAAGACATTTTTTACATAAAATTAAGTTTGAGTTTGATATTTTTACAAAATCATTATTTTTTATGATATTTTCACAGACATAGCAAATTATTTTGTCTTTATCTAATAATATATTATCTTTTTCTAAAGGAACTCTTTTTGATTTAGATCTAGTATATAATACCTTATTTAATGGGATTTCTCTTTTTTTGATAGTTATGTCTATATCATATAAATGATTTTCAAAAAGAGTTAATTCAAATCTTGGGTTTTCTCTATCATAAAACTCTTCTATAAATAGTTTTGTTATTTGAGAATCATTTAGTATTATTCCACTTTTTTCGATTCCATCACAAATACTTTTTGTTATGTTATTTGTATCTGGATGTTTTTTTTCATATTTGTAAAAAACCTTAAGTATTGCTGTTAGAGATGTATTAAATTTTATATTTGGATATTGTTTTTTGATTTCGTATGCTATATGTTCTTCATAAATTCCATACCTATCGTAATAATTTCCGGTATTATTTGGCAATATATATCTTCCATATTTTGAGTTGAGTTTGAAATTTGATTTGGATATAGGAGTTCCTAAAACAGTTATTTTAACTATATTTTCCATAAATTCTCCTTAAAGAAAAGATTTAGAATATTTAGTTTGATAATAAAAAAATTTTTAATTATAATATTAATATAGGATATAATAAAAATTGGAAATTTTCAAATTTTATATTTTAGAAAGAGGTTTAACTAATGAATGATATATTAGTTTTATCAATAGAAACAAGTTGTGATGAAACATCTATTGCAGTAGTTAAAAATGGAAGAGATATATTATCAAATAAAATTTTATCTCAAATAAATATACATAATGAATTTGGCGGCGTCGTTCCAGAAATTGCATCAAGAAAGCACCTAGAAGCTATAAATATAGTTTTATATGAGGCATTAAAAGAGGCAAATGTGGAGTTAAATGATATAGATTTAATAGCTTCTACATATGGACCTGGACTTGTCGGTGCATTATTAGTTGGACTTCAATATGCTAAAGGATTGAGTTATGCTTTAAATAAAGATTTCATCGGGGTAAATCATATAGAAGGACATATAAGTTCTTGTTATTTAGAGCATAAGGATTTAGAACCACCTTTTATGAGTTTGGTTATATCTGGGGGACACACTATATTATTAAATGTAAATGATTATGGAATATATGATAAGATTGCTGAAACTCGAGATGATGCAATTGGAGAAGTTTTTGATAAGGTTGCTAGGAAATTAGGATTATCTTATCCTGGTGGACCGAATATAGAACGACTTGCAAAATTTGGAGATGAAGATGCAATTAAATTTCCTAAAAGTAGATTTGAGGATGATACCTTAGATTTTTCTTATAGTGGTATTAAATCCTCGGTTCTTAATTATATAAATCATTGTAATTTAAAAGATGTAGAGTTAAATAAAGAAGATATATGTGCTTCTTTCCAAAAAACTTCAGTTGATATGTTAATTGAAAATGTTGAAAAAGCCTTTAAAAGATATGGAGGTAAAAAGCTTTGTATTGTTGGAGGAGTTTCTTCTAATAATTATTTGAGAAATAGATTTTTAAGTTATTTTAAGGATATTGAGATATACTATCCAAGTAAGGAGTTATGTACAGATAATGGGGCTATGATTGCATCTGCTGCTTACTATTCGTTTTTAAAAAATGGAAAAAGTGATTATACACTTAATGTATCATCTAGTGTAAAATTTTAGAAATAGGGTAGTATTGTATGAAGTTTATAGAGCATTCTAATTCTGTATATAAAAGTAATAAAAAATTTATAAGCCCTAAACAAAAAAAAATTAGGAGAATTATTCTAGAGCTTAGTATTTTTGTTGTAATATTATCTATTTTGTTAGGAATTTTAAGTGAGGTTATACAGAGTAATAATACACTTTCATCATTAAAAAAATCTCATAGGCTTAGTGGATATGGTGAATATAAGATAGCTTATGCTGTATCTGGCATTGGAGATAATTTAGTATTGTTTGAGTCAGATATTGGGGAAACGCTTCTTGAATGGAATCCCATAGTAAGAGATGCTATAAGCGGTGTTAAAATGCTTTACTATGATAGATTTGGATATGGTGGAAGTGAAAAATACAAAGATAAAACATCTGTAGATACACAGGTTGATGTATTAAATAATCTTATAATTAATACGGGATATGATGGAAAACAGATACTTGTTAGCGAAGGATATGGTTCTCTTATACACATGGAGTATTTGGATAAATATAAGGATAAGGTAGGAGGAGTTATATTTATCAATCCCACTATATTTAATCATAGTGGGATTAACAATTCTGAAAAAATTAAGAATGAAGTACTTGGTATGTACTTTAAGTTAATCGCAACGCTTAATATTCCAAAGTTATTAGATAAGTTTTCTTGTTTGGATAATAGATTTATAGATTTATATAGAGAATCAGCTGTATCGAGAAATCTAGATAATTATTTAAGCAGAATGATGAGTAGGGATTACTATAATACGGTTTATAATGAGGTTAAGATTAGGGATAAGTATTTATCAAATATAGATTTATCTAAATTTGGAACATATGATTTGCCTGTGATAGTTATAGAATCGGAGAGTAACAGGAACAGCGAATATGAACGAATGCTTAAGAGTCATTTTAGTAATTTAGAGATAATATATTTTGAGACAATTGATGATTTTACATACAATCATTCAGATTATTTAAAAAACTTAATTAAAAATATGAACTCAAGATTAGTAGAGTATAATTAAGAATTAATGAAAGAGGAGTTAAATATGGATAATAATTTTGATGAGAGGGAGTATAGTACTGTTTCGCAGAATAATAGAGATACTATTCCTGAGGTAAGTAACAAGATAGTATTAGCTAATAATAGGAAGAGGGGAAGTGGTTTTAGTGGTAAGTTTGTTATTTTAATAGTTATCATATGTGTTTTATGTAGTTCTATATTAGGTAGTTTGTTCACTTTATATATAGCTCCTAATTTTTCTTTTTTCCAGGGAACACCACTTTATAGTCAAATAGGAGGATATAAAACTCAATATGTCGGTCCTACATATTTTGAAGATGAGAAGGATGCGTTAACTGTAACAGAAATTGTAAATAGAGTTGGTCCAGCAGTAGTAGGTGTTAGTACAAAATCGATTGTTGATAGAGGATTTTTTGGACTTCAGCAACAAGAAGGGATAGGATCTGGATTCATTATAAATGAAGAAGGACATATTTTGACCAACTATCATGTTGTAGAGGGAGCTCAGACCGTAAAAATAATATTCTATGATGGTACTGAAACTGATGGTAAAGTCATAAATTACAATGAATTAAATGATATTGCATTAATTAAACTTACAGATTCTACGGTTACAGTACCAGCTACCGTTTCTCTTGGAGATTCAGATGAATTATTAGTTGGTGAGTCTGTTGTTGCTATAGGATCGCCACTTGGAAAAGAATTTATAGGAACGACAACTAAAGGTATAGTGAGTGCTCTTGATAGAGATGTTCCAATTAATGGCAAAACTTTAAAATTACTTCAAACTGATACAGCGATAAACCCTGGAAATAGTGGAGGACCTCTTATAAATTCAAGAGGTGAGGTTATAGGAATAAATACAGCAAAATATGATAATACTGGAACAACAAGTGTTGAAGGAATAGGTTTTGCTATACCTATAAATCAAGCTAAACAAAAATTAGATGAATTATCTAAGCCTATTTTAAGAATTGGAATTAGGGGTAGAGTTATTGATCAGAGTATGTCTAGCAACTTGAATTTACCTGAGGGTATATATGTAGTAGAAGTTGAGAGTTTTTCAAATGCTGAGAAAGCTGGTATAAAATCAGGAGATGTTATTTTAAAATTTGGTGGGAATGATGTTAAGACATTTGATGATATTAATAGTGTAAAAGCTAATCATAATGTTGGTGATACTATTAAAGTTGTTGTTTATAGAAATGGATCTAATCAAGAAATTGATTTAGTTTTGAATGAATAGAGAAAAAGCATAGTGCAAATATTGTACTATGCTTTTAAATTTTTTAAATTAAGTTTTCCCATTCCTCGTATAGAGAAGATAAGTTGTTTTTGAGAGATGTTATTTCTTTATTTACTTCACTTAATTTTTCATAATTAGAGTAGATTTCTTCAAGTGACAAACTTTCTTGAAGTATAGAGATATTTTCTTCAATTTTATTAATTTCACTTTCAATTTTGGATAATTTTTTTATCACCTCTTTCCCTTTTTTGTTCTTTTGATGAATTTTATTTTTGTTTTTTGATTTTGTTTTACCATATCTTGAATTAACAGTATCTTCTACTAATTTAATAGAATCTTCTTTAGTTAATAAATTTTGTCGTGATATATAATAATCATAATTTCCTAAGTATTCTATAAGGGAATTATTTTTAAATTCATATATTATATTTGAAATCTTGTTTAAGAAATATCTATCATGGGATATTATAAGGCAAGTTCCCTCAAAGTTAATTATAGCATCTTCTAGTATTTCTCTTGTGTATATATCTAAATGATTTGTTGGTTCATCCATAAAGAGTACATTTGAATTAGATAATATTATTTTTAAAAGGTTTAATCTACATTTTTCTCCACCACTTAAAAGAGAAATTTCTTTATGTATATCATCATTTTTAAATAGAAAATTTGATAAATGGCGTCTTATAACTTGTGTTGTTATATGAGGGAATGAATCTCTTATTTCTTCAAATATGGTTTTATTTTTATTTAAATCTGATTGTTCTTGATCATAATATGTAATATTTAGCCCACTTCCATAAATTATTTCCCCTGAGCTTGGAGGTATTTTCTTACAAAGTATTTTAAAAAAAGTAGTTTTGCCTATTCCGTTTTCTCCTATGATAGCTATTTTTTGATTTTTTGTGACACATAGGTTTATATTTTCAAATATTTTCTTATCTCCATAATATTTTGTTAGATTTTTTACTAGTAAAATATCATTTCCTGTTTTTTCAAAAAATTCGAATTTTATATCACGTATCTTGTTTATTGATTCAGGTTTATCTATCAGATCAATTTTGTTTAATCGTTTTTCTCTACTATCAGCTGCTTTGATTCTCTTTTTACTATAACACGCTCTATAGTTTTTAATGATTTCAAGTTCTCTATTAACAAATTTTTGCTGGACATTATATTTGTGTAGTAGAGTGTCAACATAGTTTTTTTTAAGATTTATAAATTTTGTGTAGTTTGAGTTAAATGTAAGTATATTTTTATTTTCGAGTTCAAAAATATGGGTTACTATTTTATCTAAGAAATATCTATCATGAGATACAACTACAATTGTGCCCTTGTAATTTTTTAGGTAATTTTCAAACCATTCAATAGAATCGAGATCTAAGTGATTAGTTGGTTCGTCGAGAAGGAGTATATCGGGTTTTTTTAATAATAGTTTAGCTAAATCAAGTCTCTTTTTTTCCCCACCGCTTAAATGTTTTGAGGATCTATGCATTTTTTCATTATCAAATTTTAAGTAATTTAAGATTTTTATTGTTTCAGTTTTATATGTATAACCGCCATTATCATTAAATTTTGCCATAAGATCAGTGTATTCTAGTATCAAATTTTCATCTTGACTTTTTTGAAGAAGTAATTCTAGCTCATGTAATCTGTTTTCCATTTTTATAAGATTATTAAATACATCTAAGGCATTTTCATATATGGATAAATTGGGATTTAATTTAGAATTTTGATTTAAATATCCAATGGTTTTATGTTTATTTATAAATATTTCCCCAGAATCATTGGATATTTCTTTTGTTAATATTTTTAGGAGAGTTGACTTACCTCCACCATTTTGGCCAATTAATCCAACTTTGTCTCCTTCATTAATATTGAAAGATACATTTGAAAGTACTTCTTTAACACCATAACTTTTATAAAGATTTTTAGTACTTATTACAAGCATGGTTTCACCTACAATTACATAAATTTTAATAAATTAGATTATAATAAACTTACATATAATTTTAAATATACATTGCGTAAAAATTATATTTTCTGTTATTATATTTCTATATCGATGTTTAATTATACCAGGAAAAATGTTTATACGCAATTTTGAAGAAGGGGGATGGAAAATTTATGTTAAATAAGATAAAAGATGGACTTGTGATATCTTGTCAGGCATTATATGATGAGCCATTACATAGTCCGTTTATCATGGGAAGGATGGCACTCGCAGCAAAAGAGGCAGGGGCAGTAGCCATAAGAGCACAAGGAGTGTCTGATATAATAGAGATTAAAAGAGCAACTAATTTACCAGTAATTGGTATTATAAAGAGAGATTACGAGGATTCAGATGTGTATATAACACCAACAATAAAAGAGGTAAATGAACTTTTAAGTTCTGGATGTGAAATGATTGCGTTAGATGCTACGCGTAGATCAAGACCGAATGATGAAAAACTTAAAGATTTAATTTTACACATAAAAGAAGAGAATATTTTGGTTATGGCAGATATTTCGAATTACGAAGAGGGGGTTATAGCTGAGGAACTTGGATGTGATTGTGTATCCACGACATTATCTGGATATACTTCTTATACACAAAGAATTGATGAACCAGATTTTGAGCTAATGAAAAGACTAGTTAAAGATTTGAGGATACCTGTTATTGCTGAAGGAAGAATAAACACTCCAGAAGATTTGAAGAGTGTGTATGATATTGGTGTATATTCTGCAGTAGTTGGATCAGCAATAACAAGACCACAATTGATAGCTAAGAAATTTATTGATATTATAAAAGGTAGATAGAAGGAATTTTTAATTTGTTTAATAATTTATAGGGTTTTTATATATTATATGAAAACGTTTTATTAAGGAGGTTTTATTTATGAAAGGTATTTATTCAGCACTCTTAACTTCTTTTGATAAAGAGGGAAATATAAATGAAAGAGGTATAAGAGAACTTATTAGGCACAATATAGACTATGTTAAAGTTGATGGAATTTATGTTAATGGTAGTACTGGTGAGAACTTTATGTTGTCAACAGATGAGAAAAAGAAGATTTTTGAGATTGTAAAAGATGAAGCTAAAGACGATGTTAAATTGATTGCTCAGGTGGGTTCAATAAATTTAAAAGAAAGTGTTGAGCTTGGAAATTATGCAACTGAACTAGGATATGATTCTTTGAGTGCTGTGACACCATTTTATTATAAGTTTACATTTGAAGAGATAAAGGATTATTATGATACTATAATAAAGGAAACTCAAAATAGTATGATAATATATTCCATACCATACCTTACAGGGGTTAATATGGGACTTGATAACTTTAGAGAATTATTTAAAAATCCTAAAATAATAGGAGTTAAATTTACAAATCCAGATTTTTATTTACTTGAGAGGATAATATGTGCTTTTCCAGATAAGCTAGTTTATTCAGGATTTGATGAGATGCTTTTGCCTGCTGCATCAGTTGGTGTAGATGGAGCTATAGGCTCTACATTTAATGTAAATGGTAGAAGAGCAAAAGAGATATTTGAACTAGTTAGTGAAGGGAAAATAAAAGAAGCAAGGGGATTACAAACTCTTACAAATAATTTAATTACAGAAATATTGGATAATGGATTATATCAAACAATTAAATTGATATTAGAAGAATTTGGAGTAAATGCTGGTTATTGCAAGAGACCTTTTAGAGAAGCAAGCGAGGAAATGAAAAAAATAGCAAAAGAAATATTTAATAAGTACTTTTAGTTATGGATGGTAATTTATTATGGGATTTACTTTAATAGATCTTGGAGTTCTAATTGTTTACCTCGTAGCAGTTTTATTTATTGGGCTTTATTTTTCAAAAAAGGATATGGATGGAAAAGAATTTTTTAAGGGTGATGGAACAATACCTTGGTGGGTTGCGTCGGTATCTATATTTGCTACACTTTTAAGTCCTATATCATTTTTATCATTAGTTGGTAATTCTTATAGTGGAACTTGGTCTTTGTGGTTTGCACAGCTTGGAGTTCTTATAGCAATACCGCTTACAATAAAGTTTTTTTTGCCAGTATTTAGTAAGCTTAAGATAGATACAGCATATCACTATTTAGAGATAAGATATAAAAGCAAAGGACTTCGTGTCATAGGAGCTATTATATTTATCATTTATCAAATTGGTAGAATGTCTATAATAATGTATTTACCATCCATGGTTTTATCTAGGTTATCTAATATAAATGTAAATATATTTATAATTCTCATGGGTGCTATTGCGATTATATATTCTTATGCTGGAGGTATAAAGTCTGTTTTATGGACTGATTTTATACAAGGTGTAGTTTTAATTCTTGGTGTTATTGGAACACTAATTTTTATATTATTTAAACTTAATGATGGTTTTGGAGATGTAGTAAATGCATTGTTTAATGAACAGAAGTTTTTATCGAGCAATGATGTATTATTTGATCCAAATTTGCTTAAAACTAGTATATTTATGCTCGTTGTTGGAGGAGGATTAAATACATTTTCTTCTTATATATCTAGCCAAGATGTTGTTCAAAGATTTACAACTACAACAGATATAAAGAAATTGAATAAAATGACATATGCAAATGGAATATTGTCTATTGGTGTTGCAACGTTATTTTATTTAATAGGTACAGCATTATTTGTATTTTATAGACAGAATCCAAACCTCTTAGTAGATGTTGCTCAAGATCAAATTTATGCGTCTTTTATAGCATATCAGCTACCGGTAGGTATAACAGGATTACTGTTAGCCGCGATATATGCAGCATCTCAGTCTACTTTATCCACAGGATTAAACTCAGTTGCAACGAGCTGGACATTAGATATACAAAATTATATAACTAAGGGTCTTAGTTTTAAAGCTCAAACTAAAATTGCTCAATTAGTTTCGCTATTGGTTGGAGTTGTTTCTGTAATCGTTGCGATGATTCTTGCAACAAGTGAAATTAATTCGGCATATGAATGGTTTAATGGATTTGTTGGAGCTGTTCTTGGGGTTTTAGCGGGAATATTTGTACTTGGAGTTATATGTAAAAATGCAACGAAAATATCTGCTTATTTGGGATTTATTACTGCAACAATAATTGTACTTTCACTCAAATATATGAATTTAAATATTGAAGTATCTATATGGGCATATTCGCTTATAACTATAGTTGTGACTGTAGGAGTTGGGTTTGTAGTTAGTTTATTTAATCGAAAAAATAATTAAATATAAAAATAAAAATTTATGGATATTCTAGAAATAAGTGAATATCCATTTTATTATTTACTAAAAAATTCTTAGAGATTATACTATAAAAATAATTAAATTGGAGGTAGTAAAGTTATGGATTTGAAATATTGTTTATCATTTGATATAGGTGGAACATTTATAAAATATGCTATTATTGATAATGAAGGAGTAATCCATGAAAAAGATAAGATTAATACGCCTGGATATCCAGCACGAGAGACTATACCTGCTGCATTAATTGATATATTTGAAAAATTAAAATTAAAATTTAACATCATTTGTGTAGGAGTATCCACAGCAGGTCAAGTAGATGTTGATAAATGTGAAGTAATATATGCAACAGATAATATACCAGGATATATTGGGACTAATTTTAGAGATATTTTAGCAAAGAAATTTAATTTAGATGTGTTTGCAGATAACGATGTTAATTCAGCAGCTATTGGGGAAATGTGGCTCGGAAGTGCTAAAGATGCTAAAAACTTTTTATGTATGACATTGGGAACTGGAGTTGGTGGTGCTATTATAATAGATAATAAATTGCATAGAGGTAATAATTATTCAGCAGGTGAGATAGGACATTTTATTATTTTTCCAAATGGAGATAAATGTACTTGTGGTTTGAATGGATGTTATGAAAGATATGCCTCTACATCTGCTTTAATTAAGATGTATAAGGAAGAATTGATTAAAAATAATATGATATGTAAAGATAATTATACGGGTGAGTACATAGTTGATTTGTGTTATAGGGGGGATAGTATAGCCAGTTCAGTTTATAATAGATTTTTAGATTACATAGCATATGGTATAGCAAATTTAGTTCATATTTTAGATATTGGACTTGTAATAGTTGGTGGCGGTATATCAGAACAAGGAGATTTATTTTTTAATGAAATAAATAATAGGTTTAAGAAATATGTACTTAATGTTTATAAGAATGGTACTATAATAAAACAGGCTGGACTCAAAAATGATGCTGGAGTTATTGGTGCAGCTTTTAATACATTTTCCTATATAAATATTATGTAATTTATAGAATTTTGGAGGTATAAAGTGGAAATTTTATTGATTCCAATAGCACTAGCTTTAGATGCTTTTGGCGTAGCATTAAGTTTAGGGTTTTCTAATAAATATAAATTCAAACAACTTATGTTATTTTGCTTGAGTTTTGGATTTTTTCAATTTTTATTTTCCTTTATGGGAGGAGTTTGTGGAGAATTAGTAAATTCATATATTTTAGCGATTCCTAAGTTATTTGGTGGAATTGTAATTTTAATTGTAGGAATACTAATGTTCAAAGAGGCTATGTCGCATTGTGATGAGGATGATTATGAAGATAAAAAATTATTTAATAATTTATATATAACTCTTGGTATATCTGTTAGTATAGACGCATTAGTTGTTGGATTTACAGCGTATAATTTACATAATTTAAGTTTAATATTTTTAAATACACTTTTGGTTGGAATTGTAACATTAATTTTATCAATGTTTGCAGTGGTTTTATCTATGCATTTAAAGAAGATAAAAATTATAACAAAGTATGCTGATTTTTTGGGAGGAGTTTTGCTTATATTATTTGGTCTTAAAATGATCTTTTTTTAGATTTAAGGTATATTTATTCAACAGGAAATTAAAATGGTATTTATTAAGAATGTAGAGTAAAATACAATAAATATGTTATAATTTATAAAATGATTAGTAAGAATTTAAAATTGTAAGTCTAATGATCTAGAGGTAGTTGTTTATGGAATATATAGATATTTTAAATAAGGTAGGATTAAAGGTGACAAAATCTAGAAGTGTTGTTTTAAGCATATTTGAGAATGCCGATAGGATTTTAAATGTATCTGAAATTTATGATGTATGCAGGGATAGAGGTTTTGCCATAAATTTATCTACTATATATAGAACATGTGAAACATTTTCTGAAAAAAGGATATTGGATAAGGTTATTGGTAATGATAGAGTGAGTGGATATAGGCTTTCTATAAGATCTCATGTACACGAGATAAAGTGTAGTTTTTGTAATAAAATCGTACAGATAACGTGTCCATTTAATATTTTAAGGCAATACATAGAGAATAATACCGGGTTTACTTTGACAAAGCATAGTATAGATATAGCTGGTATATGTGACGAATGTAAAAAAAACAAGAGCTAATATTAGTTCTTGTTTTTTGTTATTATAAGACAAATTATTAAAATTGTTATGGAAGTGAGAGCTATTGTACCACCGGGCGCTGTATTTAGATGATAGGATAAAAAAAGCCCTAAAATAACGCACATAATTCCTAAAATAATTGAAATTAATATTGTCTTGGAGAATCCTTTTTTAAATCTAAATGCTGCTGCCACAGGTATAATCATAATTGATGATACTACAAGTAACCCAACGACTTTTATGGATGCAGATATTGTTAAGCTTAGCAATATGGAAAATAAAATATTATAAAATGACGTGTTAAATTTAGATATTCGAGAGAAATCTTCATCTAGTATTATTAAGGTAAATTTCTTGTAGTGAATTATTAATGTTATTAATACAATTAAGCTTGTACATATTATAAACATTAAGTCTTTTTTATTTAGCGTTAGTATACTTCCGAATATAATGCTTTCTATATTTATGTTGACAAGACTACTACTCGATATGATTATAGCTATGCCTAAACTTAAAGTTAGAATTATAGAGAGGGATATTTCTGAAAAATTCTTATAATAGTTTCTTAGGTATTCAATGAGAATAGCACAAATTATAGTGTATCCTATTGATACAAGTAATGAATTAATGCCTAGTATGTACGATAATGCAACGCCAGCGAAAGAAGCATGGGATAGTGTATCACTTATATATGAGTATCTCTTAAGAACGATAAAATTTCCTATAAATGGACATATTATGGATATAAAGAATCCTGCAATAAATGCATTTCGTATAAATTCATATTTAAACACGATATATTGAACCCTCTTTAACCAAAAATACTTTGTTAGCGTAACTATTTGAAAAATCCTTATTATGTTCAACTACAACAATCGTTATATTGCTAGATACATTTAATTCTTTTAAATTATCATATATCATAGATTTACTGTTTTCATCTAAGTTGTTTGTAGGCTCATCTACTATTAATAAATCTGTTTTTTTAAGAAGTGATCTTATTAGCATTAGTTTTTGCAATTGACCGCCAGATAGTTTTCCAATTAATGAGTTTAGATTATCTATTAAATCGTATTTTTTACATAAGTTAGTGACATGAGAAAATGGTACATTCAATTCTTTAGCATTATATTTTAAAAATTCTTTGACAGTTATAGGAAAATCTTTGTTAAAGTTAAATATTTGAGGAATATAGGATACATTTTTGGTTTCTATGTTTATATTAAAATTTTTATTTTTTATTAGATTTA
Organism: Candidatus Arthromitus sp. SFB-mouse-NL; assembly: GCF_000709435.1. Taxonomy (NCBI): domain Bacteria; kingdom Bacillati; phylum Bacillota; class Clostridia; order Eubacteriales; family Clostridiaceae; genus Candidatus Neoarthromitus; species Candidatus Arthromitus sp. SFB-mouse-NL. The sequence goes on from NZ_CP008713.1 coordinate 328,348, forward strand.
GCATGAGTCTAAGCAGGGTACTTTTACCGCATCCATTTTTTCCTATTATGCATGCAAAATCTCCTCTATTTATAGATAGATTTGCACCTTTGAAAATATATTTTGAGTTATCATAACTGAAGGTTAAGTTTTCAATATTTATAATTTGATCTGAAGAAATATTTTTATTAATCATAAAATCATTTACACCTGCAATATTTAACATAAAAAACCTCATCTATATTATTGACACTTAATATTTTTATATGTATTATAAACTTAATGCGATTCGTTTGCAATAAAAATATATTAAGTTATAGGGGTTTAATTGTTATATGGGTAAAATGAAGAACATTATTTTGGGACTAGGTATTTTATTATTTGTATCTTGTACAAGCCAAATTGAAAAAGAAGGTATAAGTGTTGTTACAAGTTTAAATCCTAATTATAATCTTATTAAATACATAGCTCAAGATAAGGTTAGTGTATATAATATTTCATTTAGTGGAGATTCTCATAATTTTGAATTTACTCCTCAAGATATTAAAAATGTTCAGGATTCAGATATGGTTTTTTATAATGGATTAGGTATTGATGATAAGATTTTAGAATTGAGTGATGATAAAAATAAATTTGTACAAACGACTAAAGATGCAAATTTAATAAGTTTGGAAGATGAACATCATAATGATCATGATTCACATAATTATGATCATGGGGAATATGATCCGCATGTATGGTTGAGTATAAATGAATACAAGACTATGGGTAAAGTTGTATTAGATAGTCTTATTTTACTTGATCCTAATAATAAAGATTTTTATACCAATAATTTTACGAGTTTTAGCAAAAGAATTGATGATATATATAATTCATATATAAATGATTTTAAACTTGTAACTAATAAAGAATTTGTAAGTAATCATGCATCTTATGGGTATTTAGCAAGAGATTTTGGATTAGTAAATAGTAGTTTATATGATGTGAATAATCATGGTGAAGTAAATCCTAAAAATTTACAAGATATAATAGATATAGTTAAACAAAAGAATGTGAAACTTATTATAGGGGATAAATATGAGTCTAATAAAGAACTTGAGACTGTATCTAATGAAACAAATATTACATATAAAGTTGTTAATAATCTAGAGAGTCAAGGAGATTATTTTACTGAATATGAAGAATTATTAAGTTCAATTTATGATGGATTAAGGTAGAGGTATTTATGGTATTTGAGAGTTTATTACTTATAGATAAGGGGAGAGATAATTTATTTAATGATGAATTTAGGATTTATATAGAAAATTGTTTTGATAATATAATAGAATTTTATCGTGAGGATAATAAAATATTTTTAGTTTTGGAACTAAAACAAGAGTATAGTGATTATGAGTTTGAAGATATAATATCTAAATTTCCGTATGATGAATTTGAGAATATAGGTGTAATTTCTTATCCAAAAGACGATGAATATTATCCTACTTTTATAATGGAAATGGATAATGATATTAGAGAAAATATACAATTTAAGATTGATAATTTAATGGATTTGTTTATGAAAAAGATAGTTAAAATTTATTGTAATAAAGTATAAATTAGTATAGAATATGCTATTATAGCTACCTATAACTTAAGTAGTTAACTTTAAGTTATAGGTAGCTTATTTTTAGGTGATTATTTATGAAAAGAGTTCGAAACATAAAGAATATTTTAATCTCTTCTTTTGAAAATGAGATTAATTTAAATAAATTATCTATATATTCTGAAGCACATAATAGAGAGATCTATCTATATGTAAAAGAGGTGAAGGATTATGTATTATGTATAGCCTTTGCATCTTTAAATTCGTATATAAGTATGAATAGGTGTATAGATAGTTATTTTAGTTCTAAGGGTATTAAGTATAATATAATAAATATATTTATAGTTGGTGATTTATCTAATGTTAGAGACGCATATTTCCAGAGTGAGCTCTATGAGGAAGCAATTTTTATTGATCAAAAATCTGGGGAAATAGAGTGTTTTAATGTACATAGTGTAGGTTTTTTAAATATTTTAAGAAACGTAATTGAAAAACCATATTCTAGGTTTATGTCTAAGGGAAAGAGTAACCACTTGACAATGTTTATTATTTTGATTAGCATTATAGTTTACTTTATTATGGGTAATATAAATGGTGATATAGTGTCAATTCGTGATGAAGTGTTACTTTGGGCAGGAGGTAAAATGGATCCATATATACAAAGTGGCGAGTATATGAGGATATTTATATCACCATTTTTACATAAAAATTTTTTGCAATTATTAGTTGGGATTATAACATTATTTTTTACAGGTAGTATAGTTGAAAAAAATACTAGTAAAATTAAATATTTGATTCTTATAATACTTGGTATATTTTTCGGTAATTTTTCAAGTTATTTATTAAATTTTTCAAAAGTATTTGGAGTTGGACTATATGTAATAAATTATACTTTGATAGGGGCATTATTTGTTTTAGCGTTCAAATATAAATCAAAAGTAAATAAGTTATTTTTTGTATTTATATTTTTATTTATAGTATTAAATTTATTAAATAGTATATTTTTGAGTAACAATATAGATAACATTGGAAGTTTAGCTTCATTTATATTTGGTTTGATATTTATGAGAGGGATTGATTTGATTAAGAAGTAATTTACTATAAAATTAAGTAGCATGAGGAATAATTTGTATGGAAAATGAAAATTATAATTTAGATATTGATACTATAAAGATAGATAAAGATGATATTGTTAAGAATTTAATTAAGAAAAGACCAGTTTTTACTAATAACGAAGCATTTCCATGGCTTATGATAGGAAGTATAATTTTTTATGTATTATTTTATGTTTTATTAGTATATGGTAAAAATAATTTTGTTGATGTAGATTTGAGTTCGCTTAATTTATTTAGTGTATATACAGGATATGATATTATAAATGGAAATTATTTTGGAGTTATAACTAACATTTTTATACATAGAAGTTTGTGGGACTTAGTAAATACAATATTTGTATTATTATTTTGTGGATTTTTTATGGAAAGATATATAAAAAGGAATGTGATAGTTTTTATTTATGTACTATCAATTATATCTTTTAATTTAATCTCAATTTTTGTGTATCCAGACCAGTATTACTTGGGATCATTTACCATAGTTTCATCTTTGATTGGAATGTGTATATATTTTTGTTATAGATTTAGGAGATTTATATTTAAGATAGATAGATATATATATATATCTTTGATGTTTATAGGTTTTTTTATAAGTTATATGGTAGATTTTTATAGTATTTTGCAGTTTTTAGTTTCATATTTAATTGGTATATTTGTAATGTTTGTTTTAGATACTAAATGTTTAAGAAATAATAAATAGTAATCGGTATTATATAGTATATTGATTTATTAACCTTAATAAGTTGAGCAGTCTTGTATTATTTTGATAGACTTTAAGGTTTGCTTAAAATTATTTTTAATAGAATTTTATATTATTAATGTTAACTAGTTGATTTTGAGGAGTGATATTTTGAATTTATTACAAGTTGGAGTTAAGTTAAAAGCTGATAATATCCAATCATTTATAGATGATTTTCTTAAAATAGATGGTATTAATATTTCAGACATTCGATTACATGATGATATGATTTTGATAAATAAAATTAAATATAAATCATTTGGTACTATTTCTATAGGGCTTAAATTTCATAGAATAGAGGATGGGATTTTATCAATTGCCATAAAAAAACTCAAGGCGATAAGTATACCTATTAATGTTTTTACTGTAAATTTCATATTAAAAATGGTTATTAATAAGTTAAATATTAAGGGTATTAGCTGTGATGGTAAACAAATAAAGATAGATTTAAGGAAGGTATTTAAAGAATTTAATCTGAATTTTTTAGAAGTAGATATAAAGGATATACAAATAACTGAGGAAAGTATTAATGTTACTTTTGGGAATGTCGATATTGATATGATCGAACTTATAAATAGTAATAAAAAATCTCCATCTCAAGGATGTGAGATGGAGATTCAAAATGTTGAAAATAATATAGAACATAATGTTTCAGATATTAATGAGAATATAATAGATAATGTTAAAAATATGGAAAATGATGAAGAATATAGGAAGTTTTGCAGTAATAATTTTACAGGATTTTGTAAGAATGATAAGGGTTATTTTTTAGAATATTCTAGATTTAGAAATAGGTTATACAATGGAAAATTCAAACAAACAAATAAAATAATTTTGGGTAAGATTGTATTTATAATGTCAGATATAGGTGTACTTTGTTACAGATTATTAAGGGATAATAGGGTTAGAAATAGTACTAAGATATTGATAGGATTTACAATATTTTATTTATTGAGTCCCATAGATTTTATAAATAATAAGTTTAGTATTTTAGATAAGATAGATAATGGTTTATTATTAGTATTTACTTTAAATAAAATATTTGTATCTGTTGATAGGGAAATATTAAATTATCATTTTGATGGTGATGAGGATACGCTTAATTTTTTAATGGATTCATTTGATTTATTAAATTCGATGTTAGGTATGAATAATATAGATAAGTTATATAGTGTGTTTGAAAAATTTGTTAGATTTTAAATTAGGAATAAAAATTATGATTGAACAAATAATAAGTCTATAAGGAAATTATATGGCTTATTATGGAGGTTTAATTATGAAAGGTATCGTTTTAGGTACTACAGCTGGTGCTTTAATTGGTGTTATGATTTCGGTGATAGTTCCACAATCTAGTAAAAAACTTAAAAATAAAATAGGTAAAAATACGAGTAAGTTTATTAAGAAAGGAAGGAAAACTAAATCTCAAATAATGAAGAAAATAGCTAAAATTATGTATGAAGTTGCTTAAAGACTCCATAAAAGGAGTCTTTTTATTTTAGATATTTATTTATATGTAGAAATAAGAGATATGGTAATCCATATCTCTCGTATAATTATTTTAATCCATTTTCATATTGTTCAACCATTCTTTTTACCATTTCTCCACCGACAGATCCACATTGTTTAGAAGTTAAATTACCATTATAATCAGTGAAAGGTACACCCATTTCATTGGCAACTTGGCTTTTAAATTGTTCTAATCCATTTTTAGCATCTGGAACTAATTTACCCATGTTTAAATCCTCCTAAAAATTAAAACTTTTTAATATCCTGTAAATAATTAATTAACAGGACAATATTAGTATTAACTTATATTTTAAATATAATCCTGAAATATAGTGGTATTTAGACATAGATTATCCATATAATTTTAAAGATTATGTAATCATTAAAATTGATTAATATTTTAAAATATGTTTCTTAAGATATATTTGGAGATATTAGGGAATATATCAACAGGAATAATAGGTATAGATATGATAAGATAAATATGTTATAATCTGAGTGTATATTTTAATTAAGCAATAAAACCTATTATTTTTTATAGTTGTGGTTTGAATTTTAGGAGGATAGTTTGGTGAATAAAAATAAGACACTTAGGTTATCAGTGTTTTTAATAATTGTATTTATTTTTGTAGTAAATAGTGATGCTATGGCAAGTGTTAAAGATTCATTAGAACAACAAATACAGCAGAATAATGAAAAAATTGATAATGTGCAAAACGAAATATATAGTATAAATGAAGAAATAGATGCTATTGACGATGAATTATCTAAAATTAAGAGTGAGATAGACCAAAGAAATGGCGTTATTAATGAATATTTGGAAAATATAGAATTACATCAAAAGAATATAGATGATAAAGCTTTATTAATAGACGGTATTGAAAAGCAGATGATTACTATGGAAGAAAATATAGAAAAACTTAATAAGGAAATTGAAAATAATCAGGCTGAATTAGTAAAATTAGAGGCTATACTTGCTGATAGAATAAAAGAATTTTATAAATATTCTCAAAATAATTCATTAGGATTAGATTTGTTTTTTTCAATGGTATTTGATATGAATAAGGATTTACAGGATGTATTGGATACCGTTCATAGTATGTCTAAAATAACTGAGAGCGATAGGAAGTTAATTGAAAATATAAAGCAAATTAAGGATAACATAAATAGAGACAAGGAAAATTTAGAAAAAGAGGTTCAGAGTTTAGCTCTATATAGAAAGGATTTAGAGAATCAGATACAAGAGATAGAGAACTCTAAAAATGAGTTAATTGTAAAGAAAAATGAGTTAGATGCAGAATTGCAAGTTGTTAGGGATTTAGAAAGAGAGTATCAAGAAAGATATGATGCTTTAGATGAGGATTCTAAAAGAAAAAGGGAGGAACTTATAAATATTCAGCAAGATAATGAACAATTACAACAGCAGTTAACAGATTATTTAAATTCGATAAATAATTCAGGTTTAGTTGGTGGTAGTAATGAAGTAAGTCCAAGTGGATACTTAAGACCTTCTACAGGACCAGTTACATCTGAATATGGTTGGAGGGTTCATCCAATAAGAGGTACAAAATCGCTTCATACAGGTACTGATTTTGGAGGTAAAATTGGAGATACGATAATTGCAAGCAGAGCTGGGGAGGTTGTATTTGCTGGTTGGTATAATAATGTTTATGGTAATGTTGTTATTTTAAATCATGGTGGAGGATATCAAACGTTTTATGCTCATATGTCTAGAGTTGCAGTATCTGAGGGACAAGTAGTTGATCAAGGAGTTAGAATTGGTTATATGGGTTCTACTGGTATGAGTACGGGGGCTCATTTACATTTTGAGATTAGAAAAGATGGAGTTAGTTTAGACCCATTTAATTTCTTATCTAGATAGAAATTTAAAAAGGATGCTATTAATTTAGCATCCTTTTTATTATAATTAAATTAAAAAATATGTATAAGTATGGGAAAATGGTTATAATTTAAATATAATTTAAATTTTGTATTATTTATTAGATATTTCATTGTAGAATATTGGAGGGAAGAATGAGGAGAACTAATATTTTTAGTAGGGAGTATGAAAGGAGAATAAGGAAAAAGCGCTTTTTTATATTAATAATAATTTTAACTATTTTGGTTATGGTTGTATTATATATGGTTAATTTTTCTGAGGTAAATAATTATGTAAGAGATAGATATTACTCAATTATATCTAAGGAAATTGTTAATATTAGTGAAGCAGAATCTGATAATTATAATATAAATGATGTAAGCAACATTAATGAAGAAACTCATACTCCCTTGGAAGAAAATATTTATAATAGTGAAAGTGATAAATTAATACATAATGTTGTTTTAGGAAATGATGAAATAAATATTTTATATACAAAGGATGACAATAATGTTCAGTATTTTGGATTAGAAGATAGTTTAGATTTTAAGTATAGTTTTGATATATCCCCAGATAATCTAAAGATTTTAATAGAAAATAATATTACTCAAGATACATATATGATTGATGAATCATTTAATACATTTAAGTTAGATCCAGAATTTTTTTATTCTAATTCGGCTAGAAGTAGATTTTATAAGGAAGATATAAAGAATACATATGAGGGATATTCTTGGTACAAGGGAGCCAGATTTTTAGATAATAATACTGTAGTATACATTAGTAATCTACCATGGTTTGGTAAAAATGAAGAGTATATATGGAGAACAGATGTGAGTGACACTCAGGATATAAAGCATTTTATGACGAGTATAGCGGGTGAAAATATTGAGTTTGGAGAGTTGACAGAGCAGGGGATTAAAGTTAATATAAATAATGAAATGAAGTTATTAACATTTTCTTTTGTTCTTAATTAAGAATTTTATATTGGTTTTAATAATTTATTGGTTTATATATTTTTCAGAAGTATTGGTTAATCGGGAGGAGTTTTGTAATGAACGTTCAGTTAAATAATCTTGAAAATAGTAGGGTAGAATTTATTATTAAGATAGATAAGAAAGAATTTTCTGATGCTATACAGATGTCTTTTAAGAAAAATGTTTCTAAATATAATATACCAGGATTTAGAAAAGGTAAAATTCCGTTTGAAATATTCAGGAAAATGATTGGAGTCGAGGCGCTTTATAATGATGCTGCAAATATTTTGATAGAGAGAACTTATAAAAATGCTGTTGAAGATCATAAGGTTGAAGTTGTAGATTATCCTAGTATAGATATTATAAATTGTAAAGGGGGAGAAGACTTTGAATATAAAGCAACTGTATATGTTAAACCGAATGTAGTACTTGGAGAGTATAAGTATTTAGATGTAGAGGAAGTTAGGTATGAAGTAAATGATAATGATATTGAACAAGAATTGCAAAATTTAAGAGAAAAAAATGCACGCTTAATTTTAAAAGATGGGACTATAGAGAATGGTGATATAGTTGTAATAGATTTTAAGGGATTTATAGATAATGAACCGTTTGATGGTGGAGCAGCTAAGGATTATAATTTGGTGATAGGGTCAAATAGTTTTATAGATAATTTTGAAGATCAGCTTATTGGTAAATCTAAGGGTGATAAGGTAGATGTAAATGTTGTGTTTCCAATTGACTATGGTGTTGATAAATTAAAAGGTAAAGAGGCTAAATTTGAAGTTAATATAAATGAAATAAAAGTTAAAGAATTAGAAGAATTGGATGATAATTTTGCAAAAACTTATTCTGAATTTAGTACTTTAGATGAATTGAAAAATAGCATAAGAGAGAAGAAAATTAAAGATAATGATACGAAGCAAAAATATGAGTTTGAGAATTCTGTTATAGAGAAAGTGTGTAGTAATTCCCAAGTTGATATTCCTGAACCAATGATACAAAGTGAAATTGATAGACTTATACATGATTTTGAGAATAAAGTAAAGTACCAAGGCACAACTTTAGAACAATATTGTCAATATTATGGTATAGGTTTGGATGATATAAGAAATAATTTTAGAGATAGGGCAGTTAAACAAGTTTTATCTAATTTGGTTATAGAAGAGATATCTAAAAAAGAAAATATATCAGTAAATGGGGATGAGCTTGATGTCAAGGCATTAGAATTAGCTAAGATGTACTCTCATGATGAGGAAAAAATTAGTTCTATTAAAGAGAGTCTTTTATCATCATATAAGGATTCTTTAAAGAGAGATATAGTTATGTCAAAGACTGTAGAATTTTTAGTAAATCAAAATAAAAAAAGAGGTATTAAATAGAGTGTATTTTAAAGGAGGAGACTTATGGCTTTAGTACCTATAGTTGTTGAGCAGACAAGTAAGGGTGAACGCTCTTACGATATATATTCAAGGTTATTAAAAGAACGTATAATCTTTTTAGGAGATGAGGTAAATGATGTTACCGCGAGTTTAGTAGTTGCTCAATTATTATTTTTAGAAAGTGAAGATACAGATAAGGATATACATTTATATATAAATAGCCCTGGAGGGTCTATAACAGCAGGTATGGCTATATATGATACTATGCAATATATAAAGCCAGATGTATCCACAATTTGTATAGGTATGGCTGCATCTATGGGAGCATTTTTATTATCTTCTGGAGCTAAGGGTAAGAGATTTGCATTACCAAATAGTGAGATAATGATACATCAACCATTAGGTGGGTTTAGAGGTCAAGCAACAGACATAGATATACATGCAAGAAGAATATTAAGAATGAAGAATGATTTAAATAAAATATTGAGTGAAAATACAGGTAAATCACTATCCCAAATAGAGTTAGATGTTGAGAGGGATCATTTTTTGAGTTCTTATGAAGCTAAGGAATATGGATTAATAGATAATGTTATAAGTAAGAAGAAATAATATTTATTGAGTCTATTTGCGGGGTGTAGTTATGGCGAAATTAGATGAAAGCAAGCAATTAAAATGTTCTTTCTGTGGTAAAAATCAGGAGCAAGTGAGGAGGTTAATTGCTGGTCCTGGGGTATATATATGTGATGAATGTATAAATTTATGTTCAGAAATAATAACAGATGATTGTGTAGATGAACAAAAGGTTGAGGTATCTAAGGTACCTAAACCTATGGAGATAAAGGATTATTTAGATCAATATATTATAGGTCAGGATAAAGCAAAGAGATCAGTGTCAGTAGCTATATATAATCATTATAAGAGAATTAATTCACTTATAAAAGATAATAGCGTTGAGATACAAAAAAGTAATATATTATTACTAGGACCAACTGGTTCTGGAAAGACTTTAATAGCCCAAACTTTGGCAAAATTTTTGAATGTACCATTTGCTATAGCTGATGCTACGACGTTAACTGAAGCTGGATATGTTGGAGAAGATGTAGAAAATATATTGTTGAAATTGATACAGAATGCGGATTATGATATAGAGCGTGCTGAAAAAGGCATAATATATATAGATGAAATAGATAAAATTGCTAGAAAGTCTGAAAATCCTTCTATAACTAGGGATGTATCTGGCGAAGGTGTTCAACAGGCACTACTTAAGATATTGGAAGGTACGGTAGCATCTGTACCACCACAGGGTGGGAGAAAGCATCCGCATCAGGAATTTATACAAATAAATACTTCTAATATATTATTTATTTGTGGTGGTGCTTTTGATGGTATGGAAAGGATTATAGAGCAAAGAATTAATGTTAGAGCTATGGGATTTGGAGCGGATATAAGTTCTAAGGAGAATAAGGAATTAGATAAAATATTTGCTAATATATTACCAGAAGATTTATTGAAGTTTGGATTAATACCTGAGTTTATAGGGCGTTTACCTATACTTGTTTCATTAAATGCATTAACTGTGGATGCATTAGTTAGAATATTAAAAGAACCTAAAAATGCTATAGTAAAGCAATATAAGAAATTATTTGAATATGATGAGGTTGAATTAGAGTTTGAAGAGAAAGCGCTCGAATGTATATCGAGGAAAGCTATTAGTAGGAATACTGGAGCTAGAGGTCTTAGAACTATAGTTGAAGATTTGCTAATTGATGTTATGTATAATATACCTTCAGATAAAAATATAGATAAAGTTGTAGTAACTGAAAGGAGTGTAGATGATAAAAAAATAGATATTTTTTATAAAAAAGATGGAAAAGGTAATAATGACATAGAAAGTGCTTAGTTAAATAAAAATGTTAAGTAGGATTTAGAATGTTTATATATGATAGTAAATTTATAAAATCAGCAGTAAGTTGTAAAGATTTTCCTAATGATGGATTAAAGGAAATAGCTATTGTAGGAAGGTCTAATGTAGGTAAGTCTAGTTTAATAAATTCGTTATTACAACGTAAAAGGATAGCAAAGGTTAGTTCTACTCCAGGTAAAACAAGGACTTTAAATTTTTTTTTGATAAATAATTCATTCTATTTAGTAGATTTACCTGGATACGGTTACGCTAAGGTTTCTAAAAGTGAAAGGGATTCGTGGAAGTATATAGCAGAATCATATTTTAATAATAGAGTGTATATAGATAGGGTTATACTTTTAATAGATTCGAGGCATGATCCGTTTGAAAGTGATGTAACGATGTATAATTGGATTAATAGTTTGAATTATAAGATAGATATTATAGCCACTAAATCTGATAAATTAAGCTATTCTCAGATTAAAAAAAATGAGCATATTTTTAAGAGACAGTTTAGTAAGTCTAATATATTATTTTACTCCTCTTTGAAAAATTATAATAGAGATGAATTGGTAAATTTTATATTTTCATAGATTAAAAAGTATATTATTTTTAGATAATATACTTTTTTTATTGTAGCATATTTTATTTTTATACATAAAATTATTATATAAATTATAAAATTAAGAGGAGATTAATAATGGATTTTATGAATTTTATGAATCAAGTTGGCAATAATTGTGAAGTAGGCCATAGAAATCATATTCACGATAATTGTGGATGCTGTTCATCAAACATTGGAAATCATCATAATGGATTTTCTGGTTTATTACCATTACTTTTTTTATCTGGTTTGGGTCAGACATCAAGCTGTAATTTAGGCAATATGGTTTGTTATCCAAATCAATGTCAAACACAACAATATGTAACCCCTACTTCTGTACCTTGTTTTAATAATGGATTAAAATATAAAACTAAAAAAGTTAGACAAGCATATATGGAAGTTCCTGTTTCAACTTATCAGGTAGCTCAACCTTACTACCCTTATCCGCAACAATTACCAATAACTGCAAATATGGGTTCTATAAATGGTAATAGGTGTTCATTTGATTTATCTACTATTCTATTATTTTTGCTTTTATGTAGTAGAAATAATAATAGATGTATGAATGTATGTAATCCACCACATCATAATAGACCATGTGGAAGTTGTTCAACTGAAATATAATTATTAAGAAATAATTATAAAAATATATGTTCAATTTTTATAGATTGAAATATTAGGAGGGCCTTTTGCCCTCCTAAATATATATATAGGGGTGTATTTATATGTCAAAACGCAAAAAGTCCTATGATAGAGCAGAATATGAAAATAATTATTATAATAATAGACTTATAGATAGTAATTATGTAGGTAATAATTTTAATCCATATTTAAATACTAAATTTCAATTTAATAATTTTAATGATATTTATAATAATTTGAATAATATTATGGATGTACTTAATAATGTAGATATTAATAATTTGAATAACATTTTTTCTTTATTATCTAATGGTTTTGATATTAATAATAATTTTAATGTTGAGAATAAAACGAATAATATATTTGATGAAATTCATAATAAAAATGAAATAATTATTAACTTTTTAAATTCTTTAAAACCTTTATTGGGAATTGAATTTGGTAATATAATAGATAGATTTATAGATTTTTATATGGAAGAAATAAATTCTGAGAAAGGTTGTATGTAAATTATTTTAAGATATGTATAATTTTATTGAAAATTGAAATAATATAAATGTAAATGGAGATGATATTTTTCTCCACTAATCCCCCTTTAATAAGACCATCTTTTGTTGATGGTCTTATATTTTTTGTAGAGATTTTTATATTTATTATCATGGTGGAATAAAGTAAAGGATTTAGAGATATATAAATTTTAAAAAATTAGAAATTTATATTATATATTATACTTTATTGAATATGATGATTTTGTTTGGGATGTATATGTTTAAATATTTATCACATTCTACAGTTTTCTTATAGTGTTATTTGAATATATTAATGTTATTATTCTTGTTAAAAATAAATCGTATATTATAAATATAGTAGAAAATATGAGTATTCCTGTTAGCATAATAAAAGGTGTTATTTTTATAGGAAAAAATAATTTAGAATACATAAAAAATATGGGTAAAAATATTACGTTAAAATATAGTATTTTAAGTGTAAGTTCAAGCTTTATATTATTTAATCTTTCTATGTAAAACTTTATTAAGGGATATGAACCGAAAAAGATAAAATATATAATACTATATTCAATTATACCTAATATTAAAGAGGATATTATAGATGATACCATTATTAACAATGAATGCTTACTTCCAAATTTTATTATCGATATGCAAATTAATAATGAGGATAAAGTTAATAAGCTTAAATCTGCAGTTGATATTAACCTACATAATATAAAAAGCATTACTGTAAGAGATGTCATTATTGAGGATTTTGTTAATTTATGTGTATTTTTCATTAACAGCAAGTTATAAAATCACAGCCACAACATTCGCAACATGAATCTATACACCATAATGTACAACAAGTATCGCAGCATCCATATCCATGATTTGTAGTAACTCTTTTTGAATAGGTTTTTCTAAATTGATTGTTTATGTTTTCAAATGAGTTGTAAGCATTGCTATATTCGAAGTTATTGGGCTCTAAATTATATGCGATTTCAAAGTGATTTCTACTCTTATCATACCAGCCTTCTTTGTAGTATATCTGACCCATTAAATAATTCCATTCTGCATTTCTATCTTCAATTTTCCAAAGTTTATTTTTTGCTTCATCTAGTTTGTTTAAATTTATCAATTCTCTAATTTGTGATAGTGATATTCTTTGATTATTAGGATTAATAAATAAATTATTCATTAAATAATCGTAGGCACTGTTTAACTCTGAGATTTTTTTATTTATTTCTTCATAGTTTGAGCTGTTGTTAATAAGTTGTTCATTATATATATTAATTAAGTTTTTATAGGAGGATTTTACTTGATCTAATGATGCATTTTCATGCAATTTTAATATTTCAAAATATTTTTTATACATTCATAGACACTTCCTTTTTATTATTGCAATTAAAGTTATTTATGATTTTATCTGTTTTAAAAGGCATTCCTAATTGTAGTATATTTTCAATTAAATCATAGTTTTTATTTAATTTCAAATACTTAAAATTTTCAAGACAATTGTAGTTAACATGAGTTAAGAGTGAATAATATTTATCTTGTATTGACTTTTTAAATTTTTCTATGTTTATTTTTTCTTTTGTAATATTATGTATATGAATTATGGGATTAAAGGAGCTAGTTTTGAGATCTTTTTCTATATCATTTAGTGAATCTATTATATATATCCATTTACCTAGACTGTAAGATAGTCTATTTATATGTACTAGGGTTTTATTGTCGAAATCATTAAATTTACAATAAAAATTGAATATTTCTTTCATTAGATTGCTAAATGGATGTGCATATTCGTCTATTGATAAAATTTTATTTTTATTTTCAAGTTCTTTTAAATTTTTCAGATGATTATTTATTTTATGTTTAATATTATTAAGATAGTTTGGTAAATTTTGCATATATTTATTGGAAATTGGGAGAAGTATTTTTGAAAGTAAATTATTTTCATCATTAATATCGTCAACAATTTTATTATGTGTTAAAATTATATTTATGTGACTTGAGTATTCTATGCTAGATATATTTTTCATTATATATTTTTTTTCAATTGGATGAATCAAGCATACCTTTTTTTCTATAACTGGTTTTTTAATTGAGAAACTATCAAGGAATATAGCCATAAAAGTTATATCGAAATTAAGGCTTATCCTTGGGATATTTCCATAATTTTTTTTAATTGTGTGACATAGGCTACAATAATAGCTTTTAAATGTGTTATAGTGTTTTAATTTTAAATCCATTTTAAATGGATATATATATCCAAACATTTTACATTAACCTTTCCTAACATTTTTTATCTTAAGAGTATAACATAAAAAAGTAATTATTAAATAAAAATTGTGTAATAAAAATAAATATTAAATTTATTAGATTAGATAATTTATTCGGAGGTGATGGTATATGGAATGTTATTTTTTGTCAACTTCGGTTGAAATTGTAGAATGCTTTAAAGAATGTGTTTATTATAATGTGAATAAAGAAAATCCAGCTGAAGATTGTCCTTTTGCACAGGTATTTAATGGGAAAAGTTATAGAGATTCAGATCAACAAGCTATAAATAATTAGTAAAAATCAAATTATTTACATAGAATCTAAGTATTTTTGATTTTAAAATACTTAGATTTTTTATAGATAAAATCATTTTAGTATTGTAATATTTATTTATAGATTTATTTTGGAGTTGGTTATTTTGTTGAATAATATAGATTTTTTGAAAGAGGCTATAAACTTAAGAAATGAGATTATAAATCATAGAAGGCATTTTCATAAGCATCCTGAGATGGGATTCGAAGAGTTTGAAACGTGTAGAACAATATTAAATTATTTGAATCATTTGGGAATTGAAAATAAAGTTTTATCAGGAACAGGGATTGTGGCTATTATAAACGGGAAAGAGAAAGGAAAAACAATTGCACTTAGATCTGATTTGGATGCACTTCCAATTGACGATTTAAAAAATGTAGAATATTCATCAAAGATATCGGGTAAGATGCATGCCTGTGGACATGACGGTCATATTTCAATTTTAATGGGTGTAGCTAGAATACTTAATAATCATAAAGATAAGTTTAAAGGTAGTGTAAAACTTATTTTTGAGCCTGCTGAAGAAACTGTAGGTGGAGCTAAATTTATGATTAGAGATGGTGTTTTAGATAACCCTAAAGTTGATGCTATAGTGGGATTACATGTTTCTGAGCTTATAGACTCAGGATGCATTGGAATGAAATATGGAGTTGTTAATGCTGCTTCTAATCCATTTGAGATAATTATTAAAGGGAAAGGTGGACATGGAGCACATCCAGAAGATTGTATTGATCCTATAGTTGCTGCATGTAACATTGTTACATCTCTTCAAACTATTATAAGTAGAGAAATTAGTCCACACAATCCATCTGTTTTAACTATAGGGAAATTTATTGGTGGGACGGCACCTAATATTATTCCTGAGGAAGTTAAACTTGAAGGAGTTATTAGAACTTTAACCAAAGAAGATAGAGCAATGGTGATAAAGAGATTGAGGGAGATATGTAATGGTATTGCTGTGTCTATGAGGGTTAATGTTGAGGTTGAAATAGTAGATGGATACCCATGTTTGTATAATGATGATAAAATGGTATTTTTGGGAGAAAGAGTATTTAAAAAGGTAATAGGTGATGAAAATGTAATTATGGATATAAATCCATCTATGGGAGTTGAAAGTTTTGCATATTTCTCTCAAGAAGTGCCCTCACTTTTTTATTTTTTAGGTACAAGAAATATATCAAAAGGTATTATTCATCCAGCTCATGGAGGATTGTTTGATTTAGATGAAGAAGGTCTTGTGCTCGGAGTTGCACTCCAAAGTGCGATAGCGTTTAGTTATTTAAATAATTTAGATTAGGAGAAATAATGAAACAGGAGATTAGAATTGGTGGTAATGAGAAGAACCAAAGATTAGATAAGTTTTTAAGGAAATTATTTAAAAATGTTGAATTAAATTTAATATTCAGGGATATAAGAAAGGGGAATATACGAGTTAACGGTAAGAAACAAAAGATAAATTATAAGATACAAGAAAATGATATTTTGAGAATATTTGGATATTATTATAAGTTAGGTAATGATAGTCAAGGTATAGATACTGAAGAATATGTAGAATATAATAAACCAAAGATATGTTATGAAGATTCAAATATATTGGTTGTAGTGAAGGATATTGATACTCTAGTTCATTCAGATGGTAACCGTGATACAAAAGATTTAAGTAAAGATGTTAGGATGTATTTGTCTAAGAAAAAAGATATTAATTTAAATAATAATTTGATTTTTAATCCATCACCTGTAAACAGATTGGATAGAAATACTTATGGATTAGTTATATTTGGAAAAAATAATTTAGCTACAAGAGAGTTATGTGAACTTATTAAGGCTAGAATAATCTCTAAGTATTATAGAGTTCTTGTTGAAGGTAAAATAAAAGATGGGATTTATACTGCATACATAAAAAAGGATAGTAAATTGAATAAATCAATAGTATATAAGTATAAAATACCGGAATCCAAGGAAATACAAATGGAAGTTAGGGTTATTGATACAAATGGTGTAGTTAGTTTGTTAGAGATAAATTTAATAACTGGAAGAAGTCACCAGATAAGAAGCCACCTTCAATTTTTAAATAATCCAATAGTTGGAGATATAAAATATGGCAATAAAGGATTAAAGAACTATTTTTTCAACAAATATGGAGTACAAAATCAGTTGTTATTTGCATATAAATTGTCCTTTAATGGAATAGATGAAAATATGAGCATAAATTATTTAAATAGTAAGGTGATAGTGGCACCGCTGCCGTCACAATTTAAAAGGATTATAAAACAGGAATTTAAAATTACAATTTAGAGGGATAGCACAATGAAAGAACAATCTACTGGTAGGAGTTTTATATCTTTATCTTTTGCAAGTATTCTTGTAAAAATTATGTCCCTTTTATATGTTCCAATAATTATAAGAATATTGGGAGATGAAGGATATGGGATTTATTTAGCTTCTTATGATATATTCAGTCTAATATATGTTATAACAAATTCTGGTATGCAAATCGCTATAGCTAAGCAAGTTGCTGAATTTGTTGCTATTAATGAATCGCAAAACATTTTAAAAGCATTTCAGATTGGGAATAGGATCCTATTTATTATAGGTTTTGTAGGTTCCATTGTTTTATTTTTAATTGCCAAACCAATTTCTTCATTGATTGGTAGTGAAAGAGCATATTTAGGAATTTTATTTCTATCTCCAACTATATTTTTCACATCTATATTAGCAGGGTATAGGGGATTATTTCAAGGTATATCAAATATGACACCCATAGCATTATCTCAAGTGCTTGAACAAATATGTAATATTTTTATAAGTATATTTTGTGCGTCGATGCTGGTAAATAATAGTTTAGAATTAGGAGCTGCAGGAGGTACAGTTGGTACTACAGTTGGTGCGATTATAGCTATTATATTTTTATGTATGACTATGAGGAAACAAAGAATATTGTATAATTTGAACATATCGGTGCCATATTTAAATTGTGAACTTGAGAGGAGAGAAAGCGATTCTACAAAAGATATAATATTTACATTTTTTAAATATGGTATACCTGTAATATTGACATCTGGAATACAGTATGTGGGGGCTGTTATAGATTTAGCTCTTGTTAAAAATAGACTTATGTTTGCTGGTTTTGATTACTCAACAGGGGATATTTTATATGGGTTACTTGGGAAATATAAAACTCTTATATATGTACCACTTGCTATTATTGCGGCTTTATCTGCAGCAGTTATACCTAGTTTGGTTAAATCTGTCGTACTTAAGGATAGAAATAATTTATTTAAAAAAATAAGATTTGCATTAAAGACAAGTTTATCAATATCAATACCTTCGTGTGTTGGATTAGCTTTGTTAAGTAGACCGATATATCTTATTTTATTTTCTGCAGAGTATAGTAGTGGATATACCTTAATGCTTTATGGATCTAGTCTTGTAGTATTTATGTCTATTGTGCAAATTCAAACTACTATACTTCAAGGATTGAACAAATTTTATTCGGTATTTACAAGTTTATTTATTGGTGTCTTATTAAAATTATTGAGCAATTATTTTTTAGTTGGCATACCGAGTATAAATATAAATGGGGCTATTATAGGGAGTATAGTTGGATTTTTAGTACCTATGATTATAAATGGTATATTGATTAAAAAATATATAGGATTTAAGGGTATGGGTTTAATAAATAGTATAAAGCCATTCATTTCTTCTATTGTGATGGGTATTTTTATAATAATATTTTATAAATTTAATTCATTTTTATTTATGAATAATAATTCTATTATAATTAAATATTTAACTTTTGGTTTAGTAGTGATATTTGGATGTATAGTATATTTTGTATTTATAGTTGTTTTGAGATATTTTAATAAGGAAGATTTGGAATTTATACCTTCGTCTATTATTAGAATTATACCTAAAAAAATAATGAGTAAATTCTTTAATTAGGAATTTACTCATTATTTTTATTTAATATTAAATGGGCGTTGTCTTATATCACGGACGAGAGTTATTCCAAAAGCACCGAAGCCACAGAAAATTATTAATAAGTTTTGTATAATATCAAACTTAGGTGGTATATAAGATTTTATTAAATATAGTACTAATATCATCAATATACCTAAAAGTATATAAATGATATATTTTGTTATTTCTAGTTTAATTTTAATGTTCTTTTTAATTTCTTTAACATTTAAAATTATGGATAAACATGAATCTACTATTATTGCTATAGCGTAGCTAAATATATTTATTTTTGTAAAACCAGCTAATATATATATGATTAAAATTTCTATTATTGAACATATTAGAGAATTTAATAATATTTTATTTTGTTTGCCTAGTCCGTTTAAAATACTGTATGTAGTTATTGAAATGAAAAATACTGGAGTTACGATACTTGCAAACCAAATATATGATCCTAAATCAGTTCTCTTATAGAACATATATGATAATTCATCTGGTATTACAAAACATATAACCATAGTTGCAAGCCCGAGTATAAATGATATTTTTATTACTTCTCGTATTCTCTTTTCAGCAGACTTAATTTCATTTTTGCTTATGGACTTTGATAAATCTGGAATTAATAAAGTAGAGATCGAACTTATTATTATAAGTGGAAATAGTACAATATTTAGAGCCATACCATTGAATTTACCTATTACGGATAAGGCTTGTGTATAATTAAGACCAGATTTAATAAGTCTTCTGGGGATTATAAGTGTTGTTAATGTACTTAATAGTGTTGTAATTAAACCATTTATACATAATGGAAATGCTATTTTTAACATATCTTTTAATAATCTTCTTTTTGTAGTGGATATAGGTAGATTATTATTATATTTATTTTTAATTTTCCTATAATAAGAGTATAAAAAAACATAGCTTAGAAATTCGCCTATACAGATCGATACATATGCTGCAGTTACTGTAGCTTCTACAGTTTTTAAATTAAATGATTTAATGACTATTATCAATACTATTATACGTATAGATTTTTCTAATATATCGATTATAGATGGTATATTTATTTGGGATGTACCGTAGAAGTATCCCTTAAGTATATTTGATATAGAAATAAATATCATAGCAGGGCAAATTATTTTAATAGAAGTAATTATTCTTATATCTTTTATTATAAATTTGGCAATAATAGGGGCAAGAGTATATACGATTATTGCAATTATTAGTGACCATATCAAAGTAAATATCATTGATGTTTTTATTGTTATATTAACTTTATTAAAGTACTTATTATCAAAATATATAGAAGTTAGCCTTGATATAGCAGCTAATATACCACCACACATTAGACATATGAAAAGATTGTATATGGGCATAAGAAGACCATATAATCCTAAGGCTTCAGCACCAAGTTCTTTTGAAAGAATAATTGAGAATATAAAACCTAATATACCTGTTAATATATTTGAAGAGCTCAAAATAAAAGATTTTTTATAGAAATTTCTATTTTCCAAAAATTATACCTCCTTTTTACAGAATATTATATTAAAAAGGTATTATAGAAAAAAAAATTTATTCTTAATTAAATTTAGGGATAATGTTTTTGTTAAATAATCCGTAATACATATTAGGAAGAAAGTGTTAAATAATATATTTGTGATATTACATTATGTAAATATATATTTTTAAATAAGTTATGGAGATATGTTAAGTTATTTGATATAATTTTGATAATTATTATTAGATTGTTATTTTGTATATTAAGTTAATTTAGTAAATAAAGTCGAGTTTATATATATTAGGATTAAATTCCAATAGAGTGAGAGGGGAAAGTCGTATGGGTAGAGTTGAGTTAACGTATGGAAGAGCAGTTAAAAAAATAATGGGTATTACAAATCCTATAAAAAAGGTGTTAATGAAGACTCATTGCATTACACATAAATTTATAAATAATAATTCTATACAAATATTGAATAATGAAAGTTTATATAATATTAGTATTTTTATGAAAAAATATATGAATTTTATAAATGATGGTGTTGTTTGGGCGGATCAGGATTACAAAAGTAGTAACCATTTTTATAATATAGATACGTTAAGAGGATTATATGGATTTTCTGATCTTTTAAATGAATTTAAAAAGTATTATAGAACAGCAATGTATTATTTGGATAAAAATAAAATTGAAAAATGCATGTTTTATGTAGGGGTATGTTTACACCTTATACAGGACTCAACGGTTCCTCAACATGGAAGTGGAGATTTATTTAAGGAACATAGGACATTTGAACTTTGGATAATATCTAAGATATATGATGAAGATAAATTTAATATAGAATCAGGTGTTGTCAGATTTAATAGAATTGATGATTATATTGTTAAAAACATAGTATTTTCTCAAAATGTTAGTATGATTAATAAAAATATAAGTGATAGAGAGATACGGTATATGAATATAGCTTGTGAAATTTTGAGGAGAGCACATGAAACTACGGCCGGATTTTTAATTGATATATATGAGAAAATAAATAATGTGATTTAAAAAAGAGATATCCTAACATTTATTGGGATATCTTTTGTTTTGTGGTACATAATAATTGTTGTATTGGATTTGTATTTTTATTTTGAGTGTTGTATTATAGTATTTAGTTACTTAAATTTACTAGATTATTTATTTAATTTTTGGGTAAAAATATATGAAAATGAATATAAAAAATTAGGAATATTAGCTTAAATTATTGTATATTTTTATTTCTATCACGATATTAATTTATAAAATTGGGGTGATAATTTTATGGATATTAATGTTATACAGGAAATACAGCGTGCTGAGGAACAGGCAACTTTGATTTTAGATAAATCTAGAGATGATAGTAAGAAAATACTTAACGATGCTTTGATTAGAGCTAACAATGAGTATAATACTATAATTGATTTAGCTAATATAGAGTATAAAAAAATATTACAAGATTATGAAAATCAAGGGAAAAATGCAGTTACAAATTTAGATAGTAAGCATCATACATTTGAAGTATCCAGTATTTCTAATGATAAAAGAGAATTAGCTATAAATAAGATAATGCAGGAGATTATTAATTTATGGCAATAGTTAAAATGAAGAAATTTTCTTTATATTTCTTAGAGAGTGATAAAGAAAGAATTTTAAATGAATTACAAGCATTTGGAGGATTGGAATTTAATAATTTTGATAAATGTATTGATGGTAAAGAAGATAAGAAATTATCAGATATATTAGGTAAATTAAGACATTTAGAGTTGGATAATCAGAATATAGCTTTTGAGCAAAACTTGAATAAATTGAAGTATTGCTTAGATGTTTTAAAACCTTATGCGAATAAAAAATCTATGTTAAAGGTATTAACAGATGATAAATTAGAGATAGAATATCCCAAACTTGTAGAACATATGGAAAATAATAATTGGGAAAGAGTGTACAATAATTTACAGGAAATAAATAGTAGAATAGTCGAACTAGATTCTGAGTATTTAAAGTGCATGTCCGAAATAGATACAATTAAATATTGGAGAAATATAAGGGGCAATATTAAAGATTATAATAATTTAAAATATTCTACATGTTTTTTAGGTAATATTTCTAAACAATTCGAAAATGAAATAATAAATAAATTTGAACAAGATTTTAAATATTCATTTATTGACTTAGTTCATTCTACCCAAAAGGATTCATATTTTTTGATTGTAATTCACAATGATTTTAAGGATGAAGTATTGGAATTTTTAAAGAATAGAGGATTTAACTTTCAGACATTTCATTATAATACTAGTATTAATGAATGTTTACGTAACCTTGAAGAGAGTAAGAAAAATATATCAATAGAGAAAGATAGATTGAAAAAAAGTATAGAGAAGTATTCAAGTAATTATCTAGATTTGCAATATGCTTATGAATATTTTAATTCAAATAAGGAAAAAGCACATTTGTTACAAAAATTTGTGAGAAGTGATTCTGTTATAATTTCACAAGGGTATGTAGAAAGTGATAATGTGGTAAATTTAGAGAAATGTTTATTAGATATTAAGGAACTTGATTTTTATTTGCATATTGAGGATATAAATGATGAAGATATATTGGATGTACCAGTAAAGTTAAGTAATGGTTATGTAGCAGCACCTTTTGAAGGAGTTGTAGAGATGTATAGCTATCCCATATATAGTGAAATCGATCCTTCTCCTGTAATATCTGTGTTTTTTATAGTGTTTTTTGGCATGATGCTTGCAGATGCAGGATATGGAATTTTAATGGTGTTGATATCAATATTTTTATATATAAAGTCTAAAACTAGAGAGAAGAAAAATAGTTATAGATTATTTATATTTTCTGGTATATCTACTACTATATGGGGTGTATTGTATGGAGCATATTTTGGTGATCTATTAGAAAGATATTTTGGAATAAATGTACCAGTAGTGCTTGATGTAAATAACGATATAATGACAATATTTTTGATTGCTATTGCATTTGGGTTTGTACATTTAGTTTTAGGTTTAATTATGAAGGCTATAGTTTATTTTAAAAATGGGAAAATTATAGATATTTTATATGATGTTTTACCATGGTTAATGATTTTAGTAGGTGTTTTGATAATTGCATTACAAAATGTTATAACGTTTATTGCACCTCAAATACCAGGTATTATTATTGGTTTAGGGATATTAATTTTGTTATTTACCCAAGGAAGAGATGCGGAAAGTTTGGTAGGGAAGATAGGTGGAGGAGTTTATGGAGTTTATGGAATAAGCTCATATCTAGGAGATATAATTTCATATTCCAGGTTATTAGCATTAGGATTAGCTTCTGGATTTATTGCAAATGCTTTTAATATAATGGGTGGCTTGATTCCGTTTCCATTTAATATAATAATAACTCCACTTATGTTAATACCGTTACATTTATTTAATTTGGGTATAAATGCGTTAGGTACTTATGTACATTCGTCTAGATTGCAATACCTAGAATTTTTTGGGAAATTTTATTCAGGTGGCGGAAGAAAGTTTATGCCATTTAAGTATACAGATGAGTATATAAGAATTAAAAAATAATAATTGTTTTAAAATAGGAGGAAAAATAATATGACATTTTCAGATTTTTTAGTACAATATGGTGGTTTAATATTAGCTTTGTTAGGAGCAGCTTTATGTGTTGGGTTATCAGGGACTGGGTCAGCTAAGGGAGTATCTATTGCAGGTCAAGCTTCAGCCGGATTATTATCTGAAGAACCAGAGAAGTTTGGCCAAACGATATTATTAACGGCATTACCAGGAACACAAGGCTTATTTGGATTTGTTATCGCATTATTAATTTTTCTTAATTCAGGTGTTTTTAATGCTCAATTTCCACAGGTTGCGCAAGGATTTCAGTTTTTTATGGCTGGATTACCTATGGGATTAACAGGGTTATTTTCTGGAATAGCACAAGGGAAGGTTTGTGCAGCTGCAGTACAGATATTAGCTAAAAATCCAAAGCATACAACTAAGGGTGTAATATATGCTACATTAGTTGAAACTTATGCTGTTTTAGGTTTTGTTGCTTCATTATTTATGGTTTTATTTTTTAAATAGATTTGGAGTGATTTAAAGCATGTCAAATTATAAAAATTTAATTAACAGAATTATAGATGATGCTGAAATTAAAAAAAATGAAATAGTAAATAGGGCTAATGATGAAGCAAATAAAATAATAGATAATAAGATCATTGAGGCAAATAAGATTAGGGAACAGATAATTTTTAAGGCTCATAGTGATGGGGAACAATTAAAAAATAAAATAATTTTTAAATCTGAATCTAATATTAGAAAAAGTAGATTAAATTTTAAGAAGCAAATTTTAGATGATTTATTTATGGAATCTTTAGAAAGATTGATAAAGTTAGATAAAATCGAATTAAAAAATTATATAAGTTATACATTAAATAATTTAGATTTAGAGGGTGAATATGTACTAATAATTCCTAAAAATTATAGTAGTTATGACTTTGAAGATTTAATAAACTTTAGTAGTTATAAGTTTACAATAACAAAAATAAAACCATCTGATATTTTGAAAGGTGGTTTTATTCTAGAAAAAGATGGTGCTCTTATAAATTATTCTTTTGAAATTATAATGGAATTTATTAGAGAAGAAATTGAATTTGAAGTATCTAAAATTTTATTTGATTGAGGAGGTATATTATGGATAAATACTCGTATTTAGATGTTATACCTAAGATCAGAGTTTATGAAAAAAATTTAATAGATAATTCAATAATGGATAGGATGTTATCATCTAATAATATAGATGAATTATTAAGATTTTTATCAGAAACTACTTATAGTAGAAATGTAGATGGAGATATTACTCCTTTTAATTATGAAAAGGTACTTACTACTGAATTAGATAGTTTATTTACTGATATGAATAGTGTACTTAAAAATAATAATTTAATAAATATTTTCACATTAAAATATTTATATAACAATTTAAAAATAATGTTAAAAAGTAAGTTATTAGATATTGATTCATCTAATTTAACGTTCGAGTTTAATGTTATTAATAATTTAGGTATATATGAAGCTGTATATAATGAAAATTATAAATATTTAGAGGAAAGAATTAGTAGTATTATCAAATTATTAATGAATAATTTTAATGATAATAAAGATCTTAGTGAGATAGATATTATGTTGGATAAATTTATGTTTGAAGATTTGAAAAAAAAATCGCGTGAAATTGGAGATAGTTTTATAATTAGTTATATAGATAAGTTAATTGATATATTTAATGTTAAAGCGTTATTTAGGATTAAAAAACTTGGATTAGATAAAAAAATATTAGATAGAGTAATTTGTGTTTCAGGAAATATAGATTTGGAAAGAATAAAATCTTTATTTATAGAAATTAATGATAATTTATTGATAAAATTTTCGAGTATTTATATATACAAATATATCAAAAGTGGAATTGAGAAATTTATTGATAACGATGAGGTTAGTTTGTTAGATATAGAACTAGATAATTATTTAATGAATTTCCTAAAAAAAGGTAAGATATTTACATCTGGACTATCTCCTATTGTAGGATATATCAATGCTAAGGAGATGGAAGTAAGGAATCTTAGACTTATTATAATGAGTAAAATTAATAACATTCCTTCAGAAGTTATAAGGGGGAGGTTAGTAGTAAATTATGTATAGTATTGGGATTATAGGTGATAAAGATTCTGTATTTTCTTTTAAGGCTTTGGGTGTTGAGACTTTTTTTTGTAATGAAAGAGATACAGATGGATGTATTCAGATCATAAAAAAATTAATATCTATGAATTATGGAGTTATATTTATTACTGAAAATATAGCTAGAGGTGTATTGGATGTAATAGATAGATACCAGAAACATTATCTTCCGGTTATAGTTCTAATACCAGGTAGTCAAGGAAGTTTAGGAATTGGTATTTCTAGATTAAATGATAACGTTGAGAAAGCTATTGGTATAAATATTTTATAGAAAGGAGATATAAGGTTTGGATAATGGTAAAATTATTAAGGTTGCTGGACCATTAGTTATTGCTGAAGGTTTAGGTAATATCAAAATTTATGATGTTGTAAAAGTTGGTAAGAGAAAATTAATAGGTGAAGTAATAGAGATTAGATATAATCAAGCATCTATACAGGTATATGAAGAAACATCTGGTATAGGTCCTGGAGATGAAGTAATATCTACAGGAGAGCCACTTAGTGTTGAATTAGGACCTGGATTAATAGAGTCAATGTTTGATGGTATACAAAGACCATTAGAGGAGTATATGAAAGTATCTAATTCAAGTTTTTTAGAGAGAGGTGTAGAATTATTTTCTCTAAATAGAGAAAAAGTATGGGATTTTAAGCAGAGTGTTAATGTAGGAGATAAGGTTTCTACTGGAGATGTAATAGGTACTGTACAAGAAACACCATTGATTTTACATAAAATAATGGTACCTTATAATACGACAGGTATAGTTAAGGAAATAAAGACAGGGGAATTTAATATTACAGAAATTATATGTGTAATAAGTACAGATAATGGCGATAAAGAAATAAGCATGTTACAAAAATGGCCTGTGAGAAGAGGTAGGCCTTATGTTAAAAAATTGAAGCCAGAAGAACCCCTGATAACTGGTCAAAGAGTAATAGATACTTTTTTTCCTGTTAGCAAGGGTGGTAGTGCATCAGTTCCTGGACCTTTTGGTGCTGGGAAAACTGTCGTTCAACATCAAATTGCTAAGTGGGGAGATTCGGATATAGTTGTATATGTAGGATGTGGTGAGAGAGGAAATGAAATGACAGATGTTCTAATGGAATTTCCTGAACTTATAGATCCTAAGACTAATCAAAGTATAATGAAACGTACTGTTTTAATTGCCAATACATCTAATATGCCAGTTGCTGCTAGGGAAGCATGTATATATACTGGTATAACAATAGCAGAATATTTTAGAGATATGGGATATTCTGTTTCGATTATGGCAGATTCAACATCTAGGTGGGCCGAAGCCTTAAGAGAAATGTCAGGAAGATTAGAAGAAATGCCGGGAGATGAAGGATATCCTGCTTATCTGGGATCTAGATTAGCTGAATTTTATGAAAGAGCTGGAAAAGTAGTATGTTTTGGAAATGATGAGAGAATTGGTGCTATTACTGCTATTGGAGCTGTATCTCCGCCAGGTGGAGATTTGTCTGAGCCAGTAACGCAAGCGACTTTAAGGATAGTTAAGGTTTTTTGGGGACTAGATGCTCAATTAGCATATAAGAGGCATTTTCCAGCTATTAATTGGTTAAATTCGTATTCTTTATATGCGGATAGTGTAGGGAAATCAATTGAGAAAAATAATATTTATAGTAACTGGAATTTAATGAGATCTGAGGCCATGGAATTATTACAAGAAGAGTCTCAATTAGAAGAAATAGTTAGATTAGTTGGGGTTGATGCATTGTCAGATAAAGATAGATTAAAATTAGAATCTGCTAAGTCGATTAGGGAAGATTATTTGCAACAAAATGGATTTCATGAAGTGGATACTTTTTCATCAATTGAAAAGCAATATAAGATGTTATCAGCAATATTAAAATTTAAATCTCAAGCAGAATGTGCTTTAGAATCAGGAGTATATTTAGAAAAAATACTAGAATTACCTATAAGAGATAAAATAGCAAGATTAAAGTATGTGCCTGAAAAAGATATAAATAAAATCGATGATGTAGTAGAAGATTTAGAAATGGACATAAAAAATTTGATTGAGAAGGAGGGAGTAATCGGTGATTAAGGAATATAGCACTATTAGAGAGGTTGTTGGACCGCTTATGATGGTTGATGAAGTGTTTGGAGTAAAATATGATGAACTAGTGGATATAGAACTTGGTAATGGTGAGAAGAGAAGAGGTAAAGTATTAGAAGTTAATGGTTCAAAAGCTATGGTTCAGATTTTTGAAGGTTCTAGTGGAATATCTCCGTTTATGACTAAATGTAAATTTCTAGCAAGACCTCTACAATTAGGTGTATCTGAGGATATGTTAGGTAGAGTTTTTGATGGTATGGGTAAACCTAAGGATAATGGACCAGATATAATTCCTGAGTTTAAAAGAGATATAAATGGGATAGCGATTAATCCTGTTGCAAGAGATTACCCATCAGAATTTATACAGACCGGTATATCAGCAATAGATCATTTAAATACTTTAGTTAGAGGACAGAAATTACCAGTATTCTCTGCTTCAGGATTACCACATTCTCAGTTAGCTGCACAAATTGCTAGGCAAGCAAGAGTTTTAAATTCAGATTCTAAGTTTGCCATTGTTTTTGCAGCTATGGGTATAACATTTGAGGAAGCACAATTCTTTATAGATGATTTTACAGAAACCGGAGCTATAGATAAGTCTGTATTATTTATGAATCTTGCTAATGACCCTGCTATAGAGAGAATAGCTACACCTAAAATGGCATTAACATGTGCTGAATATCTAGCCTATGATAAAGGGATGCATGTACTTGTTATAATGACAGATATGACTAATTATGCAGAGGCTCTTAGGGAAGTATCAGCAGCTAGAAAGGAAGTTCCTGGAAGAAGAGGATATCCTGGATATTTGTATACTGATTTATCCAATTTATATGAGAGAGCTGGAAGATTGAAAGGAAAATCAGGATCAATAACTCAGATACCTATTTTAACTATGCCTGAGGAGGATAAGACGCATCCAATTCCAGATTTAACTGGTTATATAACTGAAGGTCAAATAATTTTATCTAAAGAGTTATATAAAAAAGGTATATTTCCTCCTATAGATGTATTACCGTCTTTGTCCAGACTTAAGGATAAAGGAATTGGTAAAGGTAAGACAAGAGAGGATCATGCAGATACTATGAATCAATTGTTTTCTGCGTATTCTCAAGGTAAGCAGGCTAAAGAATTATCTTCTATTCTTGGGGAGTCAGCGTTATCGGAAATTGATTTGAAGTATGCCAAGTTTGCGGAAGCATTTGAAGGTAGATATTTGAATCAAGGATTTGATACAAATAGATCTATAGATGAAACTTTGAAATTGGGATGGGAATTATTAGGAATTATTCCAAGGTCAGAGCTTAAGAGAATTAGAGATGAGTATTTAGATAAATACTTTAAAATAGATCAAACTTAAGGATGATTTGTTATGAATAAATTGAATGTTAATCCAACAAGAATGGAGTTAACAAAATTAAAGAAGAGACTGTCTGTAGCTACTAGAGGATATAAACTTTTAAAAGATAAGCAAGATGAATTAATAAGAAGATTTATAATACTCATAAAGTATAATAATGACCTTAGAAAGAAAGTTGAGAATAAATTATCTGATTCTTTTAAAGATTTTGTAATATCACGAGGAATTTTAGGGAACGAATTTTTAGATGAAGCTATGATATATTCATCTAATAAAGTTAGATTAGATATTGGCGCTAAAAATATAATGAGCGTTAATGTTCCAGTTTTAAAATTTGATGATGTTTCAAATTATTCAGATCGCATTCAATATGGATTTTTTAATACCAATTCCGAACTTGATAGTGCAATTATAAATTTAAGATCTATATTTTCAGAGTTACTTGAATTAGCAGAAGTTGAAAAATCATCTCAACTTATGGCAGATGAAATAGAGAAAACTAGACGTAGGGTAAATGCTTTGGAATATAGAACTATACCAGATTTGAAAGAAACAATAAAGTATATTAGAATGAAATTAGATGAGAATGAAAGGGGAGCATTAACAAGATTAATGAAGGTTAAGGATATAATTAATGATAGATAAGGTTAAGAGACTACTTTATATTTAGTGGTCTCTTAATGTCATTGGAATTTAATGATGTACAAACTATAATAATGATATGTATAAAAGGTAAGAATGATTAATAGATTAAAGTTTAATAATAGATTGATTTATATTTTACTATGGATTATTTTTATAATTATAATACCTGTTTATCTTGCCAATAATTTAGTAAAAAGTGTATTTTTTGTAACTGTGACTTCCAATTCTATGTATCCAACAGTGAAGAGTGGTGATAGGTTAATAATTTATAGAAATTATAGAAATATTAAGAGGAATGATATAATTGTATTTTATTCAGAAGAATTGGATAAGAATCTTATTAAAAGAGTTATAGCTGTTCCTGGAGATATTATAGATTTAGATGAAAATTTAAACCTTATGGTTAATGGAGAGAAGGTTGCTGAATCTAATTATTTTATTAATAGAAATTATCTTATACATAATCAATTTGTTGTACCAGATGAATCATATTTTGTAATAGGAGATAATTTTGATAATTCATTTGATTCTAGATTTTGGAATAATAAATTTGTATGTAGTAATTCGATATTGGGACGTGCAGTTATATTATTTTATCCTATTGAAAGATTTAAGTATTTGTTTATATAGATTAATTGTGTATTAATAATTTAAAATATAATATAGTTTATTTTTTACTTAACTATATATGTAAATTGTTCATAATATATATATAAGATAATAAAAATTTTAGGGTTGATATTATGACTTATGCTTTGATATTGGCAGGTGGGAGAGGTCTAAGGTTATACCCACTTTCCAGAAGGAAAAAACCAAAACAGTTTTTAGATATGATAGAGGGTAAAAGTCTATTATATAATACTATTTCTCGGGTTTCTAAAATAATTAGCAGTGATAGGATATATATTGTTACAAATAAGGAATTTGTAGATAATGTTGTTTTAGAATCTATGAATTTTATAGATAAATCTAATATAATTATTGAACCTTATGATAAAGAAACTGCTGTATGTATTGCTCTAGCATCAGTTAAATTACTAAAAAAAGATAAAGATGCTAATATCTTAATATTTCCATCGGATCATTATATAAAAGAATGTGATAATTTTTATGAGGTTATAGATTGTGCTATTAATATATCAAATAGAAAGAGATATATAGTTACTATAGGAATTAAGCCTACTATGCCTAATATGGGATATGGGTATATAAAAATTGGAGAAAAATTGAATTATAAGTGTAATTTAGATATATATAGAGTAGCTAATTTTATAGAAAAACCCAATTTTGAAATGGCAAAGGATTTTATATCAGCTGGCAATTATTTGTGGAATAGTGGTATTTTTTGTTTTAGGGCAGATATATATTTAGGAGAGGTGAAAAAATATTTACCTAATATATATAATTCTATGATTAAAATATATAAGACTATTGATGATAAAAATCAAGATTTTTTTGTAAATAGTATTTATTCTGAGTTAGATGCTATTTCTATAGATTTTGGCGTCATGCAAAAAACTAGGAGGGCATATGTCATTGAAGGATTATTTGAGTGGGATGACATAGGTAGTTTTACATCCCTTAAGAAATTTTTGTATTTGTATGATACTAATTTTGTTATGGGAAATGTTTTATGCGAAAAAAGTAAAAATTGTATAATTTTCGGTAATGATAATTTAACAATTACTTTTGGTGTTAAGGATCTTATTGTTGTTAATTCTGATAATGTTACTCTAATTTTAGATAAGAATAGAGAACAAGAGATGAAATATATTTCGAATATTTTAAGTGATAATGATAATTTTGATAAATTTATATAATGAATGTTTATTAAGAGGTATATAATCTTGAAAAAAGAAAAGTCAGTATTTAAAACAGCATTTAGTGATACTAAAGAAAAGACGATAATAGATATTGGCAAATTAGAGAGTTTAAGCATAAATGAAGTGAAAATTAATTCTAGATATTTTGCATGTGTTAATGTTTATACTGATAATCTATACAGAGGTCTAATTTTAGATAATCCAATAATTGATGTTATTATAAATGATCAATATGTTCAAATAAGTGGTCTTGTAGTAGGTAAGATATATGATAATATGATTCTTAGTTTGGAGTATATAGATGGTAGTAAGTTATATTTATTAGAAACTTTTACTTTGAGTAATTCTGATAAATTATCAGAATATATATGTAAAAATTATAAATTAGCTTTTAAAGAAGATATTAGTGAAGAGGAGTTTAATGATTGGTATTTTAAAATACAGAATGATAATAGTAAAATAAATGATTTTATATATGATGTATTGAGTAATATTGATACATTAGAGTTAGATAGATTTATTAATTTAGTATATAGATTAATTTTTGATAAAGATATAGATAATGAATCGTTTAATTATTGGAAAAACTTTTATGAATATGAGCTTAAGAGTGGTAAATTTGAACGAAATATTAAAATAGATATTATAGATAAGATTTTTAATTCTAAGCAGATTTAAAAATTTATTTTAGAAATCATTAGGAGGATAGTAATGGAAAACATAATAAATCCATCAATTTTATCAGCGAATTTTATCAATTTAGAAAGGGATTTATATCAATTAAAAGAAAGTGGTATAAATAAGATACATGTTGATGTTATGGATGGACATTTTGTACCTAATATAACTTTCGGGGTTGATCAGATAAAACAATTAAAGGAATCTACTGATTTTTATTTAGATTGTCATCTTATGGTTCAGAACCCTGAAACTATAATAGATAAATTAATAGATATATCCGTAGGATGTATAACATTGCATGTAGAATCAAGCAATCATATTTATAAACTTGTACAAGAAGTAAAGAAGTGTAATGTTGACTGCGGCATAGCATTAAATCCAGGAACTTCTATATATAATATCATAGATTTATTAGATATAATTGATAAGATATTAATAATGACGGTTAATCCCGGATTTGGTGGACAAAAATTTATAGAGCATATGTTAAAAAAGATAAGATTGTTAAGTGGTATAATGAATAGATATAATATTAATAGTAAAATTATACAAGTAGATGGAGGAATAAATTTGTATAATATAGATACAATATACGATTTGGGAGTTAGGGATATAGTTGTAGGTTCTTATATTTTTAGTGGGGATTCTATTTACAATAATATAAATGGATTAAAAAATAAGATAAGTCGATTTATGTAGATTGACTTATCTTATTTTTGTATATAAAGTAAAAAAAATGAAATAATTCATACTAGAATTGAAGGAGGATACATAGATGATTAAATATTTTTTTGTTATAATGATATTTTTATGTATTAATAAATTTTTGATTTTTATAAGAATACGTATTGAAACTAAGTTTAAAAATAATTTTAAAACAAGATCAATAATTAATAGAATTGATTTAATAGATTATGGAGTAGATTATTATTTATTATTGTGTAAGTATATAATATCTAAAATGAAAGATATAAGTGATATTGTTATTGAAGATATTAGTGGAAGGGAAGTTGTAGACATAAAATTTAATCAAAATGGCAAAATGGTATATTGCTCCTGCATATTAAAGGATAGATTAGAAAATAAAAAATTTGATTTAGTTACGTATTATGAAGTATTGGATTTATTAAATTATATGATTAAAGATAATGTAAATAGAGGTATAATATTTGTTAATTCAGATTTAATTGAAGATGCAAGTAAATTTATAAACGATATAAATTTAAATTCTAATAAGTATAAAATAGATATAGTAAGTGGGTATGATATAATTAAATTTGCTCGTAAACGTAATGAAGAGTATAACAAGGAGCTATTATATGCTTAATTTTTATGGATTTATGATATTTATATGTGTATTGATTATTTTACCAATTTTAATTAATATATTTGATAATTTATTTAATATATTTAAAATATTAAATAATAGAATATCTGTATTAGATAAGGTTTTAGAGTTTGATAATATGGAATTATCTGACTTTGCTTTAGAATTTTTAATGCGAGCATACAACTATAGATTTAAGATTAAGAATGATAGTATATATTTATATGATGATTTTTGTGAATGGTTTTTATATTATGATAATAGTACTTGTAATGTACTGAGTTTATACGATGTTAGAAATATAATTGGAATTTGTGAAAGTAAGGGATGCAAAAATATATTTATTTTTACAACAGGAATTATAAATGATGATATAAGAAGTTTTTTAGATAGAATATATAGTTATAAATTTAAATTCATTCATGGAGAGGATTTGAAACTAGATTATAGTCAGTTAGTTAATAAGTTTTATATTTATAAGATGTAGTATTTATTTTATTTTGCTTTAAAATAGTGTAGAATTAGTTAATCATATTGTCAATAGTAGAATTTAGAAATGTATATTTATTAATTAAAGGGGATATGTAACAATGTCTAGTAAGATATCTAAAGTAGTAATAAAAAGGTTGCCTAAATATTTAAGAGTTTTAGAAGGTTTTTTGATACGAGAGATTGAGAGAGTATCATCTAGGGAACTTGCAATAAAATTAGGTTCGACAGCATCTCAGGTTAGGCAAGACTTTAATTGTTTTGGAGATTTTGGACAACATGGATATGGATATAAAGTTAAGGAACTATACTTAAAAATTAAGGAAATATTAGGTTTAAGCAAAAAATATAACTGTATTGTTATAGGTGCTGGAAATATAGGACAAGCTATTATGAATTATTCAAAGTTTTTTACTATGGGTTTTAATATAGAAGCTATATTTGATATAAATCCTAAGATTATTGGGTTATCTTTTAGAGGTATAGAGGTATTGGATATTGAATTATTAAATGATTACATAAAAAATAATAAAATTGATTTAGCGATATTGTGTGTTCCTGAATTTCAAGCTGAATCTATATATACGGTATTAAAAGATAGGGTAATTGGAATTTGGAATTTTGCAACAGTAGATTTAGTATCTACTGAAAAAACATTTGTTGAAAATGTCAACTTAAATGATAGTTTATTTACATTAACATATTTTATAAATAATGGAGTTTAAAGATAAGTAATGGATTTTAAAAATTATAGATATTTGGATAATAAGATAATTGTAAAAAAAACAAACAATTTTGTATTAAAACATATATTTGAAAATGGACAGTGTTTTCGATGGGAACGGACTAATATAGGTACATATATTATTGTTGCCAAGGGAAGAGTTATAGAATTAGAAATGGATAGTGGGGATTTGATTATACATAATTCAAATGTAGATGATTTTGAAAATATTTGGATAAATTATTTTGATTTTGAGAGAGATTATTGTAAGTTAAAGGGAGAGCTAAAACATGATAAATATCTAGATATTGCTATTAATTTTGGACATGGTCTCAGGATATTAAATCAAGATCCATTTGAAATGATTTTATCTTTTATAATTTCATCCAATAATAGGATACCTATGATAAAAAAAGCTATACTAAGTATAAGTGAGAAATATGGTGATCCTATTTCCTATAAAGGAAGAATATATTATAAATTTCCAAGTTTAGAAAATTTGGCTAATCTTAGCCAAGAAAAATTTAGAGAATGTTCTGTTGGATTTAGAGATAAATATTTATATAATACTGTAAAATTACTTAATGAAGATAATGATATTGAGTATATTATGAATTTAAATGATGATATGTGCCATAAAGAATTACAAAAATTTAGTGGTGTTGGATCAAAAGTATCTGATTGTATAATGTTATTTTCTATGAAAAAATATTCGGCATTTCCAGTTGATGTTTGGGTGAAAAGAGCTATGATGAAATTTTATGTTGCTCCAGATACTTCATTAAAAGGCATACGCGATTTTGGAAGAGAATTATTTAAAGACTCTAGTGGACTTGCTCAGCAGTATTTATTTTATTATGTAAGGGAGAATAATATAAAAGTTTGAATAATATTTTTAAAATTCAAAACTTTTTAAATGATAAAAATTGTCTTTATTATTGAGATTATTAAACTAAGAGGTATATAAAAATGAATAAAAATAAAATATTTTCTTTAGGATTAGCTAGTTCTTTATTTATGTTAGGTCTGAATGTTAATGTTAATGCTGTTGAAAGTAAAGGAGTTGTATCAAGTGAATTAACAAATAATATATATGAAGAATTTAAAGGATATAGTAGAATAGATATATTAGGAAATAATTATGATTTATCTAACGTAGATAGTGCAGTTTTACAGATTATTGCTAAGAAGTTTGATGCAATAAATGGAGGCAGTTTATCTGATGATAAAATAAAAGAATATCAAAAAGAAATTATGGATTTGTTAGATGATTATAATAAAGATCCTAAAAAATATGAGAATCTTCCAGTTACATTAGATCTTAATCCTGTTACTTTTCTGAGAGAGGAGATAGTTATTGTACAAAATAAAATTAATAGTTTAAAAGCAGAGCAGGATAATTTAAAAATAAGTGATATTGGGCAAGATTATATAGACAAAAAAGTAGAAGAAATACAATTATATATAGATAATTTAATTAGTTGGATAAATTATTCTGTAGTTAATTTCAAATCATCAGAATATAAACAAACCTTTACTGAAAATTTATTTAAAGAAAATAAATTTAGAAATGAACAACTAATTAATATGGTTTATGTTGATAGTGAGTATAAAAATGTTTTTATTGTGAATGTAAATTTAGATGGTAGTTTTAGTTCAGATAGTAATAATATTACAGATTTGGATTTAAATCAAGTTATTAAAAAAGGATTAGAATATGAAAATTTAAAGATAAGGAATATTAATGAAGAAATAGACAAGATTAGGAAATCCAAGATAGATGTTATTGATCAAGAAAATATGATAAATGAGTTGAATAGACAAATTGAGAGTGCTAAAGCTTATTCTTTAGCTCAAGAGATTGTCTTATTGAATTTAGAGATAGATGCAATTAAGAGTTCGAGAGCAAGTGTGGACTTTATTAATAATAAAGTAGAGGAATTGACTGATGAGATTAATTCAAGAATAGATAGTATAATAAAGCATAATAGTGATCCCAAATATGTAATAAATGATTTTGAAGTTGGTAAAAAGCCAACATATTTTGGATATGTTTTAGGCAATGAGGATGGTTTTTTATTTAAACTAAATTTAGATTCTGATTTTAAAATGTTGGTTGATAATGTAATTGGTGAAGAGTATAAATTTACTACTGAACAAAAAGATGTACTAAAAAATTTACTAAATAATAGTATTAATGATAGTATTGAGAAAATTAGTAAACTTAAAGATAAGAAATTAGAAATTTCAAAAAGTATGAATAATAATAAATATTATTTAACTGATTCTATAGATAAAGATATATCTATTTTAGAAAATAATATTTTAAATTATAAATCAATGATTTCCCAAATTTAGTTAAGGCTCCTTAAGGGCCTTAATTTTTTTACATAAAATTAAATTTATGAACACAAAATATATATATGTAATTTAATGTTTTGTAAGAGGTATTTTTATGAAATTGGGTATGGATGTTTTAGAAAATAAGCTTGATTTTCTTTATATCCTTGTAGAGGGTATAAGTAAGCATATTAATATTAATTTTGATTTTTTTATGTTTGTCATAAATAATAATTTGACTTGTACTGATGTTGTATTAATTACTAAAGCTTTAACAATTATGAATTATAGACGGTTTGGAGTGTTAGATGATAATACTATAGAATTTAACGATGATGGTAGGTTAAAAGGAATTTTGGTAGATAAGACTCCTAATTTTAAAGAGTTTAAGGATTTTCTATTAAGTATAAATTTGAATATAAATGCTGAAGAACTTTTAAATAGTTTAATTAATCAGAAAATTGGGATTAATATATGTAAATTTTTACTAGAAGATGGGTTGAATAATTGATATAATTTACTTGTCTAAGTGTTTTTAGACAAGTTTTTTGTGCTGTAGGGGGATAAAAAAATGGGAGTTTTTAGTACGTTAATGGGAAATGCTTCTAATTCTGATCCCAATAAATTGCAAGAAAAGGTATCAGATATATTATTTGAGGGTGAAGAAGTAGTATTTGCATTTTCATATGTGAGAGATTTTATTTTATTTACTAATTATAGAATAATGTTTACAGATAAACAGGGAGTTAGTGGAAAAAAGGAGAGCATAGAATCTATACCTTATAGAAGTGTAGTAAGATTTTCTATTGAAACTAAAGGAGTGTTTGATTTAGATTCTGAATTTAAGATTTGGATTAGTGGAGTAGATTCACCTATAGAGAGTAAGTTTTCTGGAGATAAAAATATATTGGAACTTCAACAGTTTTTAGGAGAGAAAGTTTGTAAAAAATAGTTTTAAAGGATAAGAATATGAGTTATTATAATAAAGATGATAGATTTTATATGGATTTTATGGATGAAGATGGTAATAAAATAACCTTTGAAATTATCACAGAAATATTTCTGGATGGGAATAAGTATTTAATACTTGGAGATGATTCTCAAAATAATGAGGATTCTTATGTTGTACGTGAAGATTTTTCAGATCAAGGTGTGGAGTATAATTTTCTTGATAATGAGGAAGAATTTAGTCGTGTAAAAAAGGAATATAAGAAGATCATATATGGATAATATTAAATTTCTGCAGTTAACGTCAGGTTTTTATACTTAACCTACATTTCTTAATTGGGATTTCTAATACTAATATTGATGTCAAGCTTCCAGTTTTTTAAAGCGAAGTAGGCAGATAGATATTATGAGGATTGCCCACCTGTTGGAGAACAGGTCTTAAGTTTATTAGCCAGCGTCTCTGTGGATATATAAAAACACTTAGTTTACTAGGTGTTTTTATATTTTTTATACATTAAGAATGAATATATAGCCGGTATTATAGCTGATACTATTAATGAAATTGTTAGGGTGTAAAACGACAGATTAGGGAATATAATTGTTATAAGTATATTTAATATTCCAGATATAACAAATAGTAAACCAGCTAATCTATGTGTTTTTTTCCAATTTTCTTTATTATTTAATGTCCAAGGTAATCGTATTCCTATTGTATAATTTTGTCTACATTTTGGTAGATAATTACCTATAAATATGAATATAATTGACATAAAAACTGGTGCAATTACTGACATATTTATATTAATTCCAAGGCTGATTAATATAGTTGTAGGGATAAATATTACTGACATTAGTGGAGCTAAAAAATAAATTAGTATTTTTAAGGATTTATTATGATTTTTTTTGTTTGGATCATTGTTAATAATGAGGTGCGTTATTATATTAAAAATACAGAGAATTAATGGAAGAATTATACATACAAAAAGTTTGCTTCCATAGGAATCTATATTTCCATTTATATCAAAATGAGTTGGAATTTTGTCTGGAAGTTTATTGTATATAAATGAACACAATATTGTAGGTAATAAACATAATGCTAAAGATAGTATTAGGGGATTGTTTATTATTTTTTTATTCATTTTTTTTACCTCCAAATTCTGAGAACCATAATATTACTTCTTCAAATATTGAAGTATTAATCTCATAATATATAAAATTTTTATATTTGGATTCAAATATAAGTCCTGATTTTTTTAGTATTGATAGATGATAAGATATAGTTGCTCCAGTCAAATTAAAATTCTCAATTATTTCTCCCACAGATAATTTATCTTTTTTAAGTAAAGTTAGTATTTCCCGTCTAATAGGGTCGGATAGAGCCTTAAATGTTTCTTTTAAACCCATAAGTTCCTCCAACTATTTAGAAATTTATATAAATAGATTATATATTTATATTCGATATTTAGTCAATATCTATTTAGATAGTTATAAAAATAGATCTCAGACTTTATTATTTTAGATATGATTATGATATTTAAATTAATTTAAATAATTTAGAGTGTAATTGAAGAAAAAAGCTAAATTATATATACTTAAATAAAGTTTATGAATTGAATTTTTTGGAAGGGAATTATTTGGATTATGAAACAAATGATAGATAGAATAAATTATCTGTATAATAAATCTAAAAAATTTGGATTAAGTGATGATGAAAAGCTTGAACAAGAGAAATTAAGAAGGGAATATGTAAAAATAATTAGGGGAAATTTTGAGAATCAGCTCAAAAATTATAAGAAAAAGGATGATAAATAAATGTGTGTAAGCATTAGTGATTTAATAAAAACCTTTAAATTTGAAGTTATTGTTGGAGGGGATTTTTCTATAAAAGTTAAAACAACACAATTAAATAGACCTGGACTTCAACTTACGGGGTATTATTCATATTTTTCGAATGATCGAATTCAACTAATTGGAATGACTGAGTGGTCTTATATGAATTCTTTA
This sequence comes from Candidatus Arthromitus sp. SFB-mouse-NL, assembly GCF_000709435.1. Classification (NCBI taxonomy): domain Bacteria; kingdom Bacillati; phylum Bacillota; class Clostridia; order Eubacteriales; family Clostridiaceae; genus Candidatus Neoarthromitus; species Candidatus Arthromitus sp. SFB-mouse-NL. The sequence goes on from NZ_CP008713.1 coordinate 369,369, forward strand.
GATGAAGAAAGTAGGGATGAAAAATTTAAAGAATATTTAGAAAAATCTACTCCATGTATAATAGTGACACGTGGACTCGAAATTTTTGAATCATTAGAAAAGTATGCGCGCATATATGGGAGGACTATTTTAAGAACTAATGAGGATACCACTGGAATCATAAGCAGACTTAAAAGATATTTAGATGAGAAACTTGCAGCAGAGACTCGTGTCCATGGTGTTTTAGTTGATATATATGGATTTGGTATTTTAATTACAGGAGATAGTGGGATTGGTAAGAGTGAGACTGCTCTTGAACTTATAAAAAGAGGACATAGGATGATTTCTGACGATGCTGTCGATTTTCGGGAGATTGATAGGGAGATAATAGGATATTGTCCGAGTATAACTTTTGGTATGCTTGAGGTTCGTGGAGTTGGTATAATAGATATTACAGCTTTATATGGCTTATCTTCTGTTCTTGAAAGTAAGAAGTTAGATTTAATAATACAACTTGAGCATTGGAAAGATGATGATTCTTATGATAGGCTTGGGATTGATGATTTGTATAAAGATATTTTAGGAGTTAAGGTAAAACTTGTACGTATACCAATACGTCCTGGAAGAAATGTGTCCGTTCTCGTTGAAGCTGCAGCTGCAAGTTATAGATATAAGTTAACTGGTAGATTACCTGCAATAGATGTGATAGGTGAGAGGATGAAAGAAATCTATTAAGGTAATTAATAACGCATTTAATTTATTATAATAAGAGATACTAATTTATATAAATTAGTTAAGTTGGTGATTTGCTTTGACCATATATAACATTTCTAAGCTTTTTGAAGAGGAAGAAAATTATGATCTTAATAAATATTTATATTGGTTTATTTTGAGTGAAGATGAAATTTCTTCAATACCTTTTGAAATTGATAGAGAATGTATATTTGATTTAAATTCACTTAGAAGTTTTTCCCAAATTAATTTTTACAATGAATATACATTTATGGCTTTAGATGTGTTAGAATTTAACAATGATATGTTAAGTTTTAAAAATCTTAATATATTTTTTGGAAAAAATTATTTGATAACCGTATATAAGAATAACTTAGATGTTATAGATAAATTAATCCTAGATTTAAAGGAAAATAAAAATTGCTTTGTTGTTAAGAATAATCCTAAAATATCAACACTTTTATATATGATTATAGATAGGGTAATACTTAAAAATTATTCTACAATAAGCTCTATAAGTTCAGAGTGTGATAAAATTGAAATAAGTATATTAAAAGAAGATTCTCAGAAAAATTTTGAAGAATTAATTCGTCTCAGAGGTCAGGTATATAGAGTCAAGAAATATTTGTATCCTCTTAGATATATTGGTGACTCTTTAATATTAAATGAGAATGGCATTATAGATAATTGTGATATTGTTTTGTTTGAGAGGATAAATGAAAAATTCCAAAAGTTAATGGGAGCAATTGAAAGTTTAAATCAGCAATTATCTCTTGTTAGAGAAGCATATGAATCTGAACTTTCAAATAAGACCAATCAGCTTATGAAGGTTTTTACACTCGTTGCATCTATTTTTCTTCCTCTTGATTTATTGACGAGTTTTTTTGGTATGAGTTTTGAGATTATGCCACTTAGGCATTCGTGCTATTCTATACATATAGTTGTTGTTGTTATGATTGTAATTGTATGTTTGCTTATAATTTTATTTAAGAGGAAAGATTGGTTATAAAAAATTTTAAAAAAATGGAGGAGTGTTATTTATGGGCGATAAAACATTATCAAAGATCGCATGGGAAAATTATAGTGAAGAAAATTTATTGGAACTTGAGGATCTATGTAGTAAATATAAGGATTTTTTAAGTAAGAATAAAACTGAAAGAGAATGTGTTAATTATTTTATTAATGAAGCTGTTAAGCATAATTTTAAAGATTTAAGAGAAGTAATAAAAAATAGGGAAAAACTTAATAAGGGAGATAGAGTTTATTATTCTAAAATGGATAAAACTCTAATTTTAGCGGTAATTGGTGATGAAAGTTTAGAAAATGGATTTAATATAATAGGTTCACATATTGATGCTCCTAGAATTGATATAAAGCAATCTCCTGTATATGAATCTGATGGATTATGCTATTTTGATACTCACTATTATGGTGGTATAAAGAAATATCATTGGGTTGCACGTCCTATGTGTTTAAAGGGGGTAGTAATAAAAAGTAATGGAGATAAGGTTGTTATAAATATAGGTGATGATGATAATGATCCATATTTAGGATTTTCAGATTTACTTCCTCACTTGTGGAAAGATCAAGCTATGAAAAAAGGTGTTGATGTTATTGAGGGAGAACAGTTGAATTTGCTTGTAGGATCTAGGTCATTAGATGGTAAAAAAGATAAAGTTAAGAAATTAATATTATCAATATTAAGTGAAAAATATGGAATATGTGAGGAGGATTTAATTTCTGCAGAACTTGAGGTTGTGCCAGCTGGCCCAGCTAAGGATTATGGATTAGATAGAAGTATGATAATTGGATATGGTCAAGATGATAGAGTTTGTGCATTTACTTCATTTATGTCCATGCTTAAAATAGATGGTATACCTAAGAGAACAAGTATTTGTATGTTGGTTGATAAAGAGGAGATTGGGAGCACTGGGGCAACTGGGATGGAATCAAAATTATTTGAAAATTTTTCGGCTGAACTTTTAAATTCTTGTAGAGATAATTATTCAGAGATAGTTTTGAAAAGATCCTTAGATAGATCATATATGTTATCAGCTGATGTAACCTGTGCATATGATCCGAATTTTCCAAATGAGACTCCTAAGCAAAGCACGGCATTTTTTGGTAAAGGTGTTACGATATCCAAGTATACAGGTTCAAGAGGGAAAAGCGGATGCAATGATGCAAATCCTGAGTTTTTGGCAAAATTGAGAGATATATTTAATAGAGAAGGTATTTGTTACCAAGTTGGAGAACTTGGTAAGGTTGATCAAGGAGGAGGAGGAACAATAGCATATTTTTTGTCTAGGTATGGTATGGAAGTTGTTGATATTGGAGTTCCATTGCAAAATATGCATGCTCCTTTTGAGGTTTCATCAAAGGCAGATATTTATGAAACATACAAGGCATATGGTACATTTTATAAATATTTAGTTTAATTTTTTAAGAGGGTACGCTTTAGGGGTACCCTCTATTTTGTATTTATATTACTAAATTGTAATAATTATTAAATTCTTGAAAACTATTAAGAAATATGGTAAAATGTTAACAATAATAAAACATATTTAAATTCATATTAATAAATTGAATAAATTTAGGAGGGGTGTAGTTGGCTAGCAATAAAAAATCTAAAAATCTAAGAAAAGGAATTGCAACTACTACAGCTGTAGCAAGTGTTGTTTTACAGGCAGGAGTAGTTGCAGGTGCTACTGTTTCGTCTGAAAATCAAACAGCTCAGGATCAATTGACTCAAGATCAGACTAATCAAAATAAAACAAATGAAGATCAGAATCAAACAACTCAGAATCAATTGACTCAAAATAAAGATGCCCAAACAAGTTCTAATCATCCTGAGGTTCCTTATTTTTATTACTGGACTACTGGGGATAAAGTTTATATAAATTGGGATTATGGACATGTAGCTAATAGGCCTAGTAAGATTGAGGCTGTGATAGATAAGGATATTAGTTTTTTAAATCCAAGTTACATAGAGGTTAAACCTAAAGGGGCAGAATTTACACCTAACATTAAAGGAGAGTTTTATTTAAGAGTAAGATTCTTCGATTCTAAAGGAAGTGTTACTCATGAGAGTGTTAGGAAAGTTTCTATAAATTCAACTGAAACTAGAGATATAAAAGGTTTAAAATATGAGTTTGTAGGTGCAGGGGTAAAATTAAGCTGGGCGAATTTTGTTGAAGGTATTAAGACTGTAAAGATATCTGTTGATGGAAAACTTTATAAAGAATTAACAGCATCTGATGTAAAAGATAATTCTTATATTGTTGAAAATGTTAAGGATGGATCAGAAATAAAGATTACTATTATAAACGGGACTGGATTGGAGTATAATGGATCTGTTATTGTAAAAGAGGGTGCTATTCAACAATCATCGCTTATTAAGTTAGGTTTAAGTAAGGACTTAATAGGTATAGAAGTAAATTTATCTAATTCTAATTTTAAAGCTGGAAATGAATTTTTGGTTAATGTAGCTGAAAAGAGTAGCGGCACATCTATAGTTTCTAATTTTAAAGCCACTCTAAATGAAGATAGGGGTTCATTTACTGTTTATCCAGATGAAGGAAAATCTTTGTTTAATGGTGAGTATTCTGTTAAGATAACAGACGTTAAAACAGGAACTGTTTATACATATGATTATACTCATGTAGTACATAACCTCTCTAATTTTGTATATGCATCTGATAATGGTCAAGTAGTGGCTTCATGGGATAGGTTGGAGTCGATGGTATATAGCGATCTTATGTGGAGTACATCAGAAGATTTTTCAACTTATAATACTGTAGAACTTGGTGATGGAAAGAGCGGAGTTAAATTTAATACTGACATTAAAAGTGGAAATATTTATTTATTACTTACAACTTATGATGCTAATAGAAGAGTTCTTTCCCAAAATTACGGTGTTTTAGATATGACTCAAATTAGTTCTGCAATTAATAACTTTAAGGGATATTATAAAGCTAATAATACGGCTGAGTTTAGTTGGGATAAGGTAAATGCGAATATACAAAAAGCAATGGTAATGGTTAATGATAATGTATTTGTTTTATCTAGTGCAGAGTTAGGTATTTTAAACAGTACAAGTACATTGACATTAGGTGGATTTGAAAAAGGAAATAAGTATGACGTGAGTTTGTATTTAATAGATGAAAATAATAAGTTATATTCAGCATCTACTTCATCTATAAGTGAAAGTTCAGATTCTCAATCATCTGATGTAACTTTAGTTGCTCCAAGTGGAATTAGTGCTAAATATATATTGAATCCAGGAGTATTAAGTCTCTTATTTGATACTAGCATTTATGATATTTCACAAAATTCTTCTATATCTATAACTGTTGATGGTAAAGAAATACCGAGCGTATTACCAGTGTTTGTTAAAGAAACAAATGCTATTAATATAAAAGGGTTAATTCCAGGAAAGACTTATAGCAATATCGTTATTGGTTATATGGATAGTAAGGGAGGGGCTAAATCAGTAAAAATAGATTCTCTTTTAATTAGTAAGGGAAGTTCATTAGATTCATTCCTTATAAATGCGTATAATAAAGCTTTGAGTAGGGACACTCAAAATATTGATGAAGAAGGATATAATTACTGGAAGAATGGACTTTTGAGTAAAAATATAAATTTAAGTTATTTCATAAAGAATTTAGGATATGTTCCTGAGTTTATGAATTTAATAAAATCACCTGATGATTTAATAACAAGACTTTACCACGTTTTAGTTTTAAGAGATCCAGAACCTCAAGGTCTTCAATTCTGGACAAATGTATATACTGAATTGATTGCAAATGGAGTTTCTCATACAGAATCAGTTATGAAGATTCTTAGTGATATGACAACAAGTAGTGAGTTTGCTGATCTTTCTGCAAGAATTGGAGTAAATCCATAAGGAAAATTAATTTATTGAATGAAATAGAATATTAATTTATTATAAAGGTAGAGATAATTTCTCTATCTTTATTTTTTAAAGGATTTTTAAGGAGTGTGAGTGTGTGAGAAAAATATTAGCATCGGATTTAGATGGTACACTTATTTTTAATAGTAAACTTGATAATATAAATAGAGAAAGTATATTAAAAATGAAAAAATGTGGACATTTGTTTGGTGTTTCAACGGGAAGGCCATATAATGGGGTTAAATTTCTTTGTGATGAGTATAATATAGATCCAGATTTTTATGTTTTATTAAATGGGGCATTAGTTATAAACAAAGAAAATCGTGTGTTGAAGCATGAAGTAATACCTTATGAGATAGTAAAAAAAATTTATGATAAATATAAATACTCAAGCTTTATAGGGATTGATAATGGATATGAAAGCATAACCTTAAGAGGTATAAATGAGTATTCTTGGGATTTTATAAAACAGGGGACAATTAATGATTTAGTGAATAACAAAAATTCTTTAATGTCATTAGATTTTTCGAATGTAGATATTGAGGAAGTTGATCAAATGTGTAATGATATAAATGATGAATTTGGAGATGTGATTGTTGCATATAGGAATTCATATTTTATAGATATTGTACCTAAGGGATGTTCTAAAGGAAATGGAGTTGATTTGATATTAAAAGAATTTGGAGTAAATAGAGAAAATTTATATGTTATTGGTGATTCATATAATGATATTAGTATGTTTAATGAAACAAAAAACTCATTTACTTTTCATACAGTTGAGGAAAAATTAAAAGATCATGTGAATTTTATTGTTAATTCAGTTAGTGAGTGCATAGAGAAATATATTTTATGATTTATTGTATAAAAGTAAAATTATTATTATTGAAATATTTATGTAATTTAAATATAATAATTATTATTTAATTATTTCGAATTTATGGATTTAGTATATCGATATAATTTATTATTTTAGTTTTTAATATATAGAGTTTTATTTAATAAAATAGTTTGGATATTTTTTATCTATTTTGGGAATAAAAACTCTATAAATATTTTAAAGTATTTTATTAAAATAAGAATATTTAATTTAAATTTGTGTCCAGTTGATTTACAATATTAAATATGAATTAATTGTCTATTTTAACTTAAAAGTTTTTAACCAATCTTGCTTTNAGAAAACGTTTTCTAGTATAATATTTATAACGTTATGTAAAAATTAAGGGGGAATTAAATTGGTAGGAATTATTCTTGCTAGTCATGGTAAATTTGCTGATGGTATCTTACAATCTGGATCAATGATTTTTGGTGATCAAGATAATGTAGAATCGGTTATATTATTACCAAATGAAGGTCCTGATGATATAAGACTTAAAATGGAAAATGCCATAGGTCGAATGGATAATAAAGATGAAATATTATTCTTAGTTGACATGTGGGGAGGAACACCATTTAATCAGGCAAATAAATTAGTTACTGAAAATGGTGGTAAGTGGGCTATAGTTACAGGATTGAACTTACCTATGTTGATCGAAGCATATGCTTCTCGTTTATCGATGTATACTGCCCATGATATTGCAAAACATATACTTTCTGAATCAAGGAGTGGTATAAAAATTCTTCCAGAGGAGTTGGAGCAGAAAATTGAAAAGAAACAATCTTTAACAACAAAAGTAGATAATAGTTTGGATACTGGTAAAAGAATAAGCTATGTTTTAGCTAGGATAGATACAAGGTTATTGCATGGACAAGTTGCTACATCTTGGACTAAATCGGTTAATCCAACTAGGATTATAGTTGTATCAGATAATGTATCTAAAGATGATTTAAGGAAAAAAATGATTGAACAAGCTGCTCCTCCTGGGGTTAAGGTTCATGTTGTTCCAATAAGTAAAATGGCTCAAGTAGATAAGGATACTCGATTTGGGAATACTCGTGCTATGCTTTTATTTGAAAGTCCTGAAGATGCACTTAGAGCAGTTGAAAGTGGAATTGACATAAAAGAAATTAACTTAGGTTCGATTGCACATTCAATAGGTAAAGTTGTTGTAAATAGAGCAATAGCAATGGGTAAAGATGATGTTAAGGCAATTGAAAAATTGATATCTCTTGGCATAAAGTTCAATGTAAAAAAGTTACCTAGTGATTCAGGAGAGAATATAGATAATCTTTTAAAGAAAGCAAAATCAGAATTATCAAATAATTAGAGGAGGAAGGATATAATGTCTGCCATTACTATAATTTTAATTATTATAATAGCACTACTTGCTGGTATGGAGGGTATTCTTGATGAATTTCAGTTTCATCAACCACTTGTAGTTTGTACATTAATAGGTTTAGTAAGTGGTCATTTAACTGAGGGAATTATATTAGGGGGATCACTTCAAATGATAGCACTTGGATGGGCAAATATTGGGGCTGCTGTAGCACCAGATGCTGCACTTGCATCAGTTGCATCATCTATACTTATGGTTTTAGGACTTCAAAATGGATCAGTAGATACTCAAACAGTAATTTCAACATCTATAGCTGTTGCTATACCGTTATCAGTTGCAGGGTTATTCCTCACAATGCTATGTAGAACTATAACGATTCCAATAGTTCACTTTATGGATAAGGCAGCTGAAAAAGGTAAAATAAAGGTTATAGAAGTTTGGCAAATTTTATGTATATTTTTACAAGGTATACGTATAGCAATACCAGCAGTAGCACTTTGTATTATTCCAGCATCAGCTGTAACAGATGCTTTAAGCATGATGCCAAATTGGTTATCAACAGGTATGGCAATTGGTGGAGGTATGGTAGCAGCAGTTGGTTATGCAATGGTAATCAATATGATGTCAACTAAGGAAACTTGGGCATTCTTTATATTAGGATTTGTACTTGCAGCACTAGGACAATTAACATTAATTGCTTTAGGTGCTATTGGACTTGCGTTAGCAATTATATATTTAACACTAAAAGAGAATTCAGGAAATGGTAGAGGTGGAACTGGTTCAGGTGATCCACTTGGAGATATTTTAAATGATTATTAGGATTTTAATGGAGGAGATAAGTAATGCAAGAGAAAATTAAATTATCGAAAAAAGATCGTATAAGTGTTGCTTGGCGTCACCAGTTTCTTCAGGGTTCTTGGAACTATGAGCGTATGCAAAATGGAGGATGGTGTTATTCGATCATTCCTGCTATAAAGAAACTTTATAAAACTGATGAAGAAAGAGTAGCTGCATTAAAAAGACACTTAGAATTTTATAATACGCATCCATATGTATCTGCACCAGTTATGGGTGTAACTCTTGCCTTAGAAGAAGAAAGGGCTAATGGGGCAGATGTTAATGATCAGTCTATACAGGGTGTTAAAATAGGTATGATGGGACCACTTGCAGGTGTTGGTGACCCAATATTCTGGTTTACATTGCGTCCAATACTTGGAGCTTTGGGAGCGTCATTAGCATTAAGTGGAAATATTATAGGTCCACTAATATTCTTCTTTGTTTGGAATATTATTCGTATGGGATTTTTATGGTATACACAAGAGTTTGGATATAAGGTTGGGAATTCAATAGCGAAAGACTTGTCAGGAGGACTTCTTAGAAAGATTACTCAAGGAGCATCTATACTTGGTATGTTTATCATTGGTTCTCTTGTGCAAAGATGGGTTAGCATTTCTTTTACACCTGTAGTATCTAGAGTTACTCAGCAAGAAGGAGCATATATTGATTGGAGTAAAATACAGTCAGGTGCAGAGGGAATAAAGAGTGCGCTAGAACAATACAGTGCTTTAGGAGCAAATGGGTTGAATATTGAGAAAGTTACTACACTTCAACAAAACTTAGATCAATTGATACCAGGACTTGCAGCATTGCTATTAACTCTTTTATGTTGTTTCTTACTTAAAAAGAAAGTTTCTCCTATATTAATAATAATAGCTTTATTCGTAGTAGGTATAGTTGCACATCTCCTTGGAATTATGTAGGATAAATGTAATTTATTTAGGAGAAGATGTATGATTACCTCTTTAAATACAAAAGTAGATTTAGCAATAAAAGGTATATCTTATTTAAATGTTCCAAGTTATGGAAATATTATGATAGGAAATAAATCATTTGAGTTTTATAATGAGAGGAATGTTAAAGATAATATACAAATTCCTTGGGAGGAGATAAGTCATATAGTCGTATCTGTTAAATTTAACGGTAAATGGATACCGAGATTTATGATTGTAACTCATAAAAATGGAACATTTACTTTTTCGTCAAGGAATAATAAATTGCTTTTAAGAGAAGTTTGTAAGTATGTAGATAAGGACCGTATGTTTAGATCTCTTGGATTTTTTAAATCTATAGTTGGTGGAATACGGAAGATATTTAATAAAAATTAGGGACTGTATATACAGTCCCTTTTTAATTAATTATGATATTTAATTAGATAATCTGCGATATTGAATAAATTAGTTCTAGTATGTAAATTGGATATATCTATTAAATCTGGTTCATATGATCCATCCCATGGATAAATAGTAATATATTTATCGTTTAGTATATCTATAACAAAAATGCTTTTTTCATTTAGATATACTGTCAATCTATATTCTGGATTTTTTGTATCAAGGTTAGATGTTGAATAATCTAAAAAGTATTCAGGTTTTAATGAATTAAAAAATGAACTAATATTTTCCATATATTCTTTAGGAATCGTTTTGTTTTTACCAAGTTTAGAGTAAAAGATTGAAATTGTTAAATCACTATTAGTGGAGTTATTAATAGTTTTGATTAGATTGTTAGTATATAGACTTAATGATGGTTTTTTTATTTTTAATGGAGATTTTAGGGTATTTATAAAGTTAGAATTACAACTTAATATGAAGAATGGAAATATTAAACATATTAATAGAATTTTAAGATATTTAATCATAATGTTACCTCTAATGTTTTTAATTATGTTAACTCTTTCTTTTATTCTAAAGGTATGTTTTTTTTTTAGGATTATGATAAAAATATATAAAAATTATTGAAAAAGGATAATTATTGTGATAAAATCACTTATGTTATTTGATATGCCGCTGTGGCGGAATTGGCAGACGCATACGACTCAAAATCGTACGGGAAACCATATGGGTTCGAGTCCCATCAGCGGTACCATGGTTAAAAGAGAAGATTACTTTGATAGAGTCTTCTCTTTTTTTGTGTAATTATCTATTTTTGTAAATATATTATTTGTTAACATGTCCTCTAGTAAATTAGCCATCTCTAATGAACTCATTTCTGATTGATTTCTGATCCATCGACTTATGACTGAAATTATTGCAGATAAATAAAAATCCAGTATATATTCAGCTCTAATATTATTTTTAGGAAGATTAAATGCATCCATGCATGAATTAAATAGTTCCTTTTTTAGTCGATCTGTAAAATGAGCACTATTTTGGTTACTGAGAAGAACTTTTATATATGATTCCCAATTTTCGTAAATATTTAAAAATGTATTTATAAATTGTTTGCTCGGATTTTCTTTTTTCATATCTATTATAATATTTTTCTTAACATAGCGTATGCTTGAGTTTTCTATGTAATCTAAAACATCGTAGATGTCGCTGAAGTAATTATAAAATGTAGTTCTGTTATATCCAGCGGTATCTGTTAATTCGCGTATTGAGATTTTTTCTATTGGTTTCTTCATATAGAGTTTACAAAAAGAAACTATAAATGAATTTTTCGTTTCGTTAGTTGTATCCTGTTGTTTTTTCATATTATATCCTCCCTAAGTTTTTAAACAAAATGTGTATGATTGTCCATTGATAATGTTAAATTGATAATGTAATAATTATATATAATTAATTATGTAATTAACAGGAGGTTAAAAATAATGTATTATTCAAGTGGAAATTATGAGGCATTTGCAAGACCTATTAAACCTGAGGGTGTTGATAATAAATCTGCGTATCTTATTGGATCAGGACTTGCATCTTTAGTAGCTGCATTTTATCTTGTTCGTGATGCTCAAATGAAAGGAGAAAATATCCATATACTTGAAAAAGATTCAATCCCTGGAGGAGCGTGTGATGGGTTCGATTATAAAGGTATTGGATATGTAATGAGAGGAGGACGTGAAATAGATAATCATTATGAAATACTTTGGGATGTATTTAGATCCGTACCTTCTATTGAGATTGAAGGAGCATCAGTTTTAGATGAGTTCTATTGGCTTGATAAGAAAGATCCAAATTATTCTTTAAGACGTGCTACCGTAAATAGGGGCGAAGACGCAAAAATGGAGAATAAATTTGGATTATCAGATAAGGCATCATTACAAATAATGAGATTATTTTTTACTTCAGACGAAGACTTATACGATAAACCTATAACTGATTATTTTGATGATGAAGTTTTAAAATCTAATTTCTGGTTATATTGGAGAACTATGTTTGCATTCCAAAATTGGCACAGTGCATTAGAAATGAAATTATATATAAAGAGATTCATACATCATATAGGAGGAATGCCAGATTTTAAAGCTGTAAGATTTACTAGGCGCAATCAATATGAATCAATGATTCTCCCTCTTATTAAATATTTGGAGTCTCATAATGTTGATTTTCAATATAATACTAAGGTAGTTGATGTTGAATTTGATATTCAGCCGCACAAAAAGCAAGCAACTTCGATAAAAATATTAAGAGATGGTAAGGAAGAAGAAATAAAATTAACTGAAAATGATTTATTATTTATAACAAATGGTGGATGTGTTGAAAATTCATCAATTGGTTCTCAAAATACTCCAGCAGTACTTAATTCTGAGATTAAAGAAGGTGGTGGCTGGGATATGTGGAGAAGAATCTCAGTTAAGGATCCATCATTTGGTAATCCTGATAAGTTTTGTTATGATGCTGAAAAAAGTAACTGGATGAGTGCAACAGTTACAGTACTTGATGATAAAATTGTTCCGTATATAAAAAATATTTGTCAACGTGATCCATTTTCAGGAAAAGTTGTAACGGGAGGAATTGTTACTGTCAAAGACTCTAAATGGTTGCTTAGTTGGACATTTAATCGTCAACCTCAGTTTAGAGAACAACCTAAGGGTCAATTAGTCGGGTGGATTTATGGACTATTTAGTGATGTAGCTGGGGATTATATAAAGAAACCTATGAGAGATTGCACTGGTAAAGAAATTTGTATGGAGTGGTTATATCATTTAGGTGTTCCTGAAGATCAAATAGTGGATTTAGCTGAGAATCATGCTAATACTGTTCCTTGTATGATGCCGTATATTACTGCATTTTTCATGCCAAGGTCTAAAGGAGATAGACCAAATGTTGTACCGACTGGATCTGTAAACTTTGCATTTATTGGACAATTTGCTGAAACTGAAAGAGACACAATTTTTACGATAGAGTATTCAGCAAGAACTGGTATGGAATCTGTATATACTTTATTAAATGTTGATCGTGGAGTTCCGGAAGTTTGGGGAAGTACATTTGATATAAGAGATTTAGTAAATGCAACTTATTGTATGAGGGATGGTAAGAAGATTACGGATATGAAATTAGGATTTAAGGAGAATATCGCATTAAAGGAATTACTTAAGAAGATATCTGGGACTGATGTTGAGAAACTGTTAAAAGAATATAAATTAATATAAAATATATATTTTAGGTAGTACTTATGTGCTACCTTTTTTAATTAAAAAGCTAGAATATGTATAAAAAACTATTGATTTATGTATTAAAATAATTGAATATATAGTTAAGAATAATTATAAAGATGGAGTATTTAATATGAAAAACATATTAGTTACAGGTGCCACTGGATTTATTGGTAGTCATACAAGTGTTGAACTTTTAGAAAATGGATATAATGTAATAGGTATAGATAATTTATATAATTCAGATAAAGATGTTTTGAGCAGTATAGAATATATAACAGGGAAGAGTGTTAAATTTTATGAAGGAGATATACTAGATTATAGTATTTTAAAGAAGATATTTTTAGAGAATAATATAGATTGTGTTATACATTTTGCAGCATTTAAAGCAGTAGGGGAATCTGTTGAAAAACCCCTTGATTATTATTATAATAATGTTTCAGGTACTTTAAATATTTTAAATTGTATGAGGGAATTTAATTGTAAGAAGTTTATTTATTCATCTTCTGCAACCGTATACGATAAAGATAATCCAATTCCATATTTAGAGCATTATAAAAAATCTGCAACAAGTCCTTATGGATATACAAAAGTTATGGTTGAGCAAATATTATCTGATATTTATGTTTCTGATAAGGATTTTAGCTGTGTCATGCTTAGATATTTTAATCCGATTGGTGCTCATAAAAGTGGTTTAATAGGAGAGAATCCTAAAGGTGTTCCGAATAATTTAATGCCATACATATGTGATGTTGCAATATCTAAGAGAGAGTTTTTAAATGTGTTTGGAAATGATTACAATACTGTAGATGGAACAGGTGTTCGTGATTATGTTCATGTAGTTGATATAGCTAGAGGTCATTTGGAAGCTATGAAATATGTTTTAATATCAAAAGGTAATATAGGTATCAATCTAGGTACAGGAAAGGGAACTAGTGTTCTTGAACTCGTTGAGTGTTTTGAGAGGGTTAGTGGTAAGAAAATAAATATTAGGATTTGTGGTAGAAGGGATGGAGATATCGATGAATTCTACGCAGATACGACTAAAGCTAGAGAAATTTTAGGATGGGAGTCTAGGTTTGATATAGAGGATATGTGTTTAGATTCATGGAATTATATCAAAGCTCACATTTAACTTAGATACAATTTTATTATTATACAAGTATTTGAAATTATATCAATAAAGGAGGATAAATTGGATAGTATAAATAAAAAGAGGGAATTTATCATTAAGTTCCTATATTTTTTAATAATACTAGGAATTATAGTCTTTATATTTAAGTATGCGTTACCTATATTATCTCCATTTATTTTTGCATTTTTAATTTCTGTGATTTTAAAGAGGCCAGTTGATTACATATCAACTAAATTTAAGATAAATAGAAAATTTGTTGGAGTTATTAGTTTATTATTTATATATATAAGTATTTTTATAATACTTATATTTTTTGGCACTAAATTTTTTAGATATATTGGTAGTATTTTTCAAAAACTACCTGAGATATATACATTTAATGTAGAACCTGTACTTAATGTTATTATATATAAAATACAAGATATAATACCGGAATTAAGTACTGTAATAGATTTAGAAAATATAAGTAAGTATATAATGAATATTATTAATTCTATATCTTTATCAGCTGTTGATTTAATTGCATCTATTGCAACTAAGATTCCATCTTTTTTAGTAAAATTTATTTTTGCTATAATTTCATCATTTTTGTTTACCTTGGATTATTACAGATTTACAGGGTTTGTAATGAGGCAATTTCCAGAACGTGTACAGCATATAATTTTAAATATAAAAAGAAATATTTTTGGAACTATATTTAAATTAATGAAAGCGTATTTTATATTGATGACGTTAACATTTATCGAATTGAGTATAGGATTTACTATTTTTAGTATACCTAATTCTATATTGCTTGCGGTTATTATAGCTATTTTGGATATATTGCCAGCAATTGGAGTGGGTGGTATACTTATACCGTGGTCAATAATCGAATTAGTAAAAGGAAATTATAATTTATCCATAGGGTTAATTGTTATTTATGCTATTATCACAATAATCA
Organism: Candidatus Arthromitus sp. SFB-mouse-NL; assembly: GCF_000709435.1. Lineage (NCBI taxonomy): Bacteria > Bacillati > Bacillota > Clostridia > Eubacteriales > Clostridiaceae > Candidatus Neoarthromitus > Candidatus Arthromitus sp. SFB-mouse-NL. Next base: position 384,711 of record NZ_CP008713.1, read on the forward strand.
GATATATATTAGAGCCTAAGATTGTCGGAAGTCAAATAGGACTTAATCCTATTGTAATCATCATAAGTATATTTCTTGGTGCTCAAATATTTGGATTTTTAGGAATATTTATCCTTCCTATAATTGCAACAATTATAAAATATTTAAATGATAGTGGAACAATTAAACTATTTAAGTAATTAATAGAATTTTGATTTTTGGTAGGAGTGGTTATCTTGAATAATGAGGAATCAGTATTTTTTAAGATTTTTAATTTTAAAAAAACACGCACTAATATTGATGGATTAATTGGGAAAATAGGATTAGTTACTAAAGATATTGACAATATTCAATCACTTGGAGAGGTACAAATTAATCATGATTACTGGGGTGCTATAAATTATGATGAATGTGAGGTTATAAAAAAGGGTACAAAAGTTGAAATTTTGGATATAAGAGGAGTTAAACTCATAGTTAGAGAAGTTAAATAAGGAGAATAATTATGCCGATAATAAGTTTATTAGCTGTGATTTTAATAGTTTTTATTGTTTTAGGAATAATTTTTAGTTGTGTGATAGTGGTACCTCAAGCCTATATTTATGTAATTGAAAGGTTTGGGGCATACTATAAGACATTTGAGGTTGGCATACATTTTAGGATTCCATTTATAGATAGGGTAGCTAGGAAGATATCAATTAAAGAGCAGGTTATAGATTTTGATCCTCAACCAGTAATAACTAAGGATAATGTAACTATGATGATTGATACTGTAGTATTTTATCAAGTTACAGATCCTAAACTATATGTTTATGGAGTTGAACATCCTATTTTAGCAATAGAAAATTTATCAGTAACTACGCTTAGAAATATAATAGGAGATCTTGAATTAGATGAAACGTTAACATCTAGAGATATTGTTAATGGTAAAATGAGATCTATTTTAGATCAGGCAACTGATTCTTGGGGTATAAAAATAAATAGAGTTGAACTTAAAAATATAATACCACCTCAAGAAATTCAAGATTCTATGGAAAAACAGATGAAGGCAGAACGTGAAAGAAGAGAACTTATACTTAGAGCAGAGGGAGAGAAGAAGTCTTCTATACTTAGAGCAGAAGGTGAGAAGGAGTCCGCTATTCTTAAGGCAGAAGGACAGAAACAGGCTGCAATAAAAGAAGCGGAAGGTAGAGCCGAATCAATATTGAAGATTCAAAAGTCTCTTGCAGATAGTATAAAATATATGAATGAGGCAAATCCAACAGAGAAGGTATTATCTCTTAAAGCATTGGAGGCTTTAGAAAAGGTTGCAGATGGTAAAGCTACGAAAATAATAATACCTTCAGAGATTCAGAATTTGGCTTCATTAACGACTTCTTTAGGGGAAATATATAATTCAACTAAAGAACAATAGAGTTTATTTAATATCAGCCTATAATTTTGTAGGTTGATATTTTTTTAAAAAAGTATATAGTTAAAAATAATACTTAGTTAGAAATGAGGAATTGTATTGGGAGATTTAAGAAATATTTTAAATGGGGTAGTCTTAGGTGTATCAAATATTATTCCTGGAGTATCTGCTGGTACCATGTTAGTAGTTTTGGGAATATACGATAAACTAATAAAATCTATATCCACCATATTTTGCAAATTTAAGGAAAACTTTAGATTTTTGTTTTTTTTAGGACTTGGAATACTGTTAGGAATTTTACTTTTTAGTAATATTTTATCTTATTTCTTAGATAGGTATCCTTGGCAAATGAATTATTTATTTATGGGCCTTATTTTGGGAACATTTGGTATCTTATTTAAAACTGTTAAAGATTTTAATCCGAATAAATTGAGTTATACATTTTTTTTGATAACCTTTCTGATTTTGATAGGTATTAGATTTATGGATATATCGATTTATAGTCGTGATATTATAGATGAATTGAGTTTAAGGAATGCAATTATGCTTTTTGCTAGCGGGTTTGTAGCTGCAAGTGCAATGGTGATTCCTGGTTTGAGTGGATCTTTTATTTTAATAGTTTTTGGTGTTTATAATTCTATAATAGTAGCAGTATCTGAATTGAATATTTTGATATTAATTCCATTTGGTGTTGGAGTAATATTAGGATTTTTGTGTATGATTAGAGTGATTGAATATCTTTTAAAAGCATTTAAAATTCAAACATATATGGGAATACTTGGTCTTGTTACAGGATCACTTGTACTGATTTTTCCAGGTTTTGAATTTTCAATGGTTGGATTAACGTGTATATTATCTTTAATTCTTGGATTTGCGATTTCGTATTTTATGTGTAAGATTGATGGACATATTAAAGATAACAGAAAATAATTTTATTTAAAAGTTATTTACATAATATAGGTATTTTATTTAAAAAGCCTACATCATTAATGATGCGGGCTTTTTTCTTTGAATGATTTTAGTATTATAAATGATAGTATTAAACTTAGTCCAATTACGATAAATGGTAGTTTAAACCATACATTGAATAATAGTCCAGATAAAATTGATCCTAAGAATGATCCTATTGCTTTGAATCCATTTTGAATTCCTAATATTTCTCCCTGATTTTGAGTTGAGTTTTCAAGTAATAATGTTTGTATAGTTGGAGTAATTAGAGTGTGTGTTATAATGAATATTAGAAGAGCTATAACTGTTATATATTGATTTGTTACAGACATTGCTATTAGTATGCTTGATCCAGATAGTAATATTGAGAACATATACAGAGATTTAGAGTTAAATTTTTTTCCTACTATAGGTATTATTATTAAATTAGTTATTAATGTAAACATTCCACTTGATCCAAGTATAACGCCATTTATACTTGTTGGTAAATTTAAGATATCTTCAACATAATAGCTAATTGTAGAGGCATATCCTTGAATCGCTAAGAATGTTAAAATCATTATTAGTAATATTAAGTATACAAATTTATTTGATTTTTTTATTTTAGATAAATCTTTAAAGTTTAATATTTTTAAGGTGAATTTAGAATCCTTATTTTTAGGTGTATTATCTTTAAATAATATAGTTATAAGAATTATTGATAATAAAGATATCGATATTTGAGTAAAGAATGTGAGTTTATAATCATTTATGCCTAAAATCCCACCGATTAAGGATCCTAATATTACACCTATGCTATTAGAAGCATTAAAGTATGAAATCTTTTTTAGTTTAAGTTTGACAGGAGTTATGGATGATACGTAAGCCATACTAGAAACAAAGTAACCAGCTATAAATATTCCAGATATGATTCTTGCTATGATTACACTTACATTGTTTGGGAAAAATCCAAATATAATTTGTCCTATAGTATAACCTATGAGTGAAATCAGCATTGTTATTTTTTTTCCGTAAATATTGCATATAATGCCGAATGTTGGAGCGCTTATAAATGTTGATATATTGAGGCATCCTTGAAGTAGTCCAAAATAAAATGTAGGTAAATTATTTTCATTGATAAATTTTGGAGTAATAGGATGCACCATCGTTAATGATATGTATACAATCATGTTAAGTAAAAAAATTTTTGTAAATTGTCTATTGGATTTATTCAATCTATAACTCCCCTTAAAATAATTATGGAAGTTATTATATAATAATTAATGTTATAATGGAATAAAAAATTTGGAGTGGTTATTGTGGAAATAGAAGTTAGGATTTTAGATGTGGATATTCATGAAATTAGAAGAAAAATTTTTGAATATAATGGAGTTCTTGTTAAAAAAGAAAATCAAATTAATAAGTTATTTGATTTTGATGATGATAGACTTTTACGAAATAATGGTTATGCTAGAATTAGAATTATTAAGGATTTAATTTCTGATAAGAATTTTTATTATATGACTAGCAAGAGGAAGTTATCGAAAAGTAGTGATAAATATAAAGTTATGGATGAACAGGAAGTCTTGATTGATAGTTGGGAGATTGGAGAAAATATATTTAAGTCATTAGGTCTTTCTATGAAAAATGAGATAAAGAAGTATAGAGAGAGTTATAAAATAAATGATGTTTTAATTGAGATTGATATTAATGATAAGAGTTTTTATCCGAACCCTTATGTGGAAATAGAAGGGGAAAGTATTAATGAAATAGAAGAAGTTGTAAATATTTTAGGATACAGCATGGAAGATACAACTTCAAAGAGCATTTTTGAATTAATTGAAGATCTTAATAAAAATAAAATTGATTATGAATAAATATTTTTATATAATTATTGAATGTAGAATGATTATATAGGTTAATCAAATTTTAATTTTGGTTATTAAAAGGGAAATAGGTTAAAATCCTATACGGTCCCGCCGCCGTGATGAGGAGTGTTTATTTATATGCCACTGGATAATATCTGGGAAGGTTAATAAATGCAGAGATACTAAGTCGGAATACCTGCCTATGTAATGGGCTTGTAGCTTTACGGAGTATGAGGTTATTTGCGTAGGTTCATTATAGAGTGTTTTTTATAATGTGTTTTTACGTTTAAATAATAGTGCCTTGTGGAGTATAGCCATGAGGCAATTTTATTTTTTTAAATATTTAGGAGGTATAGATACATGAGGCTTGTAAAAAATTTTTTAGCATTCGTAATTTTTATATTTTCATTTTCTATATTTGTTTCTTGTGGAAGAAATATAGATACAGGTATTAGTGAAAATAAGGAGATTAGAATTGTTTCCCTTGCACCTTCAAATACTGAAATATTGGTTGGTTTAGATTTGGGTAATAATATTATTGGAATTGATCAATATTCAGAAGGTATTAAGGGAGTAAGTGAAAATATTCAAGTATTTGAGATTGGTGTTCCTAATATAGAAGCGGTATTGAAATTGAATCCAACTCATTTGTTATTATCTGGATATACATCTGATTTATCTAAGTACGTAGAGCTTGAAAATAGTGGAGTTAAGGTTATAAATATAGATACACCAACGAGTATTCAGGGAATATATGATTCTATTGAGTTAATTGGTAAAAGTTTTAATAGTGTTAGTAAGAGTAAAGAAATGATCGAATCAATTAAGAGCAGTATTGAAGATATAATTGGTAATAATAATAGCGAGAAGGTGAGCGTTTATTTTGAAATTTCTCAGGCGCCTTATTTGTATAGTTTTGGAAGAAGTACATATTTAAATGAAATTATTGAACTATCTGGTGGGGAAAATATATTTGGAAATTTAGAAGGATGGATTTCTCCAAGTGAGGAATCAATTATAAAAGCAAATCCACAAATAATTTTTACAAATGTTAATGTAGAAGGAAATATTGATGAGATAAAAAATAGGCATGGGTGGGAAAATATAGATGCTGTAAAAAATAATAGGATTTATTATATTGATAAAGATATGTCTTCAAGAGCATCCCAATTTTTTCTAGGTGCGTTAAAGGATATTACTAGATATATAAGAGAGTATAACGATGAGGTCTAGTACCTTATTTAAATTTTTATTGATAGTTATATTTTCATTTATTGTAATTATTTTAGGATTAATAATTGGCGGTGGGATAAAGAATACAGTACATATTTTTGAAATAATTTTGCATGGATTATTTGGATTAGATTTGAGAGATAGCCTATCAAGTGTGGAAGTAAGCATTATTTGGAATATAAGATTCCCAAGAGTTTTATTAGCTTTTATAGTTGGAGGAATGTTGTCTATTAGTGGAGTTATTATTCAATCTGTATTAAGAAATCCTCTAGCTTCTTCATATACCATAGGTGTATCTTCAGGAGCATCTCTTGGCATTGGCATTTTTATAATATGTAATATTACATTTTTAGGATATTTTACTTATCCAGTGATTGGATTTATTTTTTCAGTTTTAACTATAATATTTGTTATTAGTTTATGTAAGAAACTCGATAGTAGTATGTCCAATAATACAATTATATTGATTGGAATGGTAATGTCTTTATTTTTAAATGCGGTTTTTATTCTTATAACATCTGTTAGGCATGAGAGTTTATCTTCTATAATTATTTGGCAACTTGGATCATTTTCATCTAGAGGATGGATATATGTCATTTCAATTATACCGTTTTTAATTATAGGAGTGTTTGGAACAATGTTTTATAGCAGAGAACTTGATATTTTAACTTTTGGAGATGATATGAGTAAAGCCGTAGGAGTTAATGTATCCAAAATAAAAATAATCATGCTTTTATATGTGTCTATATTGACTGGAGCCAGTATTGCAGCTAGTGGAGTTATAGGTTTTGTTGATTTAGTTGTGCCTCATATATCGAGGAAAATGTTTGGATCGGGGCATAGCGTTGTTATCTTATCTAGCTTATTTATTGGAGGAATTTTAATGGTAATTTTTGATATTATATCAAGGGTTATAATTTATCCAGCAGAAATTCCTATAGCTACGGTTAATGCTTTAATAGGAACACCTATATTTTGTTATATTTTTTTCAGAGAATATAGGAGGTAGTAAAAATTTTAGAAGTTTCAGATTTAAGTTATTCTTATAAAAAAAATAATAAGATATTAGATAATATAAGTTTTTCGCTTAAAAGTGGTGAACATTTGAGCATAATAGGATTAAATGGATGTGGTAAGTCAACTTTACTCAAATGTATATGTAATTTTTTGAATTATGAGGGTAGCATAAAAATTAGAGGGAAAGAAGTAAGACAAGTTAGAAATAGAGAGCTTGCTAAAAATGTTAGTATATTATTTCAACAAAATAATATGTACTTTGATTATAAGGTTTCAGATGTTATAAGGTTTGGTAGATATATTTACGAAAGATGGAATTTTAGATATGGTGATTGTGAAAATTTAGATATTATATTAAAAAATATAGGGATATATCATTTGAAAGATAGATTTATGAGTGAGCTATCTGGAGGAGAAAAGCAAAGAGTATTTATAGCTAGAATTTTGTATCAAGATCCATATATAATTTTGCTCGATGAATTTAATAATAATATAGATTTAAGTACTCAAATTTACATAATAGAGAATTTTAGAGATATTTTTAAAGATAAGATTATTGTGTCAGTTTTTCATGATTTGAATTTAGTTAGAAATCTAGATAGTTTGGTAATGGTACTTAAAGATAGTAAGATTTATAAATATGGTGATGTTGACTCCATATTTAATAAAAATATTTTACAGAGTGTATATGGGGTGGATGTTCAGAAATTTATGATAAATTCTTTTAATAAATGGAATAAAAAATAATATGGTTTTAATTAATCAAGGAGGTAATTAATGGTGATAGTTGTTGGTGGTATGATAGGTCTTGGCAAGACAAGCGTTTCAGAAATTATAGCAAAGGAATTCAATTCTAAAGTATTTTATGAGAGTGTGGAAGATAATCCGATTTTACCATTGTTTTATAATTCAACAGATGAGGAGATAAAATTAAATAGATATCCTTTTTTACTTCAATTGTTCTTTTTAGATAAGAGATTTAAATCCATAAAACAGGCATTAACTAGTAAGAATAATGTATTAGATAGAAGTATATATGAAGATTGGTATTTTTGTAAGAGGAATATGGATCTTGGAAGAATTTCAGAACTTGAGATGAGTGTTTATGAATCATTGTTAAATAATATGATGGAAGAGCTTGATGAGCTTCCAAAGAAGAGTCCAGATATATTTATATATTTGAGAGGAAGTTTTGATACGGTTATAAATAGGATAAAAATGAGAGGAAGATCTTATGAAATTGATAATAAACTTGTAGATTATTATAGATATATTTGGGAAGGTTATGACGATTGGATGTATAACGTATATAGTAAATCGTCGGTTTTAACGATTGATATGGATAATATGGATGTTGTAAATAATTTTGAAGATAGGAATAATTTAATAAAGATTGTTAAAGAAAAGTTATGCCTAGCTTAAAAACTGATTTATTTATTTTTATGATTATTGTATTATACTATATGTAATATCTTAATTTTAGGAGGGAAATATAATGGATACTCCTCATATTAATACTGGTGGTAATAAAATTGCAGAAAGTATACTATTACCTGGAGACCCACTTAGATGTAAATTTATTGCAGAAAACTATTTAACTGATGTAGTACAATTTAATTCTGTAAGGAATATGTTTGGTTTCACAGGTAAATATAAAGGTAAAGAAGTTTCTGTAATGGGTACAGGAATGGGAATGCCGAGCATAGGGATTTATTCTTATGAGCTTATAACAAAATTTGGAGTAAAGAATTTAATTAGAATTGGTAGTTGCGGGGCAATACAGGAAAATCTTAATTTATATGATATAGTAATAGGTCAAGGTGCTTCTACTAATTCAAATTTTGCATCTCAATATGGACTTCCGGGAACATTTGCTCCTATAGCATCTTATGATTTGTTATCTAAAGCTGTTGAATCTGCAAATAAATTGGGTATACATGTAAATGTAGGTAATATACTATCATCGGATATTTTTTATGACGATAATAATGATTCATACTTATTATGGAAAAAGATGGGAATATTAGCGATTGAGATGGAAGCAGCGGCACTATACATGAATGCTGCAAGACTTGGAGTTAAAGCACTTTGTATATTAACAGTAAGTGACAATATAATAACTCGTGAGGAAACTACAGCTGAAGAAAGACAAACTGCATTTAATAAAATGATGGAACTTTCTTTAGATGTCGTATAATATGTGCACATAAAATTTAAGTGTTAAATTACATAAATATTTTTATAGATCCTTATTTTTAAAGTAAGGATCTATTATTTTTTAATATTCATTTAAGTAAAACTTACTATTTTAAAAATTAAGAGTGGTTATAATCAAATTAGTAAATAGGATAAATGAATTAGGAAATTGAATATGATTTGATTTATTTGGAGTATGATGGATATGTTAAAAAATAAAATTAAAAATATTATGTAGGAAGTAGGTTTAGGAGTATTGATTGTATTTAGTGCAAGTAGTATAAAATCTATGGGAATGTTAATACGATGTAAGCTGTATAGGATATTACTGTAAATGAGAATTCAAATGAGTATTCGCATAAATTTGATCGAGAATATTATTATTCTGATTTTTAAAAGGAAATGTTAGATTTTAGATGTATAGATCAAGCTAAGGCAGATAGTTTTACAAAAGATATAGATTCTGAAAATATAAAAGCAGAGATTAATAATATTTATGATTTATTTATTATTGATTCATTTGTAAAAGGGGGGTATTATACGGCAAAAATTGGAGAATTAGAGAAATGGTTAACAAAGATAAGCTATTCAGGAGATGGTAAATTATATGAATAAATTATGAAAAATATTGTGATCTAATTGGTAAAGAATGATTATTGATTATAGATAATTTAAATATAGCAAGTTATTTAGAAGAAGGTGTAGAAATATATGGTTATTTTAAAGTGATTTTAGAGAGTTTTATTTTTTATGTGAATATAGGTTATAAAATATATCATATTTTTAGGCGCATCTTAATAATAATTGATGTGTGTATTTTTATTATAAAGAGAATATATAAGCAATAAGTAGGAGCAGAATAATTAGTGTTGTATTTATGTAGTTTAGTAATTGCGATTATATATTTATATATATTCTTATATATTTTTAGATATAAATTATTAGATTTTATAAAAAAATTTATATTTAGGATAGTGCCAGAATCACTTATATTAATTTATATAAGTTTTTTTATGATAAGCATAATAAATTCTAAGATAATTAATTCTCTAAGTAAAACTCAAATATATAATTTTGCTAATCAGATAAATAATATATTTTTTCATAAATTTTATAATTTAACATTGTTCGATTTTATTATAATACTTTTATGTTTTTATTTTATTATTATTATTGTGATGACTTGTCAAAAAAGGGGTTATATAAGTAAGCTTAGTTATTTAAAATGCACTGTAGTTTATAAGTATTTTACTGAGATAAAGATTATAGTTATAATATTTTATATTGTTTATCTTATATTGCTATATGTTTCAAGGGAATATTTTATATATGATTTTAAACATTATGTGGGAATATTTACAATATTTAATATATACTCTATATTGAATTTGTTTCTTATAATGACGGAACTCGAGTTTCTATTATTGCCAGATTTATTTGAAAATAAAGTGAATAAATTTAGCAAGAAAAATTTTATTAAAGATGATAATTATATTATATATGATTTTAATATGATGTTTAATGAAAAAAAACATTTATTTATAGAATTGTGTAATTATTTAAAATATTATCATAAGGAACCATTAACTATATGTATTGATGGGGAATCAGGAGTTGGTAAGAGTACGTTTTCATACGTGTTACAAAAAGAATTGAATGATGATTATTATGTATTTAATATTAATAGTCTTATATTTACAGAGAACAATAAATTAAATGATTATTTTAATTATATAATAGAAAATTTATTTAAGGCACATGGAATATATAATTCTAAATCTTTAAAAAACTATATGAATATAATAAATTATGTCATGAATGATAAAGTTTCCAATTTAGTTAATTATTTTATGAATGATAAAATCCAAAAAAATTATTTTGAGATAAAAGATGAAATAAACAATTGTATAGTTAAGATATTTGGAAGTGATTCTGAGGTAAAATTTAAAAAGGGAATTATATTTATAATAGATGATTTAGAAAGAATTTATAATGATTCTCAAATAGTTAATATATTGATTTTTTCTCAATATATATTGGGATTTGATTATATAAAATTTATTTTAGTAACAAATTTAGGAATATTAAGAAATAAGATAGATAATCAGTATTTAGATATGTTTATACACAAAATATTTAAGATAGATAGTACAAGTATTAATAGCATATTAGTTAAATATTTTGGTGAATTAATTAAGATTGAGAGATGTGAAGATAGTAGTTTAAATATAGGTAGTTGGATAACACATTTACTTGATATAGAATTTGATAAATATATAAAAGAGTTTGGAGTATATCTTTATAATAATATAAATCTGGAATATTATATATTAAAAAAGAAATGGATAGATTATAAACGAATATTATTGGAAGATTTAAGAAATGGTGGATTGATAGATAACAAGAATAATATTGTGTTTAATTTTAATAATTCTGGATATGAAATGATAAATGAGTATTATAATTATATTTATTTTAAGAAGTCTTTTTTAGGGGATAATAGGGAAGTAATATTAGATAATATATATAATTTAATAAAAGAAGAATACATTAATATGGATCTATATGATGATGAACAAGTTATAGCCATATGGATATATATGGAGAAAAATAATAAATTGTTAAATTGTATTAAATTTAATATAAATCATTATAGAGTTTATAAAAATTTAACGTTATATAAAAATAATATGAATAAGGTAAATTATTTAATAGATTTAAAATTAGATAATAGTCCGAGAAATTTGAAGAGACAGGTGTCTTTTTTCTTATACAGCTTTGAAAAATTAGATGAATATTTGTGTAACTTAAGAAATGATAAAAATTTCTGTTACATTATAGATATAGTAAATCAGAGAGATTTTATATTATTTTTTATGGTGATATGTTTTTTTAGGATATCAAATTTTATAGTTTCTGATTTTGATGATAATAGTTTTAAATCCGATAATAATATAAATATTTTAAGTATATATAAATTTTTAGTATCTAATTATGAAACTCTTAAGGGATATTCTGTAAAAGGTATTATATCATTTGTGTACGATAATATAGATAAAATAGACATAGATAAGTATATAAATTTAAAAGGTTTTGATAAAGGTATAAATTATATATATCTATGTTTTTATATACAAACGTATATATATAAAAAGTTAATATTGGAAGATGTTAACGAAGAGTCTTTTGAAATATTAATTGATTTCATATATAATTTGATAAGTGTTTAAAAACAGAGTAACTATTTTTATGTAGTTACTCTGTTTTTATATTATTTAATTTTTTGTACTCAATGATTAAATTATTTTCCTAAAAATTAATAAGTAATGAGTTTAAATTAGTATATAAATTTATTGATTTTCACAAAATATATTATAGCCTTTTAATTTCATGGGAGAAGTATTGATTGTTATGGGACTTAATATTTTGGATAAATTAATAGAATATGCTATAATAGATATCTTTGAAGATACTAAGCTTAAAATTTTGGGTTTTCCATATAAATGTAAGTTTGTAAAGAGGAGAGAACAAGATAGTTTTTACATAAAAGATGCAGTGCTTAATTTTACTATGATGACTCAAAAAAATAAAATTGTACATTTTGAGTTCAAAAAAGAGTATTTTTACAATGATATATATAAATTTTTGGTGTATTCATCGTTTCTTATATATGAAAATAAGTATGATTATGAATTAGTTTTAGTTTATCCACATAGGTCTCGTAAAATAGTAAAAAATATGGCATTTACTTCTTTAAGGTTTTTTTATACAGATGTGTATTTAGATTGTTTTAATGGAGATAAGATTTTAATGAGATTGTCCGCTAAGGCATCTAAAAAGAAGAAATTTACTGATGAAGAGTATTTGATACTTTCCCTTACTCCATATATGTATTCAAAGAGGGAAAAAATAACATTGATACTTGAAGGATTACGAGTAGCTAATGATTTAAATACAAAAAAAAAACACAGTATAATTATAATAATTTTAGTTTTAGCAGAGTGTTTTTTGGATGAATCAGATATGTATAAAATAAAGAAGGAGGTAAAGATGTATAAGATTGGAAAAATGATATTTGAAGAGGGAATAAAAAGTGCATCTAGTGATGTTGAAAGAGAAATTTCTGGTAAAATGATACAGAAAGGCAAAAATCAGGCAAAGGTAGAGTTTGCAGTTGAGATGATGAAAAATAAGGAAGAGTTAAATAAGATTATTAAGTATACTGGTTTTACTAAGAAAGAACTTGAAAAAATTTATTATACATTTAAATAATGGTTCGGAATTTTTATTCCGAGCCATTTTTATGTAAATTTAAGTTTAAAGTGATATAATCGTATATATGAGTTTATAAAGGATGTTTGTTTATGAGAATATTATTGGCTGAGGATGAAAAAGAACTTTCAAATGCTATTGTAGCTGTTTTAAAACATAATTATTATTCAGTTGATGCTGTGTATAATGGTGAAGATGCTTTAGATTGGGCATTAAACGACGAGTATGATTTGATAATTTTGGATGTTATGATGCCTAAGATTAATGGATTAGATGTTTTGAAGGGTCTGAGAGATAAAAATATAGATGTACCAGTACTAATATTAACAGCTAAGGGAGAAATAGATGATAGAGTTATAGGACTAGATTTGGGTGCAGATGATTATATGTGTAAGCCTTTTAATATTAAAGAATTTTTGGCTAGAGTTAGAGCTATTATTAGACGTAAGCAGGGAATTGTATCAAATAATTTGGAATTTAATAACATGATTTTAAATAAGGAAAATTTTGAATTATCATATGAAGATAAAAGTATTAGACTTGGTAATAAAGAATATCAAATACTTGAGATGCTTATGATCAATCCTAATGTTATAATATCTACTGAAAAGTTTATGAGTAAAGTATGGGGATATGATTCTGAAGCTGAAATTAATGGTGTTTGGGTTTATATTTCTTATTTAAGGAAGAAGCTTATTTCAATTAATTCTCCTGTGGAGATTAAGGCTTTTAGAGGCATAGGATATAAATTAGAAAATAAGAGTGAGAACTAATGGTTGATAGATTGCAACGCAAATTTATGTTGATTACGACAACAACATTATTTTTAGTGTTATTTATTTTTGTAATTACTTTAAATTTAATTAATATTATAAATATTAATCGTCAGTCAGATTCTTTATTGAGTTTGATTCAAGAATATGATGGGAATTTACCCAGAGAATTTAAGGATGTTAAGCCTAAAAATATATATGATTTTTATGGGTTTATTAATAAAAATGATTACAATAAAAGAGTGCCAATTCATAACATATATTTTTCTGTAAAAATTTTTTATGATGGAAGTATTCTTGTAAATATTAGAAATAATGATTCAATAGATATTCTAGATGCTAAAAGTTTGGCTGAGAATGTTATAAATTCAAATAGATATAAAGGATATAAAGGATTTTATAAGTTTTTAGTTTCAGATATGTATGAATATAAACTTGTTTCTTTTGTAGATTCTAGCAATGATATATCTAAATCAGTTGATTTTGCCATCATATCTATGTTTGTGGTTATTTTATTTGTATGTATATTTGGTATTATCTTGAATTTTGTATCTAAATATGCAATTAAACCATTTATAGATAACATAGAAAAGCAAAAAGTGTTTATAACTAATGCAGGTCATGAAATTAAAACTCCTCTTGCAATAATTTTAGCTAATACTGAAGTTATAGAGATATTCAATGGGGAAAATGAGTGGACAAAAAGTACTATAAATCAAGTTAAACGTTTAGATGGGTTGGTTAAGAGGCTATTATCTTTATCTAAAATGGATGAAAATAATTTTAGAATTGATAGAAAAGAAGTTTATTTTGGGAAAATTGTTTCAGAAATAGTCAATGACTTTGAAGTCTATGCTAATACTAAAAACTTAAAAATTATAAGAAATATTGATGAGGATTTAATGTTTAATTGCAGTGAAGAATATATACGTGATTTAGTTTCCATTTTGATTGATAATGCGATTAAATACTGTGATGATTGTGGAAAGATTGAGGTGTTTTTAAATTATAAAGGGGGAAAAATAGAGTTTTGTGTTTCTAATACCTTTAATAATGGAATAAATGGAAATATGGATTATTTATTCGATAGGTTTTACAGAATGGATAATTCAAGATCGCGTGATACTGGAGGATATGGACTTGGATTGTCTATTGCTGATTCTATAGTTAGGCATCATAAAGGAAAGATAGATGCCTTTTATAAGGATGGTAAGATAAGTTTTAATATAGTATTCAATAAGATAAATTAATATCAATCTCTATTACAAATATAGTGATGGTACACATCCAGTTGATTGAGTGCATTATTTTAAGTTTTTTTTGGATATTTTATTATAAATCCTAGACTTATAGAGTTTGGGATTTATTTTTTTGCAAAATGGTTCTCATATTAATTTTTAGTGTTATATTCCTTTTGTTGTTTTTGATTATTTATATCTTTAAAGTTAATTTAAGGTTAATTATACATACTTCATTACATAGAGGAGTGAGCTTAATGAAAACTTTTATGAGATATGAAAAAAAGTATATGTTAAATGAGGAAAAGTATTCATGTTTAATGGATGTTTTTGAAAGTCAGATGGAAGACGATATTTTTTCAAGATCTAGTATATGTAATATATACTTTGATACACCGAATTTTGAGTTAATAAGAAATTCTTTAGATAAGCCAGTTTATAAGGAAAAGCTCAGAATGAGGAGTTACGGAGTTCCAGATGAAGATGGATCTGTGTTTATTGAACTTAAGAAAAAGTATAATGGTATTGTCTATAAAAGACGTGAAAAAATGAATATATATGATGCGGAAAATTATCTTTATTTTAATAATTATCCTGAAAGTGATACTCAAGTAATTAGAGAGATAGATTGGGTATTAAATCATTATAAAAGTATAATGCCTAAGATGTATATTTCTTATGATAGAATTGCTATGCGAGGTATTTATGATGATGATTTAAGGATTACTTTTGATAAAAATATTTTATATAGAGATGATTGCCTTGATCTTAAAAGCGGAATATGGGGAGATAGGGTAATTAGAGAAGATGAATATTTGATGGAAATAAAGATTACTGGTGGAATGCCTCTTTGGCTCTGTAGAATTTTAAATGATTTAGGTGTTTATCCTATTTCTTTTTCTAAGTATGGTGTTGCTTATCAAATTAAAGAAGGGTATAGAAACAGTATTGGGAGTGTTTCTCCATATATTGGTGGATTTGCTTGTTAAAAAATTTAATTTAAGGAGAGTGTTGATGGAATGTTTGATTGGTTTTTTAATTCTATTTTGATTGGGAACGCATCGAGTAGTGTTTCAGGTAAAAATATTTTAATTTGTATGGCTGTGTCACTTGTTCTTGGATTTTGTATTGCTTATATATATATGTTTAAAAACGTTTATTCTAAAGGGTTTATAGTAACGTTAACACTCATGCCTGCTATTGTACAATTGGTTATTATGCTTGTTAATGGTAATTTAGGGGCTGGAGTTGCTGTTACTGGAGCATTTTCACTCGTTAGATTTAGATCAGCACCTGGGAGTGCTAAAGAAATAATTAGTATATTTCTAGCTATGGCAGTTGGTCTTGCAACTGGTATGGGATATATTGGAGTTGCTGTTTTATTTGTCATTGTAATGGGGATTTTAAATATTATATTGAATGCGACAAAATTCGGTGAAGGTCCACCACGCCAAAAGACACTTAAGATAACTATTCCTGAATCGCTTGATTATACAAATATTTTTGATGATATATTTACTAAATATTTAAAGAACTGGGAGATTTATCAAGTTAGAAGTATTAATATGGGGAGTTTATTTAAGATAGAGTATAAAGTAGTTATAAAAAATTCTATAAATGAGAAACAGATGATTGATGATATCAGATGTAGGAATGGAAATTTAGAGATTATGATTGGTAAGAATTTACCTTCTAGGGAGGAGTTATAATATTATGAGAAAATCTAATAAATTAATGCAAGCAGTTATGGCCGGTATTTTATTATTTACATTTAGTGGATGTGCGACTAATAGTGTTAGTTCAGCCACTAATTCATCTCAAAATGTATCAAGTGAAAATACTAATGGTTCTTCAACAAATTCGACGCCAACAAATCCAAGTACAGCTTCAGGTGTAACAACACTTACTCAATCTGTGATAAGTAAGGAACTTAAGTCTAAAGATTATGAAATTGATTATGATGAGAATTCTTCTACTAAAATTAATTTATTAAATGATCAGATAAATTTTAGTGGTGATGGAGTTTTGGTTAAAGATAAAACTGTTACTATTAATAAAGCTGGTACTTATATTATAGATGGAAATTTGGAGAATGGTCAGATAATTGTTGATGTTGATAAAACAGAGGATGTTAGAATTGTTTTAAATGGTGTTAATATCCATAATGAATCTAGTGCAGCTATTTATGTTAAGAGTGCAGATAAGCTTGTTATGACTTTGAAAGAGGGAACTATAAATACATTGAGTGGTGGAGATAATTACATAAATATAGATGATAATAATATTGATGGGGTTATATTCAGTAAAGATGATTTAACTATAAATGGTAATGGTCAACTTAATGTGACTTCTAATTATAAGCATGCTATAGTATCTAAAAATGATTTAAATATTGTTTCTGGTATATTTAACATAGTATCTGCAGATCAAGGTCTTTCTGGTAAAGATTCTGTGAGAATCTACGGAGGAGTGTTTAATATAAAATCAAATGGTCAAGGAATTAGGAGTAAAAATGAGGAAGAGCTAGAGAAGGGGAATATTTATATTGCTGGAGGTAATTTTGAAATTGAAAGTGTGCAGGATGCTATGAATGCAACAGGAAGTGTTGTTATAGATGATGGTGTTTTCAATATTAAAACAGATGATGATGGAATACATGCAGACGTTGAAGCTGTAATTAATTCAGGAGACATAAATATTTTGGAATCTTATGAAGGTATTGAAGGATATAGGGTAATTATAAATGGAGGGAATATTAATATTTCATCAAGTGATGATGGTATTAATGCATCTAATCCTAATGTAACGAGTAATGAACCAGCAGGTGGGCGTAATTTGCCACAAGGAAATAATAGTACTGATGTAACCAATACTTTAAATAATAATCCTGCACCCCCAAATGATGGAATGATGAGAAATGGAGGAGGAAGAGGACCAATGATGGCTGATGAGAATGTTTATATAACAATTAATGATGGTAATATAGTTATAGATGCTCAAGGAGATGGTATTGATTCAAATGGTAGTATAATAATTAATAATGGTAATATTTTGGTATCATCTAAATCAGATAATGGAGAGAATGCACTTGATTATGATGGCAATATTACGATAAATGGTGGAATTTTGATTGGTGTTGGGGGGTCTCCTATGCATCAAAATTTAAATGAGAATTCCAGTCAACCAAGTATATCTTATAATGTATCGAATGGTAATGGGAATGATGTGGAACTTAAGGATTCGAATTCCAATGTTATAGTTTCTTGGAAGGCTCCAAAAACATATAATTCTATATTTATAACTCATCCAAGTTTAAAATTAAATGAAAAATATACTTTGGTATCAGGTACAGAGAGTATAGACATTACGATTGATAATCTTCTTACAACAAATATAACACGAGGAAGTGGCGGACGAGGACAAAGACCACCGCGTTCAGAAGAATTTCAACCATCAATGGAACCGACTAATGTACAATAAAAGAGAGTAAGAATTTTTCTTACTCTCTTTTATTTTTTATGGGTAAAAGCTTTTAATAATTCGCTTATTATAAATGGTATTAAAGATAAGATTATTGATATAATCCAATCATTTGTGCTTAGATTTTGAGTGTTGAAGAATGAATTAAATGATGGGATTTTTATTAAAATTATCTGTATAATTACCCCAAGTAATATTGAGTAAATGAGTTTCATATTTGAAAATAATCCTATCTTAAATAAATATTCTTTTTCAGAGCGTATGCTTAAAGATAGGAATAATTGAGAAAATGATAAAACTATGAATGCCATACTTTGGGCATATATGAGATTTACTTTTTTATATCTAGTTAAGAAGGATGTTATACTTACAATTCCAATTATGAATCCATTTAAGATTAGTTTAATTATATTTGATTTTGAAATCAAATTTTTGTTACCTTTTCTGGGTTTATTATTCATTATATTTTTGTCGTAAGTATCAACGCCAAGGCTAAGAGCAGGTAGAGAATCTGTTATTAGATTTATCCATAATAAATGTATAGGACTTAATGGTACTGGAAATTTAAATAAAATTGATATAAAAATTGTTAATATTTCTCCAAGATTACATGTTAATAGAAATATTATAGATTTTTTTATGTTGTTAAATATGTTTCTTCCTTCTTCAACTGCTGTAATTATAGTTTTAAAATTATCATCTGTAAGTATAATATCCGATGCGTTTTTACAAACATCCGTTCCAGTTATACCCATAGCGATACCAACATCGGCCATTTTAAGTGAAGGTGCATCATTTACTCCATCTCCAGTCATAGATACTATATTTCCAACTGATTTTAGAGCCCTAACGATCTTAACTTTATGTTCTGGAGAAACCCGCGCAAATATAGTTACGTTTTTAATTTTATTATTTAATTCATCATCTGTTAGTTTATCTATTTCAGATCCAAGCATAGTCTCACTAATATCATTGGCTATATTAAGTTCTTTGCCAATGGCAAAAGCTGTATTTTTATGATCACCGGTAATCATAATTGTTTTTATTCCTGATCTTTTTGCAATTTCTATGGATTGTTTGACCTCTTTTCTAGGAGGATCGATCATTCCAACCATTCCAAGGAATATTAGGTTATTTTCATAATTATCTTTAGTTAAATTTATAATTTCTTTGTATGCAAATGCAAGGGTTCTTAATGCACTATTTGCCATTTCTTCGGCTGTATTTAGTATGTTGTTTCTTATATCATCAGTTAATTCTACGATTTCACCTTTTATGGAAATTTTATCACATAGATTAAGAAGATTATCGAGTGCCCCTTTTGTAAATGAGTAGAAAATATCATGAATATTGTTTACTGTAGTCATTAATTTTCTATCGGAGTCAAATGGTATCTCTCGTATTCTTTTGAAGGTATCATTTTCTATATTTTTGCCAGCGAATTTAAGAAGTGCAATTTCTGTAGGATCACCTACCTCTTCATCGTTAGAGTAACTTGCATCATTACATAGAGTCATACTTCTTATAAATAATTTTTTGGTGTTATCATCATTTTTAAACTCTCGAGCGTCAAACTTTGAATTATTTATGAAATATTCTATAACTGTCATTTTATTTACGGTAAGTGTTCCAGTTTTATCTGAACAAATAATATTGACAGATCCTAAGGTTTCAACAGATGAGAGCTTTCTTACGATTGCATTTTTTTTGATCATCTTTTGTACTCCAAGAGCTAAAACTATAGCAACAATAGTAGAAAGACCTTCGGGTATGGCAGCTACAGCTAAAGATATTGCGATGAAGAATATATCAAATAATTTATTACCTTGTATAAGCCCAACAATCATAATGATAATACATATTATAATTGTAAGAATTCCAATATTTTTCCCAAGGATATTTAATTTTTTTTGGAGGGGTGTAAGTTCATTTTTTGAGTTATTTAGAAAAGAGGCTATTTTACCTATCTCTGTGTTCATTCCTGTTGAAACTACAATTCCTTCTCCCCGTCCATATGTAACTATAGTTGACATATATCCTATATTTTTTCTATCTGCTATTGGGATAGATTCATTATTTGAGATTATATTAGTGTTTTTTTCTGTTGGAAGAGATTCGCCAGTTAGGGCAGATTCATCAACTTTAAGATTCACACATTCAAAGAATCTAATATCAGCAGGTATTATTCTGCCAGCATCAAGTATAATAATGTCTCCAACCACTAAATCTTTTGAACTTATTTCAATAATTTTATTATCACGTTTAACAATAGCTTTTGGAGATGATAGATTTTTTAATGCTTCAAGGGACTTTTCAGCTTTATTTTCTTGGATGATTCCTATAGTTGCGTTTAAGATAATAACAATGAATATTATTATACTTTCTTCAGGCTCTCCGAGGAAAAATGATATTATACCAGTTAGTATTAAAATGTAGACTAAAATGTTATTTATTTGATCAAATATAAGTTTGATTAGGCTCCTCTTTGACCCTTCAGTTAATTCGTTTTTACCATTTTCATTTAAAAGTTTAGAGGCACAGGAGTTAGATAGGCCTGTTTTTATATTTGTATTTAGGGTTTTTGATATATCTTCAATTGATTTTGAGTGCCACATTATTTTAACCTCCGTTTGGTATTTAGAATATTATTATTTTATTTTGTACAAAAATTATTAGTTTATAAAAAATAATTTAAATATAAATTAAAAAAAGGATAATCATAATAAACGAGTTTAATTATTGTGAGGTAATAGTTTTATGAGGATATCTGGATTAGAATCTAAAGATAATAAAAATAATATAGTGAGCAATATTAAGGTAAATAGAAATAAGGTTGATAATTTAAACAGTGAAATAGATAATAAGTTTTCAGATAAGTCTAAAAAAGAGTTAAAGGAACTTTTAGACTCTATAAAAAAGAAGGGGAATAAGGTGGTTGCAACTAAGGAATACAATGATGTTATTGAATATAAAAGATTGGTTAAGCAGTATTTAAATAAAGTACTTGATGATATATATTCTTTAAATAAGTTTTCAGATGCATTTAATTCGAGATATTATTTAACAGTTGATATCATAGATCAAAAACTTAAGGATCTAACTAATCAAGTTATAGGTGAAGAGAAGGATAATTTATATATAGTTACAACTATTGATGAAATTCAAGGACTTATATTGGATGTTTATAAATAATCTCTAAATTAATTTGTATAAGGAAAAGTTTTTTGGTAAAATTTCGACATCAAACATTTCGGAGAGAGTTAGCGGTAGTAAGGATATAGATGGTATTTATAGCATTGTAGATGATTATGTTGACCTGGGGAAAACTATAATTGATAAATCTAAAGGATTACTAGAAGATAAGAAAAAAGCTTTTGATATTATTAATGGTTTGGATGATAATATGCATAGAATAGTCTTAATTGAGCTTTATTTCAATTCTGAGCCTTGGAAATCTATAGATATACTATTCGAAGTGAAAAAAGAACCCATTAGATCCACGATAAAGCGATTAAATTGTGTGAGATAGGACTTAAGAAAAAAGTTTAATGCATTGAATGTAAATGAAATATTTATTATGCCATATATGCTATTATATAAAGTGTAAAGAAATTAAAATTAAAGAAGTTAAAGATATGCCCGAGATATGTAGGTTTAGAGGAATTATAATATCTATAAATTGGAATGATCATAATCCACCACATTTTCGTGCTACGTACAGTGATTATGAAGTTAGTGTTGATATTCTAAACTTAGAAGTTAGAGATGGAAAATTTCCAAATTTACAACTAAAAATGCTTTTGGGTTGGGCGGCATTTCATCAGATAGAATTACTCGAAAACTGGGAATTAGCTAGAGAAAATAAAACATTATTTAAAATAGAGCCTTTGAGATAGAGGATATATATATAGAGGAGGTTTTATTTTGAGTAAAGATGTGCACTATTATATGTCTAAAGGTATGGAAAGAAAAGTGGCTGAATATTTTGCTTCAGGAATTAAAAAGATAATTTCTGTGAATCCGAATAAGGATTATACTTTGACTCTTAGTTATGATGATGGATCGATTAGATTATATGATTGCAAGCCTTTTTTATTGAAGGACACTGTTTTTGAACCTTTTATGGAGTGGGACAATTTCAGAAGGGTTTATTTTTCATCGAATGGGAGTAAAGTTTGTTGGGATGTAGACCCTGAAGTTGATAGTAATGAAGTATGGGATAATGTGGTTGATCTTTGTGCTGATGCGGTATATATAGATAGTATACCTTATGAAGGTGGAAGTAATGGATGAACTTATTGATTGCTTGATTGTACATAGAAAGGCAAGGAGGTGGAGTCAGAGAGACCTTGCGGATGTTTTGTCGATGCCGCTGTCAGTTATAGCTCGGTTTGAAACTAAGAAGGTTGTTCCTGACTCAATATGATTTTAAAAGTTGCTGAAGCTTTGGACTGTGAGCTTGAGATAAAACCTAAGGAATAAGTTTGATATAAAGGTGGGAGTCTTGTCATATTGAGGGCAGGTTTAATTCAAAGGCATAAGGAATTTAATACAATTTTACAATATGTTTAATCCGTTGACTTTATTAATATTATAAATATATAGATTAAAAAGGTATGAAAAATAAAAAAAGTTTATGAAGTGGTATTGCTATTAAGCAAGTACCACTTTTTGTATTTAAGTGAATAAAGAAGGAATGTGATTTTAGTAAAGATATTAAAAAAGTTCCGTAAATTTCCCATCATTTCCATCTTGCGTTGTGAGATAATTAGAATGTGAAAATTTGTGATAACGAGGAGGTGAGGTATGACTAAGAAGCAAGAAAGATTTATAATTGAATATCTAATTGATTTGAATGCAACTCAAGCGGCAATTAGATCAGGTTATAGTAAAAAGACAGTATATTCGATTGGGAGTGAACTGCTGAGCAAACCTGAGATAAAATCACGCATTGGGGGGTTTATGCAAAAAATGAAGAGTGCTAGAGTAGCAGAACTTGAAGAAGTACTTGAGTATCTCACGTCTGTTATGCGAGGCGAATCTAGAGCTTGTGTAGTTGCTGTTGAGGGTACTGGAGATGGATGCTCATCTGCCAATATAATTAGTAAACCTCCAGATGAGAGAGAAAGATTGAAAGCTGCTGAGTTACTTGGTAGGAGATATGGGATGTTTAATGATAAACTTAAGGTTGATAGTGTTATACCTGTTGTTATAAAGGAGGAGTTATGAGGACTTTTGCAAGTGGAGCTATAAGAGATGACAATGATTGTAAGGGTAGATGCGATTTGATACCCCTTGATATTGTGATTAATGTAAAAGAGGATAAGCCTTTAAATTTAATACATAATTTTAAAGTATCGGGAGAAGTAGAGCATCTTATTGATTTATTAAAATTAGAGATGAATGAAGATATATATAATGTTTTGTTGGATGTTAGTCATAGGTTTGGCTTAGGTGCAATTAAATATGGAGACCATAATTGGCAAAAAGGTATACCAGCTAATGTGTATATTGATAGTGGTACTAGGCATTATCTTAAGTACATGAGGGGTGATAATGATGAGGATCATCATGCTGCGTATATCTGGAATATTATGTGTTGTATTTGGACATGCGAGCATTTACCTGAATTGAATATATATGGTATACTCGTGTGAGAAGGAGTTGATTTAATGCCGGAGATATCTTTGTTTTATGGTATAAGAATAACAATGAACTGGAATGAACATAATCCACCACATTTCCATGTTGAGTATGCTGGCTATAAAGCGTCCGTATTAATACAAAATGGGGTTATAGATAAAGGATATATACCTAATAGGCAACTAAAACTTGTGCTTGCTTGGTGTGAGATACATAGAGATGAGCTAATGCAAAATTGGGAGTTGGCTAGACAGGATAAACCTCTTAATCGTATAAATCCACTTATTTAGGAGGTGCGTAGCTGTGCAAGATTTAGATTTTACATATTTTTATCCAAAAGTGTGCCAGGTATTTCCCAATGAGTCTTACGGGTTGTATGTTTACTTCAACGATGGATCTGTTAGATTTTATGATGTTAGGCATTTGTTAAACAAAGATACAGTTTTTGAGCCTTTGCAGGATATCAATGTATTTAAATCTACGTTGACTATACTTAATGATACAGTTGCATGGGATTTAAAGGGCAATAGGGATGAGAGAGATTGTATAGACATTGACCCGTTAGTGCTTTTTGAGGCTCCTATAGTGGAGGATCCTTTAATTTGATATCTTTAAAAGATGTTGTAGGTAAGGGGTATAAGGATTTTTGGAAGTTTACAGGACGGTATAGAGTTGTTAAAGGTAGTAGAGCTAGCAAGAAATCTAAGACTACAGCGTTGTATTATATAGTTAATCTTGTGAAGCATCCTAAAGCTAATCTATTGGTTGTACGTAAAACTTATAGGACACTTAAGGATTCGTGTTTTACGGAGCTTAAATGGGCTATAAATAGATTAGGTGTACAGGATTATTTTGATATTAAAGAGAGTCCTTTGGAGATTATATACATACCTACAGGGCAAAGGATTTATTTTAGAGGTTTAGATGATCCATTTAAAGTAACATCGATCACAGTTGAGGTTGGTTATTTATGTTGGATGTGGCTTGAGGAAGCCTATGAGATCAGCAATGAAGATGATTTTAATGTTTTGGATGAATCTATAAGGAGTAGCTTAGATGCTGCTCCTTTTTTATTTAAACAAATTACTCTCACACTAAATCCTTGGAATGAAAAGCATTGGATTAAGAAAAGGTTTTTTGATACTAAGGATGATGAAATTTTAGCTATGACGACAAATTATATGTGTAATGAGTGGCTAGATAAATCTGATTTAAGAGTGTTTGAGACTATGAGGATCAATAATCCTAAAAGATATAAAGTCGCTGGATTAGGTGAGTGGGGTATAGTTGATGGACTTGTATATGATAATTGGGTAGAGCAGAGTTTTGATTTGAATGAAGTGCTAAAAATATCAGGTATACAATCAGCGTTTGGATTAGATTTTGGTTACACCAACGATCCATCAGCTTTGTTTTGTGGACTTATTGATAATGCTAATAAGATTATTTATGTGTTTGATGAGATGTACCAAAAGAGTATGTCTAATGAGGATATATATAATGAGATATTGAAACAGGGGTATGCAAAAGAAAGAATAATAGCTGATAGTGCTGAACCTAAATCTATTGATAGGCTTAGAGTATTAGGTCTCTATAGGATTAGAG
Source organism: Candidatus Arthromitus sp. SFB-mouse-NL (assembly GCF_000709435.1). Classification (NCBI taxonomy): domain Bacteria; kingdom Bacillati; phylum Bacillota; class Clostridia; order Eubacteriales; family Clostridiaceae; genus Candidatus Neoarthromitus; species Candidatus Arthromitus sp. SFB-mouse-NL. The sequence continues at coordinate 410,350 of NZ_CP008713.1, forward strand.
GAGCTAGAAAAGGTCGAGATAGTGTTAATAATGGTATTGATTATATACAGGGTTTTAAAATTGTAATACACCCCAAATGTGTGAATTTTTTGATTGAGATCAGCAACTATACTTGGGATGTCGATAAGAGGACAGGTCAAAAGATTAATAAGCCTATTGATGATTTTAATCATTTGATGGATGCTATGAGATACGCACTAGAAGGGTTTATAAGAGGTGATATATTTAGTTTTGATTAATAATAAAAAGGGTTGCTACAAAATATGCAATAATCAGTTTCTACGGGGAGGTGGCTGGTTGGACAAAAGAATTGTAGAGCTTGATATAGCAAGGTGGAGGACAAGTCTTAAACGTAAGATAATGATTGATGGAGAGAGATATTATAGAGGAGATCATGATATTTTAAGGCGTAAGAGGACTGTCATAGGGGATAACGGAGATCTTAAAGAAGTTGATAATCTACCTAATAATCGTATTGTAGATAATCAGTATAAAAAGATGGTTAACCAGAAGGTTGATTATTTAGTTGCCAAGCCTTTAACTCTTGAATGTGACAATAAAAAATATTTGAGTTTGCTTAAAACTATTTTTAATAAACGATTTCAAAGGATTTTGAAAAATGTTGCCGAAGATGCCCTTAATTGCGGTCTAGGTTTTTTATTTGTCTATTATGATGATCTTGGAGAGCTTAATTTTAAGAGATTTAAGCCCTATGAGGTTATACCGCATTGGTTAGATGACGAGCATACTAAATTAGACTATTTAATTAGGTGTTTTAGCATCGAGGTTTTTGAAAATAACATGTATCGTTCAGTTGATAAAGTGGAAGTGTATTCTTCTAACGGGATTGATTATTATGAATATACAAATGGTAATTTAAAACCCGTTGAACCTTATCATAATAATTATTTTACACGAGTTGTAGATGGCGTGGAAAATCATTATACGTGGGATAAGATACCTGTCATATCTTTTAAATATAATCATAAAGAAATACCTCTTATTAAAATGGTCAAAACCCTTCAAGATGGGCTTAATCTCATCGAATCTAATTTTCAAAATCAGATGGAAGAGGACGCAAGAAATACAATCCTAATACTTAAAAATTACGATGGTGAAAATCTAGGAGAGTTTAGACGCAACTTAGCTACTTACGGAGCTATTAAGGTTAGGACTGAGTCTGGAGCTGATGGTGGTGGAGTTGATGCCTTGCAGGTTGAAATCAATGCAGATAATTATAGGACACTCTTAGATGTGTTTAAGAAAGCCATTATTGAGAATGCTATGGGTTATGATGCTAAAGATGAAAGACTCTCAGGTACTCCTAATCAGATGAATATTTTATCTATGTATTCGGATATTGAATTAGATGCGAACTCTATGGAAACTGAGTTCCAAGCCTCTCTTGAAGAATTATTGTGGTTTGTTAATGTACATTTTGGACTTAAGGGATTAGGTAATTACGATAGCAGTATAGTTGATATTATTTTTAATCGAGATATTTTAATATCTGAGAGCGATGTAATTGATAATTGTGTTAAATCGATAGGTATTTTATCCAATGAAACTATATTATCTCAACATCCTTGGATATCTGATGTTGATTTAGAGCTTAGGAGACTTGATGAGCAAAAACAGATGGAGTTAGATTCTTTTGGATTTGGAGAAACTCTTGAGGATGAATAATTATTGGAAAGATAGATTTCTTTCCTTAGAAAAAGCATCCCATAAAATAGGTGTTGAAACTTATAAAGAGATAGAAATTGCATTTGATAGAGCTCAAAGAGAGATAGAAAAAGAGATTGAGTCTTGGTATGGTAGATTTGCTAAAAATAATAATATCGATATGGTTGAGGCCAAGAGAATCCTAAATACAAAAGAGCTTAAAGAACTTAAGTGGGATGTTAATGAGTACATAGCAAAGGGACGAGAAAATGCAATCAATCAGAAATGGATGAAGGAACTAGAAAACGCATCTGCTAGATTTCATATAAATCGACTTGAAGCTTTAAAACTTAGGATGCAACAATCTGCTGAATTAGCTTTTGGCAATCAACTTGATTTAGTTGATAGTTTGGTGAGGAAGGTATTTACAGAGAATTATTACCGGAGTATATTTGAAATCCAAAAAGGATTCAATGTAGGTTTTAAGGTTTCTGAGATTGATGACAATCTACTCAATAAAATAATATCTAAACCTTGGGCTAAAGACGGTAAAATATTTTCTGAGAGAATATGGGGATCTAAGGATAAATTAATTAATGAGCTGCATGCTGATTTAACTCAGAATGTGTTATTAGGCAAACCTCCTAAGGATCTTATAAATAATCTTGTTAAAAAATTTAATACAACTAAAGCTAACGCTAGCAGGTTGGTGATGACCGAGCTAGCGTTTTTTCATACAGTTTCGCAGAGGGATGCCTTTAAGGAGCTTGGTTCTGAGCAATATACGATACTAGCAGTACTTGATAATAAAACATCCTTAGTTTGTCAAGATTTTGATGGTAAGGTATTTGATACAAAGGATATGTCTATTGGTATAAATGCACCTCCTTTCCATCCTAATTGCAGGAGTGTAATCTTACCTTATTATGATGACGATTACGAGATTGGTGAACGAATAGTAAGTGGTGATGATGGTAAGTCAGTATATTATGTTCCTGCGAATATGACTTACAGGGAATGGTATGTTAAATATGTTGATGGAGTTAGCATACAAGACATAGGAGTAGCCGAGAAGAAGTATAGGAGATTTACCGATGATGATTTAACCAGATTTCAGGATTTAAGTAATATGTGTTATAAGGTGCTTAAGATAAGCGAAGAGGGGGCTTTGGGATTTTATACAGATGATGGTTATAGTGTTATAAATGCCTCGCTCCAAAGTGGCGATATATCTGACGATATTTGGGATAAAGTTAAAAATATTGATAGTGCTATAGAACGATTTAAATTAGACGAATAATAGTTTACAGGGGTACTAAGATGGATTATTATAAAGGTGTAAGGGTTGGGGATATTATTGAACCTAAGATGTTTTTTAGTACCTCGTTTTTAGAATATATAGCGCAAGATTTTGCGGATCAACTTAACAACACTGTTATGTTGGAAATAAGAGTGCCTAAAGAAACTAAGTCTATTTATGTAGGTTTGAATAGCTCTGTGGGTAATGAGGCAGAATTGCTCCTTAGTAGGCATTTAAAATATAAAGTTTTAAAGATAGAGCCTGGAAGATTATTTTTAGAAGTGGAGAAATAGAAAATGAGTACAGCTTGGTTTGATGTTATTAGGAAGTTTAGACAATGTGGGAAAAACTGGAGCAACTTGAATGATCAAGAAAAAGAGGTTTGGAGGGCTGCTTATAGAGAGCAGTTTGGGAAAGAATACAAACCTAGAACTCTTGCAGAGCGTTGGGCTAGAGAGGATCTGACACCTGCCATAATCCATAGAGAAAAGAGAGATTCGTAATATAAATATGATTGTGTATTGGGGTGGTAGTTTTGGCAAAAGATGATTATTACGTAATCGTATATAAGCTTTTATCTTATTTGTATAGTTGTTTGAAAAAAGGCACATATGTAGACATTGAGAATCTAAGAGATGTTATAAAGGTAGATATAGTAGATTCGTATTGGAATTACATAATTCTAGAGTTATATAAAGAGGGATATATTGATGGAATTACTAAAATTAAATATATAGGTGATATCAATGAGAATGTTAAAATTAACAAAAATATCAGAATTAAGCCTAAAGGAATTGAATTTTTAGAGAGCAATTCATTTGTTGCTAAAGCTAAAGAGTTTATAAAAGAAGCGGGGGAAATATTATTTTGGTTGTAAACACTACTAATTGATTTAGGTATTGATTTTTAAACACTGTTTATTCAGCAGTGTTTTTTTATGCCTTTTTGGTATTGTAGGCGAATAAAGAACAAGACAAAAAGAACTGGACTGAACCAGGTGAAAAATGATTTTGAAAGGATTTTACTATGAAGAAAGATGATTTTTTAAAATTAGGGTTAGATGACGAAATAGCGAAAAAGTGTGAAGCTGCATCGCTTGAAGAACTTAAAGAGTATATACCAAAAAGTAGGTTTGATGAAGTTAATAGTGCTAAGAAGAAATTTGAATCTGATGTAAAAGATAGAGATAAACAATTGGAGGATCTTAAGAAATCTACAGGTAATATTGAAGATCTTAAAAAGCAGATTGAATCTTTACAAAAAGAAAATAAAGAGAAGGCTGAGCATTATGAATTAGAGATGCAAAAACTTAAAGTAGATACAAAAATAGATTCGACCTTATCTAGTTTTGGTGCGAGGAATATTAGATCTGTTAAAGCTTTACTTGATGGGGTTGATAAATTTAAATTTGACAAAGATGGAAATATTGAAGGGTTAGAGGATCAGATTAAGCAAATTAAGAAATCTGATCCTTATTTATTTGCTAATAATGATACATCGTCTGTTAAAGGTGTAAAGCTTGTCGAATCTACAGCTGAGGCTAAATCAGTTGATGTAAATAATATGACGTACTCTGAGTTAGTGTCTTATATGTCTAATAACCCAGATTTTAAACTTAATAATTAGGAGGTATTATGAGATTTGATTCAAAACTTTTTAATCCACAAGCATTTGGTAGTTATGTAGACCGTATACCAAATGTGACTAAAAATGAATTAGCAAGGAGTGCTGCAGTTGGAACAAATGAGCAAGCAGCGAGATCATTATCCACTCAAACAGGATCTTTATATACGAGAGTACCTTATTTCGGAAGGATAAGTGCTCAAACATCTCAAAACAATGATGGTGCTACTGATATAACATCTACAAATACATCAACTTATTCTCAAGGATTTGTTGTTGCTAGTAGGATGGATGGTTGGACAGAGCGTAGCTTTAGCAAAAATATTACTGCAGGCGTTGATTTTATGGATAACGTTGCTAAGCAAATAGCAGATTATAAAATGGAAGTTAAGCAAAATATATTGTTAGCTATGCTTAAAGGTATTTTTTCTATGTCTGTTGGTACAAGTACAATAGAGGAGCAAGCAGCCAAAGAATTTATTGAAAAGCACACTTATGATTTAAGTACTAAAACAGGTGATTACAGCAAGGATTTATATTCCATTATAACCTTACCAAATGGAGAAAAAAAGGCTATAAAATCTGTGATTTTTGAGTCGTATGGTACAAATAGGTTTATGAATTTATTTCCTATATTAAATTTAATTATCAAAAAAGGTGGAACTTTAATTATTGATGAATTTGATGCATCTATTCATCCTATGGCTATTATAAACATAATTAATATTTTCCATAACTATGAAATTAACATTAAAAATGCACAATTGATTTTTAACACCCATAATCCAATATTTTTAAGGGATACTGTATTTAGAAGAGATGAAATAAAATTTGCAGAACGTAATGATGGGGATTATAGTATTTTATATTCTTTGTCAGATTTTAAAGGAATTGATAAATCACGTAAGGCTAGAGATTACTCAGAAAATTATTTTATAGGTATGTATGGAGCGGTTAAAGATATTAATTTTACATCTATTTTCACTCAAGAGAATTAATATTTATGGATAGGAAACAAACAAAAAAATATTTGATTTTAGTTGAAGGTCAAGATGAAGAGTTATATTTTAAGAGGCTCGAACAATTTATTAATTTATGTGAAGATGTAAAATATAAAGTTAGTATAAACATTAAAGTAATAAGAAATAATTTTTCTAGTTTTATTAAGAAAAATAGTAGTATTTCTTTGAATACCGTGATTTATTTTGTATATGATTATGAAGGTAATGAGGAGTATTTTAAGAAAAATGTATTATCTAATATTAAAAGCTGCAGGAATATAAAAAAGGGTATGCAATTTGTATTAGGATATAATAATTTAAGTATAGAACTATGGATGTTATTACATAAGACTATGTTTAAAAGAAGTGTTATTCATATTGGAGACTATTTGGAATTTATAAATAGGCAGTTTAATGAAAAAATTGAATCGATAAATACATTCAAACAAGAAACAAATTTTAAAAAATGTCTTAGTAAAATAACTTTAGATAATGTTAAAAAGGCTGTTAAAAGAGCTGATAAAATAATGGAAGATCTAAAAAAAGACGAACAACAAATGGAGTATAAGGGATTTAGATATTATAGAAAAAATCCGTCACTTACAACACATGAAATAGTTAGGATTATATTATCGGATTGTGAAATTTATTAATTTAAATATAAATTAATAATAATCTTAATATCATCTATATTAAATTCGGCGGGCTAAATTAAGTTAAATAGAAAGCAATACATCAATTTATAAAATATTTCTGTTTGACTTAATTGTTTTTTATAAGATGTATGTTTAGGTTGGATATATGCTTGGTTGAGATAGATCGAATTTGCTAAGGGTACATAACTTGACGGCTGAACAATGATTTCGGTATGCTTACCAATTTCAAAAACCAATAAATTATGTTGAATCATATAAGCTATAAAAAGAGGTTCTAAATTAGACTAAGCGCTGTAAAGTTTTTAATTAATGATTTGGAGCTGCTAGGAGATTATATAGGAAATGGGATAATGTAAAACATATTAGGCAAAATATCAAAACTATAAAAGGCAGAAATAAAAAGGCAAAAAATAAGATAGGTAATGGATTATGGGGAATAAGTGTAAAAATAAAGGAACGATTAAATGGTAAGGATTTAAAATTTGGTGTTATTGTTACATTGAGGAAGGTTAGCGGTATTAATAGAATTCAAGAATGTATACAGCAATGTCATTTTAGAGGGTGGATAGTTAGTAGAATAGACGTAGAGAATAGAATCGATGTATATAATAAAGTGGAAGAAGAAATTGTATTTGATTAATTAAATAAGCCCTAAATTTTTATAAGAGTGAGGGTTAATAATATAATTATTATTGAAGTTGATAAGAATATCAAAGAGAGAGCTTAAGCTCTCTTTTATTTTTGTTGGCATCAACTATTATTTGCAAACATTGAGTAAACAACTATAAGTTATTATAAAACCTTTTAGATGAGGTTTTATAAATATCAATGTTTGACTTACTATAATTTGTGTAATATTATTTATTTGGGGAAGTGTTATGTTTTTATTGTATTACTTAATAATTTTATTTACTCATAGAATATATTGAACTATTGTAGGTAATATTTAAGAGTGAAATAAATGTTGGCATTTTCTGCAATTTGCCAACATTGAGCAAATAAATATAAGTTATGATGAAACATGGTACGTTATTTAAAATATTTTAGATTCGTTAAAAATACAGTTTTGTTCGTAGTGTAAGTTATTAAGAATTATATGTGATAAGCGTAGAGTAAAATAGCACTACATCTGAATATTTTATGGAGGTTAGATACTAAATGCTTAAGAAATTAAACTTAAGAGATTTAATATTCTTTTTTGGTGGGATGATTTTATTAGCTTTAGGTATAAGGATTATTAGTTTATCAAATCTTGGGTTATCCTTTTCAGATGCACTTTTCCTAAGGATTTCTGAAATTTTTAATATTCCAGCATTGTTATCTAGTTTTATAGTTGGAGTATTTACCATTATTGTAGCTAGTATTATTTTAAAAAAACGCCCAAGAATTGAATGTTTATTGATATCTTTTATGGTTGGGTTTTTTGTTGATTTTTGGAACTTACTTATAAGTGATGTTCCAGTTAATAGTGTTTTAATGAATATTTTAGTTTTTTTTGTTGGGGTATTTATATTATCAATCGGTATTTCTATATATCTTCAACCAGGATATCCACCTCACCCTAATGATTTCTTATTTATGTCCATAAAAAATAGGTTTAATATTTCAATTTTTAAAGCTAAAATTTTAATGGATTTAATATTTGCAGTTTTTTCGTTATTGTTTATGGCAAAAATAGGTATAGGAAGTATTTTTAATACTTTATGTTTAGGTTTTTTTATAAATAAAGGGTTTGATATATTTCGAAAGATATATAATAGTAAATAATTTTTGTGTCAAAATTTATGGTTATCCATATAATATAGTTGAAGTTTCATATATTTTTGGGAGATATATTTATGGATAACATGGATATAAAAAATAAACTTAAGGGAACGAAGACTGAAAGAAATTTATGGGAAGCATTTATGGGAGAGTGCGAAGCTAGGGTACGCTATGAATTATTTGGGAATATAGCAAGGAAAGAAGGCTATGAGCAAATTGGTTCTATATTCGATAAAACGTCTTTAAATGAAAGGGAACATGCAGAAATTTGGTGTGAATATCTTGGACAATTGTCTGATACTGTTAAAAATTTAAAGACTTGCATAAAGAATGAACATTATGAAGCAAAAGAGATGTATATAAATTTTTCAAATACTGCTAGAGATGAAGGATTTTTGGAATTAGCAGAAAAGTTTAAGATGGTTGCCCAAATTGAAGATGTTCATGAAAAGAGATTTTCAAGACTTGAGAATAACATATTAAATGGAGAAGTTTTTTATAAGGCTCAAGATGTTATATGGCAGTGTAGGGTTTGTGGATATTTAGAACATGGGGAATATGCTCCAGAAGTTTGTCCTGTTTGTACTCATCCACAATCATTTTATCAGTTGCAACAAGATAATTTTTAATTTAAAGAGCAATTAAGTAAGCAGAATTTTATTCTGCTTACTTAGTTGCTTTTATTATTATATTTTTTAATGTTGATATCATTAGATAAATTAATCGCATGTTTATTCTTGAATCGAATTTAACTTTTGGTTTTGAAAATTTATGTTTATCTTGTAAAAAGTGTATGTTTTTACATACTATGGGGGTCAGGTTACATTCGCTCATAGTCTTGTATAATGACGGTTTAAAGTATTTATCTGGTATAATATTTTCGGCTTTATAATTAAATTGAAAGTATTTTTCGCTCTCATAATTTTTTGGAATGTTTGGAAACGATGAGAAGATTTTTGAAGGTATGAGTACATCATTATAAAATTTTAAAGATTCATGTTTATTAAATTTTAGAAGATATAGCTCGTAAGCTATGATATCATAGGTGTCTATTATCTCGTTTTTACATAAATTTTTATCCAAAAATATTTCGTCTAAGTCCCAAATGTATTCTGAAATTAATTTTTTTTGTTCAGAGAATGCGTCATTGTTTTGTTTTAATACACTTGATTTTAACTCTATAAGGACGTTGTATAGTAAAAATTTATTATATGTGGATATTGATGATAGCGAGTACTTGGAGAAGAAATTTTCTACTATATCTAAGGATAAACTGATAATTGCAGTATTTGTGCAATTATCCACATTTATATACAGAATTAAAGCTTGAAGTAATTCTATAGATTTTTTGTTGGGATAATTTAATATATCATTTTTAAATTCAATAAACATATTTTCAATTTCTTTTGAAAAGTTTAAAAATGGAAGTTTATATGGGCTTGTATCTTTTAAGAAGACTGAACATTTATAGAAACAAACCATTAAGTATGCCTGAGCTGAAAATTCAAAAGACGAATCAGATGAACTAAATGTAATATTATGATCTTTATTTTTATTATCATCTAATGTAATTTTATTTACGAATAAGCCAAGTTCATTTCTAAAATTGTTAAGATAGTAATTTAATTGATATTTAGCACACGATACATAAAATTTAACTATATCGTTTCGTTTTTTTTCATTATATATTATTTTATCGTAGTATTCGGCTAGGTTTAAAATAGATAATGTCATGTATGCATTGCTTAGTATATCAATATTTTTTTTAATTTTTTCTTGTTTCCAATGGTAAATATTATTTTCAGATTTTATCTTTGGCTTAGCTTTTTTGTATAAACATGCAAGTGGATATATGTGTTTGGTATTTAAAAGATCTGTAATTGGTGGCCTATTTTTAAATTCTTTTCCATTTATAATTTCCCCACACTTTGAGCTTAGGAGTATTTGTTTTAAGCTTTCTTTGGAAAAATTGAATAGTTGGTATTCAATCAAGGGATATTCAAGGGAATTTAATTTTAAAAATTTTCCTAAATGATTTTGATCCATAAAATCACCTCATAATTATTATATTGTATTATGTATTTACAAAATACTAATATTAAAATTTTAATTAATATGTATGTTATAATATTTCAGAGGTGTTTTAAATGAGAATGGGAAAATTGAATTTAAATGATCTTGATGACATAATCAAGAATTATACTGGAATAAGGAAAAAGAGTACGTTGTTAGCATCAGGTATTGGAGAGGATACTTGTATTATTGATATTAAATCAATTAAAGATAATTTGATGCTTATATCATCAGATCCAATTACATTTACTTCAAAGGATATTGGGAGATTTTCGGTGATAATAAATTCAAATGATATATATGCAACAGGAGGAAATGGTTATGGAATTATTTTGACTGTATTAATTCCGCCTAATAAGACGATTGAAGATTTTAAAATTTTAATGGAAGAAATAAATAGTGAGTGTATAGAACATGATTTGGAAATTTTAGGAGGACATACAGAAGTTACAAATGTTGTTAATGATATAGTAATATCTGCAACTATCATAGGTACAGGAAATGAAAAGGATATTGTAAGAACATCAACATCTAAAAAGGGGGATTTGATTTTTATTACAAAGCCATTAGGCATAGAGGGAACTATTCTTTTATTTGATACAGTTAAAGATAAATTGAGTCTAGATTATTATGATGATATTAAAAAATTTAGAGAATGGTTGAGCGTACGAAAAGAGAGTATGATACTTAGAAATTTCGATATAAGTTCAATGCATGATATAACAGAAGGTGGTCTTATTGGAGCATTATTTGAAATGAGCTATGCATCTAGAAATGGTTTTAGGATTTTTTGTGAAAATATAGAAGTTCACCCATTAACAAGAGAGATATGTTCGATGTTAAATAAAGATGTATTGCGACTTATATCTTCTGGAAATTTGATTTTTACATCGCATGAAACATATAAGGATGAAATATTAGAGGCGTTTGATAAGGAAAATATAAAATGTAGTGTAATAGGTGAAATTATAGATGAGGGTAATTATTTCATAAAATATAATGGAATTAATAACAAGATTGTAAACACTATAGAGGATTCTTATTTGTTTTAAGGAGGTTTTAATTATGAAGATGATTATTGCAAGTAATAATGTGAATAAGGTAAGAGAGATAAGGGAGATATTTAATGATTTAGATTTTGATATTGTATCTTTAAAAGATGAAGATATTTTTATCAATGTGGTTGAAAATGGTAAAACAATACATGAAAATTCTTATAAGAAGGCTAGAGAAATATATGAATATTTATTAAGAGTTGGTTATAAAAATTTTTGTGTATTAAGTGATGATAGTGGACTCATTATAGATTCATTGTCTGGATTACCTGGCGTTATGAGTGCAAGGTTTTCTGGGGATAACGCTACGGATGATGAAAATAATAATAAAGTTTTGAAATTAATGGAGAATATAGATGATCCTCATAGGACTTCAAGTTTTTTGACTGTTTTAACATTAATATTAGAATCGGGAGAAGAAAAACAGTTTGAAGGAGAATTAAAAGGTAGTATTTTAAAGGAAAAAAGAGGAAAAAATGGATTTGGATATGATCCGATTTTTTATGTAGATGTGTTTAGAAAGACACTTGGGGAAGTTTCTTGCGAGGATAAGAATTCTATATCTCATAGGTATATTGCATTAAATAAGGTTAGAAAATATTTAATTAAGTATAGTTTTAAAAAACATTAAAATGTATATTGACAATATAACTATATTGATATACAATGGATTATGTTGAAAGTAAGGACACGTTGAGTATGTTAATTTGCTTAGGTTCTTAATTTATCGGGGTGTGGCGCAGATGGGAGCGCGCGTGCTTTGGGAGCATGAGGTCGCAGGTTCGAGCCCTGTCACCCCGACCATTTGCGGGTATCGTATATCGGTAATACTCCAGCCTTCCAAGCTGGCAAGGTGGGTTCGATTCCCACTACCCGCTCCAAAGGTGTGGTGAATGTAGTTCAGTTGGTAGAGCGCCAGATTGTGGTTCTGGTTGTCGTGGGTTCGAGTCCCATCATTCACCCCATAAAATAGGGATATAGCCAAGTTGGTAAGGCAACGGACTTTGACTCCGTCATGCGTAGGTTCGAGTCCTGCTATCCCTGCCAATATGGTTCGTTAGCTCAGGTGGTAGAGCACATGACTTTTAATCATGGTGTCCGGGGTTCGAGTCCCCGACGAATCACCAGAAAATGCAGGTGTGGCGGAACTGGCAGACGCACTAGACTTAGGATCTAGCGCCTTACGGCGTGGGGGTTCGACTCCCTTCACCTGCACCATATAAATTTTGTTTTGTTGCGGGAGTAGCTCAGTTGGTAGAGTGCCACCTTGCCAAGGTGGATGTCGCGAGTTCGAGCCTCGTCTTCCGCTCCAAATGTGCGGGTATCGTATATCGGTAATACTCCAGCCTTCCAAGCTGGCAAGGTGGGTTCGATTCCCACTACCCGCTCCATATTGTGTGTCTTTAGCTCAGCTGGATAGAGCAACGGCCTTCTAAGCCGTAGGTCAGGAGTTCGAATCTCTTAAGACACGCCAAATTATTAATTTAGAGGAAAGAAACGATATAGAAGTATCGTTTCTTTTTGTTTAATTAAGATTAATAATAAAAATTAATTGTATAGGAGAATTGATTTATGCAAATAGGATTGATTGGTTTAGGAAGAATGGGATTTAATTTAGCTTTAAATATGAGAGATAAGGGTCATAAAGTTGTTTGTTTTAATAGGTCTAAGGAAAAAGTTGAAGAAGCTATGAAAGAAGGATTAGATGGTGTTTTTTCAATTGAAGAATTAGTTAATAAGTTAGAAGGTAGAAGAGTTATTTGGATTATGCTTCCAGCAGGTGAAATTGTAGATAAAGTTATTGATATATTAGTACCTCTTTTAAATAAGAACGATATAATTATTGATGGTGGAAACTCAAACTATAAAGATACATTGGAAAGATACGAATCTTTGAAATTAAAGGGTATAGATTTTGTTGATGTTGGTACAAGTGGAGGAATTGATGGAGCTAGGAATGGTGCTTGTACTATGATTGGTGCTGAGGGTGAAGTATTTTCATATATAGAAGAGCTTATTCGTGATATCAGTGTTGAGAATGGTTATCTGCATTGTGGTAATAATGGATCTGGACATTTTGTGAAGATGGTTCATAATGGTGTTGAGTATGGTATGATGGCTGCTATTGGAGAAGGATTTGAGATCTTAGATAAAAGTAGATTTGATTTAGATCTTGAAAAAGTTGCTAAAGTTTGGAATCATGGTTCTGTTGTAAGAGGATGGTTGATGGAGCTTGCTGAAAATGCATTTAGAAAGGATCCTAAATTAGATAAAATACAAGGTGTTATGTATTCATCCGGTGAGGGACTTTGGACTGTACAAGAGGCACTAGAGCTGAAAATTCCAGCAACTATAATAACTCAATCACTGTTAATGAGATATAGAAGTGAACAGGATGATTCTTTAACAGGTAAATTAGTTGCTGCTCTTAGAAATGAATTTGGTGGTCATGTTGTTAAGGACAACAAATAATGTTTTTTAATTTGGGGGGGTAATATGGATCAAATAAGTATTAATGAACCAAATATTTTTGTTATATTTGGAGCAACGGGAGATTTAACATATAGAAAATTAGTTCCAGCAATTTATAATTTGTATATACAAAACTTGTTACCTGAGAAATTTAATTTTGTTTGTATCGGACGTAGAGATTTTTCTCAAGAAGATTATAGAAATAATGTAAAGAAATCTTTAGGAGAGTTTTCAAAAAGGACATTTACAGAAGAAAATTTTAAAAAATTTTCTGGTATTTTTGAGTATTTGAAATTAGATTTTGTTGAAGATAAGGAATACAGATCTCTTAAAGATTTGATAAAGAGCATGTGTGTGAAACATGGGTATAATGAAAATATACTTTATTATATGGCCGTATCCCCTGAATATTTTTCTATTATAGTAGATAGATTGAGATTAAATGATTTAGCTGATAGTACTAGGGGGATAAAGAGAGTTATAATTGAAAAACCTTTTGGAGAGAATTTAACATCTGCTAGAGAATTGAATGAAAAGATGACAAAGACTTTTACGGAGAAGGAAATTTACAGAATTGATCATTATTTAGGAAAAGAAATGAGTCAAAATATAATGGCAATAAGATTTGCAAATCCAATACTTGAATTCATATGGAATAATAGATACATTGACAACATTCAAATAACTAGCAATGAATCTTTAGGGGTTTTAACGAGAGGGAAGTATTATGAAAAGTCTGGTGCCCTTAAAGATATGTTTCAGAATCATATGCTTCAATTGTTGACACTTATTGCTATGGAACCACCTGTGTCTTTGAATACAGAGGATATAAGGGATGAGAAGGTTAAGGTTCTTAAAGCTATGCCAAAGATTGATGAAAAATTTGTTAGAGAAAATATTGTTAGAGGTCAATATATTGAAGATAGTAAAGGTACTTTAAAGGGATATAGGTCAGAGCAAGATGTATCCAAAGATTCTATGATTGAAACATTTGTTGCTATAAAATGTTTTATTAATAATTATAGGTGGACAGGTGTCCCTTTTTATATAAGAACAGGGAAAAGACTTAGCAAGAAAATAACAGAGGTTGTTATTGAGTTTAAGAATGCGCCATTTGTTTTATATAATGAAGATAATAAGTTACAACCAAATCTTCTTGTTATAAGGATACAACCGGATGAAAGAATATTTCTTAATTTGAGTGTAAAAAAACCTGGAAATGAAAATGAGATTATACCGATTCAAATGGATTTTTGTCAGAATTGTCACTCTCTTATTTCTACAGAGGCATATGAAAAGCTAATGTATGATGCTATAAGAGGAGAATCTACTTTGTTTACAAGATGGGATGAAACAGAATTTTCTTGGAAGTACGTTGAGAAAATATTTGAGATATGGGACAACAATAAGGATATTCCTTTATATAATTATCACTCTTTGAGTGATGGACCTTGTGAAATAAATAAATTATTGCATAAAGAAAATATGAAATGGTGGGATATTTAAATGAGAATACATGATATATCAACTTTAATTCATCCTGATATGATTGTTTATAAAAATAAGGAAGACAAGAAACCTATAATTACAGTTGTTAGTGATTATAATATGGGAACTAGTTATGAAAGTAGAGCTCTTTTAGATATGCATGTTGGCACTCACATGGATGCTCCTCTTCACATGATTGAGGGCGGAGATAGTATTGAAAATCAAGATTTATATAAATGTGTTACTGATTGCAAAGTTTTTGATTTATCTCATGTTGAAGAGAAAATTGAGATGAAAGATATAGAGAAATACAATATTTCTGAAAATGATTTTATAATTTTTAAAACTAGAAATTCTTTGGCTACGGAATTTGATTTTAAGTTTGTATTTATATCAACAGAGGTAAGCGAATTTCTCGCAGAGAAAAAGATTAAGGGCGTTGGAATTGATGCATTGAGTGTTGAAAGGGATCAACCTAATCATGAAACCCATGAGGCTTTTCTTAAAGAGGGTATTGCTGTTCTTGAAGGATTAAATCTTAAAGATATTATTGAGGGAGAGTATTTCTTGGTTGCTCTTCCACTTAAAATAAAGGGTGCTGAGGGAGCCCCTTCTAGAGCTATTCTTATAGAGAGATAACGTAAGTTATCTCTCTATTTTATTACCATAAATTACACCATTATAAGTTAAATTTAAACATAGTTGATTGAACATACTAATTATAATAAATTTTGCGGTTTAGATTTGAGGTTATAAGATTATGTTTGATAAATTAAAATGTTTATTTAGTTTTAAGTGGTTTTATATTGTACTTTTTATAATCTTAAGTATTTATACATTTTGGGATGAAATTGCAATTGGAAGTGAGACAATTAAGTTTATAAGGGATAGTAAGAAAATTGAAGGGGAGCATGAGGTATATTCTTTTAAAGAAAACAAAGTAAATATTATTAATCTTGATGAAAATTATTTTGGAGATGATGAGTCCATTTATGATGGAGATGTTAAATATATGTATTTTAGACCTATTCCTAATGAAAAGTTATATAGTCTAGATAGTAATAATAAAAAATTTTATGATTCATTTATAAGCATGGATGAATTTAAAGGTGTCTTAGATGTTTTACACAAAAATAATTATATGATAATTAATATCGCAGATCTTTATGATCAGGTTTATAGGGAAGGGAGCTTTAGAGTTAAGCGTAAGATACTGAATATACCAAAGGGTAAGATACCATTTGTTTTATTTGTTGATGATTTTGGGTATAGTTCTTCGAGGCTTATTATTGATGATGAAGATATGCAGGTTAAGATGATTAAAGTTAAAAATGGGAATGAGGAAATAACTGAGGATAATAATGTCATAACAATTATAAATAAATTTGTTCGAGAGAATGAGGGATTTTCTTTTAATAATGCTAAAGGTGTATTATCTATTGTTGATTCTGAGTCTATATTTGGATATAACACTGGTAGGAATATAAGTAAGAGATCACGTATTAGTACTGATAAGATTAAGAAACTATCAAATGATATTTATGAGGCTAAGAGGATAGCAGATAATCTTAAGAATGACGGTTGGATATTTGCGTGTAATACATATGGAAATATAGATTTTAAAGATGTAACACTTAATTTAGTTAAAAATGATATGGATAATTGGTATAGGTATGTATCAAATATAATTGGATATACAAACTTATTTGTTTATCCTTCAGGTAATGTAATAGATAAAAATGATGAGAGGTTTAAGTATTTAAATGATAGTGGATTTAATATTTTTTGTTCATCAATGAAGAAAATGAATAACAAAGATTGCTTCAAAATACAACCGTATGTAAATATAAGCAGGGATTTAATATGTTATGATATAACTAGCTTGCATCACAATGAGTATTATGATATATTGAAGGACATTATAATAAATCCTAGGAAGGCTAAAAAACTATATAAGGAGGGTATTCGTGAATAGGATTGTTGAGTTTAAAAATGTTTCCAAACAGTATAAAGTTGGAGAAGTTATTATTAATGCTCTACACGATGTTAATTTTTCTATAGATAGAGGTGAGTTTGTAGTAATTTTAGGGGCAAGTGGTGCTGGGAAAACTACTATTTTGAATATTCTGGGTGGAATGGATTCTGCATCTGTTGGAGATATTGTTGTTGATGGTGAATCTATTACTAACTTTAGTAAGAATCAGTTAACAAAATATAGAAGAGAGAAAATTGGATTTGTATTCCAATTTTATAATTTGATACCCAATTTAACTGCTATTGAAAATGTTGAATTTGCAACAAGTGTTTGTAAAAATTTTTTGGATGCTAAAGACATGTTAACTAAGGTTGGATTATCTGAGAGAATAAATAATTTTCCGACTCAGTTATCAGGAGGAGAGCAACAAAGGGTGGCAATTGCAAGAGCTATTGCTAAGAATCCGTTACTTCTTTTATGTGATGAACCAACCGGTGCACTTGATTATGGTACGGGAAAGAAAGTGCTTAAGCTTTTGTATGAAATAAATCAGACACTTAATAAGACGATTGCTTTAATTACACATAACTCTTTAATAGCACCTATGGCTGATAAAGTTATACATGTTAAAAATGGAACCATAGATCGTATAGATTTTAATGAAAATAAAGTTCCTGTTGAGGAGATTGAGTGGTAGATGAGAGTTTTATTGTTAAAATTATTTAGGGATATTAAAACATCACTTGGTGGATTTATTTCAATAATATTTGTCATTGGGGTAGGTTCTGTATTTTTTTCTGGTCTTTCAAATTCTGTAAGTTCTGTTAGAAATTTAATAGAAAATTATTATGAAAATCAAAAATTTATGGATTATACTGCCTATTTTAGTCAATTATATTCAGATGATATAGAAGCCTATAGATCTAATGAGAAAATCAAGGAAATAAAGCTAAGATATACTATGAATGTTATTAGTAATGTTAATAATAAGGATACTAATTTGAGGATACATACCTTAACTGAAAATATAAATGTTCCTTATATTTATGAGGGAAAGCTTCCCTCAAAAGATGAGATAATACTTGATAAGATTTATATGAAGCTAAATAAATTAGAGATTGGAGATTATATTAGTTTTGACTATAATGGTATAGAATTTAATCTTAAGATATCTGGTATTATGGACTCCCCAGAATATGTTTCTAAAATTAAAGATGATTTTTCTGCAAATGTGGATCTTGATGGATTTGGAGCAGGATATGTAATGGAAGATACTATTAAATTAAAATTTGATGAAAATAATATATCTTATTTCTATACTGAAGCACTTATTAAGTCAAATGAAGATTTAAATGGTGATGAATTTGAGGGAATACAAACTTTTGTAAAGATGATTAAAAGAGAGGATCATGTAAGTTATTCTTCGTTTGATGGAGCCTTAAACCAAATAGACAAGGTTGTTGTAATTTTTCCTATAATATTTTTTATTGTTGCAGGAATTATAACGTTTATATCGATGTCTAAGACGGTTGAAAATCAAAGATCACAAATAGGAATAATGGGAGCACTTGGATTTTCAAGCTATAGGATTTATTTTTCGTATATAATGTACTCAGTTATTGCGTCGGTTTTTGGATCACTTATTGGAGGATTAATAGGTATTTATAGCCTGCCAGGAATAATTTTAAAAACTTTTTCATCTCAGTATACATTTCCAGTATCTAGGCTTAATATTTATTCGGAATATATACTGTATGGGATATTGATTTCTATATTTTTTTCAATTACTGCTACTATAATTTCGTGTCACAAGACACTTAAAGAAGCACCATCTGATGCATTAAGACCAAGACCTCCGAAAAATTCAAAGCACATCTTTTTAGAGAAGCTTAAGTTTTGGAAGAAGATTTCTTTTATTTATAAAATTATTATAAGAAATATATTTCACAATAAGATGAGAATAATATTGAGTTCTGTTGGAATGATAGGAAGTATTTCGTTTTTGATCACTGGATTTTCTTTAAAGTCATCAGTTAATGAACTTTTGGATTATGAATCTAGAATTAGAGATTATGATTTCGAAATAAAGATGGTTAATAGTGTTAATGAGGATGAAATTAAGGGTTACAGTAATTACATTGATGTTGTTGATTTAAATTTTACAACAATTGGGAATGTTCATCTTGAAGACGAAGATATAGAGATACCTGTAGTTATTGTAAAAGGAAGTAATTCCGCTTTAAAACTTGAAGATAAAAAGAGTAATATTATAGGATTTAATGATAGTAGTGTGGTAATCCCATCTAAGCTTTTGGATGACTACAATATTAATATTTCTGATAGTATTAATATTGATATAAATTTTGGTATGAGTTCTTCTAATTTAAATTTATCTGTGAGTGATATTGCACAAATGTATTCAAGTCAAATGATATATGTATCAAGTGAAGTATTAAAGAGGGATAATATAGATATTTCGTTTAATGGTGCATTTATTAAATTAAGAGGTGAGGATAATATTACAAATATAGTTAATGAGTTAAAGAAAAATGATAACATAAGTTCTATAACTTTATCTGGAGATCTAAGAGATTTTGCAGAGGATATTTTAAGTATGATAAATAGCGTTATAATGATAATTATAGTTGGATCAGCTGTTCTTGCAATATCTGTAATATATAATATTACTTCTATTAATATTTTTGAGCGCATTAGAGAAATTGCTACTCTTTTGGTACTTGGGTACTATGATAGAGAGATAAATAGACTTATATTTATTGAAAATATAGTTCTTAGTGTGTTTGGTAGTATAATTGGAATACCATTTGGTATTTGGTTGTTTAAATATATGCAGATACTTATATCTGATAGAGGCGCAACCTTACCCCAAAATATTTCGGGGTATAGTATACTTTTGTCTTTTATCATGGTTATGCTTTTTTCAATATTTACAAACTTATTATTAAAGAGAAAAGTTTTAAAGGTTAATATGATTGAGGCACTTAAGGGTGTTGAATAAAGGTTTAAGGATTATACTTAAACCTTTTTGTTTGTAAAAAAGTTTAACATATTTTAAAAGTCTTAAATAAACTAGTTATTATTAATAAATCAGGGTGAATTTATTTGGAAAAAGGTTATTTAGTTTTTGAGATTAGTAAGGATAATGGAGCAACTCCAGTTTCTAATGCTCAGATAAAGATAGTTAGTATTGATGGTCGGGAAGTTAATAAGATACTTGGAGTTAATGAGGATGGTAAAAGCGATAAAATTGAAATTTATACAAAAGATAGTAGTTTAACTTTTGATAAGTCAAATGAATGCATTCCATATACGGAAGTGGATGCTGAAGTGAGATTTGAAAATGATAAGATAGTAGAGATTAAAGGAATACAAGTTTATTCGGACATTACATCTGTTCAAGAACTTAAATTTGATAGTAGAGATTCGTTTAGAAAACATCATAAGGATAAGAAAAGTAAGTCTAAGAAAGAACATATTTGCTTTAAGAATGAAGCACCTTGTGTATTAAAATCAAATGAGAATGATGTTAAAATAAAGAGTGGATTGTTAAAAGATGATAAGAGTATAAAACCTGTTGTTAAGGTTGAAGATCTTTCTATACCCGAGTTTATAACAATACATCTTGGAGAGCCTAATGAAAATGGGGAAATTATAACGGTTCCATTTGTTGATTATATAAAAAATGTTGTTTGTTCAACTATTTATCCTACATGGAATGATGAAGCTATAAAAGCAAATGTATATGCTATTGTATCTTTATCATTAAATAGGATTTATACAAATTGGTATAGAAGTAAGGGCTATGGATTTGAAATTACAAGTAGTCCAAGTTATGACCAAATGTATGTCAAAGGTAGGAATTTATTTAGAAATGTTTGTAATATTGTAGATGATATATTTGATAAGTGCATTAAGGTTAATGGATTTCATCAACCTTTTCTTGCTAAGTGTGATAATGTAACTAGTGATTATAGAGTATTATCAAGATGGGGAAGTTTTAGGCTTGCTGAAGATGGGATGGATGCCTTAAATATATTAAAAAAATATTTTGGAGATAATATTGAACTTATAGAGGTTCCAAATATTGAGTGCATTATTAAGAAATATCCGGATAGAGAATTACATCAGGGAAGTTATGGAAAAGATGTTAAGTTTCTTCAGAAAGCTCTGAATTTGATTGGATCAAAATATCAGGGGATATCCAAAATATCGGATATTACTGGGAATTTTGGAGAGCAGACAGAGAAAGCTGTGAGAGATTTCCAAAAAATATTCAATTTAAAAGTTGATGGAATAGTTGGGAAGAAAACTTGGAAGAAGATATGTTTAGTTTATTCACTGATTAAAAGATTGTTTGGAGATTATAATGATGTTGAAGAGGGAGCAATTAATAATGTGTCACTAAGGTTTGGGAATGAGGGAGCTTTAGTTAAAGAACTTCAGCATGATTTAAACGATATTTTGAAGTATACTTCTTGGCATGAAAAGTTAGAAGAAGATGGAATTTTTGGGGAAAATACTAAAAAATCAGTTGAAGATTTCCAAAAAATATTTGGGTTAATTGTTGATGGAATTGTAGGTAAGGATACATCTTCTAGGATTAAATACGTTAAGAAAAATATAAAGAGCCTACAAGATTTTATAAAAAATAGTTTAGATAAAAATAAGAGAGATGATAAGGGTTCTTGTTCGCATGAAAATAGAAATGAAGATAAAAAATTTGAAGCTATACTACCAATTAAGTATGGAGATAAGGGGAAACACATAGAAAAACTTCAGGAGCTATTTAATACTGTGTCTAAATATTATAATTTTTTAGATACTTTAGTTAAAGATGGAATTTTTGGTCCTAATATGGAAAGATTTATAAAAAATTTCCAAAGGAGATTTGGACTAATTGTTGATGGAATTGTTGGGAATGAAACTTTAACTAAGTTGAAAGCTCTTGAAAATGCAATAACTGAATTTAATATGGATTATGAATTAAAAGAAAATGATAAGCAAAAAAATGATGTTAAAGAAGATAATAAGACCGATCTAGATAGATTATATAGGCAAGAGGAGAGTGAAATTTTTAGTGGATCTTTTAGATCTGAAATTTCTATGGAGTATCCAGGATTTGAATTAGAATTTGGAGATGTGTGCGGATATGTGACTTTGGCTCAACAATATATAAATTTTATAAGAAGTAATTCTATAGGGTACTTTAAAACTAATGTTGAACTTAAGGATGATGGAGTATTTGGGGAGAATACATTAGCCTATATAAATGAAATTCAAGACAAATTTATGTTTAATAGATCACGAAAAATTAATAAGGATGTTTGGAATAGATTAGTTTTGGAATATGAAAAAATTTATAAAGAATAGTTGAATTTATAAGATTTTCTAGCATTATTTTAATGTTTAGGAAATCTTTTAATTTTTAATATGTTAAAATGTTATATAATAGAGTTGAATATGTAGATATAGAGGTGTAGAATGATAAAGTCAAATTTCATTAAGAAGAGTGCGTCATTTGTAGCTGTCATAATGTTATTTTTATTTACCTTGATTTCATGTGGGTCAAATCATCAGAAAAATGTAGTTGATGATTTTTTAAATCATTTAAAAGATGGAAAATTTGAAGAGAGTTTAGTATATCTATCTGATAATGAATCTAAGGAAATGTATGTTAAATATATAGAAAGTTTAACAAGTATGGATGATTTGGATGATGATACAAAAAAGATTTATGATGTTGTAAAAAGTAAGGTTATGGATTTTACATATAGTATAGGGGAGTCCCAAGATATTACTGATGATAGAATAAAGATTAAGGTAACTATAAATAACTTTAATTTATATGATGCGTATAAAAAAACGCTTCAACATATTTTATCAGAAGTTCTAGTTGATCAGGATGCAAGTAATGTATCAAATACAGAGAATATTTCTAATTTATTTATTTCATACGTAGAAGATCTTAAAAGAGAGAGTAATAATGGGGAATTTACATTAATTAAGCAAGGTGATAATTGGGTTATAGAATTAGATGATGAAGCGTTATCTATTTTATTTTCGAGTTATTTAGATATGATTAATTATTTGAATTAGGATTTAGATTTATTGTATTATTAGTATAATTGATCAAAAATTAACGAATAATAGAGATTATAAAAAATTTTTTAAGATTTATGTTTTTTAATTAATAAAGTGTGTTATAGTATATAGGGAAAATATGTTAAAGGATTTTAGGAGGATGAAGCATTTGAGTAAGATTGTTTTTATTGGAGCTAATCATGCTGGTACGGCAGCTATTAATACTGTTTTAGATAATTATAAAGATAAAGAAGTTGTAGTTTTCGATAGAAATTCAAATATAAGTTTCTTGGGATGTGGAATGGCACTTTGGATTGGTAATGTAATTGATAGTCCAGAAGGATTATTTTATTCTTCTAAAGAGAAGATGGAGGCTAAAGGTGCAAAAGTGCACATGGAGACTGAGATAGAGGACATAGATTTTGATAATAAAGTTATAACTGGAAGAAATAAAAATGGAGAAGAAATTAAGGAAAGTTATGATAAATTAATATTAGCTACTGGATCTCTTCCGATTTCTCCAAATATACCAGGAAAAGATCTTGATAATGTTCAATTTGTTAAATTATATCAAGATGCAGCTCAAACAATAGAGAGGCTTAAGGATCCTAGTATAAAGAAAATAACTGTTATTGGTGCAGGATATATTGGAGTTGAGCTTGCTGAGGCATTTGAAAGACATGGTAAGAATGTAACTTTATTAGATTTAGCATCAACTTGTTTGGAAAGATATTATGATGAGCCATTTACAAAAATGATGGAAAAGAATCTTTCAGATAATAATATAAATTTGAGATTTGGTGAGAAGGTTGTTGAACTCAAAGGTAATGGAAAAGTTGAAAAGGTTGTAACGGATAAAGGTGAAATAGATGCTGATATGGTTGTGTTGGCGATTGGATTTTTACCAAATACATCTATTGGGAAAGGTAAGATAGAGACAATAGGAAATGGTGCATTTAAGGTTAACCTAAAGGGTCAGACTAATATTAAAGATGTTTATGCTATAGGTGATTGTGCAACTATTTATGATAATTCGAAGGATCAAACTAGTTATATAGCACTTGCATCAAATGCTGTTAGAACTGGAATAGTTGCAGCTCATAATGCTTGTGGTACAGAAATTGATTCAATTGGGGTACAAGGATCTAATGGTATATCAATATATGGATTGAATATGGTTTCTACAGGTTTGACTGTAAATACTGCTAAAATGTTTGGATTTGAACCAGAGTATACCGAATATGAGGATTCTCAAAAGCCAGCATTTATGAAACACAATAATAATAATGTTAAGGTTAGAATTGTTTATGATAAGAAGACTAGGAGAATATTAGGGGCACAAATGGCATCTAAGCAAGATATATCTATGGGTATACATATGTTCTCTTTAGCTATACAAGAGAAAGTTACCATAGATAAATTAAGATTGTTAGATTTATTCTTCTTGCCACACTTTAATCAACCATACAATTATATAACAATGGCTGCTCTTACAGCTAAGTAATAAATAAAGAAACCTATCTTAAGATAGGTTTCTTTATTTTAATCATATTTATAGTTTGATATCCATTTTTCATCAGCTTCAAAAATTTCCATTTTTGAATTGTTATTCTTGCATATTAATATTTTTGTTTGTGAAAATTCATTTGTTACTACGAATGGAAATTCATCTCTATTGGTTGCCACTCCGAAATTTCCATTTTTATCTAAGGCTATTACAGACATACTGCCAGCTTTATATTTTGATAAATTAAACCTTTCAGTATGTTCTTTTATAGCATCTTCACATGATGATTGAATATCTTGTTTAAGTTTCATGCGATTAACTATTGAAATCGAAAGGCATCCTTTCATGATATCTTCTCCAACACCAGTTGCAGCAGCCCCGCCAACTAGTGAATCACAATAAAAACCGGATCCTATGACAGATGAATCTCCTACACGTCCTGCCTTTTTTAAAAATAAACCAGAAGTAGATACCCCAACAGCCATATTTTTATTTGAATCTAAACCTATCATGCATACTGTATCATGTCCATCGTATGCTTCTAAGTTGTCCAAATCGAAATTATTTTTTATCTCATGTTTCCATCTATTGATACAATCATCATTTAACATATTTTTAAATTCAAATTTGTTTATGTGTGCAAATTTTTCTGCTCCAATAGAGCTTAAATAACAATTTCTTTTAAATTTACTTAAAGCTATTGCAACTTTTATAGGATTTTTAATATTTTTAACTGAACATATGGCACCAAATGATAAGTCATTACCATCCATAAAAGCAGCATCAAATTCTAGTTCCCCTTCAATATTTGGTAGACTTCCAAAACCAACAGAATTGAATGATGGATTATCTTCAGTTAGTGATATAGCTTTATCAATTGCATCTTTTATGTTTCCATTATTTTTTAAAATATTTTCACCGAGTTTGATACCATCAAAAGCCATTTTCCAAGTTCCAATCATTGAATACTTCATAAGTTTACCTCTATTTTATATATTTTCTAGTTAAATATATAAAGATATATTCTTAAAGTCAACCTAAAAAATTTTAAAAAAATAATTGTATAAAAAATTTTAAAAATGGAATTAATTAAATATCCTTAATTTTTACTATAACTTACTATACAAATTTTTTAAGTTCCTAGCTTGTATTATGAGCTAGGAATTTTTATTTTTTACGATTTACTTAAAATAAACTGATAATAGTACGAAAGATATATAAACATAAATTGTTAATTTTTAAGATTGAGCGGAGTGAGTGAAATGCGAACTTGTGAATTTTGTAAATCTATTATATCTGATGATTTAAAAGTATGTGATAATTGTATTAGCAAGGTTAATGGACTCAGAGAAATACTTGGTAAGAATAAGGAAGAATCGCTTTTAGAAGATCAAGAAATTAAGGAAAAAATTAGGATAGATAAAGAAGAGAGCAAAAAATTTAAACGTGAATTGAGTATGTTGGCTTTTATAATTTTCGTACTTGTTATTTGTATATTCTTGGTATCTTCTCAAAGGAAGTATTACATGGAAGAGAATATGATGTATGAAAATATACAAGATAATTTGAATAATAGAGAATATGATGAAGCCCTGTATAAAATTGATAATTTACTTAAAAATACATTAAATACAAATTATAAAAAAGAACTTACACAGATTAAAAATGAGATTAAGTATGACAAAGAATTTGCTAGTAAAGGGTTTGGAAATTTAAATTCACATAATGATTATAAAGAATTTAATTCTATTTATTATAATGGAAATGATGACTTAAATTTGAATAGTCAACAAAATGATTTAGTTGGAAATGGACTCTATTATAATTTCAATTCATTGTATGGACAAGTATCTAACATTGAAAATGATGATCAAATATTATCAAATTACTCAAATAATATATTAAACAAAGATTTGAACTCTCAAACAGATTTTAAAGGGGAAGTAAGAGACAGAGAAGATTATATAGATGTTACAGATGAAGAAAAGGAAAAGTTTATAAAAATAAGCAAATATATAGTTAATTTATCTCATGAATTCTCGATTGTGACGAGATTTCCAAGTATTAAAACGAATATGAAAGATTGGATTATTCAAAGGAATGGAGATATGATTAGGATCAGATCTTATTTGACATATATAAGTGAGTATTCATCAATTATTAAAGATACGTTTGAGATAATTTTGAGAGAAGATACTGGAGGTTATAAACTTATTGATTTATTTATAAATGAAAATAGAATTAAAAATTTAGTTTATTGAAAAAATTATGCTCTTTAAATTTTATAATAATTGGTTTAAAATGTTTGTTACCAAATAATTAATATATTTAAGAAAAAGGAGTTAATTTTATGTATGACAAAAAGAGAGCATTGTTTTTAACTAAATTGGCTATTTTAATTGCAATAGAAATTATAATAGCAGTTACGCCTCTTGGATCATTACCTGCTATAGGTCCAATTGTTATGACACTTGCACATATTCCAGTTATAATTGGTGCTATTGTACTTGGAATAAAAGGTGGATTAATAATGGGGTTTGTGTATGGTCTTCTCAGTTTTATTGTGTGGACATTTATGCCGCCTTCACCGATAGCATTTCTATTTACTCCATTTTATTCGCTTGGAGAAATCAGTGGTAACTTTTTTAGCTTGGTTATTTGCTTTGTACCGAGAATATTGATCGGATTATTAACTTATTTTTTCATAGCAATTATATTTAAAAATGTTAAAAGTTTATTTTTTAAGACTTTTATTGGTGCTACGATAGCAAATTTTATTTGTTCAGTTATTCTTCTTACACTTGTTTATGTGTTTTTTGGACAAGAATATGCTATGGCTTTAAATGCTCCATACGAAGCTTTAATAGGAATAATAACAACTACGATAGTGACTAGTGGAATTCCTGAAAGTATACTTGGAGGATTGGTAGCATATGGAGTAGCGAAAGTATACAAGGGAGACACTAACTTGGTGGATTAATTATGAAAATAGTTTTAGGAATAGATGCAGGGGCATCTACAACGAAAATAGTTGGATTTAGGGAAAATATTAAAGTAGGATCTATTCAAGTTAATGCAGAAGATCAACTTACATCTATTTATGGAGCAATAGGTAAATTTTTAAATTTATATAGTATTTCTCTCAAAGATGTTTATTCTATTGTGTTAACTGGAGTTGGAAGTTCATTTATTTTAGATGATATATATGGGATAAAAACTTATAGAGTAAATGAGTTTGATGCTATTGGATATGGAGGGCTTTATTTATCACAAAAGAAATTAGCACTAGTAGTAAGTATGGGGACAGGTACGGCATATGTAAAGGCTTGTGATGACTCTATGATACATATTGGTGGTAGCGGAGTTGGGGGAGGAACATTGCTTGGATTGTCTTCTATACTATTGGGTACTAAAGATATTGATATAATTAATGGATATTTTAAATCTGGACAATTAAAAAATGTAGACTTAAGTATAGGAGATATATGTAATGAACCTATTCCTTCTCTTCCTTTAGATTTAACAGCTTCAAATTTTGGGAATATTTTGGTAAATGCTAGTAAAAGTGATTTGTCGATTGGAATACTAAATATGATTTGCCAGACTATAGGACTTCTTGCTATATTTTATGTTAAAAATGACGATATCAAAGATATTGTTCTTACAGGAACTTTAAGTAAGTTTTCTGTTATAAGACAGATATTCGATAGACTTGAATTGCTTCATAACGTAAAATTTATTATACCAAATGACTCTACATTTGCAACATCCATAGGTGCAATTATTTATTATAATAAGTTTTTTAGATAAATTTAATCTTGAAAATTGTATATTTATGTAGATAAAGGAAATAATCTTTTTAAGAGATATTATTTTCCGGAGGGAATAGTATATGGTAAAGAATATAGTAATGTTGTGTGTGAGTCTTTTATTGTTGATGTTTTTAGTTAGTAATAAAGTTTCAGCACTTAAAGATAATACGCAGGAGTATTGTGTTGATAGTGAGATGTATTTTTTAAATAGTATTGGGATTGATAAGCTTAGGAATAATTTTGTGGATAAGTTTATTATTTTAGACGCTGATACTGAGAAAAATAATATTTTGATACGTGAAAATAGAGAATTAAATAATAAAATTAAAAAAAGATTAGATGAAATAAAAGTTGAGATTGGGAATAATATATGGAAAGAAATTAGAAATTATAAAAATGAAATAAATGATAATAAGATATCTACAAGAAATAGAATTAAGCAATTGATAAATGATCAAAAGCAGATTTTAGAGCTTGAAAATTATAGTGACGAATCTCTTTCGGAATTTATAAATGTGCTTATAAATGCTCAAAAGCTTAAACGAGAGAGTATCGAGTTTGAGAAAATACATTTAAATAAAATAAATGATTTGATATTATGAGAGTAAAGGCATATCTTGCCTTTACTTTTTTTAGTGTTAGAAATAATTTGGATTAAGGGGTGTACAAGAATGGTATCTATAATATCTCCTTCTATTATGATGAAAGAGGTAGACGATAATCATAAAAATCTAACTATACCGGTCTATATTGAAAAAACTAAGGAAATAGTAGATAAAATTAACTCGATGAGTGATGAAGAGATGAGTAAGTTAATGGTAATAGATGGAGATTTATTAAGAATTAATAGATTTAGGTATAATAAGTTTAGATTTGATTCGAATGGAAGTCCGGCAATTTTATCTTATACAGGAAGTGTATATAAAAATATTAATGCTAATGTATTTGATATAAATGATATAGAATTTTGTAAAGAACATATAAGAATTTTAAGTGGACTCTATGGGATTTTAAGACCTTATGATAGCATATACGAATATAGACTTGAGCTTAAGAGTAAATTAAGAATCGGAAAATTTAAAGATCTTTATGGATATTTTGGAGAATGTATTTATCAAAATCTTGTAAAACATGATAGGGAAATATTAAATTTATGTTCAAATGAGTATAGTAAGGCTATAATTCCATATTTGTGTAGTAAGGATATGTTTATAACGTGTAGTTTTAAGATTAAGAGAAATAATATCATTAAATCTTATGCAATGGATTCCAAGATAACACGAGGGAAAATGGTTAATTTCATTATAAAAAATAAAATTGATAAATATGAAATGTTAAAAGAATTTGATGACAATGGATATTTATTTGATAAGGCATTATCAAATAAATATGAATATGTATTTACAAAGTAGAGGTACTCATAATTGAGTATCTCTACTTTAAAATTATATCTAACATTAATAACAATAAGAAACCAAAAACGAAACCAATTGTACCGAAATTTTTGTATGAGCTCGAGTTATATTCAGGAATAATTTCATCTACAACAGTTATTATGATTGTACCTGCGGCAAAAGCTAAGATTATAGGCATATAACTTACGAGTATAGTTGATAGAAGTACACCTATTATTCCACCAATTGGTTCTAGAAGACCTGGAATGGATCCGATAAAGAACGATTTTAAATTTGAGTATTTTTCATTTTTAAAAGGTATTGATAGAGCAAATCCTTCTGGGAAATTTTGGAGTACCATAGATAGAGATAATGCGATTGCTCCAGCAAAGCTTCCTAAATTTTCGGATTTAGTCAATGAAAATGCAATCCCTATAGAAATTCCCTCTATTAAATTTCTTAGAGCAGATGATAAGATGAGTAGAAATTTTTTTCTTGCAGATAATGTTACAGGTAGATTTATCCTTAGTATTATATTGGATATTAATTTATCTAGTAATTTAAGTAAAATAGCTCCTAATATAAAACCTAATGATATGCCTAATAAATTATTTAGTTTGTTTTCAGATAATTCAGTTGCAGGAATAATTAATGACCATATAGATGATGAGATCATAATACCAGCAGTAAAACCTAAAAATATTTTATAGCACTTTATATTTAAACTATTTTTAACAAAGAAGATGCATGATGAACCTAATATAGTTGAAAACATTGCAAATATTGTATTCATTAATGTAAGAGTCAAAGGTGAAAATATATCCATTTCAATATTAAATACTCCCATGATTACTTAGAAAAATGAAAAAGTAAATTTTGTATTATACTATTAATATGATATATATTTGTTACTTGAAATTAAATTTTTAAAATTTTAGCTACTTTGATTAGGTTTTAAATTTAAAATGTGCATAAAAAAGATGTGATTAAGTTAATAAAATATTAAATATATCATAAATAAATATTATAATATTAAAATATTTCAATAAATATTATTAAATAGATAATTTGTTGGTTTGATTTTTTGATTTATAATGTTATAGTATAAATGGACCTTGCTAATGGTAAATATGTTGAATAGAGAATTAGATTAAAATTAGAATCATTGTCATCATGTTTAAGTGGTTTGATTGTTTGATTTGCATTTAATTTGGTTTTAAATTTTAGGAGGTTTTCATGAACAGTAGATTAAAAAGGTTTTTGGTAGTTTTAGTACTTAATTTTGTTTTGACTGCGAGTTTTCCAAAAGCTGAACCGCTACCTGTTAGTGAACAAGATGGACAGTATAGTAATAATGAAGAGATTGCAGGAACTATTTATGATAAAATAGTTACTGGTCAGACATCTATTAATATTTCGAACGATAGTGATTTAGAGATAAGAGCTGATATTGATGTTAATGAAGTTGAGAAAAGCAATGTAGTATCTAAAGAGGTAAGTTATAATCAGGAATTAGGAGTTAGAATTGCCGATTTTGCGAAGAGTTTAATTGGCAAACCGTATATGTACGGTAAAACAGGCCCAAATTCATTTGATTGTTCTGGATTTGTTAAATATGTATATGGAAATTTTGGGATTAATCTTCCAAGAACTAGTCAAGCACAAGCATATGTAGGAACTAGAGTAAGTAGAAGTGAATTAAAGCCAGGGGATTTGGTTTTTTCTAACACTTATTCATCTCTATCACATGTAGGAGTTTATGTAGGAGATGGAAAATTTGTTCATGCTGCGAATTCTAGTACCGGTGTTACTGTTTCTAGTGTGAATGATGGATATTATGGTGCTAGGTATGCATGGTCTATGAGACCTTATTAAGTGGCGATACTTTTAAAGTATCGCTTTTTGTTTTTAAATTATATTATAATTATAAAAAAACCACATATATATTTTTATATAAATTATATATGGAGGGATAAAATGAAATATAGAAGAGCAACAGTTAATAAAAGAAATATAAAATATGGGGATTTAATTAAATTTATTACATCTTTTGTGTTGGTTTTAATATTATCAATATTTATTTCTAGTAATATAGCTAGTTTTATATATGAAAGCAGTACATATAAAAAATCGGAAATTGATCTTGTAAGTGAAGAAAATGAAAATAATGAGAAATTAGAAGAAGAAAAATTAGAGAATTATTCTAAAAGTTTATTAAGTAATAATATAGTTTTGTTTCAGGGAGGAGTATTTAATGACTTAGATAATGCTGAAGAATTCAGAAGAAAGATAGATAATAAAGTATTATCTAGTATTGTAAATGATGGCAAATATGAAAGAGTAATCTTAGGAGTATCCACTAAAAATAATTTTTTAGATATGGCGGATTTTTTGAAAAAGAATAATATTCAATTTGTGAAACAAGTTTACAAAATTCCATTAAATGTTGAATATAATGAGGAAATATTGAAGATATTAGAGATATTTTCTAATTTTATTTTGGATGATATAAAAAATGTATTGAGTGATGAGGTCGATGTAACAGACCTTAAAAGCGATATTGATTTTTTAGATATAAATTATGGGAATAAAGGATCTTATAAGTTATTTAATGATTTAAGGGATTTAATACTTGACTTAGATGATAAAGTTGAAAAAGAAGATTTAGAAAGTGTATTTAATTTTGTATATTCAAGTTTTGCTGATTATAAATTATAGTGTAAAACAGTGTATAATTTTGCAAAAATATATCTATTAGTGTTTATTTATGCTTGTTAAAATTATTACTAAATGATAAAATAATAATTAAATTTTGTGTTTATAATGCATTAATATGAAGTAGTATGTGTGTTCATTTTAGTTGATTAATCCAAAAAATACAAAAATTGTATATTTATTGAATAATAACAAATAAAAATGTAACAATATTTAAAGAAATAATGTGGTAGTGTTATGTTGAGAAATTAAAAAATCATAGTAGTATTTTATCGAACCAAGTTTTGTTAAAAATGATTGTTTTATTTGAAAGGAGATAATTTATGGGATTATTTGGCATAAGTAAAGATATGGGCATAGATTTGGGAACTGCTAATACGCTTGTATATGTTAAAGGCAAAGGTATAGTCTTGAGAGAGCCATCTGTAGTTGCTATAAATGATGTTACGAAGAGGGCTTTAGCTGTAGGAAGAGAAGCTAAGCAAATGATTGGAAGAACACCAGGTAATATTATAGCCATAAGACCTTTAAAAGATGGAGTTATAGCTGATTTTGAAGTTACTCAAACTATGTTAAAGAAGTTTATAGAAAAAGTTACTTCAAGAAGTATTTTAGCTAGTCCAAGAATAATAGTTTGTTTTCCATCTGGGGTAACGGGTGTTGAAAAGAGAGCCATTGAAGAGGCAACAAAGCAGGCAGGAGCTAGGGAAGTTGTTTTAATGGAGGAGCCTATGGCAGCGGCAATAGGTGCTGGATTACCAGTTGATGATGCTACCGGAAGTATGATAGTAGATATAGGTGGAGGTACAACTGAAGTAGCCGTTATATCATTAGGGGGAATTGTTACGAGTAAATCATTAAGGATTGCTGGAAATGAATTAGATCAATCTATAACTAGTTACATAAAAAGAGAGTTTAACTTGATGATTGGTGAAAGAACAGCTGAACAGGTTAAGATGGAAATAGGATCTGCATTTCAGTTAGATGAAGTAGAAAGAGTCATAGATATAAAGGGTAGAGACCTTATTACAGGATTACCTAAGACTATAAAGGTTACAGAGGATCAGATAAGAGATGCTTTGAAAGAACCTGTTTCTGCAATAATTGATTCCATAAAAACTACTCTTGAGAAAACGCCACCTGAGTTAGCAGCAGATATTATGGAAAAAGGCATAATGTTAGCTGGTGGAGGAGCATTGTTAAGAAATTTAGATGCTTTAATAAATCATGAGACTCATATGCCGGTACATATTGCAGAACAACCGTTAGATTGTGTAGCATTAGGAGCTGGGAAAGCATTAGAAAATTTTGATAGAATAGCTAAAAATCAAAGAGGACATTAAAATTTAGATGAAATTCATGAAAAATAAGATAAATCTTATAATATCTTTGTTAATTATAATCATGATTGTTCTCATATTATTTTCTTCTCAGAGGACTAGTAAATCTTACATTGAGGGCATAACAGGAAATGTAATGAATCCTATACAGAAGGTTATGTATAATATTTCTAAATCTATATCTGATATATATTATGGAGTAATGCATTATTCAGAATTGATGGGTAAATTGGAAGATTTAAATGAGGAAAATGGAAGGTTGAAATCTGAAATTATAGAGTATTCTAAATTAAAGGAAGAAAATGATAAATTGCGAGATGTATTAAATTTAAAAGATAGATTGGATGATTATACATTTGTAGGAGCAAATATTATAGGGAAAAATGGATCGTACACGAATGATTACATAGTAGATGTAGGTATAAAAGATGGACTCGAAAATGGCATGATAGTTGTGGCAAATGGAGGACTGTTTGGAATGGTTATATCTGTATCCGATTATTGGAGTATTATATCTCCAATAATTAATGGAAGTATATCGGTAGGAGGTATAGTTCAAAGGACTAACGGAAGTCAAGGGATAGTTAAAAAATATAAGAATTCGTCTGGAAATTACATACTTAAGATGGAGTATGTACCTATAGATGAAGATGTAGTTGTGGGGGATATTATTGTTACTTCTGGATTAGGAGGAGTGTATCCGTCTGGAATAATTATCGGAGAGGTTATATCCATAGAAAATGATAAAAGAAATTTAAGTAAAAGTATTTTAATTAAATCCCATATAGATTTTGATTTTGTGAGCAATTTATTTATAGTAATCCCTAAAAATAAATATAAGGTAGAATACTAAAATTATGAAGTTTTTATTATTATTTATTATAGGTATATTTTTTTTCTTGTTAGATATATCGGTAATTCCTCTTTTTACTATAAATGGTTCGTATACAAGTTTAACTAGTGTATATTTTTTTATATGTTGTATGAATATTGAAAAATATGAAATTGTATATTTTTCTGTTGTTATAGGATTTCTCCAGGATGTGTTTTTTATTAATGGGTTTGGAGTTAATATATTTTTAAATATTATTTTAGGTGTGTTATTTTATTATGTATCTATTAAATATAATAAGAACAAATATTTTTTATCTGTGTTAATTGTGTCTATATTTTGTATATTTAAGAGTTTTATTACGAATATATTTTTAATGATATTTTTGGGTGTAGGTATAAGTGGTTTATATATGATTTATGAATTGATTTATATATTTGTTTTTTCAGCTTTTTTGTATTTGTTTTTAGGTAGAATATTTAAAGGGAGATTGTTTAAGAAGTCACTAGAATTTTAACTAACGGGGGGATTAAGATAAATATTAAGCATAGAAATAGTACAGATTATAGATATTTGGTAATTGTCATATCTATGTTTGTACTTTTTTTTATTATAATAATTAGATTATTTAATCTTCAAATTATAGGATTTGAGGACAACTTAAAATTATCAACATATTATTCTCAAAGGCAAGTATCTATAAGGGCATCTAGAGGTGAAATATTAGATAAGAATGGAGAGGTTCTCGCTACTAATGTAGAAAGTTACATACTAGAATATTCAGGAATTAATAATAGTGATAGCTTTTTTGAAGTAATTACAGAGGTTCTTGATATATTGGATAAAAATGGTGAAGATTTATATAATAATTTTGAAATAAAGGTTGATCCATTTAGATTTGAATTTGCAGTGACCTCTGAGTCTGAGATAAGAGCCAAAGAGCTTAGATTTAAAAATGATAGAGGTTATTATGATAAATTGAAGAAGAAATATTTTTCTTCTATTAAAGATTTAACAGACAATCAAAAAAGAGAATTGGAAGATAGTATTATAAATATAAAAGCCGAAGATATGTTTTATGATTTAATAGAGGAGTACGATTTATATAAGCTATTGGATAGTTCATCTGAAATGAAAAATAGTACTGGAAAGGAAATATATGATGAATTAATTAAAAAATTTACACCTAAGCGTATAAGAGATTATGTTTTTATAAGAGATAGTATTAAAATGAATAGTTTTTCTGGCTTTAATCCTATAATATTGGCAATTGATTTGGACAAGGAAACTGCTTTTGAAATAATGCAAAAGGAGATTATGTTAAAAGGTATAACAGTTTCACCTAGATCTATAAGATATTATCCTGAAGGAGAGTTTGCATCTAATATTATAGGTTATATAGGTGCAATAGATGATAATCAAAAAGAAAAATATCAGAAAGATGGTTATAATACCTCATATGATACAATTGGAAAGTCTGGTATAGAGGCTATATTTGAATCTAATTTAAGAGGAAAACATGGAAGTAATATTATAAAGGTTGATAATAATGGTACTAAGAAGGAAGATATTATGCAAATTGACCCAATACCTGGAGATAATATTTATTTAACTATAGACAAGAAGTTACAGAAAGTAACTGAACGGGCATTGAATGATGTAATGACTGGATTACAGAATACAGGTAATGGACATGGAACAGGGCTTGATACAAGTAATGCAACTCGTGGTGCCGCTGTTGTTATTGATGTTAATAATGGAGATATATTATCATTAGTATCATTACCTAATTATGATCCTAATGTGTTTGTTAGTGATGAAAATATGACTCCAGATATAAGAAAACAATATTTTGCTACTGATCTTAAAGAATTTGGAGAAGAATATATAGAAAGTAGAAATTTAAATATAGATGTAGATGAATTATTTCCATTATCAGATATTAATGATCCTAATAGTTTAAGAGAAGATCCAAATGATGTATATCCAAAGGTGTTTTTTAACTATGCGACCCAAGGTTTAATACCTCCAGGATCGACATTTAAGCCTTTGACAGCAATAGCTGCACTTGAGGAAGGGGTTATTGGACCTAATGAAACTATAAAAGATAATTTAGTATTTGAAGCTTATAATAATAAATGGACAAATCTTGTTAATTATACACTTGGAGACATTGATGTTAGAGATGCGTTAAGATCATCAAATAATCACTACTTTTATCAAGTTGCATATAGACTGTATAATAGGGAAGGATTTTCTAATAAAGAAGGATTAGATATATTGGCTAAATGGGCATGGCAATTTGGATTAGGTAGACCACCCAATACAACAAATTATATTTCTACAACAGGTATAGAATTGATAGAAACCACAGGGCAAGTATTTAATTTACAAAGTATGAAATCAAATGTAATAGCTTTATCTACATATAATATAATAGATATTTTAAATAAGGGGGAGTTTGGCAGATATATATTTAATCCAATAGATATATCTAAAAAGACCACAGATAGTGAAAAATTATCGAAATTAAAGAAGGAAATTAAAGACTTCGTAAAGAAAATATTAGATGAAGATTTGCCATTAGACGTGGATAAAGGAATATTGAAAGAAAAAACTGATTATTTAAATTCAAATTTAAACATGTTATTTTCTGATATAGTTAATTATTACAATGAAGAGTTTGATACTGAGTATACAAATAATGATATTGAAAATATGACAAATGCGATAACAGAATATACAATATATTCATTAAGAACTGAAATTTATACTCCAGGGAATGTTATAAATGCATCTATAGGTCAAGGTATAAGTTTATTTACGCCTATACAGCTTGCAAATTATATTGCAACTCTTGTCAATGGGGGTATAAGATATAAATTAAATTTAGTAGATAAGATAGTAGATATAGATAATAATATAGTTAAAGAATATAAACCTGAAATATTAGATAAAGTTATTTTAAAATCTGAAAATGTGGATGCTGTAATAGAAGGCATGAGAAGAGTTACTAGGAATGGTAGCACTGCAAGTGTATTTACTAATGCTCATTATTTTCCTATTGAAACAGGTGGCAAAACAGGTACAGCAACATTTAAAGAAAATGGAATGCAAGAAAGAGTTGGTAGAGCGGCATATGGTGTATTTGTTGGATTTGCACCTATAGATGATCCAAAGATAGCTGTATGTGTAGTTATATATGATGGTGGTCATGGATATTTTAGTTCTTATGTAGCTAGAGCAATATTTGAGGCATATTTTAAGGATGAATTACAAAAAAATTATCCTGAATATATTCCAATGTTTCCTTATGCATATACTTTAATGGATTAATTTTTGGAGGGGAAGTTATTATGGATAGCAACGGAGTTAAAATTAAGGGTGTTAGAGAAGGCTTAGAAATAATATTTGATGATGAAAAATATACATATGATAAGTTAGCTGTTGAATTGATAGATAAGATGAAAGGAAATTTAAGGTTTTTTCGTGAATCTTCTATAAAATTGATTATAGATTTTAATAAAATTGATAATGATATTCTTAAAGATATTAGAGGATTTTTTGAGAGAGATCTAAAGGTAAAAGAATTTATTTTAGAGGATAAGAATAGCTATTACATAGAAAATAGTACTTATTTTAATGGTATAGACGAAGGTAAAACAAAGTTTATATATAAGACAGTTAGGAGTGGACAAAAAATATTTTTTAATGGGAATATAGTTGTTATAGGTGATGTAAATAGTGGAGCTGAGGTTATATCTACAGGGAACATAGTAATTTTAGGAGAATTAAAGGGTAGAGTTCATGCTGGATTTAAAGGTAATGATAAAACTATAATTGCAGCATTTAAATTATCTCCAGAAATTTTACAGATAAGTGATATTGTTTCTACATCTCCAGATGGAGATAATCCAAGATATCCTGAGGTAGCTAAATTAAAAAATGGTTGTATTGAGGTAGAACCATATAGTATAAATAAATATGTATACTAGCAAAAATTTCCATATACAATTTATAGTATATTGATTAAATATTAATATTATAATGATATAGTTAGTGGGAGGTATGTTATGAGCGAATCAATAGTTATAACATCAGGAAAAGGTGGTGTAGGCAAAACAACAACAACTGCAAATATTGGAACAGCACTTGCTTCTTTTGATAAAAGTGTAGTAGTTGTTGATGGGGATACAGGATTGCGAAATTTAGATGTATTGATGGGATTAGAAAATAGAATTGTATACACGTTACTAGATGTAGTTGAAGGTAAATGTAAACTTAAACAGGCTATTATAAAAGATAAAAGATTTAATAGTTTATATTTACTTCCTACAGCACAAACTAGGGATAAGAATGATATAACAACCAAACAAATGCAGAAATTAGTTAATGAGTTAAAACAAGATTTTGATTATGTTTTAATAGATTGTCCAGCAGGGATTGAACAAGGATTTGAGAATGCTGTTATAGGTGCTGATAGAGCTATAGTTGTAGTTAATCCTGAAATAACATCTGTGAGAGATGCGGATAGAGTCATAGGGAAATTAGATGCAAAAGGATTAGATAGACATCAATTAATAATTAATAAGTTAAATTATTCTATGACTAAAAAAGGTGATATGCTGGATGTAGAGGATATAATGGATACGCTATCTATAAAATTGTTAGGAGTTGTTCCAGATGATAAAAATATAACTATATCTACTAATAAAGGTGAACCAGTGGTATTATCAAATAAATCTAAAGCTGGAAATGCTTATATAAATATTGCACGGAGATTGATGGGAGAAGAGATTCCATTTATGAATTTGGTAGAAGGGAACAATATATTAAGATCGTTAGTTAATATATTCAAGAAATAATAATTGGGGGCGACATAATGATTAGATTACTTCATAATAGACCTTTATCAAAAGATATCGCTCGGGATAGGTTAAAAGTTATAATAATAAATGATAGAGAAGGGATAACGCCTTATGTTTTGAATATAATTAGGAGTGAGATATTAACAATAATTTCAAAATATATTAATATTGATACTAATAAAGTTACATTTGATTTAACAAATAGTTCACATGATAATGCAGGATATAGTTATTCTGAATTGGTAGCTAAAATTCCTTTATATAGAGATAATATAAATAGTAAGTAAAGGTGAATTTTATTGAAACATGTTTTGTTTAAGTTTCGTCAACTTAGAAAAATTGATTTTATTCTTTTAATTAGTGTTGTAATTTTGTGTTTATATGGAGTAATAAATATATTTTATGCTACTAATTTTAATTCAGCTAGAAAGCAGTTGCTATTTGTATTGATATCTTGTATTACATTATACATAATATTATTTATAGATTATTCATATTTTAAAAAGTTTATTCCTATTATTTATTTTTTAAATATAGCATTATTGATATTTACTAAATTATTCAGTAAAGAAATTAATGGAGCGAATGCATGGATACAAATAGGTAATTTTACATTACAACCAGCAGAATTTATGAAAATTTCGCTAATATTAATGATTTCAAAGGTTATAGATGAGGGGAGTAATAAAATAAATGATAAAAAATCTATATATAAATTAGCGTTTTATATTTTATTACCATTAATTGCTATTGTTATACAACCTGATATGGGTATGACTATAGTTTGCTTTGTAATGAGCATAGGTATATTATTTATAGCTGGTATAAATATAAAGATATTTTTTGCTGGTTCACTTTTAAGTATATTTTCTATTTTATTAGTATGGGATACCAATTTATTACCTGAGTATTGGAAAAATAGGATTGTATCTTTTTTAAATCCTGCATTGGATTCTATGGGAAATGGATTACAGGTTTCTCAATCAAAGATAGGTATAGGTATAGGCGGTTTTATGGGTAGAAATGGTAATAGCAGTTATGTTTCACAGTTTGTACCTGAACCACAAAATGATTTTATATTTTCTATTATAGGAGAATATTGGGGGTTTTTAGGATCAGTTTTGTTATTAGTTGTATATATAATTATAATAATGAGAGTATTGAAAATAGCACGAACGGCTAAAGATAAGTTTGGTGAGTTGTTCTGTATAGGTATGGTTTTTTATATTTTATATTCTGTATTTCAAAATATAGGTATGACTATAGGGTTGATACCGGTGACGGGTATTAATTTACCTTTTGTGAGTTATGGAGGAAGTTCTATATTGAGTAATATGATAGGAATAGCTATAGTTTTGAATATTAATATGAGAAAACAAAGTATAGTTTTTATAGATTAGTAATATATAATATACTTAAAATATATTTATATAAAATAATAATATATTTTAGGTATTTTTATGAGTTATTTTAAAATATTAAAGATAATTTTAGTTATTTTATATAGTTTTTTTATCATAGGAGGTTATAAATATTTATTGCTATCATTGATAGCAATATTTGTACATGAGATAACCCATTTGTTATTTTTAAAACTAAGTAGTATTTATACTTTTAAATTAAAATATATTATATTGGGATTCAGTATAAATTTAGATGATTGTAATATATCAAATAATAAGTTGCTTGTACTTTATTTTATAGGTAGTTTATCTAATATAATTTTAGGCTTAGTATTAAATTTAATACAAATATTATTTGGAATAGATATATTTAGAGATTTTATAATGGCGAATTTTGTTATTGGATTTATTAATTTATTACCAGCATTTCCATTAGATGGATCGAGTATATTAAGAAATATATTGATTAGATTTATTGACTGTAAAATAGTGAATTATATTAGTATTTGTTTTAGTTTTTTAATAGGTAGTGTTATATTAATTTATGGTTTAATTTTTAATGGCTTAATGGAAATAAGTATAAATTATTTAATTTTATCCATTTTTATATTTATTAATACATTCAATGAGTTTATACGTTTTAATAAATTCAACAATATTATTTATAATTTGGGAAATAGTTGTAAGTGTAAGTCAACCATAATATCAGTGCAACTAGGGAGTATAAGGACATTGTTTGATACTATTAAATTATATATGGATTATGATATAAGTGTATTTTATATTGTTAGTACGGAATTTGAAATTATTGATGTTTTATTTATAAAAGATATATTTAGATATTATAGGATATATGGGAATATAAATTTTTTAGATTTATATAAATGATTTATATAATATTAGGTATATATTGGAATATTTAAGCTATTTATGATTAATAATTTAGTAGTGGTATTAAGTAAGTGCGATACCACTTTTTTA
The DNA here is from genome assembly GCF_000709435.1 of Candidatus Arthromitus sp. SFB-mouse-NL. Taxonomy (NCBI): domain Bacteria; kingdom Bacillati; phylum Bacillota; class Clostridia; order Eubacteriales; family Clostridiaceae; genus Candidatus Neoarthromitus; species Candidatus Arthromitus sp. SFB-mouse-NL. Next base: position 452,376 of record NZ_CP008713.1, read on the forward strand.
TTTTTTAGATAAATAAGATTTATTTTGTATAATTTACTATTTTTAAAATTCTGGCGATATATTGATTTGAGTTTGAATAATAAGTTATTTATTGTTAATTTTATGTAATTTATAATTGATATATACTTATATAAAAATCGGTGTGTATAGTGTGTGTTGTTTTTATTTGAAAATAATATATTTATTATAAATAAAGTTATTTTAGGTTTTAAATTTATTTTAATTATTTAAATTTGTAGTTTTTTTCTAATATATAGGACTTTATAGTGATAATTTATAAAATATCGTGTTACATAAGCTAGGAGTGTATTATCAATAAATTTTTCAAACTACTTGTTATTTTTATATTACTTTACTGTAAATTTTATTTAATTTTTGTTATTAATGTTCAATTATTCAGCTAAAAACAGATAAGGTAGATTGCAGAATATAAAAAATATGATATAATAGGAAAGGTATCCGCACTTGATTGGGTTTTTAAAAGTTGTGTTACCTAATGAGGCGAGTCTTAGTTTATTGAGGAGGATTATAGTGATGCATGCCATTGTAGAAACAGGTGGAAAGCAGTATAGAGTTAAAGAAGGAGATACTGTGTATGTTGAAAAGCTAGATTTGGATATTGATTCATCTAGTGAATTTGATAAAGTTTTAGCTATATTTGATAAAAATAACATTAAATTAGGTAGCCCGTTTTTAAAAGGTGCTAAGGTTAAATTTGATGTTGTTGCGCATGTTAAAGGTAAGAAAATAATTGTTTTTAAGTATAAGCCTAAAAAAGATTACAGAAGAAAGAATGGACATAGGCAGCCGTATACTAAGATTACTATTAGTAAGATTGAGTGTTAATTAGTGATTAAAGTAGAATTGATACATAAAAAAGATAAACTCTTTGGGTTTAAGGTCTATGGTCATTCTGGTTATGATATATCAGGAAGAGATATTGTTTGTGCTGCAGTTTCATCAATTACACAAAGTGTTATAATTGGGTTGAATAAGGTTATATGTGATAATTTTTGTTATTGTGTTGATAAAAAAAAACCATTAGTTTATGTTAATATATCTGATTATAAAGAAAGTGATATTGAAAAAGCGCAAATATTGTTGAATACTTTTAAGTACACATTAAGAGAACTAGTTAATGAGTATAGGAATTATATTAAAATAGAGATGAAGGAGGACAATGGAGATGAGGTTTGATATCCAGTTATTTGCATCTAAAAAAGGTGTAGGTAGTTCTAAAAACGGTAGAGAAAGTCATTCAAAGAGATTGGGAGTTAAAAGGTCCGATGGTCAATTCGTTTTAGCTGGTAATATATTAATGAGGCAAAGGGGAACTAAAATACATCCAGGTTTGAATGTAGGGTTAGGTAAAGATCATACTTTATTTGCAAAAGTTGATGGTGTTGTAAAATTTGAAACATTTGGTAGGGGTAGAAAAAGAGCTAGTGTTTATCCGGTTGAAGTTACTGTCTAAATTTGGATTATTTGTTTAAAGGGTGATTAATTAATGTTAATCATCCTAATTTTTTAATTAAAATTATTTTGAAGGAAGTTAAAGATTATGTTTATAGATGTAGCTAAGATTTATGTTAAATCAGGAAAAGGTGGAGATGGTTGTGTTTCTTTTAGGAGGGAGAAGTATGTACCTTTAGGTGGACCTGATGGTGGTGATGGTGGAAAAGGAGGGGATATCATATTTGAAGTTGATCACAATATTAATACTCTAATTGATTTTAGGTATAATAGTAAATTTTTAGCAGAAGATGGGGGGGATGGAGGAACTTCAAAGTGTTATGGTAAAGATGGAAAAGATGTTATTATAAAAGTACCTGAAGGGACAATTTTAATACATTCTGAAAGTGGTAAAGTTATAAAAGATTTATCTGGTGAAAATAGTAGGTTTGTTTTACTAAAAGGTGGCAAAGGTGGTAAGGGAAATTGTAAATTTTGTACACCTACTAGGCAAGCACCAGATTTTGCTGAGCCTGGTATGCCTCATGATGAAATGAACTTAACTTTGGAGCTTAGACTTATCGCAGATGTAGGATTAATTGGGATGCCAAATGTTGGAAAATCTACTTTGATATCAAAAGTTAGTAATGCAAAACCTAAAATTGCTAATTATCATTTTACAACATTACATCCGAATTTGGGGGTTGTTGATTATAAAGGTATAAGTGGATTTGTTATTGCAGATATTCCAGGAATAATTGAGGGAGCATCGAAGGGTATTGGTCTTGGACTTGAGTTTTTAAGGCATATTGAAAGAACTAGAGTACTTGTACATATATTAGATATTTCGGGGATCGAAGGAAGAGATCCCATAGATGATTTTAAATTAATTAATAATGAACTTGCTGAGTATAATTATGATTTGATGAATAGACCTCAAATTGTTGTTTTGAATAAAGGTGATATGTTATATGATGGAAGAGAAAAGATTCAGAATGTTAAGAATGTTATTAAATCTCTCGGGTATAGTGATGTATTTGAAATATCGGCGGTTACTGGAAATGGATTATTGGAGTTACTTAGGAATGTAAAAAAATTGGTTGATAAGACACCAAAGCCTATTTTGAACTTTGAAGAAGATGAAGTGTATGTTTTTGAACCTAAAAGATTTAGTTATACTATTTCAAAAGAAGTCAATGAATTTGGGGATGAATATTATTTAATTACTGGAAGTTTTGTTGATAGATTACTTAATTCTGTGAATATTTATAATTTTAGTTCGCTTAGATATTTTCATAAAGTTTTGACTAATAAGGGCGTTATTGATGAACTCAAATTGATGGGAGTACAGGAAGGTGACCTTGTTAGATTGAATGATTTCGAATTTGAATTTATAGGATAGAAATTTTTATTCGAGGTGTTTGAAATTGAAGATAGGAGTTTTGGGTGGGACATTTAATCCTATTCATAATGGACATATTAATATAGCTAATAAAATATATAATGAATTTAAATTAGAGAAGGTTTTATTTTTATTGAATAAAATACCTCCTCATAAGAATTACATAGAACTTTTAAGTGATCATGTTAGGTTAGAAATGTTGAGAAAAGCTATCAAAGATTATGTGTATTTTGATATTGAGTATTATGAACTAAAAAAAGACTCAATATCTTATACTTATGAAAGTTTGGAATATTTGAAAAATCATTTTGGATATAATGAATTATTTTTTATAATTGGTTCAGATAATCTAATTAATTTTGAAAGTTGGAAGGGAATCGATAGAATATTTAAAAGTGCAGTTATTGTGGTTTATTTAAGATTAGATAGTCATCTAAATGATGTATTAAATCTTAAGAAATATTATGAGGATGTTTACAATGCACATATAAAGATATTTTTAGGAGAAATAATTAATTTATCTTCAACTGAGATTAGAGAAAAGATTATTAAAAATGAGAATATTTTTGGACTTGTTCCAAATGATGTTTATGATTATATTATCTCAGAGAGATTGTATTTGGAGTGAATTATGGATTTTTTAGCTGTTGATAGGTATATAAAAGAAAATCTTAATAATTTTAGATATGAGCATACTCTAAGAGTTGTGGATATGGGTATGATTTTATGTAATAAGTTATCTTATTGTGATGAGGAAAAAGTTAAAATTGCTTGTTATTTTCATGATGTAGGAAAGAATTTACCTGAAGATACGATTTTAAATATGACACTTAATGAAGGATATGAATTAAATGAATATGAATTGAAGAATATACATATCTTTCATGGCGTTGCATCTATGGTAATTGCAAGAGATAAATTTAATGTAGATGATATACAAATATTAAATGCTATTAAAAATCATGTTACAGGTGCAGAAGATATGTCTATTATTGATAAAATTGTATTTCTTGCAGATTTTTTTGAGATGGGGAGAAATTTTGAAAGAGTTTATAAATCTAGGGATGCTGCTTTGATTGATTTGGATTTAGATAAATCTATGTTATTTGCTTATAATTCTATAATTGTAGAGCTTTTAGAAAAAGGAAGATTTATTCATGAGAATACTATAAAAGCGAGGAATTTTATTTTGAAAAATTTGTGAAAGGATAGTATGAATTGGATTTTTTAGAATATGAGATTTTAGATGAAGTAGATGGTTTAAAGATTAGAGATTATTTGAAATATGATAAGAAATTGAGCTCCAGGTTTATTAAGCAGTCTGCTATTGAGAAAAGAATTTTTGTAAATAATTTAAGTGTTAAGCTTAATTATTATTTAAAAAAAGGTGATAAGATAAAAATAAAGATACATAGAAAGAATGAAACTCAAAGTATTGTTCCAATTCAGGTGGATTTTGAAATTGTGTATGAGGATAGTTTTATTTTGATTGTAAATAAACCTAAAGATTTGGTTGTATATCCTAGTAAAAGTCATGATGTATCTTTATCTAATGGTATAATGTATTATTTTAAAACTAATAATATTGATTCAATTGTAAGACCTGTAAATAGATTAGATATGAATACAACAGGTCTTTTAGTTATAGCGAAGAATCAATATTCCCATATGTTTTTATCTAATTGTATGATTGATAATATTTTTTATAAAGAGTATATAGCTATTGTTCAAGATAATATGAAAGATACTAGGGGAATCATTGAGAAAAATATTTTTAGACCTTCTGAAGATTCTGTAAAAAGGACTGTGCATGATAGTTATGGTAAATTTGCTAGAACTATATATGAAGTTGTGAAAAGATTTGATAGTTGTGATTTAGTAAGAGTTAAGATAGAGACAGGTAGGACCCATCAAATACGTGTACATATGAGTTATCTTGGCAATCCAATTGTAGGAGATAAAATGTATGGGAGTTGTGTTTCAAGTGTATCTAGATATTTGTTGCATGCATATAAAATTAAATTTCCTCATCCATATACTAATGATATCATGGAGTTTAAAGTTGATATTCCAAGTGATATGATGGATTATATAAAAAAACCAAAATAATCTTAATGATTAGATTATTTTGGTTTTTTATTTTGATGAGATACTTATCTTTTTGATTTTACTAAAACCATAGTTAAATAGATTGATTATATCTTGAAGATATTCATCCTTGCTTGAAGCTTTTAGTGCTACAGCTATTAAATCCACATTATTATTCCTTGCAGATGCAGCAAATGTATATTGAGCAGGTGTCGTGAACCCTGTTTTTCCTAATAATGCGTGTTCATAATAATATTTTCCGTTTTTTAAGATCAATTGATTTTGATTATATATGTTAAAGGAATCTCCATTTGTTCCAAGTATATCATGTGATTTTGATGTTGATATTTCTATAAATTTTTTGTTTTTGATAGCGTAAGATAAAATTTTACTTAAATCATATGCACATGTATAATGTTTATCGTTATGTAAACCACTTGCATTTACGAAGTTTGAATAGTATGCACCTATAGTTTTGGCTTTTTTATTCATTAGTTTTGAGAAATTTTCTTCAGATCCACATGTATGTTCGGCTAGTGCTATTGCACAATCATTTCCTGAATTTAATAGTAATCCATATAGTAAATCCTCAACTGTATATAATCCACCTTGGCAAAGTCCAACTTTAGTGCCGTTGATACTCGAAGCTTTTTTAGAAACCTCGACTCTTTCATTTAAATCAAGTGTTTCTAAAACTACTATTGCTGTTAAAATTTTTGTTGTTGATGCTGGGTAGAACTTATCATACGCGTTCTTTTCGTATATTATGCTAGATGTTTGATGTGTCATCAGTATTGCAGATTTACTATTTATTATCAAATTTGGATCTGTTAAACATTTTGCTCTTATTGGTAGTGATATAAAATTTATCAATATGTATATAAAAATTAACTTATGTAACTTATGTAAGGTTCTCATTTAATCCTCCAGAACAAAAACTAAAAGCATTCTTTATTATTTACAACTTGTATTTAAATTATTAATTAATATAAGGATATATTTTGTAAAAAGTTGAGTGTTTTTTGTTTAAATAATATTTAAAAATGGAATTAATATTAAAAAATATTTTGTTGGGGGACATCATGTTTAAAAAAGATAATTTGGTTAAAGTTGTATCTATGGGTATAGTTGGAATTGTATTTTTATCGGTATTTTTTATTTACAATAAATCAGCTAAAAATAGTTACAATGAAGTTGTTTCTTTAAATGAATTTATTCATGATGATAAAAATCAAGATGAAATCATTGAAAATAATTTTTATTTATCAGAGGAGGATAACATTAAGAAGACTATTTTTGTTGAGGTTAAAGGTGAAGTTCTGAATCCGAATGTGTACAAGATGGAAGAGGGGAGTATTGTTTATGATTTGATTTTGATGGCAGGAGGTATTACAGATAAAGGTAGTCTTGATGATATTAATCAGGCACGTGAAATTAAAAATGGAGAATGTATTATTGTACGTTCTATAGATGATGTGGGGGTTTTAGATAAGCAAGATTTTGTAGATAGTCGATTTAACGAGACATCTTATAGGCATAGTGGGAGTGATAATAATTCATTTCTTATCAATATTAATACTGCATCAAAGGAAGAGCTTAAGACTTTAAATGGAATTGGCGATGTTTTAGCAGATTCTATTATAGAGTATAGGGAAGAGAATGGAGTATTTGAATCTATTGATGATATAAAGAATGTATCTCGTATTGGGAGTAAGACTTTTGAAAAATTTAGAGATAAAATAACAGTTTAAAATAATATTTAAAGATGTTATAATTTAGTTTATTAGATTTTGGAGGAGGGATGTTTAGGATGTATAGCAAATATAAACTTACACACCTTAGTCAAACTTCTGGGTGAGGAGCTAAGATAGAGCCGGAGGTTCTTTCGAATATTTTAGATAAATTACCAGTTTTTAATGATAAAAATTTAATTGTTGGATTCGAAAATAATGATGATGCGGCTGTATATAAGTTCGGGGATGATTTAGGAATTATATCTACCTTAGATTTTTTTACTCCAATAGTTGATGATCCATATGTTTTTGGACAAATTGCTGCTGCAAATTCTTTAAGTGATGTTTATGCTATGGGAGGAATACCTGTACTTTGCCTAAATATTGTTGGTTTTCCTAAATGTCTTCCTATTGAGGTTTTATGTGATATTTTAAAAGGTAGTGCAGATAAGGTAAAAGAGGCTGGGGCTATCGTTACTGGAGGTCATTCAATTCAAGATAATGAACCTAAATTTGGACTTTCTGTTATTGGTAAAGTTTGTCCTGATAGTGTTTATAAAAATTATGGAGCGAAGATTGGAGATAAGCTTGTTCTAACTAAAAGGCTTGGTGTTGGGACGATTATTACGGCGATAAAAGGAGAGATTTGTTCTGACGATGCTTATAATGATGCTGTTGCTTCAATGACTACTTTAAATAAATATGCGTATGAGGCTTCCATTGGTATAAAAATAAATGCTTGTACAGATATAACAGGATTTTCACTTTTAGGTCATGGATATGAGATGGCATATGGTTCTAAAGTTTCATTACATTTGGATAAAAAAAGTATTCCAGTGATTGAAAGTTCTATTGAATACTTAAGAAATGGATTTATTCCAGAAGGTACGTATTCTAATAAAAAATACCTATCCAATAATGTTTATTGCAAATGTGAAGAGTGGGTCGAGGATATATTATTTGAACCACAAACGTCTGGAGGATTATTGTTTTCTGTTGAAGAAGATGATTTGGAAAGGTTTAAGAAAAATTTGGAGAGTAGACACGTTTTTTACAAAGTGATTGGCGAGGTTAGAAAACTTGAAGATAAATTTTTATATGTAGAATAAAAAGGAATGATATGTTATTGAAAAATTTATATAAGAAGATTCCTAAGGTTGATGAATTATTGAGTTTGGATAATGTTAAAGAGGCACTTGAGTTATATCCGAGGGAAGTTGTATTGAATATATTAAGAAATATTTTAAATACATACCGAGAGATGATTAGGGATGGAAAAGTTTTTGATATAAGTTTTCAAATAATATCACATATATTTAATGATGAATTACGTAAGGAATTGAGATATAGCATTAGGAAAGTTATTAATGCAACCGGTGTAATAGTACATACAAATCTTGGAAGAAGTAAAATATGTGAAGATGGCATTAGGCATATGATTGAGGTTGCAGAAAATTATTCAAATTTGGAGTATGATTTAGAACAAGGATCAAGGGGTAATAGATATTCTCATGTTGAGGGAATTATATGCAGAGTTATTGGTTGTGAGTCAGCTCTTGTTGTAAATAATAATGCAGCAGCTATAATGATTGTATTAGATACTTTGTGTAGGAATACAGAGGTAATTGTTTCAAGGGGAGAACTTGTTGAGATTGGAGGATCTTTTAGAATTCCTGATGTTATGAAGTTTAGTGGAGCTATATTGAAAGAAGTAGGGTGTACTAATAGAACTCATTTATTTGATTATGAGAATGAGATAAACGATAATACTAGTGCTTTTCTTAAAGTGCATACTTCTAATTATTATATTGGAGGTTTCACGAAAAAAGTTAGTATTAAAGATTTAAGTGAACTTAAGGAGAAGTATAGAAAAATAATAATTGAAGATATTGGTAGCGGTTCTATAATAGATTTGTCTAAATATGGCATTAGATTTGAAGGTAATTTAGTTCAGACATCTCTGATGGATGGCGCTGATATTGTAACTTTTAGTGGTGATAAAATGCTGGGTGGACCACAAGCAGGAATTATTGTTGGTAAGAAACATTTGATTGATAAAATAAAGAAGAATCATTTGTTGAGAGCTTTGAGAGTTGATAAGTTTATTCTTGCTTCTTTGGAATCAACTTTTAGATGTTATTTAGATGAAAAGTTCGCGATTAAGAATATACCCACTCTTAAGATGATTACATATGAATTAGGATTTTTAAAAAAAAATGCTCTTGAGTTACTTGAGAGACTTAATAAAATAAAAGGTTTTAATATAAAAGTTGATAAGGGATTTTCTATTATAGGTGGAGGATCTATGCCAAGAGAGAAAATAGGAACGTATGTTTTATTAATTAAACATGATAATATGTCTGTATATGAAATTGAAAGAAGGTTAAGAAACAATACCATTCCTATTATAGTAAGAATTGAAGATAATTTTGTTAAGTTAGATGTTCGAACTATAGAAAAATGTGAATTTGATGAAATTTATAGAGCATTTATTAAATTGGAGTGTTAGAAGATTGAAAAATATTATATTAGGTACAGCGGGACATATTGATCATGGGAAGACCTCGCTTATAAAATGTTTAACTAATATTGATACTGATTCATTAGAAGAAGAGAAAAGAAGAGGAATATCTATAAATTTGGGATTTGCTTTTTTTGATTTGCCATGTAAAATTAGGGTAGGAGTTATAGATGTTCCTGGACATGAAAAGTTTATTAAAAATATGATAGCAGGTTCAGTTGGAATTGATATAGTTCTCTTAGTTATTGCTTGCGATGATAGTATAAAGCCTCAAACTAGAGAACATATAGATATTTTAAGTTTTCTTAATATTGATAAGGGAATAATTGTCCTAACTAAAAGAGATTTAGTTGATGATGAGTGGTATGAGTTTATAAAAAGTGAAATAAAAAATGAATTAAAAGGTACTTTTTTAGAAAATTCTGTTGTTGTGGGGTTTTCATCTAAAACTAGAGATGGATATGATGAACTTGTTAATGAAATAGAAAGATTAATTGATTATGATGATTATAAGAGTTCTGATGGTATATTTAGGATGCCTATTGATAGGTGTTTTAGTTTGAGTGGTTTTGGAACTATTGTAACAGGAACTATAATGTCTGGTAAAATTAGTTTAAATGAGAGTATATTTATATATCCATCTGGTATTGAGTGTAAGGTTCGTAATATTCAAGTTTATGAGGAAAATAAAAAAGAGGCATTCTCAGGTCAGAGGTGTGCAATAAATTTATCTAATGTTAAGAAGGAAATAAAAAGAGGAGATGTTGTATCAACAAATGCTTCATTAGCTTTAAGCTATATGATAGATTGTAGGTTTTATTCAGTTAAAAATTTAAGTAAAGATATATTAAATGGCCAGAGAGTACGTTTTCTCCATGGAACTAGTGAAGTAATGGGTAGAATACATATTTTAGATAAAGAAAATATTGGGAAAAATTCTGAGGCTTATGTTCAAATTCATTTAGAGAAACCTATTTTATGTTTAAAGGATGATAGATATGTGGTTAGAATGTATTCTCCTGTATTAACAATTGGTGGGGGGTACATTATAAATCCATTAGCTAAAAGGATTAAAGATAATAACGTAAAATATTTAGAAGAAGTTAAAATAAAAGAGAAGGAGCTAAACGAAGAATACTTAGCATTATTAATTGAAAATGATAAGAATTATATAATTGATATTAAATATATTTGTAAAAATTATTTATTATTAGAAGATGAAATCTTAGATAAATTTGATATCTTGGTTAGTAATGGTATATTGATTGATTTTCACGATGGGAATAATAGATATTTTATTCATAAAAATAATTTAGATAAGATTTATTTAGAAATTAAAAATATACTTACTGAATATCATTCTAAAAATAAATTCAGAATTGGTTTTTTAAAAGAAGAATTAAGAGGTAAATTGAATTTAAAAGAATTTAAGCCTAAAATTTATATGCTTATACTTAATTATTTTGAAGATATGGGATATATAAAGTCTACATCAAAATATATTTCATTGAGTGATTTTAAAATAGAGTTATCAAATGACATAAATAAAATGATTGATGGAATTATTAATGAATATAAGGAGTCTAAGTTTGTACCACCTAAGATTAAGGATTTAGAGAATAAGTTTGATTGTAAGGATTTTATGGAGGTACATTATTATTTAGAGGAAATTGGAGTTTTATACAAAGTTAATTCAGAGATGTATGTTTTAAGGGAAGATTTTATATCTGCAAGAGATAGGATAATTAATTTTATAGCAAAAAATGGGTTTATTGACCTTAATTTGGCAAAAGAACTTTTAAATTCTAACAGGAAATATTCTGTTTTTTTTCTTGAACATTTAGATCAATTAAAGATAACTGTAAGGAAAGATAATATTAGGGTTTTGTTTTGATAGATGGTGCATTAGTTTGTATCATCTTTTTTTATTTTAAGATAAATATTATTATATGAATTTTTAAGTTTTAAATGGAGAAAATAATTTCGATATATTATAGGGAGGGGATATAGGTTGACATTTACTAATGTTTTTTTAGGTATAGCGATATTTTTAAATAGTATAAGTTTTATAAGCTCTAGTAAAGCTTGCAAAAATCAATCATCTGTAGAAAAAAGTGACATAATGGTTTTAAATTATAATGAGGATTTATTTGATTTATATGAAAGTTCTCCCAAATATTTTTTAGATAGTTTGGTATATGAAAGCAGAGTAAAGGGTATATTAAACAAAAATTTTGAGAAAAGTTTTGATGAATTTTACGATCAAATTAATACTAAGATATCTTTTTTGGAAGGAGAAATAGAGAAGATTGAAAATAATACGCAAGCATTCTCTAGTGAGTACATATTTCATAGGAAAAATCACATAATGACAGAAATTCAAAATTTAAGGAATAGGATAGAGAATATGAGTACGCGAGAAAAGAGAAAGCTCATATGTTATGAATATAGGAATACAGATGTAAATAATTATGAAGGGGTTTTAGGATTTAGTGTTATATATGCTGATAAAGATAAACCATTTCTAATTGGAACTGTAGCAATGCCTGATTATATTGGTAAGATTGAACCGTTAATTACATTTAGATCTTTGGATACATATAGGTCTAAGTATAAAACAACAGCTGATAAATTTTATACTGAACCACTGAATTATTTTGACAGGTATTTTTTAGAAACAGTAGGATTTAAATAAATTATTAAATATTATTTATAAACTTGTAAAATCAATTAAAATAAATTAAATTATAAATAACAAATTGTTTACATGTATGATTTACGAAAGGAATACGAATGATAAAAGTTATAGAGGCTTTTGATGATGACTTCTTAGAAGATTATTTGCTAAGAGAAATTGGTTTTACTGCTGGATTTCATAATAGTATTTTGTTTTATGATTATGTTGTAAAAGACAGATTATTTAAATTTATTTTGGAGTATTTTAATAAGAACTCTATTTATATAATAAGTGGATTTAATATGAAACCATATCTAAATATAACGGAAAATATTTATGATATATTAAATATTGATTTGGATATGGATTCTTGTAATAATTCAATTTTTGATATGTATTGCAATATTTTAGATTTTAAAATGATTAATCGTCAATTTCATTTTTTGACTTATATGGATAAATTAAAGAGTATGATTATTACATCTTTATTGAGTAAAAATAAGGTTATAGTGTTTGATTGGACTTATTCTGATGATGTAATAAAGTGTGCAGAAGAATTAATGGATAAGATAAATACTTTAGGATTATTTTCAGATAGAGTATTTATTGAATTTAAAAAAGCAAGTTGACATTTATAAAAACTTGCTTTTTTGTGTTTTATAGATGTTTGAGCAAAATATTGTTATTAGTATTGATGTTAAAAATTTGACTAATAATCGATGATTTATTTTTAAAAAATTATTTTCAATTGGAATGTTCATGAATGTTGGTATGATTTCATCATCATTTTGAAAATTATTTTTATTATATTCTTTGATTGTTGATTTGATTTCTTCTAATGAAAAATCTTTGTTGTAGATAACTTTTGGTGATAGCTTTTTAATTTTGATAAAATCTTTGTATAATTCATCTATAGAAGTTTTTGGATCATCAAATGTATCACCATATATTTGTATCAATATTCCATCATAATCTTTTGTTTTTACAGTATTTTTAACATCTTCATAAAATAAATGAATTGTTCCATTATCACTTACATTAAAATAGTTATTATCTAAAGGACATTTTAAATTTAAATTTGTATTATTAACTTGTTTTAATTTATATCTACCTTTTGGTAAATTGAATATCTCTATTTTGTTTGATCCATTATGAGATAAAGTTTTAATTATTTTATTGTTATGATAGAGATCGTATTTTATATTTTCAAGATTTGATTGATCATTTGTATCAGTTATTATAATTAATTGTTTATTTCTATTTAAGATAGTTTTATATAGGAGTGATATACAATTTGATAAGTTATTTAATGATTTTTTCTCAATGTTGTTTAATATATAGTTTAGATTATCTTTATATGAATGAATAATCATTCCAAATTCTTTATTTCTGTATCTAGGATATCCAGTATGCATATTTATATCATCCCAACTTGTAGATTCGAAATACGCAAAGGGTATGCCTTCGTATCTAAAGTATACATGATCACTGTAATCGTAACATTCACCTTCTAAAATTGAAATTTCATCATCGTTATTGGATATTAATTTAGGACTAGTCTTTATATTTATGTTTTCATTTTTTGAAATTTCAATAACCTCGTCTCTAAACCATCCTTTGTTTCCGTTATTTCCGTATATGTAGAGGTCATCTCCAGTTAATATACTATCAATATTTATGTATAATAAGGTATTTGATTTTTCATCATTGGTCATATTTTTAACATAATGTCTAGAACCAAATAGCCCTAGTTCTTCTGCATCGAAGGCTATGAATTTTATGTTATAAGGGAGTGTTATTTTATTTAATTTTTGAGCTATTTCTAAAAGAGCAGATACACCTGATGCATTATCATCTGCCCCATTTGATGAGGTAGAGTCGTAATGTGCTCCGATAATTATTTGATTATTATTTAAACCTTTTTTAGAAGCGATAATATTTTTGGATGTTATATTTTTTGAATTAATGAGAGGCCAATTAAATATTTGTTCTTGAACTTCATATCCACATTTTTGAAATTCATTTTTAATGTATTTTTGGGCATTTAAGATTGATTTTGTTCCACTTATACGTGGGGTTTTAGATAAATAAGAAATGTGTTTTATAGCATCTTCCCCAAATATTAGTGTATTTTGTGAATAAGGATATGTTTTAATAACTGTAATATTTGAAGTTATAAATATGAAAAGCAATAATGTATTAAGGAATTTAAAAATATTTTTAAATTTTTTCATTTTAATATCTCCTTGAGAATTATCTGTTAGTTGTAGTTTTAGTATTTTCTTTATAAAAAATTATTTTATGTGGTAAATATTTATTGAATTTTATATTTACCATGATGTTAGTTTGTGTTACCATGGAGTTATTTAATTGAGAGGATAGTTTTTTAAGTGATTATAAAGTTTACTTTTAAGAAAAATAAAAGAAGACTAATAGCTTATGGTTCATTTTTATTATTAAATTTTATATTGATGGTTTATTCCCTATTAAATTGGGATAAAGGTTTATTATTTATATCAGTTTCAGGTTTGATTTTATATTTGATAGTTTTGATAAGAAATTTAGGTAAAAAATAATTTGGAGGGTTGTATTATGAATAAAAATCCTATTGGGGTTATGGTAATAGAAAATTTTGGGGAAATTAAATTTGAGTTATATCCAGAAATTGCACCAGTTACTGTTACGAATTTTATAGACTTAGTAAATAAAGGATATTATAATGGACTAACTTTTCATAGAATTATAAAAGATTTTGTAATTCAGGGAGGATGTCCTTTAGGATCAGGAGTTGGAGGACCAGGATACTCTATAAAGGGTGAATTTAAGATAAATGGAGTTAAAAATGATATAAAGCACGAACTTGGAGTTTTATCTATGGCAAGAGCAAATGATCCAAATTCTGGAGGGAGTCAGTTTTTTATAATGGTTGGTAATTCGCCACATTTAGATGGGAGTTATGCAGCATTTGGAAAGGTTACTGATGGTATTGAAATTATTTTAAATATTGCAAATGAAGAGGTATTTGGGGATAATCCTAAAAACAAACCAATTATAAATAAAATAGAAATTGATACTTTTGGAGTAGATTATGTATTATCTGAGGATCAAAAAATTAAGTAGTATAGAGGTGTGGGTTTATGATAGAGATTATTCTTAAGGATGGATCTAAAAAGGAAATAGATTCTCCTATAAGTGTAATTGACTTTGCAAGGTCTATTAGCAATGGTTTGGCAAAAATTGCCACATGTGCTGAAATTGATGGTAAAATTGTAGACTTGAGATATGTAATTGAAAGAGATTGTAGTGTTAATATATTAACATTTAATGATGAAAATGGTAAGCAAGCATTTTGGCATACTACGAGTCATGTGTTAGCCCAAGCTGTAAAGAGATTATTTCCTGATGCAAAAATCGCGATAGGACCTAGTATTGATAATGGATTTTACTATGATTTTGACATAGATACTCCTTTTTCACAGGATGATCTTAATAAGATCGAAGAAGAGATGAAAAAAATATCCAAAGATAACCTATCAATTGATAGATTCGTTTTAAATAGAGATGAAGCAATTAGTAAAATGAGTAAATATAATGAGATTTATAAGATTGAACTTATAAATGATATAAGTGATGAATGTGAGATTTCTTTTTATAAACAAGGAGAATTTGAGGATTTATGTTCAGGACCACATTTATTATCCACAGGTCCTATTAAGGCAATTAAATTACTGAGTGCTACTGGAGCTTATTGGAGAGGAAATGAAAAAAATAAAATGCTTACTCGTATTTATGGAATATCATTTCCTAAGGCCAGTATGTTAACAGAGTATTTAGATAAACTTGAGGATGCTAAAAAGAGGGATCATAATAAAATAGGAAGAGAGCTTGAATTTTTTACTACAAATGAATTTATAGGTCAAGGATTACCGCTTCTTATGCCTAAAGGAGCAAAACTTATGCAAATTCTTCAGAGGTTTGTTGAAGATGAAGAAGAGAGGAGGGGGTATGTTCTTACTAGGACTCCTACTTTTGCTAAAAGTGATTTATATAAAATATCTGGACATTGGGATCACTATAGAGATGGTATGTTTGTTTTAGGAGATGAGGAGAAGGATACAGAAGTATTTGCTTTGAGGCCTATGACTTGTCCATTTCAGTTTATGATATATAAAGCATCTCCCAAAAGTTATAGAGACCTTCCTATAAGATATGGTGAAACGGCAGTTCTTAGTAGGAACGAGGCATCTGGAGAAATGCATGGTCTTATACGTGTAAGACAATTTACTTTGTCAGATGGACATATAGTTTGCACAAATGATCAGCTTGAGGATGAATTTAGATCAGCTGTAGATTTAGTAAAATACATAATGGAATGCCTCGGAATCAATGAAGATGTTACTTATAGATTCTCAAAGTGGGATAAGGAAAACAAAGATAAGTATATAGGTGAAGCGGAAGTCTGGGAAGAAACTCAGAATAATATGAAGCAAATATTAGATAATCTTAATCTGAATTATAAAGAACAAGATGGAGAGGCCGCATTCTATGGACCAAAGCTTGATATACAATTTAAGAATGTTCATGGTAAGGAAGATACAATAATAACAATCCAGATAGATTTCAGTTTAGCTGAGAGATTTGGTATGTTTTATATAGATTCAGATGGTAAGAAAAAACATCCTATGATAATTCATAGAAGTTCTATAGGATGTTACGAGAGAACAATTGCCATGCTCATTGAAAAATATGCTGGTGCTCTTCCAACTTGGTTGAGTCCGATTCAAGTTAGGGTATTACCTATTTCTGAGAAATTTAATGATTATGCGAAAAAAGTTACAGATAAGCTTAAAAATTTAGGGATTAGGGTAGAATGCGATTATAGATATGAAAAAATAGGATATAAAATAAGGGAAGCAAGGATTGAGAAGATTCCGTATTTATTGATAGTTGGAGAAAAGGAGCAAGAATCAGGAAGTGTGTCTGTTAGGGATAGATTCAATGGTGATAGAGGAATTGTTAGATTAGGGGAATTTATAGATAGTATAAATGAAGAAATACTTAGCAAAAAATAGAGTAGTATATTTTGGATTTATAACTTTTATGAATTAATCTTTAAAATAGTATAAAACTTGAGTAAAATATTGAAAATATGGAATAATTTAAGAAAAACGACTAATTTTGGTATTTAATTTAATTTGTAATTTTTGGTTTATTTAATTATATTAGTAACATGCTTTTAGCACTCTTGATAAATGAGTGCTAATTAAGGATGTTTATTTTAATAGGAGGTTGTATTTAATGAATATAAGACCACTTGCAGATAGAGTTGTTCTTAAAAGACTGGAAGCAGAAGAAAAAACAAAATCAGGAATAGTTTTAGCGGGTAGTGCTAAAGAAAAACCGCAAGAAGCAGAAGTTATAGCTGTTGGACCTGGTGGGGTTACAATAGATGGTAAGGAAATAAAAATGGAAGTTAAAGTTGGAGATAAAGTTTTAATCTCTAAGTATTCAGGTACTGAGGTTAAGGTAGATAAAGAGGAATATATAATAGTTAAACAAGAAGATATATTGGCTGTTGTTGAATAAATTTTTGGAGGTAATTTATAATGGCAAAAACGATTTTATTTAGTGCTGAAGCTAGAAGATCTATGCAAAATGGTGTAGATATATTGGCTGATACTGTGAAAGTTACACTTGGACCAAAAGGTAGAAATGTTGTTTTAGATAAAAAATTTGGTTCGCCACTAATTACAAATGATGGTGTTACAATAGCAAGAGAAATTGAACTTGAAGATCCGTTTGAAAATATGGGTGCTCAACTTGTTAAAGAAGTTGCGACTAAAACTAATGATGTTGCTGGAGATGGAACGACTACTGCGACTGTTTTAGCACAAGCTATAATAAGAGAGGGTCTTAAAAACGTTACGTCAGGTGCTAATCCAATACTTATAAGAAATGGTATAAAACTAGCTGTAGATGCAGCAGTTGAGGAGATTAAAAAACTTTCTAAAAATGTAAATGGTAAGCAAGATATATCTAGGGTTGCATCTATATCTGCAGGTGATTCAACTGTTGGAGAGCTTATAGCTGATGCTATGGAAAAAGTAGGTAATGAAGGCGTTATAACAGTTGAAGAGTCTAAAAATATGGAAACTAGTCTTGAAGTTGTTGAAGGTATGCAGTTTGAAAGAGGTTATGTAAGTCCATATATGGTTACTGATGCGGAAAAAATGGAGGCATCTTTGGAGGATCCATATATTTTAATAACAGATAAGAAAATTTCTAATATTCAAGAGATACTTCCTATTCTTGAGCAGATTGTGCAACAAGGTAAAAAACTATTGATAATAGCTGAAGATATAGAAGGTGAAGCTTTGGCTACTTTGGTTGTTAATAGATTAAGAGGAACATTTACATGTGTTGGTGTTAAAGCTCCAGGATTTGGTGATAGAAGAAAAGAGATGCTTAAAGATATTGCTATATTAACTGGTGCACAAGTTATATCTGAAGAATTAGGGTATGATATAAAAGAAACAACAGTTGATATGTTAGGAAGAGCAGAGAGTGTTAAGATAACTAAAGAGAATACTACAATTGTTGATGGTAAGGGAAGTAAGGAAGAGATAGCTAATAGAGTTTCTCAAATTAAAAGACAAATTGAGGATACAACTTCAGAATTTGATAAAGAGAAGCTTCAAGAGAGACTTGCCAAACTTTCAGGTGGAGTTGCTGTAGTTAAAGTTGGAGCGGCTACTGAAACTGAACTTAAAGAGAAAAAATTAAGGATAGAGGATGCTCTAGCAGCTACTAAAGCAGCTGTAGAAGAAGGAATTGTTTCAGGTGGTGGAACAGCATATGTTCATGTACTTAGAAAAATATGTGGCTTATCTTCTGAAGTGCATGATGAGCAAGTAGGAATAAATATAATTTTAAGATCTTTAGAGGAGCCAATTAGGCAGATTGCATTTAATGCTGGAGTTGAAGGGTCTGTAATAATTGATAAAGTTAAGCAAAGTGAAGAAGGAATTGGATATGATGCCTTAAATGGTAAGTATATAAATATGGTTGAGAATGGAATAGTTGACCCAGCTAAAGTTACAAGAACAGCTCTTCAAAATGCAGCATCAGTTGCAGCTACATTTTTGACAACAGAAGCTGCCGTTGTAGAGATACCTGAGAAAGATAAACAAGTGCCACAAGCTCCAGGAATGGGAATGGATGGTATGTATTAAAGGTTTGGATTATCCAAACCTTTTTTTGTTTTTACTTGTAATAAAAATTTTAATATAGCACAAATTAATAGTATTAATTTATAGGATTTGTTTAGAGGAGAGAGGTTTTTGTTTAAAAGAATTTTGAGAAAAAATGGACCCAATAAGGTTAAATATGATAAAGATTTAATTGATAAAAGAGATAAAGATGAGGATAATGAATTCGAGTATGTAAACAGTAATAGTAGTCGAAGTAATGAGGAAAAAAATAATTTTGAGAATATTAGTAAGGCATTGTTAAATATTGATACAAAGAATGTGGAGTTTAATGAAAAGGCAGATAAAATTTTAAAATATGCCAATTCTCAAAATAATATGTTTGATACGTTAGAAAAGAGAGCAATAGATGGAATAGATGATTATAGTAATTTAAATCAGATAATATCAGATATTTTTAAAATTATAAAGGATGAAGAAATATTAGTATCAGAAGGTGAGGATAAGATTGTATTTTTGATATCTAATGTTGATAAATTAATTCAGAATTTTTCAAATATTAACAAAGTTTTTGGGAGTTTGAATAACAAAATAACGGATATAAATAAATTTACGGAAGTTATAAATAAGATCTCAAGTCAAACTAATCTTTTAGCATTGAATGCGTCTATTGAGGCTGCTAGAGCTGGTGAAGCTGGTAAGGGATTTGCAGTTGTTGCTGATGAAGTTAGAAAATTAGCAGAAGAGACTAAGAAAGCATCGGAACACATAAATAAAACTATAGATGAAATAACTAATGAGACAGAAGAGATTTCATATGAAATGATACAAAATATATCTGATGTGAGTGTAATAAAAGAGTCTTCAGAAGAAACTTTTGGTATGTTAGATTCACTAAAGCAAATGAGTTATAAAAGATATACCCAAATTGAGATGGTTAGGGATAAATTACAGGAATTAAGAACTGGTATGCAATCTATATCTAGTAAATTTTCAAAAATAAAGGATGTGTTTGGACTTAAGGAAGAAATAATAAAAGATATCTTAGAACTTTGTGTTTATTATGTTGATAAGTTGGAGCTATTGAAAGAGATGGTAGATAAAAATGACTAAAAATGTCTACATAAATTTGAATAATAAATAGATTTTGTTGAAAATATTTAAATATATTATGGATATTTAAATAGGGGGTAAACAAAATGAAATTTAAAAATAGAAAAAAGGATGGGTTTAGTATTATAGAGGTTATGGTATCATTTGTTATTATAATTATAATAGTACTTTTAATAGGACCTAATTTATTTTCTACATATGAGAGATCTAAGGAAATGTCTAAGGTAAGTGATGCAAGTGCTATAGTTAATGCAATTGATATGCATAATTTAAATAGGTTTATAGAAGGTGAGATTGAAGCGGTTTCGGATACTCTGACAATGTCTGAATTTCGTAAAATTAATGAACAATATAAATATTTGAATAATTGGCCTAAATGGATAACTGATTCGATGACACTAAAAGATATTAAAGATATAGCAAATAGTTCTGGGAATAAAAACATTATATCTAAAGCAATAGATAATAGAGTGTAAATATGATCTCATATGTATTTATATGTATTTTATTAAGCATTTTAATGAGTATCATATTAAATCTTATAATTATGAAGATTATAGGAAGTTTAGATTATAAGATTTTTGGATTGAAAGATAAGAATAGTTCTATATTTATAATATGCAAAAATATTTTAAAAGATGGGATATTGTTACTTAGGATTTGTTTTTGTAGTTTATTATTTATAGTATTTAATACTGTAATTTTAACTAAGATTTTAGATAATTTTAGTTTTATAATGATTTATACATATTTAAAATATTATTATTTATTTTTAGTAATTTATATATTTGCATTTATAGATTACATAACTTATTATGTTTATACGGTTTTATCTTATCCAATAATTATATTTTCTTTATTTATTTTCATATTATCTTTTTTGGATATAAAAAATATTAGAATTAATTTAGAAACTATTATTTTAATTGGATTTTTATATTTATTGATAAATAAATTTAAATTTTTGGGTGAAGGTGATTTTGACATATTTTTAATAATAGCCTTAACGCTAGGGGTGTTACCTACAGTGTTTATTTTCTATTTATCAATAATTATGTCTGGTATAATAAGTATAGTGATCTTAATTAAGAATTGTTTTAAGTTACAAAATAATAGATTAGCGTTTATTCCATTTATTTTTATAGCGACTACGGTTTTTATAGCTATAAAAGTATAAATATTAATTTGCTTTAATTAATATTTAAATATTACATTGAAACTTAATTATATAAGTAGTATAATTGTATAAATATACTTTGTTTGTATAGATTAAAAAGTAGTTTCATATTTGTTAATATTTAGGGTCACTTGAGAGGATATTTGTAACGTAAAGAACCAAATAATTACATAAAGGTTTATATAAAAAATTATTTTATATTTTTTATAATTTAAGATTAGTTATCTGGATGCCCTGATTAACGTATTACTTTGAGTCAATTATTGTAGTAAGTTAATGTTGTGGCATTTTTTTATTAATATTTAGGTGGTGTACTTAATGAAGCAATATATAATAAGGAGATTACTCTTATTTATACCAATAATATTTGGAATATCGTTTATTTTATTTTTTTTATATGTATCATCGCCAGGTGATCCATTGTCGGGTATAATATCAACACAGCCTGGTATAACACCAGAAAGAATACAAGAGCTAAGGACTCTCTATGGACTTGATGGAAGTATTATTCAGAGATATTTCAACTGGTTAAAAAATGCTATAAGATTTGATTTTGGGGTATCACTTAATTATAGGGAGCCTGTTAGTTCAATATTAGGTGTATATATTTGGAATTCATTTTATTTGAATGTTTTATCATTTTTGTTTTCAGTGTTTGTATCAATTCCATTGGGGATATATATATCAACAAAACATGGTAAAGCACTAGATAAATTTGTTCTTACTTTTTCATTACTATTTACATCTTTACCAACATTTGTTTTAGGTATTATAGCTATAAAATATGTGGCTCCTGTATTTGGATTGCCGATTATAGGTATGACGAGTATAGGGAGTAATTATACAGGGATTGCATATGTAAAAGATGTTTTGCTTCATACTGCTCTACCTTTTATAATTTTAAGTTTGTTTAGTTTAGCAGGCACCTTAAGAGTTGTTAAAACATCCATGCTTGAGGTAATAAGGCAAGATTATATAAGGACAGCAAGGGCGAAGGGAGTAAGTGAGAAAGTTGTTATATATAAACATGCTTTTAGAAATGCATTAATTCCATTAATACCTATTATCGTTGGAGGTATTGTTACTCTATTTAGTGGATCAATAATAATTGAACAAGTTTTTGGTTGGCCTGGTATAGGTAATATAACTTATCAAGCTATTTTAAATAGGGATTATCCTTTGTTAATGGGATCTGCCATGTTCTATGCAATATTGACTATTTTTTCAAATTTATTGACTGATATTGTTTACGCATTTGTTGATCCAAGAATAAGGCTTAAATAGGAGGTTAAGATTTATGAAAGAAGGCAAAGATTTAGTTATTAAAAATAATAGTAAATTTAATGAAGAGAATTATAAAATTGAATCTCCAACTAAGATTATGTTTAAAAGATTATTGAGAGACAAATTAGCTATATTTGGATTTGCCATGCTTACAATAATTTTGATACTAATCTTAATTGTCCCATTTTTTAGCCAGGATTCATCTGTAATAAATGTATTAACAAAAAATCAACCTCCATCTTCTCAGCATATTTTAGGAACGGATGCACTGGGTAG
Organism: Candidatus Arthromitus sp. SFB-mouse-NL; assembly: GCF_000709435.1. Lineage (NCBI taxonomy): Bacteria > Bacillati > Bacillota > Clostridia > Eubacteriales > Clostridiaceae > Candidatus Neoarthromitus > Candidatus Arthromitus sp. SFB-mouse-NL. The sequence goes on from NZ_CP008713.1 coordinate 475,307, forward strand.
GGATATGTTTGCTAGAGTTCTCGAAGGTGGGAGATTTTCATTTTTTGTGGGATTTGCAGCAACAATTATATCTGTACTTTTAGGAACGGTTTTTGGACTTGTATCAGGTTATTATGGTGGAGTAATTGATATGGTTATAATGAGAATTGTTGATATTTTGATGAGTATACCAACACTTCCACTACTTATCATATTGGCTGCATTTTTATCTGATTTAGAGGTAAATCCTAAATATAGAATTTACGTAACTTTAGGATTATTGGCTTTTATATTTTGGACTACTTATTGTAGGAATATAAGAGGTATAGTTCTTTTGTTAAGAGAGCAGGAGTACATGCAAGCTACTGAAGCCTTGGGATTTTCGACTTTCAGGAAATTGTTTGGACATTTGTTACCTAATATATTGCCTTATATAATACTTTATATAGCAAGTGGATTAGGAACAATGATGATTTTTGAAGCAAGTCTGAGCTATTTAGGTTTAGGTGTTCAAGCACCATATGCATCTCTTGGGAATTTATTACAAACCACGCGTAATTTCTTCGATTTAACTAAGAGAGTATGGCTATGGATTCCACCTACTGTTTTATTATTTGCATCGGTTTTGTCTATAAACTTGGTCGGTGAGGGTTTAAGAAATGCTATAGACCCAAGACTTAAGAAATAGGGGTGATTTTGATGAGTAAAAAAATAGTAGAATTTAAAAACTTATGTGTTTCTTTTAAAGTAGAAGAGGGAATAGTTAATGCTGTAAATGATGTTAGTTTTGAAATTAGACAAGGTGAAGTACTCGGAATTGTAGGAGAATCTGGATGCGGTAAATCAGTTACATCTATGTCTTTAATGAGATTATTAGCAGTTCCTCCAGCTAAGTATGAGTCAGGGAGTATTTATTTAAATGGAATAGATATTTTAACATTATCAGAAGAAGAAATGAGAAAAAGGAGAGGTTCTGAGGTAGCCATGATTTTTCAGGAACCGATGACATCTTTAAATCCAGTTATGAAGATTGGATATCAAATTTCTGAAGTAATAACTATACACCATAAAGTATCTAAAAAAGAAGCAAAAAAACGATCTATTGATATGATAAAGTTAGTTGGTATACCGAGAGCTGAGTCGATTTATGATTCGTATCCACATGAATTATCAGGAGGTATGCGTCAAAGAATAATGATTGCTATTGCCTTAGTTTGTAATCCTCAGGTTTTAATTGCCGATGAGCCAACTACGGCATTAGATGTTACTATACAGGCACAAATATTAGATTTAATAAAAAACATGAGAGAAAAGCTTGGAACTTCTATTATGATGATAACTCACGATTTAGGAGTTATAGCAGAAATGGCTGATTATGTTATTGTTATGTATGCAGGTAAGGTTGTAGAAAAAGCAAAGGTAAGAGAAATATTTAATAATCCGAGGCATCCATATACAATTGGTCTTATGAAGTCAAAGCCTACGTTTGAAGGTAGTACAAGTAAGTTATATTCTATACCTGGGCAGGTACCTAATCCTATGGAGCTCCCAAATTATTGTTATTTTTATGATAGATGCGATAGAAGGCAAGATACGTGTAAAAAAGGTATACCGGAACTAGTGAAGGTTAATGATGCACATTATGCTTCCTGCTATATTTTGGGTAAGGAGGGAAATAATGAGTAGTAATAGAATTCTTGAAGTAACGAATCTAAAAAAATATTTTCCTATTAAAAATGGTATTTTACAAAGAGTTGTAGGTAATGTAAAAGCAGTTGATGATGTTTCTTTCATTATAAATAAGGGAGAAACGTATTCACTTGTTGGTGAATCAGGATGTGGAAAATCAACTTTAGGTAGAACTGTTATTAAATTATTAGATAAAACTGATGGAACAGTTCGATTTAAAGGTATTGATATTCATAGTATGTCTAGAAAGGAAATGAAGGAACTTAGACTTAAGATGCAGATAATATTTCAAGATCCATTTAGTTCCCTAAATCCAAGAAAACCTGTTAGTGAGTTGATAGGAGAGGCATTAATTGCTCATAAAGTTGTAAATAGCAAGAAAGAGTATTATAATAGAGTTGGAGAAGTTATGGAAATATGTGGTCTTGCGAAGTATCATATGAAAAGATATCCACATGAATTTTCAGGAGGTCAACGTCAAAGAATATGTATAGCTAGAGGATTAATTTTGAATCCAGAATTTATAGTTGCTGACGAACCTGTATCGGCATTAGATGTTTCTATACAGTCGCAGATAATAAATCTGCTACAACAGTTTCAGGAAGAGTATAACCTGAGTTATTTGTTTATATCACATGATTTAAGTGTTGTGAGACATATAAGTCATAGGGTAGGTGTTTTGTATTTAGGCTCTTTGGTTGAGGAGGGTAAAAAAGAGGATTTATATGAAAAACCATTACACCCATATACACAGGCTTTAATATCTTGTGTTCCTTTACCTGATCCGGATAGGAAAAATAATAGGATAATATTAAAGGGTGATATACCTAGTGCATCTAATCCTCCATCTGGATGTAAATTTCATACGAGATGTTTATATGTAAAAGATATATGTAAACATGAAATACCAATTTTAAGAGATTTAGGTAATGGTCATAAGGTTGCATGTCATTTGTATTAAATTAGTTTAAAATATTTTTAATAAATATAAAATTTATATTTATTAAATTTAATTAATTTTTATGATTTTTAGGAGGAATAAATGAAAAAGAGAAAATTAATTAGCATATTGGGATTGGTTTTGGGATTTATGTTTGTTGTATCTTCTTGCTCTTCATCAGATTCAAGTCAATTAGATAATCCTGATTTTACAATTCAACCATCTGATAATGTAGTTCTTACAAATGGTACTGGTAATTATGATAGAGAAACTTTGTATTTATCTGCTATGTTACCAGAAACTTTACCTGTAAATTCAGCAAATAGAAAAGATACACTTATAATTGGAATAATAAGTCCAAATGGTGTTTTTAATCCACTTCTTGAAGAATCGCAATATGATTCAGATGTAAATGATGCTATGTGGGCTCCATTACTTGAAATAAATTATGATGGAACAATAATAGAAGGACTTGCTTATATGCCGGAGATATCTGAGGATGGAAAAACTTATACATTTACTTTAAAAGATGATATCAAGTGGCAGGATGGTACACCTATAACATCACAAGATTTTGATTTTACATTTAAATATATAATGGATAAGACTTATACAGGAAGATTTGAAAGAGAAACTTTAAATGTATTAGGTTGGGAAGCGTATAGAGATGGTACATCTACTGAAATTGAAGGATTTAAAATAATTGATGATAAAACTTTTTCAATTACAATGGCTTCACCAAATGCTAAAACATTAGCCTATTTTTCAAAAGATCTTAAGCCTTTAGCAAAACATGTATATGGTGCTGATTATGTTCAAGGGAATGCTAAAGATTTAGATAAGTTTAATAGGAATCCATTTGGTAACGGAGCTTATAAGTTTGTAAGTTATAAGGATGGAGAAGAAGTTACTTTAGTTGCTAATGAAAATTACTATAAGGGTGTTCCAAAGATTAAAAATTTAGTGTTTAGAGTGGTAAATGAAACTAACCAAATGTTATTGTTAGAAAATGGTGATGTAGATATAATGGCTGGTACTGTATCTGTTACTGCAGAGAATTTATCACTTTTACAACAGCTTGGATTTATTAATGCAAATATAGTTGAATATTTGGGCTATGGATATGTTGCTATAAATCATAATGAACCAATTATGCAAGATTTAAATGTGAGGAAAGCGTTAGCTTATGGTTTAGATAGAAGTTCAGTTGTAGAAGCTGCATTTGGAGGACAGGCGAATGTAATAGATATTCCACAATCTACGGTTTCTTGGGCTTATCCTGAGGAAGGAGATTATACGCATTATGAATATAATCCGGAAAAAGCAAAACAACTTTTAGAGGAAGCAGGTTGGAAAGTTGGATCTGATGGAATAAGGGAAAAAGACGGAGTGAAATTATCGCTTAAATTTTTAGCATCTTCTCCAAATCCAGTTAATGATGTTTTGGTTCCTGTAATGATTGATAATTATAAAGCAATTGGTATAGAATTAAAGGCTGAGCAAATGGAATTTAGAACTTTAGTTGATAAGCAAAGTGAAGCTAAAGAAGGGAAATTTTCTTATCATTTAGCATTTTTGGCTTGGTCACTTGATATAGATCCAGATTCAACTTCTACATTTGCTTCAAATGGGGCAAATAATAAAGTTGGGTATTCAAATCCTACGGTTGATAAGTTGTTGAATGATGCTTTAAATGAAATGGATACAACAAAAAGAAAAGAATTGTATGCACAGTTATATAAAGAGATTTCAGAGGATTTACCTTATTTATTCTTGTATCAAAGAAAAGATATGAATGTTTATTCTTCTAAAGTTAAGGGTATGGAAGGAGGAACTCCTTACAGATCATTTAAAGATGAATTAGAGAAGATTTCATTCGAATAGTGTGTTGATTAAAATCTTGCTTATATATTAACTTTGGTTTAATATATAGGTAAGATTTTTTATTTATATATAGAAAGAGGATGATTAAATTAAATAAGTTTTTAGTTTTTACTTTAATATTCATTATGTTTACATTTTGTTCTTGTAAAAAGGAAGGGGATGTTACACAGAATAAAGAAGTTGTATTTGTTAATGGGGTAGATGAATTTGATAAAGAAACTTTATATTTAGTTCCATCGAATCCTGAAGCTTTACCTAAAAATTCTTTGAATAGGAAGGATACATTAATAATTGGAATGCCTTCACCTAGTGGTGTATTTAACCCATTATTTGCAATTTCAACAAATGATGTTGATGTTAATGATACTATGTGGGATCCTATTTTGGAAATTGGTGGTGATGGAAATGTTACGAATGGTATAGCTTATTTACCAGATATTATAGAGAGTGAAAATACTTATAATTTTATTATTAGAGATGATGCTGTGTGGCAAGATGGTGAGCCTATTACTTCTTATGATATGGAGTTTACGTTTAAGGTTTTAATGGACAAGACTTATACTGGGACTTTTGAGAGAGATAATTTTGATATGGTAGGTTGGGAAAATTATAGGGATGGTGTAACTGAAGATATAGAAGGATTTAAGATAATTGATGATAAAAGATTTTCAATTAAATTTAATTCTATAAATGCTAAAAAGAATTATTACTTTGAGAGGATTAAGCCACTTGCTCTTCATGTTTATGGTAAAGATTATATACAAGGAGAAGCATCTAAAATTGAATTGTTAAATAGAAAACCTTTTGGTAATGGTCCATATAAGTTCGTTGAATATATAGAGGGTGAAGAGGTACGGCTTGTAGCAAATGAAAATTATTATAATGGTGAACCTAAGATTAAAAATTTAATACTTAGAGTAATTAATGATTCCAATCAAATTTCTTTAATAGAAAATGGAGATGTTGATATAGTAAGAAAAACAATTTTACCTACACAAGAGAATTTTACTATTTTAAATGATATGGGGTTTGTTGGTGGAATTTTGACTGATGTTTTAGGTTATGGATATATTGCAATAAATCATAAAGAAGAGATTATGCAGGATAGGAATATTCGTCAAGCACTCGCATATGGCCTTGATAGGGAATCAATAGTTGATAGTAGTTTTGGAGATTATGGAAGTGTTTTAAACATACCTCAGAATAAAAATTCTTATTTTTATCCAGATGTAGAAAGCTTTACTAAGTATGATTATAATCCGGATAAGGCTCGTAAACTTTTAGAAGAGTCGGGTTGGTTCTTAGGTGATGATGGGATAAGGGAAAAAAATGGGAAAAAGTTGACCTTAAAATTTTTGGCAAGTTCTCCAAATGAGGTTAATGATATATTGATACCTATAATGCTTGATAATTATAAAAAAATCGGGATTAATGTTATAGTTGAATATATGGAATCTAAAACATTAATTCAGAGGCAAAAAGATGCTAAAGAGGGGAAATTTTCTTACCATTTATCATTTATGTTTACACCATTTGCAAGTCCTGATCCTGATTCATCATCAAGATTTTCTACGGATGGTCCTTCAAATAGATTTTCTTATTCAAATGAAAGGGTAGATAAACTCCTTAATGATGCATTGAATGAACTTGATAATTCAAAGAGAAAAGAAATATATGCAGAATTATATGAGGAACTTTCGTATGATCTACCATATATATTTCTGTTTGAGAGAAAGAATATTGATGTATATACATCAAAAGTTAAGGGGATTAAAAACTATAATTTAAATAGATGGTTTTCTAAAGATTTAGAAAAATTATATTTCGAATAAAAAGCTATCTTATTTTTAAGATAGCTTTTTATATTGTTACAATTGGTCTTATTTGTTTTCCTTTAAGAGCAAGTAGTATTGTGTCAATAACTTTTGAATAGTCTGTAACAAGAGAATTTGGTTTTGATATAACATTGTCTTGAATCATTGGGGAAAAATAAATATTTTTAGTATTTATAAGTGAAGATATATTTTTAAGAGTGAGTCCTAATGCATCATTTGATGATAATGCAATTACGACTGGTTTATCTTGTCCTCGTAGAAAAGATTTAATTGCCATAGTAACAGGAGTGTCGTTTATGCCATTTGCAACTTTTCCTAATGTATTAGATGTACAAGGGGCAACTAATAATAAATCTAAGAAGTTTTTAGGTCCTATAGATTCAGATTCTTCGATGCTTTTTAATATGGCATGATTAGTTTTGACTTTCAAAAATTTCATAGTTTCTTCTGGAATTGCAAATCTATTTTTGATTTTTTGAACATTGAAAGAAACAATAGGATATATATCAGCACCTAATTCTATAAGTTTTTCCATTAGAGCAAAAGATTCATTAAAAGTACAGAATGATCCTGTTATGGCATATCCAATTTTTAGACCTCTCAAATTTTCCATAAATAACCTCTTAAAATATTGATAAAAAGAAAATCATATATAAGAAAATATTCTTTAATATATTAAAAGGTTACTATCACAAGAAATATTTTCAGAGTATTTATTTAATCCTCTGATATATTTTTATAAAAAATATATCATATTCTTTTTGGTCAATAAGTTTAAAGTTATTTAATTGTATATTTAATTTTACGGACTGATTTATAGGGTAGACTTTGGTGTATTTATCTTTTATCATTGTTAAGTGTATTTCATCATAGAAATCTGTAAAATATTTATATATTTTACTTCCTCCTATTATAAAGATATCTTTTGGTGTATTTAGTTTTAAAACACTATTTATATCATTGAAGACAGTATAAGATTTGTCCTTAGGATTACATAAATTTCGAGATATAATTATATTTTCTCTATTTGGAAGAGGTTTGTTATTTAAACTATTGAAGGTTTTTCTACCCATGACGACTATATTATTAATAGTTTTTTCTTTGAAGATTTTTAAATCTTCTTTGATGAAATAAATGAGATTATTATTTATGCCTAGTGAACTGTACTTGTCTATACATGCAATTAGTTTAATCATGATTAAATTCCTAACTCAAATTTTAATTGTGGTGATGTATATTCATAGTTTTCAATTTTAAAATCATTAATTGTGAAATTATAAAAGTCATTTTCATTAGTATTTAATTTTAAAATGGGTTGTTTACCAATTTTTCTATTAAGTAAGATATGTGCTTGATTAATATGCCGATCATAAATATGTACGTTATTAATAACGTGGGTAAATTTTCCGGGTTTTAAATTACACGTTTTTGATATCATCATTTGAAGGGATACATATTGTATTGAATTTATTGAAGATGCTACTAGAAAATCTGAGCTTCTTTGTATTAGCATAGTATCTAAAAAATCTCCTCTTACAGAGAATAGAGTTTGAAATGCACATGGATTAAGTCCATCGCTATCATTAAAATCTTTTTCTTGCCATAAATTCATAATATGACGTCTTCCGTATGGATCTTTTTTTATTCCATTGATTAATTTGTTTATTAGGTCATATCTTTTTACAGTTTCTCCATATCTTATACCAATTGTATTTGGATATTTCTTGCTTTCCCATTCATCCCACCAAAAAATATTGTATTTATTTCTTAGTATGTTTAAGTCTGATGTCTGGTCTTGATATATCCAAAGTATTTCTTTTATAGCATTTTTGACTGGAATATGTCTTAATGTTATTATGGGGAATTCATTTTTGGATATGTCATAACTTTCTATATAGTGAGTTATGAATTTTGAATATGCAGGAGATCCATCTTTATATTTTGGACGTGGATTTTTATCAAATATTCCATTATCCAATATATTTTGAATGCACTTTTTATGGTTTATATCAGCAATACAAATCATCTTTTAAATTCCTTATAATAAATATTATTTAAATGATACTAGATTTTTAGTGTAATTTCTATATTAAAGTTAAAATTAATGAATAAATTGAAGTATTATGATAATATATTTAATTTAAAAATTTAACACTTAGCGTGATGATTCAGGGGTGATAGAATGGATTGTTGTTTAGTTATAGATATCTCAAAAATAAATTTGAAAATAATGTGTATTACACTTAGAAATGATAAAATATTTCTACAAGAGGTTCATAGATGCTCAAAAATTACTGCAAATGGTTTGAATTCTATGAAATATTTAAATGTAGATAAAATAATAAAGGAAATAAATGAGGCTTTAGTTAGTGTTAAACAAATAGGGTATAATATTGAATCAATTTCTATAAATTCTTCTATAAATGAACCCGTTATTTTGGATGATAAAAATAATTTAATAATGGAAATATACTTAGGCATAAATATGAAATCTATTTATTTAAATAAAATAGTAAATGAATTAGGGGCTGCGTATATTTATAGAAAAACAGGAGTTGAACTTAATAGTAATGACACTTTATGTAAACTTTTAATGTACAAAGATTTGTATAAAAGTGAATTTAATAATATCAGAAAAATTGTTTATTTAAGTGACTATATAGGCTATAGGTTAACTGGAAATTTATTCAATGAGAGAACTCAACTTGGATTTTCGCAGTTATTTAATTTTAAAAACCAAAATATTGATAATGATATAATTGATTATGTAGGCTTTGGAAACGAAGTAGAGTTTAATATAGTAGATTATGGGAAAAGTATTGGTAAGTGTAAAGTGAATGGGGTAGATGTAATATCACCTTATGGTAATACATTATTATCATCATTATTTACTACCCGTATATTAAATAAAAATTCTATATTTATAGTTAATTCTAACGAGGGTATTATTGGATGTACCGAAGATTTTTCTAAAATGTATCTTGAAGGTTCTAAATTTGGATTAAATCATCAGATGATTAATAGTGATTTAGTAAAAATATTTAGATATATACCTTGTTATAAGTTAGTTGATGATTTTTTGAAAAATATAGAAAATAACTTTATGGTCGAGAACTTATGGAATATTTTAGATAGTAATGGAGATATAAACTATATTATAGATTTTGATAGTGATATATTTAAAAATTCGGCGGTATTAATGAATATCGTAAAATATTATTTTGATTTTAAATTAAATAGTATGCCAAATTCAATTTCTGATTTTATAAGAATTGTTTACAATAGTTTTGCTGTGTATTATAGGAAGTGTATAAAAGATTTTGAAAAAGTAACAGGTGGAATATTTGATAGTATATGTATGGTTGGAGAGTATAGTTTAAATAATTTTTATAATCAATTTATATCTGATATTACATTGAAGGATTTGGAAATTGGACCTAAAGATTCTGGAATTATAGGGAATGCAATAAATCAGTTTATTGCGATTGGTAAGATAAAAAATATTTATGATATAGATGATTTGCTTAAAAATTCATTTAATTATTCAAAGATAAAATATAGTGGGAGAAAGATTGAGTACCAATATATAGAAAATATAGTTTAATTTCTAAATAGCTACCTCTAGGAGGTAGCTATTTTATTGTTTAAATATGGATTTATTAGAATATTTTATGGTATAATTAGGGATAATTTTAGTTTGGGGGATAGTTTGATGAAAAAATATGTAACACTTGTTCCGGGGTCAAGTCATCATATATATAAGATAGGATTGGGTACATATGATATATTAAAAAGTGGATTATCTGATGAAAAATTGAGAGAATTATTGACTGATTTTTTAGATATGGGAGGAAACGTAATAGATACCTCAATATCTGAGTTAGGATTGAGAAGGGATGAAGTAGAAGAATCTCAAAAATTTATTGGTAGATGGATTAGTTCTTGTAATAGACGTGAAAGTATTTATTTGATTTCTAAAAGTTCGTTTCTTTTAAGTAATAATACTTTTGATTCTTTATTGAATGATTTAAATATTAGTCTAAAAAATTTAAATACCGATTATTTAGATTTATTTTTAATTGATGGCGATGATGAGAAAACAGATGTTTCATTAATACTTGGATATTTAGAGGATATCAAAAAGGATGGAAAGATATTAAATTATGGATGCTCTAATTGGAAGCCTTATAGAATTAGACAAGCTATGGAATATGCAAAGAAACATAATATAGGAGGTTTTGTAGTTAATCAAATGTTATGGAATGCGGGAGTTTTTGGAATGGATGAATCTAAAATAGAAGATAAGTATGTAAAGATGGATTCTGAAATGATGGATATACATAATGAATTTAATATATTAGCCATGCCATATTCCGCATTAGCAAATGGTTTTTTTGCAAAACTTTATTTAAATGAAATGGAGCCACAAACTGTAGATATGGAAGAATTAAAACTAACTTCACCATATTATACGGAAAAAAATTTGGATTTATATGAAGAATTGAAAATCATAGGTGAAAAGTATATAGCATCACCCTCATGGGCTGCACTTGGATATTTATTTAATCAGAATATAGAAACGTGTTCTATAATATCTGTTAATAATTTAAACCAGTTAAAGGAAGCCTTTGAAGCTGTTGATATAAAATATACTTTCGAAGATTTTAAGAGTATAGATATGTTTAATATTGATGAAATTTTAGTTTAATATTTTAAGAGATGAATATATAAAAAGTGTATTTTTAGGGGAAGTTATTAAAATATATCTATATATAGAGTTTTGTATTATTAAATTTCGGAGGGGAAATTTTGAGAGAATTTTGGAAAGATATTAAGAGTCATAAGTTTTTTACAATTTTTATTATGGTTATTATATTGATTCTGTTATATAAGGGTATTGATTATGTACCAGAAGTTTGGGGTAATATTAAAGTATTTTGGGTTAATTTATTTAGTATATGCCAACCAATAATTATTGCGGCAATTATGTCATACATATTAAAACCATTGGTAAATTTATTAGATAAAGGATATTTTAGATTATTTTATAAAATTAAGAAAGATCAAGATCCATTAGAAGTTGTTTCTAAGAAACAATTTGGTAGGATAAGGCTATTAACTGTTGTAACAGTAATGTTAGTTTTAGGATCTGCGGTTGCTATACTTATAGCATTTATATTGGAACCGTTTTTAAATAGTTTAAAAGCTCTTATAAAAGAGTTGCCAGCCTATGTCGATATAATTATAAGATTTTTAAATAATTTTGAGATTGATCCAAATATTATTAATGTAATAAATGAGAAAGTAGGATATTTCCTAAATAATAATTTTAAAAATCTTTTGGATGTGTCTATTTCTGCTTTGACGGCTTTTATTTCCAGCACTGGTGTATTTATATTTAATTTATTGGTAGCTGTAATTTTATCTGTATATATGTTAAGAGATAAAGAAAAAATATCAAAATTTTTCTCAACATTATCTGATATCATATTTAAAAAGAATATTAGTACGAAGATTAAAAATTTTACATTAGATTTTGATCAGGTGTTTGGTGGATATTTTACAGGACTTATAGTAGATGCAGTATTTGTTGGGGTTTGTTCATTTATTTTAACGTATATTATAAAAAATCCATATGCAGTTATAATTGGGGTGTTAGCTGGTATGAGTAATGTTATACCTTATTTGGGTCCACTGATTGGGGCTATAGGTGCTTTTGTATTGGGATTACCATCCGGATTTAGCGTAGCTATACTTGGATTTTTATTATTAATGGCATTTCAGCAGATAGAAGGTAATTTAATTCAGCCTAAGATACTAGGGGATTTTGTTGGATTGCCGCCACTTGTTGTTATAGTTTCTTTAATAATAGGTGGAGGATTGTTTGGAATTGGTGGAATAATATTATCATCACCTGTTGTTGGTGTAATTTCTCTCTATTATAGGAGATATTTGAAGAAGATAGATAAAGAAATTTAATAAGTGTAAAGGTGTATTGATGTGATATCAGTACACCTTTATGTTTGTTTAAGTGAAAATATATTTCCATCATCATCATTGAATTCTGTAAAGATTCCATATCCTGTATCTAAGGGTTCTCTTAAAAATTTTACACCTTTTGAAGAGAGTTCGTTGTATGTTGATTGTATATCATCGGTAAAGAATGTTATTTCTTTATATGATTTTTTAGAATCAGTTCTTAAACTTTTTGGATATAGTACAAGTGATGTCGTGCCTTCCTGAGGGATTACTTCTGTCCAAGTATATTTTCCTTCTATTTGGATATCTTCTTTTATTTTAAAGCCCATTTTTTTTGACCAAAATTCTTTAGCTTTATTTTGATCTTTAACGAAAATAAATACATTACATAGATTTTTAATCATAATTTTCACCCCTATAAAAAATTAAGGTTAATAAATTTTTATGATTATATCGTAAAATACTTATATTTATTCAATAATTTTTAGTAATTAACGGTTAATTAATAAATTGAATAAATTAGTTAAATAATTTAATTAATTAATATTAATACTAAAGAGTGTGGTAATGAAATTTTTACATAGAGTTAAGGTGATATTTATGAGTGATAGTTTGAGAAAGTATCAAGATATTTCTGTTAATTTAACTTTAGATAATAGGACAATATATTTAGATAATCTTCACGATGAGGATTTTTTAGATTTATATATTTTAAAAAGTTATAACGAAGAAGTTTATTCCAATTTTATTAATTTTATATTTTCAGAGAATTGGGATATATTAAAAATTGTTGAAGACCCTTTAACTTGGCAGAGTGATAGATTATTTAAAATTAGGGAGTTAGCTAATAGGAATAAAAAAGAAAAGCTTGAGAAGTTTGAGGTGAATGATGATTTTTCAAGCATAAAAGAGTATGAGATATTTTTAGATGATTTTTATAAGGGAAACATAAACAAAAATTTGGATTTATTAAATGCGCAGTATAGTAGCATGAATGATGTTATTTTAAATTTAGATAAGTTGTGTAAAGAAAATAAAAGTAGGGATTTATATATAGGGTATCCGTTTGTTGAGGGATATATTGACAGCACAAGTTTTGTTCGTATGCCATTTTTTTTAATACCTGTTGAAGTTTTTAATGATAATAATGAGTGGTTTATAAGGAAGAAGATTGAAAGTAAAATAAAGATAAATAGATATTTGATTATTATACTTCAAAGGATTTTTAAACATAAGAATTTGGAAATTAAGCTTGATTATGAGTTTAAGAAAGATTTTAAAAGAGATATTTTAAAATTAGCATTAGATTTTTTGAAAAGTTTAGATATAAGTTTTAGTAATAATGAAGGAATTTTAGATAATAAGTTTGATGAATTTTCAGGTGTATTAAGAAGTTTAAGTAGTGATAATCCATATTTAGAGATTAAAAATTATTTGGTTCTTGGTGATTTTCAGGTAATAGGAGAAGAGTATGAAGATTATGAATCACTCATTTATGTGGATATATCTAATACTCTTGTAGGGAGATTAATTTCTGGAAGTGATAACAAAGAGAAATACAAGGAAGATATAAACAAAGAAATTTATGTGAGAGATAAACTTGATTTTAGTCAGAAACAATCTATTTGTCTAAGTGATGAGAGTTATATTACACTTGTAAATTCAAATTTGGATGTGGGCAAGGATACTACTATAACTAATTTTGTATTTGATAAGATTTGTAAAAATAAGAGTTTGCTTATAATTTCTAGGGATAAGGAATATTTGGAAAAATTGTATAATGAATTCTCTTTTACAAAATCAATTATTATGGACTTATTCCAAAATGATTTTTATCAAAAATTTTATAGAAGTTTTGATAGGATACTTAATTTTCGAGAAGATTTTGAAATAAAAAGGGTATTTAATGAAATTTTAAAAGAGATTAATGAAAAGTATAATTTTATAGAAGATTCTAATGGCATTTACAATAAAATAGAGAGCTTTGGTTTGTCGCTTAAGGATATGTATGAATTAACTATGGATGTAAGTGACAGTAGTATTGATAAAATGTCATTTAATAAATTTAAATTGAATAATCCTGTTTCTGGTTGTACATTCAATGAGATTGTGCACGCAATTGATGAAATTAAAGATAAAAATTTGATAGATATTTTTATATCTCATAAGGAATATTTAAATAAACATAAAATTTTAAATTTAATCAGAGAAGATTTTAATTTCGAAGATATAAATTTATATTTAGATAAATTAAAGGCTCTTAGACAAAAATATGATAAGTTAGCTTTAAATTTTGAAAAAAATAAATGTAGTCTTAGTGTGATTAGGTTATTCAAAGAGAATAAATTTTCTAAAGATGAGATTATAGATAAGTGTTTTAAATATAGTGAATACTACATTGAATCTGAAAATGATAATAATTATGATTCTTTAGAATCTTGGTTTAAAAGTTTAGGTTTTGGGAAAATCAAAAGAAAAAGTATTGAACTTAACAGGCAAGCTTTATTAAATACTGAGATGTATTATGAAGCTATAAAAGAAATTGATCATGATATTAGTTTTATTGGAGATATAGTAAAGCATGATAAATTTGAATTTATTAGGAATAGAATATTTGATTTTAATGATGTAACGCATTATACAGGTAATCTTTTGAATATGATGGATACTTTTCATGAATTTATAGAGTATAGTTATAAAATTAAAAATTTCAGTATGCTTGTTAATGATATATTAGAATATATATATGATAATTCTATCAATGAGAAAATGATGCGAGATAATTTAGATAAAATTTTGAAATTTTCTATATTTGTAAATATTTTAAGACGTCATAATAAACATGGGGATACACTTGAGAATTATAAAATGGTTGATAGATATTTTGATAATCTTATGAAATTATTTGATAAGAGAGCGTGTAATTTAGAAAGATTTGTATTAAATAAGGTTCTGTCTGAAGCAAAGGAAAGTTTAATTAATAATGATAATAAAATAGATAAAAATTCTTTTTCAAATATTTCTAGATATTTAATTAAAGATTTTATAAGCACTTTTAATAAGGAATGTTTAAAATTATTTCCATGTTTTTTAATCGATTATGATAGTTTGTCTTCAAATATACCTTTAATCGAAGGATTATTTGATTATATAGTTTTTGTAGATGGACATAATTATTTTTTAGAAGATATTTTACCTGTAGTGTATAGAGGTAAAAGATTGGTTGTATTCGGAAGTGATAATCAAATTAATTGCAGTAGTAAGAGTTATAATATAATATCTTATGATGTTACAGAGATTTCAAATAATGTGTTTAAATTTGTGAGTGATAAATTTAATAGGGTAAATTTAAAATATATGTATCCGTCTGGAAATGAAATTTTTAGGGATATATTAAATAGTTTATTTAGTATTGAAGACATTATTTCATTACCTAGAGACAGGAAATATTCAGATATTGACAATCCATTTATGATATTTACTATAGGGAATAAAGGTATAGAGAATATAAATGAATATGAGGCTAAATTTGTTGTAGATCTTTTATTTAAACATTTGAAAATTAAGAAATATGAGGATTCTATTGGAATAATTACAATTAGTAAAAGTCACGCAGATTTAATAAAAAAAGTAATTAGTGATAGATTGAAGGTAGATGAGGAATTTAATTTCTTGTATAACAGGGAATGTAAAAAGTATAAATCAAATGCTGGAATATACATAAGTAGCATTCCTGAAATTTTATATAAGAAGATAGATATTGTGATATTTTCTCTAGGTGGTGAGAGAAATATAGAAAATGAGGTAGAAATTAAGTTTAGTGATATAGAAGGTCGGAATTGTAGAAATAAACTAAATATGTTTTTAATGATGACTCAATATGAAATGGATATAGTTACGTCACTCAGTATAAGTGATATTGAGAGTAAAGAATATTCAAATGAAAACGCAAATATTTTAAAAAAATATTTGCATTATGCCAATGAAATTTATAATGGTAATGTGGATAAAATTATGAATGAGTTAAATTGTGATGAAAGTGATAATAGTAAAGTTAATAAAATATTAGATATTATTTGTGATAAGTTACTTGATAGGGGACTTATTGTAGAGAAAAATTTCGGAACTTCATTTTATAAATTTGATTTTGCGATATATGATAAAGACCTTAAAAAATATGTTTTATTTGTAGAACTTGAATCCAGTATAGTTGATAAATTCAAGTGTAGGTTGGAGCAATATATAGATTGTTTTATTTATTTTGATAAACTTGGATATAATGTTTTGAAAATTTGGAGTAAAGATTTATGGAGTGATATAGATTTTCAGGTTGAGAATATAATTTATAATTATTTTTTAGTTAGGGATAAATTGTTGAAGTATAATTCTAATAGAAACTGCGTTGATAGTTTGATTAATAGAAATGGAGTATTAAGCAAGTTTGTTAAGATTATTGAAAATAGAAGAATAGGAATGCTTTTCTCTGAGAAGGCTGATAAAGATTTTATAAAAAGATAGTAGGTTACTACTATCTTTTTTTGATTACAAAATTATTTCAAAATGTTGAACAAAATATTGAAATATGTTAATATATTGTTTACAAAATATTGATAAAATTTGTAAGAGGGGATTATGAAAAGGGTAAAAATTTATGTTTTCTATAAGAACAAGCTTATAGAATGGAATATTGAAAGCTTTCAAAATAGTTCAGTTGAATTTTTATTAGATAAAGATATAACCTTATTTTCAAGAGACTATACATTTCATTTTGAATATGAAAATGGGAATTATATATTGAAATCTTTTAATGATTTTGAGCTTATTTATAAAGATCAAAAATTAAACTCAAAATTGATTATAGATGGAGATATAATTATATGTGATTTAATTAGGGATAAATCTAAGGTTATTTTATCAATACAGTACGAAGATTTTTCAAATTGTAATTTTTATAAGTGTAAAGTGAATGAAATTTCACAGATAAAGATTGGAAAAAATGAATATGCTGATATTATTTATGATAATGATGATATGCTTGACTATCATATTATTTTAAATTTTAGGAAAAATAGTGTGGAAGTTATAAGTAATGGTATTGGTTGTTATCTAAATAATAGGAAGATTTCAAAAGGTGAAGCTTTATTTGGAGATACAATTTTTATTTATGGACTTAAGATTATTTATTTAGGAAAGTATATTGCAGTAAATAATCCAAATGGAAAAGTATCTTCAAGGTTAAAATTTTCCAATGATGATATTGAAGTAATGGAAACTAGGAGTTTTACTAATATTAATAGGGAAATTGAAGATGATGGTAAAGTATATTTGGATTTAGATGAAAATGTAGAGTTTAGGGTTGATGCACCTGTTATTTATAATCATAATTCCTTGAAATTTTTGTTTATTGGATTAATCCCATTAAGCTTAATAGTTTTAGCAGTTTCTATGTTATTTTTGTATTATATAGGGGCAAATTCTTTTTATTATCTTTTAGTTAGTTCGATTGGAACTTTAGTTATTGTATTACTTATATGTTTATTATTTTATTTTAAAGTAAATAGGAGAAGACAAGAAGAAAAGTACAATTCTTATTTGGATGATAAGTTTAAGGAAATATCAGTAATTAAAGATGAATGGGTAAGGGCTTTATCTCAAAGATATCCAAGGACTATTGATTGTTATGAAAGTGTTATTAATTTTGATAATAATGTTTGGAATAGAGTTGGAAGAGATAATAATTTTTTGAATTTGACAATAGGACAAGGTGAATCTTATTTTGGGAATTTAAAAATATTAACTAAAAATGTTCATGATAATAGACTTTTTGATTCCCATAAAATACTTAAGAAGGTGCCAATAACTATACCTCTTAAAAAGATAAGTAAGCTTGCAGTTGTGTCAGACATGCATAAAATTTATGATGTATTTAAAAATTTTATAGTACAATTTACGAGCAATAATTCTTATAAGGACTTGAAAATTGTTACGATTGCATCAAAAGATCATGAAGAAAACATAAATTATTTAAAACTAATCCCTCATGTGTATTCTGATAAAAATGATTTTAGATATTTTGCTATAACTGATGATGAAGTAATTGATGTTTTACATAATTTACGCAAAATAATTAAAGAGAGGGAGAGCATTTTAAGACAGAATACTAATTATGTTTTTAAGACATCTTACGTTGTTTTTTTATTTCATAATTTTACTACCCCAATGAATCAATTTTTAAATTATATAAAGAGTGTTAGTAGTAAGATAGATGTTCATTTTGTGATTTTTACTATAAATAATAAGGATATACCTGAGTGCTTTAAATATATACTAAATGTTGGTGAAAGAGAGCAGATTCTTTATAACATTCGAGAAAATGGAATTAAAAAAGTTGTTTTATCTTATGACTATGTTGACATAGCTAATTTGATTGATATAGATAAATTTACGGATACATTATCTAAAATCAAATTAAGCACAGAAGGAGTGATTAAAGGATTTGAAAGTAGATCAATTTTTGGTTTATATAATGCTTCTTCTGTTAAAGATCTAAATATAGAAGATAGATGGAGAAAGAATAAGTTATTAAGTTCTTTAAATATTCCTGTGGCTACTAAGAATTTTAAAGATGTATTTACTCTTAATATACATGAGAAGCATGATGGAATAAATGGAATAATATTCGGTGAAAGTGGAGTTGGAAAGACCGAATTATTGAAAAATATGATTCTTTCTTACTCAATAAACTTAAGTCCAAATCTTTTAAATTTCATAATACTTAAATCTAATTATAATATAAAGTTAAATAATTTTGTACATCTTCCACATGTGATTGATATTTTGGATAAGGAAGATATTTCAGAGAAGAATAGATTAATAGAACTTATAAAAAATGAAATTAGTAGGAGACAAAAATTATTTGATAGTATAGGTGTTAAAGATATAAACGCATATTTGAATACTTATGAAAATTATTCCGATACTATAATAATTCCACATTTGATTATTATTATAGATGATGTTTGTAAAAATGATATCGACTTTATACGTGAGTTATCACAGTTATATTCATCGATATTGAGTATTGGAATTCATATTATTGTATCTTCTAATTGTGTTAGTGCATTTGTTAAAGAAGAGAAAATTTTGAGTAATTTTGATTTCAAAGTATGTTTTAGGTTATCTGATGTGAGAGATTTGTTTGAAATTATGGGAGAAAATGAAATTTTAAATCCCAATTCCACAGGTAAATTTAATATAAGATTGTCGGATAGTGTTATAGTTAATAATGTGCAAATTGTATATTCGAATTGTTATGTTGGGGATTATGAGGAGCAATTAGCTATAGAACTTGTAAATAATTGTGGTACTATTAGCAAAAAGATCATAAGAGCTTATGAGACGAATGAATTTTTGCTTCAGGAAGATGAAATAATTAATGAAATTTCAAGTCTTTCAACAAATATAAATATGAGATATATGTCAGCATTTAATAGTTCACTTAGATATTTAAGTCTTTATGATTTATCTGGATATAAGAGTAATTTTAATGGGTTTATGTGGACTGAATCTGAGAAACCTTGTTCGGCAATCGTAGGAGTTGTTGATGATCCTAAGTATCAGGTTCAAAGATTTTTAAGTGTGGATTTTAAGAATATTGGTAATTTATTTGTATTTGGATCACCGGGAACAGGAAAGAGTAATCTTATTAAGACACTTATTTATTCTTTATGTTGTGAATATAAGGAAAGGAATTTAAATGTGTATATAGTTGATCCTAATACTAGGAATACAGATTGTTTTGGTTATGCTCCACATGTTAAGAATATAGCTTATACTAAAAGTGAAATTAACTCGTTATTTAAAAAAATATTGGAAGAGTTTGAACTTAGAAAAAAAATATTTGATAATTTAGATATTTCAACTATAGATCAATATAAACTTAGAGTTGGGGAAGAATTACCAAATGTAATTTTAACAATTGATAGTGTACAAGAAATTATAGATGATAAGTGGGATTATATGAAATTTATCAGAATGATAGCAAGAGACGGTAAATTTTATGGAATCTATGTTTGCATAACTTCATCTGAATATGGAAATATAGAAATGAACTTAAGTGAGTATTTTGATAATAAATTCGTATTGAGGTTTAATGATGAATCTTTATACAAAAAAATATTAGGAAGGGAATATAAATTGAATTCCAAATTTAAAGGAAGAGGTATAGTTAATTATAGAGATTCTTTAGGTGATAGGATTCTTGAGTTCCAAGTTGCTCTTCCTATGTTAAGTAATAATGATGTTGATCTTAATAATAAATTAAAGCGTTTATTTATTCACATGAATGAAATAAATAATAAGATTTATGGTGGATCAGAAATTATGGATGTATTAGAACATGAGATTAATGAAGAGAAGCAATTAATTGAAAGTAGAACGGAATTAGATTTAAATAGTTTTTTAGATAATTTTATTAATGATTGTAATAATTTGTGTGTTGTACATGATTCTAAAAACAATGATGGAATTTTATATAATATCTATAAGATTGTAGAAGAAAAGGGAATTAAGTCTTATTTTTTTCAAAATAGAGATTTAGATGAGAATGAGGTAAAAGAATTTATAAATTGGCTAGATTCTGTTACTGATGAGAGAGTTTGTGTAATTATAAGTAATATAGAGAAATTGATATCTTTGTGCAATGATGAGATGATAGGATCATTAAATTCTATTTTAGAGAGGCAATCAAGAAAAATGTATTTTGTTACGTCGATATATAGGACTAGTAATATAGATAATAGATGTTCAAAGGTAATAGATTTATTACTTTTAAATGGGGCAAGCATAATTGTAAATGATGATGAGAATGCAACTATTTTATATAAATCTCAAGAGAATCTCATCAAGATAAATTAGGAATTTTGGAGGACCTATATATGATTTATATACAAGTATATGTGCCAGATAAAAATAGATTTTTTGATTATAAGGTATCTAGGAAAATAAATATTTGTAATTTAAAAAGCTTAATTGTTGAATCAATATATAATGTGAAATGTAATGATGAATTTATAAAATGTAATTATACATTAATGGATTTTAATTGTAGAAAAAGATTGAAAGATGATGTAAATTTGTATAATTATCCTGTTTATAATGGATATAAATTTTTGTTAATATAGAACTTACAATGGCATGCTTATATATAAGCATGCCCTTTAATTTTAAAACATATATAATAAATGAATATTTTTATTTTATTTTTGGAGGTAAGATGATTAATAAAATAAAAACTCTTATTATGATAGGTTTTATTGCAGGATTAATAACTAATTTTAGTGTAATCACTAATGCTAAAAATAATATGGGAACAGAAATTTTAAATGGTTATGGTACCGGCGAATTAATTTATTTAATTAATGAAAATGGAGAATTGGTTATATTAAATAGTGATATGGAAGATATAGTTCCAGAGGATATGCCTAAACTTTTATCTATTGATATTTATGATGATGGTTTTGTTGCATTAACGAGGGAACATGAACTTATTTCTTCAAAAAATTTTACAACATCAAAAAATATAAGTAAAATTGATGGTAGATTTTTATTAACATTAGATGGTAAAGTATCTTCATTTGATATGGAAAATTCTAGAATATTTAAAGATTTTAAAAATGTTAGGGATATAAAAGCTTTAACTGATAATGCACTTATGATATATGAAGGTGAAGATAATGTAAGTATTGTTAATATTGGGAATTCTAAAGTAATGAGTATAAAAAATTTATTTGAAGTGAAAGAGGTAAATATTTTTAGTGATGATTTGATATTAATTATTAAAGAAGATGGGAGCATGATAGGATTCGGTGATGAATATAATAAAGTCTCAAAAATTGTAGAATCAATTAAGAATGCAAAAAAATTTATACATCAGGCAGATAATTTATATGTTGTAACTTATGATAATAAGGCAATACCAATAATTGAAAATGGTTTTAAAGCACCTGAAGAATATTTATTGGATGTATATGACATTACTGTTAACGAATTTTCAAATAGCGAAGGTGAATTTTATAAGTCTTATTTTGTAACTACGGAAGGTAAAGTTTTTTATTATATACAAAGTGATAATGAAATAAGTGATTTTAATAGGCAAAAAATTGAATATATGAATAGTTTTGATAATGTAGAGAAGGTATATGAATCAGGATATTTAACTATAGTACTTCATAGGGATGGATCTATAACTATACCTTTTAATATTCATCATGAATTAAATGGTATTACTGGAGTAATTAGTGTTGAGCTTAAAAATCAAAGTTATGTCGTTTATTTAGATGATGGACAAGCTATAACTTCACTAGATAATATTATTTTAAATGATAGAAGTTCATTTGTTAAACGAGATGAAATTTCAGATTTATATGATTATTTCAATGTAATTTCTTTAAATACTGTGAATAGAGAACTTAATAAGGAAGATTTTGAAAAGATGAGAGAATCTATTTTAAATGATAAGGAATCATTTAAAAATGTTATAAGGAGTTTATGTTTAGATAGGAAATTTATATTGATAGATAATAAATATGATGAAATAATGGATAAATTATATTATTCTATTTTAAATGTGAAGCCAAGTTCTGATGAATATAATCATATGTTATATGCAATAATTGAAAAATCAGAGGAGAATAATATGACTAAGGAACAAATTTTAATTCAGATTGTGAATTATATATTTGAAAATCCACTATTTGAGGACATATTTAAGAAATTTACTCAAATATAGTTGTTGTAGTTGAATATATTTCTATCCTTATGTATATTAACTAGTATGTAAGAATTTTATAGTAATTCGTGGAGGAATGTTAAGCATGAATAAAATAATTACTATAGGTCGTGAATTTGGGAGTGGCGGTAGAGAATTTGGGAAGCGACTTGCTGAATATTTGGGTATTGCATATTATGATAAAGAAATAATAATTGAGATATCCAAAAAAACGAAACTTGCAGAAGAATATATTCAGCAGGTTATTGAGGATAAACCTATTTCATCATTTCCTATTACTATAGGGAACAGTTTTTATGCAATTTTTAACCCTATGACAGAAAATTTAGAAGCAAATATTTATGCAGAGCAAAATAATATTTTAGTTGATATGGCTAAAAAATCTAGTTGTGTTATTATAGGAAGATGTGCAGATTATATACTTAAGGAATATAATCCATTTAAAATATTTATTTATTCTGATATGAAAACAAAGATTAATAGATGTATTGAAAAAGCACCTGAACATGAGAATTTAAGTGAAAAGCAGTTAAGGCATCAAATTTTAAATATAGATAAAAATAGAGCTAAGTATTATCAATTTATAACTGGAAGTAAATGGGGAGATAAATTGAATTATGATTTATGTGTAAATACTAGTTCTGTACTTATAAAAGATGCAGCAGAGTATATTGGTAAGATGATTGAAAATAGAATCTAAAAATAAAAAGCCAGTGTAAAATTACACTGGCTTTTTATATTATTTCGATATTATAGGTTTTGATAATGTTATTTACTTCAATTGTTATAGTTCCTTTAGATGGAACATTTATTGGGTGAAATATATAATCTGAATCAAAGTAACCAATATTACTTGATAATTTTAGATCTGGTAATGTGTATATATCTATTGGATTGAAATTTTTATCGTAAGATACAAAATTTAGTTTTTTTGATTCGTTTGAATTTATTTTTGGAGAATCATGAAAATAGAAATCTTCTATATCAAGAGTATAGGGCATTTTATTTATAATCATGATTGAATTTGATATTAAACGATTTTCTCTTGGGAGATTTGTATATTTCAGCGAATGTATTCCAGGTTCTCGAATCATCATTGACGTTGACCCTCCACCATCTAGGTTTATGGCTTTATATGCCCCTTTTGATTTTAGGAAGTGAGCGAGTTCTATTAAGGACATTCCTTTAAAATCATTTTTTTTGTCAACTGTTAAAGCTAAAAGTGTATTTCTATTTGTGAGGGCTAAAGCTGTTCTATGATTTTTTGAAGTAGTTGAGCCTTGTGACCATGTTCTTGAAAAATAATTTTGTGGTAATATTTGGTTATCATAGAGGATGAATTCATGACCTGTTAGAAGATGTTTTATCTTTGGAGTTGAATAGTTGCTAGATTTTCTTATTTCAAAATTTATTTCCACATCCATATCTAAGAAAGCATTATTAAATAGTGCCTTTTTTTTGTCGTATGAAATTACTATAATTTCATCATTTCTAATCTTATAGGTGTTTGGAGGATCATTTATTATTTCTTTGATTTTTCCTGATATTAAACTTTTATTGTAAAAGGAAGTGTTTTTATTGTTTGGTATTATGGATATAATAGTTGCATCCTCTTTATTGTCTGGTAGAAATATT
Source organism: Candidatus Arthromitus sp. SFB-mouse-NL (assembly GCF_000709435.1). Lineage (NCBI taxonomy): Bacteria > Bacillati > Bacillota > Clostridia > Eubacteriales > Clostridiaceae > Candidatus Neoarthromitus > Candidatus Arthromitus sp. SFB-mouse-NL. Next base: position 500,037 of record NZ_CP008713.1, read on the forward strand.
GTCGATGATTCGTTGTCTTTGCAGTTGAATATGTTTACAGTATCTTCTAAATAGTCACTTCTGTTAATTGAATCTATGTTTATTTGCGTTTTATAGGAATTTGAATCTATTAAATTTATGTATCCTGTAAAATGATAGTTGTCTATATCAATACGATTATTTTCAAATATTGTAAAGCATGGCCTCATTACTTCTTCATCTCTTGTTAATGAGGTTGAAAAAATCTCACCATTTATTAAATTGCTACATACGGGAATACCATTTGACATATTGAAGAAATCACCGTTGATTGCACCGATTATATTATTTCCATTTTTTTGCTCATGATTAACTTGATCATTTAATGTGGATTTTCCATTAGTTATGTTTTGGGATTTATGACACATGAGTGAGTATGTTTGGTTAATTAAGTTTAAATCCATCTCAATATAGTTAATATTTTGGTGATTAAATTGTTTTCCCATAAAATTATAGATTATTTCATTTTTATGAGTTACTCCAATTGCTAAGGGAGTAGATGATATAATTTGTGAATGTTCATTAGATGATTTTGAAAAACATGGCTGATTTTCAAGTAAGGTAAAAATTATAAATACAAATAAAATTTTAATAAAACTTCTTATATCTCATCACCTCAAATTATTTACTTACATAATAGCTTAGTATTTCTTAATTATTAAAAAAAATACTTGATATTTTAAAGGGGGAATTATTTGTGAGGATTATGATCGTAGATGATGAAAGGAAATTGGTTAACATACTTAAAACTTATTTTGAAAAAGAGGGATTTAATGTGATTTGCTCATTTAATGGTGAGGATGCTGTAGATAAGTGTTATTCAAATAAAATAGATCTGGTTATTCTGGATTGGATGATTCCGAAATTAAGTGGGAATGAAGTATGTAAATATATAAAGGAAAATACATCATCTAAAGTTTTAATGTTAACTGCAAAGACTACAACAAAAGATGAGTTGGAGGCACTAAGTGTTGGAGCTGATGAGTATATCAAGAAACCTTTTGATATTAGAGTTTTAATAATGAGGGTAAATAAATTATTAAATCTACATAAAGAAATTGGTTTTAAGGATATTAGAATTAATATAAAAGACAAAAGGGTATATAAAGATGATAGAAATTTAAATTTGACTAAGCTCGAGTTTGATTTATTAAGCTATTTTATAAAAAATAAGGGAATTATATTATCAAGGGATAGAATAATCACTTCGGTTTAGGGATCTGATTACGAAGGGGATTATAGAACAGTAGATACTCATATTAGGAGGCTTAGAAACAAAATAGGAGAAGAAATCATAAAGACATATAGAGGAATGGGATATACTTTGGGGGTCGATGTAGATTAAAATTAAGAACAGAATTTTTGTAGGGAATGTATTTTTTATATTAGTTACGTTTGTTTTAATTGGTATTGCAAATTTATTTTTTATGGACAAGTTTTATATATTAGAAAAGAGGAAATTATTAGATCAAGTTTATAAGATTATATCCTCAGAAGATATAAATATCGTTTTAGATATGATTGATGATATAGAGAAGGAAACATCTACAGTTATTGTTTATATGAAGAATATAGATGATATTAATACATTAAATAATTATATTTTCAATTCCTTTTTTAAAAAGAATATAAAATTAAATAAGTTTTGGATCACAGAAGAGGCAATAAATAAACTGGATATAACAAGTGTGAATAATATATATAATCAGGAAGCTGTTAAGTATAAATTTTATACAAAAGTTTTTAAAAAAGATGATTACATATTTGTTGTTGGAACAACATTGTCAGATATAAATGAAATAATTAAGATAATTAATAAGTTTATAGTGTTTATAAGTATATTTTCTATTTTTATAAATTGGTTACTTGTCAATATAAATATAGGAATAATTACAAGACATATTAAAAATATAAAATATTTGTTGAGAGATATTGCTTCTTTAAATTTTAGAACAGAAGGAATAAAAATATGCGATGAGATAGAAGATTTATCTAGAAGTATAAATCATATGAGTAATAGTTTGAGGAAGGCTCATGAAGAAATAAATTCTCAAAATTTTAGATTAAAAGAACTATTAAGTAATGTTGCCCATGAAATAAAGACTCCATTATCTATTATAAAGGCATATGTTCAAGGAATTGAGGATGGATTTGATGATGGTACATATTTAGATATTGTATATGATGAGATTGGTAAGATTGATGGATTAATTGAAAATTTGTTGTTGTGGTTTAAAATTGAAAGGGAGGATAAGAAAGAAAGGAAAATTGATTTATTAAAAAAACTAGATGAGATTTTGGACAAATATAGATTAATATTTCAAGAAAATGATATTTCAATAAGCTTTAGATATAGTCAAAATGATGTTTTTAATATTTTGATTAATGATGATCATCTAGATATTATTTTGGAGAATTTATTAACTAATGCTATAAAATATACTTCTAACAAAAAATAGATATTGTTTTATTAAAATAAGGTAATAGTATAAAGTTTGAAATAACTAATGGTGTTAGAAATCTTGATAAGGATATAGATAAGATTTGGGTTCCATTCTATGTGGGAGATATATCTCGTGATAAAAATTTTTCTGGAACGGGATTGGGTCTTTCTATAGTAAGAGAAATATTAAATAGGTACAAATTGCCGTTTAATGTTAAACTTGAGGATAATAAATTCAAATTTTATATTTACTTCTCTTAAATTAGATGTAAAATTTCACATTCATGTAAGATTGCCTTGATATTATTAATTTCGAGGTGAGGTTAATTGAGAAAATTGTGTTTATTATTACTTATTTCTTTGAGTATGGTGTCTTGTACTAATAGAACTATAAATATGAAAAGCTCCAATAATGCAGAGGTTTTAAGTGTACAACGGAATTATTTTAAATCTGATTTTGATATTGAAGTAAATCCAGAAACTTTTACTTTAATGGTTAAGGTGAATGGAAGTAGTGAGTATATATCAAAATCATTAAGTGAAAGGAAAGTGTCAAACTTTAAGAAAGAAAGTGATAAGATATCATGGACTTATGAAGAAGAAGGAATTGATGTTTTAATCGAAAACAAGGGAGATCATATAGATGTATCGATTAAATCGACTAAAGATGATGAGAATGAGTTCACTTGGCCAAAGATTTCAGGAGATGAATATATATTGCTTATTGGACAAGGCAAAAAGATACCATCAAATGATGAAGTATGGAAGAAATATTTTACTCAAATTGAATCTATAAAAGGAATTGAAGGATTATCTATGCAGTTTTTTGGAGTTAATAAAAAAGATTATGGGTTGGTTTATATAATAAAGAATCCATATAATAATGAAATTAATTTTGATGTTGGGGATGAAATAGAATTTGATTTTAATCATGAATTTCCATCAATTAATGAGCAAAGAGAATATGGATTTAAAATTTATGTTACAGATAAAAATGTTACAGATATGGCTAAAGTTTATAGAGATTATATGATAAAGAATGGAAATTTTAAAACACTTAAAGAGAAAGAAGAGGATAATGATAATATAAAGAAACTCTATGGAGCTCCTCATGTATATTTCTGGAATAGTAGAGTAATTGCAAAAGATAATATAAAATGGCAACAGTTTAAAAATAATTTACCAGAAGACTTAAAATCATGGATTATTTATCTTTTAAAAGAGTATATAGAAGATAGTGAGTCACTATCATCATTATTTGATGAGATGAAGGAGGAGGAGTATATCAATGATTATATAAAAAATGGAATTATAAATGCGCTTAGTCATGTTTTATTGTTAAAAAACTTTTATAATCCTGATGTATTTATAGATGAAATTAGTTTTAAAAGTGATTTAGAAAAGGGAATAGAAAATCTTAATGGAATCGAACTTGTAGAATTTAATAAGAAAGTTTTAAAGTCGAAACTTAAAGATATAGTTGATCCTGTAGAAAATTGGGGAGATTCAGTTACATTAGATGTTATAGAAGATATGAAAGACTCGGGTATATCAAATCTTTTAATAAATTTTGATGATTGGAGAATCGGTTTTGCTAAGCCAGAATTTGTTAAAAATGCAAATGAATATGGATATTTAATTGGAACATATGAGTCATATCATTCAATACATAAACCAGGAGAGGAACAGTGGTTGACTGCTGCATTTGATGATGTGACACTATTTGATGATGCGACTGTTACGGATAAAAATGGGGAAAAAATAGAAGGATTTAATGGAGTTGGTAGAAAATTAAATCCAACACTTGCAATGCCTAGCGTTAGGAGCAGAGTTGATAGCATTTTAGGTACAGGTATAAATTTTAATACGTGGTTCTTAGACGCAGATGGCACTGGTGAAGTATTTGATGATTATTCTAAAGATCATATAACGACTGAGGGAGAAGATATAAATGCAAGAATTGAACGAGTTGAATATTTAAATAATGAAAAGGATATGATTGTTGGAACTGAAGGTGGGAATGATTTTATAAATAAATATGTTGTATATGCTCATGGTATAGATATGGGAGCTTTTCAATGGATAGATAAAGATTTAAAAGATAAGGATAGTGAATACTATTTTGGACAATATTATTCACCAACAGGTGGAGTAGCTAAAATATTTTCAAAGCAAGTTCCTCTTAAAGATTATTTTAGAGATATATTTTTGGATTATAAATATAGCATACCACTATATAAACTTGTTTATAATGACTATATAATTACGACATATTGGTGGGGAAATGGTAGTTTTAAATTTATAGATGATATTGAAGATAGGATGTTATATGAGATTTTATATAATATACTTCCTTTGTATCATATCGATGAAGAAGAATGGGAGAAGCATAAAAGCTTAATTGTGAATCACTACAATGTGTGGGGTGATTTTTCTAAGAAAGTTATAAATAAAGAGATGGTAGATTTTGAAAATTTAGAAAGCGATGATTCTGTTAAGATGACCCAATATGGTGATGATATAAAAGTTATAGCTAATTTTACAGATAGTGAATATGATTATGGGTAGATTAAGATATCTCCAAAATCTGTTTTAATTAAAAATGATAATGGAGAATTGGTACATTATACACCTTGAGTATAAGTTTTATGGTTGTAATTTAGTTTGATTTTTATTACAATAAAGCAATGAATATTTATTCTAAAGATATGTTCTAGAAGGAGAATAGTATGGGTAATCAATCCATTGTAAGAATAAAAAATTTTCAAGCTGATTATGATTTTAGGATTTGCAATTTAAGTGTGAGTATTTATTGTGTTGGAAGTGGAAATCTAGTTTTAGATATGATAAATAAACAAACTAAGGAATTAGTTCTTGAAAACATAGAAGTTAGGGATGGGACTCAATCGATTCAGTGTGATTTGGATAACGGAATATATAATTTTAAGATATATGAGGTTTTTTCTAGAGAAGATGTTTCTGATAGGTATTTGTTATATGAAGCAAATTTTACATATAGTAATCCTTATGATGCTAAAGATGGGGAGATAATTATTAAGAATATCAAATATAAGTGTGATGAGTATGCATTAAGATATTATTATAAAATTACAGATATAGTTAATGATGAAGAAAATAAAAATATATCTTATGCTAAGATGGTTGGATACGATAAGTTTGATATATTAAAAAGTATAAATGAGCCATATGAGATTAGGATTACTTATTTAGATGAAAAACAAAAAGAGATTTTCATAGAATTTGAAGAAGATGGGGAGTATATGTATTTTTTATTTCATAGAGATAAGAGGATGCTCCTTAAGGAAGAAGATAAAAATGATCAAATAAATTATGAGAGATATTTTGAGTTAATGGATGAGAATAGCAGTTATTTAACTACTAATTATAGATAGAGGTATCACTTTTAAAGTGATACCTCTTTTATTTGTTAATATGTATTGATTTATTTATAAATCTACAAATCTTGGGAAGAGTATGGAATTTTCTATCTGTGAATGAGTTATAACATCATCTTTAAATTCCTTTAATTCAAGATAAAATTTAGATATGCTTCCACATGCATTTTTTGGAGCCACAAAATCATTTGTAAGATCAGTTATCTTTTTTAGTGAAGGTCCTATTACATAGTGTTCTTCTACAGCTTCTTTTATAGATCTTTCCATTAATTCATATTCAGGACTATTTTTTGTGATTTTTTGTGAATTGAATTTTTTCATAGGTTCAAAAATTAACTTTTCTTCTAATATTAAATGAGATTCAAATATACCTCTTATTTTTGAAAATATTTCATGTATTTCCCAAAATAAGTCTTTGTACTCGTGGATATGGTGATCCATAATTTTTAATAATGTTTTAGTTAAATTTGGTATTGTTTTTCTAAGATTTGCATGATAATGATCTATGATAAAAGATATAATTTCATCTGAACTTTTTGATAAAAAATCTTCGAATTTTATAGTCTTTTTTAATTCACCAAATTGTAAAAAGTTACCTTGAGCAGGCTTCTTATTATCTAATTCCATTGTAAAACTCCTTTTTAAATTAGTATATTTAATATTTTACAATAGTTTAATAATTATTAAAAGAGAAATAGTAATTAGGGAATTTTTGATCATTCAGTAAACCTTGGGAATAAAACATTATTCTCAAGTTGTGTATGAGCCATTAAGTGATTTTGGAGTTTTTGAAGATTTTCGTATACTTTTATTACTGTATTACAAGCATCTTGTGGTGGAGTGTAGTTGTTTGTGATATCTGAAATTTGATTTAAATATGGTCCTACAACTGAATGTTCGGTTATCGATTCATTTATTGAGCAGATCATTGTTTTATATTCTACACTGTCTTTGTTAATTTTATTTGATTCGATAGATATCATAGTTTTGAAAATATTTTCTTCTTCAAGTATGAGATGAGATTCTAATAAAATTTGGATTTTTCCAAATAACTCATGAATTTTCCAAAATAGTTCTTTATGATTTTTTATATGAGCCCTCATAATTTTTAATATTAATTTGCTGATTTCTGGAAGATCACATCTTAATTCTTCATGGAAATGATTGATTATGAAATCTATGATATCTTTTGATGGTTTTAATAAAAAATCTGTTGATTTTAATATTTCGTCTTTACTATAATTTTGTATTTTATTGGATTTAATCTCTTTATAAAGTTCATTTAAAATTTCCGCATTTTCAATATTAAGTTCAATAAGAACGTTCTTTAATTTCTTTTGTCCTCCACAGCAAAAGTCAATTTTATATTTGTCAAAAAAGTTTTTGGAATTTGGAAATTTATTTAGTATATCTCCAACTTTTTCGTTCAATAAGTCCATTTTATGCCTCCTATATATAATTTTTATTTTAGTATTATATTAGTATTCTAATATAATTAAATATCTAAACGCAAAAAACCGATATATTTTAAAAATATATCGGTTAAAAATAGGGAAAACGGAGTGTTATATTATGATTAAGTAATTGAAAAGTTTAAAATGTACCTTTGTACATTAACTATATCGTATATATTATTTAAATATTTATAGTTTGAAATAAAAAAATATATTATGTACATAATAAAAATTTACTAAGTAATAATTTATGAGGTAAATTTATGTTGAAGTTTAAAAATGTATTGATAAAATTCATGATATTTTGTATGTGCTTAAATTTACTTTGTGCGTCAGAAGATACTTTTAATCAAGAGATTGATAAGAATAATAAGAAAATTAGAGAGTTATATGAATCTGATGTTAAGTTTAATACAGAAATGGATTTGATACAGAAGAAACTTCTAGAATTGAGTGGTGAGATTGACAAAAAACAGAAAATTGTAGAAGAGTATAGTAAACAGATAGAGTTAAGTGAACAAAAAATTTATGATGCAAATAAAACTATAGAGAGTTTAAATAATGAGATTAATGAACTTGAAGAAGTAATTCATCAGAATTTATTGGATGTTCAAAAATATGAAGAAGAGATAAAAAAGTTTAAACAAATTATTGATAATAGATTGAGAAATTTATATAAAAACATAGATACATATACAAATAATTTAATTAGAATTTTTTATACCTCAGAGAATGTAATAGATTGTATTGATAAAGTTGTGAGCATGAATAAATTTTTGGAAATAGATAGAATTACAATTGAAAAATTTGTAAATAATATTGATTTAATAAAGGTAAAGAACCAAAATATTGAATTTTCAAAAGGTTTGATTGAAGATAAGATAAAACTTGTAAATGAAACTATAGCTGAGAATGATAGGAATTTGCAAAATATGGAACAGCAGAAAAATGAAAAGCAACAGCAATTGGATGACATTAATCAATTAAATGCACAGTTGAATGCACAATATGAGAATTTATCTGAAGATAAAAAACAAATTCAACAAGAGATTATAAGAATCCAAGAAGATAATATAAAATTACAGAATGAATTAAAGAAATATATGGAAGAGCTTAATAAAAATAATAAGGATGCAAAAAAGAAAGTTAAGTATGGTAAATATTTGAAACCTGTTAATGGAAAGATAACATCAAGGTTTGGAAAGAGAGTACATCCTGTAACTGGGAAAGAAAGTAATCATACAGGGATTGATATTGCAGCACCAATGGGTGAAAATGTAAGGTCATCTTTGGGTGGTGAGGTTGTTTTTTCAGGATGGCATGGTAATGTTTATGGGAATGTAGTTATAGTAAATCATGGAAATAATATACAAACTTTCTATGGTCATTTAAGTAAAGTTTTGGTTAAACAAGGAGAGGAAGTTAAACAAGGGGATGTAATTGCAAAAGTTGGAACTACAGGGCTAAGCACAGGACCACATTTACATTTTGAAATTTATGTAAATGGTGAAAGAGTTGATCCAGAAAAAAGAATTTTCAAATAGAAAATTGAAAATTATTGAATACAAAAGTTAAATAATTGAAATAACTAAAACGGTATGAATTACCATTCAACTGTTTATAAAAAAATTATTTAATTTAAATAAAAATTATCATAAAAAATGTTTTAAATTATAAATTAATGAGCATTATTAATTAGTAGATTAAAATTTGTATATTTAAGATAAAAAGCAACATATAATGTACGGTGATATGAAGGGAGTGATATATTTGGTATTAGTCAGAGTAGTTTATGAGGGAAAAGAAAAAATATTGAATGATATAAAAGATGCTCTAAGAAGTATGGAACAATATGAAACTTCACTAAGAGTTTCAATTAAAAAATTTCAGAATATAAGTTTTATAGACATTGAATGTGATCCCTTAAAATATGCAGATAGATTGAAGGATGGGGTTATAAATACTGTAGCTAAGGGAATTTATAGCTTTGTAATAGATATATTTATTAATAAAGAGATGGACTATTTTTTTGATAATTCTTATTTTTTTATTAAATATGATGAAATTTCTGATGTTAAAGAAAAAATAATAGATATACTTGAAAATGATGATTTTGGTGAAGAAATTGATTCATTTTGTTTTGGTAAGAAACAGGATATATTAAATAAAATCATCAAATGTATAGATGAAAATAACGAAATAAATATAAATGGATTTATTAGATTTAGATTAAGAGAATTATTAAATGATTTTGAAATGATCGTTGATAGAGTTGTAGAACGATATATGGTTGAGAAGGAGTATAATGAATTTATAAAGCTTCTTAAGTATTTTGTAGATGTACAGGAAAATAAAATTGATGAGGTTAATATTATAATAGATAAATTAGGCAACTATACGATATTAGATGGGCAACACAATGATATATATGATTTGTTTTTGGATGATTTAAATGATTTTAATATGTCTTCTATGATGGTTAATAAAGATGATTTATTAATAAGTGGACTTATAACTAATTCTCCAAATAAGATAGTTATTCACGGGGTAAAGAATAGCATAAATGTAGAAATAATTGAAACAATAAAACAGGTTTTTGAAAACAAGGTTGAGTTTTGTTGTGGATGTTTGGATTGTGTAGAAATTGCCAATAAATTAATAAAATAAATTATTTACAAATAGTTTGAAATGATTTATAATGGTTTCAGATTTAAGAAGAGACTGCCGTTTCTCACCTTGGGGCTAAAGCTACCTAGGTAACCTGAAGTTTTTTATTTATCGTTGAATTTTTTTGTTCGATGGTGTAGGTTTGTTTATTTAGAGGACGGTATACAATTATACCGTCCTCTTTTGTTTTTTAAGGTAGATTGATTTTTAAATTCGTAAATTATTTGGAGGTGGCTAATATAGCAAAGGATGTTCAAATTAATGGTGAAATTAAATTTAAAGAGTTGAGAGTTATAGATAGTGATGGTTCTCAGCTTGGTATTATGCAAGCGAGAGATGCTTTGAGAATTGCAGAGGATAGAGAATTAGATTTAGTAGTTATTTCACCAACTGCGAATCCACCAGTATCTAGGATAATGGATTATGGTAAGCATGTTTATGAGTTGTCTAAGAGACAAAAAGAAGCAAGAAAGAATCAAAAAACTATAAATATTAAAGAGATAAGAGTTAGTCCGTCGATAGAGGAACATGATATTAACATAAAGGCTAATAATGCTAAAAAGTTTCTTAAGAGTGGAGATAAGGTAAAGATTACTGTAAGATTTAGAGGAAGAGAAGCGGACTATAGTTACATAGGAGAGAAAATATTAGACAATTTTGTTGAAATATTAAAAGAATATGGAGCTCCAGATAAGAAAGCTAAACTAGAGGGTAGAAACATGAGCTTAATTATGTCTCCAAAGAAATAATAAATATTAACGATTTATGGGAGGTATTTTGAGATGCCAAAAATGAAAACTAAGAAAGCTATTTCAAAAAGATTTAGAGTTACGGGAACTGGAAATTTGAAAAGAGCACGCGCCTTTAAACAACATATTCTTACTAAGAAGTCTGCAAAGAGGAAGAGAAATTTAAGAAAAGTTGGTTATGTTTCAGTTACACAATTAAAGACTATGAAAAAATTATTACCATATGTTTAGAAGTTGGAGGTAGGAATAAATGGCTAGAGTTAAGAGAGCTGTTAATGCACGTAAGAATCATAAAAAAGTGTTGAAATTAGCTAAGGGTTATTATGGAGCAAAATCAAAGTTATTCAAAACTGCTAATGAAACGGTTATTCGTGCTTTGTGGAATTCTTATGTAGGAAGAAGATTAAGAAAGCGTGACTTTAGGAAACTTTGGATAATAAGAATAAATGCTGGTGTTAGGGAGCATGGATTAAGTTATTCAAGATTTATATTTGGTTTAAAGAATGCTAATATTAATATAAATAGAAAAATGTTATCAGAGATGGCTATAAATGACAAAACTGCTTTTGCTGAACTTGTGAGGATTGCTAAGGAAAATTTGAATAAATAAATGCGACTTTTTTTGTCGCATTTATTTTTATATTAAAGATGTGAGGATTAAATTGAAAAATTTTAAAAAATTGTATCCTGTACAAATATTAGCATTGTTTTTTATAGTGGTAATAATAATTGGCAGTTTTTTATTAACTATGCCTATTTCTAGTAGTTCAGGTGTAATGACTAATTATCTAGATGCTTTGTTTACAGCTACTTCTGCTACTTCTGTTACTGGTCTCGTAACTTTAGATACTGGTACATATTGGAGTCCATTTGGAACAACAGTAATTTTAATGTTAATACAAATTGGTGGACTTGGCATAATGTCATTTACTACATTTGGAGTCCTTAAATATGGAAATAAAATTTCTTTGTATACTAGTCTTTTGATGAAAGAGGCTTTGAATGTAGATGAGTTCCAGGGAATGTCTCGTATGATTCGATATGTAATTATATTTGTTGTGGCTGTTGAATTACTTGGGATGATTTTTTTAAGTTTTGTATTTGTACCTAAGTATGGTTTATTTCATGGACTTTATGTGAGTTTGTTTACATCTATATCTGCATTTTGTAATGCAGGATTTGATATATTTGGAAATTTTTCTAGTCTTACATCTTACTATAGTAGTGCTTATGTTCTTATTATATGCATGGCTCTTATAATATTAGGAGGTATAGGATTTAGTGTAATAACTGAGTTTATAATTTACAGGTATACAAAAAAAATATCAGTCACGACTAAGGTTGTATTAGTTACTACGTTTTTTTTGGTATTAATAGGAGCGGCTTTATATTTTATATTTGAGTATGATAATCCATTGACTTTCCAAAACATGAGTTTAGGTAATAAAGTGTTAAATAGTATTTTTTCATCAGTATCCCCAAGAACTGCAGGATTTAATTCTATAGATCTAAGTGGTATTAGGTCTGGAACAGTATTTTTAACGTGTATTCTTATGCTTATAGGTGGATCACCTGGGTCGACAGCAGGAGGAATAAAAACTACAACATTTGGTGTTATAATATTATCAATATACCATTACATAAGAAATAAAAATAGAACTATTGTATTAGGAAAGGAAATACCTGCAAAAACAATAAATAAGGCTTTTATTGTATCATTTGTGGCTTTGTTTTTTATAAGTACATTTGTTATATTAATCTCTATGACTAACAAGGATGCATCATTTAGATCTATAGTATTTGAAGTTTTTTCAGCTTTTAATACTGTTGGTTTGAGTTTGGGTCTTACTTCTGAACTTAATGGTTTAGGTAAAATATTGATTATTTTGGCTATGTATTTAGGAAGAGTTGGAACTTTGACTTTAATTTTTGCATTTACGAATAAACATGATAACTCTAAAAAAAGTAGTAGTATAAAGCATCCAGAAGTTAAGATTACAGTTGGATAAAAATTTTTAAGGAGATGTTTCTGTGAGGAAAAAACAATTTGTTGTAATAGGGATAGGACGATTTGGTTTTAGCGTTGCTACGAGTCTTTATAGAGCAGGTTATGATGTGTTAGCGATAGATAAAGATTTAGAAAAGATTGAAGAAATTTCTACTGAGGTTACTCATGCTTTAGCACTTGATGCAACAGATGAGAAAGCATTATTTAGTGTTAATATTTCAGATTATGATACGGCCATAATTGCAATAGGAGGAAGTATACAAGAGAGTTTACTTGTTACCCTACTTGTGAAAGATGCAGGTATTTCTGATATTATTTGTAAAGGACAAGGAGAACTTCATGGAAAGTTATTAAGAAAAATAGGGGCTCGTAGAGTTGTTCTTCCTGAACAAGAAATGGGATATAGGCTTGCAAATAATTTAAAATTTCAAAGTTTATTTGATTATATTGAAATATCTAGAGGATTTTCAATTGCAGAGTTTACTGCACCGAAAGAGTGGATTAATAAAACTATAGGTGAGATTGATATTAGAGCAAAACATGAAGTTATATTGATAGGTATTAAGAAGAGTCCAGATTGTGAAATGAACGTTGATATAAATGCTAATACAATAATTAAGGAAAATGATTTACTTATACTTTTAGGTAGAGATGATAGGTTATGCAGGATACAAAATAAATTTACTTTTGTTCAAAAAGAGGATTAAAAGAATTGAATCATATAAGTAGTCTAGATAATAAAATTTTTAAAGAAATTATGGGATTGAAAAATAAAAAAAATAGATGTAAAAGTAGGCTATATCTTATCGAAGGAATAAGGTTTGTAGAAGAAGCTATAAAGAATAATTGTGAAATAAAATATATAGTAGTTTCTGAATCAAAGAAAGATTATATAATTGACAAATTTGAATTCCAAGATAAGCTATTTAATGTTATGGTATTTTCAGATGAATTATTTGGGAAAATTAAGCAAACAGAAAATACTCAGGGTATAATTGCCTGTTTAAGGATTAAGGATACTATTATAAAATTTAATTTTAATGAAGGAATATACTTTTTAATTGATAAAATTCAAGATCCAGGGAACTTAGGGACTATAATAAGAACTGCAGTTGCTGTTAATGCATTAGGTGTTATATTGATGAAAGGTAGTGTTGATTTATATAATGATAAGGTTTTAAGAGCAACAATGGGTTCTATTTTTAAGATAAATATTAATTTTATAGAAAGCTATTTAGAATTAAATGAGTTTATAAAAAATGATTTTAAACTTGTTATAGCAGATGCTCATGGTGATAATAATTATTATCATGAAGATTTAAAAGGTAAGATTATTTTAGCTGTTGGGAATGAAGGAAATGGAATTTCTGATGAAATTAAAAATTTTCATCATGTTAAAGTTCGTATTCCTATGTGTAATGATCTTGAATCTTTAAACGTTGCTCAGGCACTTAGTATTATTGCTTTTGAACGTGTGAGACAATTGGATGTGTGATTTTTGCAAATATGTTCCTTGATTTTAACCTGAATCAAGGAGTTTTTTTGTTTTTTAGGTATATAGGGAGGATGATGATTTTGAAAGAAAAGTTAGATCAGTTATTTAATTCTGCAATTGAGCAACTTAAGAAAGTTGATTCAATTAGTAAATTTGAAGAGTTAAGAGTTAGGTATTTAGGGAAAAAAAGTGAACTATCAAATATATTGAAGAATATGAAAAATTTGTCTAATGAAGAGAAAATTTCTACTGGGAAAATTATAAATGAGATAAAGAAGAACATAGAGTTAAAATTTTCGGAGACTTTTGAGTCTATCAAGAACTTTGAGATAGAGAGAAAATTAAAAGAAGAGATAATTGATATTACTTTACCAGGCAAGAAAATAGCTATTGGTCATAAAAATCCAATTCAAATTGTGCTGGATGAAATAAAAGAAATATTTCTTAATATGGGATTTGTAATTGAAGAAGGTCCAGATATTGATACGGAATATTATAATTTTGAAGCTTTAAATATTTTAAAGGATCATCCAGCAAGGAGTGAGCAGGACACTTTTTATATAGATGACGATTATGTTTTGAGAACGCATACTTCTACTATTCAAATTAGAACGATGGAAAATAAAAAGCCACCTATAAAAATTATTGCACCAGGTCGTGTTTATAGATCAGATGAATTAGATGCAACACATTCTCCAATATTTTGTCAGATGGAAGGACTTGTTGTAGATAAAGATATCAGAATGTCTCATCTTAAATCTACTCTAAATAAATTTATAAAGTCTATGTTTGGTTCAGAGATTAAGACTAAGTTTAGGGCTCATCATTTTCCATTTACGGAACCTTCTGCTGAGATGGATGTTAGTTGTTTTGCTTGTAAAGGAAGTGGATGTTCTGTTTGTAAAAATAGTGGTTATATTGAGATATTAGGTTGTGGGATGGTTCATCCTGATGTTCTTAGGAGATGTGATGTAGACCCTGAAGAGTATAGTGGATTTGCTTTTGGGTTTGGTATAGATAGAATGGTCATGCTTAAGTATGGGATTGAAGATATAAGGCTTTTATATGAAAGTGATTTAAAATTTTTATCTCAATTTTAATTTATAGGGGGATATTTAATGAAAGTTTCATTTGAATGGATTAAGGAATATTTTGATGAGGAATTAAAGTTGAATGATGTATGTGATAAGTTAACTATTAGTGGAACAAAGGTTGAAAATGTAGAATCTAATAAGATTGAAGTTAAGAATATTGTTACTGGTCTTATTGAGGAAATCAAACCTCATCCAGATGCTGAAAAACTCGTTGTATGCAGTGTTAATATTGGAGAAAGTTATGTTCAAATAGTTACTGGTGCAAAGAATATGAAGGAAGGAGATATTGTACCTGTTGCATTGCATGGGGCGATTTTAGCAGATGGTACTAAGATTAAGAAAGGAAAGCTCCGCGGTGTTGAATCTCAGGGAATGATGTGTTCTGAAGAAGAATTAGGACTTTGCGACCATGCTGATGGACTTATGATTTTGAAAGATGTTCCAATTGGAGAAAATATAGTTAATGTTTTAGATTCAGGACAGGAGATTGTTGAATTTGAAATAACATCAAATCGTCCAGATTGCTTAGGAATTTTAGGAATAGCAAGAGAGATTAAAGCGATATATGGTTTTGATTTAAAAAATCCAAAATTTGATTTTAAATATAGTGGATGTAAGGATATTAATGATCTTTTAAGTGTTGATGTTCAAAATAAAGATTGTAGACGCTATTCTGCTAGAGTCATTGAAAATTTGAAAATTTGTGATTCGCCTAAATTTATACAAGATAGATTAATAGCGTCCGGAATTAGACCGATAAATAATATTGTGGATTTAACAAATTATGTAATGCTTGAGATAGGTCAACCAATGCATGCTTTTGATTATAATGTTGTTAGTAATTCAAAAATTATAGTTGGGAATACTATAAATGGTGATAAGTTTATTACTCTTGATGGTATAGAAAGAGAACTTGATGATTCTATAATCTGCATAAAAGATTCTGAAAAGGTATTAGCTTTAGGTGGGATTATTGGAGGAGAAAATTCGAAAGTTAATGATGATACTAAAAGAATTATACTTGAGAGTGCAAATTTTAAATTTGATGTTATACGTAGGTCGTCAAGAAAATTAAATTTAAGATCTGAAAGTTCTTTAAGATTTGAAAAAAATATAGATGATAATTTGACTCTTATTGCTTTGAATAGGTTTTGTAGTTTAGTTGAAGAATTATCTTATGGAGATGTAGTAAACGGAACAATAGATATAATAAATGAGAGTTATGAGAGAGTTAACATAGAGGTGACTCCTCAATATATAAATAAATTTTTGGGGACTGATATATCTAAAGATAGTATTATAAAAATATTTAAAAATTTAGATATGGAAGTAAAAGAGGATAATGAACTTTTAATAGTAACACCTCCTACATTTAGACGTGATATATTTATTAAAGAGGATTTGGCTGAGGAGATTGCGAGAATTTATGGGTATGATCAAATTAAAGAGGAAGATTTAAAGAGTGTATCACAGGAGATTGGTAAAACTAAAAAGCAAAAATTTATTGATAATATTTTAAATACGATGATATCTTTAGGATTTAGTCAATCAATGAGTTATTCATTTTATAGTCCAAGATCTTTTGACAAGATGAATTTGGAGAAAGATAATGAACTAAGAGATGCAATTACTATAAGAAATCCATTAGGGGAAGATTATAGTGTAATGAGAACAACTATGGTTCCATCTATGATTGAAGCTTTATATAGAAATATTTCTTATTCAAATAGTGAAGCTTGTATATTTGACATAGGTAAGACATATGGCAGAGGTAAGGATGGGAAAATTTTAGAAAATAATGTTTTAGCTATGGGAATGTATGGTAAAAATTTTGATTACTTTACCATAAAGGGAGTTATTGAATCCTTATTTGAACATATTGGTATAACTTTTATGCTTGAGAGAGAAGGAGAAGTTTTTTATCATCCGGGTAAATCAGCAAGAATAGTCTTAGGGAAAAATGTATTAGGTAAATTTGGATCAATTCATCCTTATGTGCTCAGAAATTATGATGCTAAGGTAGAATTATTTATTTGTGAAGTTTATTTAGATAAGATCTTTAACTTTTATAAATCTGATAAAAAATATAAGCAAATTCCTAAATATCCGAGTGTAACTTTTGATTTAAATGTGGTTGTGGATGAGGATGTATTAGTTCAAGATATAGAAAAGATTATTAAATCAAAGTCTGGCAATATTTTAGAAAGTTTGAATATTTTTGATATTTATAGAGGATCACAAGTTCCTGAGGGTAAAAAAAGTGTATCTTATAGTATAATATTTAGAGATAGAAGCAAAACTTTAAATGATAAAGAAATAAATAAGTTAATTGAGATTATCTTAAATGCTCTTAAATTAAGTTTAGGGGCAGAACTTAGAAAGTAACAAATAAGGAGGCAATTAAATATGAAGTTGATATTATTTGATGCGAAGAAATATGATAAGGATTATTTTGATAAGTATTCTAAAGAGGCTAATGTAGATATTGTTTATGAAGAGCAGAAACTTACACCTGAAACGTCTCATTTAGCGGATGGATATGATGCAGTTTGTGTATTTGTTAATGATATTGTTAATAGAGAAGTTATTGATAAGTTATGTGAATTTGGAATTAAGTTAATTGTTTTAAGATGTGCAGGATATAATGGAGTTGATATTAAATATGCAAAGAACAAGATAACCGTGGTTAGAGTTCCAGCATATTCACCAAATTCAATTGCAGAAATATCAATTGGGATGATATTAACATTAACAAGAAAAATTAACAAGGCTATTGAAAAAACAAGAAATTATAACTTTTCACTTGAAGGATTAGTAGGATTTGATTTGTTTAATAGAACTGTTGGTATAATTGGAACAGGTAAAATAGCACAAGAATTTATGAAAATTTTATCTGGTATAGGTATGAAAATATTAGCTTATGATGTGTATCCAAATTATGAAATTGAAAAAGAACTAGGATTTAAATATGTTGATTTAGATACTATTTATAGAGAAAGTGATGTTATTTCCTTACATTGTCCATTAACAAGTGATAATGCACATATGATAAATAAGGATTCAATATCTAATATGAAAAATGGAGTTATAATTTTAAATACAGCTAGAGGAATGTTAATTGATACAAAAGCCTTAATCGATGCAATAAAATCTGGAAAAATTTATGGTGCAGCTTTGGATGTATATGAAAATGAAAAAAATTATTTCTTTAATGATTGTTCAAAGACGGGTGTTGATGATGAAATTCTAAAAGAACTTTTATCACTTGATAATGTTATAGTTTTCTCGCATCAAGCTTATTTAACAGAAGAAGCACTAACAAGTATTGCATTAATTTCATTAAATAATATCAAAAAGTTTTTAAATAATGAATTTTTAAATAATGAAGTATTTTATGATGAGACACAAGATAAGATAGTTGATTTTAGGAAATAGATTAGTAAGTTTATTGCAGTAATAATCACTATTACTGCAAATTTTTTTAAGAATTTATATATAGAGTCATATGAGGAGCAGATGAGGATGAAGAGATATAAAAATTTAGCACTATTTTTAGTTATAGTTTTATTGATGGTAATACAAAATAATTTGTTTTTAAATATGAGTGTACATGCTATAACAAATAGATATTTTGAGGATACTTTTGAAATAAGTGTAGCAGGACTTCCAAGCAAGTATGACAATATAAAGTGTAGTTTAGAAGATGTAAGGGTTGAAATAAAGGGGGACAAGATAGTAATATTGGATCTCGTACCTGATCAAGTTTATCATGACGTTAAAATTACATTTACAGATGATATTGGAAGGAAATATGAATTTAATTTTGACAATGTTATAACTTCACTTCCAAATAAAGCAAACAATAAATTTGTTTATGATGCTTATTCAAATGGTTTAGGTAGAAAACCAGAGCATACAGGATTTAAATATTGGTTTGGAAGATTAAGTAGTGCTACTATTACAGCTGTGGATTTTATAAATGAGATGGTGAATTCGGAAGAATTTAATTTAATTTATAAAACACCAAGGGAAAAAATAGGAGCATTATATAAAACTGTAGTTGGAAGAGAAGCAGAAAAGGAAGGACTTGACTTTTGGTTAAATCAATTTAATTTGTTAGTAGAAGAAGACGGTATGGAAAGCAGTGAGGCGGTATCAGATTTAGTAAATAGAATGGTAAGTGAGAATGAATTTAAGAGTATAGTAAAAGAAGCGGGATTTATATACAATTAAAGGGAGATTTATATCTCCCTTTTTATATATTAAAATAGTTTTAGACTTAGTTCATCACCATGATTATTGAAAAGATCAACAAATTTAATTTTTATAGTTATGTAGTCATCGACTTCTAAAATAGATTCTTCTGTAAGTTCTGAATATTCACCATCATTTATTTTATACAATATTTTTTTAACTGAGTTGTGATTAGATAAATCTAGAGTTACTCTAAAAATTGAGTCGCTAGTCGAAACAGATGGAATGGTTGGTTTATTCAATATATCAGAGATTATTTCAATTAAGAAGTTGGCACATTTAGTTATATCAGTTACATTTGTTTCAGAAACAATTCTTATGAAATCAATATTATTGTTTAAAATGTTATTGAATTGGGTTTTATCTATGATTTCTGAAGAATTAATAAAGTTAAATGAATTAAATTTAATAGAATCGTTAACAAATGTAGATATTTTAGATTCAGTATTTAAATTTAGTACATTAACTTTATTAAGAGTATTCTCAAACTGTAAATCTATTATAGATAATATATCAAGATATAATACGTCATTTAGTGAACTATCAATAGAATTACTAAAACTTGATGAGTTATTAACAAATAGTATAGAAAGATGATATTTTTTGGTGAAATTTTCAAATAATCTGAGTATTTCAAATATTATTGAAATATTTTTTGGGCTGAACTCATTATTGGAATTAAAATATGTTGTGGTAATTAAAAGAGTTTTAGTATTAATATCGCCTAATTCAGATCTTTTAGTAAATAGAAGATTATTATTTTTTGATTGTTGTAGGAAATTATATTCAATTTCTTCATCAAATCCGATATTATCAAGAGTATTTATAATTTTTGCACTAATATTTTTTATGAATTCATCATTTGATGATGAGTCTTGGTATATTTTTTGCAGTTCATTAGATTGGGAATTTATATTTGATATTTCAAAAGTTACCTCATTAACGGTAAGATTTTTATTTGATCTATTAATTTCAACATTAACGTTAAATTTTTTAATAGTATTATTAGTTCCATAATATTTGTTTGATATAGTAGGTTGTGAACAAGATGTAATTGAAAAAATTATGAGAAATATAAAGAGATATTTTTGTAATTTCATTAGTAAAATCCTCACTAAGTTAAGTTTAGTTTATGTTATTTTTTATATTATTTAGTCTTGAATCTATAGAGTTCATTAAAGTATTTTGTGTAGAGTTAGCATAATTGTTTATATTTAGATTATTGGCTTCCAGTATTTTTTTGATTTCTCCCAATTCGGAGTCAATATTATTGAGTTCAATTTCACTATAATTTGTATTAAAGTTATCTAAATAAGAATTTATATTATTCATATTTGAATTTATTTGATTAACAGAGTTTAATAAATTTTTTATTTTAGGGTCATTCATCTTATATTCCTCCAAAAAATAATTATAATATTAAATTATGTAAAAATAAACTTTAAAGGTTACAATTATAAAAATTAAATGTACATTTTTTAAAACAACAACTAATAAAATAAAAAAATAAAATAGAATTTTTGGAGGGTAATGTGACCAAAATTAAACTATTTAATTTTATTTTATTTATGAACTTTATTATATATATTTTTTCAAATTTAATTATATTTAAATATGTTACACAAAGTACATATTATGTATTTTACATGTGTTTAAGAGATATAATATTATTTTTATTTTCTATAGCACTGTATTTAAATTTTTATAATTCTAGAATAAGTTCAATGTTAGTATTTCCAAAATTAAACGGTAAAATTATTAAAAATTCAATAATAATTGGAGTTTCATTTTATTTAATAGCTAATGGTGCAAATTTAATTTTCACATCGATATTTAAATTTACTTTAGGTAATGGATTTTATTTGAATAGTATTTATATTAAGGATTATTTTGGTTTTGAATTTATTGTATATATTTTTATTCATACAATTTTTACAGAATTATTTTTTAGATGTATTTTAAAAGATGCATTTAGATTTTTATCAAATAAATCTAGATTAATATTAACATCTATTATATTTTCATTTTTCTTTTTTGGATTGTCACAAATTGTATATGGATTTATCATTGGCATTTTGCTCATGAGTTTTTTAGATAGGATAGGAAGTGTAACTACCATAATAATAACTAGTTTAACCATAAATATAGCTGATTATTTTGTTAGGGTAATTGGAAATAATTTTACACAAACTTTAATTTCATATAAAACATTTTTCAAGAGTACTGATGTATTTGTTAATCTTATATTTCCAATTATTATAATTCTTATTGGGATGATAATTTATTCGATTTTGAGAGAGAACATAAACATAAATACTAAATCAGTTTCAGCTTTACCTCCAAATGTTAAAGAAGGTAATTTTAATACTAGTATAGATAGTGTAGCAGATATTTATATTTTATTGTTTTTTGTAACATATTTTATTATCACATTCATAGGGTATAAAATATCTCTTTAATTAAATTTTTAGTTCAGCTTTGTCGATTTGGAGAATATATTGAATTGTTAGCTGTTTAAAAGGAGTATTATTTTATGTTTAAGAATAGATTAAGAAATTATGGTTTATGGGTATCTGTAGCAGCACTTATTCCTTTATTATTATCAGCATTTGGAATTAATCTTATTAATGAAGATAAATATGTACAGGTAATAAATTGTATATTGTCTATACTTGTAGCTCTAGGATTAATAAATAATCCAGATACAAATAATCGTTGGTATAAAGATGACAAAATAGAAGAGTGTAAAAATGAAAAGTTAAATTAGTTATTATTTGTGGGAATAAATGTTAACATTTATTCCCACTTTTTTGTATAAATAAACTCTATTATGGAAGTATAGATAATACATTAATAATAAAATGAGGATGAAATGAAGAATAAACCATTACTAAGAAGTGTAATAGTTATTTTATGTATAGGACTATTTATAGATTTACATATAGAAACTGTTTATGCTAATATGAATCTTAATGAGAATATTGCAAATATAGATAGGATTGAAAAGCACTGGTGGGGATATAGAAGGTATATTAGTAGTGATCAGATATCTAAATTTTCAACTGAACTTGATTTATTAGCAGCTGAGCTTAGTTTAATTGGGGGATTGACGACTCCTATAAGTTTTTTAAATCCTTTAGCTGGAGTTATTGTAGGTAGTATGTTTGAAATAACATCATCTTATTGTTGGTTGTTATCTACTTATTTTATCAAGATAGATAAAGGTAATGGTATTATTGTAGATTTTGCAAATGGATTTATATTTAGAGTAAGGGCTATGTAGATAGAGAGGACTAAAATAACTAGTCCTTCTCTTTTTGTTTATAGGTTTAACATCGAGTTCATATTGTATATTCCGGAATTTTTACCAAATAGATAGAGTGCAGCCTTTAATGCACCTTGTGCGAAAACATCACGTGATATAGCAGTGTGCTTTAATTCTATAATTTCATTATTTCCACCAAATAAAATTTCATGTGATCCTATCATGTTTCCACATCTTATTGAATGGACTCCTATTTCTTTTTTTTCACGTTTCTTTTCACCCAATCGTCCATGATTAAAATCAACATCTTCATTAAATTTATCCTTCACAAAATTATTTATTGTGTCCATGAGCATTATTGCAGTTCCACTAGGTGAATCAAGTTTTTGGTTATGATGTTTTTCGGTTATTTCTATATCATAATCTTTATAGAGTGATTGGAGTGCCGTTTTTAATAATTTTTGCAAAACGTTTATTCCAATACTCATGTTGTAAGATATAAAAATAGGGATTGTTTTGCTTGCATCGTTTATTTTATTTAATTGTTCTTTTGTATGACCAGTTGTGCAGATTACAATTCCTATTTTTTTGTTTAAGGCATAAGTTAAAATGCTATCTAATGAGTTTGGATGTGAGAAGTCGATTATTATATCAACCTTTTCTTGTACATCATTTATATTAAGATAGGTTTTAACTTTATTTTCATTATTTTGTTTATTATCAACACCACATATAATTTCTAAGTTATCATACGTGTGACTTAATTCCTCAATTGTTTTTCCCATACGTCCATTTATACCATTTAGAAGTATTTTTAACATTTTTCCTCCAAAGTTTTTTAGATTTTAAAGTAATTCAATATTTTTCATTTCGTCTTTTAATTTGTTTAAATTGTTTTGATCCATTTCTACAAGGGGTAATCTGAATCCTCCAACATTTTTACCCATTAAATTTAATGCAGTCTTTATTGGTATTGGATTTGTTTCTATGAAAAGTGAATTTGTAAAATTTAGATATTTAAGTTGAAGTTCTAATGATTTTTTGATATTGCCATTTATATATTCATGTGTGATATCATGAACGACTTTAGGAAGAATATTACCTAATACAGTAACTGTACCTTTTCCTCCTATACTCATAAATGGAACAATTTGATCATCATTTCCAGAATATAAGTCGATTTGAGGACAAAGCTTTCTATATAGTATAGCCTGGCTTATATTTCCAGAAGCTTCTTTGATTGAGGTAACATTTTTAAGTTTAGAAAGTTCAAGTAATATTTCAGGTGATATATTCATTCCAGTTCTTGAAGGAACGTTGTATGCCATAATTGGAAGATTAATATGATCATTTATAGTTTTAAAGTGTTCAATTAATCCTTTTTTAGAGGTTTTATTATAATACGGTGTTATAACTAATAGTCCATCAGCTCCAACTTCTTTTGAAAATTTAGAAAGTTCAAGAGTTTTTTGAGTATTATTTGTTCCAACTCCAGCAATTACTGGGATTTTTTTGTTTATAATTTCTATAGTTGTCTGAATTAATCTTTTCTTTTCGTTATCAGTGAGTGTAGAACCTTCCCCAGTAGTTCCACAAATTATAATTGCATCTGTGTTATTTTTAACATGCCAATTTAAAAGTTCTTCCAATTTGTTTAAATTAATATCACCATTTTCATTAAAAGGTGTAATAATGGCAACGCCTGAACCAATAAATAAACTCATAATATTACTCTCCTTTATTATTTAAAATATATTCAGCTATTTGAACTGCATTTAAGGCAGCCCCTTTTAGAATATTATCAGCAACAACCCAAATGTTTATTGCTTTGTCGCAAGACTCATCAAGTCTAATTCGGCCAACAAATACTTCATCTTTTCCAGAAATATATCTTGGCATTGGGTACTTATTTTTTTTAATATCATCTATTAATGTAATTCCTTTAAAATTTTTAAGCTCATTTAAAATATCGTCTAGTGTAAAGTCATTTTCAAATTCTACATTTATACTTTCACTGTGTGAATTTTCAATAGGAACCCTAACACAAGTAGCAGTTATTTTGAGAGATTCGTCTTGCAATATTTTCCTAGTTTCATTTATCATTTTCATTTCTTCTTTTGTATATCCATTATCAGTGAATACATCAATTTGAGGGATCAGATTTCCTTTTATTAAATATTGGAATTTGTTTAAATTTACTTCAATATCTACATCTAGATCTTTAATGCCTAAGTTCCCAGCACCTGAAACTGCTTGATAGGTTGAATAAATTATTCTTTTTATTTTAAATTTATCATGAAGTGGTTTAAGAGCTACGACAGCTTGTATAGTTGAGCAATTTGGATTTGCTATAATTCCATTATTTTTCAAAGCTTCTTTTCCATTAACTTCAGGAACTACAAGAGGTGTATTTTTATCCATTCTAAACGCACTAGAGTTATCAATAACAAGAGCATTTTTTTGTACAAATAAATGGGAAAATTTGAGGCTTGTATCACTGCCAGCAGAGAAGAATGCAAAATCTATATCATCTTTAATATTATCTCTGTTTAATTCAATAACTTCATATTCTTTATTTTTAAAATTAAGCTTGGACCCTTCAGATTTTTTGGAAGCGTATAGATAAATATTATTGACAGGAAAATTCCTTTCTTCTAATACTTTAAGAAAGGTTCTTCCTATTTTTCCTGTTGCACCAACAACAGCTACATTATATCGCATAGAAATAACCTCCAGATTTAAAATATAATATCTATTATAGTATAAATGAATTTAATTTAATAATCAAAAACTAATATAAAGTATATTTGAAATAAGTTGTGGTTAAACTGTTATTATATAAATATATACTTTTTTTGAAAGAGGTGATTTATTATAAGTAATAGTAGTTCTCTAAAAAGGGTAATAAAACAAAAGTTGAAGTCGAATAAGAAATTAACTGAATTAGAGCAATTAAGGGAAAATCTAAAGTATGAAATAGCTGAGGAGCTTGGACTGAAAGATAAAGTTGATAAATACGGATGGAGCGGGCTTACATCTAGTGAAACAGGAAAAATTGGTGGGATAATGACTAAAAGGAAGAAGGAATTGAATGTTCCTAAAAATTCGGATATATTGAATCGTTCAAAATAATAACCTTCTGTAAAAAATGGAGGTTTTTTGTTTTTTGATTATTGACTTTTATGTAGGAATTATGCATAATAATATCTGTGGTTTGTATTTGATTTGGCTGGATAGCTCAGTTGGTAGAGCAGAGGACTGAAAATCCTCGTGTCGCTGGTTCGATTCCTGCTCTAGCCACCAAAGAATTTAAGGCAGTGCAAAAGCACTGCCTTAAATATTTTTTGATTTTTCATAAATAAATGATTTAACTTCTTTATCTAGTTCAATAATGGTATTTAAATCTGGATTTTCTATAACTCCATAATGTGATAGAGATTTTTCAATTAAATTTTCTATATCTAAAAATGATATTTTCTTGGTTAAAAATAATCTAACAGCCTCTTCATTTGAAGAATTAAATACAGTTGTTGCTGTACCTCCAAGTTTACCAGCATCAAATGCCATTTTTACACAAGGATATCTAGATAAATCCACTTTAGAAAAGTTTAATGAGGATATTTCTTCAAAATTTAATGGTTTAAAATTTTTATTTTGTATTCTATCTGGATATGTCAGAGCGTATTGAATAGGAACCCTCATGTCTGGAGTTCCAAGTTGAGCTATTATACTTGAATCATTAAATTCGACCATCGAGTGTATGATACTTTCACGATGGAGTATTACTTTTATATTTTGATAATCTACATTGAATAGAAAGTGTGCTTCGATTATTTCAAGTCCTTTATTTGCCATTGTTGCAGAATCTATTGTTATTTTTGCCCCCATTGACCAATTTGGGTGTTTTAGTGCATCTTCAATAGTCACATTTTTAAGTTCTTCTCTTGTTTTATCTCTAAAACTCCCACCAGATGCTGTTAAAATTATATTTTTTATGTCCTCATGGGTTTTTCCATTTAAACATTGAAAGATAGCTGAATGTTCACTATCAAGTGGTATAAGTTCTACATTATATTGTTTGATTTTTTTATTTATTATGTGACCTGCTGTAACAAGGGTTTCTTTGTTTGCAAGAGCAATATTTTTATGAGATTCTATTGCGTATATTGTTGGAAGAAGTCCGATATTTCCAACTAAACTATTTATAATAGTATCTGATTTGTTAAATGTAGCAATCTCTAATAATCCTTCGTTTCCGTATGTGAATTTTATATTTGGATATTCCGCATGCATACGCTCAAAATCATCTTTATTTTTTAAGCATACAAGTTCTGGGGAAAAATGTTTTAAAATCTCTCTAAGTTTAGTTATATTTTCACCGATAGAGATTGAATTTAATTTAAATTTGTGTGGGTTATTCTTTATAACATCGAGAGATTGTATTCCAATGGAGCCTGTTGCTCCTAGAATAGAAATATTTTTCATTTTCAAAATCTCCTTATAAGTTAGTGTATGTATGCAAGTGATTTTATTTTATTTACTATGAGTTCAGGGTCAAGACCAGATATTTTTCTCAAGCTATTGGTATCCCCATGATGAAAGAAATTATTTTCAATTCCAAATATTTCGATGTCATTCTTATATTTATGCCTAATTGCAAATTCACAAATACCTGAACCGAATCCTCCAATTTTGCATGCTTCTTCTATTGTTACAATTGGTACATTTGATTTAAATATTTCATGAAGCATATCTTCATCCATTGGTTTTATAAAACGTGCATTTACAATTTTAATATTTATATTTTCACTCTTTAATGAGTTGCATATTTCGTGGGCAATATCAAGCATTGGACCGAAGGTTAAAATAGCTAAATCATTTCCTTCTTTTTCAACTGTCCATGAACCGAACCTGATATTTTTAAAATGCGGAACATGGGTTAATTCAGAATATCCTCGAGGATATCTATAGGATATGATTCCCTTATCTTCATAATTATAGAGACAATTATGCAATAAGTGTTGGGCTTCTATTTGATCTTTTGGCATTACTATTGATATGTTTGGTATTGGTCTAAGAAAGCTAATATCATAGATACCATGATGAGTATCGCCGTCACCTGTTGCGAAACCACATTTATCTATTGCAATTACCATATTTATATTTTGTCTTGCTATATCATGTATTATTTGGTCATACGCACGTTGTAGGAAAGTTGAATATACGAAAAATATTGGTTTGAGTTTTGATAAAGCTAATGCAGCAGAAAACGTTGCCCCGTGTTGTTCTGCTATTCCAACATCAAAAGTTCTATTTGGGAACTTATTTTTAAAAAATTCTAACTTAGAGCCTTTAGTCATTGCGGGTGTGATACAAATGATATTTTTATCCTTTTTTGCAAGATGTTCTACAGTTTCTGATATAACTGCCCCCCAGGCTCTATGATTTTGTTTTTTGGATTTAATTTTTAATCCAGTAGATTTATCAAAAGGACCAATACCATGCCATGATCCTACAGCATCATTTTCTGCATTATGAATTCCTTTTCCCTTTTTTGTGATTATGTGAAGAACACATGGTTTAGAAATATTTTTAATTTCAGTTAGATTATTTATTAAACTTTTGATATTGTGTCCATCGATTGGTCCGGAATAATGCAAATTCATACTTTGAAAAAAATTTTTAATTGAGTAATTTATTGATTCATTTTTTTTAAGATTGGATATGTATGATGACGAGTCATATATGTCTTTATTATTGCTATTTTTAGGAATTATGGCACAGATGTTTTTTGAGATGGACATTTGATTGTCATTTAAAATGATTATAAGTTTTCTTTGCTCATATCCAATATTATTTAGAGCTTCTAAAGCCATCCCACCAGTTAATGCACCATCACCTATAACTGAAACTATATTTTCTGACGTATTTTTAAAATCTCTGCTAACTGCAAATGCTAGGGCAGCAGATAAAGATGTTGAACTATGTCCTGTCTCCCAGACATCAAAATTACTCTCACTTCTTCTTGGGAATCCTGAGAGTCCATTAAATTTTCTTAGAGAATTAAAAAATTTTGCTCTACCTGTAAGAATTTTGTGAGCATAGCATTGATGGCCAACATCAAAGATTAGTTTATCTTTTTCAAAATTAAAAATATAATGTAGTGCTATTGTTAGTTCTATAACTCCAAGGTTTGAAGATACATGTCCACCTGTAGAACTTAATGATTCAATTAAAAAATCCCTTATTTGATCAGAAAGTAAGTAAAGTTCATCAATTGAAAGTTTCTTCAAAAAACTTGGATTATTTATTCTATATAAATGATCAAATTTTTTCATTTTCTTACCATCCTAAAATGTTTTTTAAATCAAAAGGATAGTTAATTATAACATTAAAACAACAATTAAAAAATTAAAATTGATTGATTTATTTAAATTTAATCTAAAACACTAGGATTATAAAAACAGGAAATAATATAGCACATATAATTAAGTTTATTAACAGCGTTCTATCATTTTTAGATTAATTTTTTGTATTAATACTACTATTTACTTTGTTTTTTTTGTTGGGATAATTTGATTGAATTGTTTGTTGATTTACTCTTTGAGCATAAGCATTTAAGACCATTGTATTATGAGTATTGGGAAGTGGAACGTATGCATGTATATCTTTATTTTTATCTAATGGGATTCTTATCATAGAGCTTGAAGATAAGTAGGTCGATATAATCATAGAAGAAACTAGAGAAGTGGCTAATAATAATTTTTTCATTTAACATCCTCCAAATTAATATTAAGTTAAAAATATTAAATAACTATTAATAAATTATACTATGAATATTTTAA
This sequence comes from Candidatus Arthromitus sp. SFB-mouse-NL, assembly GCF_000709435.1. Classification (NCBI taxonomy): domain Bacteria; kingdom Bacillati; phylum Bacillota; class Clostridia; order Eubacteriales; family Clostridiaceae; genus Candidatus Neoarthromitus; species Candidatus Arthromitus sp. SFB-mouse-NL. Next base: position 529,745 of record NZ_CP008713.1, read on the forward strand.
ATTGCAAGAGTTAAGTGGTTGGTTGCATACATTTTATATCCAAAATAGTTAATGATTTTGCATATAAAATTACACTTATTAACTAAAATACAAAATTAGATACAAATTTTTATAATTTGAATAGCTTAGTTTTTTATAGAAACCATAATAAAAATTTTTAAAACTGAGAAAACTTACTATTAGTAAAATTAAGGAGGAAATTAATTTGAATAGTAGGGTGAGTAGAAGTTTATTTATATTTTTTATGGTAGTTATTTATTGTTTTAATAGTGTTGTGACGGTATCGGCTATATCATTTTCAAAGAGTATAAATGGATATGATCTTTTGAGGGAAGAGTATGTTGAAACATTAAAATCAAAGGTTTTGTTATATGAACATAAAAAAAGCGGGGCTAAGATTATTCATATAAAAAATGATTCGAAATTAAAACTTTTTGATATAACGTTTAAAGTTCCTACAGTTAATAATAAAGGTACTAATCATATTTTAGAGCATATATTTTTTTCAGGATCTGAGAAATATCCGATCAAAGATGTATTCCCTGCATTGTTTTATTTGAATAATTTGGAGTATATAAATGCAGCAACGGATACAAATTATGTTACATATTACGTATCTTCAAGGGATAATAACCAGTTAAAAACTATTATTGATTATTATTTAAGTGCTTTATTTTATCCAATTGTATATAAGGAAGAAAATATTTTTAAGCAAGAAGGATGGAGATTTGAGTTAGAAGAGATGAATTCTCCATTAAAGTTAACAGGTGTTGTTTTAAATGAGATGAAGGGTTATGTTTTTAATAATGAATTTTATAAATCAATTGCAGCCGTAGACAGTTTATATAAGGGAGCTCCTGGATCATTTAATGGTGGTGGAGATCCTTATGTTATACCAGAGTTAACTTTAGAAGAATTGTTAGAGTCGCATAAAAAATATTATGTTCCTTCAAATTGTTTGGTAATACTCTATGGTGACATTGACACTAATGAGGTACTTAAGTTTATGGATAAAGAGCATTTAAGTTTGCACGATAGAAAAGAACAGATTCAAGAATATAATATCAGTGACAATTTAAGTGAGAAGGTTTATACAAATTTGAAATATCCTGTGCCAGAGAGGGAAAACAGGAACAATAAGCACATCTTTATTAATTCTTTTGCTACAGGAAGTATTAATGATGTGAGAGAAAGCTTTGCTATTAAGTTTTTGGTTTCAATGATGGGTGCGGAATTTTCTGGAATAGAAAAGCGGTTTAATGAGATGAATATCGGAACGGATTTTTCAATTGATTTTAGAAATGTTGGGTCGAAACAATCTTACGTAATGTTCTCTGCTAATTCGGAGCAAGAGTTTGGGGAAGAGTTTGAAAAATTTATTTATAGAGAACTTGAGAATTTTAGGGATAATATTTTAAATGAAGAGTACTTGGAGAATTATTATAATATAACGAGCAATATCATAAATAGGAAGATAACGGATACGCCTGATAGTTTTGTTATGTGGAATGTGATAAATGCTTGGTCATCAGGTGGAGATATCATAGATAGTATTAGATTTTATGAGAACTTGGAGTATCTAAAAGAATATGGAGTAGAAGATTTTATTAACATAATTGATATGCATTTTATAAATAATAAGCATTCAGCTTTTGTAACACTTGAGCCTGATTTTGGAATAATTGAAGAGAAGGAGAGAATCTTAAGAGAAGGTCTTAATAATTATAAGGAATCTATGAGTGAAAATGAAAAAGTTAATTTGATTAATGAAACAAATGATTTTAATTCATGGATTGAGCAAGAAGATTCTATGGTTGTACTTGAAAAGTTATCTAATCCATTTAAAAATGAACACAATAAGCTTGGTGACGCTAAGGTTCAAAGTAAGAATGGAATTTATGAATATGTTTGGGGAAAAATCGGTGAAAATGATTTTATAAATGTATCTCTTAACTTTGATTCGCGAACAGTTCCAAAGAGTAAACTACATTATTTAGCTTTGTTTTCTGATTTGATGAAAGAAGGATTTGGTACTTATGATAAAACAAATATAGAATTGATGAGTGATATTAAACAAACACTATTTAATCTTAATATAACATTAGAGGAAAATTTAAATTGTTTTGATGGGAATATTTATAATCCAACCTTTAGGATATCATTTGATACTACTAAAAATAATTTAGATAGATCTGTAAAGTTATTAAATGAGTTTATAAACAACATAAATTTTAAAAATGTAGATTTATTACAAAATAATTTTAATAGATTGAAATTCTACTATGAGTCAAATTTAATTAATCCTAGCATCGTTTATTATGAAATTGATGGATCAAATTATGATGGGGGAAAATATAAAAATTATGTGAAGGGATTGCCTTATATAAAATTTTTAATCAATGTATTTGGGAAATATGGAGAGGATCACGATTTTATACATACTGTTAACAAGGAAATTCAAAATGTTAGTAATACGGTGTTTAATATAAACAATTTAAAAATCGGAGTTGTTTCTAATAATGAGAATTATAAGCTTGTTAAAAAGAATTTGGAGTCAAATTTATTACCTAATTTGAGGAATAATACAAATAGGAAATATAAATATAAATTTGATGCAGTAAGGGAAAGAATATCAATAAAAGCTCCATCTCCAAATGTGACATTGTATGCATTATTAAATTTTAAGGCTAGTGGTAGAAATTATACACCTAAGTTCTTAGTTGCAGAGTCAGTTTTGGGTGAATATTTGTATAGGAATATGAGGGTTAAGAATGGTGCATATCAGGTAAATTCTTTGGCTACAACTCAAGGAACATTTGCTGTTGTTGCAGGATTTTCTCCGGTATTGAAGGAACAAATAAAAGTTGTAAATAATATAGGTAATTATTTAAGTGAAATAGATATAACTGAATCATTACTTGAAAAATATAAGATAATAACTATTTCATCTCTTGCAAATACTTGCGATGAAATTGATAGAGCAAAAACAGAAGTACATAATTATTTGATAGGGATGACTAAGAAAGAATTTAAAAATATGATCGATGAGATTAAGTCAACAACGATTCAAGATATTAAAAGTATTGGGAAAACTATTTCAGATATTGGTTTTAATAAGATAGGTGTGTTTGGCAATATGAACATAATAGAAGATAGCAGCAAGAATTTCAGCAATATTTTTACTTTACCACTTAAAGAATAGTTTAAGGGTGTATCAAATTTAATTTGATACACCTTTTATTTGGTATCTGCTAAGTAACAATTAATATTAAATTTTCATATATTAATATGTACTTAAATTATAGAGAGGCTATTCATGGATCAATATATAAGTAGTTTGAAGAGGTTAGTAGAAGAAAATTATGACATAACAATATTTGATATAATAAAATTCAAAAATATTTATAAGATATCGGCGGTTGAGGGAAATTTTTGTTTAAAGCAATGTAAATATAAATTTAGTAAATTCAAATATATATTGGATGTTTTGGATTATTTAAAAAAACAAGAATTTGATAATGTTTTGAGTATAATTGAAACGTATTCAGAGGGGAAATACATTGAGCTTAATGGTGTTTATTTTTATATGACCAAGTGGTTAGAAAGCCGTGAATTAAATTATAGCAATTATTATGATGTTATACGAGCATCACAAAATATTGCTAATTTTCATAATTACACAAAAGGATATAAGCCCTCACAAAATATTTTGCCAGACTCTAGATGGATGAAGTGGATTGATCTTTTTAATTCTAAGCTTAGTGATATTATTTCATTTAAAGAGTTATTACAAGATAGAAATGATTTAAACACATTTGATAAAATTTATTTGGAAAATGTGAATAAAAATGTTGATTTAGCCAAGGAAAGTATTGAATTGTTGTATAAGTTTGAGTACGAAAAAATTATAAATGAGCATTCTAAACTGGGTTATATTTGTCATCATGATTTGGCAAATCATAATCTATTGATCGATTCAAAAGGGAAAATTTATTTTATAGATTTTGATTATGTAATTTTAGATACTTATCTTCATGATTTAGGAAGTTTTATTAATAGATGTTTGAAGCTCGGTAATTGGAATGAGCATAAATTTAATATGGTGATTAATTCCTATAGAGATGTTAAGTATTTACCTAGACGTGAAATTTTGCTTACACTTTCTTTTATATTGTTTCCAAATGATTTTTGGCAAATAGGTATTCAGCGTTATAGAGAGAGTATTGGGTGGGATAATGAGAAATTTTTAAAACGTTTAAATAGATCTGAAAATGATAAAGATGATAGGACGAATTTTATAAGAAGTATAATTTTTAAATAGTTTTGTAGGAGTTCTTATGAGTTTGAAAAGTTTTGCTATCTCAAAAAAAATATATGAGTTTGAAGAATTTCAAAAAAATAGAGTGAAGGATTACACGGAAGGAGGTATTTTTGAGCATATTAATATACTTTCTGATTTACATGGACGTTTGAGGGGATGTCCAATACCTTTAACTAATTTGATTAATAAGATGGTAGAAAATTTTAAGATTTCAGAAATGTTTTTAAGTCAAGATATTGAGAGATATAGATTTAATTCAAGAAATGAATTTGAAGAAAATGTAGCACGATTTGGTGAAAAGATATTATATAGAATAAGGAAAATATTAGATATAATACATGAAAATAATTATGAAAACATGATATTAAGAAGTATAAGAAATAAAGAAATTTGCGTTTATAATGTGAATATTAATGATTTTTGTGTTGATTCAGATTCTAAAATATATGTAAGAAATATTAATAATTTTTGTGAAAATATTTTAGAGTATGATTATGTGAAGTTTTTTACCAGATTGAAAAGATCAAATAGAAACATTGAATTTATTAAAATGTGTTCTTATGTTTGTAGCAAAGAGAATTTTGGGATTAATAGTTATAATTTTATTTTGGCTTGCACGAGTTTTCCATATGAATTTGTAAAAGTTATATCAAGATATAGAGATTTAGGGCGTGAATTATCTGATTATTCTAGAGAGTGTGATTTTGGTGACGTCTTAATTAAGGATGGAGAGAGTCTTGTATGATTAATCAAGATATAGATATTTTGGATTTAAATGAATATAATTTGTCTTATGATTTTTTAAATAGTGTTATAGGAATAGATGTGAATGAATGTTACCCGTATAAAAATGGATTTTTTATAATTGATCAAAATGGAAATAATTATTTGATATTTAAAATTTTGGAGAGGGATGTAGAAAAATATATTCAGATATTTGATGTTTTACAGAATATAAATTCCATAAATAGATCAATTCAAGGTATGCATTTTTTTATGGGTAATAAATATTTTATAGATAAGTCCACAGGGCATTATTATGTTGTATTTAATTATCCCAACGGGGAATATATTAAGTGGCTAGATTTTAATATTAATTCTATCAAAGATATTTTAATTAATTTTTACAATGGATCTCAGGATATTCTTAAAGATTTGTATAATTTTAATTTAAAAGAAGATGTAAAGTTACTGACCATAGGTGATGAGGTAAAAGAAATAGATGAATATCTTTTAAACATACAAAACATAGAAATTTTCATTTTGCATAAGTACAATAAGGATAGGTTTGATGATTTATTTCTTGAAAATAAAACTTACATGAAGGATGAGCTAATAAAAATTAGAAAGTTTTTCACTAGCTCTAAGTTTAAAAATTACGTTAGTAACCATAAAAATATAAGATTTATAAATGGAAATTTATCGAATAAGTCTTTTATATTTAATAATGATAGAAGTTATATTATAAATTTTTATAATGCATCTATTGATTTATTTATTAAGGACATAGGTATTTTATCTGAGAAGGCAATATTCAATATTAATATGGATGAGTTTAAAACATTTATTATAAATTTTTTGAGTAACTTTGAAGGAAATATTAATGAACATATAGAGATGTTATTTAATTATATTAGACTTAATAATCGCATGTTTAAATGGTTTAATACTCAATACAAAAATATTCATTATAGTGGTAGAAAAGTTGATTTAGATAGTAAGATATCAGAAATTTATATGTATAAACAAAATATTAACGATTTTATAAATATATTATCCTTCACTTAGTGTGAAGGTTTTTTTATAGTTTGTTGTTATTTATAATGTGTTTTAATAGAGAATCGCATCCAGCTTTAACGAGTTCAAATGTTAAATCAAAATTTCTTGTATAATAAGGATCAGGAATAAATTTATGTGATGTATTTTCAATAAAATCTGTTAATTTATACACTTTTATATTAGGATTTATGTTCATGACATCATTCATATTTGAATCATCCATAACAATTATATAATCGTTTGTATTTAAATCTTTTTCTGTAAGTTTCTCAGATACAATGTTTGAAAAGTCTATGTTTAATTTTTTAAGGATCGTTTGAGTACCATGATGAGGAGGATTTCCCACATTGTATCCAGATGTAGCCCTAGATGATACGTTGATTTTATCACTAAGATTATTTTTTTTGATGATATGTCGCATATAGGCCTCACTCATTGGAGATCTACAAATATTACCTAAACATATGAATAAAACATTGACCAAAGTAATCACCTCAAATATAATTTTCTTAAGATTATATCATAATATAATTATAAATAGATGTTGTTTTTATTGGTATATTTCGTATAAAATTAAGTATAGACTCAAATACTAACTATTAAGATAATAATCAGTAGGGGTGAAATAAGAAGAATGTACATATATTCACACTTAAACATAACAGATGTTTTAGAAATAATTAGGAAAGTGAATCCCGTAAAGATATTAGACGTTAATGTTGGATTTGGACGTTGGGGCATTTTGTGTAGAGAATTATTAGAGAGAGACAATATAGGAAAGGTTCGAAGGCCTGACTTATGGAATATTAAGATAGACGGAATAGAAAATATCACTAGTTCTTGTATACAAACCTATCATGATATCTTTTATGATAATATATATAGGCAAGATTTAGAGGGATTCTTTAAAAACCATTTAGCACTATATGATTTAACAATTTTTTCAAATGTATTGGAATATAGGTCAAGAGAAGAAAGTATTAGAATGTTAAGTAGTGCGATGGAGATATCGAGATTTATATTGGTTTATGTTAAACTTGGAAAACATAATGATCAATACACACCAGATGAAAGACAAGTTAGTATCTGGAAAAAAGAGGATTTTAATGGATATGATGTTGTTAACAATATCATTTTAAATGATAGATATGGAAATAAATATGGGATTTTCTTGATTGAGTGTAATACGATTAAGAGAATATACAATAAAAATGTTGTTATATATGGAATAGATGATTATTTTGATTTATGTGTTAAACCATTTATAGATGAAAATAAAATCATATGTTTTATGGAAGAGAATGTATTTAAACAAGGACTTTTTCATATGGGAAAGATAATTCATACTATAAAGGGAGTTAAAAAAATAAAGGATGATTTTGTAATAATAATAGCAAGTGTATTTTATAGAGAAATAAGGAAAAAACTTGAGGCCGCTAGCTTATATAATTTTATATAATTGTAATTTTTGACGCAAGACCTAATTCTTGTGTCTTATTATTTTTTAAAGGATATTTTTCATTTAATATTGAATTCTTGGTTTAATATAATTTTAATAATGTTCTAGAAATAATTTATTTTAAATAATGTAAAATTGATTGAAGTTTTTTAAAAATAATGTATTTAATGAATGATTTATTTAGGAGAGATTGATATTATGGACAATTTGAGTACAGAGGTAGTCACAGGAAAAGTTCGTTTTAATTGTGTGTATTTATGGGAACCTAGAATTATTAATAGTAATCCTGAATATTCAGTATGTTTATTAATACCAAAATCAGATGAAAGGACACTGAATGATATTAGACAGGCTATGAAAAATGCAAAGGAAATAGGGATAAGTATTTTAAATTACAATATGGATTTAGATCTTAAAATGCCATTAAGAGATGGCGATATTGAAAGATCAGATGAGGTTTACGAAGGATGTTATTTTATGTATGCTAGTAGTGCTAATAAGCCATTTATATTAGATGAATTTAACAATCAAATTAATAATAAGGAAGATTTTTATAATGGTTGTTATGGATATGCATCAATTAATTTTTATGCTTTTAATACAGATAAGAATAAAGGTATAGCGTGTAGGATTAATAATATTGTCAAGATTGAAAATGGAGATTTACTAGATGATAAATCGACTGTAAAAGAAGATATGATATCTATAGAGGCTATAAAATTAGAAAATTTAGAAGGTTTTATGGTTTAGTGAAATTATATAAATTTAGATATAAAGTATTTTGTTTCATAGAAGTTTGAAACTTGTTTGTTATAGAGTTCTATAGGGCAAATGCAGAGCATTTGCTCTATATTTTTTATAGGAAAAGATACAATTAATTTAATGATTTCTCATTAAAAGATACTATTTCAAAATTTTATATTTGTATATAATTAAAACATTAAATAGAACAAGCAAAACAATATATAAATAATTTTTAGTAGATGATTAATATGTTAAAAGATAAGATTAAGAAGATAGTATCAGCGGTGGTTTTAGGGGCATTGTTAACAATTGGAGTAGGAAGTATAAAATCAATGGCAACAACAGACAATACACAACAACAAAATTTATAAGAAGTTTATATGGACTTTGATAGTGTAGACGGAGATTATTATGAATATGAAGGTTATTATGAATATGATGAGTCTACTTACTCTGAGATTATAAAAGAATTGCTAGATGCAGGATATATAGATCAAGCTAAAGCTGATAGGTTTATACAAAATATTAATTCTGAATCAGTACAAGCGGAAATTATTAAAGAGTATAATTTATATGCAGTTGATTCATATGTAAAAGAAGTATATTATAGTGCGGAAGCTGGGGAATTAGAGAAGCAGTTAATAGAAGCACAATATGTAGAGAATGATGCACTAGTTGAAGAGTTAAATAATAAATATATGGAACAATTAGAAAAAGATGGAGTGGTTTTTGATCTTTATGATGATACGTATTATCAAGATGCTGTGGATCATCTATTGAGTGAAGGATATATAGATCAAGCTAAAGCTGATAGGTTTACACAAAACATTGATTCTGAATCAGTACAAGCAGAAATTGTTAAAGATTATACTTTATACGCAATTGATTTATGGGTAAAAGATGGATATTACAGTGAAGAGACTGGAAAATTAGATAAACAAATATTAGAAGCAGAATATGCGGGGAATGATTCACTAGCTGAAGAGTTAAGGAATAAATATATGGAACAATTAGAGAATGATGAACTAGCAAGTTTTTATGAACTTGGATAAGAAATTATTTAGATATGATGGTATTTTAAGAAAGCTTTATAATAAAGCTTTCTTTTTTTATGTGAGTGTATCTTTTACATAAACAACATCACAATTTAAATGAGTGAATAATGGTTCTATTGATGTTTTGAATTCTCCAATTTCGTAATTTAAAGATTGGTTAAATAAAATTTGATTTGTTACATTGTTCATAACTAATAGATTTCCACTTGAAATATCATAGGTAACTGATAAGTCTGTATCATTAGATCTTATGTAATTTAATAAATCGTCGATTGAGTCGAACATAATAACACCTCCTAATTTATACATAATTTAATTATTTCAAGTAAATTAGAAATTATTCAACATATTTTAAAAAAATTAGTTTGTGTGGTAGAATTGCAGTATGGTTTTAATAGGAGGAATGTATGTTAGAGCGGTGGATTTTGAGAAATAGAAATACCTTAATAGAAGGGATAGAAAAGCTTGAAGTATCTAGCAAGCTTTTAAAGATACTCATTAATAGAGATTTTAAAAATTTTGATGATATGAGAAGTTATATGTATCCGAGTGAGGTTTTATTAAATGATCCATTTGAATTAAAAGATTTTCAAAAGGTTATTGATATTTTGATTTCATTAATTGAAAGTGGAGATAAGATAAGAATTGTTGGCGATTATGATGTTGATGGTATAATTAGTGTCTACATATTATATACAACTTTTAAGAATATTGGAATTGATGCTGATTTTGTAATACCTGATAGGGTTAAAGACGGTTATGGAATAAATAAAAAGATAGTTAGTGAGGCTAAAAATGATGGAGTTAAGGTTTTAATAACGTGTGATAATGGTATAGCTGCTATTGATGTTATAAAGTTTGCAAAAGAGAATGATTTAATTGTAATTGTTACGGATCATCATGATATTCAAATTATACACGGTGAAGATGGAAATTGTGATAGGGTTTTGCCTGATGCTGATGCGATTTTAAATCCAAAGCAAGATGAGTGTGCATATAAGTTTAAAAAACTTTGTGGAGCTGGTATTTGTTTTAAGCTTTGTTCTGAGCTATATAAGAAGTTTGGGTTAGAATATAAGATAGATGATTTGATAGAGGTAACTGCTATTGCAACTATTTGTGATGTTGTTGATTTGGAAGATGAAAATAGATTTTTAGCAAAGAAGGGTATTGAGTTATTAAGATCAACAAATAATATTGGCTTGAATGCTATAATTGATATAAATTCTATATCAAGAGAAAATATTTCTTCGTATGAGATAGGTTATATAATTGGTCCTTGTTTGAATGCACTTGGAAGGCTTGAGAGTGGTATGAAGGGACTAGATTTATTATTGTGTGATGACAATGATAAGGTTTATGAACTCGCATCAGAAATAAAGGATTTAAACGATAGAAGGAAGTCTATGACTTTGGATGGTTTTATTGAGTGTTTAAATATAGTTATGGATGAAGGATACTTCAATTCAGATATAATTGTTGTTTATAATGAAAATATTCATGAAAGCATAGCGGGTATAATTGCTGGAAGGATTAAGGAAAGGTTTTATAAGCCTACAATTGTTTTAACAAAAGGTGAGGAAATTTGTAAAGGATCGGCTAGGTCAATTGAGGGAATAAATATTTTTGATTTAATTTCTGAAAATCGAGATATACTTGAGACATTTGGAGGTCATCCTATGGCTGCAGGATTATCTATTAGAGAAGAAAATATAAATTTATTTAGAGATAGATTGAATTCATCAAATAGAATTGATAAGGAGAAGTATTTAAATACTGTGTATATTGATATCTTTTGTCCAATTCAGGATATAGATTATGATTTTGTCAGAGATTTGGACAAACTTGAGCCATTTGGAAAATCAAATCCAAAACCAATTATTGGTGATAAAAGGTTAAGATTATATTCCATCAAAAGAATTGGTAAAAATAGGAATTATATTTCTATGAAATTAATTTCGAGGGATAACAAAATTTTTGATTTTGTTTATTTTGGATATGCTGATGAATTTGATAAATCATTTAGTAATTATTATTCAAGAGTTGATCTCGAGAAACTATATTCTGGAAGATGTAATATGAACAGTCAATTTTTTATTGATGTTTTATATGAAGTTAAGATAGATAATTATAATTTTAGTGAGACGATAAAGTATTTTTTATTAAAGTATAGATTTTAAAGGTGATTTTATGGAAATATATGAGCTTGATAAGCAGATTGACATTATTAATTCGTTTAACGATATTGTTTTGGTTACAGATCTTAACAATATCATTAGATCGTATAATAAAAGGGCCTATGAATCATTTTCATTTGATAAGGATTTTTTAAGAGATAAAAGTATAATTGATTTTATTAGTGCGTTTGAAGTAAGAATATATGATGAATTTATTGATGGGAAAAATTTTGATTTAACGAGCAAAATGCCAAGGAATATATTGAACTATGATATGAAGACTGTTGTTTTTAAGAGAGTTTTTAAGCGTAAAGAATTATTTTTTAAGCTTGGGATTTATGAACATAAGTTATATGGTAGGGAAATAATAGGAAATATTTACATATTGACGGATATAACGGACATTTATATGGCTTATAATGATTTAAGTAAAAATAATGAAGCGATGAGAAATTATATTGTTGATATGAAGGGTCTCATTGATATAAAGCATAGATTGAATAAAAAGAAACATAATCAATTTATACATATAAATAATATAATTAACAATTTGCATGAAGGAATCATAGTAGTAGATAATATGTTTTCTGAAATTTACTGTAATGATGTCTATAAAAACACTTTTGATTTTACAGCAAGAGAATTTTTATCTTTAAAATTTTTGGATAATTATAAGGTTGAATCTATAGGAAATAATTTTATTGATATTAGAGAATTTTTGAAAAATATTAAATGTAAGAATGAAAAGCGGACGGGGCAATTTTTATTTAAGAATATTGAATATAATATTGAAAAATATTTTCAAATAACACTGAACACGATAGATTATCATGAAAATTCTAAGCTTAAATATCATAATATAATTACATTTTCAGATATAACTCAGCTTAAAATTCAAGAGTTGTTGAAGGATGATTTTTTTAATATGGTATCTCATGAATTAAGAACACCTATTACTTTAATAAAATCATCTCTTCAGGCACTTGAAAATTTGTGTAAAAACGAACTGACGATGGGCATGAAAAAATATTTGAGTATGATGAATAAAAATAGCTCAAGATTGTTAAAACTCATCAATAATATTTTGGATTTATCGAGAGCTGAATCTGGTTATATGTTACCTGTTATGAGTTATTTTGATATAGTAATTATAACAGAAGACATAGTTACATCGATAAATTTGCATGCTAATCATAAAAAGAACATAAAGGTTATATTTGAACCAAATGTAGAGGAAGAATATTTATTTTTTGATAAGGATATGTACGAGAAAATTTTACTTAATTTATTATCTAATGCAATTAAATTTACTCCAAATAATAAGATGGTTTATGTTAATTTGATTATAAATAGTGATAATTTTGTATTGAAAGTAAGAGATCAAGGGATAGGAATACCTAAAGATAAATTAGATGGTGTTTTTGATAAATTTAGTCAGGTTAACTCTGTTTTAAGTCGTGGTGCAGAGGGAAGTGGAATAGGATTATCTATAGTTAAGAGATTTGTAGACATTTTGAAAGGTAAAATTGTTGTTAATAGTGATATTGGAATTGGGACAGAATTTATTTTAACATTTGATAGATCTATTGTAGACAATAATTTTGATACAATTGAGGAGGATATATTGATAAATGATGAGATTGATGTTAAAGTAGATATTCATTTTTCTGATATTTATCCTTAAACTAAGATTAAATTAGAATTTATTTTAATATAAAGAGGGTATTCTAGATGAGTAAGAAGATTATATTAACTGGTGGTGGGACGGCAGGCCATGTTATTCCAAATATTGCAATAATACCTAAATTAAAGGAAATTGGATATGATATTGTTTATATTGGAAGCAGGACTGGGATAGAAAAAGAGCTAATACAGGCACATAAAATTAAGTATTATGGTATAAGTACGGGTAAGCTCAGACGTTATTTTGACATGAATAATTTTAAAGATCCCTTTAGAATAGTTAAGGGTGTTTTTGAGGCAGTTAAAATAATGAGAGATGAAAAACCTGATATTGTATTTTCAAAAGGTGGATTTGTTGCTATACCTGTAATATTAGGGGCATTTATAAATAAAATTCCTATTGTTTCTCATGAGTCAGATATCACTCCAGGACTTGCAAATAAAATTGCTATGCCTTTTATAAAAACTATATGTACGACTTTTCCAGAAACGGAGAGATATATTGGAAGTAAAAAAATTGAGCTTACAGGTACTCCAATACGGAAAGAACTATTTTTAGGAAGTGAAATAAAGGGGAAAGAAATTTGTAAATTTAAGAATAATAAGCCTATTATACTTGTAATGGGAGGAAGTCAAGGTTCTACTTTTATAAATAATTTAATACGTAAGAATTTGGATAGACTTTTGGTTAAATTTAATATAATTCACATTTGTGGCAAAAATAATCTAGATAACAGTTTAGATAATAAGGAAGGATATATTCAAAATGAATATATTAAATCTGAATTACCTCATTTATTTAAAATAAGTAGCTTAATAATATCAAGAGCGGGATCAAATAGTATATATGAAATACTTGCGTTAAGAAAACCTAACATACTGATTCCATTATCAAGACGAGCTAGTAGAGGAGATCAAATTTTAAATGCAAAGTCTTTTTTTGACAGGGGATTTAGTGAATTTATAGAGGAAGAAGATATAAAGAGTTTTGATGAATTAAATAATTTAATTAATAAGGTTTATGATAATAGAGAGATGTATATAAACAATATGAATATAAATTCTGATAATCCAATTAAAAATATAATTAATGTTATAGTTAAATATTCAAAATAAGAAAGGAGAATTCAATTTTAAGTTGAATTCTCCTTTTATGTTATAAAATTTTTATAGATACCAGATGTCAATATATTTAAAAGTTTGTCTGAAACTATTATATACCACTGATTATTTTTTTTAGATAATTGTATATCTAATATGCTGGAAAATTTATATTTTGTAGATTTTAACGATTCTAAAAAAATTTCGTATTTATTTTCATCATCTGGAAAAGATGGATCATTTTTAAAAAAGTTTATTATGTGCTTAGCTATATCGTAATATGTAAATCTTATTTTAAGTGTTGATGAGTTAAAAAATGTTTTTGAGGATAATATTTCGTAATCTATGTTGAACATCATATTTTGTATTTCGCTAATTATTTCCATTTTACTCTCATTGTCTGATTGACTTAATACATTATCAAACACATGATTTATATTTGGTATAGAGATATTTAATAAATATTTATTGGCTTGTTCAATATCTTTTGAGGTATATGAATTAATAAAATTTTGAAATGTGATTTCACTATCTTTAGATATTGATAGGGAAAATAGGATAGCAAAACCTAAGACTATAGAAATTAGTATTACACAACAAAATTTTAATAATATATTTTTACTTGTAATTTTCACATTACTCCGTCCTTTATATTAGATTATTTTAAAATTAAAAGGTGATCTTATGAAAAAGAATAACAAAAAATTAAAGAATTATACTGATAGAAAATTAATTAATTTAAGATTATTACAAATAAGGTTAATAAGTAGATTAAATGCACCTGATTTGGAGTACAAGCTATATAATTTACAACAATTAATTACTATTCTTGAAGAAGATGAATTTTATGATCATAAATTAGGTAAACAATACTTAGAAGATATAAAAAATAATAATTTTAATTGCATTGAGCAGTTTAAAGAGGATAATTCAACTATAGATTTAAATTTTCAAAGTGATTTTAAAGAATTAACATATAACCTTAGAAAGATAATTTACGATGGAAATTATGAAAAAGCAATAGAACTTGGAAATAAAATAGGAGAAATATATCAAAAAAAGGATTTAATATGGTTTTTAATAGCTTTATGTCATGACTTAAATGGTGATAAAGAAGAAAGTGTATTCTATTATAAACGATCTATATTGTTAAATGAATCAGAAGTTAAATATTATTATTATTTAGCTAATGTATATATAGATATAGGGGATTTAGAAAATGCTAATAAATATATTTCGTATGCATTAAAATTAGATTGTGAAAGCAGATATATACTTGAATCCCATGCTTATATTTTATTACACAACAATCAGTATGATAGTGCAATTAGTATTTTTAAAGAATTTATGTCTGATACTGAACAGTATAAAAATGTCAATAGAATAATTTCAATTATATATTTTTTGAAGGGTATTAATTATTCTTATAAATCAAAGGATGGATATCTTTATAACATAGATAAGAATGATACTTATAATGTTATTGCGTGTATAGATAAGGCTATGGATTTTGATAGTAGCGATTTATATTTTAAGGAGCATATTGATAATGCAAGAAATTCTTTAAAAATGTGTTTTGATTTAAAGAGAATATGGATTCTTTTGATAACGAGTTTATTTTATATATTAAATGTTCCTTTTATTAAAGTTTTAGTTATTATTATGTTGTTTGTTATATTTATATCTAGTTTCAAAATGGTATGTGTACTTGAAAGATTTAAAATAACAAATGATGGGAGTAAAATAGATAATTTCTGTGATAGAATAAATAAAGTATTTTATTTTAAAAGATAGTTGAAATTGGAGGTATCAAGTTGACTACATTGTATGAACATAATATATTGGGATCTAAGATTTCGATGATTAGTGCTATTTTTAATATACCATTTCTTGTTGGAGAAGGTACAATCTGTTTATATGAGCAAGGAATAACTCTTTTAGATAAAAATGGCAATGAAAAATACATTATAGGATTGGATGAATTAGTTATTAGCTATGAATCCTTTGTTAACACAAGAAATTTAAAATACATTTCTAATATAAAGTTTTTTACATATGATATTAGTTCTAAATTTAGAAACTTAAATAAAAAACTTAAGCATGTTAATGGATCTTATTATGGTAAGATGGTAATAACAATATCTGAGATTGGTGAAGTAGAACTTTTTGATAATCAATCATTTAAATATAGAAAGTTTTATAATCTTGTTAATGATTTAAAAAATGGAATTAGCCCTTTAAAAAATATAGAGGAACAAAAAGGAACGTTTTTATCAAAGTTATTTAAATATAAATTATTTTAAAAACTTTTGGCAAGTATTTGCCAAAAGTTTTTTTTATAAAAAATGAATATTAATTTATTTAATTTTAAAAAATATTAAAGATTTTAATTATTAAGTTCAAATGAGTATGTACCAATACCATTATCGTATTTTAAATCTATGTAGTATATTTTTTCACTGTTAGGTTTAAGAGTAACTTCTTCTTCTGAAGAAGAACTTATATGTAAATATTCTTTACCATCTTCATCTACAACAGTTATATATGTTTTACCTGTTCTAAGTTTTAATGAAGATTTTAGAGTAGATTCTTTTGAAATTGTGAATTTATAGGATTCAGTGCCAGAAAACTTTGAAAAATCTTGTGTTATTTGGGAATTTGGTTCTATTTCACCAATTATTGTTCTTTTTGTTTTAGGAGCATTAGAACATGAAGTTAAGAAAAGAGTAAGTGTTACAATAAATGTCCCTAATATTAAGCGTCGTGATTTCATTATTGAACTCTCCTTTTAAGTACTTTGGATTTAGTATTGCACAAAAATAGGAAAAATTTCAAACAGTTTTACGATTTAACAATTATTTTAAGAATTTAGGAAAGGAAGGAATTAATTTGAATAATGGAGCTTTAAAAATTTTAAATTCAATATTTTTACTCTTGTTTGTGGTAAATTGCTTGGGATTTTCTAGTGCATATTCTAAAAATAAAGTAGTTAAACAATCGAGAGCATATGATTTGGAATTAAAGATTGATAATGTGAATTTCAATTCAGCTAAATTTAGTTGGGTATATCCGGAAGACATTGAATTTACATTTGGAGATTACATAAGTTTGATTTTGATTAATGAAGAGAATGGAAGTCAAGGAGAAACTCCTATATTTTCTGTCATTCATGGTAAAGATGAGGCAGATTTATCAGAGATTACAAGTTTTGAAATTAATTCACTAATACATTCAACAAAGTATCAGTTGAAATTAGAATTAAGCAAAATACAAGGGGATTATTATTCTGTTGAGGAAAGTTTTGAAACATCTGATTTTGAAATATTTGATATTCAAATAGAGGGAGCAGAGGAGGGAGTAGTTAGAAATAAGCTATTGAAGGTTAATTGGAAAACAAATCCTGAAACAGTAGATTTTGGAGAAAATGATAAGGTTGAGATATTTTTAAAGAAATTAAGTGACAATGATTTTTCGAAAAAGCCAATTTTTTCATCAGATAAAGATGTTAAGAGTGCAGAATTTTCTCTCCCTGTGTTTGAAGAAATGTATGATTTCAAAATAGCGTATCGCTTGAAAGGAAATGTAATTTATAGTGATTTCTTTTACTGTGATTTAAAAAGTGGGGGAGCAATTCCTGAAATACAAGATATAAAATCTTCATCGGCTAAGCTTACTTTGAATTATCTGAATGAGGAAATGTTAACTGAAAATAGTAAAGTTAATATCTACATTAAAGAAGATAGGAATCTTGATTATAGTAAAGATCCGATTGTTTCATTTGATGGTAAGGAAGAGATTATTAAAAATAAAGAATATGTATTTAATAAACTTAAGTTTTCGACAAAATATTATGTTAAAGTTCAACTTGTTGTTGAAAGTTTTAATGAATTTGGAAAAGATATGCTAGCTATGGATGAGAATAGATGTGAGTTTGAAACGAAAAAATTTGATATAAAGGATTTAGTTTTTACTGATGGAAATGAAAATATCTCAAAGCTTAGTTGGAATTTTGATGGTGAGGATATTTCATTTTCTGAAGGAGATAATTTGAAAGTTTACATAAAAGAGAGCTCAAAAGATAACTATTCAGAGGATATTTTAAAAGACAGTACTTTAAGTGTAGATGAATTATTGACAAAAAAAGAGTTGGATATTACGTTTCCTAAGTATGATACAAAATATGATATCAAGTTAATTTATACTATTGGGGGTAAACAGCTTTCTAAATATTTAACTCATACTGTTTCTTTACCTAAAATTGATTTTGGAGTAAAGGTGTTAAGTGATGAAAGTTTGGAATTTAAATTTAATTTTGATCAAAATAAAACTAGGTTTGAAAAAAATGAGAATGATAGAATAGAAATTTTTGTTAAAAAATATGGTGAAAAAGATGAGGCTTATAAGTCTATAACATTTAACGATGAGGAGTTAAATGATATGGAAGTTTCATCAAGAGAGGGAGAAGATGTAACTGAGAACAAAATAGAGCGAAAATTGAAGATTGAAAATATTTCATCTGTTGTTAATGGAGCTTCGGGATCAAGAGAGGGAAGTCAGGATGAAGGAGATCAAGTTAACAGTAGTGGAGGAGGTCAAGATGATTCAAGTTCCACGCAAGAGGAGAAAAAGCAATATGATTTTAAAATCGTTGTAACAAAAGATGGGGCTTTGTTCCAAGAGAAGTTTTATAGAGTGTCAATGGAAAAGGATTCACTTCAAATTGTTGATGTGGTTTTTAAGAAGATAAATGAGAAAAAGGTTGAGACAAGTGTTGAGTATGCACCTTATGATTATGATTTTAATGATAAGGTTGAATCGCTTAGTTATACAAAGGAGAAGAATTCATCTTCTAAAAGTAAAAATCCTGAATTTAAGAGGTCATCGAATAAGACTACATCAATAACTAATGATTTTAAAACAAATAACAAATTTGAGATAGAGTTTGAAGATTTCGGAGTTTATAAATTGAAATTTTCGTATAAGATGAAGGAAAATGGAACTACAGATGGGGTTACTACTACTACTAGAAATTCAGAAAATCAGTTTAAATGTAACGAGATGGAAAAAATTTATGATAATAAGTTTGATGTTTTTAAATTTGAGTTAGTAGATGATGTTTTTAATGAAATAAAATTAAATTTAAATTTTGTGAATTATTATAAGCCTAAAAATGGAGATAAAGTTGATATATTTTTCAAAGTAAGTGGTGATGAAAGTGAATCTGAATCCGGAGATGATAGTTTTAGTAAAGATCCATTAGTCACATTTGTTCATAAAGATAATGAACTCGATTTAGTAAATATGGGAGCTTTTGATTTATCTGGACTTGATGCTGGAACTAAGTATACTTTTAGAGCGAAATTCACCGCTAAGGATCATATATCAAATGTGATACAAGAAGATAAAAATGCAGCTACTAAAGATATTAAAATTTCTAATTTGAGGATTGATCATGTATCTGACATAGTTGCATATGTAAGATGGGAGCTTGAAGAGGGATTTGAGTTTGGAGTTAATGATAAAGTGGATATTTTCTATAAAGTAGATGGAGAGGAATATCCAGAAGAAGCAAACCAACAGGAAGAAGATTTATATATTAGTGATGGAGTTATTATTTATTTAGATACAGTTGATACTCAATATAAAGTAAAGTTTATATTTAGGAGTGGAAGTAAAACTCTTGAGAAAGAAATAGATTTTAATAATAAAATAGATGATTTAGATGCCGAAATTACAGATGTTTATGAAACATCCACTTATATAAAATGGAATTATCCTTCTAATTATGATTTTACAGATGGAGAAAGTATTGCAATATTTATAAAAACAAAGGATGGAACTTATGATGAAGAGCCAGATTATTATGTTGAACAAAATGGAGAAGAGGGCGAGGATGTAAAAACATTTAAAAGTATTAAAATGACAAATTTGTATCCAAATACAGAATATGATGCAAAAATTTTATTAGATTTTGGGGATGTAGGGAAGAAAGAAAAGGAAGTTAGTTTTAAGACTAAAGAAATTGATATGTTAAATATTTCACTTAAGGCGTTGTCTAATAATTTTTTTGATATAGGCTGGGAGTTTTCTTCAGATACACTTGATTTTGATGAATATGTGGATTCTTTAAATATATATAGGAAGCTTGAAGATGATGATTTTTCGGATTCTAATATTATTTATAAAATTGAAAATGGTATTGATAAAAGAAATAGTATAAGACTTGAAGTAGATGATATTTATGAGAGTTATGATATTAAGATTGAATACAAATTTTTATCTGGAAGTATAGAGAAAACGATTTCTGCAGGAGGGTTTTTTGCGGAGTTTGAAGGGGATACATCTAATTTGATGGTGAAATATCCTGAATCTTTAGTATTTGAAAAAGGTGATTTTATAAAAGTTCTTGCAAGAGAAGGATTAGAGGGAGATTATGAAGATTTTATAAATATAGAACATTCATCTTCTGAAAATTTAAATAAATTAGAAAATATAGAATTAGATAGTTTACTTAGTGGAACATCGATTATTTTGAGCATTAACAATAAAAATACTCAAGTTTTTCCTGTAGAGATTACTTATGAATATGAGGAAGTTGGAGATGAAGACGGGGGAGAATCAGAATATCCAGTTTTAGATATTGTAAGTGAAATGAAAGGAAATTGGGTAGATATAAGTATTCCAGATGAATATGATATTGATACTTCATCAGAAGTTTTAAATAGCATTGGTGGTAATTCTTACTATGACCAATTAGAAGATGGAACGTATGTAATAGTAATAGATAGAATTGTACCTAAAAAAGTTTACTCTAATGTATTTGTTTTAACATCTGATATAAGTGGAAATGAAGTTAGGTTTGATATAGGTGAATTTCAATTAGAACCATATAATTTGTTAGAAGATTTTCTATTTAACTCTTATTATTTTGCTTTTGATAGGGAACCTGATGAAAACGGATACAATTATTGGAAAGATCAACTTGAAGTAGAGGGAAATTTGTCAGGTAAGTATTTTCTTATTAATTTAATGTTTGCAGAAAGAGAGTTTGCAGATAGAAATCTGAGTGATGAAGATTTGATTAAAGCTTTATATCAAATTGTAGTTAACAGACAGTATGATACTGAAGGATTAAATTATTGGATTTATATGTATGGTGAATATTTAAATGAGTTCGGCGGTGATAAATATGAAGCGAAGAAAACTTTAGTTTTAAGGATGGCTTATGAACCTGAGTTCGGAAGATTATGTGATGAAATGGGAATAGCTTGGTAATTTTGTATTTATGGAGGAGAGGAATGAAAATATGTATGAAGAGATTCATTATTAATCTTATGACTCTTATATTTTTGTTTGAATTGATACCATTTGGGGAAATGGGAATTAAGTTCGGCTTTTTTAAGAAAGCCGAAGCTTATTATACCCAACTTGAAATGGTTGCACCAGGTTATGTGATAAGCCCTGAGGAAGGGGGGATTGTATTTGATTTAAGTCAAAGATTATCATCTTCAATGAGTGTTGAATCGTTTAGTGTAAAGAATACAAATCCTGAACAGCAGAAGAAAGATTTAAAAGAGGAATCTTCTGATGGAGTTAGATGGTTATCAAAGGATGAAATGATAAATGGTCATATTTATGAAATTGAAAGTAAGATTTATGATACTGACACGCAGGAAACAATAACATTTATAAATTCTTTTAAGTATATAGATAAAAATATAGCTTATAATCCTAAGCTATCTTTTTCGAAGTTTGATTCTAGTAGAATGGTTACTCAAGATGTTATATTTGATTTTTCTGAGTGCAGGGAATTAATAGATAATTCAAATAATCTTAAGCTTGAGATTTTAAATTCTGATTTAACAAGAGCAGAGATAGATCCTATGAATATTAATAAAAATGATGTTGTAAATAATGGATATAAGTATACTATTTCTAGAGCAGCTTCTTTATTTAGACCAAACAAAGATTATATAGTTAGACTCCATGCAGATGGTATTATTTGGGATAAAATGATTTCTTGTCCAGTAAAGGGGAATCCTACGATAGTTGAAAATATTAAACCTGTAGCTATGGATTTTAGATATTATCCTGAAAGCAGAAATTTTTACTTTCATACAATAGATCTTGGAATTTGTAAAAAATTTGAGGATAGGATTAATGTTGTGGTTAAGGCTATTTTAAATAATCCAAAAAAAGGTTTTGTTCCAGTTGAGGTAACAGCTGAAATACCACATGTAATAGAAATTAAAGTTCCAGAAGAATATTATACTACATCAATACCAAGTGATTTGAGGGTTTATGTTATTGATAAGAGTACTGGACTTGTACTTGCTGAATATTTATTTCAGTTTACATTTAGGTCTGATAAGGGAATTATAATGTGGAGAAATTTAAAGCATTCAGCTGAAAAAGAAGCAACAGGATATAAGATTAATAAAATAAAATTAGATCATACTGACGATAACAATACTATTCCACATTCATGGGATGGACTTCCTAGGGCACATTATATAACTCTTTATGATAATAAATTAGAAAATCAAATAGGTGGAGAATTCAGATTTGATGTTACAGATCCTGAGTATAGAAAACAATTCCTTGAGCCGACTCATGATGTTAGAGGAGCTAATTTTAAGATACCATTTACTGATATGAAGCAAGGGTTTAATAGTTATAATTTTAAAGTTGAATCTAGTAGTCAGTATCCAGAGTGGGCATATGCACATATACCATTTGGATTTTATGCAGATGTTGCTGAAATAAAAGATTTAGATATTAATATAAAAAATGTAAAACCAAATGAAAATGGAGATAAGTATAGTTTTACTCTTGAAATAAAGAATCAAAAAATTGTTATTGGCGATAAGATGAGCTTTATAGATGATGACGGTAAGGAGCATATATCTACTTCAAATAGTTCGAAGACATTTGACTTTAAAGATGTCCCAATGGTATTTGGAGGGAAATATGTGGTAACTTATAATCAAATAAGTTCTTTGCTTCATTTTAAATCTACAGATTTATCTGTATTGTTTAATCCAGTTGTTATAGGTACTTTTTCAGATGAGAGGGATAGTATTGAAATTACTATCGATAATAAATATGAAAAAATTTTGAACACTGATAAAGGTCAAAATAAGTTAAGAATACTTAATATGAATGGTACTAGTACGGGAAATGATTTTTCAAATTTTGGGATAGGAAAAACTAAATTTGCGTTAAATGGAAATTTGATTGAAGGAGAAAATTATATAGCAGAGGTATCTAATTCTAAGGGAGAAGTATATAAAACTACTTTCCAGTATTCTACAATGAAACTTGATTTATCGGAGATAACAGGTACAACAGCAAAGCTTGACTGGGAATATCCTGATAATTACCTAATAACTGATGGAGATGCATTAAGTATATATTTCAAAAAAGATGGATCTGGATATCCTGCTGTTCCCGATGCAAAAATAGTGCATGGTTTTCAAGGAGTAGATTTCAATGACGTTACTACATACACGATTAAGAATATGAGCCCGAATGTAAACTATACGGCAAAGCTTGAACTTGCAACAAATGAAGGCATGACTTATGTGGATGAAGTTGAATTTGTAACGAGTACTTTTAAAATTTTAAATGAAGAAATTGAGGGTATTTCTGAAGATGGAACCGTAAATAGTAAATCTATAACTTTTAAGTGGGATATAAATCTTGGTGATATAGAATTTTATGAAGGTGATAAAGTTGAGGTTTTTCTTAAACCACTTTCTCATAATGCATTTCCCAAAACACCGACGGCAACTATTGATAAAGATTTAAATAGAATGAAACGGATTAAATTTGATGTACCAAATTATTATGAATCTTATAGTGTCAAAATTGTATATACAATAGGTGGAGTTAGGCATACGAGTAAAGTATTAAATTTTACTGTGAATATGCAAGATGTTGAAGTATATATGAGTACTATTACTCAGTGTACAGCTAATATTAACTGGAAGTATCCAAAGGATGTAGATGTAGATAGTAATTTTGAAGAGGTTAGGATTTATACAAAAAAACACAGTGATTTAGAATTTAAGCTTGAAAAAACTTATAATAAATCTGAGAAAGCTCTTAATGATGTAGTTAAACATGTGATTAAGAATTTAGGTATCGATACCAAATATAAAGCTAAATTAGTATTTAAAATTGGTGAAAAGTCAGTTGCAGGAGTGAAAGAAGAGATAACTCAAGTTGTTGAAACTGAATTTAAAACAGAGAATTTTGTTATAGAAAAATTTAATGTTACGAATGATATAAGTAATTTCATAATAGCAACATGGGATATAAAAGATGATAGTTATCCTTATACTACAAATGATAGTGTGGCACTTTTTGTAAAAGAAAGAGGAGAACCATCACAAAATTATATTAGAATTAATTTTATGGGAGGAGATATTGCAGGGAAAAGATCATTTAATGGCTCTATGGTACCTAAATACAATGTGGATTACGATGTAAAATTGACCTATACCTTAGGAGAAAAAGAAGTTAGTGCTTATTCAGCTATTAAATTAGATATTGGTTATATAAAACTCAAGATAGACGAAATAAATGATACTAAAATTAAACTTTCTTGGACTTATCCAAATGAGATTTTAAGAGGTGATAAGGTCGAAATAAGTTTAAAAAATCTTAGTAATGAAAATGACGTAAAATCTGAATCAAAGGTTCAGAATTTTGATTATGGAAATACTGTTATGATTGAAGAGTTTAGAGAAAAAGAATTTGATTTAACTAAGGATAATATGTATGAAGTTAAACTTAGGTTAACTTCAGATTATTTTTATCCTATGGAAGAATCATTCAGGTTTAAGGCTACTTCTGATTTTCAAATTTTAAGTTTAGATGGTGAGTCTATGGACTCTAGTACATTTAAACTTGATTGGGATTTTTATAATAATAATCAAGAATTTAATACAAGTGATAAAGTTGAAATTTTATATAAACGATTGAATGAATTAGATTTTCAAAGTAATGCTAGGACGACAAGTGAAGATGATCAATTTACAGGTATTAGTTCTGTTAATATGCAAACTGGAACTGAATTGAGCAGATTTAAATCCTACATAGTTCAGGGACTTGATGTGAATAAGGATTATTTATTTAGAGTACGTTATACATTTAATAAAGATAGAATTCAAAAGGTAGTATATAAAGATTTAGTAGGAAAAACAGAGCCTAAAAAACTGAATTCAAGTGTAATTGATGTACAGCCAACAGGTGTTAAAATTATGCTTGAGTATCCAGAGGCCTATGAAATAGTGGAAGGCGATATTTTAGATATATTTATAAAGGAAAAAGAAGGAGCAAATTATGGAGTTAATCCTAATTTTACTGGGAAACATGGTAATGAAGAGGGCGATTTTGATTTAAATGAGGTAACTATGCTTGATATACTTGGATTATCTCCAGATAAAGAGTATAATGCTAAAGTTGTATTTTGGCCAGATGGTGGGTCAGGAAATAAAGAAGAGGTGGAACTTAGTTTCAAAACAGATACCGTAAAAGGTATAGCTGAAGTATCTATAGGTGATGTATTGGATTATGTTGTAAAAGTTGGTATCAAGATGAATCCAGAAGAAATTATTTTAAGTGATAAGGATAGTTGCAAAATTTTTATAAAGAAAAAGGATCAACCACATTATCAAGATACACCAAATGGTGAAATGCGAGGAGATATATTCAACGAAGAAAGATTTGTATCAGCATATTTCGATGAGTTGAATGCAGAGTATACTGTAAAAGCTGTGGTAAATATCGGAGGTAGTGAATTTGAATATGAGACCGACTTTGTAAGCAAAGTTGATGATTTTAGTATTGATGTTATAGAAATTAATCCGATGACAACACAAGTTGAATGGAAATATCCAGATAACTATACTCTTGTAAATGGTGAAAGTATTCAAATATTTATTAAGTATAAAGATGAAGAAGATTTCTTGAGTGAACCTGATCTTGAACTTATTCAATCAGAAGAAATGAGCTTATATGATACAAATTTGGTTGAGTTATATTCACTAATACCTGATACAGATTATGAAGTTAAAGTTAAATTGAATTTATTGGAAGCAGATATTGAACCGATTATTAAAGAATTTACAACAACGACTTTTGAAATAGAAAATTTGGAGATAGCAGATGTAAGCAGTGATGGAATGTCTCTCACATGGGAGTTAAGTACAGAGGAATTGGATTTTTTAGATGATTATGATAATTTAGCTATATTTATAAAAAATAAGGATGAAGATGATTATGATTTTTCAAATCCTGTGGCGGAGTTTACTGAAGACTTAAATAATATAAGATCTGTGTCTTTTGAGACAGAAGAGAGTATATCAGATATTGATATTTATGTATCATATTTAATTGAAGATTATGAAGCATCTATGGAAATATCATATACAGCAATTGAACTTAGTGTTGAAGTGCAAGATGAGGGTGTATTAGTTGAATGGAGTTATCCTCCTGGAATAGAATTTGAACCTGAGGATAAACTCGATATTTATTTGAAACACGCAAATAAGTCAGGATATAAAACAGAGCCAAATTTTAGATACACTCATGAAGAAGATGGGGATTTGACTGAGTTGAATCAAATATTCTTTAATAAATTAGAAAAAGGGAACTATAAGATGAAATTTTCTCTAATTACTGCTGATATGAGATATAATCCTATAGAAATTGAGTTTAGTACGGAAGGTAGTCAAGAAGTAATAGATGGAATAGAACTTAAGTTTAATGGTAAATCGAGTGGAAGAAAAATAGAACTAAATATTGTTGGAGATGAAGAATTTGATTATGAAAAAGGATTTTATATTGATCCTGAAGGATTAGATCTTGAAATAGATGAAGATAGAAATAAGTTTATAGTTTTAAATTTAGTTCCAAATAAGGAATATAAAAATATAATTATAACGTTCTTTACAGCAGATGATGAAGAAGTTAATTTTATTGTTAAAAATGTGAAAATAGATCCAGAAACTCTTTTGGAAGAATTCATAACAAATATTTATAAGTTTGCGTTTGAACGTTATCCAGATGAAGAAGGATATAGCTATTGGTTAGGGAAACTTCTTGAAAAAGGTGAGATTACAGGTAAATTTGTTTTATATAATTTGATGTTTTCAGAACGTGAGTTCTCTGATAGAAATCTTTCTGATGATGATCTCATAAAGGTTTTATATCAGATAGTGGTTAATAGGGAGTATGATGAGGGAGGACTCAATTATTGGATAGGTGAATATAGAAACACATATTTACCTCAAGCAAATAATGATAGTTATGAAGCACAGAAGGCTATAGTAGAGAGAATGTTACATGAACAGGAATTTAAAGATTTGTGCAACAAAATGGGAATCTTATGGTAATATATTAACCATCAATATTAATTGATGGTTAATTTTTTGGCAAATTTGGAAATAATTAATTTTGTAAAGTTAATAATGATAATTTGAGTTAAAAATGGTAGATAGACTTCAGGTGCAATTATAAAGTAAGATATAAATTATTGATAATAAACCTAGGAGGTGGATCATGAATATTGTGACAATTAATGTAAATGGCGTTGAATATAAGTTGAAGGGTGAGGAATCAAAGGAGTATTTAAATAGCATAGCTAAAGAGGTGGATGATAAAATAAAAGAGATGATGGCATTAAATACGAATCTTACGTTGCACTCCTCATCAATTTTATTAGCAATAAATTATTGTGATCAGTTACATAAACTAGAAAATGATAAGGAAAATTTAAATAATAGCATTGAAAATTGTAATTTTAAAATACAATCTCTTATTGATGAAAATAATGAACTTAAAGAAAGAATAATACATATTGAAAATGAGAATTGTGAAATTAAATTAAAGAATGAAAATCTTGAAGAAGAAATAGAAGCCTATAATATTGTTTTAAAAGATGGAAATAAAGATTTATTTTCTAATAACAATGAGATTGAAGAGCTAGAGAAAGAAATAGAGCTCCTTAAACATACAGTGAGAAAAATTAAAGATGAAAATTTTGAATTACAAAATAAATTGAAGGGGAAAATATCTTAATATTATCAATACTTTAAAGTATTTTATTAAATACTAAGGATAATAGGAGGTATTTGAGATGAATTTAGCTAACAGTCAAACTAAAGAGAATTTAATGAGAGCGTTTGCGGGTGAGTGCCAAGCTCATATGCGTTATGATTTTGGAGCCAATTTAGCGAAAAGGGAAGGATTTCATGTTATTGAGAAGGAAATTAAAATTATTTCTACACAAGAGATAGCACATTCCAATGTATTTTATAAATTTTTGAGAGAACTTAATGGTCAACATATAACCTTACAAGGAGCTAAGTATCCAGTCGATTTGTATGATAAAACTTTAGATTTTTTGAAAGCTTCACATGAGAGAGAATTAGAGGAACATGATAGTATATATAAAGAATTTGCTGATGTAGCAGCTAAAGAAGGTTTTATGGATATAAGCTATAAGTTTAAAGAAATTAGTGAAATTGAAAAATTACATGCAGATAGATTTATAAAATTATATAATGATTTATCTAGTGGTATGATGTTTAAGAAAAATACTAAGATAAAATGGTTTTGTACAAATTGTGGTCATGTGCATGAATCTGAGGAGGCCCCAGAATACTGTCCTGTTTGTAGTCATCCACGTGGATATTTTACCCCATATACTAATCAAGCTTAATTAAATTTTAGGAGTATGATAATTTATCATACTCCTAAAATTTTTTTAAATCATTTGAAAATGTGATAAAAATTTGAGTATTTGTTATCCTTGAATTGACTATCTTTTTTAATTCTTGCCGAATTTCATCTAATTCATCTATGGAAAATCTGCCGTTTAAACTTAATGTGATGTATATTTCGGTGAATTTACCAAGTTTTGATATAAATATATCATAAATTCTAATTTCTGGATAATTATGTTCAATTAATAACATAAGTTCTTGTTCAGATTTATAGTGAATTCTTTTATAAGTTAAGATATTTATTTGATTTTTTAAGAGTTGTATTGGTTGATATGCGAAAAAAATAGTTAGAATGATGACAATAATTGCATCCGAGATTGGGAATAGAGGTTTAAGAAATGGAATTACATTAAATAAAATAAATGCAATAGATGCGCCAAGGCTGAGTATTGCATCAATGCTTGCACCGATTGCTTCAGATTTTAAGACTTCTGAACAATTCTCAATTTTTTTGTTGTAGTGCTTATAGATTAAATATAAAGCAAAACAAAGGAGAGTCATTAATGCTCCATTAGTAATGATCAAATTTAAATCTACTTCGGGAATTAGATTTGGATCAGAAATAAATGTGGAAATAGTTATCATACTTGAGAAAATAGATGAGACAAGCAATATTATTATAAGAATTGATTTGAATAAAACATAAAGAGTCTCTTTGCTATATTGACCCAAAGGATATTTTTTCCTACTCGAGGTTTCGATGTCTTTAGAAATTTTTATTGCTATTATGACTGAAATAAATTGTATGAATGAGAACAATCCGTCTATTAATACTGCTTTTGATTTGGAAAATATAAATAATATAATTCCTATAATAGCCATTAATAAGTTTAATATATTTCCACGTTTTAATGCTTTTTGCTCAATTGATAAATCCATTTTATCACCCTAATTTTTATTAGAAATTCTACTTATAATTATTTTAACATATTTGGGTTATGGTGTTCAAAAATAAAATTAAAAATAAGCGTTTATTTTGTGGTAAAATATCGTAAGGCATATTTTTAAACAATTTATTGGAGGTTATTAATTTTGTTTTTTGTAAAGGATAAGAATTTCTATAGGAAAATATTAACTATAGCTGTGCCTATAACATTACAAAGTCTTATAACTTTTGCAACTAATATGATGGATACAATAATGGTTGGAAGTCTTGGTGAGATAGCTTTGTCGGCAGCATCATTATCAGGACAGATTTTTTTTGTATTGAGTGTTTTATGTTTTGGTATAGGTGGAGGAGGAGCAGTTTTAACTTCTCAGTTTTGGGGTAAAAAAGATATGAGTTCAATTTCAAAAACATTATCGATAACGATTAAGTTAAGTTTAGTGGTTGGAATTATAGCCATGATACTTGCTTTAACTATGCCAGATAAATTACTCGGATTTTATATAAATGATTCAGCGGTTATACAGGCTGGAGTTTCTTATTTAAAATTGGCATCTCTTATTTATCCGATTTTTGCTGTATTAACTATAACATCAATAATACTCAGAACTACATCTCAAATTAAAATTTCTGTTTTGGGAAATAGCGTAGCATTTGTACTTAATGTGTTTTTCAATTATATTTTTATATTTGGTAAATTTGGAATGCCACAGATGGGTTTAACGGGAGCAGCGGTTGGTACAGTAATTTCAAGGATTGTTGAATTCTGTATAATAATGGGATATTTATTTTTTATAGATAAAAAAATACAATTCAGATTTAAGGATTTAATTAGTTTTGACAAATTGATATTTGTAAAATATCTTAGGAGTGGTATTAATGTTCTTATAAGCGATGCACTATTAGTTGCAGGACTTACAAGTCTTACAATGATATTAGGAAGGCTTGGACCTGAAATGATTGCAGCAAATAGTATTTGTAGTATAGTAATTCAACTTTCGACGGTATTTATAAATGGAATATCAAGTTCAGGACTTGTTATAATAGGAAATACCATTGGAGAAGGGAAATTTTCGCTTGCGAAGGAGCAATCTAGGACGTTCTTATTAATTTCTATAATAGTTGGAATAATAGCATCTTTATTAATTATTATAACGAAACATTTCATTATAGATTTTTATAATGTTGAACAAGTAACAAAGGACATAGCTCATGAATTAATGAATGGGGCAATATTTATTATAATTTTCCAAGTTCCATCTTCTGTATTAACGAAAGGTATTTTGCGTGGAGGAGGAGATACAAAATTTTTGGTATTTGCTGATGTTTTGTTTTTATGGCTATTATCAATACCACTTGGTATGTTAGCAGCATTTGTGTTTAAATTTTCACCAGCTTTTATATATATTTGCTTGAAATTTGATGAAATAATAAAGGCCATTTGGTGTAGCGTAAGAATGATTGGTAATAAATGGATTAAAGATGTTACTGTAAAAAATTAATGTACTTTAATTAGAGAAGGGATTTATATGGGATGTTTATTTAGGATAATTAAATCATTCATAGTGGTATCATTATTTGTTATTATTTTAGTTCTAGCGAGAGGTTTTTTATTTTATAAGGATGCATTGGACAAGACGCCTTTAAGTGTTAAAGTGAGTGAGATTACTTCAAACTCAAATTATGTAACTATAGATAATATTTCAGATAGTATGAAAAAGTTTATTGTAACTGTTGAAGATAAGAGGTTTTATACACATAGTGGTATTGATATAACCGCAATAGTAAGTTCGATGATCAGTAATTTATCTGTTGGATATTATAAATATGGTGGGAGTACGATAACTCAACAATTAGCGAAGAATATGTATTTTTCGAATGATAAGAATATTACGAGGAAAATTGCTGAAATGTTTACTGCGTTTAAAATTGAAAGAGAGTACTCTAAAGATAAAATTTTGGAAATGTATTTAAATCAGATATATTTTGGACACGGATATTACGGAATAAATTCTGCAAGTTATGGATACTTTGGGGTATCTCCAAAGGATTTAACAAGATATCAATCTTCATTACTTGCTGGTATACCACAATCTCCTAGCATGTATGATTTAAAAATTAAAAATAAATCAATGGGAAAGCGATATTCAGTTGTTCTTAAGAATTTATTGAAAAATGGGGATATAACAATTGACGAGGTAAAGAAGTTTGAAGATGATTATAAGGCATCATGATTTGATTCATGATGCCTTTTTATTTATGTTATAATGTAATTGATTTATGTTAACTCATATTTATTAGGATAAAATTAAGGAGAATTGAGATGAATTTAAATAAAACTGAGCGAAATATAATTATAGATATTGATAATTACAAAAATAAGTATTTAAATGATCCGATTTTTACGAAATACGTAATAGAGTTTTCTGAAAAGGGTGGGGCTACAGCATTTTTAACTAATAATTTTACAAATTTTAAAATATTAAAAGAGTCAACGAGTTTACCAGTATTTTTTGAAGTTGATAGACAATTTAATGGAATAATAAATATAGATCCTGAATTTTTAATTATAGATATAGTTAACTTTGATGGTATTTATGAACAATTAAATGAATTTTTAAATGGAATTAGAGATAAATTTAAGGGAAAAATAATCGGTAAGATTTTTAATAAGAAACAGGCTATATTGGCGTGTAAATTATATTTGGATGGTATTTTGATTGATGTATCTGAAAATAATTTTGATAAAGATTTTATAGCCGAAATTTATTTTGATATAAATATATCTGTTATATTAAGAATTAAATCTTTAGATATAAATAGTTGCAAGGATTTAGTTAAAATTGGTATAAATTACTTTATTTTGGGGGAGGATATAACTAATCCTAATAAAATTCTGAGTAAGATTTAAAAAAACTATACTTCTTAACTGAAGTATAGTTTTAATTTTTTGCTGAACTCATTATCAAAATTTTTAAAACCTTTTCTTTATATATCAATTCTGTAATCATATCCAAATTTTTAATTATTTCATCAAATGATATATTCAAATTCAAATATAAATTACTATCAATTATTCGCTTTGATTTTAGAAAATATTTTTTATCAAATGAAAAATATTTATTGTTTAATTTAGGTGATGATATATTTTCATTGAAGACGTCTTTATGATTAATGTATAAAAAATCTATTATGTTTGGATAAAGATCAAATAAAGAAGGATTGTAGAATACTAAATCATTGATCTTAATTCCACAAAATTTTTTATACCCTAGGGTGTACTCATTAGCTGGTATGTTTTTAAAATATATCTTTACTTCTGAGGTATTATTTAATTTGGCAGCAGACATAATTATATTTTCGATTTCTTCATTTTTGAGGTTATAGGTATTTTTTTCATGATTATTGTTACGAATAATTTTGAATTTATAATTTTGATTATTTTGCATAATTAGTCTCCATATTTTAAAGTAGTATATTAAATATTGTATTTATATTTTAAAAAAGTATGTAGAGGCATATTTAATTTTTAATATTGACTAGTTCGATTAGTTTTGAAATTATAAGATCAATGAAGATGAAAAAATTACCACTGCAATTTAAATTGTATGTTTTCATTAGTTTGTTTTCTGGTAAAAATACAAATAACGAAGCTGAGTTATTTATATTTTTTATCATTGTATTTGATAAAACGATAATTGTTTTGTTTGATAATCTCTCTAATGAATTTCTTAGAGCAATATCTCTAATAGAATCAACTATGTAAATGATTAATGGTGCATCTTTATTTTTTGAGTTTATTTTTAAGGATGATGTTATGCTTGTTTTAATATTTAGGCATTTTAGTTTATCCTCAAAATACTGTGCTATTATTTTATATGATTCTGAAAATAGGAGTGACACTTCTTTGTATTTGAAGAGGAAATCGGATATTAGATTTATATGGGTTTCGTTGAGATTTTGAATGAAATTGTTTAACAAATCTTTTGATATGTTGTACATATTATTTTTATTTGATAGTTCTGCTTTAGAACATTCATTTAGTATAGAAATTAAATTTTCGTAGCTATCCAAGTTTAATTTACTGCAAAATTTATTTATTGAATATTCGCTTAAGTTTAAAGATAAACTGAGTTCTTTTATATTCATTTGTGAGACGTGTGATATGTTGCATGAAATAAAATTGAATATAAATTTTTCCTTTTCAGACAGAGAATTAAAAAAGTCTCCAAACATTTCCTTAAATAAATTCATATTATCACCACCTAGAAAATAATTTTACTCCTAATAAATTTTTAAAAACTTACGATTTAAAAGTTGATTGATAAATTTTTATTGGGAGGTTTATACGATGAATAGTTTATGTGAACATAAATTGAATAAAAAATTTTTAAAGTATGCCCTCCTGCTAGGCGGAGTGGCAATAATTTCATTACACATAGGTAAAAGTATGTTAAAGAAAAAACGTAATGAGCATTCTTATAATTTAATAGATTGCTATATTTCAAAGATCAATAATTTTGATGATTTGGAAGGTTTGGTTTACAGTAATGGAACCCAAGTTATTTTAGATGAGACGAGTGGATTAGTATCAATAGTGTTTATTAATGCTGATGGAAAAGCTGAAATCATTGAGATATCTGATAGCGATTTAAGTGAATTAATTTCTAATAGGTTTTTTGATACAGCTAAGAATTAATTTTATTAGAAATTTTTTATGTTGTAAACCATGCATAAATATTTTAAAATATTTTATAAATGTTTGGAAATTAACCACTATTTTTATAGTGGTTAATTTTATATATTTGGAGGAAGAATTTTATGTCAGTTGAGCTATTAGCTCCAGTTGGAAGTTATGAGTCTTTTATCGGTGCAATTAATGAAGGTGCGGATGCTATATATTTGGGGGGTGAAAAATTTTCTGCAAGGGCGAATTGTGAGAAATTTTCAGATGAAGAATTTCAATATATGATTGATTATGCTCATGAATATGAGGTCAAAGTTTATGTTGCTTTCAATACTCTTATAAAGCAAGAGGAGCTTAAAGAAGCTTTTGAATATGGGTTGAAGCTGTATAACATGGGTGTGGATGCTTTAATAGTTCAAGATCCTGGGCTTATATATATGTTTACAAAATTTAAGGAACTTGAGGTTCATGCGTCAACTCAATTAAGTATACATAATTTATTTGGTGCAAAGTATTTTAAAGATAACGGAATAACTCGTATTGTGGTTGCGAGGGAATTATCTATTGAGGATATAAGAACTATTTCTGAGGAAGTTGAAACTGAGGGATTTATTCATGGAGCAATTTGTGTTAGTTATTCGGGTCAATGTACTATGAGTGGACTTATATCAGATAGAAGTGGGAATAGGGGAAGGTGTGCTCAGCCCTGTCGTATGGAATATTCTTTGATAGATGATAATAGTAAATTTCATAAAACAGGTTTTCTCATGAGTACAAAAGATTTGATGACTATAAATATTTTGCCAAAACTTTTAAAGGAAACGAAGATTAAATCATTAAAGATTGAGGGAAGAATGAAACGTGGAGAGTATGTTGTGAATACGGTTCGTTCTTATAAGGAAGTAATAAGGGAGATTGAAAAAAATAAGGAAGTTACAGATTTATATATAAAGAAAAAGGAAGATGATTTATTAAAAGTATTTAATAGAGAGGGATTTACAAATGGATATATGCTTGGTTATGAAGGTGAGAAGTTTTTATCTGTAAATAACCCTAAAAATCAAGGCACATATTTAGGAGAGATGTTAAATGATGGATATATTATTTTGAAGAATGATGTGTCACTTGGAGATGGAATTTCTTCGTTATATGATGGATGTATTTTAACAAAGATACTTTATAATAATGAAAAGGTATCTGTAGGAAAGTCTGGCATGAAGGTTAAATTATTTCCAACGAGATTTTCAAAAGGAGATAAAATTTTTAAGACTAATGATCAAAAATTTGAGAGAGAATTGAGGGAGAGTTTTAAAAAAGAATATGTAAATAAAAATTATGTTAATGCTAATTTTGTATTTGAAGTTAATAAACCTATGACTTTAGAACTTAAATATAAGGGTTATAGGGTGAAAGTATTTGGTGGGGTTGTTGATGAAGCCATAAATACTCCTTTAGACAGAGATAGGATTATAACTCAGTTAAAGAAAGGAAGTATTGGAAGCTTTTCTATAGGTGAGGTTAGTTTGAATTACCAGGAGGGATATATAAATATTTCAAAGATAAATGAATTAAGAAGAGAGTCTCTAACTAAGTTAAGAGATAAGGTGGTTAATAGTTATCACAATAATTTTGAATTTAGTTTTGATGAAAATTTTTTAGCTGATAAAAAAGATATTCAAAATGATGATGAAAGTTATATTATTTATGTTTCAACTCAAGAACAGTTTAATGTTGTTTATGAAAATGGATATAGAAATATTATAATATCTCCTTTTATATATAGAAGAAAATTAGACTTTGAAAGTATTTTATCGAAGGGTGATTTAAATTTATATGTGAAATTTCCAACAATAATAAAAGATAGTGAAATGGAAAAAATATTTAGAGTATTTGAAAAATTTAAAGATAGTATAAAAGGAATTTTAACAAGTAATGCAGGTATACTTAGACATTTTAGAGGTTCAGACTATGAAATAATAGGAGATGTTAAACTAAATGTATTCAATGAAGTTTCAACTAGATTTTATAAAGAAATAGATATTTTTACAATAAGTGTGGAACTGTCTAGGAAAGAAATATTTGATTTATCTACGATAAGCGATAAAAAACTTTGTATGTTTGTTTACGGGAAGACGGACATAATGGTTAGTGAATATTGTCCAATAGGAACATTTGTAGGGAAAAGGTCTTTAAATAATAAGTGTTCACGACCTTGTACTAGGGACAATTTTTATTTAAAAGACAGGGTTAATAATAAGCTACTTTTAACAACGGAAATTAATTGTAAAATTCATACATATAAAGAGAAACCTATTGATTTAATAAGTGAGATTAATGAGATTAAAAATAAAAATATAAATGTTTTTAGGTTAGATTTTATTGATGAAAGTTGTGAAGATGTTCAGAAAATATTAAATAATTTGTTTGAAAAACGTTCAGCTAAAAATGCATTTAGTGGGAACTATTATAAGCCTGTTGAGTAATAGGGGAGGTAATCAAATGAATTCTAGAGTTTTAAAATTGCTCGAGTTTGATAAAGTGAAAGAGAAAATTTTTAAATATGTTAGAACTCAGAATGCAAAAAAAATTATAAATGAGTTGCAACCATTTTCAACAATAGATGAAGTTATACAAAATTTAAATGAAACGAGTGAAGCAATTGAATTTATAAAAGAGTTTAGTTCTCCAGATTTTGTAGGATTAGATGATGTCTATATATATCTCGAAAAAATTGATAAGGGTGGGAGTGTATCGATTAAAGAAATATATAAGATTGGTACAACTTTAAAATGTATAAGAGAAGTTAAGGATTATTTGTCAAAAAGAAGTTTAAATTATCTGAATTATTATTATGATAATATTTCTACATTTAAATATTTAGAGGATGATATTTTTAAAGCCATAAAAGATGGAGAAGAGATAAGTGATTTTGCTAGTGACAATTTATTTAAAATTAGAAAAGAGTTAAAGAGTAAGACTGCCTCAATTAAGAGGAAATTATCTGAAATACTAAAGACATATTCAAAATATCTTCAAGAAAATGTATTTACAGTGCGTGGCGATAGATATTGCATTCCTGTCAAATCAGAGTACAAATCTCAAATTCAAGGCATTATACATAATCAAAGTTCTTCGGGATCTACATATTTTATTGAACCGCTTGTTCTAGTTAATTTAAATAATGAAGTTAATGAATTGATAGAAAATGAAAAAGAAGAGATACAGAGAATTTTAAGATTAATTTGTATGAAAATTCAAGATTCTATTGATAATATATATCTAAGTATAAAAATTATTTATTCTCTTGAATTTATATTTGGTAAGGGAAATTATTCTATTGAAATTGACGGAATAAAACCTGATGTTAATGATGGGGAAGATATATATTTAATTTCTGCAAGGCATCCACTTATCAACAGAGAAGATGTAGTGCCACTTAATCTTGATTTTACGAAAGATAGAAAAGCGATAATTATAACAGGTCCTAATACTGGAGGTAAGACTGTAACCTTAAAGACTTTAGGATTAATGCATTTGATGGCACATAGTGGATTGTTTATACCTGCATATGAAGGAAGCAGGGTAATGTTTTTGAATGAGATTTTTGCAGATATAGGGGATGAACAAAGCCTTGAGCAAAATTTATCAACTTTTTCTTCTCACATAAAAAATATAATTAGTATGACAGATAATATTAAAGATAAAACTTTAGTATTGCTGGACGAAGTTGGTTCTGGGACTGATCCTGAAGAAGGATCAGCTTTAGCGATTTCTATAATGGAACATTTTATAAATTCTGGATGTAAACTTATGGGTACAACTCATTATAGTCAACTTAAGACTTATGCTATAAACTCAGATAATGTTGAAAATGCATCGGTTGAATTTGATGTTAAAACTCTTAGGCCAACGTATAGGTTAAATGTTGGTATACCTGGGAAATCTAATGCATTTATAATTGCAGATTCTTTAGGTATGAATCAATCAATAATAGAAAATGCACAAAAATATTTATCTGAAGATATAATAAAATTTGAATCTATAATAAAAACATTAGAGGAGAAGACAACAGAAGCTATTAAAAATAATAGAGAGATAGAGATTTTAAGAGAAGAAAATAAAATTTTAAATGATAAATTGAAAAAACGTCTTGAGAATATTGAGAAGGAAAAACTTAGAATTATTGAATCAGCAAAGGATGAGGGATATCAAATTATAAGTAATGCAAAAGGAGAAATAGACAAAGTACTTAAAATAATAAATGCTTTCAAAATGAATGGAATTGATTTAAGTAGTGTAAAAGATTTGGAATCAGCACGACGAGAAATTAAGAAGAAAATCGATAAACAAAATCAGATGAATGAAGAGAAGAGTTTTAAAAATAGTTCTAAATTTAACATAGAATTCAAGTCTGGAATGACAGCATTTTTAAAAAGAATAGGTCAAAATGTTATAATTCTTGAAAATCCTGATTCTAAAAGTAATGTATTGGTTCAAGCTGGGGTATTGAAATTAACAGTAAATATAGCAGAACTTGAAAGTCCTATAAAAGATAAATTTAGTAAAGTTATTAAGAGTAAGAGGGATTTGAAACTTAGAACAAATACTATATCTACATCTCTCGATTTAAGAGGAATGGATGAATTAAATGCAATAAGTGAGGTTGAGAAATATTTAGATGATGCTTTTGTTTCTGGACTTAATGAAGTGTGTATAATACATGGTAAGGGTACAGGAGTGCTTAAAAATTCTATAAATAATCTTTTAAGGAATCATATTCATGTTAAGGCACATAGACTTGGTGAATACGGTGAAGGTGGGAATGGAGTTACAATAGTTTATCTTAAATAAAAGAATCCAATTATTTAATTGGGTTCTTTTTTTTCTTTTTAATCATAAAATTTTATTAAATTGAGATAAAGGAGATTATTATGGGAAAATTTATTGGTGAGATCAAAGATGTTATGGTTAATAAATTAGATATTCCTCGGGAAATCGTTAAAAATTCGTATAAAGTTATAATAGATGGTGATGAGTTTATAACGATTGAAAATCATAAAGGTATTTTAAAATTTCAAAGTAATGAAGTTGTATTGAGGGTTGAAGGTGGTAAATTTATTATTAATGGTAGTAATTTTGTGATAGTTTATATTTCTGGCAAGACAATAAAATTGATGGGGAGTATTAAGGGGGTAAATTATGATCAACTTTGATAAATTCCCATTTATAAATGGAAAGATACAATTAAGAATAATTTCTAAGAATTCTGAGCAATTGCTCAATACAATTTGGAAAAGAGAGATAAAAGTCACAGATGTTATAAGAGAGAATCTTTATAGTATGTGTTTGATGATTAATTCTGAAAATTTTAAAGAGATTAAGAAAATTTGTGATGAAACAAATAGTGAAGTAAGTGTTATTAAGATGGGGAAACTTATTAAGTTTATATATAATCTAAAGGTTTATTTTACTTTATCTATTGGAATAGGTGTATCTATAGGTATAATAATGTTTTTATCTATGTTTATATGGAGAATTGATATAGAAGGTGATAAACATATGTCACCTTATGAAATAAGACAAGCTATAAAAGATCTCGGTGTACATAAAGGAATGTTAAAATTTAAAATTGATACAGATAAATTAGAAGAGGAGATAGTGGCAAATAATAAAAATCTATTGTGGAGTAAAGTTAGAGTTCAAGGATCTACTCTTCAAATAGAAGTTATTGAGAGTTTTAAGCCTCCAGTGATAGAGGTTGACTCATCTCTTGGAGATATTGTTGCAGATAAAGATGGAGAAATTGTTCGTGTATATACTCAGTCTGGAACATCTGTAGTTAAAGCTGGAGATATTGTTAAG
Organism: Candidatus Arthromitus sp. SFB-mouse-NL; assembly: GCF_000709435.1. Taxonomy (NCBI): domain Bacteria; kingdom Bacillati; phylum Bacillota; class Clostridia; order Eubacteriales; family Clostridiaceae; genus Candidatus Neoarthromitus; species Candidatus Arthromitus sp. SFB-mouse-NL. The sequence goes on from NZ_CP008713.1 coordinate 570,294, forward strand.
AAAGGAGATATTTTGATAGGAGGATATCAAGGTAAAGAGGGGAATGTTTATGAAGTAGCCCCTATTGGAGATGTAATTGCGAAGACTTTTATGGAGTTTGAAGAAATAATTGAATTAGAAGGAACAAAAAATGTAAATACTAAAAATATGATAGATGAGTATTATATCAATATTTTTGGAAAGAAACTTTATATTAAAAAATATAAAGATGAGTTTGAAAATTATGAGAAGATTAGTTATGATGGAAAATTTATTAAAAAGAATATATACTATGAAGTAGATAAGGTATCGTACACATTAAGTCCAGATAATGTGAAAAAAAGTTTAGTTGACCATTATACTAAGTATGTTAAACAAAATTTAAAACAATCAGATTCTATTGCTGGAGTTATAGTTAAGGATGAAATTGTTGATAACAAGCTTAAATTTAAAATTTCATTTGTTATAGAGGAGAAAATAGGGGTTAAGGTTTCTAAAGCTCAAGATGATCAAGAATTGCAAAAAATAACTAATGAAAGTCAGAATGTAGAAAATATTCAATAAGCATTAATTAGATATTGGTATAAGATAAGTTTTATAGTAGAGTTTAAGCAGAATATTGGTTAAGGAGGAATGATTATTGAAGATACCTAGATTTACTAGTAGTATTTGGAAATATAAAAATTATTTAATGTTATTGTTTCTTATGTTATTTGTAGTGATTGTTGTATTATCATCTACACTTGAGAGGAAATATGATCTAAAACTTGGAGAAGTATCAACATATACAATAAAGGCACCAAGGGAAACGCTAGATAGGATTTCTACAGAACAAAGAGTAAAAATTGCAAGAGAGGAAGTATCGGCTCAATTTAATCATGTAAAAGAGGTAAGATATGATGTTTTAGATAAATTAAGTAATTTATTTAAAGAATTATATGAACTAAAGAATTATTCTTCAATTGCAACTGTAATATTTGATGAATTGAATCAAAAATATGGTATTACTTTAGATGCAGCAGGTTATAGAAAGATATTAGCTTTAGATACAGAATCAATGACAAATTATGAGAGGTTGTTAACTGATATTATAAACAAAATATATGAATTGAAGATTGAAGAGGGAAATTTAAGCGATATCGAAAATGTAAAGTCTTTTGCAAGGGAAGAAATAAATAAAAGAATGTCAGATAATAATTTTATTGATATTTCTCTTAATATAATTTTTCCAATGATAAAGCCAAACTTTTTCTATGATAGTGAAAAGACAGAGCAAAAAAGGGAAGAGGCTGTAAAAAATATATCTCCTGTTATAATCAAAAAAGATCAAATAATAATTAGTGCAGGGGAGGTTGTAACTGAAAATCACATCTCTATTTTGGATAGTTTAGGATTGCTCAAAACTTCAAATGTGAATTGGAAATTAAACATTTCTATAATTTCATTGATTTTATTTACATTTTTAATTGAGTATTTGTATTATAAGAAGTATAGGAAAGAATGTATTTCCAATACTAATTATTTAAATGTTATTATGATAATAAAGCTTATTATTATAATTTTGGTTAGAGTAATTAGTGATCAGTATATATACATAGTTCCATTTGCCCTTGGACCTCTTGCTATAACAGCTTTGATTGATAACAAAGTATCTCTTATGACTAATTTGATGACACTTGTATTAATAGCAATAATAATTAAATTTAATATTGTTGTGGTTTTTATAGGATTGTTCGATGTTATTTTAGGAGGTTTATTTTTAAAGAGAATAAGAAATAGGATGCATTTTATTAAATTGTCTGTTTGGTTTGGATTAACTAATGTGATAGTATTAATGACTGTTTCATTTATAATAGCAAATGTAAAGTCTATTACTTTTATAGATATAATTCTATCGTTTTTTAGTGGAATACTTTCTTCTATACTGGTTGCAGGTATATTACCTATATTTGAAAATTTGTTTAATATAGTTACTTCTATGAAATTATTAGAATTGATTAATCCGGAACATCCTCTTTTAAGGAAATTGGTTGTTGAGGCTCCAGGAACTTATAATCATAGTTTAATGGTTGCAAATTTATCTGAGGCTGCTAGTGATGCAATTGGAGCAAACTCGCTACTTACAAGGGTTTCTGCTTATTATCACGATATTGGTAAGACGGGGAGACCATATTTCTTTAAAGAAAATCAGGTAGGTAATAAAAACCCGCATGATAGGATTGATCCACTAACAAGTGCTAATATAATTTTTTCACATGTTAAGTATGGGTTACAGCTTGCTCGTGAATATGGTTTACCTAAGTTTGTTGAACATGCAATAGAAGGTCACCATGCAAATACACTTGTTAAATATTTTTATATTATGGCTAAGAAAAATGCTGAAGATCCTGATCTTATTAAGGAAAAAGATTTTAGGTATGGGGGAGAGTTGCCTAGGACAAAAGAGGTTACTATTCTCATGTTTGCTGATAGTGTTGAAGCTGCTGTTAGATCGCTTAGTGATCCTACACAGGAAAATATACGAAATACTATTGAGAATATAGTTAATGATAAAATAAGCGATGGTCAATTGAAGAATAGTCCAATATCATTTAGGGATATTGAAATTATTAAGCAATCATTTGAAAAAACACTTAAGGGTATTTATCATGAAAGGATAGAGTATCCAAAAGAAGATGATATTAATGGTAAATCTAAAGGAAAAGGATTAGATACTAATGGATATTAATATAGAAAATTGTCAGGATATTTTTGAGATAGATGTTCATGAGTTTATAGATAATGTTGTAAGACATGTATTGAAATTTGAGGAAGTAGATATCGAATGTGAACTAAATGTATTTTTGGTTGATAATAAGAAGATAAGAGAAATTAATTTAGAGTATAGGGGGATAGATAGATCAACAGACTGTCTATCCTTCCCTATGCTTAATTATAAAAAGGGTAATGTTTTTAAAGATCAATATAAAAATTATGAGTTTAAAAATTATGAATTAGATGATGGGAAACTTATTTTAGGTGATATAATTATTTCTCTTGAGAAAGCAAATGAACAATCTATAGAGTTTAATCATAGTTTTGAGAGAGAAACTAAATATTTATTAATACATTCTTTATTGCATTTGCTTGGTTATGATCATATTGAAGATTCTGAAAAACAAATAATGAGAGTTCGAGAAAAAAGTATAATTAAGTATTTGAAAATATTTAGGTAAACTTTATAATTAGGGAGGAAGATAACCATTAAGATAAAGAGGATAGTTGATAGTTTTAATAATGCATTAGAAGGCATGCTTTACGCTGTTAGAACTCAAATGAACATGAAAATACATTTATTGATAGCATTTTTTATAATGAGTATATCTTTATTTTATGATATAACTAAAATTGAATTGATAATATTATCTTTGACGATAACTTTAGTTGTTTTTGCAGAGCTTGTTAACACAGCCATTGAAATTGCCATCGATGCTACGACAAATTATTATCATCCGCTGGCTAAAATAGCTAAAAATATATCTGCAGGGGCAGTATTACTTACAGCTCTTAATGCGACGTTTATTGGTTATTTAATATTTTGGGATAAAATAAGTAACTTTAGTTTTACAGTTATAAATAAAATTAAGCAAAGCAATCCATATATGGTATTTATGATTTTGTTAATGGTAGTGATATTTACAGTAATAGCAAAGGCTATATATGGTGAAGGAACACCATTAAGGGGTGGAATGCCAAGTGGGCATAGTACTATTTCCTTTTCTATAGCAACAATAATTTCATTTATAACAAATGAACCCATAATTGTAGGGTTGAGCTTTATTATGGCAATTATTGTAGCTCAGAGTAGAGTAGATACTGGAGTACATAGTTTAAATGAGGTTATCGTTGGAGCTATACTTGGTATAGGTCTGACTATTGTAATACTTAAAATATTTTTGTGAGTAATTTAAGGAGGAATGTTTCTTGGATAAATTATTGATACAAAATCTTATAGATAATGCACTAAAAGTTAGAGAAAAGGCATATGTTCCATATTCTAAGTTTCCTGTAGGAGCTAGTATTTTATTTAAAAATTTTGAAATATTTACTGGATGTAATATAGAGAATGCATCTCTAGGTGCTACTAATTGTGCCGAAAGAACTGCTGTATTTAAGGCAGTTTCTGAAGGCTATAAGGAGATACATGCGGTATGTGTTGTTGGATCTTTTTGTGATTTTACATATCCATGTGGAATATGTAGACAAGTTTTAGCAGAATTTGCTTTTGATATGGATATTCCAGTAATTGTAGCTAAGAGCAAAGAAAATTATAGAGTACATAAATTAAGTGAAATTTTGCCATATGATTTTGGAATAAAAAATTTAGTTTAGAAAGTATATGAGGTTGTTTAATGCACAAATCTGGATTTGTAAGTATAGTTGGAAGGGCAAATGTTGGAAAGTCGACCTTACTTAATAATTTTATAAATCAAAAATTGAGTATTGTATCGAGTAAACCGCAAACTACGAGAAATAATGTAATTGGGATATTGAATAATGATGATTATCAAATAGTTTTTACAGATACTCCAGGGTATCATAAACCAAGGTATAAATTAGGAGATTACATGATAAAATCTATTTCTAGTGGTTTGAAAGAAACAGATGTTATTATTTTTGTAGCTAATATTAGGAAAGAAATTCCAAAACTTGATCTTGAAATTTTGGATAAGATAAAAGATTTAAGTATTCCAAGGATTTTTGTACTTAATAAGTGTGACGAAATAAGTAGCAAAGATATAATGGATACTTTATCCAAATATAGTAAGATTGTTAACTTTGATGAGTATATACCGATATCAGCACTTAATGGTAAAAATATTAATAAATTATTAGAGTTAATATTGAAATATTTGCCTAATGGACCTAAATATTATGATAGTGATTGGACAGCTACTAATAATGAAAAATTTTTTATATCTGAGATTGTGAGAGAAAAGATTTTGAAACTTATACACGATGAGGTTCCTCATGGAGTAGGGGTTGAAATAATATCGATGAAATATGATGATCAAAAAAATAGATATAATATTGAGGGGAATATTTTTTGTGATAAGGAAACTCATAAAGCTATAATAATTGGGAAAAATGGAGATATGTTAAAGAGGATATCGACTTATTCGCGTCAAGATATGGAGAAATTTTTAGGTAGTAAAGTGTACATAAGATTGTGGGTTAAGGTTAGAAATAATTGGAGAGATGATAATAATCATCTTAAGAGTTTAGGATATAAATAATTTTTAGGAAGTATTTAGTATGCTTCCTTTTTATTTTGTAGTGATATTTTAATTAAGATATAATGATTATATATGCTTTGAATTTGTTAATAGGAGGTGTAAATTTCATAAGTATTTTTATGAAGTTAAGATTTGAAGTTAATTGATATAAGGGGTTTTGTATTAAAAGAGCAGACATATAAGGAAAATGATAAAATTGTATGGGTATTATGTGAAAATATAGGTAAGGTATCCATATTAGCAAAAAACGCTAAAAAAATGAAAAATTCAAAATTTATACTTACTCAACCATTTAGTTTGGTACAATTTACTCTCATTAAGGGTAAAAGTTTCTATTATATACAAGATGGATCACTTATTAAAAATGTAAATTTTATAAATAATGAGGATGTAATCTTTTATCTTTCTTATTTTTTTGAATTATTAGATATTTGTTTTCAAGATAAAGATATTTTGGATACAAACTTTTTTAAAATTATAATGAAAACTTTTTTAGTATTGGAATCAAATAGTATGGACAAGGATCTAATGATGAGAATTTTTGAATTCAAATTATTAAATAAGTTAGGGTGTAGTATAGAATTTGAAAAATGTTATTATTGTTCGCAAAATTTAAAAGAAAGTATAGGATATTTTGATTTTACTTTTCAAAGTGTTGTATGTAATTCTTGCTCTAAATTAAAGGAGTTTAAGATTGAAAATAGAATTATAAATATCATGAGATTTTTAAATAAAATTGATATGAGAAATATACCAAGGTTGAGCGTAACTAATAATGATATGAAATTGATTTTTGATTTTAATAAGATTTTGTTAGATCAAAATCTTATTAGAATGCCTAACAGTATAAAGTTTTTGGGAGGATATGAGTGATATGGGTGATAATTTATTGTTTCAGAATATGGAAATATTAAAAGAGAAATTTGGAGTTACTTATAAAGAGGCAAAGGAAGTTTTACAGAACAGTAATAACGATTTAATAGAAGCTTTGATATATCTTGAGGAAAGGTATCCTATTAAAGAGTGTTGTTCAGTAAAGTCATATATTTTAGATTTTAAAAAGCGTTTGCTTGAATTATATGTTGAGGGCAGTAATCAACGTGTTATCTTTAGTAAAGGTGGTAATGTGTTAATGGACATTCCTCTTACAGCATTTATAGTTGGATCATTTACATTTGTATTGTATCCTATACTTCTCCCTTTTAAGATAGGCGGTATATTATTATTTGATATACATGTTAAGGTTGTTGATAAATCAGGAAATGTTTATGATGTGAACTCAAATGTTAAACAAAGAGTAAATGATACGATATCGACATCTAAAGAGAAAATAAGTGATATTATTTCAAATGTAAATTTTAGAGCTAAAACAGATGATATTAAAACAAAAGCAGTTGAATTTGGTAAAAAAGCAATGGAAAATTTCAATGGTATTGTAGAAAACAAAATCGCTAGTACAATAAAAGAAAAGTCCTCAAATTATGCTAAATTTATTTATGATGTTGAAAGTGATCAGATAACTAAAGAAGTTAATTACAATATAGATGGTGATAATGAAAATCATGATTTTATAGAGGTAACTGAGTTTATAGAAACCTTAGAAAGTAAAGATAATGGAATAAAAACTGAAAAAACAGAGGAAAACGAGTAAAAATTTGCGATAAACTGGTTTTAATTTCTTAGAATAGTATATATTTAAATAATTTAATTTATATACAATAATTGTGAAATAATGTATAATTAAGTAGGTTTTAGTCAAACATTAAATTATGCGCAGCAGTATAATTTTATTTCTTAAGAATAAAAGGAGTGAATTAAATGTCTAAGAAGTATGTTTACCTTTTTAGTGAAGGTGATTCTTCGATGAAAAACCTTCTTGGGGGTAAAGGAGTTAACCTTTGTGAAATGACAAAGATTGGAGTTCCAGTTCCTCAAGGGTTTATCGTAAGTACAGAAGCATGTAATCAATATTATGAAGATGGAAAAGTTTTAACTTCAAGTATTGAGCAGGAAATTTATGAAACAATGAAAAAATTGGAATCCATAACTGGTAAGCAGTTTGGTGGAACAACTAATCCTCTATTAGTTTCAGTTAGATCAGGTGCTAGAGTTTCTATGCCTGGAATGATGGATACAATTTTGAATTTAGGATTAAATGATGAAGTTGTTGAAGTTATATCGAAGTCAACAAATAATGAAAGATTTGCTTATGATTCTTATAGAAGATTTATACAAATGTTTTCAGACGTTGTTATGGGAATTGAGAAGAAAAGCTTTGAGAATTTAATGGATGAAATGAAAGAGAAAAAGGGCGTTAAACTTGATACTGAATTGGATGCTAATGACTTAAAGGAATTGGTAAAACAATTCAAGGATCACTATAAGAAAGAGAAAGGCGAAGATTTTCCAAGTGATCCTAAGAAACAATTAATTGAGGCAGTTGTTGCTGTATTTAGGTCATGGAATAATCCAAGAGCCATAGTTTACAGAAGAATGAACGATTACCCTTCAAGTTGGGGTACAGCAGTTAATGTTCAAGAAATGGTATTCGGAAATAAAGGTGATCAATCCGGAACTGGAGTTGCTTTTTCAAGAAATCCATCTACAGGAGAAAACAAAATATTTGCAGAATATTTGATGAACGCTCAAGGTGAGGACGTTGTTGCTGGTATAAGAACACCAGAGCCAATTGAGACATTAGAGAAAAGAAATCCTGCTATATATAAAGAATTTATGGATATAGTTGAAAAATTAGAAAAGCACTATAAAGATATGCAAGATATGGAATTTACGATTGAAGAAGGAAAACTTTATTTCTTACAAACAAGAAATGGTAAGAGGACAGCTCAGGCGGCTTTAAAGATTGCGGTTGATTTAGTTGAAGAAAAATTAATTAACAAAGAAGAAGCTATGCTAAAAGTTGAACCTAAGCAATTGGATACATTGTTACACCCTACATTTGATCTTCAAGTAATTAAAAATTCTACTCCAATAACAAAAGGTCTTCCAGCATCACCTGGAGCAGCTACAGGTAAGATTGCATTTACGGCTCAAGAGGCTAAAGAAAGAGCTGGTAATGGAGAGCAAGTTGTATTAGTTAGACTTGAAACATCTCCAGAAGATATTGAGGGAATGGTTGCAGCACAAGGTGTACTTACGGTAAGAGGAGGAATGACTTCTCATGCGGCTGTTGTTGCTAGAGGAATGGGAACTTGTTGTGTTGCAGGATGTGGTGATATAAAGATTGATGAAGATGCTAAATTATTAGAAGTTAATGGCAAAAAGTATACATCGAATGACTTCATATCTATAGATGGTTCTACTGGTAATGTATATGGAGAAAAAATTAAGACTGTTGCTCCAGAAATAAGTGGGTATTTTGAAATATTTATGAATTGGGCAGATGAGATTAGATCTTTAAGAGTTCGTACTAACGCAGATACTCCAAAAGATGCTGAGCAAGCTGTGAAATTTGGGGCAGAAGGAATTGGATTATGCAGAACAGAACATATGTTCTTTGAAGCTGACAGAATTCCAGTGGTTAGAGAGATGATAGTTTCTAAAACAGAGGAACAAAGAAGAGCTGCATTAGACAAATTGTTGCCAATGCAGAGGAAAGATTTTGAAGGTCTTTATGAAGCTATGGAAGGTCATCCAGTTACAATAAGATTTTTAGATCCACCTTTACATGAATTTTTACCACATAAAGATGAAGAAATAAAAGAGCTTGCTAACGAGATGGGGTTAACTTTTGATGATTTAAAAAATACTGTAGAGAGTTTACATGAGTTTAATCCTATGATGGGTCATAGAGGATGCAGATTAAGTGTTTCATATCCTGAAATAGCTGAGATGCAAACTAGAGCAGTAATAGAGGCAGCAATAAATGTAAATAAGGCGAAGGGATTAAACATAGTTCCTGAAATAATGATTCCACTAGTTGGTGAAATAAAAGAGCTTAAATATGTCAAGGACATTGTAGTTAAGACAGCGGATAAAATAATGGAAGAAAAAGGTATTAAGTTAGAATACATGGTTGGTACGATGATTGAAATACCTAGGGCGGCTCTTACTGCTGATGAAATAGCAAAAGAAGCTGAGTTTTTCTCATTTGGTACAAATGATTTAACTCAAATGACTTTTGGATTTTCAAGAGATGATTCGGCTGCATTCTTAAATGATTACTATGATAAACAAATTTATGAATCAGATCCATTTGCGAGAATTGATGAAAATGGTGTAGGACAGTTAGTTAAGATAGCTGTTGAAAAAGGAAAGAAAACAAGACCAAATATTAAGCTTGGTATTTGTGGGGAACATGGAGGAGATCCATCATCTATAGAGTTTTGTCATAATACGGGATTGAATTATGTATCATGTTCACCGTTTAGAGTTCCTGTTGCAAGGCTTGCTGCGGCACAAGCTCAAGTTAAAAATAAAAGATAATTTTTAGAAAGCTGACTATTAATTTAGTCAGCTTTTATTTTATAGATATATTGAATTTAGAATTAATATATTTTTCAAATTCTTTGAGAAAGATTAATTGTCTCTTAATATCATCACAGGATTTATTTAAATTATTTTCATAGTCAAGTATTTCTTTATTTGTTAAATTATGATTAGCATAAAAATATAATTTTGATATTTTTAAAAATCTATATGGTAGGGATAAATAAGATAGTAAATATAGATATTCATCTAAGTATATTGGGTTATTTGCATTATAATAATTTATAAATATTAGAGTATTTTCTATATCCCAAGGATTAGGAGAGTGTCTTAGATATCTTTTAAGAAAATATGCTAGATCAGATATAGAATAATTTATACAGCATCTGTCGAAATCTATTGGAACAACAGAATTGTCATTTATAATGATATTTTTATTTACATAATCTCCATGACATAAACTAATATTTAGATTTTTAAAATTTATTATTAATGAGTATCTGTAAGACATAGTTGCTAAGTATAAGGAATCATCAAAATTATTTAAAAATATTTGTGAAAAATTATCATATTTAACTTTAGCTAATTCATGTATTTTATGTAGATCTTGAATATATTTGGCAAATTTTTGTTTAATATTAGACAAATTTATGGTTGGAATTGAGAATTTTATAAATTTAATTTTATCTGAGTTATAATGCATTTTAGCAATTATTTCAACGGCTTTTATACAATGATCAATTTTATTATATAAAAGTTTAGTGCCGCTTATCCAATTGGTTAATATATAAATTTTGTTATCATATATTGTAAATGGTTTATTATTGATGGACTTAATAAAATACGGAATTTTAAACTCATGTAATTTTAACCATTCTAAATATGAATAAATAAATAATATTTTTTGAATATTAAAGTATGTTTGTTTGAGACAAAATAATTTGTCGGAAGATTTTATTTTATATACAATTCTAGGTTTTTTTGATATTTTTTCTTTTATTTTTTCAATTTCATAAGTTTTAATATTAAAATTAGATAAAATATAGCTAAAATCTACATTTTTATACATATATTGATCCTTTTTAAATTAAATATATAAATAAGAATATTTTAAAAATCATTATATTATACATTATTTTTTAAAAATATATTTTAAAGTTAGAAGGAAAATATATTTGAACAGAGAATATTAATATATGAGATATCACTAAATATTATTTTTTGTAGAAAAATGGAAAAAATAATTTCATATTTTTTAATTAAAATTATTAATAGCGAATAATAATGTTAAAAGATGGAAAAATTAAAAAATAATTTATAATTCACACCCTTGGGTATAGTTTATATAAGGTAGTTATTAATGAGAGTTTCTGATGATATTATAAGAGATATAGAAAATAGAAATGATATCGTTGATGTATTGAGTGAATATTTAACTTTTAAAAAAAGTGGAGATAATTATTTTGCTTTGTGTCCTTTCCATAGTGAAAAGAGTGGATCATTTGTTGCTTCTAGAAGCAAGCAGATATTTAAATGTTTTGGTTGTGGTGAAAGTGGAAATGTTATTTCTTTTATCATGAAATATAGAGGATTAGATTTTTTACAATCGTTAAATTTCTTGGCACAGCGTGTTGGTATTGCATTAGATTTTGATTCTAAAAAAATAGATTTAGATAAATATTATAGAATACTTAAGGATGCTGCAAGGTATTTTTATTTAAATCTAAAAAAAAATAACAATATTAAACAATATTTAATAAATAGAGGATTATCTGAATCTACCATTATTAAGTTTGGATTAGGATATGCTTTAAATGATTTTAAAGCATTAAGTATGTATTTAGAGCATAAAGGTCATAGAATAAGTGACTTGTTAGAATTAGGATTAGTTAATGAAAAAAATAAAATTGTATATGATCGTTTTATAAATAGAGTAATATTTCCTATATTTGATGTTAATGGTAATGTTATAGGATTTGGAGGTAGAATTTTAGAAAATAGATTGCCTAAATATTTGAATTCCAAGGATAGCTGTGTATTTAAAAAAGGTAGTAATCTTTATGGATTAAACTTTTTAGTTAAAGATAGCATATCGTATGATTTTATTATTATTGTTGAAGGTTATTTGGATTGTATATCTTTGCACAATAGTGGTATAAAAAATGTAGTCGCATCTTTGGGGACAGCTTTAACAATTGATCAGATTAAACTTATAAGTAAATATACGAATAAAATATATTTGTGCTTTGATATTGATGAGGCTGGTAAAAAAGCCACTGTTAGATCTTTTGATTTGTTTAAGGAATTTATTAGTGATAGCATAATTGAAGTTTATGTTATAGAGTTGTATGGTGTTAAGGATCCCGATGAATTTTTGAATAGGAATTCTATAGATGATTTTTGGAATTGTATTAATAACAGTAAGACATTAGTGGAGTATATATTGTTATATCATATGAAAAATTTAGATTTATCTAAAAATATAGACAAAAAAAAATATTTGCATATCGTAAAGAATATAATAGGACAATTAAGTATTGTTGATAGAGATTATTATATAAAATTTATATCAGAGCATCTATCGATTAGAGAGGAATTAATTAAAGATTACTTAGGTAATAATTTTTCTAAATTTAAATTAGAAGGTTATGATATTGAAAATAATTGCATTGAAACTGCAATTATTAAGGCTGAAAGGCAATTATTAAATTTGATGTTAAATAAAGAATATTTAACATATATCTTAAATAATAATGTGGATGAGAACTTATTTTGCATAGAAGAACATAAAGAAGCATTTAAATTGATATGTAATTTTAATGGGAATGGATTTGATATAGTAGATTATTTAAAGACTAAGTTAAATACCTATGAAGGGATTAAATTATTAATATATTTTAAAGAAAATATAGGAAATTACGATAATAACAATATTATTAGCCAAATTGATGATTTTATAAGAGTTCTAAGAAATAATATAGTAGCTGATTTTAAAAGTAAGATTGCACATTTAATAAAGGAATATGAGTCTACATGTGATGAAGATAAGTTTATAGAATATCTGAGTATATTGAATATGGTATCTAAACTGGAGAGAGATGGAAAATTATCAGATATTATAGATTTTATTAGTAATTTTAAGGTGTGATTGTAGGAAGGAGGACAATTCTGTGAAGGATAATAGTTATGTTATGTCTGTCTTAAAGGGTTTGTTAACTAAAGGGAAAGAGTCAGGCGGATTATTATCCAAAGACATAATGGATGAATTAGAGGATGTAGATTTAACCCCAGAACATGTTGAAAAGCTGTATATGGCTTTAGATAAAATGGGAATAGAAGTGGTAGATAATTTTTCTAATGAATTTGTTGAGGATTTGGATTTAAATTCTGTAATACCTGAAGGTATTACAATGGATGATCCTGTTAGAATGTATTTGAAAGAAATAGGAAGTGTTCAACTTCTTACATCAGAAGAAGAAATTTTGTTGTCTAAGAAGATAAAGCAGAATGACACGACTTCTAGAATAGCTAGAAAGAAATTGGCAGAGGCAAATTTAAGATTAGTTGTTAGTATTGCTAAGAGATATGTAGGTAGGGGAATGCTTTTTTTAGATCTAATACAGGAGGGTAATTTAGGGTTAATAAAAGCTGTGGAAAAGTTTGATCATACGAAGGGATTTAAATTTAGTACTTATGCTACATGGTGGATTAGACAATCTATAACTAGAGCAATTGCAGATCAGGCTAGAACTATTAGGATTCCTGTTCATATGGTAGAAACTATTAATAAATATACAAGAGTATCTAGGCAGTTATTACAAGAATTAGGAAGAGATCCGCTGTCTGAAGAAATAGCAAAAGAAATGAATATGCCTGAAAATAAGGTAAGGGATATTCGTAAGATTGCTCAAGAGCCAGTATCATTAGAAACTCCCATTGGTGAAGAAGAGGATAGTCATTTAGGAGATTTTATTCCTGATGATGATGCACCAGCACCTGCTGAAGTAGCTGCATTTACTTTATTGAAGGAACAATTAATGAATGTTTTAGATACTTTAAGTGCTAGAGAGAAGAATGTATTAAAACTTAGGTTCGGATTAGATGATGGGAGGGCTAGAACCTTAGAAGAAGTAGGTAAGGAGTTTAAAGTTACTAGGGAAAGAATTAGACAAATAGAAGCCAAGGCTTTAAGAAAATTGCGTCATCCAAGCAGGAGTAAAAAGTTAAAAGATTATCTGGAGTAGCTTTGTTTCGGCTACTCTTTTATTTTTAAATTAGTAAGAAGGAATTATATTATGAAATCAAGCAATAGAATAAGGCATATAATTAATATGTGTAAATACAATGAAACTATTATAGATGTAGGATGTGATCATGGATATATATCAATTGGACTATTGAATTATAATAAGTGTTCAAGATGTTATGCTGTAGATATCAATAAAGATCCAATTAATATTGCAATGAACAATATAAAAAAATATAATTTAGATACTAAAATAAGATGTATTTTATCGGATGGATTTAATTGGTTCGATAGTTTGGAGAATACAAGTGCGGTTATTGCTGGAATGGGAGGTTCTACGATTGCATCTATAATAAATAGAAATATAAATAAAATTAAATATATGAACTATATTTTAATCCAACCTAATGCTTATTCTAAGGATATAAGGAAATATTTATATGATAAACAGTTTCATGTAGAAAAGGAAGATGTTATTTATAGTAAGGGAATATATTATGAGTATATACTAATTTTACCTAAACAACAAGAAAATTTAGATAAAGAATATATTAATTTTTTGGTGTGTTTTGATTATGATATGCCATTATGTATTTTTAATAATGCAGAGGGTAAATATAATGATTTTATAAAATATAAAATAAATAAATATAAGGGAGTATTATTTCATTTAAGAAAAAATAAATTATCTAATACGATTAAGTATGAAACGTTTAGTCGTAGAATTGAAATACTTGGGAGGTTTTTATTGTGAAAATTAGTGAGTTCATTGATAGAATGGAATTATTAGTTCCAAGTAACTTAGCATTATCATATGATAATGTAGGTTTATTGATAGGAAATATGGAAAGTGATATTACGGGATTATATATTTCATTAGATATTAATGAGGATATAATTAATAAAATATTAGATTTAAAAATAAATACTGTGATAACTCATCATCCAGTTATATTTAATTCAATCAAAAATTTAAGTTTTCAATATGATAATACAGACATATTAAAATGCATAAAGCATGATATCAATGTTTTATCTTATCACACTAATTTAGATATGATAAATAATGGGGTAAATGATGAATTAATTAACATACTGAAATTTGAATATAATAATATATCTATTTTAGAACCTAGTGAAATTGATTCTAATTTAGGAATAGGTAGAATTGTGGATCTTTCTAGACCTTTGAATATTAATGTAATTATAGATAAAATTAAAACTAATTTATACATAAATAGTATGAGATTAGTGAATAATAGAAATGATAGCATTAATAGGATATGCGTTATTAATGGATCGGGTAATAGTTTAATTAAACTATGTTATGGTAAGAATATAGATTTGGTTATCACTGGGGATATTACATACCATACTGCTTTTGAGGCGTATAAAAATAGGTTATCTATATTAGATATTGGTCATTTTAATTCAGAAAATATTGCATATATGAATGTAATGAAGAAGATATGTAGAATTTTAGATATAAATGATAATTTAAACATAGTTTATGATGATATTTTAACCGATATTTATAATTATATTTGATTATATATGGAGGTATAGTGAAGAAAAATTTATATATTAGTGTAGGTATTTGGTTATTTGGGACAGTGCTATTATTTGGAGTATTACTTAGTTTTATTTATTATAGGACAGATTATAATATCAAAAATTTTATGCTATATGAATCTAAGTATTTAGATTTTAAATATACTAATGATTATATATCCTTAAGTAATAAAATTAATAGTAGTGATGAGTTTGGATTAATATTTTGTCCTGGAGCATTTATTAAAGAAGAGGCGTATTTACCTGTTTTATCTGAATTATCAAAGCAAGGCATGAAGGTTTATCTACTTAAATATGGACATAATTTTGATATGTTTAATATTGGCAATATAAATAAAATATTAAGTAGTTCAGATATTAAGAATTATATTTTAGTAGGACATTCTTTTGGAGGTAGTAAGATACTTAATTATTTGAAACAGAATGGATCAAATTTAATAAAGTGTGTTGTACTACTATCTTCTTATGGAACTAATAGTCAGGATTTTTCTGATAGTAATATAAAGTTTCTTTCTATTGTTGGTAGTGAAGATAAAATTATTAATTTTAAAAAATATGAAAACTATAAAAATAATTTACCTAGTACAACTAAATATGTTTACATAGAAGGTGGAAATCATTCTTATTTTGGTAATTATGGTTTGCAATTTGGTGATTCAGTTGGGTCAATTAGTAAAGAACGTCAACAATTTATTGTAATAAATGAAATATTAAAATTAGTAGAGGAAATATGATTTTTTTAGAATCATATTTCCTTTTTCTTAATATATTTTAAAATCAAGCTTTTATTAATGAGGTATAATTATTTATGAGTAATAGTTCAAATGTTAGGAATGAAATAGAGAGTATTGTAAGGTATGTTTATGTTAATATTTTAAAATCGAATATTAGTTCTGATACTTTAAATTCATGGGTTAATAGATTAACATCAAAACAAGTTACTTTGTATGATTTTTTATTTACTGTGATATCTCCTAATATAAATTCTTTATCTATTTCAACTTTAATTCAAAATTTATATATTGGCATACTAGGTAAGGATATCAGTATGACTAAAAATTCAGAATTGGTTGCTGTTTTTAATAATGAATTAAGAAAATATGGGAATAAGAAACGTGCATTGCAGAAAGTTTTATTGAGTTTTGTTGGTGATGCTTCTTTAAAGAAATATTGCAAAAGATTAGGAATAAATGTTAAATAGATTTGTTTTTTGGGTTTATCTTATGTTATAAGATAAACCTTTTTATTTGATTTAATATCATTTATTTGGTAGAATATATAACGGAGTAAGTCAGACAATCGCTGCTCAATTTTTATTGAGGAGAGGAAAGTCCGAGCTCCATAGGGCAGGGTGCTTGGTAACACCAAGTGGAGGCGACTCTAAGGAAAGTGCAACAGAAATAAACCGCCTAATTTTTTAGGTAAGGATGGAAAGGCGAGGTAAGAGCTCACCAGCAGTATGGTGACATACTGACTATGTAAACCCCACCTGGAGCAAGACTGAATAGGATAGCGTTAAAGTTGCCCGCTTTGCTATCGGGTATGTCGCTCGAGTCTATTGGTGACGATAGACCTAGATAGATGATTGTCTAATACAGAACTCGGCTTATAGATTTGCTCTTTTTTTTAAAATGGATACTCTTTTGAGTATCCATTTTTTAATAGGACAATTCTCTCTTATATATTCTTAATATTTCCATTTTTTCGTTTTCTAATCTGTTTTTAATACCATTGTATAGTGAGACTATGCCAGGATTTGAGCTATTTGGTGGGTAGGATTTTGATATTATATTTAATCTTTCTGTGTATATTGATTCTATAATTGAGTCCATTGATGAATTTAATGATATTTTTTTAATGATATTTACAGCCCCGCTAGCTCCATGTTGTACTGCTGTTGACCATATCATATTTGATGTTGAATTATAGTTTAGCAAAGAATCAACATTTAAGTTATTTTTATTGGCTATTTTTATAAATGAATCGTAGTAGTTCTTTTTTATAAATAATCTTTGTAATTCGTAGAAGTGTTCATATTGATTGTATGCTATCTCTTTCCACGTAGATATAAAGTTTTCTTCAAAATTTCCATTATCTTTATTTTTGGCTTCTGTTAATTTTAGATATATTAATTCATCTTTATCTTTTATAAATTTTATAAATTCATCTACAGATCCTGTCTTACTAGCTAACTGCCAAACACCGAATGAGGCTCCACCTTTATCATTTGGATTTAATCCAATAGCTCCAGGATCACCATTAGATTCTTCTCTGGCAGATATGTAGCCAAGTTGTGATCGGTTTATATCATCTTGAATTATGTCTATATAGCTTGGTATGTATCCAGTTTTTAGATTATTATTTTCATCGTAATATAAAACGTTGTAAAATCCATTTATAATATTACTTACTTCTAGTAAAACTCCTTCTGGAATCATTATGTCTGTTCTTGCACTCATCTTTGGCTCACTTCTTAAATTGACTCTTTCTCTTGTAACTCCAATTATCTTTCTAAAATTTAGATTTTTATTGTATACGACATTTCCATTCTTAGATATTACAATAGAATCATCTAATAATGATGCAGAGTCTACTGCATTGCGGAGTGATTTTGTGGATGTATTCGGCTCATTATTTGAATACACAAAGTAACTATTATTGTCCCAAATTATAAAATCGTTATATTTAACTACTCCATTATTTTGGGAAGCTAAGGATATAGCATTTATTAAATTGTCTTTTGAAAAATTATCTAAAGATATACCATTTTTATCGTAAGCTGTGAATATTGCTTCTGAATCTTGACTAGAAGGTATTTGTTTTGCAACTATAGCTATATCTAAAGCATCAACTATTCCATCATTATTTATATCATATTGTTTATTATCAGATCCTGTATGAATTGAAATTGTATGTAGATCTAAGTGATTTATAATACCATCATTGTTTACATCAATATTTTTAGCGAGAGTTATATTATTTGGATTTAAAAATAAATAGAATATGCATGATAAAATTATTGTCTTTATATTTAATTTCAACAATGAATTTACCTCCTTAGTTGTTTATAGGTTAATATTATCTACAAAAAAGTAAAAAAAATTTAAATTATTATTACTAAAACACCAAAAATTTGTAAGTAAATAAAATAATTGTATAAGCAATATTTAAGGTGGTGATTAGGTTGTATTTGTATGTAAATGAATTTTTAAAAGTAATTATGTGGCTTGTAATTTCATTGATATTTTTTATGATTGAGTTAAATAGGAAAGAGATATTTTTTATATATTTTTCAATTTCTTCATTATTATCATCAGTATTATCTTTATTTGTAAATGATATAGGTAATCAAATTGTATTTTTTATAATTAGTTCAATTATATTTATAATTTTTGTTAAGACAATATTGGATAAAATGATTGAAATTAACATTAGATTTAAGCATAGTCCTAAATTTAATGAAGATAAGTTATGTTTAATTTTAAGAGAGGAAAAAAAGGATGAGTCATTGTATAAAGTTATATCAAAAAGTGGAATTTACACTGCAAAATTTATAAATTGTGGAAGGAATGCTGTTAAATTTAAAGTTTGTAACATCATACATGATGATGGAGAATTAATTATTATAAGATGATGTTTAGATTAAAAAGCATATATAATTTGATATATGCTTTTTAATTTTTTAGATATACTTATTTGAATATTTGTTCAATAAATCTTGGTGACTATTCCATAAGTTTTTTGATAAATCAACAAAGTAATTTTGAGGGTTTTCAAGTCTGGTAATTTCTGGCCATAATTTAGAGAATTCTTTATTTTTAATTTTGTGTATTTCCATAACACTAGGAGATTTGTATACACAAACTCCTTTATCAAATATTTTTTTGTGTAATTTTATGGTATAGAAATCAGTTATCACCTTTTTTTTCCATGTAAAATTTGGATCAAATATAGTAAGTGGTTTTGTTTCGTCTATTGTATCATAAAAATTTGTTATAAGATCTGCTATTGCCATATTTGTTTTAGAATCGAATATTCTATAAACTGTTTTAAGTCCTGAAATTGTGATTTTATCATGGTTTTCACTAATTTTAATTTTAGGAATGAGGACATCGTTTTTATATAATGCACAAAGCTTGTATACTCCTCCTAATACGGGTTCGCTCTTTGATGTTATGAGTCTTTCTCCAACACCGAACATATCTACTTCTGCCCCTTCAGATAGAACATTTGTTATTATATTTTCATCTAATGAATTTGAAACTATTATTTTAACCTCGTGCAAACCTTCCTTATTTAATATTTCCCTAGCTTTTTTGGTAAGATAAGTGATATCTCCACTATCAATTCTAATTCCGAGAATTCTATCGTCATTTTTAGGAAGTTCCTTAAATACCCTTATTGCGTTTGGTAATCCTGATTTTAAAACATTATAAGTGTCAATTAATAGAACACAATTTTTGGGTGAATATTTAGCCCATGTTTTGAATGCTTCATATTCTGAATCAAACATTTGAATCCAACTGTGAGCCATAGTACCAAATGAAGGTATATTAAATTTTTTTTCCGATATTGTACATGATGTGGCAATACATCCGCCTATTATTGAAGCTCTTGCACCATAAATTGCTCCACTGTATCCTTGGGCTCTCCTAGAGCCAAATTCTAAAACATCTTTTCCATTAGCTGCAGTACAAATTCTACTAGCCTTTGTCGATATTAATATCTGATGATTTAAAGTTAATAAAAGCATAGTTTCAATTAGTAGGCATTCTAAAATAGGTCCTTTGACTGTAACAATAGGTTCTTTTGGGAAAATTGGAAATCCTTCTTCTATTGCGTATACATCACAAGAAAATTTAAAATTTTTAAGGTAGTCTAAGAATTTTTTATCAAATAAATTTTTGGATTCTAAAAATTTTATGTCTTCTGGAGTGAATTTTAAATTTTTTATAAATGTAATAATTTGATCTAAGCCAGCCATTATACAGTATCCACCATTATCAGGTATTTTTCTAAAGAACATATCAAAACAAGCTATAACATCTTCTTGTTCATCTAAAATGAAGTTATTAGCCATAGTTAGTTCGTAAAAATCTACGAGTAATGATAAATTCATTTCATCATTTTCAAACATTAAATAAACACATCCTAAAAATTATTATAGATAAGATAGTAATTGTAAATATAAAAATTTTCAATATTAATAATTACAATATTTATTAAAAATTGTTTAAAATTAGATTTTTTTGGAATAATTTTAAAAAAGGGAATTAGGGGTGAGTTTATGTTTGATGAATATCAAAATGATGCAATCTTTTCTAATGAGGATAAAGTTTTGTTAGTGGCATCACCTGGCAGTGGTAAGACAACAGTTCTTATAGAGAAACTTATGCATTTTATTAGTTGTGGTTTTAAAGAAGATAGTATTTTGGTGATTACATTTACTAAGAAGGCTTGTGAAAATATGAAACAAAGGTTTGCTGTATCAAGTAAATCGTCAACATCACCTCACTTTTATACTTTTCATGCTTTGTTTTATAAAATTATAAAAGACAATATAAGTTTTAATTTTGAAATTATTACAGAAGATCATGTTTATAAATTTTTAAGTAATATATTGAAGAATTACATAGATTCAGTAAGTGAGTATAAGATTCAATTGCTTGTGTGTGAGATTACTAGATTCAATGGAAGTAATAAGAGTATAGATGAGTTTGAGACAAATTTACCAAAGCATGTGTTAGATGATGTTGTAAAAAAATATAAGAGATATAAACTTGATAATAATTTATATGATTTTGATGATTTGGAAAAAGAAGTATTAAAATTATTTCAAGAAAGAAAAGATATTTTAGAATTTTATAGAGATAAGTTTAAATACATATTGGTTGATGAATTTCAGGATTGTAACAATCTTCAATTTGAAATTTTAAAAATGTTAAGCATGAAATCTAAATTATTTTGTGTAGGTGATGATGATCAGAGTATTTATAAATTTAGAGGTGCAAATCCATCTATAATGGTTGATTTTTGTGATGTGTTCGAAGGAGCTAAGAAATATTATTTAAAATATAATTATAGATCTAAGCATTCTATTGTTAAATTTTCACGTAATGTTATTGAAAACAATAGGATAAGGAATAAAAAACAATTAGTTGGTAAGAAGGAAGAAGAAGGTGAGGTTATTTGTAAAAAGTTTTTAGAGGATTCTGATCAGGGAAAATATATTGTAGATGATATAGATAATTTGCAAAGAAGAGGAGTAAGTTTATCTGATTTTGCAGTTTTATATAGGAATCATAAAGATTCTTTCAGTATATTGAGTGAATTTATTAAGAGGAATATCAAAATTAACTTTCTTGATAATAACTTTAATATATTTGAGCTTTTTTATATAAGAGATATAATAAATTTACTTTTATTTATAGATAATCCAACTATAAATAATTTTAAAAATATATGTGATAAGGTCACATTTTTGTTTAGTAGGAGAGTTAATCAGATTATAAATAAATTTGATTATGGCTTGAACTTTTTTAGTGTGATGGATGCAAGTTTTGATAAAATTTCTTATAATGATAAACGAAGTATATATAATTTGAGGAAAATGATTAAAAAATTTATGAAATACCCTATAGGTAGTAGAATTAATGGTATTTTAAATAAACTTGGGTATTCAGTGTATCTTAATAATATTATTGTACAAAAAAATCTGAATAAAGCGGAGATTGATTATTTTATAGAGTATTTTTATAATTTGATTACGAATTTTAAATCCTTAGATGAGTTTAATAAAAATATTAGATTGATTAATTCTGTGCATGGAGTAAATTTTGGAACTATTCATTCTTCAAAGGGTATGGAATTTAGATACGTTTATATTATAAATGCTCAAAATATAGAAAGAGATATAAGTTTGAATAGTAATATAAGTATACTTTATGACGAAGAAGAGGAAAGGCGTATTTTTTATGTAGGAATTACTAGAGCTATAGATTCATTGAAGATTTTATCTCCATATTTTATAGATGGAAGATTTAATAATAGACCGTTAAAATTTGTTGGGGAAGGATTGATGAATCCTGACTATGGGAATATAGACACTTGTAATGTAAAAAAAATATATAAGAACAAGGTTCTTTTGTATGTTGATGGTAAAAAGAAGAGTTTAGATACTAAAGATTATTTAAAGATAACTTAGGTGAGAGATACTTATTTTATGATAAGTATCTTTTATTATTTTAAATTGAATTATGTAAAATTCGTAATAATGCTATAATATAAGTTGATGTATATTATTAAGTTGGGAGTTTTGTGGTTATGAGTAATGATTCAATTGTTTATGTAAATGGTAAATATGTACATAAGAATGAAGCTTTGGTTTCAGTATTTGATAGAGGTTTGTTGTATGGTGATGGATTTTTTGAAGGAATAAGGATATATAATGGGAAGATATTTATGTGTAATGAACATATAGATAGATTTTTTGATTCGGCTAAGTTTACTAATATAATTTTAAATTATTCCAAAGAAGAAATAGTTAATATTATTTATAAACTTATAGAAGTGAATAATATCAAAGATGGGTATATAAGACTTGTAGCTACAAGAGGGTCTTACAATTTAGGACTTACACCTCCTAAAGATAATATAATTAATCCTACGTTAATTTGTATAGTGTCAGATATAACTCTTTATGATAAGAAGTTTTATGATAATGGAATGAGTGCTGTTTTTTCATCTTTTACTAGAGTTAGCCCATCTATGTTGGATCCTCAATGTAAATCTTTGAATTACCTGTTAAATATTTTGGCTAAGATGGAGGCTGGGAATAGGGGTGCTCAAGAGGCGATTTTCTTAAATTCTAATGGAATTGTTACAGAATGTACAGGAGATAATATTTTTATAATAAAAGATAGTGTCATTTATACACCACCTAGTTATATAGGAATATTAAATGGTATTACTAGAATTTTAGTTATTAAAATTTTGAAAGATTTAGGATATGATGTTAGAGAACAAGAGTTCACAAGATATAATGTTTATACAGCAGATGAATGTTTTTTAACAGGAACCGCTGCAGAGGTAATAGGTGTTGTTAATATTGATGGAAGGTATGTAAATGACGGAAATGTTGGAACTCATACTAGGATTATAATGAATGAATATAAGAAATATATAGATAGTGTTTGTAATTAGAAGAAGCTCAGGGCGATTAATTCACTCTGAGCTTTTTATTTATTTTAACCTAATTATTATTTAATCTTGTTCTATCAGGTAAGAAAATTGTAGGTAAAGCACTTCTCTTACTAGTTAAAAGAGTAGTTATACCACTTTGATTATTAGAACGTAATTTTAAAAGTAAACTAGCTGGTGTAGGTTTACTTGGATCAACTCTTTCTATGGGATTAATGGAACGATTTGAAGTAAAAATAATATTAGGAATTCTAGGTGAAGCGTTTGCTATTATTGGTAATCCTCCAAACAAGGATAAAGAAGCAGCTGCTATAATCTTTTTATGTAATTTTTTCATAATTATGCCTCCAAAAATTTAGTCAATTATAGAGTCTATGTTAACATATAATTTTTAAAAAATCAATAATTTATTAATATTTTTTTCGAAAAAAATTTACTAAAAAGCAATAAAAGTGATATAATTTAATCGTAATTTAACTCTGGAGGAATTTTTTTAATGAATAGTAAAGATTCTGAAATAGTTTTAGAATATACTAATAGAAGATATATTGAAGATTATATAATAAACAATCAAAAGTACTTATACAGGATTGCATTTAGTTATGTAAAAAATAAGGATGATGCTTTTGAAGTAGTTCAAAATACTATTTATAAATCTTTGTCATCTAGTAGATTGATTAAAGATTTAAATTCAGTTAAACCCTGGGTTACTAGAATACTTATAAATACTAGTTTTAATTTTTTGAAGAAGAGATACAGAGATATTACCAATGATGAAGTATTTGATTCAGTTGAAGACTGTAATGTTAGTGTATTGGATAAAATTATTTTAAAAAATGCTTTGGAAAATCTCCCAATTAAATTGAAAACTATAGTCATTTTAAGGTTTTTTGAAGATTTTAAGATTAAGGATATTTCAAATATTTTGGATATGAATGAGAATACAGTTAAAACTAATTTATATAAAGCATTGAAAATACTTAAAATTAATTTAGAGGAGGAGGGTATTAATGTATAGTGATAAGGATTTAGATTCTTTAAAAGAAGATTATTTAAGTCAAGACTATCCTGATGATTTAAATGAATATGTTATGGGGTGTATTTCTAAACAAGCTATTAAAACATCAAATAAGTCCAAGAGTATAACTACTTTTTATGTTGGAGTAGCCTTTGCTGTATGCTTATTGCTTGCAATTTTACCAAAAACTCTAAAAAAATATGATACTGATAATAATCAAATTGTTGATGGGTCAATTGATTCTCATTTATCTAGAATTACCGTTTATGGTGATAATCCTGAAAATAAAAATTCTATAGTAGAGAACGAGTCAATAATTTCAATATATACCATTAATGAAGAAATTACTTTAAAAGATAAGATTTACAATATAGATAAGAATAAGGGTGTTTTGATCGAGTTAAGAGATATATTAATTGAAGGGATTGAAAATATAGAGATAGATAATAAGCTGAAAGAAATTTTAATTAATCCTGACACTAAGTTCTTTTTAGGTGAGAGTGGAGATTATATTATTTTATCTGAAGATGGCAAAATTGTAATTGATGATATTTTAAGTCACAAAATATTTAAATCTGAGTATGTGTTTAAAAGCTAGTAATTTTTATTATTAGCTTTATATTTTTTCAAAGTTCGGATAACTCCATTGCAAGAAATAAGTTTGAGCATTAAAAATTGATTTGAGTGCAAGTATGAGGAAATGGAGTTAACCAAACTTAAAAAAAATATATTTTTAGGTAATTTTAGTATTAATATTTAGTTGTTATATATTCTTTATAGGTATGTAAGTTTATATTTTTAGTATTTAAAAATACATAATATTTTAATGATTTTTCATTAAATGACATTATTTTTTAATATTTATATAGTTAAGGATACTAGTTTTTAATATTTATTTAATTAAAAGTTCCTATTTTTAATTTATTAATGATTGTATAATTAAATCATCAAGTAGGACAAACAAGTATTTAATATTAGTAGAATATAATTATTTAGGAGATGTTTAATATGTTAAATAATGATAATGATAAGGTTTCAAGTAAAGAAATTAAAGATTTAAATAAAGTAGGTAAGAGTTTAAGTAAGAAAACAAAGATAGTGTTGTTATCTGTTGGAGTGGGAGCTTTTATTGCGTTAGCAGTATATGGTATATATAAGGGATTAAATAAAAATATACAAAATGATGTAGCACAAAATATACAAGTTTCTGGAAGTTATCCAAATGAATTTTATAGTGAAAGTGACCGGTATATTGATAGTATTAGTGAAATGTTAGATGCAGGATATATAGATCAAACGAAAGCGAATAATTTTATAAATAATATAGACTCTGATGATATAAAATTGGAGATAGGTAAGACATATGATTTATTTTTAGTTGATTTAGATGTAAAAGAAGGATACTATAGTGCGGAGTTAGGAGAGTTAGAGAAACAATTGATAGAAGCAGATTATGCAGGTAATGATGCATTATACAATGAGATATATAGTAAGTATGAAGAACAGTGGGAAAAAGATTTTGGAGATAGTGGAGATAGTGGAGATAGTTATGTATCAGATGATTATCCTAGTTTAGTGAAAGAGATGTTAGATGCAGGGTATATAGATCAAGCGAAGGCGGATAATTTTAATAATAATATAAATTCTGAAAGCACACGAATGGAGATAGATAAGACATATGGATTATTTGTAGTTGATTTGAATGTAAAAGAAGGGCACTATAGTGCGGAGTTGGGAGAGTTAGAGAAGCAAGTAATAGAGGCAGAGAATTCAGTGGATGGATTATCAGAAGAATTATACAATAGATATATGGATCAATTAGAGAAAGAAGGATTTTTAGTTGAATAGTTAACTAATTTTAGTGACCAATTATATTTTAAGGAAGTTTTATTGTAAAGCTTCCTTTTTTGCATAGATGATGAATATTTAACAAATTTTCATTAAATGACATTATTTTTTAATATTTATATAGTTAAGGATACTAGTTTTTAATATTTATTTAATTAAAAGTTCCTATTTTTAATTTATTAATGATCGTATAATTAAATCATCAAGTAGGACAAATAAATATTTGATATTGATAGAATAGAATTATTTAGGAGATGTTTAATATGTTAAAAGATAAGATTAAGAAAATTGTATCAGTAGTAGCTTTAGGAGCATTAATAACATTTGGAGCAGGGGCTGTAAGCTCTATGGCAACTACTAATAGTGAAGCACAAATAGTTCAATCATATGGTATGGATTATAGTCACTCTAATTTAGTGAAAGAGATGTTAGATGCAGGATATATAGATCAAGCGAAGGCGGATAATTTTAATAATAATATAAATTCTGAAAGCACACAAATGGAAATAGATAAGACATATGATTTATTTTCAGTTGATTTGAATGTAAAAGAAGGATACTATAGTGCGGAGTTAGGAGAGTTAGAGAAGCGAGTAATAGAGGCAGAGTATTCAGTGGATGGATTATCAGAAGAATTATACAATAGATATATGGATCAATTAGAGAAAGAAGGATTTTTATCATATAGTTATCCTGATTTAGTGAAAGAGATGTTAGATGCAGGATATATAGATCAAGCGAAGGCGGATAATTTTAATAATAATATAAATTCTGAAAGCACACAAATGGAAATAGATAAGACATATGATTTATTTTTAGTTAATTTGAATGTAAAAGAAGGATATTGTAGTGCGGAGCTAGGAGAATTAGAGAAACAATTGATAGAAGCAGATTATGCAGATAATGATGCATTATACAATGAGATATATGTTAGATATATGACTCAATATTATTTAGATAGTGTAAAAGAGTTGCTAAGTGCAGGTTATATAGATCAAGCGAAGGCGGATAATTTTAATAATAATATAAATTCTGAAAGCACACGAATGGAGATAGATAAGACATATGATTTATTTTTAGTTG
The DNA here is from genome assembly GCF_000709435.1 of Candidatus Arthromitus sp. SFB-mouse-NL. Classification (NCBI taxonomy): domain Bacteria; kingdom Bacillati; phylum Bacillota; class Clostridia; order Eubacteriales; family Clostridiaceae; genus Candidatus Neoarthromitus; species Candidatus Arthromitus sp. SFB-mouse-NL. The sequence continues at coordinate 597,964 of NZ_CP008713.1, forward strand.
ATTTGAATGTAAAAGAAGGATACTATAGTGCGGAGTTAGGAGAATTAGGGAAGCTAGTAATAGAGGCAGAGTATTCAGTGGATGGATTATCAGAAGAATTATACAATAGATATATGGATCAATTAGAGAAAGAAGGATTTTTATCATATAGTTATCCTGATTTAGTGAAAGAGATGTTAGATGCAGGATATATAGATCAAGCGAAGGCGGATAATTTTAATAATAATATAAATTCTGAAAGCACACAAATGGAAATAGATAAGACATATGATTTATTTTCAGTTGATTTGAATGTAAAAGAAGGATACTATAGTGCGGAGTTAGGAGAGTTAGAGAAGCGAGTAATAGAGGCAGAGTATTCAGTGGATGGATTATCAGAAGAATTATACAATAGATATATGGATCAATTAGAGAAAGAAGGATTTTTAGTTGAATAGTTAACTAATTTTAGTGACCAATTATATTTTAAGGAAGTTTTGTTGTAAAGCTTCCTTTTTGTTTTTTAGAGTTTGAAATAATGATAAATTCTAGCTTTGATATACTAATTGTGTTAGAATATTTTTGAATTTGTGTTTAGGAGGTATAGTGTAAGTGTTAAATAGTCTGGAAAAGAGATATGGGTTTTGGACAGCCGTTGCGATGGTTGTAGGAATTGTTATAGGGAGTGGTGTGTTTTTTAAAGCAGAAAAAGTCATTCAAATTACCGATGGTAATATATACATAGGTATATTTTCTTGGATTGCTAGTGGAAGTATAATGGTTATTTGTGCTTATGCTTTTTCAATTTTAGCAGGACGGTATTCTAAAGTTAATGGAATTGTTGATTATTCAGAGGCTTCTTTTGGGAAAACATATGGTTATATTGTTGGTTGGTTTATGTCTGTTGTTTATTATCCATCGCTTACTGCTATATTGTGCTGGATATCTGCACGATATACGTTAACTCTATTTGGGATCAACATTGGTGCAAATAGTACAGAAGTGTATGTAATAGGTATAATTTATTTAGTTTTAATTTGTGCTTTGAATATATTTGCTCCGATGTTAGCAGGAAAAATTCAAGTTTCTACAACTTTTATAAAATTAATTCCACTAGTTCTTATGGGAGTTATAGGTATAATTAAGGGGATTTCAAATGGACAGATAGTACAAAATTTTGTTAGTGTATCAACTGATATTGTTACTTCTAATTCAATATTTGGGGCAATTGTGGCTACAGCGTTTGCCTATGAGGGTTGGATTGTTGCTACAACTATAAACTCTGAATTAAAGAATTCACGTAAAGATTTGCCTAAAGCTTTGATTGTAGGGAGTATTTTCATAGTTGTTGTATATACGTTATATTTTATAGGAATCTCTGGACCATTGTCTGTTAATGATTTTATACAAGGTGGAGAAGACTCAATTAAACATGCATTTTTTAATATTTTAGGAAATTTTGGAGGAAGTACATTATTTATTTTTGTCATAATTTCTTGTCTTGGAACTTTAAATGGTATGATGCTTGCAACTATAAGGGGATTATATTCATTATCGATTAGGGGAATGGGACCATGTCCTAAATTTTTCTCAAAGGTGAGTGAGAAAACTAATTTACCCGTTAACTCAGGGTTATTTGGAGTTATAATAGTATTCATATGGATATTATTGTGGTATTTAAGTAATAAAGGTTTTTTTGGTCTGTTTTTAGATTTTTCAGAGTTACCAGTTATTAGTATGTATGCATTGTATATTTCTATATTCTTATGCATGAGTAGGAAACTTGAGGGTTTGAATATATTTAATAAGTATATCATACCTTATGCAGCTGTAGTATGTTCATTATTTATGATATATGCGACTATTCTTTCTCATGGAATTGTAGCTGTTAGTTTGTATTTTGTATTATTTGTATTTGTGATTGTAGTAGGATTGATATTTAAAAATGGTTCAAAAAAAGAGAGTCTGTAATCAGACTCTCTTAATATTTTATACCGATTAATTTTATAAGATTTTTAAATTCAGATTCACCAACCATTTTAGTTACAATACTCTCAACAGATTTTTTATCATCATTTGTAATTTTAAAATTTTCTTCGTATTCCTTTATCCAGAAATTAAGCCCTTCATCATCAGGAGTTCTATTGTACATAACAGCGTATATTTTGGTTATTTTATCTATAGAATTTTGTGAAACCTGTAAGAATTCTTCAGTATTTAATAAATTTAATATAAAATCTCTTGCACTTATATTAAAATTAGAAAGTTGAATAAACCAATACTTAAAACCACTTTTATCTAATTCAGTTCTATTTAATGCTGTAGAATAGGCATTTTCAATATATGATGCAAGTTTCTTTAAATCAATATTAACGATATTTGTTGAAAAATTATTAATTATAAAGTTGTGTAGTTTGTTATCTGTATCCTGAACGATTAATTTAACATTTTTATATTCTTCATTTTGCTTTAGATTGGTTAATATAAGCTCATTTGTTTCTTTATTTATAACAAAGCTTAAATTAGTATCAGATAGTTTGGCATCTTTTATTACTAAATCATTTGGCAAAAGAACTTTACCTTGTATGTTGTTGTTATTTTTGCTTAGCTTTATATCAATGTAACTAAAGTTTTTGTTTACAGTTGTGAATTCATTTAGATTAAACATATGTTGATTATTTTGATCATCTAAAATTGTTAATGTTAAATGTGAATATGTAGTTTCAGGTTTTAGTGCAAGTAATGTAATAATACCATCTGAAACATCAATTAATAAATTATTACTGGATATACTTGCAGATACTGGATATATGTATGTTGGAAGTACAACTTCTCCGCTAAAATTATTTTTATATGAAGAAACTTTTACATCAAGAGATTTGGTAACTTGGCTAGGAGTTTTAAAATCGTTCAGTTTGAATGTATAAGTTTTATTAGATAAATCGGTTAATTTTATTGAAATATTTTCATATGTGGTTTCAGGTTTTAAGTTATATAATTTGACTTGATTATCAGCGATGTCAATGGATAGGGAAGTATCAGAAACTTCCGCAGAAGTGAAGTTATATTTATTAATTTCTGGAATTATCACTTTAGCCACTATCATATCGCCTTCATGTATAAAGAATCTAACATTTAATTTTTCTGATATGTTATATGTACTTTGATTTTCTATTGATAAAGTTTTAATGCCTGTATTAATTATGTTACTTAAAGGAAATAATGCAGTTGTTGATGCAATTAATAATTTTACAAATGATTTTTTCATGAAAGAAAATATCCCCCCATTAAATTACAATTCTATAATGTAACTAAAACGAAATTAAATCTTAAAAAATATTACAATATGATTATATATTAATTAAAAATATATTGTCAATGTATAATTAAGTTTGTGTTTTACTGAAGTTTAGAGTGATATAATTTTCGAAAATAATGTAATAAAAAATTGAAATTATTTTATATGTGGTAAAATTTTTTATATATATTTTACAATCATTAACAATTTTTATTATTATAGTTATAATTTCTATTATTTTTAGAAATAATTTTAAAAATATGTTGTATTGGAGGTAATTTTATTTTTGCTAGAATTGTAGATACTGAAAAGCTTGTGAATATGGATAATGTTTGCATAATAGATGTTAGGTCTGAGAATGAATTTAAAAATGGAACGATAAGTGGTGCGATTAATATTCCTATATTGAACAATGGAGAGAGAGAAGAAGTAGGATTTGTTTATGTTAATAAGAGTGTTCGTGAAGCGAAAAGATTAGCTTTAAAATATGCAGGATATAAACTTGAAGAGATTTTTGATAAAGTTTCTAATCAGTTTGAAAAAAATAAAGATATAGTATTTTTCTGTGCACGTGGAGGAATGAGAAGTTTAACTATACATAATTTATTTAATTCTATTGGTATAAAAAATTTTAAGTTGGATATGGGATACAAAGGCTATAGAAAATTTTTGAGAGAGAATTTTGAAAATTATTTAAATAAGATAAGGTTTATTGTAATTCACGGAAAAACTGGAATTGGAAAAACAAAAATATTAAATGAGTTGAAGGCGCAAGGATATCCTGTTATTGATCTTGAATATGCGGCGAATCATCGTGCTTCATTTTTGGGTGGAGTTAATCTTGGAGAACAAAATTCCCAAAAAAATTTTGAATCAATAATTTTTCATAATATTTTAGAAATAATCAAGAGAAATAAGCACAATAATCAAGAGAAAATTAACGTTTTTATAGAGGGAGAAAGTAAGAGGATAGGTAAGATTATTATGCCTGAGTACTTTTTTAAATTTATGAATGAAGGTATTCATGTTTGTGTAGACTTGCCTGTTAAACTCAGAGTTGAAAATTTGATTGAGGATTATTTGAAAGTTTCACTAAGTGAATTGAATACAAGGAAAATAAATGTTGATAGAGAGATTTTGGAAGATTTTAGAAAAAATATGACTCTTTTAGATAAATACTCAAGTAAGAATGATATGAAAGAATACAATAATTTATTAGAAAATGGAGAGTATGAGAGATTAGCAGAGACGTTGATTAAAAATTATTATGATCCTAAATATTTAAATTCGATGAGTAAGCATAATTTTGAGTTTAATTTTGAGTTAGATTCTTTGGAGAAATTTTTAAGAGAATTAAAAGATTTATATAAATCATTAGAATAAATTAGATATGGATAAAATTAATTTATATGGGAATACTACTAATTAAATTATGGGTAATTAATGCTTTAATTTTTTAAGAGGTAGTTTAATGGGGAAAATAATTATTTTTATTATAGGATTATGTTTAATTTTTGGTGTGAACGTTAGTGCTAGGAGTTTTACTAAGGATGTTAATTTGATTGATATCATTGTATTTGAGAATTTTGAATATAAGGAATTAAAAGATGATTTTTTAAAGCAAGTTGGTATTGATGTGAATTATATTACTATTTTTAATAATGCCAAGAAAGAAATTACTGAATCTAATTATAAAGAATTTTTAACTGATTTTCATAATGAATTAATATACGATTACAAAGATGTGTTTGGTAAGAAGGTATCTAAAACTAGAAATGTGTATATTTTACCTGAGGATGAATTTAGAAATAGTGTATTTATAAATAGCAAAATAAAGATAAAGAATGTATCGGTAGATACTGTTTATAATGATACATCTGCAAATAAAATATTGGTTGGTAAGATATATTCTTCACCTAAATTAGAGGATAATAAGGATTGTTATATTATAAAGTTAGATAGAGATAACAATATTATTTGGGGGAAATTGTTTGAAGATTCTAGAATAAATAGATTTAATAAAGTTATAGGGATTTTAGATGATGAATATTGCATAATAGGATCAGGATATAGAGAATCAGATTGGACTGATGGATTTATAGCAAGATTTGATGGACTTGGAAACTTGCTTTGGAGTGGATTCTATGGCTCATCTCATATAGATGATTTTAAGGATGTTGTATCTATAGGAGATGGGGAAGTTATTGTATTAGCTGAAGTTAGCAATCAAGACGGAGATGTTAAGACAACAATAAGTATAAATAATCCTTTAAATAAAGATTTGGTATTATTAAAATATAATAATGATGGAGAAATAATTTGGCAAAATAGTATAATGAATGAGAATGATTTGTCTGGATTAAAAATTATAAACAACTTTGGTAATATTATGGTAGTTGGTGAAGTTTTAAATTATAAGAACTTAGATAAGAGAAGAGATATAATTTTATCTACATTTGATTTGGATGGTAAGATGAAATTATGTACAATAATAAATGATTGTGATGAAAATATGTTAAATAAATTATACTAAAGATGTACATAATAAGTAGGTATCAGATTTTTCTGGTACCTATTTTTTATTTAGGAGCGTGTAATGATTAATTATGTAAATTATGGAGGAGCTGATGGAATAACAGGAGCATGTCATATGATTTGTACAGATTATGGAAATATATTATTGGATTGTGGGATATTTCAAGGTAAAGATATAAAGAAATATTCTAATGTGGATTTTTACTTTGATCCATCGAAAGTTGATGCTATTGTTTTAAGTCATGCTCATATTGATCATTGTGGACGGATTCCTATTTTATATAGCATGGGATACAAAGGAAAGGTTTATGGGACAAAAGCAACAAAGCTTCTTTCAAAAGTTTTGTTAGAAGAGAGCTTAAAAATATATAATTCTTCTGAAGATAGTGATAAATTATTTGATGATAAAAGCCTTGATATGTTTATGGAAAATTATGTTGAAATAGGTTATAGAAATAATAGTAAAATTTTAGATAATGTATATGTTGAATTATTTGATGCTGGTCATTTGCTAGGTTCTGCCTCTGTTGTATTGAAGATTAAGGATAAATCAATATTTTACAGTGGGGATATAGGTAAATTAAATACTCCTATACTACGAGATCCAGAGCAAGTTACTGATGTTGATTATGCAATAATTGAAAGTACTTATGGAAGTTTAGAAGAGCACGAACCGAATGAGTTTTTTGATAAATTTAAAGAAATTATTATTAATACCTTAATGGAAGGTGGTAAATGTATAATACCAGCTGCTACAGTTGGTAAAATGCAAGAGATATTATATTTGTTGAATGATATTTATGAGGAAAATAAATTTGAATATAAAGTTTATATAGATAGTCCTATGTCTGCTAAGATTATAGATATTTATGAAAAGTGTGAAGATATTTACGATGAAGAGGCTAAATGTAGATTGGACAATGGTGACAACCCTTTATATTTTGATTCACTTAGATATATAACAACTAAAGAGGAATCTATTGAGGTTCAAGAAAATAATGAGCCTTATGTTGTTTTAGCCGCAGGGGGAATGTGTGAGGGTGGAAGAATAGTATATCATTTAAGAAAGCAAATTGAGAATTCCATTAATTCTGTTATATTGATAGGAAATCAAGCTCAGGGGACATTAGGGTGGAAGCTTAGTAATGGAGTTAAAGATATAAAAATATTTAAAGATAAGCTTAAAGTTAATGCTAAGATCTTTAATTTTCCAAGTTTATCTGGGCATGGAGATTGTAATAGTTTGGTTAAATATATATCATTTATGGAAGGGAAGCTTACAAAATTATTTTTAGTTCACGGTGACAGAAAAAGTCAAATAGATTTAAAAAATAAATTGGGTATTTACAATATTGAATACACAAAATTTTTAGAGAAATATACTTTAAAATAGAATCAAAAAATAACATACTTAACAAAAAATACACAAATTATTTAAAAATTATCAATAAAAATTTGTTATAATTTATTAGCGATAAGTTATAAATTCTTCAAAAAAATGTTCTTAAGTGTTAGGATTAGTATGGAAAGAAGGAATTAAAGTGATTAAAAGAAAGACAATGACTGTTGATGGTAATGGTGCTGCAGCATATGTCGCATATGCATTTACAGAAATAGCAGCTATTTATCCTATATCACCTTCAAGTGGTGTTGGAGAAAATATAGATGAAATGGCATCACAAGGCAAAAAAAATATATTTGGGAGAGTTGTTGACATTGTAGAAATGCAATCAGAGGCAGGGGCAGCAGGTACGGTTCATGGCTTACTACAAGGCGGAACTCTTACAACTACTTATACAGCGTCTCAAGGATTATTATTAATGATACCTAATATGTATAAGATTGCTGGAGAGTTGCTTCCAGGAGTGTTTTATGTAACAGCAAGAGCTGTAGCAGCACAAGCACTATCTATATTTGGTGATCATCAAGACGTTATGGCAACTAAACAAACAGGATTTTCTTTGTTAGCAGTTAGTGGAGTTCAAGAAATTATGGATTTAGCTCCTATTGCTCATTTATCTGCAATTAAGGGGAAAGTTCCATTTCTTGTATTTTATGACGGATATAGAACATCACATGAAGTTCAAAAGGTAGAAGCATTTGAATACGAAGAATTAAAGAAATTAGTTGATTTTGATGCTTTGAATGAGTTTAAGAGCAGAGCATTAAATCCTGGAAATCCTGTAAGTAGAGGTACTGCACAAAACCCTGATATATATTTTCAGGCTAGAGAGGCTGCAAATACTTATTATGAGGAATTACCAAAAATAGTTGAGCAGTATATGGGCAAAATAAATGAGCTTACTGGTAAGAATTATAAATTGTTTAATTATTATGGGGCACAGGATGCTGAAAGAATAATAATTTGTATGGGATCTTCTGCAGAGACTGTAGAAGAAACTGTTGATTATTTGATGTCAAAAGGTGAAAAAGTTGGTGTTCTCATAGTTCATTTATATAGACCGTTTAGTGTTAAGCATTTGTTAAATGAGATTCCTATGAGTGTCGAGAAAATAGCTGTTTTGGATAGAACCAAAGAGCCAGGATCTCAGGGTGAACCATTATACAAAGATGTTATATCAGCTTTTTATGGAACGGATAGAAATCCAACAATAGTTGGTGGACGTTATGGATTAGCTTCTAAAGAGATTAATCCTACTCATGTGGTTTCTGTATTTGAATTATTAAAATCTAATAGTGTAGTTAATGGATTTACTGTTGGTATAGTAGACGATGTTACAAATACTAGTATAGATTTAGTAGATGATGTATTAATAGAGGATTCGGCAATGATTAGCTGTAAGTTCTGGGGATTGGGATCTGATGGAACTGTTGGAGCTAATAAAATGGCTATTAAAATAATTGGAGATAATACTGATAAACATGTTCAAGCTTATTTTGAATATGATTCTAAAAAATCTGGTGGGATAACAATTTCTCATTTAAGATTTGGAGATAGCAGGATTAGATCTACTTATGGAATAGTTAAGGCTGATTTTGTAGCTTGTCATAATCAGGCGTATATGAGTAAATATGAAACAATTGTTACCGGTGTAAAAAATAATGGTGCATTTTTGTTGAATACATTGTGGACTCCTGAAGAATTAGAGGAAAAATTGCCTGCACACGTTAAGAGAACGATTGCAAATAATAATATACATTTTTATACAATAAATGCTGTTAAGATTGCTAGAGAGTTAGGTCTTGGTGGAAGAATTAATATGATAATGCAATCAGCGTTCTTTAAACTAGCGAAAATAATACCTATAGAGGATGCTGTTAAATATTTAAAGGCATCTGCAGAAAAAGCATATGGTAAAAAAGGTGAAAAAATTGTAAAAATGAACTTTGATGCTATAGATGCAGGTGTTTCTGCTATAGTTAAAATTGATGTTCCAGAAAGCTGGAAGAATGCACAGGATATTGATAAAAAAGATGTTTACACTTGTAATTTAGGTAAAACTGATTACGTGAAGAGTATTCTTGAACCAGTAAATAAACTTCAAGGAAATACTTTACCTGTAAGTGTATTTAAAGGTAGAGAAGATGGTACATTTGAGCATGGAACTTCTAAGTTTGAGAAGAGAGGTATTGCGGTTACCGTACCTAAGTGGAATCCTGAGACATGTATCCAATGTAATATGTGTGCGTTTGTTTGTCCACATGCTGTTATTAGACCGTTCCTGTTAACAGATGATGAGATGAAAAATGCTCCAGAAGGATATTTATCTGCTGAGGCAAAAGGTATTAAGACAGAAAATAAATTACAATTTTCTATGCAAGTTTCTATAGAAGATTGTACAGGATGCGGTAACTGTGTAGATGTATGTCCATCTAAACCAAAATCATTGGAAATGGTTTCTACTGATGGTGAACGTGATAAGCATAAGCAAGAGCATTATGATTATTCATTTGATCCAGAAAAAGTTTCTCCTAAAAAGAATCCACTCCCACTTACAACAGTTAAAGCGAGTCAATTCCAAGAACCATTGATGGAATTTAGTGGGGCTTGTGCTGGATGTGGCGAGACTCCTTATTCTAAACTTGTAACTCAATTGTTTGGACCAAGAATGGTAGTTGCCAACGCAACTGGATGTTCTTCTATTTGGGGTGGATCTGTACCAGCTATGCCTTATACTAAAAATAGTGAGGGAAGAGGACCAGCTTGGGCTAACTCCTTATTTGAAGATGCTGCCGAGTTTGGTTATGGGTTATATTTAGCTTCAAAAAATAGAAGAAACGATAATCTTTCTTTGGCTAATGAATTGATTGAAAAAGGAAATATTTCTTCAGAACTAAGTGCGTTATTAAAAGAGTGGTGTGAGAATTTTAATAATGGTGATATGACTTTGGAATTGCAAAAGAAAATAGTTCCATTATTAGAGAAAGAATCAGACGCTATAGCTAAGAAATTGTTAAATAATAAAGAGTTTTTTGTTAAAACTTCTAATTGGATATTTGGAGGAGATGGATGGGCTTATGATATTGGATTTGGTGGTCTAGATCATGTTATTGCACAGAATCAAGATATCAACATTCTAATATTTGATACCGAAATATATTCAAATACTGGAGGTCAATCTTCTAAGTCAACTCCATTTGGTGCTATAGCTAAGTTTGCTGCACAAGGTAAGAGAGTCAAGAAGAAAAATTTAGCTGCAATGGCTATGAGTTATGGATATGTTTATGTTGCTCAAGTATCTTTAAGTGCTGACTTTAATCAAGCATTGAAGGCTATAAAAGAAGCTGAGGCTTATCCAGGACCATCAATAGTAATTGCATATAGTCAGTGTATAAGTCACGGAATATTGACTGGAATGGGTACAGCTCAAAAGCAAGCTAAGAGAGCTATAGAGGCTGGATATTGGAGTTTATTTAGATATAATCCGGCATTGAAAGATGAAGGAAAGAATCCATTTATATTAGACTCTAAAGAGCCAACTCAAGACTTTAAAGAGTATATTAAGAGTGAGATAAGATTTAATTCTTTATCTAAGATTGTTCCAGAAGAGATGGAAAAAATATTTGATCAAGCAGCTAGAGATGCTGAAGAGAAAAATAAACAATATAGAGATCTTGCTGGTTTAGAATAAATTTAATATTAAATGTGAGTTATTTATTAACTCACATTTGTTTTTGATAGAATAGTTTTTATCATAAAAAATTTTTGTAATGTGGGTTTATTTTAACTCACATTTATTTTTAGGGAGATGGTTTTTATATTAAAAAGGGTTTTGATCCTATTATTTTTGGGTTTGTTTACTTTGGGTTCTTGCTCATATTACTATAAGAAAGATGAAACATATATTTCAGTGAAAGTTAGTGAGCCAGATGAAATATTAGAGAGAATAAATGCTATGAGTTTAGATGAGAAGATTGGGCAATTATTTATAGTTGGATTTGATGGTGGATCATATTTAACTCAAGAGGATATTTCTCTTATAAGAGATTATAAAGTTTCTGGATTTATATTTTTTAGGAGAAATATTCAAACTTCTGATCAGGTTGTTAAACTTATTAATGAAATTAAGAGTGTTAATAATGCAGAATGTACTGTTCCGATGTTTCTTTCATTAGATCAGGAAGGTGGGACTGTCACAAGACTTCCTGATGAAATTATTAAATTTAATCGTGCACATGATATTGGAAAATTAAATGATGAAAATTATGCTTATGATGTTGCGAAGCTTATGGGTGAGATAATACATAGTTTAGGGTTTAATATGAATTTTGCTCCAGTTTTAGATGTATATACTAATTCTGAAAACATGGTTATCGGATCAAGATCTTTTTCTTCGGATAAGGAAGTTGTGGCGAAATTGGGAATAGCTACTATGAACGGACTTAAAGATAATGACATTATTGCTGTAGGAAAACATTATCCAGGTCATGGAGATACGAAAGAGGATTCTCATTATGAATTGCCTGTACTTGATCATGATTATGAGAGAGTGAAGGGTGTTGAGATTTATCCGTTTAAAATGGCTATAGAAAATGGTATTGATTCAATTTTAGTATCACATTTATTTTATAAAAATATTGATCCAGAGAATATTGTTACTCTGTCTAAAGTTTTTTTGTATGATATACTTAGGAAAGATTTAAAATTTAGAGGGCTTGTTATAACAGATGATATGATAATGAAAGGACTTACTAACCATATTTCTATTCCTGAAGCTTGTTTTGAAGCTTTTAAGGCTGGTGTTGATGTGTTACTTATTGGATCAGGATATCAAAATATCGTAGAATCTATTAATTATATTAAACAATCAGTTTTGAACGGGAAAATTCAGGAGTTTGAAATCGATAGAAAATTGTATAATATTTTAAGGATTAAACAAAAGTATAATGTAAATAATGACAGTGTATCAAGGATTAATGTTAATGAATTCAATGATAAAATAAGAAGTTTAATAGATAAAAATTAATAGAAAAATAATATATTTACAAAAAATTCAAATTGTGTTATGATTAACTCATGTCATTGTCATAGTGTTTTTAAAAGAGGTGAGTTAATTGGCAGTTAAAAGGGAATGGACAGATAGTGAAAAACAAAGTCTTTTAGAACATGTAACTGAGTGTAAGAAGAAAAATATAACTATTAAAGATGNGGCGAAACTTTTTTCAAATATGTATCCATATATTACACCAGGGCAGGCTAGGGTTTATTATTATAAATTAATTAATGAAACAGAAAATTTTAGAAAGAGATATCTTCAAAGAGTATGGACTAATGAGGAGAATAATATATTATTTGATTATGTGGCAGAGTTTAAAAATAAGAGAAAGATAGAAATATTTGATATGTTATCTGTTAAGCTCAATAGGCATCCAAAAGCTATAGCATCACATTATTATTCTTTGAAAAACAATAGTTATAGGAAAAATGTAAAGTATTATTCACAAATAATAAATAATACAAGTCCAAGTAATTTTGGTACTTTGTTTTTTAAAATTAGCAAGATACATGAAATTTATGAAAAGGCTTTAGAGATTGAATCAATTTTACATAAAGAAGAATCGATCATTGAATTAAAAGTACAATTAAGTGAGGTTTGCAGCAGGATTAATAGTATAGAGCGAAAGATTGTATCTTTTTAATAAGTGTTTTTTAAAACTTCTAGTTTAAAATTTACTAGAAGTTTTGTTATTTGTTTAAAAGTTAATTGACTAAAATACTTATATGTAATAGAATTGTTTTGTAAATGTTGAACATTTTAAGTATTAGTACGAGGAAGTGTAAATTATGAAAAAAGTAGATATTTGCGAGAGTAATTTTGCTTTGGGCACAGATAAAGTTGTAGAAGAATTAGAAAAGTCACAAGAATTTGAAGTTGAAGTTCACGGCTGTTTAGGTCATTGTGGAGAATGTTGTGAAACTCTTTTTGTTTTATTGGATGGTGAAATGATTTCAGCAGATTCACCAGAAAAATTACTTGATGAAATAAATAATAACAAATAACATAATTTTATTTTAATTGTTAACAATATAAATAGGTACGAAAGTTTAAAATAGGGAGGTGTATTCCTTTTTAGGATAATTATTATGGTGAATGAAGATAAAGATAAAGAATTATTAAATGATGAAGAATTTGAACATGAACCAGTGTTTGTTGAATTTGAAGACGAGAACCAAAACACTATAAGGTGTGAGGTTATTGATGGATTTGAATACAAAGATAAAAATTATTGTGTTGTTCATAATGATGAGGATGGTTCGTCATATGTTTTTAGATTGACTGACGATGATGAGTTAGTTGTACCAGAGGAAAAAGAGTTCGAAGAAGTTGCCGCTTATTATGATAGCATGATAGAGGAAGATTAAGAACTTTTTTTAGGTGTCCTTATTTTAGGGGCACTTTTATTTTACATATTGGGGGATTAAATGAAGTTTGCAATATTTGATGTTGATTTAACATTGACAAAGAAAGATACATTTATTGAATTTTATAAATTTTTATGTAAAGAGGATAAGCGGTTTTATGCTTATTTTAATAAGGCTATTTTTTCAGGTTTGATGTATGTACTTAAAATATATGATGAGAAAAAATCTAAGGAGCAATATTTATCTTTTTTGAACGGGATTCGTGAAGACGTTTTAAATAGATTTGCGAGAAAATTTTTTTATGAGTATTTGATAAATGAACTTATTTACAGGGATGCTATAATTGAAATTGAAAAGCGTAAGAGTGAAGGATATGTTATAATTTTAATTTCAGCTTCTCCTGAATTTTATTTAAAATACTTTAATGAATTGAGTTGTATTGATTATGTTTTGGGGACAAGATATGAAATTATAAATGGATTTTATACGGGTAAGATGATAGGCTTTAATAATAAAGGTAGGGAAAAAGTTTTTAGATTTCGAGAGCTTTTGTTTGAAGAGAAGATAAGGAATTATGATTTTGATAGTTCAATAATGTATTCGGATTCTCTACATGACCTCCCTATGTTTAGTATTGTTGGGACTGGTTTTTTGATAAATAGTAATAAAAGGGTAGATAAATTAATTAATTTGAATTGGAATTAGTGGAGATGGAATTTAAGTTTAAGAAATTTTTGTTTAATGGTGAGTTAATATCTGAGACAGAATTTAAAGATTATTATGAGTATCATAAGAAGAACGTTTATGAAGTTATTAGAATTATAAATTCAAAAATATTGTTTTTGAATGATCATATAAGTAGGCTTAGTAATTCGATTTTGTTAATGTATGGAAATAAAATTAATTTAGATGATTTAATTCCAAATATAGAGAAAGTTATACAAGAAAATGAAATTTTTAATGGTAATATAAAGATTGAATTTATATTTAAGGATGATAAGGTTAATATATACATTTATCCTATTAGTTTTTATTATCCTGATACACGGTTTGGGGTAACAAGTGTTACACTTAACATTGAGAGGGATAATCCATATATAAAATCTTATAATTATAGTTTGAAGAAGAAGATGGAAAAGGCTATTGAAGATAATGGTGTGTATGAGGTTTTGTTGGTTAATAAAGATGGTTTAATTACTGAAGGGAGTAGGAGTAATATATATTTTATTAAAGATGATAGTTTTTTTACTGCACCAATTCATATGGTTTTGAATGGAGTTACTCGTATCAATGTAAATAAGATTATACGAAACTTAGGCTTTAATTTATTTGAGAATGCTGTTCATGTTGACGATATAGATAAGTTTGATGCTTGTTTTCTTACAAGTACGTCGTCAAATGTTTTGTCTATAAATAGAATTAATGATATTCAAATTAATTCGTCTGAAAATAAATATTTAAATATGGTTAGTTCTTCCTTTGAAAAATATTTAAAAAAAATATAATATAATAAAATATTCTAGGCTATTTGTGAAATAATAAAAACAAATAGCCTTGAGTTTTTTTTGTATGTTTTTGAGATGAATGGGAGTTTATTAAAAGGAGGTCAGTTGTTTTAATGTTTAGGAGTAAGCTTTTGATGTTTAAAGTCGGTAATAGTAAATATGCGTGTAATATAAAAGACGTTGATAGGATTATTAAATATGAAAATTTGACACATGTACCATCAAATCAACCAAGTTTTGAAGGGTTTTATAATCATGAGGGAAGAGTTATAAAGATATTTAATTTGTCTAAAAGATTTGGTGTAGAAGATGATCATTCTGTAGATTTAGCACATAAAAAAATAATTATTGTAAAGGATGAGGATATATTAGTTGGTATAGTTGTTGATGAGGTTCTAGAGGTTTTTAATTATGGAGATTCAAGTATTAAGACAGAAATTAAGGATGAACTCAATACAATTAAGAAGGAAAAAGGAAAGTCTATAGATTTACATTATGTTAAAGATATGATTTTGCTAAATGGTGAAATTATTATATATATTTCGATAACCAAAATAATTGCAATAGAATTAGAAGAGAGTGATTTATAGATTTTATGGATACAAATGTAAATGTTGGAATCGGAGATGTAAGAGTTGGAACATATCCAATGATTTTAGAAACAAGAGGTTTAGGATCATGTGTTGGAGTTACAATGTATGATCCGACAAAGAAGATAGGTGGTTTAGCACATATTATGCTGCCAAATTCTAATCCAGATGAAACATTAACAGATTTGACAAAATTGAGGTATGCTAATTATGCTCTACCTTTTATGGTTGGGAAGATGATATTTATGGGTTGTTCTAAAGAAAACATAGTTGGGAAATTAGTTGGAGGAGCCTCAATGTTTAGAAAAAAGTCTCCAACTCTTGATATAGGAAAGAAAAATATTGAGGCAGTTAAACAGTTTTTTCATGAAAATTCATTGTCTATTGTAAGTGAACACATTGAAGGGGTAGTGGGAAGAAGTTTATTTTTTGATTTGAATAGTGGTAAAGTCATTATAAAAATTTATGGGAAAGATAGGCAAGAATTTGAAATATAGAGATCAAATTATAAAAACAAAACTTATTATATATGATGAATCAAATTTAATGAGAAAACTTGTATATGACAGATTGGCTAAGGACGCTGGAATAAATATTATAGATATTTTTGATGATTATGATGAAATGAAAAATTTCATCTTGGGTTCAGGCATTGTATTAGATGTAATAATTTTGAATCAATCGTTTTATGAGAATGGAGATTTTATTAAATATTTATTAGATTTAAAAAATTTTGCTGTTAATTTAATAGTAATATCGAATCTTGATGACAGTATAATTTCATTTATAGAGCGAACTGTAGGAGCTGAAAAATTAATATTTATAAGATGTTTAAATAAATCAGGATTAAAAGATATTTTTGACATAAAAGAAAAATTGATAGATGTAGTCTATGGAATAAAAAATAGCCGTATTAAGCGTGCTATATTTGATGTTCAAAAAGCTATAGTAATTGCATCATCAACGGGTGGACCAAAAGTGTTAGAATATATATTTGGGAATTTGGAAACCAAAATAGATATGCCTGTATTTATAGTTCAACATATGCCAGAAGGTCATACGAAACACTTTGTTGATAGATTGGGTGAACTTTGTAGTTACAAAGTTTGTGAAGGGAAAAATGGAGAAATTGCAATGGCTAATGTGGTTTATGTTGCACCAAGTGGTTATCATATGGAAATTGACAACAAAAAACAGATTAATTTAAACGTTAACAAACCATTAAATAATGTTAGACCATCTGCTGATGCTTTGTTTTGTTCAGCATCTAAGATTTATAAAAAAGGTCTTTTAGGAATAGTACTAACTGGAATGGGTAGAGATGGTTCTGATGGAATTAGGTATATAAAAATAAATGGAGGGATTACTATAGCTCAAGATGAGGGAAGTAGCACTGTTTTTGGAATGCCTAAATCAGCAATTGAAACTGGAATGGTAGATAAAGTTTTATCAAAAGATGAAATATTATTTGAGATTGTTAAACATTCAGGTAAACTATAGAGTATTTTTCAAATGAGGTATTGATAATGTATGATATTAACAGGATTCATGACTATGTTTATAATGAATTTAATATAAGATTAGATGCGTATAAATCTGTTCAAATGAACCGCAGAATTGAAAATTTTATTTCAAAGTTGGAATTTAATACAACAAGTGATTTTATAAGAGAATGTAGTATAGATAAGCATTTGCGGGAGAATTTTTTAGATTTAATAACAATAAATGTGACACAGTTTTTTCGAAACTCAGATATATTTTTTAGATTAGAGGAACTATTTAAAAAATATATACCTAAAAGAGATGTTTATAGGATTTGGAGTAGTGCTTGTTCCAATGGTTCAGAAGCTTATTCTGTAGCTATGATACTTGAGAATATCAATATGCCTAATTATGAAATATTAGCAACAGATATTGATAAAAAGATGTTAAATTATGCAGAAAAGGCTATTTATACAACATATGATTTGCGCAATGTTTCATCAGAGTATATAGATAAATATTTTAATTTTTTCAATGATAAATTTAAAGTTAAAGATTTTATAAGAAATAAGATAGAATTTATACGGCATGATTTAATACTAGATTATTTTCCTAGTTGTTTTGATTTGATACTATGCAGAAATGTTGTTATATATTTTACTAAGGACGAGAAAATGAAGATATATAATAAGTTTTATGATTCACTGAATAATAATGGGGTTGTTTTTATAGGGGCTACAGAAAATATTTATGATTACAAACAAATTGGTTTTAATAAATTAGGTACATTTTTTTATCAGAAGGTGGTGAAATAAATTGGATGTTTCACAATATTTGTCAATGTTTCTTGAAGAGTCTATGGAAAATTTATCGAAATTAAATGATTCTCTATTAGAACTTGAGCAAAAGCCGGATAATTTAGAAGTTGTTAATGAGATATTTAGAGTTAGTCATACAATTAAAGGAATGTCCGCAACAATGGGATACATGAAAATGTCTGAATTAACTCATAAGATGGAAGATGTTTTATCTAAATTCAGAGATGGTACTCTTAAAGTTAATAGAGATGTTGTTACGCTTTTGTTTAAATGTCTTGATACATTGGAATCTATGATTAATAACATAAGTGATGGTAATAATGATGAAATGGATATTGAGGCTATTGTTGTGGATTTAGCTGGAATTTTGGAAGATAAACCAATTGAGAACATAAATGAAACCATAGAGGAAAAGTTGAAACTTGAAGATCATCACATGAATATTATAAATATAGATAAAACTCCTTATTTTGTTTATGAGATAAAAATTGTTTTAGCTGATACTGTTTTGTTAAAAACTGCAAGAGTATTTATATTTTTTAGAGAGATAGAAAAGTATGGAGATATTATTCATACATTACCATCTACCCAAGATATTGAAACAGAAAATTTTGATTTAGAAGTTGACATACTTTATGTAACTATGATGGCCAAAGAGAAACTTCAGGATATTATAAAACATATTTCTGAGATAAAGAAGGTTGCTATAAAAGAAATAAATTCTGACAATGTTAAGAAATCTTACGGTAATGAAGTATTTATAAATCTTGAAGAGGCTTCAGAGAATTTAAAAAATAATATTAAGAGTGATGATGCAAAATCTGAAGAGATATCTCAGGTAAAAAATAACAGAGTAGTTAATGAAGAAAATATAAATAAAGTTCAAATAAATGCAAATAATAAGGATGTAACTAAAGAAAAGGCGTCTAAATCTAAAAAGCAATCTATGTCGATTAAGAAAGGGACACAATCTGTTAGGGTTGATTTGGATAGATTAGACATGGTTATGAATATGGTGTCAGAGCTTGTGATTCACAGAACAAGGCTTGAGCAGATTAGTAATACATATAATTCTTCAGAGTTGAATGAAACGCTTGAACAAATTGCTCGGTCTACATCAGAATTACAAGACTTAGTTATGAAAATTAGAATGTTACCATTAGAAGTTGTGTTTAATAGATTTCCTAGAATGATAAGGGATTTATCTCTAGAACTTAATAAGGATATACAATTCATTATTGAGGGAGCGAGTACTGAACTTGATAGAACTGTTATTGATGAGATCGGGGAACCTCTTATACATCTTCTAAGGAATGCAGTAGATCATGGGATAGAAACTAAAGAGAAAAGAGTTGAAGCTGGGAAGAATCCAACAGGGCAAATACAACTATATGCTTATCAGGAAGGTACTAAGGCCGTAATTAAAATACGAGATGATGGAAAGGGTTTAGATGTTGATAAGATTAAAGCTAAGGCTGAAAAGGTCGGTATAAGTACTAATGGAATGTCTGATACAGATATAAAAAATTTAATTTTTTTAGAAGGGTTTAGTACTAATGATAAGGTTACAGATATTTCAGGTAGAGGGGTTGGTATGGATGTTGTTAAGACAAAAATATCATCTCTTGGTGGAACGATAGATCTTCAAAGTGAAGTGGGTAAAGGATCAACTTTTGTAATAAAATTGCCATTAACTTTACAAATAATTAAAGCTTTACTTGTTAAAGTTAATGGTGAAACTATGGCGATATCATTAGGTTTTGTAGATAGTGTTATAAATTGGAAAGAAGATTTGATAAAGAAGAGTAATAATAAGGAAGTTTTATCTTATAGAGATGAGATTATTCCGCTTATACGAATGTCTAAGAAGTTTAGTTTAGATAGTGGAATATGTAATTTAAACAATGAGAGTAGTTATATAATTGTTGCTAAAGTTGGAGAAAAAATTGCTGCTCTTTTGGTAGATGATCTTCTTGGTCAGCAAGAGATAGTAATAAAAAATTTAGGAAAAAGCTTACAAGGATTAAAAGAGTATATAGGAGCAACAATATTGGGAGATGGCCTTGTTACCCTTATAGTCGATGTAGCATCAATTATATCTTGAAAAATGGGAGGAGAGAGGTATGCTCGAATACTCTGAAGAACAATTAGATATGATGAAAGAAATATCTAATATAGCATTAGGAAATTCAGCAACATCGTTATCTAATTTGCTTAATGCTAGAATTAATATGTCTATTCCGAATGTTCATATCGAATCTATAAGTGATTTTATAGAGGAAATTGATGATGTTGAAGTAATAGGGAAAATTTTGATTTTAAAAGGCGATATAGAGGGAAGTGTTTTATTATTATTTGATATTAATACAGCAAAGAAAATGGTAAAAGATATAGCTAGTGGGCAATTATTGTTTCAGGATGAGTTGGATGATATAAGAATTTCTTTTATAGAAGAGGTTTGTAATATAGTTGGTTCGACATACATAAGAAATGTTGCTGATTGCCTTAATTTAAGAATTGAAATTGAAAGTAGTAGTTTGCTCTACGACAGTCTTACTGCAATTTTATCTTACACATTAATGGAAGAGGAGCAATTTTATGATGAGATATTAAATATAAATACAGATTTCAAATATGAATTAGATACTGAAATGATGAATGTATATTTTTACTTTGTTCCCAGAAAGGGTAATTTAAATAAAATCTTTAAAACTGAAAGTCAATTTTAGGAGGAATTACAATGAGTAGAATTTTAATAGTTGATGATGCAGCTTTCATGAGAATGATGCTTAAGGATATATTGGAGAAGAATGGTTATCAAGTTATTGGAGAAGCGAGTAATGGTCTTAAGGCTATTGAACTTTATAAAAAAGATAGACCAGATGTTGTTACAATGGATATTACAATGCCAGAGATGGATGGTATTGAGGCATTAAGGGAAATTATGAGTTTCGATCCTAAGGCAAATATCATAATGTGTAGTGCTATGGGTCAACAAGGAATGGTTATGGATGCTATTAAGTCTGGAGCTAAAGATTTTATAGTTAAACCTTTCCAATCAGAGAGAGTTATTGAATCAGTTAAAAAAGTTTTGGGATAATTTAAAATTATGCAATTAGTCATATTTAAAATTAGAGAGGAATTCTTTGGGGTTGAGGCCTCAAAAGTTCTAAGTATAAATGATATGATGACTATTACAAAGGTTCCTAATGCCCCAAGTTATATTAAGGGACTTATAAATTTAAGAGGAATTATTATTTCACTTTTTGATATTTCTATATTATTAAATTTAGATCATCGCTCTTATGATAATGTAAGTTTAAATGATAGTAGTGTAATTATACTTGATATTGAGTTTGAAGAAATTGGAATAATAGTTGATAAGGTTGATGAGGTGGTGGATATAGATCCAAATTTTATTAAAAGATCTATAGATACGAAAATTCCATTTGTTAAAGGTGTATTGGAACTCAATTTTAAATTAATTACTGTTATAGATATTAATAAATTTGTTCCGAAAGATAGTGGGGTGAATTGAGGTTTTGGGTGATA
Organism: Candidatus Arthromitus sp. SFB-mouse-NL; assembly: GCF_000709435.1. NCBI lineage: Bacteria > Bacillati > Bacillota > Clostridia > Eubacteriales > Clostridiaceae > Candidatus Neoarthromitus > Candidatus Arthromitus sp. SFB-mouse-NL. The sequence goes on from NZ_CP008713.1 coordinate 619,548, forward strand.
ATGTATTAAGCCAAGAAGAAATTGATAAGCTTCTGAAAAGCATTGAGTCTGAAGGTACTTCATATAATAGGTCTAATATTTTGCAGAAGAATGTAAAGAAATATGATTTTAAAAGACCTCAAAAGTTCACAAAAGAACATATGAAATCTTTAAGTATCATACATGAAAATTTTACTCAGTATCTTTCGAGTTATTTTGTTTCGGTATTTGGCATTCAGATTAAAGTTGATATTATGTCCACTGAACAAATTACATTTCATGAGTTTATTTTTTCGATGCCTAATCCAACTACAATAGTATCATTTGAGATGCCACCTTTATTTGGAAGTATTTTTATGGGATTGGAGTCAGCTTTGTCTGTATTATTATTAAATTCTCTTCTTGGATCCAACGATAGAAAAAATTTGGGAATAATGAGGGAATTTAGTGATATTGATAAAAAGATTTTAACTCAAGTATCAAATGAGATACTTAATATAATAAGAGTGTCATGGGATGATATTATAGGTGTTGAACCTAAGTTCATTAACTTAGAAACTAATCCATCTACTGTTCAATCAATGGGTCCCAATGAACCAATTCTATTTGTAACTTTTAAGATTGAAATTGAGGGAACGGCATATTTTATGTATATTTGTTTGCCTTATATTTCAATAGAGAAGATAGGTGATAAGTTAAATAGAGATTATTTAGTTAAGACAAATACAGAAGAAGAAGTAGAACTTATCAAGAAATCTATTAGGAAAGAATTGAATAGTGTAAATATAGAGTTAGAAGCTATATTGGATAAAAAATTGATTAGTGTTCAAGATTTCTTATCTCTTCAAACTAATGATATCATAATTTTAAATAAAAAGTGTAATAGTCCAGTTGAGATATATATTGAGAATAGGTTGATTTTTAATGGAGTATTGGGACTTGTTGGGGAGAATAAAGGTGTAAAGATTTTAGATATTTATTATAGTGAGGAGGTTATGAAAAATGGAGAAGGAAAATCAAAACCAGAGTGATGTAAATCAGACTGAAAATGGTACGGATCCAATTGTTACTAATGAAGAACGAGATCTTCTTGGTGAAATCGGTAACATTTGTATGGGTAATGCATCAACAAGTTTTTCCAAGTTATTACAAAAGCCTGTTACGATAACTACTCCTACTGTTGAAGTTGTTAATATATCCGATATAGCTAAAGAGTTTATGCAACCACATATAGCTTTAAAGGTAAAGTATACGAGAGGCATTGATGGAAATAACGTACTTGTTATGAGTATAAGGGATGCTATAATTATTGCTGATATCATGATGGGTGGAGATGGTAAAAATGTTGAAGATAGGGAAACGCTAAATGAAATAGAAATAAGTGCCGTTTCTGAGGCGATGAATCAGATGATAGCTTCGTCGGCTACTTCTATGTCTACGATGTTTCAAAAAACTATAGATATTTCAACCCCAGAAACAGTTATAAGTTATAACAGTAAAGATAGCGAAAAGATATTTGGTAATAGCAATGAGAAAATTATAAAAATAAAATTCCAAATGAATGTTGCAGATTTAATTAATAGTAACATTGTGCAGGTCGTGAGTATAGAGACAGGTAAAAATATTATAAATATTATGCTTAATGATCAAAATGGATTTAAAGAAGGATCAACTGATCATAGATATGATGATCAAAGTTTGGATAACCAAAATTTGAAAGCAGTTGAGAATTCTAATAATTCAAAGCCGATTAAAAATTATGATGTAAGTGATGCTGTTTTGATGCCATTGAGTCAAGGAGCTACACCAGCAACCCCTAATAATATCGATTTAATTTTGGATGTTCCTCTTGAAATCTCTGTTGTCCTTGGGAAAACGAAGAAGAATGTTGGAGAGATTTTAAATCTAGGTACAGGTTCGCTTGTTGAGCTTGAGAAGTTAGCAGAAGAGCCGGTTGATATATTAGTTAATGGAAAGCAGATTGCGACAGGAGAAGTTGTTGTTGTTAACGAAAATTTTGGTGTAAGGATCACAGCAATTTTAAGTAATACAGAACGGGTTAAAAACTTAAATTTATAGTTATTTAGTTTTTAACTTTTTTTATATAAAAATATACCTATGTTTATTATATTGGAGGTAATGAGTTTGAACAAAGAAGTTAATGGTATAATTCTTAATCAAATTAAATTATTTGACACTTTACAAAAATATTTGGAAGAGCAAAAAGAATTTATAAGGAACAATAAATTGTTTGAACTTGATGGGATATCGTTTAAAATTAATAATGTTTGTAAGAGTATTGCAGATGAAGAGGTTAAGCTGAGAAAATTATTAAATAATGAGTATATTAAAGATTTTGTTATGAAGAACAAAGATGATAAAGAATTATATGAAAGCTATATACTTCTTGTTTCTTTAGTTGAAAAGATAAATTTGATTAAGGATGATAATAAATTTCTTATTAAAAAATCATTGAGCTTTACAAACAAACTGTTATCTTCTATTAATAAGAATGCAAATCAACCTAATGTTTATACGAGGAAACCTAATTATTAAATTTAATTGTTGTTTCTAGAAAGGGGGCGTTTTATTATGGCAGGTTTGTTTAATACTCTTAATATTTCTAAGCGTGGTATAAATGTTATGCAGGCAGGTCTTAATGCAACTTCTCATAATATTAGCAATGCATCACGAACAGATTATACAAGACAAAGGATAAGAGTTGAGGCGTCCTCACCATTGACGACTGTTGGGAGTGCTGGTCAAATTGGAACTGGTGCTCAGGTTGCAATGGTTGAGAGGGTTAGAAATACTTTTTTAGATTATCAGATTAGAAATGAAAATTCATCACTTGCAGATGCAAACGTTCGCCAAAATGTTTTATCTGAAATAGAGAGTCTTGTTAATGAAAGTGGCGATAAAGGACTTAGTAAGATGTTTGATAAGTTTTTTGACAGTTGGCAGGATTTGTCAAAGAATCCATCTGATATTAATACGAGAAATATTGTTTTGCAAGAAGCATCCAATATGGCTACAGAGATAAATCGTATTTATTCAAAACTTCAAGAATCAAAGGGTGATGTAAATGATACGATTAAAAATTCAGTCGTTGAGGTTAATTTAATTCTTAATGAAATAAATGAGCTTAATCAAAAGATACAAGAAATTTCTATGGTTGGGAATCAACCAAATGATTTAATGGATAAAAGAGATGCTCTTCTTGATCAACTCAGTGGTAAGATGGGAATATCACTTGAGAATAAAAAAAATAATGGAATTAATGTTACTGGGAAAGATATAGCATTAGGGAATTTGGTAAGCAGTAAAGAAGGAGAAGGTGATTTAAGATTAACATATATAGAAGAAATTGAAGTAAATGGACAAGGTGCTTTTCCTAAAAGTGTAGTGATAACTTATTATAAGAATAATGATTCAAGTGATCCGAATAATAGAGCTACCCTTGAAATAGAGAACATGAGTGAGAAAGATTTTAATGATCTACAAAAGAATAGAATTGTTTTATCGAATAAGGAAGGAAATCTTATTGATAAAGCAGGGAAGGAAATTACAAATCCTCAGGTCAACGCAAATAATTTCTCATCGCTTAGTCTAAGCACTGGAGAACTTGGAGGTCTCCAAAAATCCCATGATGAACTCGATTCTTTTATAAATCAATTAAATCAATTGACGAAGTCTATTGTTTTTTCCCTAAATGCTGTTCACAGTGGTAAAACAGATGCTGCTACGGATAATTTGCCATTTTTTGTAAACTCCGATGGTGGAGATGAAAATTCTATAACTGCAGGTAATATTTCTGTGAATACTACTCTTTTAGATGATCCCATGAAATTAAAAGTCAGAAAGAATGATCATATGTTCGATGATGCTACTCAGAACACTATTGATGGACAAGGTGACGGAGATAGAGCTTTGGCTATTGCATCTTTGAGAGATAAATTGTTTAACATCTCTGATATTGGGAAAACTATTAATAGCAGAGAAGATTTTTTCAATCCTAATAAGGGCGGAAGCGAGCTTATTAATAATGGACTTGACATCAATAGTGCAAAAAGTGGGACAAAGATTGAATCACAATATAAAAATATGGTGACAACTGTTGGTATAAGATCACAAGAAGCAGCTAGGGAAGCAGATAATTTTGAGGATTTGGTTTATAATCTTGAAATTTCTAGAATGAGTGTTTCTGGGGTTTCTCTTGATGAAGAAATGAGTAATCTTATAACTTTTCAGCATGCTTATAATGCGAGTGCTAGAGTTATTTCTACAGTTGATAAGTTATTAGATGTTATTATAAATGGATTGATGTAGTTGTTAGGAGGGCATGATAATGAGAATTACAAATGGTATGACCAATCGGAATTTTAATTATAACCTTCACAAAAATCTTACAAGGATGAACAAGATAGATAATCAATTGAATACAGGAAAAGAGATTAATAAGATTTCCGATGATCCAGCAAAGGCTGCAAAGATTATGCGTCTTAAAACTGATATCGCAAAGAATGCTCAATACAATAAAAATATTGTTGATGCGACCAATCATCTTGATGTTACAGATAAGGCATTAGAGCAAGCTAATGATGGACTTCAAAAAATGAGGGAACTTTTGGTTAGTGCGGGTAATGCAACTTATGGGTCAGATGAGAGAGCTGCACTAAAAGAAGAGATATCTCAACTTGTGAATAAAATGGGAGATATTTTAAATACAACTTTTGACGGGAAATATATATTTGGTGGTGAAAGAATTGATCAAAAGCCTGTAGAAATATCAAAAGATCCAATTAGTGGCAATATTAAGCTTGATTATAATGGAAAAAATGGTCAACAAATAACGCAAGTTGAACTTGATCAAATTAAACATCCACTTGAAATGGAAATTTCTTCTGGTGTAAAGATTGATTATGGAGTTAATGCAATTCAAATGTTGGAATTTAAGGATAAAGATGGAAATGATATTAATCTTATGGAGAGTTTCGGTGAAATTTTGCAAAATTTAGATGCAACAGATGAAACAGCTTATAAAGAACTTACAACAAAAAATTTGGAACAAATTGACAATGCACTTCAAAATATTTCAAATATTAGGGGTCAAATTGGTTCAAAACAAAACAGAATGGAAGATGCACTGGAAAGAAATGAAGAAGAAAAATTTAATATTAAGGAAATTTTATCGAGTATTGAAGATATAGATTTTGCAGAAAAAACAATCGATTATGTAACAGCTATGACGATGTATACGGCTTCACTTCAAGCAAGTTCAAAGATAATGCAACCGTCATTGATCGATTATTTAAGATAAACTTGATTGTATATATTTTTTAAACAGGATAATAATAATATTAAAAATATTTTTAAAAAGTATTTTAAATTTTTTAATTTTTGAATTTAGGAGGAATTTAATCAATGGGAGAGCAAATGGTTTTAAAAAATGGTAGTGTAGTATTTGAAAAAGGGTTACCTGGATTTGATGGGCTTAAAAATTTTGAATTGGCGGCATTAGAGCAAGTTGGATTTTTTAATTTAAGTTCTTCTGAGCAGGAAAATATTTCTCTTCTATTAATTGATCCATATATTTATTTTCCTAATTATGAAATAGAAATTGATGATAATACAACAAAGAGATTAGGAATAAAAGATGCAACTGATGTTTTAGTTTTAAGTGTTGTAACATTAAATGATGATGTAGAAAAAATAACTGTGAATTTAAGGGCTCCTATAATTATTAATCTTACAACTGGAAAGTGTGAGCAAGTAATATTAGATAGAGAAGATTATTTGGTTAGACAATCATTAGTAGTCAAAAGAGGGTGATTTTTAAGTGTTAGTTATTTCGCGTAAGAAAGAGGAGAGTTTATTCATTGGAGATGACATTGAGATAAAGGTTGTGAAGATTGAGGACAATTGCGTTAAACTAGCAATAGAAGCTCCGAAAGAATTAAAGATTTTAAGAAAAGAGCTTATACAAGATATTAGTTCCCAAAACAAAAAATCTGTTTCTTCTAATATGATTGACGTTATTTCTAAGATTGATAATTTAAAATAGGTAGGTTTATATAATTATTATTTGAAAATAGGTAGGTAATATTTATGTTAAACGCAAGGGATACTTATAAGAACAGCAGTATTAACAATGTGTCGAAAGAAAAGCTCTTGATTATGTTAGTTGAAGGTGGAGTCAAGTTTTGTAAAATTGCAAAACTTGCCTTTAAAACTAATAATTTAAAAGAGATTCATACGAACTTGGTTAAAGCTCAAGATATTTTTTATGAGCTAATGATAACATTAGATACTGAAAAAGGTGGGGTTTGGGCAGAAAACCTAAAAAGTATATACGCTTTTATAATAGATAGGCTTTCTAGATGTAATATTGAAAAGAACGAAGCGATACTTGATGAAGTTTTCCCTGTTGTTCAAGAAGTGAATGATATGTGGCAAGAGGTTTACAAGAAGGTAGTTAATTCAAAATAATTGTAGGAGGGATATATATGTCATCGATTCAAATGACTGGTATGGCCTCTGGTTTGGATACAAAAGCTATTGTAGAAAGTATGCTTCAGACTGAAAAAAGCAAGATTGATCGCATTAATCAAAATAAACAAATACTGGAGTGGAGACAAGAACTTTATAGAGAATTAATAAATGATGTTAGAGATTTTACTAAAAAGTATTTTGACCCATTGAATAAAGAAACGTATATAATGGGTTCTTCATCTCTTTCTGGGATAAAAGCTGATTCAACGGTTGATAAAACTATAGCAAATATTATAGCTGGAGGGACAGCTGAACCAGGAAATTATGAATTAAAAATGACGCAAATGGCACAATCTGCGAAAGTTAGTGGCTCGAATGTAATAAACCAATCTACGGTTAAAGGAGATTTGAGGATACCGGTTATTGTTGGAGATAGCAATAACACAATAAAAATTGACGGATATGAGATAAAATTAGATTCAAAGGCATTTGATAGTAAAGAAAGTCTAGCTAAAGCTATAAATGTAAAAATCCAAGATAATGAATCAACAAAAGATAAATATGAGGTTTCAGTTAATAAAGATGGACAACTTGAAGTTAAAAGTAATTTTGTTGTAGATGATACCAACAATTCTATAGAAATTAATGTTGGTGGTAAAGATTACACGATTAAGTTAGATAAAGGAGCATATAGTCAAGATAAATTTGTAAGTGAAATAAAAGCAAAACTTAAAAAGCAAATACCTGATCAGGAATACAAAGAATTAAAAGTAGAAGTTGATGAAAGTGGACAAGTTAAAGTAAATGATACCGCATTAGATTCAAAATATAAATTTGAAACTCCAAAGGTTTCAATTAAAGGACAAGAATCAACCAAAGCTGATGGAGCAAGTAATATTTTGAATTATGAATCTAAATTCGTAAAGGGTGAAAATTCAGATTTAGTTATAAGCGTTAGAGGACAAACTCCTACTGTAATAGATTTGTCAGATGTAGATAATTCAAAAAGTAAACAAGAAGTACTGGATCAAATTTCAGAAAAGATCAATGAACATAAGGATGTAACAAATGTAAGTAGTAGCGTAGTTAATGGAAAACTTGTGTTTAAGACAAACAGCAAGGAACAAATCGTTATTAGTGGGAATGCTGCAAATTCAATTGGTATCGGTAACAGTTTAGACATGACCCTTGATGTTAAGACTGAAAAGATGGTAAATGTTTTAAACTTTGATGATCCAAATAATAAAAAAGTTGAATTTACGATTAATGGTGAAACTTTTAAATATGATTTTGGATCTAAAGAAGATAAAGATGGATATAAAGGTGGACAAGATTTGACAATAAAACAGGTATTTTCTGATATTTCATCAAGAGCAAAAGTTAATATTTCTTATAATACGATTTCTAGGACTTTTAACATAGAGTCCAAAGAAACAGGAAAAGAAGTTGTGTTAACAGGAAGTGATACTTCGGGGAAATTTATTGAATCTTTATTTGGTACCGGTACATTAGATGCAAAAGGAGAGAGTGCTGTTGTGGAATTTACAGACGGAGATGGGAACAGTAATATCTTTGAATTTGCATCAAATAATTTTACACTTTCAGGAATTACTTTTGATATAAAAACTCTACCAACAGAACCTATAAAAGTAAGCATTGTTGAAGATATGGATAAGACTGTTGATTTGATGAAGCAATTTGTTGAAGATTTTAATGAGATTATGGATGATCTCAACACTAAGACAAGAGAGAGGAAGAACTCAAAGTATTCACCTTTGACTGAGGCACAAAAAGAGGCGATGACTGAAAAGGAAATTGAGCTTTGGGAAAAGAAAGCAAAGCAGGGAATACTTGGAAATGAGACAAAACTTGAAAGTTTTATGTATGAGCTCAGAAATGCAATTTTTACACCAGTTGATGGTGTGAGTGTGGGTATGCGTGAAATTGGACTCGATACATCGAATGATTATAAGCAAGGTGGAAAAATTATATTTGATGAAGAAAAGTTTAGGAAAGCTTTGGCTAATGATCCACAGAATATTTCAGAATTATTTACAAAGACTTCTGATAGTGGACATGAAAATTATGATCCTGATTTGACTGCTGAGGAGAGGAAAGCAAAGAATGCTGATCAGGGTATTTTTAGAAGAATAAACGATGTTGTGAATGACTATACGAGAACGACAAGAAACAAAAATGGGGAAAAGGGTACGTTTATTGAGATTGCTGGTATAGAAGGAGATACAACGTATACGAGCAACACTATATCAAACAAGATTAAGGAATATGATAAAAAAATTGATAGACTCAATGATTTGATGACTACAAGAGAAAATAGATATTATGCACAATTTACACGGTTAGAAACTGCGTTAAGTAAGCTACAATCTCAGGCATCGATGTTCATGCAATAATATTTAATTTTGAGGTGAGTGTTTATGGAAGAGTTGGTTTATAATCAGTTAAAAATATTTAAAGATCTTACCATGAGAATTATTGATGCTGTGAACTTTGAAGATACGGAAATGGTCTTGGATCTTATAGATGAAAGACAGATTGTATTAAATGAATTAGATGGATGCGATAAAGATATATTGATTAAATGTGCTAAAGATTTAGATATTATAAAGATGGATTCATTGCTTGAATCTCTTATGAAAAATAAGATAAGCGACATTTATGATGAGATTAAAAATATTAGTAAAGAGCGTAAAACAGTGCAAGCATATAACAATAATAATTCATCAAATTATTCTGCATTTGTGTATGAAGTCTAAACAATTTTTTGTAAATGAGTAAATGAGGTGATTTTATGATTAGAGGTATGTATGCAGGTATCAGTGGTATGAAGGCTCAACAGAATAAATTGGATGTTATTGGTAACAACTTAGCAAACGTTTCAACGACAGGTTTTAAAGGTTCAAGGGTTGTGTTTAAAGATATGATGTATCAGAATTCATCAAATGCAGTTGGGGCGTCAAATAACCTTGGAGGAAGTAATGCGAAGCAAGTTGGTCTTGGTGCTAGTGTGGGAAGCATTGATAGAGTAATGGGACAAGGTATGATGCAACCAACAGGACGTCCATTAGACTTGGCTATGGATGGCGAAGGATTTTTTATGGTAGCAAAAGGTCCAGTTGCACACAAGGATGGTGACATAACAATTGATCAAGACGGAAAACTTGATGCAGGTGGCCGTGAAATAATGTATACAAGAGATGGATCATTGTCTTTGGATTCTGAAGGATATCTTGTTACATCAAGTGGTGAGAGGGTACTTGGTTATGTTATGACTGATGGTATGGACGATGATGGAACTATTAATTATGTTGATGCTGATTCTCCAGATCTAGAGGCAGAAGATGGATTAAGAACATTGAGAATACCAGATAAAGTTAAGTTTCCAGGAGCAAATGGTGGACAAGATGAATACAAAAAAGTTATATCATATTCAATTGGGAAAGATGGGGTAATAACTGGAGTTGTTGAAGGTGGACAAATGACTGTTATTGGGCAACTTGCTACAGCTAGTTTTAAAAATGCCGAAGGTCTTGAGGCAGTAGGGAATAATATGTATTTGAACTCTGCAAACTCTGGAACTCCATTAATATCAACAGGACTTGGAGATGATGAGCCTATAGAGAATGGCAGCATAATGCAAGGTATGCTTGAGATGTCAAACGTTGATATAGCTGAGCAATTTACAGATCTTATAGTTACAAGTAGAGCGTTTCAGGCTTCATCAAAAATTATTTCTGCTAGTGATGAGATACTTCAAGAAGTTGTTAATTTAAAAAGGTAGCATAACAGGAGGCACTAAAATTTTAGTGGCTTTTGTTATTTTTTTAATAAAGTTATTTTTAGATTCTTCGATAATGAGAAATGTAACGCTTTGATTGTGTTACATGCTAGATAAAAATTCCTAACATGTTTATAAATACAACATTTTAAAAAGTATATGAAATAGATAAAATTACAATAATAAGTAATGTCTGAATATTTGTTTAACACAAGGATGTAAGATGAAATTCAAGGAGGAATGAACAATGATAATTAACCACAATATGAATGCGATGAACGCACATAGAAATATGGGAAGTACAACAGTTTCACAAGGTAAATCAATGGAGAAATTGAGCTCAGGTTTGAGAATAAATAGAGCGGGTGATGACGCAGCAGGTCTTGCGATTTCTGAAAAAATGAGATCACAAATAAGGGGACTTAATCAAGCGTCAAGAAACGCACAAGATGGTATTTCAATGATTCAAACAGCAGAAGGAGCATTGTCCGAGACTCAAGCAATAGGACAAAGGATGAGGGAACTTGCAGTTCAATCTGCAAACGGAACTTATACAGATGAAGATAGAGAACTTATTAACCAAGAGTTTAATCAATTGAAATCTGAGATTGATAGAATAGCTAACGATACTGAGTTCAATGGTAGTAAGGTTCTTAATGGAGATAAATCAGGAGAAAAAATTGAATTTGATACTGGTTCAATTACAAGTACAACAGCTACTGGTGGTACTCCATTAGATGCTGCAAATGCAGTAAATGTTTTTTTGGAAACTGAGTTAAAAAATGTTAATACTTTAGGTGAAGGTACGTTCCATCTTAAGTTAACAGTTGATGGGGATGAGGCAAAAATAGAATTAACAGATACATCTAAGTTTAATGATAACAAGGAATATGTTGTTGATAGTATAACAGTTGATATTTCTAAAGATGACGAGCAGACCATTACATTAGGTGGAGCGGATTTTAAATTAGCAAAATTGAAAACTCATATACAAGATGCAAATGTAGAAACAGTTGACCTTACTTTGAATAACAAAGTTACAGAAAAAACTGATGGTGTTGAACTCCAAGTTGGTGCTAACAAAGATCAAATGATAGGTGTAAGCATCGGGAATATGGGTTCAAGAGAGTTAGGATTAGGTGGAGTAAATGTTTCTACTGCTGAAGATGCAAAAGATGCAATCGGAAGATTAGATGAGGCAGTTTCAAGAATTTCTGCACAAAGAGCTGACCTTGGTGCTGCTCAAAACAGACTTGAGCACACAATCGCATCAACAGATAACACAGCTGAAAACTTACAAGCTGCTGAATCAAGAATAAGAGACGTTGATATGGCAAAAGAAATGATGAACTTAACAAAGTTAAACGTTCTTCAACAAGCATCTCAATCAATGCTTGCACAAGCAAACCAAGCACCACAACAAGTACTTTCTATATTGAGATAATGAAGGGATGCCTCAGGGCATTCCTTTTTATTTTTAAATCTGAAATTTATACCAGTATAGCAAGCAAATAAACCACTAATAATATAACTATGTCTAGGATGTTTGGCAGGGACGTAAGGATGAAATTCAAGGAGGAATATAACAATGATAATTAACCACAATATGAATGCGATGAACGCACATAGAAATATGGGAAGCACTACAATTGCCCAAGGTAAGGCAATGGAAAAATTGAATTCAGGATTGAGGATAAATAGGGCTGCAGATGATGCGGCAGGTCTTGCGATTTCTGAAAAAATGAGATCACAAATAAGGGGACTTAATCAAGCTTCAAGAAACGCACAAGATGGTATTTCAATGATTCAAACAGCAGAAGGAGCATTATCTGAAACTCAAGCGATAGCACAGAGAATGAGGGAACTTGCAGTTCAATCTGCAAATGGTACTTATACAGATGAAGATAGGGAACTTATTAATCAAGAGTTTGGACAATTAAGAAGTGAGATCGATAGAATTGCAACTGATACAGATTTTAGTGGTAGTAAGGTTCTTAATGGAGATAAATCAGGAGAAAAAATTGAATTTGAAAGTGGTACTGTTGCAAGTACTGGAACTGGAACTTTGAATAATACAGATGCAGCTGCAGTGTTTTTAAAAACAGATCTTGAAAATGTTAATACCCTAGGAGAAGGAACATTTAAGCTGAATTTATCACTTGATGGAGATGATGTAAAACTAGAGTTGATAGATGAATCTAAGTTTAATGATAATAAGGCGTATGTATTAGATAGTATAGTTATTAAAGATGGAGCTGCTGATAATAATGAACATGAAATAACACTTGGAGGAGCAGCATTTAAATTAGCACAATTGAAAGATAAAATAAAGGATGCAAATGTAGAAACAGTTGAACTTACTTTGAATAACGTTGTAAAAGAAAAAACTAATGGTGTTGAACTTCAAGTTGGAGCTAACAAAGATCAAATGATAAGTATAAGTATTGGTAATATGAGAAGTCGTGAACTTGGTCTTGGTGGAGTTAATGTTGCTACGACTGATGATGCAAAAGATGCAATCGGAAGGTTGGATGAGGCAGTTTCAAGAATTTCTGCACAAAGAGCAGATCTAGGAGCATCTCAAAACAGATTAGAACATACAATAGCATCAACTGATAATACAGCTGAAAACTTACAAGCTGCTGAATCAAGAATAAGAGACGTTGATATGGCAAAAGAAATGATGAACTTAACAAAGTTGAATGTTCTTCAACAAGCATCACAAGCAATGCTTGCACAAGCAAACCAAGCACCACAACAAGTACTTTCATTATTGAAATAAAAGGCTTATATTATAAATGTAAGTCTTTCATATTTTTATATATGTTAACAAAAGGAATGTTTAGTAACATTCCTTTTGTTATTTGCTATCTAATTATCTGCAGAGTAATGAATAAAGTGCGATTAGTCCAAGTGTGCTACTACCACATCCACCGCCGAAAAATCCAAAGTTATTACCACAGCCACATCCTCCGTATCCATAAGATGCAGGATAGCAAGTATAATTAGGATAATTGTATCCGTAGTATGGCATCATATAGTTATATCCGTATGAATTACAACAGCTCATCGTTTTTGCTCCTCTTTATTTTAAATTTTAGTTATACAATATACTACGAAAAAGAAAAAAAATTGTTACTCTGATTTATAGTTTTTGTTGATGATAGGACAAATGTATATTTGTTCTTCATTTTCAAAAATTTTGAGTGTTCCCAAGTTCTCAAATTCATTAATTTCGTCATCATCTTTTGAATGTTTGATGTTCTCATTAAGGGTAATAACACTCTTAACTTCCATACCTTTTGTTACAGGAACAATTACATCATCCTTTAATATTCCTTCAATCTTTATACCATTTTCTAAACTTTCGTTAATAATTAAATCATTTGAAGAAAATAATTTTTGATACTCATAATTATCTTTTGCATAATTGTAAAGCCATTCGCTAGATTTCCATCTTGGTGTGCAATTAAGCACAACAACTACAATCTCATTGTTGTTACCCATGTTAAATGATGATACTAAACATTTACCGGCCTGACCTGTGTATCCTGTCTTTGTGCCTGTTGCCTGAGGAACCATATATAAAATCTTGTTGATGTTTTGATATGATCTTGAAAATCCAGTATCTGTGTATTCTTTTGTCTTTGAAAGCTCATTAAAAAAATCTATTTGCTTTGTTTTAGATGTAAGCATTGCTAAATCATAAGCAGTTGAATAATGATTTTGACTATCAAGACCATGAGGTGATTCAAAATGTGAATCAAGTATTCCGATTTCTTTTGCATATTCATTCATAAGATCACAAAATCCTTCGATTGAACCAGCAATTCCCTCGGCAATTGCAATTGCTGCATCATTTCCAGATTTGAACATAAGTCCGTAAATAAGTTCTCTTAAAGAAATTTCTTCATCTTTTTTATATCCAACTTTGGATCCTCTAATGGACGCAGCATTAGGTGAAATTTTAATCTTCTGATCCAAATCACCATATTTAATAGCAACTAAAGAAGTAAGTATCTTTGTTGTACTTGCCATAGGTAGAATATTTCGGCCATTTTTATCAAAAAGCACTCTGTGCGTTTTTGCATCAATAACAATGGCAGCATGAGCATTTAAATCATAAGGCTTTTGTTTTTTCACGCTGGCAGAATTAACCTCGATATGTACAGTTGAAACACTAAATATCACGCAAAGTATTCCTACTAAAAGTTTAGAAAATTTTTTCAAAAATAACCACCGCCTAAATAAAATATATTAGTATAGTATGATTAATTAAAATAAAAACTATTCTTAGGAAAATTTTGCATAATAGAGGATATATTTGGTAAAAACTATCTTGAAATAGAACTTAATAGGTTGGGTTGATAAGATGATAAAACTTTTAATTATCCTTTTCATTATTTTAACTCTTTTCATTTCTATAAAAATAAAATTTGATATGACATATGATAAGAATAAATTAGATTTCAAAGTTTATATTTTTAATTTTGATATAACAAAAATGATAATTAAAACAAAGAAGATCAAGAAAAATGATGAAGAATTAGTGAAATCTCATAAAGAACGACGAGCTTTTGATACAAAAATTTCTCTCAGAATCTTCAGAGAAATTTTATCGAGAATCAAGTACTTAAAACGCAAACCAAAATTTATTATTACAAACATACTTGAGTTTGGAGTAGAGGACGCAGATGTTACAGCAGTTTTGTACGGTCACATATGCACTATTGTTTATTCAATATTTGGAATAATATCGTGCTATGCTTACACACAAAATAGTAAGATTGATGTAATTCCAAAATATAACACTACACTCTTTAAATTACATTTTGAAGGTATATTAAAAATAAAAATAGCTCAAATTATCTATATAACTTTTTTATTTATTACTTTGGGGAGGAAATTAAATGGAACAACATCCAATAGAAAACTTAATGAAAACTACTCTTGAAAATATAAAAGATATGATTGATGTTAATACAATCATAGGGGATGCTGTAAACACACCAGATGGAACAACAATAATACCTATATCAAAAGTCGGATTTGGATTCGGAACAGGTGGTTCAGATCTTCCAATGCCAGAAAATGCTTCTAGTACAACAAAGCCAAATCTATTTGGAGGAGGAGCAGGTGCAGGTATATCTATTAAGCCTGTGGCATTTTTGGTAGTGAGAGAGGATGCAATAAGATTATTGCCAATAGATCATAACAACTCATACGAAAAAATAATAGATTCAATCCCTCAATTAGTAGAAACATTTAAAGGAATGTTCGAAAAAAATGAAAATTAAATAAATATCCCAAAGGCTTTTAGTTCAATTGTGTGACTAAGAGCCATTTCTATTTTTTATCTATGCTGAAAGTGTATAATATTTTTAAAAAATCATTATTGACTTAGAGTTAACTCTAAATTGTATAATTTATTTGACCATTGGAACAAATGATGTAGGAGGATATTGATAACTATAAAAGAAGTATGTGAAAGGTGTGGAATTAGTGCAGATACGCTCAGATATTATGAAAGGGTTGGAGTAGTTCCACCAGTTGGTAGAACAAAGGGAGGTATTCGTTTTTACACTGATGAAGATATTAGTTGGGTAGAAAATGCTATCTGTATGCGTAGAGCCGGTCTTTCAGTAGAAATGTTATCGGAGTATGTTCGTTTGTTCCAAAAGGGAGATAGTAGTATTCCTGCAAGACGTACTTTACTCATGGAGGCGAGAGAAGAAATTAATAGTCAGTTAAAGAAGTACCAGGAAACTATGGATAAATTAAATTATAAGATTTCTCTATATGATGAAGCAATGAGAACTGGAGTCTTGAGATGGAATATGTCAAAGAAAAGGAGAGATTTTCAAATGGAATTTATGACACTAAATAATGGACAAAAATGTCCAGTAATTGGGATTGGTACATTTTTGATAAAACCAGTTGATGCAGAGAACAGTGTAAGAGAGGCTCTTAAAATGGGTTATTCTTGTATTGATACGGCGGCTGCTTATTGTAATGAACGTGCAGTTGGAAGAGGAATGAAATCAAGTGGTGTTGCTAGAGAAAACATATTTCTTTCAACAAAAATTTGGCCATCTGATTATGAAAATCAAAATGCAGTAAACGAAACGCTAGAACGTCTTGATACAGATTATGTTGATTTGTTATATATTCATCAACCTGCAGGTAATTGGATGTCAGGATACAGAATGTTAGAGAAAGCATATAGAGATGGGAAAGCGAAGTCAATTGGAATTTCAAATTTTGAAGGTGAATTTATTGAAGAGCTAGAGAAAAAATGGGAGATTGTACCACAATTTATGCAAGTTGAGGCACACCCATATTTTACACAAGACAAATTACGCACAAAACTTGATGAATTTGGAATTAAATTAATGAGTTGGTTCCCACTTGGTCAGGGTGACAAAGCATTAATTGGAGAAACTATTTTCGAAGAATTAGGTAAGAAATATAATAAAACTTCTGCGCAAGTTATTCTTCGTTGGCATACACAAATGGGATTTGCAGTTATTCCAGGAAGTAAAAATATAGATCATATTCGAGATAATTTAAATATTTTAGACTTTAAACTTACTGATGAAGAAATGGCTGAAATTTCGAAATTAAATAAAGGTACACGTTATTATAATAGAACAGATGAACAGTTAGAAAAATTTGTTTTATGGCATCCAGAATTTGAAACAAAATAAAAAATGTGAGGAATTGAATATGAAATATGCTGAATTAGGTAATACAGGTATACAGGTTTCAAAGATTTGTATAGGTGCAATGTCTTTTGGGAAAGCAAGTCAGAAATTTTTGCAGTGGACTTTAAATCAAAATGAAACAGAAGATATGATTGCTCATGCATGGGAACTTGGTATTAATTTCATAGATACTGCAAATTTTTATGGCGGCGGAACAAGTGAAGAGTACACGGGGAAAGCACTAAAAAATCTTGGTATACCTAGGGATAAAGTTATTCTTGCATCTAAGGTTTATTTCAATGAGGGAAAACTTTCTCGTGCGGCAATTTTGAGAGAAATTGATGGTACATTGTTACGACTAGGAACTGATTATTTAGATTTGTATCAAATCCATCGTTTTGACTATGATACACCGATAGAAGAAACCATGGAGGCTTTAGATTCGCTTGTAAAATCAGGAAAAGTTCGAGCATTAGGTGCATCAGCAATGTATGGATATCAATTTCATAATATGCAAGTTTGTGCAGAACAAAACGGATGGACAAAATTTTCAACTATGCAAAATCATTAAAATCTTTTGTATCGTGAAGATGAAAGAGAACTTATTCCAATCTGTAAACAGTACAATGTTTCTCTTATCCCATATAGTCCATTAGCAGGTGGACATTTGACTCGTATTGAGTGGGAATCTGGTAGTAAACGTAGTAACACAGATAGTTATTTAAAAATCAAATATGATGGAGCAAAAGAAAACAATATGGAAATTATTAATCGTGTAAATGGACTTGCAAAAAAATATGACGTTTCTATGGCACATATTGCTCTAGCATGGCACTGGAAAAAAGGTGTGATATCACCAATTGTTGGAGCAACAAAAATTTCTCATTTAGATGGAGCAGTGAAAGCCCTTGATATAGAGTTGTCAGATAGTGATGTAATATATCTTGAAGAACTATATAGAGCACATGAAGTAATTCTGACTAAAGTAGAAAATTAAAAAAGTTTTAAACTTGTACAATAAGAATTGGAAAAGTGAGACAGCTAAAATGAATGGTGAAAAATTAATATTAACAAATATTTGGGATAAGACATTTTCGAAGAGTGATAAAGTAAATCATCAAAAAGTGACTTTTTATAATCGTTATGGTATTACATTAGTGGCAGATCTTTATATTCCAAAGGATGTTTCTGGAAAGTTACCTGCTATAGCAGTTAGTGGACCTTTTGGAGCTGTAAAAGAACAAGCGTCTGGCTTATATGCACAAACTATGGCAGAGAGGGGTTTTCTAACGATTGCCTTTGATCCTTCTTTTACTGGTGAAAGTGGAGGTTACCCACGTTACGTAGCATCACCTGACATTAATACAGAAGATTTTCAAGCTGCAGTTGATTTTCTTTCTGTACAAGAAAATGTTGATTTAGAAAGGATAGGTATTATTGGAATTTGTGGATGGGGTGGCATGGCCCTTAATGCTGCAGCAATTGATACTAGAATTAAGGTAACGGTTACTTCTACTATGTATGATATGACTCGTGTAAATGCAAAGGGATATTTTGATTCTGAAGATAGTGTAGATGCACGATATGAGAAACGAAAAGTCATGAATGATCAGAGAATTAGAGATTATAAAAACGGAATGTATGCATTTGCAGGTGGTGTGCCTGATAAAATACCAGAAGATGCTCCTTTTTACCTTAAAGATTATTATAATTATTATAAAACAGATCGAGGATACCATTCACGTTCTTTAAATTCTAATGCTGGATGGAATATAACATCTTCTTTATCATTTTTAAATATGCCAATTCTACAATACGCAGATGAAATTCGAAGTGCAGTTTTATTAATTCATGGTGAAAAGGCACATTCTTGTTATTTTAGTAAAGATATATATGAAATCTTAAAAGGAGATAATAAGGAATTATTTATTATTCCAAATGCTGTTCATATAGATTTGTATGATAACATTGAAGTTATTCCATTTGATAAAATAGAAGACTTTTTCAAATTAAATTTCAAGTAATAGTGATAGGCATATGTTTATAATGTTAGAGTGCATGGATTGTTAAAAAATAAGTTTAGATATGAATATTAAAATATAGTCTTTAAATGGGCTATATTTTTTTGTTTTTGAGTTCTTTAATAAATAAAAAACACATAATATATAATGTATGAATATTAAAAAACCCGTCTAATACAACAAATGTTAAATATATTTTTATTTTTAGAAATACCTTAAGTTTATAAGTTGGAGAATAGAGGATAAGAAGAATAGTAATAATTAGAAATTTTTAAATCTGAGTATATTATATGTGTCTTAACAATTTAGGAGGTTAATAATGGCAAGGTTAAGTAAGCAAATTAAAAATAAACTTGTCGCTTATGTAAACGATCGTGAAAAAGGAAAAAAAGCTGGCCAAGCTATTATGGAATTTTACGCATTGAATGAGGAAGAACTTAAAAAATATCAAGATGATGTACCTATGGAAGAATTTATACAGAAGTTATATATAGCATACAGAAATGAATATTTTTTGAAAAGTGTTGCTAACAAAAACATAAAGACGGTACCAATTGAGACAGATAAAGATCAATTATTGAATGAACTTAGTGAGACTATAGATAAAATGAATGAATTATATAACAAAGTTAAAAAGATGCTTAATGCTTAGTTAAATAAAAGCATGTTGACTTATGATAAGTAACATGTTTTTATTTTAACAATCAAGTATAAAAGTTTGTTATTTAAGGTATTTTATTATAGAATCAAGGTATACATAAATTGATTATTGGTGAACGTAAAGGAGTAATTTTATGAATATATATATTTCATCAGACCATGCAGGATATGAACTTAAGTTTAATTTGGTTTCAATGTTAATCGAGGAATTCAAAAATCATGAAGTATTTGACTGTGGACCATATTCAGAAGAATTAGTTGATTATCCAACATTTGCTGAAAAAGTTTGTGAAAATGTTTTATTTAATGAGGGTTCTTTAGGTATATTAATATGTGGCACAGGCATTGGGATGAGTATTGCAGCTAATAAGATAAAAGGAATAAGAGCAGCTTTGTGTAATGACATATTTAGTGCTAGACTTGCAAGGCAACATAATAATGCAAATGTCTTAGTTCTTGGATCAAGGGTAATAGGGAACGGTTTAGCTCAAGAAATTGTAACATCTTTTTTACAAAGTGAGTTTGAAGGTGGAAGACATAGCGAAAGATTAGCGTTAATAAAAAATTTAGAAAATAGAAACTAATTGTATATTAATACAAAAAGAGTACAAACTATCTATGTAGCAATTTAAGGGGGATTTCTTACATGAAGGTTTGTAAAAAAGGAGATTATAAGGAGGTTGCTAAAAAAGCAAGCGAATTATTAAAAGAAGGAATAGGGATTTCTGAGATCATAAATTCGACACAGAAGAGCTTAATGAATATTAAAAAGTTAAATAAAAAAATTAAATAGGTTTTTATATTTATGGATTATTCCTTATGTTATTTTTAGATTGGGATAATCCATTTTTTTGAATAATTTTTTATTGAATTTAAATATTTTTATTTATATAATAATC
Source organism: Candidatus Arthromitus sp. SFB-mouse-NL (assembly GCF_000709435.1). NCBI lineage: Bacteria > Bacillati > Bacillota > Clostridia > Eubacteriales > Clostridiaceae > Candidatus Neoarthromitus > Candidatus Arthromitus sp. SFB-mouse-NL. The sequence continues at coordinate 640,102 of NZ_CP008713.1, forward strand.
TTATTATATTTTTATATATACTATATGTAGAATTTAGTTTTATTTATTTTTAAGCTGGATTAGAGGGATGATAATATATGAGTATCAAATTTATTAATATAGGTTTTGGGAATATAGTGTCTGCTAATAGACTAATTGCTATTGTAAGTCCTGAATCAGCTCCTATAAAGAGAATAGTAACTGAGGCTCGAAGTAGAGGTATGTTAATTGATGCTACTTATGGTAGGAGAACTAGAGCAGTTATAGTTACAGATAGTGATCATGTTATACTTTCTGCAGTACAACCTGATACTGTAGCACATAGACTGGATATTAAGGAAAATAATTTGAAGGAACATTTGATGGAAGAGGATGAGTAGTATTTTATGGATGAAATGTACAATAAGGGATTATTGATTGTTCTTTCTGGACCTTCTGGTGTCGGGAAAGGTACGGTTTGTAAAGAACTTATGAAAAAGTATGATTATAAGGTTTCTATTTCTGCTACTACTAGGTCTCCGAGAGAAGGAGAAGTTGATGGAGTTAATTATTATTTTTTAGATAAGGATACCTTTAAATCAAAGATTGAAAATAATGAATTTTTAGAGTATGCTGAAGTTTATGGGAATTATTATGGTACGCTTAAAAGTCAAGTTGAAGAAGAGTTAAGTAGAGGGAGTAATATTATACTTGAGATTGATATTCAGGGGAGTATGCAGGTGCAAAGTGTTTTTGAAAATGCAGTGTACATATTTTTATTACCACCGTCTATAAACGAGCTTAAAAGTAGGATTTTGAAAAGAGGAAGTGAAACTGAATCTTCGTTCAATTTAAGATTTTCTTCAGTTAGTGAAGAATTAAAATGTATGGTTAATTATGATTATGCAGTTATAAATGATGATGTTGAGGGTGCAGTTGAGAAAATAAATGGTATAATAAGGACTGAAATGAGTAGAATAAGTAGAATGAATTTAGAAAAATTTATTGGTGGATATATTTTTTAGTTTTTATAAGAGGAGGGATCTTATGAAAGATTCTATTGTTTACCCATCTATAAGTGAACTTATGAAGAAAGTAGACAATAAATTTTCACTTGTTATACTTTCTGCAAAAGTTGCGAGGCATAATATAGATAAAGATAAGGATGTAAAAAGAGATAAACACATTAATTATTTAACTCAATCTGTTCTTGATATTTATAATGATAAGATAGATTTTAGTACAATTGATTCCGAATAATTTTTTTGTAAATACTTAGGTATAAAATTAGCCTAAGTATTTTATTTTAATTTCATAGGAGATCTGATGAGTAAGTATGCAAAAGTAATTATACAATCTATAAGTGATAAGTTAGATAAATTCTTTACATATATAATACCAGATGAGATGAAGGATGAAGTTTCTTTAGGAAGTGTTGTGAAGCTTCATTTTGGATTTAATAAGAAATTAGTTTTTGGATTTGTTTTTGAGATATTAGATGAGGAAGATTTATTTGAAGATGATAAAAAGTATTTAGATAAAATAAAGAGTTTAAATTCTATTGACAAGAGATTTCACTTGAATAACGATTCATTGGAGCTTATTAAATATATTCGAAATAAATATTTATCTTCTTATTATGAAGCTATATCTTTATTTATACCTTCAAAGTTTTTAGATGATGCAAGTTTAAAGATAAAGGATTATTTGTACTTGGATTGTGAGGTTGCTGTTCCTGAAAGATTTAAGAAAGATCCATATATAAGCATAATGGAATTTGTTTTTAGCAATCCGAATGTTTATGATAAAAATGAATTAAGTAAGATTAATAATTTTTCTAAGAGCTCTATATCTACTCTCATAAAACATGGAATATTGAAGATTAATTCTAAAGAAAGGTCTATATTACCATCTTTTCGAGATTCAACTTATACAAAAAAACACCTTAACGATGAACAAAAAACAGTTTATAATGAGGTTATACATGGAGATGAGAAGATTTTCTTAGTTCATGGGGTTACTGGTAGTGGCAAGACGGAAGTTTATTTATCAATATTTAAAAATTTTGTTAGTAGAGGTTATGATTGTTTAATACTTGTACCAGAAATTTCTCTTACTCCTCAAATGATTGATAGAGTGAGAGAACAGTTTGATAATGATGTAGTTATATATCACAGTAAGTTAACTACTAATGAACGTTTTACCGAGTGGCAAAAAATTAATAGTGGTAAAGTTAAGGTTGCTATAGGAACTCGTTCAGCTTTATTTTTGCCTTTTAAAAATTTGGGATGTATTGTAATTGATGAGGAACATGAGAGTACATATAAGTCTGATAGTGATCCAAAGTATTTGGTGAGAGATATTGCTGTTAAATATTCTGAACTTAAGGATGATTTAAAGATTGTACTTGGATCAGCAACACCAAGTATAGAATCGTATACTATGGCAAAAAATAGAAAATATAAACTTTTAACCATTAAAAATAGAGTTAATAATAGAAGTTTCCCAAATGTTTTTGCTGTTAATATGAAAGATGAACTTAAGTGTGGGAACAAATCTATTTTTAGTAGACTTTTGTATGATAAGATAAATGATAGGATCTCTAAGTCTGAACAAGTAATATTGTTTATTAATAAGCGTGGTTTTTCCAGTTTTGTTTCATGTAGAGCTTGCGGATATGTATACAAATGTAAGTATTGTGATATAACATTGACATACCATGGTAATAATAGTCATTTGATATGTCATTACTGTGGATATGCACAAGCTATGAGTAACATATGCGTGGAATGTGGAAGTAACTATGTCAAACATTTTGGAATTGGTACAGAGAAAGTTGAGTTTATAACTAAAAAGATATTTCAGAATGCTAGAGTTTTAAGAATGGATTTTGACACGACTAGAAGAAAGGATTCATATTCTAAATTTTATGATGAAATTAAAAACAAGAATGTCGATATTGTTATTGGAACTCAGATGATTGCCAAAGGATTTGATTTTGAAGATGTTACTCTTGTCGGTGTTTTAGCGGCAGATTTGAGTATGAATGTTCCGGATTATAAAGCTTATGAAAGAACATTTCAACTTTTGAATCAGGTTTCTGGAAGATCTGGTAGAGGATCAAAATTGGGTGAAGTATGTATACAAACATATAATCCAGAGAATTATGTTATAAAACATTCAATGAATAATGATTATGAATCATTTTATAATGATGAAATTAAGCTCAGAAAGATGCTTGATTATCCACCATTTGTGGATATATTAAATATATTATTCCAAGCAAAAGATGAAAATTTATATACTGAAGTTCTTATTCCCTTATATAGGGAACTTAAAAGTAAGTTTGGAATAAAATATCAAATTTTAGGTCCTTCATCTTGTATGATATCTAAAATTAATGATTATTATAGGTGGCAGATTATTTTTAAAGGGGATCAGGATAATGAAACCTATAATAATATAAAGGTTTTAATCAATGATAAATTGAGTAATGTAAAATCTAAATATAAAATTAGTTTTGATGTAAATCCATATTCAATATTTTAAGGAGGAAAGTTAAATGGCATTGAGACAAATAAGAGTTGATGGAGATGAAATTTTAAGAAAGATAAGTAAAAAAGTTGATGTAATAGACGATAGTTTAAAAAGTCTAGTAGATGATATGTTTGAAACTATGTATCATGCTGATGGAGTTGGATTAGCAGCACCACAGATCGGTATATTGAAAAGAATAATAGTTATTGATATAGAAGTTATAAAAAAAGTTATGATAAATCCAGAAATAATTTCTGAGAGTACAACAGATATGCAAGATGGTCCAGAAGGATGTTTAAGTGTTCCAGGTATTGAGGATACTGTAAGGCGTCCAAAGCTTTTAACTGTTAGATATATGAATTTAGATGGAGAGATTGTAACAGAGGAAGCAAGAGATTTATATGCAAGAGTTATTTGTCATGAGGTAGATCATTTAAATGGAATTTTATTTACAGATAAAGTTTTAAAATAATAAGAAGGTGTTTGCTTTGTTTAAAGATAAATTTAATGTATTGTTTATGGGAACTCCAGAGTTTGCAGTTGATACACTCGAGATGCTTATACATAACCATAATGTTTTAGCTGTTGTAACTCAACCAGATAAACCTCAGGGTAGGGGATATAAATTAAAGTCATCACCTGTTAAAGAGGTTGCACTTAAATATAGTATAGATGTATATCAGCCTGATAAAGTTAAGGATAATGATGAATTTATTAATAAAATTAGAAATATGGATTTGGATTTAATTATTGTTGTTGCTTATGGTAAAATATTACCATCAGATATTTTAAATATACCTAAGTTTGGATGTATAAATTCTCATGCTTCATTGTTACCAAGACATAGAGGAGCAGCACCTATTAATTTTGCTATAATATCAGGAGATAATAAGAGTGGAATAACTACAATGTTTATGGATGAAGGGTTAGATACGGGTGATATAATTGAAAAATATGAAGTGGAAATTGAAGATTATATGACTGCAGGTCAATTACATGATAAATTGAAACTAATAAGTGCTTATGGTATGAAGGATACACTTCAAAAAATTAAAAATGGAACCATAAAGAGACAAAAGCAAGATGATTCGAAAAGCACATATGCTCCTATTATCACGAAAGAATTTGCTCATATTGATTTTTCTAAATCTGCACGGGATATATTAAATTTAATAAAAGGATTAAATCCGTGGCCTGTTGCATATTGTTTATATGAAGAAAAAAAAATAAAATTATATGAGGCTAAAGAGGTTTCGATTAATGAAGATAAATATATAGATTTTAGTTATGGTCAAATAGTAGAAATTAATGATGATGGACTTTTAGTTAAATGTGGACAAGGATTTATTTTAATAACTACCATACAATTTGAAAATAAAAAAGTTATGTCTATTAAATCTTTTTTAAATGGTAATATTATAAGTAAAGTTAGATTGAATTAAGGAGTGATTTTAATGTTTTATTTTGATAGGACGATAATTTTGTTAATACCTGCAATAATTGTTAGTGCTATTGCTCAATTTAAAATTTCATCTGCTTATAATAAATATTCTAAAGTTACAAACCAAAGAGGAATTACTGGAGAACAGGCAGCTATTAATATTTTGAAGGCAAATGGAATTTATGATGTTGAAGTGGAAATGGTAAATGGTCGTATGACAGATCATTATGATCCTAGAGCGAAAAAATTGAGATTATCACAAGAGGTTTATTTTGGAACGTCAATAGCAGCAGTTGGAATTGCATCTCATGAGGTGGGTCATGCGATACAACATAATGTTAGTTACACACCTTTAATTTTAAGAAATGCTATTGTTCCAGCAGTAAATTTTGGAGCTGGATTCTCTTGGATATTATTTTTATTAGGTTTAATAATGGGTATCAAGCCATTACTTTCTATTGGGATAGTTTTATTTTCACTTACAGTTATATTTCAATTGATAACACTTCCTGTTGAATTTAATGCGTCAAATAGGGCGATAAAGTCAATTAAAAACATGGGATTATTAGTTGGCAATGAAGTTAATGGCGCAAAAAGTGTTTTATCATCAGCAGCATTAACGTATGTAGCAGCAGCACTAATGTCGATTATGAGCTTACTCAGACTTATAGTATTAGCAAGGGGAGACGAATGATAAATAATTTAAGATATGATTGTGTTATTATACTTGATGAAGTCTTAAATAGAGGTGCTTATTCGAATATTACACTTAAAGATTATTTAGATAAATCGAGTTTAAAAGATATAGATAAAAGATTGGTTACAGAGATTGTTTATGGGACAATACGTTATAAGTTAACTATCGATGATATATTAAATAAGTTTGTTAAGAAACTTGATGAAAATAATATTTCAACTATTATTCTTAGAAGTGCAATTTATCAATTGAAGTATCTTGATAAAATTCCTGAATATTCTGTTTTAAATGAGAGTGTGGAAGTTGCTAAAAGGTTGTGTAAGAATAAAAGTGGATTTGTGAATGGAGTTTTAAGAAATTATTTGAGAAATAAGAAATTCATTGATAGTGGTAAGAATACTCTGCAATATGAGTATTCTTTTTCTTCATGGATGGTAAAATTATTTAAGTCTCAATATCCTAAAAATTATATAGAATTGATGAGGGCTTTGAATAAAAGAAGTGAAACTTGTTATAGGATAAATTCTAAAATGATTTCTAAGCAAGATTTTATAGAAAGGTTTAAAGATGAATTTAGAATTGAAGATATCAAAGAGTTTAAAAATTCTATAAAAATAAAATCTCCAATTAACATATCTAAACTAGATTTATATAAAAACGGATTTATTAGTGTTCAAGGTTTGAGTTCTCAGATAGCCTGTGAAATATTAAATCCTAAAGAAGGTGATGTAATTATTGATTTATGTGCAGCACCTGGAGGAAAGTCTACATATATTGCTGAACTTTCAAATGATAAGTGTAAATTGATTTCTTGTGATATATATGATCACAAGATAGACCTAATTAAAAATAGTGCAAACAGGTTGAAACTCAGTTCTATAGATTGCTTTATAAATGATGCTACTATTTTGAATGAGAAGTTTATTGATAAGGCAGATAAGGTTTTGGTTGATGCTCCGTGTTCGGGATTGGGAGTAATTAATAAGAAACCTGAAATAAAATGGTTTAAAAATACTTATGATTTGAAAGAAATTATTGATATACAGAGGAAAATTATTTTTAATGCATCAAGATATGTTAAATCAAATGGTGTTTTAATGTATACTACATGCACTCTTAACAAAAATGAAAATGAAGATATAATTAAGTGGTTTTTGGAAACTAATAATGACTTTATTTTAGAGTCGATTGATGATTATGATTTTAGTAATTTATTTTTTGAAAACAATAAAGGAATGATTACTATTTTTCCGACTGAATTGAGCAATGGATTTTTTATAACTAAATTGAGAAAAAATTAAGAGGATTATATGTTTAATGTATTGAATTTTAAAAGTGATGAACTTAGAAAATATTTAGAAGAAAATAAATTTAGAGGATTTAAAGCAAATCAAATAATAGATTGGATTTATAATAAAAAGATTTTTGATTTCGATGATATGACAAATCTTAGTAATATAGAGAGGAAACAATTTAAAGATATTTTAAAAATTGAACTTCCATTAATTGAGAAAGTCCAAAAATCTATAGATGGTACAATTAAATTCTTGTTAAAATTAGTTGATGGAAATTTAATTGAATGTGTGTTTATGGTGTACGATTATGGAAATACTATTTGTATTTCTACTCAGGTTGGATGTGCTATGGGATGTAAATTTTGTGCATCTACTGTAAATGGATTTTTAAGAAATCTTGAATTGTGTGAGCTCATGGGTCAAGTTTTAGTTGTTGAGAGATACACATCGAAAAAAATAAATCGTATAGTTCTTATGGGTACTGGGGAACCGTTGTATAATTATGAGAATATAATAACATTTATACGTGAGATGAGAAGCAAAATGGGTATGAGTAGCAGACATATAACTTTGTCTACTTGTGGAATAGTGCCTAAGATTTATGATTTAGCAAACGAGGGTTTGAGTATAAATCTTGCTATATCGTTGCACGCTATTAATGATGATAAGCGTAAGACAATTATGCCTATAGCAAATAAATATTCTATAAATCAGTTAATTGATGCATGTTTGAATTATTTTGATAAAACTAAGAGGAGGATATCTTTTGAATATCTTCTTATAGATGGTGTTAATGACAGCGATGATGATGTAAGGGAATTAGTTTCTTTGTGCAAGAAAAGTAAGGCTCATGTTAATTTGATACCAGTTAATGAAATAAATGAAAATGATTTTAAAGAATCTAGGAGATTAAAGAAATTTTATAACTATTTGTTGGATTCAGGAGTTAATGTGACAATGAGACAGAAAAAGGGAGTAGATATAGATGCAGCATGTGGTCAGCTTAGATTAAGTTATAGTAAGTAGGGGGATATTCTACAATGGTTGGAGCTATGAGTGATATAGGTAATCTTAGAGTTGTTAATGAGGATTATTTAGATTATTATATATGTGGTAGTTATCAATTATACATTATTGCTGACGGCATGGGAGGACATAATGCTGGTGATATTGCTAGTAAAATCTGTGTTCGAATGATTAAAGAGTATATAATGAAAGAATATTTTGATGGAATTGATTTGGAGTTACTTTTAAAGAATGCTGTTCAATTTGCGAATAGAGAAATTTACTTTAAGTCTTTAGAAAATAAAAAGTATAAGGGTATGGGTACTACTCTTACTCTTTCTCTTGTTCATGGAGATAAAATTTATATTGTTAATGTTGGAGATAGTTGTTTTTTCTCTATAGGTGGTAGTGAGATAACCAAGATAACTAAAGATCATTCATTTGTCCAACAATTAATAGATAATGGTGTATTAAGTCAGGATGAAGCTAAAGATTATCCTAATAGGAATATTATAACTAGATCTGTTGGAATTAATGTTAGTGTAGAAGTAGATATGTTTATTATAGATAATGATAAGAATTTTTATTTGTTGTGTACAGATGGATTAATAAATGAGATAAATCAGGATGAAATAGTTCCATATATAGAAAATAATAAAAATGATTTGTATAAGGCATGTAATGATTTGATTACTTTAGCTAAAGAAAGAGGAGGCAGAGATAACGTATCTCTAATAATTTTTGGAGGCACTAGCAATGATAGGTAAGGTAATAGGTGGCAGATATGAAATAATAGAAAAACTTGGCGAAGGTGGAATGGCTAATGTATATAAGGCCAAGTGTAAAATATTAAAGAGATTTACTACAATTAAGATTCTTAAACAGGAGCTTACTAATGATGAGGAATTTGTACGTAAGTTTAAGGATGAGGCAATGGAAGTTGCTAAGTTATCTGATAATAATATAGTAAAGGTTTATGATATAGGAGTCGAAGATAACTTGCACTATATTGTAATGGAATATATAGATGGAAAGACTTTGAAGGAGTACATAAGTGAAAAAGGAGTACTTTCTATAAAGGAAGCATTAGATTTTAGTATACAAATTTGTAATGGGTTGGTTATTGCCCATGATATAGAATTAATACATAGAGATATAAAGTCTCAAAATATTTTAGTTTCGAATCATGGTAATATAAAAGTGACTGATTTTGGAATAGCAAAGTCCTCTGATTCTGCCACAATAACTAATTCAGGAAAGATATTAGGATCGGCATATTACATATCTCCAGAACAGGCTCGTGGAAATTTCGTAGATTGTAGAAGTGATATTTATTCTTTTGGTGTTGTGATGTATGAAATGTTTACAGGAAGGTTACCATTTACTCATGGAACGCCGGTTAATGTTGCGTTGCAACATATACAAGTAGATCCAGTTGAACCTATGGATATAGTTAAGAAATTACCTATTGGGATAAATAATCTTATAATAAAGTGTCTTCAAAAGAATCCTGCATTAAGATATCAAAATTCTAAGGAGTTAAGAGATGATCTGAAAGCACTGCAAAATAATAAAAAGCACTTTGTTACAAGATGTAATATGCTTGATAAAACCACAGTTATGTCTGCAGTAACACCACCAATTCCAACTAAGTTAAAGAAAAATAATGTATTTAGAAATATTGTCATCGTTCTTTTGCTTATACTCGCTATTATTGTTTCAATAATGAGTTTTAAATTTAGTGGGTTAGTTGGAAAATTTTCTGCTGATATCAGTGTTCCTTCATTTTTGGGGAAAACTGGGGTTCAATATGAGCGAGAGTTGGAAGAATTAGGTTTAAATTATAAAGTTTCTGGATATGTGGAAAGTGATTTAGAAAAGAATTTTGTAGTTGATACTTATCCTAAAGAGGGAACAATAGTAAAAAAAGGAGATACGATTAAAATTGTATTAAGTGATGGAGTTGAACTCGTAGATGTTCCTAATATAGTTAATATGACTTTAGATAAAGCTAGATTGGTATTGCAAAGAGAAGGACTTACTATTGGGAATATAGAAGAAAGATTTAGTGATGTATATGAGCGTGGTGTAATAATGATTCAAAATCCTAGTCAGACTTCAAAAATAGGTAAGAATGAAACTATATCTGTTGTTATAAGTAGGGGATCTGAAACGGAACTTGTTGTTGTTCCTCAATTTGTAGGTAAGGATATAGTTGAGGCACAGAATTTAGCTGTATTGAATGGGATTAATATAAAATTGAAGTCGGTTGATACAACTAATCAAGAGAATGATAAGAAAATATTTTATCAGTCTGTTCCAGATGGAATTGAGATTAAGCCAACAGTTGAGATTGAGTTAAGTTATTATAACTATGTTAAAAAGCAATTTGATGATGATACTTCTCCAGATAAAGATTTAGATAAAGAACCAGATGACACTGTTGAAGATAATGTTAAAGATGAGCTTACCAGCAGTGAAAGTAATGATGAGACTGATGAAGGCAATAAAGAAAATTTAATAGGACAAAGTGAAACTATTAATCAAGAAGGTAATATGACTAAGGTACCAGATATAATTGATTACACTGTGAAGGATGCACGTGAAATTCTTAAGGAGAGTGATCTTGAATTAGATGCTAACAATTTTGATGATACAGATGTTATTAAAAAAATTGATTGCTTAGTTGGAGATGAAGTGATTTCAGGGTCGCAAATAAAGATAGAAGAAGTATATTGATATTTATAGCTTTTTAAAAATTTATGTTTAAATTTTTAAAAGCTATTTTTTTAACTATATAAAGTATGATGAGGAATTGTTATGGTAGAGATTGGTGGAATTATAACAAAAGCTATAGATGGTTTTTATTATATATTGGTTGATAAGGAAGAGTATTGTTGTAAATCTAGGAAAAAATTTAGATTTAAAGAAATTGAACCTAAAGTGGGAGATAGAGTAACTATAAAAATAATTGATCGAAATAAAAAAGAAGGAGTTATTGAAAACATTCATAAAAGAGTTTCAGATTTTATAAGACCGCAAATTTCTAATGTTACTCAAATATTTATAGTACTATCTTATTTAGAGCCTAAGATTAATTTTGAAATGTTAAATAAAATGCTTATTAATTTTGAAGCTGATGGAGTTAAAATCAATATAGTAATTAACAAGTGTGATTTACATACAGATGTAGATGATAAAGAAGTTGATGAATTATTTAAAAATTTTCCTTATGATGTGATTAAGATAAGTGTTAAACACGAAAATAACATAGATATTATAAAAGATAAATTATGTAATAATATATCATGTTTTTGTGGGGCATCTGGAGTTGGAAAATCAAGTTTGTTAAATAAGATCGTGGATAAAAATATAATGGATACTTCAACATTGAGTCAAAAAGTCAAAAGAGGTAAGCACACGACTAGGTTTTCACAATTGGTATATATAGATGAGTTAGATGGATATTTAATTGATACTCCAGGATTTAGCTCTGTGAATATTTCAAAACATATAGATATAGATAATTTAAGAGAATATTTCATTGAGTTTAAAGATTATTATGAAGGTTGTAAATTTAGAGGATGTAAGCATATTAATGAAATTAAATGTAATGTAAAACAAGCATTACAGAATGATAATATAAATAGAACAAGATATGAGATGTATGTAAAATTTTATAATAAATTTAATCAAAAGGAGAAGTAATTATATAGTGGAATGTGTTATTTTTGGAAATGGAGGCTTTAATAAATTTGACATAGTGAATAAATTTGTAGATTTAGACAATATATTTACTATTGCTGTTGATGGCGGATGTAATTATTTAATTGAAGAAAATAGAAGGATAGATTTAGCTATAGGAGATTTTGATTCGCTGAAATATAAAGAAGTTATTTACAATAATAGACATATTTTAAAGACAGATATGGATTATAATGATTTAGAAATAGCTATGGATTATTGTTTGAAAAATGGATTTAAAAAGATTTATCTTTTTGGATTTACTGGTAAGAGATCGGATCATTTTCAATTTAATTTGAGAGTGATGCAGAAATTTATTGAACGTGGTTTAGATATAGTTATGATTGATGAGTTTAATGTTATATTAGGATCTATTGGCTGTAATAATTTTGATAGGGGGTCTTATAAATTTTTTTCAATCTTACCTGTATATGACGACACTATTATTTCTATATGCGGTGCAAAGTATAATTTGAATAATTTTCATTTAAATCTTATTGATACTCTTACACTCTCCAATGAATGGATATCGGAAAAAGTAAAAATATCTTCAAATAAATTAATTTTTATTTATTTAATATTTTGAAGATCATAAATTGATTAAACATACAATATATTGGTAGTAAAAGTTTTTTTATTTTTGAAATTAAGGAGAGATGACAATTATGAAGATTATAGCTATAAAGCTACCTAAATGTTTAGCTAAGATAGTTAAAATATTTAAAAAATAAGATATTTAGGTAATAAAGAGTGTGTATCACTCTTTATTATTTTGTTTAAGTACTTAAAATTATTTAAATTAAGAGTAATTTAATTTATCTTAAATGGAAAATATAATTGTAATTGACTCAATAGTAATAGTACTATTATAGTAGGCATTACGAAAAATTAATTAACAAATTTAAATATGAAAGGAAAGTGTGTAGATAATGTTTAGAATTAATACAAAAGTTTTAGGGTTTGGATTGTTTGCTTTTGTATTTTGTTTTGGATCAACTAGTAGAGTAAAGGCTTATGAGAACCAAGTAAGTGAACCTTATACTTGGACAGGCCAAATGAGTAGTGAAGCTGAAGATTACGATTTAAATCTTAGAGAACAAAGAGATACTTTGTTAAAGGAAGTGCTATTCATTAATGATGATGATTTAGAAAGATATCTAGATGATTATAATTTGTTTTATGATGTTTCTGTTCAAAAAGGTAAAGTAGAGGAAGTCGAAGATATTATTACACAATATGAAAAAGAGTATATGTATTACGAATTATTTTTGCTAACTGGAGATGAGGATTTAGCTAATCAATATTATACTGATCCTCAGATTCATTTTAGTTTTGAGAATATAATATAGATGATCTGTAAAGATTGAATCCTGTTAAATGTATATTTTAACAGGATTTTTTATTTAATAAATTAATATAAAATTTGAATTTATATATTTTACAATAAAATATTTTTTTGGTATAATATTAGGTCTGAAATTAAGGATAAATATCTATTTTAAAGGAGCGTTTTTATGGTAGTATTTAGGAAGTCTATATTAGCGGGAATTATAGTTTCTATTGCTGCGTATAATTATCTGTTAAATTATGATACATTATCAAAAATAGTATTTTCTGCTGCATTGTTAGTAATTTTAGCAATGAATTTAAATTTGTATACAAGTAAAATTGCTAAATGGTGTTGTTGTAATGAAGAGTTGACTTGTAAGGTTAAGAATATAGCTATTATTCTTTTAGGTAACTTTATTGCTTGTGTTATATTTGGATATTTGTTTTCTTTTTTAGGTGAAACTCATGCGGGATCAATTTGGGAATCCAAAATGCAGACACCGTTATTAATTGCACTTTTTAAGTCTATAGTAGTTGGTATACTTATGCAAATTGCTGTATTTAGTAAACATGATTTGGTTACTATCGGAATTGTATTATTATTTTTAGGAACTAAAACAGAGCATAGTATAGCAAATATAGTTTATATGAGTGTAGCTAGAGCTTTTTCTTTAAAGTCTTTATTTTATATTGTAATTTGTTTGATAGGAAATGCGATTGGAGGAAGTCTTGTTTATTTATTGAATAAAGACGATAAATCAGCGTCATATTAAATTTATTATGTTTATATGAATAAATCCATTAGGGAGTTATCTCTAATGGATTTATTTTTTTTATTTTAGTAATTATTTAGATAAAAAGAAAATATATATTAATCATTATAATCTACAAGGAGGAAAAATTGGTGAAAGATAATGGATTATTAAATGGTTTGACTAAAGAACAGGTTGAAATAAATGTCAAAGAATTTGGCAAAAATAGAATAAAAGAAAAAAATAAGACCTCTATATTTTCTATTTTATTATCTCAATTCAATGATATTATGATTTGGATTTTAATAGTTGCAACTATAATTTCAGGTATCATAGGAGATGTTGCTGATTCAATTGTAATTGTTGTAATTATTGTAATAAATGCTATACTTGGATTTATTCAGGAATTTAGAACTGAGAAATCTTTAGAGTCACTTAAGAAACTTTCATCACCAACTACTAAAGTTATACGTGACGGAAATTTGAAAATAATAGATGCAGTTGAATTAACTATAGATGATTTGATTTTGTTAGAATCTGGGGATAGGATTCCTGCAGATGCTAAAATTATAAGAGGTGATCTGACTGTAGATGAATCTTTGCTTACTGGTGAGTCCGTAGGAGTTATCAAGACTAATAGAAATAAAGAAAATAATATTTTTATGGGAACTATTGCTTTGAAAGGTAAGGCATATGCTAAAGTTACTAATATTGGTATGAATACTGAAATGGGTAAAATTGCAAATATGCTTCAGGATATTGATGAGGATAAGTCGCCATTAAAAGAAAGATTGGAAGGACTTGGGAAGGTTTTAGTTGTTATATGCTTGTTAATATGTGCTGTAGTTACTGTTATTGGTATAGCAAGAGGACAATCTGTTACAGATATGTTTTTGATTGGTGTGAGTTTGGCTGTTGCAGCAATACCTGAAGGGTTACCTGCTATAGTTACAGTTGCTTTAGCTCTTGGTGTTTCTAAAATGCTTAAGAGGAGAGCTTTGATTAGGAAACTTCCATCAGTTGAAACACTTGGATGTACATCAATAATTTGTAGTGATAAGACAGGGACTTTAACTGAAAATAAAATGTCAGTTAGAGAAGTTTATTTTGATGGTAAGGTTTATGAAAAAAGAGAAGTCGAAGTAGATAAGAATGAAATTTTGAAGGAAATATTTGTAGTATGTAATGATTTTAATATAAATAAGAATGAAAAGAATTTTAAAAATCAAATAATTGCTGATCCGACAGAGAAGGCTCTTATTGAATATTATTTTGATAATGTTGAAAATTTAGTTAGTTATCACAGTTCATTTAAGAAATTGAGTGAAATTCCATTTGATTCTGATAGAAAGATGGCATCTGTAGTTGTAAGAGATCCAAAGACTGATGAAAGTATTTTATTAGCTAAAGGAGCACCAGAAAAAATACTTTTAATGAGTAAATATTATTTACATAAAGGCAATGTTGTTGATCTTACTAATGCTAAAAGGCAGGAAATCATTAAAGAAGTTGAAATGATGTCGCTTAAGGGACTCCGATGCCTTGGAGCAGGATTTAAGAAAAATAATCTTAATGATAAATCTAATTTAGAGAAAGATCTTATTTTTGCAGGTTTTTGTTCAATAATAGATCCACCAAGAAAGGATTCAAAGGATGCTGTTATTAAATGTAAACAAGCAGGAATAAATATGATTATGATCACTGGAGATCATAAAAATACAGCATTTGCGATTGCTAAGGAGCTTCAAATTTGTACAGGATTAAATGAAGTATTAACAGGTGATGATATTGAAAAGATGTCAGATAAAGCCTTATCAAAGGTAATTGATTTCATAAGAGTATTTGCTAGGGTTACACCAAAACATAAATTTAGAATTGTTAAAGCATTTAAAGAAAAAGGACATGTTGTTGCAATGACTGGAGATGGTGTTAATGATGCACCAGCTATAAAAGAAGCTGATATCGGTATTTCGATGGGGATAGCAGGTACAGATGTAACTAAGGAAGCATCTGCCATGATATTGATGGATGATAATTTTAGTACTATAGTTTCTGCAGTTGAGGAAGGAAGAAAGATTTACCTGAATATAAGGAAGTTTATAAGATATCTATTATCTTGTAATATTGGGGAAGTTTTAACAATGTTTCTAGCTTCTATATTCAGTCTTCCAAATCCACTTACTCCTATTCAAATCTTATTTGTTAACTTAGCGACAGATGGACTTCCAGCTCTTGCACTTGGAGTTGATAATTCGCATGATAATATAATGAGTAAACCACCGAGACCACGAAATGAAAGTATTTTTTCAAGAGGTCTTTGGGAAAAAATTTTATTTAGAGGGGCTTTAATTGGAATTAGTACAATATTTACATTTATTATTGGTCTTTATCTTGGTTTTAGTGTACGTACTTGTAGAACTATGACTTTAGCAACTCTTGTATTATCCCAATTGATACATGTGTTTGAATGTAAATCTGAAACAAGAACTTTGTTTGAAATAAATTTATTGTCTAACAAATATTTGTTGTTATCAGTTATTATTTCGGTGGTGATGATTTTTGGAATAATATATATTCCATTTTTCCAAGCTATATTTAAAACTACAAATATAAATTTATTGCAATGGGGAATTGTATTATTATTTTCAGGAATTATAGCAGTTTCTAGTAGTGGATTCGGTTTGATAAAACGAAAGAAGTCTTAAAATAAAAAGGTAAGCTCATTTGCTTACCTTTTTTGTTATTTAAATTAAATTTTTTAAAATTAAATAAATATGTATTTTTGATTGATATTGACGATAAATTTAAAATATGATATATGTATATTGTTAATCAATCGGAGGGTTAGTAACATTTTAAGTTGCGAGCTGGATAAGATTGCAGGTGAAATTCCTGTTTTCTTATCCAGCTTTTTTTAGAAAGGAGTATAAAATGAAACAATTAAAAGAACAAAGTTTAATTAAAGGAAATATTTTTAAATCTCTTATTTCATTTGCATTTCCTGTATTATTAGCACTTATGGTGCAGCAGACTTAATTATTGTTGGTAAATTTTCTGGAATTTATGCTCAGTCTGGTGTTGCATCTGGTAGCCAATTATTTAATATGATTACTATGGTAATTACAGGACTTACAATGGGTATAATCGTATTTTTAGGTGAGTGTATTGGATCTAAAAACCGTGAAAAAGCAGGTATAGTTGTTGGAAATGGTGTTGTTATATTTTCAATTTTAGCTATTGTTATAACTTTTTAGTAGTTCCATTTAGTGATAAATTATATACTTTTATGCATGCACCAATAGAATCTTTTGAACAAACTAAACAATATGTACAAATTTGTGGTATGGGTATGATATAGATGTTCTATTGGAATGTTTAGAGGATTAGCTGAGGTATATGAATTTAATACTAATTTTTCTAGAATTTTATCTAGGAATTATGGAGAAGAAATGCCAAAGTATATAGCTAAAGCTATGATTTATTTTTGTGATATTAAAGAGGGTAAGGAAGTTTTTAAAGACTGATATTTAAGTTAAGAGTGTAATTAAATTTCTAAATTTAATTACACTCTTAACTTAGGAATATCTCTGTATTTTATTAGACTGTAAACATTCAATACAAATTTTTACAGTCTTTTTTGAATTATCAATAATAGCTTTAATTTTTCTTAGATTAGGAATCCATTTTTTATTAGATCTACAGTGATAATGGATATATTGTCCACCTCAAAACTACACTTTTGTCACAAATTTCACATCTTTATAGAAATATTATATATGCCTCCATATTAAAATCTATGGCACATAAATAATACAATACTATGAAATAATAAAAGAATAATACATCATTTAATGTTATATTATTTATGGAATTCGATATAATAGCTTTGACAATAGGTTTTAAATAAAAAGATGAGATAAGTAGTTTTATAAAATTAATGAAATTGTTTATTTATTACTTAATATTTTTATTTATAAAATCAAGAGATACTTCATTAAATAAATGTGCATATCCAATACCTTTTTCTGCATGAGCACCCCATACTATTCCTACGACTTTATTATCTTTTAATATAGGAGAACCTGAATGTCCGGATTCTGTAATTGAATTAAAAAAAATTGTATTATGAAGAAAAATTGTATCAGTATTATCAATAGTTGGTTTTGTACTTCCATAAAGAGTAGTTATAACTGCAACATCATAAAATAAATCTGGTTGTTTAAGCATAGGATATCCAGCATATTCAATTGTATCTCCAACTTTAATTTTTTGAATTTCTTCAAGTGCAGCAATTTCAAATGAACCAAAACTATCTGATAAATTTTTTCCATCCTTAGGTTTAACTTGAATTACTGATAAATCTACATTAATTCCTTCAATACCATATACTCCATCGGTATTATCAAATGGAATGATTTTATCAATTTCAAAAGTAGTTGTAGTTCCATTTTTATTTAATTCAACAAATAATTCTTTTTCAGGATTTAAAATATGGTCATCGGGATCTGTATCTGTAATATGTTTATTAGTTAAAACAGTGTTTGGTCCGACAATAAATCCAGTACCACAATAAATTTTAGAATTATTTTTATCTCTTCTAGTTATAGGAACAACTAAATTATATTTGCTATTTTCAATATCTTTGGCCTCTATTTTAACTTTAGGACTAGTAAAGTTAGGTTCATTATTTCCAGAACATTGAATTAAACTTATTCCTAGAACTAATAAGCATAACATTTTAATAAATCTTTTTTTCATTAAACATATCTCCTGATAATTAAAATTTGATTCATACATTTCTCATTGTAACATAATTTAATTTTTAAATATAGTTTTAATGGAAATAAATAAGATTATTAATATTTAATTATATTTTATTTGTTTTTTAAAGTTAATTGTATTATAATTTGATGTGAAGTAATTAATTTATAGGTGATTTAAGTTGGCGGAAAGAATAAATTATAGTTCATTAAATAAGATTAATTTATTAAAAGAACAAAAGAAGAGAGATATAATTTTTAAAAATATACAAAATAAAATGAAATCAAATAAGTATAATGATGAATGTATACAAGATATGATATCAGATCTTTTTAATTTTATGAATAGGTTTTATAGATGTTCTATTGGAATGTTTAGAGGATTAGCTGAGGTATATGAATTTAATACTAATTTTTCTAGAATTTTATCTAGGAATTATGGAGAAGAAATGCCAAAGTATATAGCTAAAGCTATGATTTATTTTTGTGATATTAAAGAGGGTAAGGAAGTTTTTAAAGACTGATATTTAAGTTAAGAGTGTAATTAAATTTCTAAATTTAATTACACTCTTAACTTAGGAATATCTCTGTATTTTATTAGACTGTAAACATTCAATACAAATTTTTACAGTCTTTTTTGAATTATCAATAATAGCTTTAATTTTTCTTAGATTAGGAATCCATTTTTTATTAGATCTACAGTGATAATGGATATATTGTCCACCTCAAAACTACACTTTTGTCACAAATTTCACATCTTTATAGAAATATTATATATGCCTCCATATTAAAATCTATGGCACATAAATAATACAATACTATGAAATAATAAAAGAATAATACATCATTTAATGTTATATTATTTATGGAATTCGATATAATAGCTTTGACAATAGGTTTTAAATAAAAAGATGAGATAAGTAGTTTTATAAAATTAATGAAATTGTTTATTTATTACTTAATATTTTTATTTATAAAATCAAGTGTTGTCTGATTTAATATGAATCCACTTCCTTCTTTTTCATTAGAAGCTCTTAGCAGGCCTACAATTTTATTTTCTGAATTTAATAACGCTGAACCTGATTGACCACCTTTTGCTATAGATTGAAATGTAATATAATTAGTAGAGTTTGTTAATGTATTAACTTTTATTTTATCGCAAAATAAATCAGGTTGTAATTCAGATGGATATCCAGCGTATTCAATTTGGTCCCCAACTTTTAAACTATTAATTTCCTCAACTGTAGCAAATTTAAAAGTTTCGATATTGTCAGATAAATTTCTACCATTATTAGGTTTAACTTGAATTATTGCTAGATCTACATTAGCTCCAGCCTTTCCATTTGATTCTTCATCAAATTCTATTATATTCTCGACTTCAAATGGAATTGTTGTATCACCTTCATTTAATAGGACATACATCGTATCTTTTGTTTCTCCTGTTGTAACGTGTTTATTAGTTATAATTGTATTTGTTCCAACTATAGTACCTGTGCCCATATAGCGATTATAAAACTCTGGACTTTTAGAAACGATAGGTACAACTGATTTATATTTGCTAGCACTGATGTCTTTGGCAATAATTTTAGTGAAAGTATCTTGTGGTTTTTCTACTTGGTTTTCAATAACAATACCATCTGGAGAATTAGGATCAGGAATAACAGTTATTTGTTCATTATTTTGAGATGTTGAATTATTAGAACTTTGACTGGAGCATTGAACTAAACCTACTCCTAAAATTAATAAGCATAACATTTTAATAAATTTGTTTTTCATTAAACATACCTCTTGATAATTAAAATTTGATTTTTATAGTATCTATTATAAATATATTTCGTTTAATTTAAAAATTATTGTAGTCCTTATGGAAATAAAAAATAACTTTTATTTGTAATTAAACTAATAATTAGATACTATTTTATGGATGTTTTAAAAGTGTAATTAAATCTGGATTTAATTACACTTTTAATTTTATGCAGACCTTTCTATTTTACCAGAACGCAAACATCTAGTACAAACTTTTATAGTCTTTTTAGAATTATTAATAACAGCTTTAATTTTTCTTAGATTAGGAGTCCATTTCCTATTAGATCTACGATGAGAATGGCTGTATTGTCCGCCAAAAACTACACCTTTATCACAAATTTCACATTTCTTAGACATATTACATACACCTCCATATCTAAAAACATGATATACAAACAAACTTAATAATAACATGAAATAATAAAAGAATCAATATATAATTGAATAATATACTCATTTAATATAAAATGAAAAAGAGGAAAGGAGAGCCGTTTTATGTTACATGTTAAAACACCAAGTGGGAATATTTATTATAACGAAGAGCTTATTAAAAATATTGTTGCTTTAGCTACAATGGAATGCAATAGTGTTGTTGGTTTAGCAAATCGTAATTTCAAAGAAGATAATAGCAATTTAAGTAGTGGAATTAAGATAAATTTAACGGAAGATAAATCAAAGTTAAATATACATGTTTTTGTAATTATAAAATATGGGATTAAGATCTCCATAATAGCAAGTGATATAATTCATTTAATTAAGGATAGTGTCGAAAGATTTTTAGAGCTTTCTATTAATTCTATAGTTGTCAATATTCAAGGTATTAGATATGAAAATTAAAGCTTTATTTTTATTTATAGAAAGGTAAGTATGCTCGAAAAAAGTATTATAAGTGTTAAAGGTGTAGGTCAAAGATACGCTGATTTATTTTCAAAAAATGGCATTAATACAGTTGAAGATTTGATTATGTATTTTCCGAAATCATATGAATTTATGGGAGAGTGCTCTTCTGATAAATATGTATTTGAGGGAATTGTCACAGAAATACTTAGAGATGTAGCTGTCAAACAAAACTTGATATTGACAACAATAAAATTAAAAAATACTGAAGGTAGGGTTGCGAAGTTAATATATTTTAATAAACCATATATGAAACATAGTTTTATTTTAGGTAATACATATAAAGTTTACGGATCTTGTAAGGAAACAAAAAATTATATAGAACTTGTCAATGCAGAGAAAATTAAAGAATTTTCAAATGATATTATACCGAAATATAAATCAATTAAAGGAATTGGTAACAATCAAATTATAAATATAGTAAGTAATGCCATTGAGAAAATTAAGCTTAAAGATAATCTACCGAAATTTATTATTGAAAAGAGAAATTTGATTTCTTTGGATGATGCCGTTATAAATATACACTTACCTAAAAATAAAGAAATGCTTACTAAAGCTATAGATAGATTTAAATATCAGGAACTTATGTATTTTTTTGTTAATATAAAGCTTTTAAGAGATAAATTAGCTTCTAAAGGAAATGGGATTAAGTTTAGTATTTTCACTGAAAAATTAATTGAATTAAAGAATCAACTTGGTTTTCAGTTAACTAGTGATCAAAATAATGCAATAAAGCAGATTTTGATTGAACAAAAAAGTGATTTTTCAATTAATAGGTTACTTCATGGAGATGTTGGTTCGGGTAAAACTATTGTGGCATTTATTACAGCATTTAATGTTCTATTAAATGGATATAAAGTTGTATTAATAGTTCCAACTGAAATTTTAGCTGTTCAACACTACAATGAAGCGATTAAATTATTTGAAAAATTTGATATACAAATTCGGCTTTTAGTTGGGAGTATTAAAGAAAAGGAAAAAGATAAAATAAAGGAAGAATTAAAGGAAGGATATTCAATTTTATTGATAGGTACTCATGCAATACTTGAAGATGATGTTGAACTTAAAAATTTGGGGTATATAATTTTCGATGAGCAACATAGATTTGGTGTGAGTCAGAGGTCCAAACTTATACAGAAAGGAAAAGATAAAAATTGTGATGTATTGGTTATGACTGCGACTCCTATTCCGAGAACTTTATTTTTGTACATATATAATGGAATGGATATTTCATCGATTAAAGAGCTCCCATCAAATCGTAAGAAAGTTAATACGATTCATATTAAGAGAGAAGATAAGAAATCTAAATATAAAATTATATTAGATGAAATTAATAAGGGTGGTCAATGTTATATAGTTTGTCCTCTCATTGAAGATAATGAAAAGGTAGATTTATTTTCTGTTGAATCATTATACGAGGAATTGAAGACATCTATTTTATCTTCTTGTAGTATTGGAATTTTGCATGGCAAAATGAACAACAAGGACAAGAACGGAGTTATGAATAAATTTAAAGAAGGATTAATTGATATATTGATTTCTACTACTGTAATAGAGGTTGGTATCAGTGTTTCTAATGCAACTGTAATGGTAATTGAAAATGCTGAGCGTTTTGGAATTTCACAGATACATCAACTTAGGGGTCGAATTGGTCGTGGATCTAAAGAAGGTATATGCATTCTTGTTACTAACACTATGAATTCTGTAACTATGAAGAGAATTTCAACGCTCCTTGAAAGTAATGATGGGTTTTATTTATCTGAACAAGATTTGAAGATAAGAGGAAGTGGAGATATTTTTGGATATAAACAACATGGGAATACTGGATTTGTATTTGCGGATGTTATTAATGACATAGGTATTCTGAAAAAAGTTAAAGAAGATATTGATTATATGGATTTACTTAATACAGATGAAATAAGAAATTTTTATGATGGTGTTCAGAAAAAATTAGATGGAATTGATAATACTATTTGTTTTAATTAAGGAGATTTAAATGAGAATAATTACTGGGAAAGCTAAGGGTAGAAAGATTATTTCTCCAGATGGGTATGATGTCACACGACCAACACTTGATAGAGTTAAGCAATCTATTTTCAATATAATTCAAAATGATTTAACTAGAGATAGTGTTGTTCTTGATTTATTTGCTGGAACTGGAAGTCTTGGACTTGAGTCTGCTAGTAGGGGAGCTAAGAAAACTTATCTATGTGACAGAAATGATATTACATTTTCATATTTAAAACAAAATATTAGGAATCTAGGATTGTCAGACTGTGCATTTGCAATAAAAGGAGAGTTTGATGTAAATCTTAGAAGATTTAAGGGTAAGGAAAAATTTAATTTAATGTTTATAGATCCGCCATATAACTCAGATTATGTTAGTAGAAGTATAAACTTAATTGATGAGTTAAATCTTCTTGATAAATATGGGCTTATAGTGGTTAAAATATCAAGTTCAGAAAGCAAGTTTATAGAATCTAAAAATATAAATTTAGTTGATTATAGGAAGTACGGCAACACTACTGTGTGTTTTTATAGATATAAGGAGAATTATAATGAATAGGGCAATAATACCTGGAAGTTTTGACCCAATAACTCTTGGGCACATTGATATAATAGAACGTTCTTTAAAGATTTTTGATGAGATAACAGTATGTGTTTTAGTTAATCCTGATAAGAATACATTATTTTCTATTGAGGATAGGAAGAGATTAATAAGTAAATCTGTATGTAATCTAAATGATAGTGATAAAATAAAAATAGATAGTTATGAAGGCTTGTTAATTGATTATATGAATAGAAAAGATATAAATATAATTATTAAGGGACTAAGAGCTTTTTCGGATTTTGAGTATGAAATACAAATGGCATTTTTAAATAATAAAATGGCACCTAATATAGAAACTTTTTTCCTTATGACAACGGAGAACTTATCTTATATAAGTTCGTCGTCTATAAAGCAAATAGTAAAGTTTGGTGGTAATATATCAGGGTTAGTACCTTCTGTTATTGAACAAGATATTATTCATAAAATTTTGGAGTGATTATATGGATGTTTTACAGTTATTAGATTATTTACAAGAAGTTATTGAGAATGCTACTGAAATTCCTATAACTGGGAAGATTGTTTTAAATAAAAAAGATATATTAGAGTTAATAAAGAAGATTTTACATGATTTACCTGATGAATTAAAGAGGTCTAAATGGATAATTAGCGAGAGGGATAGGATAATAGGTGAGGCAAAAAAGTTTAGTGAAGAAGCTATGAAAGAATCCAAGCTTATGCTTGAAAAAGAGATAGAAGAACATGAAATCGTAATTGAGGCGAACAATAAAGCTCAAAGTATTATAGAAATTGCAAAAGGTGAAGCAAAGGCTATAAGAGGTGGAGCTAATGATTATGTTCGAGAGGTGTTAAGATCATTAGTTGATGATATTGAAAATACTAAGAATAGTGCTATTGAAACATTGGGATCATTATATTCTAAGAATATATCAGAAATATCTAATTTTTATGATGATATTTCTTACAAGATAAAGAATGACTTGGATAAAATAAAATAAATAAGTTAGTGAGGGATTGATCTTGTATAAATTAATAGCTATTGACATGGACGGTACTCTTTTAAATAGTGATGGTCAAATTTCTAATGAAAATATTTCTGCTGTAAAAAGGGCTCTCGATAAGGGAGTAAAAGTGGTTTTTACAACTGGAAGAGGGATTAGAGCAATCATAAAATTTATCGAAAAGGTTGGATTATCCGATAAAGATGAATACATTATAACAAATAATGGTGTATCATTGTATAAAAGCAATGATTTGAAGTGTTTGAAGGCCAATTTATTATATGGAGATGAAGTGAAAACATTAGTTGATGTTGGTATAGATTTAAATGCTAAAATATTGATATATGATTATAAAACTGAGGGAACAATTGTTTTAGAAGAAAATGAGTTTTCAAAATTTGAGAGAGATCATATAGGTATGACTGTTCGTGTTGAACCAGATTTTCCAAATAAAATAAATAAGGAAACAAAAGTATTTAAGATAATTTATACAGAAGAGCCATCAAAACTAGATGTAATACAAAAAAATATTCCAGAGTATATAAAAGATAATTATACAGTTGTTAGAACTTTACCTATATGTCTTGAATTATTTCATAAAGGTTCAAATAAGGGTAATGCTGTTAAAGATTTATCAAATATTTTTGGTATTTCAAAGGAAGAAGTAATTTGTATTGGTGATCAGCAGAATGATATGGAAATGATAAAGTACGCAGGACTTGGTATAGCTATGGGTAATGCAATAAATCCGATAAAGGAAATTGCAGACTATGTTACAGATACAAATGATAATAATGGAGTTGCTAAGGCTATTGAAAAATTTGTATTATAAATTTTTATGAGTATAGGTTTTTTAAAACCTATATTTTTTTTGATAAAATATATTGAAATTTAATTTTAGATATGATACAGTTAATAACGTAGTAATGATAATCACTATCAAATTAATTTCTTTATTCCTACTGATTTAAAATTGTTAGATTTAATATTGAAGCTAGATTTTATACCTCCAAAATGTAAAATGTTTGATTGAAGTATTATATTCTAACTTAAAAAGCCTCTGTACATAGTACGGAGGCTTTTATATTGTAAATATACAAATAATAAATGTTATAACAAATGCAATTATAGATTGTATAAGTTTGTAAAATATATATTTACTTATTTTGAATGAAGTATTTTTGTATACAAATGAGTAACATTGAAGAATTATACATGATCCACTAAAACTACAAAGAGTACTAATAAGTGAGAGTTTTAATTTAATTGGAATAATAGCATCACTTAATAATTTAATACCATTTGTTATTTCAAAAATTCCAACGATAATTGATTTTAATATAGGAAGATCTTTAAGTATAACTTGGGTATAGAAATTATTTAGTAAGATCTCTTTTATTAAAGAAAATAGTATTACAAATCCTCCAACTATCGCACATGTTTTTAATGCATTTTCTAAAGCATTTTTTAAAATATTACCAAAATTATTTTTGGCTTTAATTTGGCTTGGTTTAATATTTAAAATTGATGTTTCTTTTCCCTTTGGAATTATAAACGACATTAGTATACAAGATAAATAATTAGCAAATAAAAGTATGTATCCAAAAGTTTTATTTTGAAGCATTGATACCCCGATAGTGCCAATAATAAATAATGGGCTTGCATTTGATGCAATATTTGTCATGCGTATAAATTCATTTTTACCAATAATTTTTTCGGTGTACATATCGTTTAAGTATTTTATGCCTAATGGGTAACCACATATAAAACTTATAAGTAATGGGAAAATAGAATTTTTAGAAATTCTTAAAGGTTTTGCAAGTATAGAACCAAGGAGTTTACCAAAAATATCTATTCCTCCGTAGTTTATTAAAATATTTGTTAAGATTAAAAATGGAAATAATGTTGGGAAAACTGAATTTATAAATAAATTGGTTCCATTTAGTACTGCATCAATTGATGATTTTGGGAAAATGATTAAGTATGTTATGCTTATCGTAATTGTGAAAGTGATTAGAGCATTTATTTTAGATTTTCCACAGATATAAAAAATTCCTAATATCATAATAGATAAAATTAAAAATACCAACAATTAATTTACATCCTTTCTTTTGTCTTTATTAATTGTTATGAATAAAAAAAAATATTATGATATTAGAAAATATAAATAGACTATTATTCTATAATTGGTGGATGTGTAAAGTCATCCGTTGGTGATACTGTTTTGTTTATAATAGAGTATGCTATCGTGCTTAATATATCTAGTGGTGCTAAAGATGAGTTTTTTTTGTCAAATTTTGATATTATATTTATATTACAAGATTTTTTGATGGTGTTTAATAAATTTTTTCCTTTTGAGTCAAATCCTAGAACTCTAACATAATTACTAAAATTTTTAATTGTTTCCACATCGTAAGATTCAAATCCTATAAAAAATTTGCATAGGATACGACTTAATCTTGAATAGGTGTATCTTTTTGATTTTACATTTAAAATTAATTCATTTAAAGAATTTGATTTATGTATTTCTGTGTAAAATTTATTGTCAAGACCTTCATTTACTCCACTAATTTTTGATAGGTTTTTACTTATTGAAAGCTTGTATTTCAAATAAGGGAACATATCTTCTTTATTAACGAAACAACCTTTTATGGAAGATTTTTCTAAAACTTTAAAGGTTTTTTCAGGGACGTGATTTTTAATAATATTTATATCAGATTTAGTGTTTAGAATATTTCTTATAGCTGTTGCAGATGAAAAAAGTTTGTTTAAAGATGTATCATTATAATTACTTCCAATTCGTTGTATAAGTATAGGTTTTATTCTGCTGTTTAAAATTTTTAAAGATTTAAGATATTCTATAGCTAGAATATTGTTAGAGGATTTCATTAAATTTGTTAGGTTTTCATCTTTCGATTTTTCATGGACAATTAATTCTTGTACTTTTGCAAATGAGTAACCTTTATTTAAATATTTGGAATAATTTATTTTGTTTGATTCTATTAAGATGTTTGAAATTAAGTTTAATTTTTCTTCATTTGGAATTTCACATCCAAAACAAATATAATCAACGCATTTTAATGAGTCGAGAATTTTAATTGCTCCATATGAAAATTTTTCTGCAGAGGATAGAGATATATGTACAGGAATCTCTAAGCATAGGTTAATACCGTTTTTAATAGCAGATTTACAACGCTCAAATTTGTTTAAAATGCTAGGTTCTCCTCTTTGTATAAAATTCCCACTCATAATTGAGATGATTACAAGTTCTTCAGGATGGAATATTTTTTTTATTTGTTCTATTTGGTTAAGATGTCCGAGATGAAATGGGTTATATTCGGATATTATGGCGACTACTTTCACAATAATAAACTCCTTTAAATAAATAATAAAAAATATATTATAAATCATAATAGAAAGTAAAGTGTAATTGAAATAAATATATTGCTTTACCTTATTTCTTAAAGATAATATGTTGAAGAGTATAATTAACTGGTTTATAATAAAAATGAGTTTATTATTTGTTGGTTTGGAAGGAGTCATATATGAGACTATTAGAAAAAATTTTAGAATTGGCTAAAAGTGACAAAAAAAAGATAATTTTGCCAGAAGGAACTGAAGAAAGGACTATTAGAGCGACTGAAACAATTATTAAGGGGAAAATAGCGGATATTGTTTTAATAGGGAATGATGATGAAATTAAGTCTAAAGCTAAAAGTTTAGGAGTTAATATAGATGGTTCAATTATAGTTGATCCAATTAAATCTGAAAAATATGAGGAATATGTGAATTTATTTTTTGAGTTAAGAAAAAATAAAGGGATAACTATTGAAAAGGCTAGAGAGGTAGTAAAGGATGAAATGTATTTTGGGACGTTAATGCTCAAAAACGGAGATGGTGATGGTTTGGTTTCTGGAGCTATACATACAACAGCGGATCTTCTAAGACCTGGAATGCAAATAATAAAAACTTCGCCTGGAACAAAGATTGTTTCGAGTTTCTTTATAATGGATGTGCCTAATAAAAATTATGGTCATGATGGAATAATGTTTTTTGCTGATTCAGCTGTTAATCCGAACCCAACAGCTGAAGAGTTAGCGTGTATTGCTATATCTACTGCAGATAATGCTAAAGCTTTAAGTGGTATAGAGCCTAGGGTTGCATTGTTGTCTTTTTCATCAATGGGAAGTGCAAAGCATGAGTTAGTAGACAAAGTTGTCGAAGCGAATAGAATTGCAAATGAATTAAGACCTGATTTAATGATTGAAGGTGAGCTTCAATTGGATGCAGCAATAGTTTCTGATGTATGTAAAACTAAGGCTCCTAATAGTAAGATACAAGGAATGGCAAATATCTTAATATTTCCGGATCTTCAGTCAGGCAATATAGGATATAAGCTTGTTGAGAGATTAGCTAATGCTGATGCTATAGGACCAATATGCCAAGGATTTGCTAAACCTTTAAATGATTTATCAAGAGGTTGTAGTGTAAATGATATTGTAAGTATGGTTGCAGTTACGTCGGTTCAAGCTAAAATGAGTTAGTTATGTATCTAAAATAAAATTCATTTATAAGGAGATAATGAAATGAAAATTTTAGTTATAAATTGTGGGAGTTCTTCCTTAAAATATCAATTGATTGATATGAATACAGAAAATGCAATTGCAAAAGGATTAGTTGAGAGGATAGGAATACCTGGATCTAATCTTGAGCAAAAAGTTGATGGATCTAATGAAAAATATAAAGTGGAAGTTGATCTTAAAAATCATAAAGAGGCTATCGCATTAGTTTTAAAAACACTATGTGATGATAGATTTGGTTTAATAAAAGATTTAAGTGAAATTAATGCTATTGGGCATAGAGTGGTTCATGGAGGAGAAAAATATTCAAAATCTGTTATTGTGGATGAGGAAGTTATTAAAAATATAGAAGAATGTATTAAACTTGCTCCACTTCATAATCCTGCAAATCTCATTGGAATAAAAGCGTGCAGAGAATTGATGAAAGATACTCCTATGGTTGTTGTGTTTGACACAGCATTTCATCAAACAATTTCAGATAAAGCTTTTATGTATGGGTTACCATACGAGCTCTATGAGAAGTATTCAATAAGAAAATATGGATTTCATGGAACAAGTCATTTTTATGTTGCGAATGAATGTGCAAGAGCTATGGGTAAAAGCATAGAAGATTTAAAAATAATAACTTGTCATTTAGGAAATGGTGCTAGTGTTAGTGCTGTTAATGCCGGTAAGAGTGTTGATACATCAATGGGATTTACACCCCTACAGGGTTTAATGATGGGAACAAGATGTGGGGATATAGATCCTGCGGTTGTAACATTTTTAATAGATGAGCTTAATATGAGCGGAAAAGAAGTTAATGAACTTATGAATAAAAAATCTGGATTCCTTGGAGTTTCAGGAAAAAGCAGTGATTCAAGAGATATTGAGGATTTAGCACAACAGGGTGATAAGAGAGCTAAGTTAACTTTAGATATGTATTGTTATAGAATTAAGTCTTATATTGGGTCTTATATTGCTGCGATGAATGGAGTAGATGCTATCGTATTTACTGCGGGTATAGGTGAGAATTCCGCAATTACAAGATATGGTGTTTGTAAAGATATGGAGAGCCTTGGAATTATAATTGATGAGAATAAAAATAATGTAAGGGGAAAATTGACTGAAATTTCTGCAGATAATTCTAAAGTTAAGATTTATTTAATTCCAACAAATGAGGAACTTGTTATAGCAAGAGATACTCAGGATTTATTGAAGTAATTTTAAATATTGACAATTTGTGTAGTAGAATTATATAATCTATATGATAATGTATAGTTAGTCACACATTAAACTATTAGGTGAGGTTAATTAAGTCATGCATATAAATTTGAGAAAGTATCAAAAGAGTAAAGTTTTAAAACAAGATGGAGAATTTTCTATTCCATTACAAGACCTCGAGGTTTATAATGGTGATGATTTTAAATTTGTTGATGATGTTCGAGTTAAGGCAAATGTTTTTATTTCTGAAGATTTAATGAAGCTTAAGTTCGACATTTCTACGAAATTTAAATTTAATTGTTCTAGATGTTTAATTGAATTTATTGAAGATTTTAATTTGAAGTGTGACGATGAAATTTTATTGAGTAATTTGGATGAGGATATTATTTTAGATTCTGAACAAAATTTGGATTTTAGAGATTATATAAAAAATTGTGTAATTATTAATATACCTCAGAAAAAATTATGTAAGGATGATTGTTTTGGTTTGTGTCAAAAATGTGGCATAAATTTAAATAATAATAAATGTAGCTGTGAAAAAGAAGAGTTTAATAATGTATTTTCTAAGCTAAAAGATACTTTCGTAGATTTTAAGGAGGTGGAGTAATGGGAAATCCAGCACGTAAATTTTCTAGGGGAAGAAGAGATAGTAGAAGAGCACAAACTTTTAAGTTATTAAGCCCAAATGTTATGGAGTGTCCACAATGTCATGAGGTTAAGTTGCCTCACAGAGTATGTAAAAAGTGTGGTTTCTACAATGGTAAGCAAGTTATATCAGTTGAAAATTAATGATACTGCCTAAATTAGTTTTTCTAGTTTAGGTAGTTTGTTTTTTAGGGGTAGAAAAATGGTAAGGATAGTACTTGATTGCATGGGAGGAGATAATTCTCCGAAAGCTCATGTGGAAGGTGCCATATTAGCTTTAAAGTGTAATAAATATTTACATATAATTCTAGTAGGAAATAGTGAGGAAATTCTACAGGAATTAAATAAGTATAAATTTGATAAAGATAAGGTTGATATAATTGATGCAAGAGATATTATTTATGGCTATGATGATCCAGTTAATTCTATAAGAACTAAGTTGAAATCTAGTTTAGTTGTTGCACTTAATGAGTTGGTTGATAAAGATTATGATGCAATTGTATCTACAGGTAATAGTGGTGCTTTTTTAGCTGGATGTTTGTTTATTATAGGAAAGATTAAAGGCGTTGCTAGACCCGCTCTTGCACCTATAATAAGTAGAGAACATGGAAGATTTATTTTGTTAGATTCAGGTGCTAATGTTGATTGTAATGTAAAAAATATTATACAATTTGCCGATTTTGGTCGACTTTATTATAAAATATTATTTAATGAAAGGAATCCAATTGTAAAGTTATTGAATATTGGAACAGAAGGAAATAAGGGTAATTCTGTCATTAGAAAAGCACATGAGGAGTTAAGTAATGATCCAAATATTAATTTTAAAGGTAATTTAGAAGCAAGAGATATATTTAATGATGACGCAAATGTTATTGTGTGTGATGGATTTGTTGGAAATATTGCTTTAAAGATAATAGAAGGAACTAGTAAGTATGTAATGTCAGTAGCTATTAAAGATATTTCGAACTTTTTTTTGTATAAGATAGCTAAGAGAATTATGCCATCTTTTTTTGAGAAGATTAGGACTAAATATGATTATAGAAAATATGGTGGAGCTGTGTTCTTAGGGGTTAAGAAGGTATGCGTAAAGTCTCATGGAGATTCGAATGAGATTGCTATAAAAAATTCGATTGATACAGCATTTAAACTTGTGGATGAAAAAATTATAAGCCTATTAGAAAAACTTTGCTTGTAAAAAATAAAATATTGACTGTTAAACTTTTATAATTTATTATGTTTATGTGATAAATAGGAGGTGAATGTAGTGTTTGAAAAAGTAAGAGAAATAATTTCTGAAAAGTTAAATGTTGATCCAGATGAGATTAAATTAGAATCATCTATAGTTGATGATTTAGGGGCTGATTCTATAGATTTAATTGAACTTATAATGAACCTTGAAGAAGAATATGGTATAAGTATATCTGATGAAGAAGCTGTTAAACTAAAAACAGTTGGAGATGTTGTAGATTTTATAAACTCTCAAGTAGAAAATTAAGTTTATTTACATATTAGTCGTCTTAAACTGTTATTGTGTTTTGGACGACTTTTAAATTTTGGGGAGATGCATCATATGGATGAAATGCTTATTGAGAAATTTCAGGAAAAAATAGGGGTTAAATTTAGAAATATAGAGATATTAGATTTGGCATTAACTCATAGTTCTTATGCTAATGAACGTGGTTTAAGTGAATATAATGAGAGATTGGAATTTTTAGGAGATTCTGTGCTTCAATTATGTATAACTGAGTATTTGTATAAAAATTGCAAAGATAATAATGAAGGTGATCTTACTCGTAAAAGGGCATCGATAGTTTGTGAAGCATCAT
Organism: Candidatus Arthromitus sp. SFB-mouse-NL; assembly: GCF_000709435.1. NCBI lineage: Bacteria > Bacillati > Bacillota > Clostridia > Eubacteriales > Clostridiaceae > Candidatus Neoarthromitus > Candidatus Arthromitus sp. SFB-mouse-NL. The sequence continues at coordinate 673,147 of NZ_CP008713.1, forward strand.
TATATAAAGTTGGAGAGCGATGGAATCTTGGAGAGTTTATTAAATTAAGTAAGGGAGAAAAGTTGAGTGGTGGTAAAACGCGAATTTCTACGATAGCTGACGCAGTTGAGGCAGTTATTGCAGCTGTTTATTTGGATAGTGGATATGATTTTGTACAAAAATTTATACTTAAATTTTTTTCAGATATTTTGAAAACAGGTGCGATAGTAAATTATTTAGATCATAAAACAAGGCTTCAAGAATATATTCAATCTAAAACTACTGATAAGATAAAATATAATCTGATTAAGGAAGAAGGTCCGCCACATGATAAGATATTCTATGTCCAAGTTATTATTGGGGACAAAAATTACGAATCAGGAACTGGAAAGTCTAAAAAAGAAGCTGAGCAAAATGCTGCACAAAAAACTTTAAAATTATTTGAGTAGTACATTGAATTAGTAGTTTATTTTAATGAAACTATTAATTCAATGTAAATGTTTTAACATAGCAACGTCGAAATATTTTGAAAATTTTTATATATATTTTAAAAGGAAAAAAAAGGAAAAAAGAAAAATTAATAGAAGTATATAGGGGACAAATGTTTAATAAAACTTAAGAGAATTTGGGAGGAACACTTATGGAAATTTTAAAAGTATCAGCGCAATCTCAACCTAAAGCAGTTGCAGGAGCTCTAGCAGCAGTATTGAGAGATAAAGCAGTAGCTGAAGTACAAGCAGTTGGAGCTGGAGCTGTAAATCAGGCAATAAAAGCAATTGTAATTACTAGAGGTTTTGTAGCTCCAAATGGGATTGATTTGGTTGTTATACCAGCATTTTCTGAAATATCAATTGATGGTGAGGAAAGAACAGCAATCAAATTTATTGTTGAGCCTAAATAAATTTTTTATATATAAAATGAAAAGGAGTAAAGATATTACTCCTTTTCATTTTTTTGATTATATATTTTCATAAATGTTTTTCATTAACAATGCATCTTTTTCGAGAATTGGGCTTTCACATATTATGCAGCCTTTAACATCGTATTTGACAAAAGCTCTTAGACATTCAGTTATATTGAAATCACTTTCTTCAAATGGAAGATGATTTTTTTCTCCTTTTGCAGTGTACTCAATTCCAGATAAGTGTACGTGAAAATCTTTGAGGGCATCTTCACCTAAATGTTCGCCAATGAATTCAAAGATTTTTGCAAAGTCATCGTATTCTTTCAATATCCCGTTATACCTTGCATGTATGTGTGAAAAGTCTACACATAGTTTTACATGTTCATGGTTTTTTACTAGATTACAAAGTTCTTTTAGGTTTCCGAATTGAGTTTCTTTTCCTGTTGTCTCAAGTCTGTAATATGAACCAGGTATTATTGGAAGTTTCCCTAATTCTTCGTTTATAGAGTTGTAAGCATCTTCTTTTGTTGAATCTAAGTAAAATCCTGGATGAAATATAATGTCAGTTCCACCTACAGATGATAATGCTACTATACCTTTTTCTAGTCGTTCTATTGACTTCTCTTTTTTATCAATTTCTTTTGCATTCATATTTATAAAGTATGATCCATGGGCAGTTAAATGGAAATTATATTTTTCGCGAGTAGCTTTCACAGCTTCACGATTTTTATCTGTGATATTCACAGATCGAACAAATGGGAGCTCCATCGCAGAAAGCCCTAATGAGTGCAGATATTCTATTCCAGTTACATATGTAAATTTTTCTGATCCGTTTCCCATAGGTAGACCAGAAATTCCAAATATAAGCTTATCCATTTTCAATAATTACTCCTTTATAATAATCATTATTTCAATTATAACATAAAAAGTTTTATTATAAAATTTGATAAAATTTTATTTATCTTGAATAATAATTACACCTAATCTATAATTAAAATTAATTTATAAAATGGAAGTAATTGTATTATGAGCTTTTATCAAATTACGGATACAGTTAAGAAACTGTTGCTTGATAATGTGAAAGAAAAGAATATATCAGTTGATTTCACTTTAGGTAGGGGTAATGATACCATTTTTCTTAGCGAAAATTTTAATTATGTTTATTCTTTTGATTTACAGAAAGAATGTATTGATGATTTTGAATTGAAAAATATTCAGAATGTGAAATTGATTTTGGATAGTCACGAAAATGTTGATAAATATATAGATGGTTTTGATTGTGGTATGTATAATTTAGGATATTTACCTGGATCTAATAAAGAGATAACTACAAATGCTGAATCTACACTTATTAGTTTGTATAAAGCTGTAAATATTTTGAATATTGGTGGTTTTATATCTATTGTTTTATATATTGGTCATAATCAGGGTAAGAGAGAAAGCCAAGAAGTTTTAGAATTTTGTAGTAGACTTGACAATAAGAGATTTAATGTTGCTTATCTTAATTTATTAAATAAAAATAATCCACCATCTTTAGTATTAATTAATAAAATGAGGTAGTTTTGATTATGAAGAATGTAATAGTTGTTGGATCAGGACCTGCTGGTATGATGGCTGCTATATCTGCTTCTAAATGTGGACATAGGGTGACATTGCTTGAAGGAAATAATAAAATAGCTAAAAAATTGTACATATCGGGAAAAGGTAGATGCAATGTAACAAATAAGAAAACAATAGATAATTTTTTTGAGAATGTATTAACAAATAAAGAGTTTTTGTATAGTGCACTTTATACTTTTACAAATGAGGATACGATAAAATTTGTTGAAGATGGTGGGACTAAGCTTAAAGTTGAGAGAGGCGATAGGGTTTTTCCAGTTTCTGATAAATCAAGTGATATAATTAAAAGTTTTGAAAAACAATTGAAGAGAAATAATGTAGAGATTTTGATCAATTCAAAGGTTGAAAGGATAAATGTACATAATAATACGATTGAGTCTCTGAAATTGTCAAATGGGAAAAAGGTTATAGGAGATCATTATATTTTTGCAACCGGAGGTGCATCATATCCTTTGACTGGATCCGATGGTAAATTATTTAGTGAGTATAAAAGGATAGGTCATAATGTTATAGAGTTAAAACCTTCGCTTGTACCAATAGAAATAAGGGAAAAGTGGCCTACGGAACTTCAGGGTGTTAGCATAAAGAATGCGAGTATGACACTTTATAAAAATAACAAAAAGGAAATTTCGTTTCAAGGTGATTTTATATTTACTCATTTTGGATTATCAGGACCAATTGTTTTAAAAATGAGTAGATATATTTCTGATGATGAAAATTATTCTATAGAAATTGATTTAAAACCTGCACTTGATGATAAGGAGTTTGATTTAAGACTTCAGAAAGATTTTATGAAATATAGCAATAAAAATTTTAAAAACTCTCTGGACGATTTGTTACCAAAAAAATTTATACCGGTTATGATCGATCTTGTAAAAATTGATCCAGACAAAAAAATTAATTCTATTACAAAACAAGAGAGGAAACGGATACTTGATTGTTTTAAACATCTTATTGTTAATGTCGAAGGATTAAGACCAGTTAGTGAAGCAATAGTAACAAGTGGAGGGATAGATGTTTCTGAAATAAACCCAAGTACTATGAAATCAAAAATTATTAGAAATCTTTTTTTTGCAGGTGAAGTTATGGATGTTGACGCTTTTACTGGTGGATATAATGTTCAAATAGCAATATCCACTGGATTTTTGGCAGGAAACAGTATTTGAAATTTGAGAGGAATGAAAATATGAATATATCAATAGCTATTGATGGACCAGCTAGTTCTGGGAAGAGTTCGATTGCAAAATGCATTGCGGATAGATTTAATTTTAAGTGTATAAATACAGGCCTTTTATATAGACTTGCTACTTATATTTCCATAGATGAAAATATAGATTTTGTACTGGAGGAAAGTAGACTAATAGATAAGTTGAAGAATGCTAAGATTGATATACATAGTGATTACTTAATTTATAATGGATTGATTTTATGTAATCAATTAAGAACTCAAGATATAGATAGTAAGGTGTCATTATTGTCAACTAGACCTGCTGTTAGAAGATTGATAAATGAAATTTTAAGATATTTCAAATCCGAAAGTGGTATTGTTATGGATGGTCGAGATATTGGAACTGAAGTTTTAAAAGATGCCAGTCTTAAATTTTTTATAGTAGCTGATCCAGAAATTAGAGCTAGGAGAAGATATGATCAACTCATTAAAATTGGGATTGATACAGAATATAAGAAAATATTAAATGAAATTGAAAAACGTGATAATATAGACTATAATAAGGAGGAGGGTCCTTTAAAGAAAGCAAATGACGCTAAAGTGATAGACACATCTAACTTAAACTTTCAAGAGTCAGTTGATGAAGTTTCGAGGGTAATTGTTGAATATATGGTACCTAAGATGAAGTTTAAAAAAGTTAGAGTTGCAGAAAATAATGGATTTTGTCATGGAGTTTTAAGAGCAGTAAATGAATTGGATAAGGTAGTAAAGAGTGAAAATAAGAAAAATATTAGTACTCTTGGAGAGATAATTCATAATAAACAAGTTATAAATCATTTCTCTCGCCAAAATGTTAATATAGTCAAAAAAGAAGACTTAGATACTTTAAAAGATAGTGAAGATATTTTGATAGTAAGAGCACACGGTATTCCTAGGGATGTTGAAGATGTTTTAATAAGTAATTCTATAGAATATATTGATGCTACTTGTGGCAGAGTTAAAGTTATACATAAAAAAGTAAGAGATTACCATGAAAAGGGATATGATATTGTAATAGTTGGAAACAAAAATCATCCGGAAATCATTGGAGCTAACAGTTATTGTGATTATAAGGCGAAATTTTTTTTTGAGGACAAGCTAGATGGTGAAATTTCGTCGGATAAGGTTTGTGTTTTGTCACAGACAACAGAGAAATATGAAAATTTTGAAAATGCGATAAAGTTAGTAAGTGAAAAATGTGAGGATGTTGTTTCGCTAAATACTATTTGTGATGCTACATACCTTAGACAACGTGATGCAGCGCAATTAGCAAAAGATGTAGATTGTATGATAATTGTTGGAGATAAGTTAAGTTCTAACTCTAATAAATTGTACGAGGTTTCGAAAAAATATTGTGAAAACTCTATAATAATTGAAAGGGCTTCCGATTTAAAAAGTGACATTTTAAAGGATATAATTACTAATTGTTGCAAAGTGGGAATAACATCTGGTGCTTCAACGCCAGATTGGATTATGAAGGAGGTAATTTTAATGATAGAAAATAGAACCGAAAACAACATAAAAATAGGAAAGCTATTACGAGGAAAAATCGAATTTATAGATGAAAAAAATGTGATTTTAAGTGTTGATGATAATTTAGAAGCAGTTTTACCAATTACTGAGATTAGTTCAGATGAGAAAAACAATTTTAGTGAAATATTTAAAGTTGGAGAGTATATAGATGGTAAAATTATTTCTTTAAGTAATTCAGATGGGAGAATTGTACTGTCTAGATTAGAAATTTTTAGGGAAAAATCTCTAGAAATACTTAAAAATAAGTTCAATAATAATGAAAGAATTTCAGTTGTTGTTAAAGAAGATGTAAAAGGTGGAGTAATTGTTGAGTTTAATAGCATTAAATTGTTTGTGCCTGCTTCACATTTAGATTTTGTACATATTGAAAATTTAAATGAATTTGTTGGTCGTGAATTAGAAGTTAAAGTTATTGAAATGAAAGAAGAAAAGAATCAATTTAAGATTATCGGTTCAAGAAGAGCTGTATTAGAAGAGGAAAAAAAGATTAGAGAAGATGAAATTTGGAAGAGTCTAGTTTTAGGTGATGTTGTCGAGTGTGAGGTAAGGAGAATAAATACATTTGGGGCTTTTGTTGATGTAAAAGGTATAGATGGATTATTACATATATCTGAAATATCTTGGGGTAGAATAGATAAAGTAAGTGATGTTTTAAATATAGGTGATAAAATTAAGGTTAAGATAATTGATCTTGATATAGAAAATCGAAAATTATCTTTGAGTATGAAAGTATTGCAAAATGATCCATGGTCAAATGTGGATGAGAAATATCCTGTTGGAGCTGTAGTACTTGGTAAGGTTGTTAGGTTTGCCGAGTTTGGAGCTTTTGTTGAGTTGGAGCCAAGTATAGATGGTTTGGTTCATATATCACAAATTAGTCATAAGAGAGTTAATGATATAGCTGACTTTTTGCAAATAGGACAAGAAGTCAAAGCTAAGATTGTTGAGATAAATAAAGAAAATAAGAGAATAGAATTGAGCATTAAAGTTATAGAATAAATTTAGGCTTAAGGGTGATCTGCCCTTAAGTTTTTTTTATAAGAGGGGTGGAGTAAGTTTGGCAAAAAAGTTTTATGCTGTTAAGAAAGGACATAAGAAAGGTATATTTGAAAGTTGGGATGAATGTAAGAAAAATATAAATGGATATTCCGGAGCTATTTATAAAAGTTTTAAGACACTTAATGAGGCGAATAATTTTTTGGATAATAATGAAGAAATTTTTGAATCAAGTGATTTAGTTGCATATGTAGATGGAAGTTATAACTCTGATACGAAAGAGTATTCATATGGTATGGTTATAATAAATGGTGATAGTGAGGAACACTTTTATGAGAGATTTAATGATCCAGAATTGTGTGAAATGAGAAATGTTGCTGGGGAAATTATGGGGTCAATGAGTGCCATGAAATATTGTTTAGATAATAAGTTTGAGAGTATTGTAATTTATTATGATTACGAAGGAATAGAAAAATGGTGTAAGGGATATTGGAAAGCAAATAAGGTTGGCACTCAAAATTATAAAAAATATTATGATAGCATTAAAGATAAGATAAATATTGTATTTAGAAAGGTTAGGGCTCATTCTGGTGATAGATATAATGATTTAGCCGATAAATTAGCTAAAAAGGCTCTGAAGACTTAAAAATTTAATGCAATTATGTTTTAATCATTGTATAATTATTGAAACATATGAACGAAGAAGATAAGGAGTGTGGATTATATGGCGAGAATTATTAAAAATGCATATACTTTTGATGATGTTTTATTGGTACCAAATAAAGCAGAGATTTTACCAAATCAAGTTAGTTTAAAGACAAATCTTACTAGAAAAATATCTCTTAATATACCTCTTATGAGTGCTAGTATGGATACTGTTACAGAAAGTAAAATGGCAATAGCTATGGCTGTACATGGAGGAATAGGAATACTTCATAAAAATATGTCAATTAAGGATCAAGGTAAACAGTTAGAGAGTGTTAAAAACTTTAGTGGTAACAAGCTAGAAATATCTTCTTTGGATAGTAAAGGTAGACTTTTATGTGGTGCATCGATTGGTATTACTCAAGATATGATTGATAGAGTTAAGGAACTTGTGAATAAGGAAGTAGATATTTTAGTTTTAGATACAGCTCATGGGCATTCAAAGGGTGTAATTGATGGAGTATCCATTATAAAACAGTTGTATCCAGATGTTCAAATAATTGCGGGGAATGTAGCAACTGGCAAAGCAGTATATGATTTGGTTCATGCTGGTGCAGATGCTGTTAAGGTAGGTATAGGACCTGGATCAATATGTACGACTAGAATAGTTGCAGGTGTCGGGGTTCCACAACTTACAGCTATAATGGATTGTGCTGAAGAGGCTATAGAGCATAATATACCTATAATTGCTGATGGTGGAATTAAATATTCTGGGGATATTGTTAAGGCATTAGCAGGTGGTGCGAGTGCTGTTATGCTTGGTTCTATTTTTGCTGGGTGTGATGAGTCTCCTGGTGATAAAGTTGTATTTGGTGAAAATATTTATAAGTCTTATAGAGGCATGGGGTCTCTTGGTGCTATGGATAGTGGATCAAGTGATAGATATTTTCAAAATGGGAGTAAAAAATTTGTACCTGAAGGAATTGAAGGAGTTGTTCCATATAAGGGAAAGATTAGTGAAATAATCTATCAACTAATTGGAGGAATAAAGTCAGGAATGGGATATCTTGGATCAGCAGATATTAAAACTTTATTCAATAATTCAAGATTTGTTGTGCAAACTGCTTCAGGTATAAGAGAAAGTCATCCACACGATATAAGTTTGATGAAAGATGCTCCAAATTATACGAAATGAAGGATTAGAAGATAAATTTGAGTGTATTATTATATTTTTATATTGACTTTTTTAGTTAATGACTTTAACATTAAATTATTAGTATTGGATTATCCCGTATATAATCGATAATATGGTTCGAAAGTCTCTACCTACTTACCTTAAATGAGTAGACTACGGGTGCTTATTAAATTGATAGATTTAGATTGTTGTTGTATGTTGATTTACTATGCTAATTAGGGACCTTCAACTTTTGAGCTGATAGTCCCATATTATATTTTTTGCTAAATTTATTAAATAAAATTAGTTGGAGGTATGAACTTTTATGCTAAACAAGTTTTTCAAATTAGAAGAACGAGGTACAACGGTATCTAAAGAATTTATTGGAGGATTAACAACATTTTTATCTATGGCTTACATAATTTTTGTTAATCCAAATATTCTTTCAGTTACAGGAATGGATCAAGGTGCAGTATTTACATCAACTATTTTAGCTGCAGCAATCGGAACTCTTATAATGGGATTGCATGCAAATTTCCCTGTGGCTCTCGCTCCTGGTATGGGATTAAATGCGTTTTTTGCTTACACCGTTGTATTATTATTGGGTTATACGTGGCAACAAGCTCTAGCAGGAATATTTATTTCAGGAATTTTATTTATGATATTATCTTTAACTGGTTTGAGGGAAATAATCATTAACAGTATTCCCACATCTTTAAAGCACGCAGTTGGAACTGGAATTGGATTTTTCATTGCATTTTTGGGATTTCAGAATGCAGGAATTATTGTAAATAATGATTCAACATTAGTTGGATTAGGTGATTTTACAGATTTTAGTGTATTAATTGCAATAATTGGATTGGTTATAACTTTAATTTTAATGGTGAGAAAAATTCCAGCAGCTATATTTATCGGTATGGTTATTACAGCAATTATTGGAATATTTTTAGGAGTTGTAGATTTGCCACAGCAAGTTATCGCACCAATACCTTCTATAAGTCAAACTTTCGGAGCATTGTTTGAAGCCTTACCTACTATTTTCTCAAAAGATATTATATTAGTTATATTTTCATTTTTATTTATAGATTTTTTTGATACAGCAGGAACTTTGATGGCAGTTGGATTTAGAGCAGGATTTGTAAATGAAAAGGGTGAATTACTAAGAGCTAATAAAGCTTTATTGGCTGATTCAACAGCGACAGTAATTGGAGCTATTTTGGGAACATCTTCAACAACTTCTTATGTTGAGTCTTTAGCAGGTGTTGAAGTTGGTGCAAAAACTGGACTTGCTTCTGTGTTTACATCAATTTTCTTTTTGTTAATGTTGTTTTGTTCTGGACTTTTAACAGTTGTAACACCTTCAGTTACTGCGCCAGCACTTATTACAGTTGGTGTTTTGATGGCTTCATCGTTAAGTAACATTGAGTGGGGTAAAATTGAGATAGCGATTCCAGCATTTATTACTATTATTATGATGGTACTTGGATACTCTATATCTGAAGGAATAGCATCAGGATTTGTTTTGTATCCAATTATGATGTGGGCAGCTGGTAGAAGAAAAGAAGTTCATCCTATAATGTGGGTACTTACTTTGATCTTTTTAGTGCATTTTATATTTTTATAATTAATTGGTGAAGAAATATTTTATTAGGGGTGATTAAATGAAGAGTGATCAAGTGCTGGTTATTGATTTTGGGAGTCAATATAATCAGTTGATTTGTCGACGTATTCGAGAACTTGGAGTTTATAGCGAACTTAAGTCTCATAAAATAACGGCACAAGATATTAAACAATTGACGAATGTTAAGGGAATTATATTAAGTGGTAGTCCAAATACTGTTACAGATAAAGACTCCTTTGTTATGGATCCAGATATACTTAATCTAGGAATACCTATTATGGGAATTTGTTATGGTATGCAACTCATAACTCATATGAATGGTGGAGTTGTTGAGAGGTCATCTGAAAGAGAGTATGGGAAGACAGAAATTAAGACCGATGGCAGTGGAATTTTTGAGAATATCCCAATAGAGCAGATTGTTTGGATGAGTCATGGATATCATGTTAAAACTCTTCCATTAGGTTTTATAGCAAATGCTAGTAGTGAGTCTTGCCCAATTGCTGCTGCATTTAATGAAGATAAGAATATACATCTGGTTCAATTTCACCCAGAAGTTGAACATTCTGTTTATGGAACTGAAATATTAAAGAATTTTGTATTTAAAATATGTAAAGCTAATGCAAATTGGTCTATGAGTAATTTTATTGAGGATCAAATTGTTAAGATAAGAGATCAAGTTAGAGATAAAAAAGTTTTGTGTGCACTTAGTGGGGGAGTTGATTCTTCTGTTGTAGCAGCACTTATTTATAAAGCTATTGGTAATCAATTGTTATGTATGTTTATTGATAATGGACTTCTTCGTGAAGGAGAGGCTCAGGAGGTTGTCGATACTTTTGATGGAAAATTTAAAATGAATTTTGTTAAGGTTGATGCTCAAGATAGATTTTTGAATAAATTGAAAGGTGTTTCTGATCCAGAGCAAAAGCGTAAAATTATAGGTAATGAGTTTGTGTTTTGTTTTGAGGAAGAAACGTCTAAATTAAATGATTTTGAATTTTTAGCTCAGGGTACTCTTTATACTGATGTTATAGAATCAGGCACTAATACAGCTCAAACAATAAAATCTCACCATAATGTTGGTGGACTTCCTAAAAATATGAGATTTAAATTAATCGAACCATTAAATACTCTTTTTAAGGATGAGGTTAGGGAACTTGGATTAGAAGTTGGATTGCCTGAAAGCATTGTTTATCGTCAACCATTTCCAGGACCAGGACTTGGGATAAGAGTTATTGGTGAAGTTACAAATGAAAAACTAAAAATATTAAGACGAGCGGATAAAATTTTGAGAGATGAAATTGAAAATGCGGGGTTGAATAAGGAAATATGGCAGTATTTTGCTTGTTTAACGAATATGAAGTCTGTTGGTGTCATGGGTGATGAAAGGACATATAGTTATACGGTAGCTTTGAGAGCTGTGACATCGAGTGACGGGATGACTTCAGATTGGGCAAGAATTCCTTATGAAATTCTTGATGTTATTTCAAGACGCATAGTCAATGAAGTTAGTGATGTAAATAGGATTGTTTATGATGTTACTTCGAAACCACCATCAACAATAGAATTCGAATAAAAATTTTTGCCGAAGAATGAGTGATTTTATTCTTCGGCATTATTATTTATTTGATGTTGATAATTATATCTAATAATAGATCTGTACTTATTGGATTATTTGTTGTTATAGCAAATGTATATCCATTGTTTGTCCAAATTGCTACGCTGATTTTTCCGTTGTTTCCTTTCGTCGTTACGTCTAAATTATTTATGTAGATTCTGTTTATTTCTGAGTAATCATTGTAATCGCCACTTATGTCTTCAGTTCCAGTGGATTTCCTAATAAATAGAGTGTGTTGATTTGCATTGAATGAATCAAATGTTATATTTTTTAAATCTTCTTCATTTATACTTTCGAGTTTTTTCTCATTGTAATAAGTAATTTGAATTGTTTCGTCATTAATAATTGAATATTTTTTATTTTCATATCCAACAATTGTATCAGGTATAGAAAATTTAAATCCACAAGCCTCTATAGCTTCTTCAAGTGTTTCATATTTTACTATTGAATTAGGTAATTTAATTATTTTATTGCTTTCGGTTTCTGAAATTATAGGATTGTTATTAGATACGTTTTTGTTTTTGTTTGAAGTGTTACAGGATGTAATAGCAATTGCCATTGATGCTAATACAGTGAATGAAATTAATTTTTTCACGTTTTTTCCCTTCTTTGTCAAAAAATTATATTAAATGTTTCTCAAATATATTTTATATTTAATTTTTGTGTAAGTCTATTGTAAAGATTTCTTATCTTACCAACAAATAATTTAAGTATTTTCACATAAGAAATTTAAATTGGTACAACTTATTTTATAGGAAATGAAGTTTGGAGAGTATTAAGATTATGATAATAAATCACAATATTAATGCGATGAACGCACATAGAAATATGGTAAGTACTACAATTGCTCAAGGTAAGGCAATGGAAAAATTGAATTCAGGATTGAGGATAAATAGGGATGCAGATGATGCAGCAGGTTTCGCAATTTCTGAAAAGATGAGATCACAAATAAGAGGACTTAATCAAGCTTCGAGAAACACACAAGATGGTATTTCAATGATTCAAACAGCAGAAGGAGCACTTTCAGAAACTCAAGCAATAGCACAGAGAATGAGGGAACTTGCAGTTCAATCTGCAAATGGTACTTATACAGATGAAGATAGAACTTTAATAGATCAAGAGTTTAAGAAATTAAAATCGGAGATTGATAGGATATCAGAGGATACAGAATTTAATGGTAGTAAACTTATCAATGGGAGTATTTCTGGGAAAGAAATCAAGACTCGTGATAAAGATTCAGTTATTATTAATGGAGATATTAAGAATCCAAATTCAATTAATGAGGTTATGAAAGAAATAGATCCAAATGAATTAGTTAGACTTGGAGAAGGAACATTTGATTTAATTATTTCTAAAGATAGGAATCTTGATGTTACTATTAGTATAGTTGATCGATCCCATTTTAATGGATGGAAACCATATGTTATTGATAGTATAATTATAGATAATCCTTCAGTAATTGAAGATGTTGAATTGGCAGGAATTAATTTAAGATTTAACAATATTCACGCTACATCGTCTTATCTTCCCGCTGGGAAAGAAATAAGAATTTCCTTTTTTAATGATTCAGAGAAGAAATCAAATGGTGTGGATTTTCAAGTAGGATCGAATAAAGGTCAGATGGTTGGACTTGATATAGAGAATATGAGAAGTCGTGAACTTGGTCTTGGGGGAAGTGATTTATCTACAATAGAAAATTCAAAGGAGGCAATTGAAAGATTAGATATAGCAATTTTTAGAGTATCAGAACAGAGAGCCAATCTTGGATCTGTACAAAATAGACTTGAGCACACAGTATCTTCAATTGGGAATACAGCAGAGAATTTACAAGCAGCAGAGTCGAGAATACGAGATGTTGATATGGCAAAAGAGATGATGAATTTAACAAAATTAAATATTCTTCAACAGGCAACCCAATCAATGTTAGCACAAGCAAATCAATCACCGCAACAAGTTATTTCTATTTTAAAATAAAGATTATCTCCTTTTTAGATTTTATTATATTATTTGATTAGAATGTTATTAGATAGTCATAACATAATTCTACATTTTTTATAAATTTAATATAGACAATAAAAATAATTTTATATTAAAATGTACATAGAACGATTAAATTTTGGCATTCTGATTGAAAAACATAATGATTCTTTACGTTTTTTAATGTAATTTTTAATAAATAGCTCTTATAGCCGTTTATTTTAAATATAAACCATTATACAAAAAGGAGATAAATTATGAAAAAGCATGTTACACGTATACTAACTTCTGGTTTTTTGGCATTATCACTTTTAACTGGTTGCATTGGTTCACCTTCAACTGATGGCTCAAATACTTCATTAAATTCTGATACAACAACAAATACTATAAATATTGATAAGTTAAATATAGCTTTTGTTCCTTCGAAGGACCCGGATCAAATTATTACAGCAACAGAGCCTTTGAAAGATATGTTAAAAAATGAGTTGAATAATCAAGGATATTCAATTGGAGAAGTTAATATTTCAGTTGGGACAAACTATGAAGCTGTAGGAGAGGCTTTGGTATCTGGTACTGTCGATATTGGATTTATTCCAGGTGCTACATATGTATTATACGATGATGGTGCTGAAGTGTTATTAACAGCTACAAGGGATGCAGTAAGTCATAGTTCTGAAAATGCAATAGATTGGAATCAATCGCCTACAGAATACATACCACAACAAGCTACTTCATATAGATCACTTATTATTGCTGGACCTTCTGCAAAAGGGAAGGAACTTAGTCAAAAAGTAAATAATGGACAAGAGTTAACATGGGAAGATTTAAATAGTGCAAAATGGGCTGTAATGAGTCCAGCATCATCTGCAGGATATATTTATCCAACTTTATTATTAAATGATAAGTATGGTAAATCTGTAGCAGATTTAGAAAATAAGGTTCAATCTGATTCTTATGGAAGTTCCATTGCTAGATTAGCAGCTGAACAAGTAGATGTTGTAACAGTTTTTGCTGATGCAAGAATTGATTATGTTGAAAATTGGATAAATGATTATGGACGTACAGGACAAATTTGGGATGAAACAAATGTTATAGGTGTGTCTGATCCAATTTATAATGATACGATAAGTGCAAGTAAAAATTCTCCTATTATGACACCTGAATTCAAAAATGCATTTGCGACAGCTATGATAAATATAGCAAATACTGAAGAAGGTAAAAAGGTAATCTCAGTTTATAGTCACAAAGGGTATGAACGTGCTCAATCTGCCGATTATGATAATGAAAGAAGAGTTCAGGAGATTATTCGTGAACTAAGATCTCAATAATTTTGAAAGTTATGGCGGGGACGAGTCCCTGCCTTTTTTATAAATAAAATAAATGAGAGGATTAATTAATGATAGAGTTTAAAAACGTTTCAAAAGTATATCCAAATGGCACTAAGGGACTTGATAATGTTAACTTAAAGATAAATCGAGGAGAATTTGTTGCAATTATCGGTTTATCTGGTGCGGGTAAGTCGACTTTAATAAGGACAATAAACAGAATGATTGATATTACAGATGGAAATTTAATTGTAAATGGCAAAAATGTTAAGGAATTAAAAGGAAAGCAACTTAGAGAATTTAGGAGAAAAATTGGTATGATTTTCCAATCTTTTAATCTTGTAACTCGCACAAGTGTAATAAAAAATGTTTTAACTGCAAAAGTACCAGATATCCCATTTATAAGATCAATCTTTGGGATATTTACGAAAGAGGAAAAAATACAAGCATTAGAGGCCTTGGATAAGATGGGAATTGTTGACAAAGCATTTATAAGAGCAGATCAACTTTCAGGAGGACAGCAACAGAGGGTTGCATTATCAAGGACTCTAGCACAAAATCCTGAAATTATCTTAGCTGATGAACCTGTTGCGGCTTTAGACCCTATTACAGCAAGAAAAGTTATGGAAGATTTTAAGAAAATAAATAGAGAAATGAACATTTCAATTTTGATAAATATTCATCATGTTGAACTTGCCCTTAATTATGCAGATAGGATTGTTGGGATTAAAGATGGAAAAATAGTTTATGATGGCTCTTCATCTGAAGTTACGGAAGAAATATTAGAAACTATTTACAAGGGTAAGGTGGAGGTGGTTGCGTGAATATCTATGATAAGATATTTAGACCACGAGTTATAGAATTTGGAAATGGAAAGCAAGTTGAAGAAAAAAGATCGAGAATGCCACTTATAATTTTGATTTTTATTATTGCCATTATAGTGTCTGTAAAAATTACAGGATTTAACTTTACCACATTAATTCAACGTGGAAAAAATTTTTTTAGTATCATAGGACAAATGTTTCCGCCAAATATTGATTACATAAATAAGATTTTGAAACCACTTTTTGATACAGTGAAGATGTCTCTTTTGGGATCTGTAATAGGATCTCTGGCTGTTATACCGTTTTCTATAGTGTCATCAAGTAACATAATAAAAAGCAAATTTGTTGTGTCATTTATGAGATTTTTACTTAGTATAGTGAGAACGCTCCCTACTCTTGTTATCGCACTTATTGCTACATATGTTTTTGGGCTTGGAACTTTTGCGGGTACTGTTGCGATTTCTATATTTACTTTTGGATATGTTGGAAAGAAACTTTATGAGCAAATAGAAACGGTTGATATGGGAGCTTATGAAGCGATTCAAGCTTTAGGTGCGAGTAAATCAAGAGCATTTTTAAGTGCAATTATACCACAAGTTTTACCATCGTATATCGCCACAAGTTTATTTTGTTTTGAAGGTAATGTTAGACATGCAGCTATATTAGGTTATGTTGGTGCTGGAGGAATAGGATTAATTCTTAATGAGAATCTTAGTTGGAGAGAGTATGGAAATGTTGGGATGGTACTTATATCTTTATTTATGGTTGTAATCTTGATTGAATTGTTGAGCCATTATCTCAGAAAGAAATTAACTTAGGAGGTAATATTTATGAGTGAGATGGTTTTAAGACAATACGAAAAAGAACCTCGTAACTTTATTTGGAAAATAATTACTGCTTTAATTTGTGTTTTCCTTATTGTATGGTCAAGCAGTACAGTTAGTTTAGAAGGAATATCACAAAATGGTCTTCAGATAGCTAAAAATATTTTTCTTGGAATATTTGCTCCAGATACAGAACTTCTTTTTGATTTTGTAGGTGGTGTTCCATACCTTTTACTTGAAACAATGTGTATTGCATTTCTTGGTACACTTGTTGGTTCAGTTCTAGCAATCCCAATTTCATTTATTTCTGCTACAAATATTGTTCCTAAGCCAATAAGTGTTGTTGGAAGATTTATAATTATGTCAATTCGTACAGTTCCATCAATTGTGTATGCATTAATGTTTATAAGAGTAACGGGACCAGGTGCATTTGCAGGACTTCTTACTATGTCTTTGGCATCTATTGGAATGATTTCAAAAATGTATATTGAGTCAATAGAAGATTTAGATACTAAAATTTTAGAATCGTTAGATGCTTGTGGATGTAATTTTTTTCAGAAGATTCGTTATGGAATACTTCCTCAACTTTTTCCAGATTTTATTTCGACAGTTATATATCGTTTTGATATGAATTTGAGAGATGCTAGTATATTAGGGATAGTTGGAGCAGGAGGAATTGGTGCACCATTAATATTTTCAATGAATTCTTATAGGTGGAATGAAGTTGGGGCGATTATAATAGGACTTATAGTTCTTGTGCTTATTATAGAATTTATTTCAACTAAGATAAGAGTGAAGCTAGCTAGGGGGTAAATATGAACAAGAATTTAAGAATAATTTTCACATCTGATATCCACGGATATTTTTTTAACACCGATTATATGGACAGAGAAGTCAAGCATCAAGGATTATTACATTTAGCAACAAGATATAATAAGGATGATGAAACTCTAATTATTGATGGGGGAGATATACTTCAAGGCTCCCCATTTACATATTTTAGTCAGATGCAAAAGTCTCCTGATAAAATCGCACGAATTATGAATGAAGTAGGGTACGATTTTGTTACTATTGGTAACCATGATTTTAATTATGGCTATGAATATTTTAAAAAATATTTGGAGCATTTAGATGCTGAATGTGTTTGTGAGAATTGTCTTGATGAGAAAGGTAACTCATTATATCCACATAAAATAATTACAATGAAAAATGGACTTAGGGTTGGAATTGTTGGATGTGTAACTGAGTTTGTGAAATTTTGGGAGAGTCCTCAAAATTTAAGTGGAATATTAATCGGGAATATTATTGAAAATTTAAAGAAAGCTTATGATCAAATGAAAGATAAAGTTGATGTAAGTGTATGCGTTTATCATGGCGGATTTGAATGTGACATTGATACTGGGAAAATAGTTGAAACGAGTGGGGAAAATGTTGGTACAAAAATTTGTGATGAGTTAGATTTTGATGTACTTTTAACAGGTCACCAGCATATTGGAATTAAAGGTAGGTATTTAAAAAACACTTATGTTGTGCAAAATTTATTTAATGCTATGAGTTTTCATGAGATAAAGATATCAAGAGAAAATAATGAAAATATTATTGAGTCTGATATGATACTTGCAAAAGATATACCGCTTTCCGATAAAAAAGTTCCATTCTATGAAGAAAATGAGAGAATTCAAAATCTTATAGATAATTTTGTTGGCGAGATAGATGAGGAGTTACTTCCTGATACTCATTTAAACATGGCACTTAATGGAAGTAAGCTTGCTGACTTTATAAATAAAGTTCAAATAGAATATACTGGAGCAGATATTTCTTCAACGAGTTTTGCTAATAGAATTTCAGGTCTTCCAAGAAAGGTTAGAATGAGAGATCTTTTATTGACGTATCCATTTCCAAATACTTTAGTTCTTTTAGAAATAAATGGTAAAAATTTAAAGAAAGCTCTTGAAAGAAGTGCCGAATACTTTGACATGAAAGATGGAGAAATTATTATTTCTGAAAGATTTTTGAAACCAAAGATTGAACATTATAATTATGATTATTTTATGGGTGTGGATTATAAAATCGATTATGAAGGGGATCTTGGGAATAGAGTTTATGATGTTAAAGTAAATGGAAAAGAAGTATTTGATGATGACACTTTTACAATTTGTTTAAATAGCTATAGAGCAAAAGGAACAGGCGGATATTCAATGTATAATGATTGTAAAGTAATAAAAAAATATGATGAAGAAATATTTGAAATATTAGTAGATTATGTTAAAAATTTTTAAAGATATATTGAAATTAAATAAATTATATTATACAATACACTTGGGAGCTTAGAGAGTCACACAAAAAATTTTTTTGTGTGACCTTTTTTGTTTTTAAATATTTTAGTTAAGTTATTGTTTATATCAGGTGATTATAGTTGATTAATTAGCAAATACTTAAAAAAAACTTTAAATATTTATGAAAATCTAAAATTTTCGAAGGAAATAGCATGGAAATTTACTAATTAGATTAATACATCTTGATTAGTAAGTTTATAAAGTGTAATATATACTTGTCTAATATGTAAAAGGAGGCGTACGGTGATGATAGGTTCTTTAGGAAGTAAACTTAAGTTTAACAATGGAATTGAAATTCCTGCATTTGGTTTAGGTGTATATAAGGTTCCAGATAATGAATGTATAAATCTTGTCAAAGGTGCAATCAAGAATGGATATCGTCTGATTGATACAGCTTCATTTTATGATAATGAGGTGGGTACAGGTAAAGGTGTTCATGAAGGAATTAAAGAAGTAGGTTTAAAAAGAGAAGATATTTTTGTTACTACGAAAGTTTGGAATGCTGGACTTTCTTATGAACAAACTATGGATTCTTTTAATCAAAGTATGAACAAGCTTAAACTTGATTACTTGGATTTATACTTAATACACTGGCCAGGTAATCCATATTCTTTTCAGGAACCATGGAGAGCTTTGGAAGATTTATATTTTCAAGGCAAAGTTAAATCTATAGGTGTTTGTAATTTTAATGAAGAACATTTTGAAAATCTTATGACATTCGCCAAGGTTAAACCAGTGCTGAATCAAATTGAAATTCATCCAAAATTAACTCAAGAAGCTTTAAGAAAATATTGTAAAGATCATGATATATTAGTTCAAGCATGGTCACCTCTTATGAGAGGTCAGGTATTTACAGATGATGTGATTGTAGAACTTTCAGAAAAGTATAGAAAAACTCCGGCACAAATAATTCTTCGTTGGCATTTACAACAAGATATTCTAGTTATATTTAAGTCTTCTAATATGGAAAGGATTATAAGTAATGCTGATATTTTTGACTTTAAAATCAGTCCCGAGGATATTAATAAAATATCATCATTGAATGAAGATTTAAGAACAGGACCTGATCCTAAAGTTTTCAACTTTGTAAAATAGGAGATTAGTGATTTAACAGGAGGATATTCTTATGAAGAGGCTAGGAATCTCCATTTACCCCGAAAAAACTTCGAAAGAGGAATTGCTGGAATATATTGATAGAGCATCTTATGCTGGATTTTCGAGAATATTTTCTTGTTTACTTTCTGTGGTAGATGATAAAGAGAAGATAAAAAAAGATTTTACGTATATAAATGAGTTTGCAAAGTCTAAGGGTTTTGAAATTATCGTGGATGTAGCTCCAAGTGTTTTTTCTAAATTAGGAATTACATATAATGATTTGAAATTTTTCAAAGAAATTCAAGCGGATGGTTTTAGATTGGATGAGGGGTTTACAGGAAACGAAGAGGCGTTAATGACCTTTAATGAGTATAATTTAAAAGTTGAAATAAATGCAAGTATTAATGTTCATACTATAGATACAATTATGGATTATTATCCTAACAAATATAATTTGTATGGATGTCATAATTTTTATCCTCACGCTTACTCGGGTTTGGCTCTTGATTATTTCGATGAATGCACAGATAGATTTAAAAGATACGGATTAAGAACGGCTGCTTTTGTTACGAGTCAGAATCAAAATACATTTGGACCATGGCCTGTTACTCAAGGATTGGTTACCCTTGAGATGCATAGAAATTTATCATTACTGACACAGGTTAAACATTATTTATCTATGGGAAATATTGATGACATCATAATATCCAACTGTTATCCATCGGATGATGAATTAGAGCAATTTAAGGATTTAGACCTTAGGTTCGTGACTTTTGATGTGACTGTGGAAGATGGGGTGCCTGAACTTCAACGTAGAGTTATGTTTGAAGAATTGCACATTAACAGAGGGGATGTTAATTCTAACATGATCCGATCAACTCAGCCTCGGATTAAATATAAAGGAAATAAATTTGAATTATTTAATGTCCCAGAGATAATTAAACGTGGAGATATTGTAATAGAAAGTAGTGAATATGGTCATTATGCAGGAGAGTTGCAAATTGCAAAAAAAGATATGAAGAATACAGGATTTTCAAATGTTGTTGGGAAAATAACAGAAGAAGAATTATTCATATTAGATTATTTGAAGCCTTGGCAGAAATTTAAATTAAAAATTAGTGGTTGATAAATGATTGTATAAAATAGGTTTGTAAAATAATGTGTATGTCTAATGTATAGATTAGCTATTAAAAAATTATTAGAGAAAGTATATTAAGATAAAAAAGGTTAGACTAAGGTTATAAGAGATTATAGAATGATAAATTCAAACTAAAAAATTAATTCTAATGAGGGAGAAAGCCTAAGATTTAAATCTTAGGCTTTCTTTATTTTATTATTCATGTTTTTTGTTAACATTCCAAGTATCAAAGCTCCAATAATTGATCCAATAAGTATTGATACTAAATACATTATCCAATTTTCAACAATTGGAAATACAAATATTCCTCCATGTGGTGCTCTAAGCGTGCAATTAAAGATCATTGATAAAGCTCCAGTAATTGCAGATCCTATAACACAAGATGGTATAACTTTAAGTGGATTAGCTGCAGCAAAAGGAATTGCTCCCTCTGTGATAAAGGATAATCCCATTATATAATTAACTTTTCCTGCATTGACTTCTTCTTTAGTGAAATTATTTTTAAATAAAGTTGTGGCAATAGCTATTACTAGAGGAGGAACCATTCCGCCAGCCATAACTGCAGCCATTACATAGAAGTTTCCAGATTCAATTGATGCAATACCAAATACGTATGCAGCTTTATTAATAGGGCCTCCCATATCTATTGCCATCATGGCTGCAACTATAGTTCCCAATAAGATTTTTGAGTTAGTTCCTAAATTTGATAAAAATGTAATAAGTGAATTATTTAGAAATGTAATTGGTGGATTAAATACAAATGTCATTATAATGCTTATTAATAACGTTCCAAACAGTGGGTACAGGAGTACTGGCTTGATTCCTTCGAGTGATTTTGGTAAAAATGAAAAGATTTTTCTAAGTGCAATAACTAAGTATCCAGCAAGGAATCCGGCAATTAGTGCTCCTAAAAATCCAGCACCGCTAGTTTTTGCTAAAATTCCTCCAACAAAACCAACAACCATAGCAGGCCTGTCAGCAATACCTACAGCAATAAATCCAGCAAGTACTGGCAATAAAAATTCAAATGCTATGTCACCAGTTGTTTTAAGAAATTTTGATAGAGGAGTATTTGATCCAAAATTTTCAGGATTTATTTCGTAATTATCGAATAAGAATGCGAGTGCAATTAAAATCCCACCAGCAACAACAAATGGTAGCATATGAGATACGCCATTCATTAAACTCTTGTAAATTTTACGTCCTGCATTTTCTTCAAAGCTTTCATCATTTCTATTATTTATTCCAGAATTATAAGTTGGAGCATCTCCAGAAATGGCACGTCTAATTAATTCTTCTGGCTTATGTATTCCATCTGCAACTTTAGTTTGAATAACTTTCTTACCATTGAATCTTTCCATTTCAATTTTCTTATCTGCTGCTACTATTATTGCATTACAATTGTCAATTTCATCTCTTTTTAATGCATTTTTGATTCCAGAAGAACCATTTGTTTCAACTTTGATACTAACACCCATTTCACGAGCTTTATTTATTAAAGATTCGGCTGCCATAAAAGTATGAGCTATTCCTGTTGGACACGCTGTAACAGCAAGCACTTTTGGAAAGGGTGAATCTTGGTTAGATGTATCATTTTCTTCAGCCCCAAATTTTTCGTTTTCCTTTTTGTCTATAAGAGATATAAAATCTCCAGGAGATTTTGCACTAATTAGAGATTTGCGAAAATTTTCATCCATTAGTAGAGTAGATAGTCTTGCAAGTACATCTAAATGGATATTGTTAGCTCCTTCTGGAGCACCAATCATAAAGAATAATTGGGCATCAGAACCATCTAGGGATTCATAATTGATCCCATTTTTACTAACACCAGCAGAAAGACAAGCATTTTTGACAGCTGATGTTTTAGCATGAGGTATTGCAATACCTTCTCCTATTCCTGTTGTGCCTTGATTTTCACGTTTTAAAATTTCTTCTTTATATAATTTTTTATCAGATATATTTCCACTCTTTTCGATTAGATCTACCAGTTCATTAATCACATCTAGTTTATTTTTTGAACTTAAATTTAAACTTATTGAATTTAAATCTAATAAGTCAATAATTTTCATAAATTATTACCCCCAATTGTTATAATTTTTTGATTTGTATTTGGTTTACTAAAAGATTAATTAGGGATATTTTGCCCAAATTATCTGAAAATGCAGTGGCACTTCCACTAGCAGCTCCAAGTTTTAAAGCCTGAGTATAATCGTTTGTTTTTAAATATCCAGCAATGAATCCAGCAACCATTGAATCTCCAGATCCTACTGAATTTTTCAAAACACCATTAGGTATGTTGCTTAAATAGATTTCATTAAATTCATTTATTAAAATTGCTCCATCTTTTCCCATTGATATAAGAACGTTTATAGCTCCCATTTTTTTAAGTTTTTTTCCGCACTCAATTAAATCTTCAATAGTAGGATCAGATAAATTAAATATTTCCATTACTTCATGATTGTTTGGTTTTATCAAAAAGGGTTTATACTTAAGTACGTTAAGTAACAAATTCTTTCTAGCATCAACAATCACTTTTATGTTTTTGGATTTAATTCTCTCTATGATATCTTCATAGAAGTTGTCTGATAGTGAATTTGGGATACTACCTGACAATACAATGATATCACTATCACTAATTGCATCAATTTTACTATTCAAAAGTTGAACATGAGAGTCTGATATTCTAGGTCCCAAACCGTTAATTTCAGTTTCAGTTTCTCCGATTTTCATTTTGATATTGATACGTGAAAAGTTATTTTCAACGCTTATAAAGTCAGTTAAGATATTGTCATTATTAAGAGATTCTTCAACAAATTTTCCTGTAAAACCACTAATGAAACCTAATGTCTTACTTTTAATGCCGTGTTCGCTTAGAATTTTTGATACGTTTATTCCTTTTCCTCCAATGTAGACATCATTAGAATTTACTACGTTTATGCAATTTTCATTTAATTTTTCTAAATTTATTACGTAGTCAATAGAAGGATTTAGTGTAACAGTGTAAATCATTTTATTTAAAATGCCTCCTTTAGATATTTTTTTATTTATTGATAAACTTATACACTTATCGATTATAGTAGTAAATTTAAATAAAATAAATATATAAAGTAGTTAATTTTGTATTTTTAATCTCAAGAGTTGTTATGATTATGATATAATTAATTTAAAAAGTTTTTAAGATTAGGAGATAATAATTTAAGAAAAATTATGGGTGGTTATAGAAGTAAATCAAGGGAATTACTTTTGCAAATTATATTTTGTTTAAATTTTAATAAGGTTAATCAGGGATATAAAGAATTTATAAATGATTTTGAGAAAGAATTTAAAGAAAATGATTCTGATATCGAAATGAGGTTCCTAAATAAAGATTATTGTTTGAATGTTTTGAATGGAATAAATATTCATAAAGATGAAATTGATGATCTTATACAGAAAAATTTGAAGCGCTGGAAAATAAATAGAATATCAAAAGTAGATTTATCGATTCTTAGATTAGCTGTTTACGAAATGTGTTTTGATGAATTGCCTCCGAATATTGCAATAAATGAGGCGTTAAATCTTACCAAAAAATATAGTATAGATAGATCTAAGGGGTATATTAATGGGGTTTTGGATTCCATTAAAAGATTTAGAGAGGGCAATTTAAATGAAACTTAAAAAATTTACTGTCTCATCTCTAACAAATTACATAAAAGTTAGTCTTGAAAGTGATATTCTTCTTTCAAACATAAATGTAAGTGGCGAAGTTTCAAATTTTAAAAAGCATTCTAACGGGAACATATATTTTTCTCTTAAAGACGATGCATGTAAGATTAATTGTGTGATATTTACAAAATATATGGATGAAATGGATATTGTTGATTTTAAAGATGGAGAAAAGATTGATGTTTTAGGAAAGATATCTGTGTACAGTAAAGAGGGATCGTATCAAATAATCTGTTATATAGTAGAGAAGCAAGGCGTTGGGGATTTACATAAAGAATTTGAAAAATTAAAGGATAAACTTAGGGAGAAGGGATACTTCGATGAATCAAATAAGAAACAAATCCCTTCTTTTTCATTTAATATAGGAGTTATTACTTCAAAGACTGGAGCAGTAATACAAGATATTTTAAATGTGGCGAAGAGAAAGAACCCTTTTGTTAACATAAAAATTTTTGATTCCCTCGTGCAGGGTATAGATGCATACAAAGATATAATACAAGGCATTAGGTATTTTAATATAGAAAATAATGTCGATGTGATAATAATCGCAAGAGGTGGAGGATCCATTGAAGATCTTTGGACTTTTAATAATGAAATTTTAGCTGAAGAAATTTATAAATCAAAAATACCAATAGTGAGTGGTGTTGGTCATGAAACAGATTTTACTATTTGCGATTTCGTTAGTGATTTGAGGGCATCTACGCCTACGGCATCTGCAGACATATGTATACCTGATATGGATTCTATTTTGTTTTTGATTGATAGTGCTAGAGATAGTTTAAATAAAAACATGGATAGAGTAATCAGTAATTTTAAAAATAGAGTTTATGAATATAAAATGTATATAAGTTCCTATTCGCCTAAGAAAATTTTAAATGAAAAATCAATTAAAATTAATAATGTAGCACTATATTTAAATGGGAAAATGAAGGATTTGATTTTTGAATTTAAAGATCGATTTAATGAATTAAGATTAAAACTTGAAAAAAATGATATAAATCAAATACTTGATAAAGGATTTGTTTTGGTTTGTGATGAGGATTTAAATATAATAAAAGATCCTAAAAAGATGAATAGAGAGAGTGATATTTCACTCATGTTTAAAAATGAAACTATAAGAGGGAAATTTATTAAAAAGGAGGTTTAGATGATTGAATAATATGACATTTGAACAGAAGATGGGATTACTTGATAAAATTGTAAAGGAACTTGATAAAGGTAATTTATCCATAGAAAAGATTTTTGAGAAATATAAAGATGGAATTGAATTATGCAATGAACTTAATGGTTTTATAAAGGAATTAGAAGGTAAGGTTGAGTATATAGAATCATCCTTAAAGGGAGATTAATATTATGAAGTTTGATTATTTAAAACAAGAAGTTGATTATGAAATAAATAATTTGTTTTCAAATAAAGAGGGTTTAAATAAGATAATCTATGAATCTATGTCTTATAGTTTATCAATCGGGGGTAAGAGGGTTAGACCTATTTTATTTTTATATACATATTTGCTTTTTAAGGATAATTATAAGGATCTTATTCCATTTGCGTGTTATATAGAAATGATTCATACATATTCACTAATACATGATGATTTGCCAAGTATGGATAATGATATGTTAAGGAGAGGTAATTTAACTAATCATGTGAAATTTAGTGAGTCCATTGCGTTATTATCTGGTGATGGTCTCTTGACTGAAGCTTTAAAAAATATGATTGAGTTTTCTATAAGGTATGGAATGAAGGCATTGTATGCAACTTTTGTAGTTGCTAAAAGTATTGATTGTGATGGAATGATTGGCGGACAAGTAGTAGATATTATAACAAAGAATAAAGAACTTAATGAATATACCCTAAAGTATATAAACAGAAATAAGACAGGAGCACTCATAAAGGCTTCTGTGTTATCTGCAGCTTATTTTGGTGATGCTAGAGATGAAGAAATTGTAAAATTATCCGAGTACGCTCATTATATAGGTTTAACTTTTCAAATAATTGATGACATTTTAGATAAGACAAGCGATACTCAGACTCTTGGTAAAACTTCTAATATTGATAATCGAAATAAGAAGTTTACATACGTTGATTTGTATGGAATTGATGAGTGTAAAAAGATTTGTGAGGAGAATACGAATAAAGCTATAAATATACTTAATTCTTTAGATAAAGATGTATCTAATTTAATTGATTTTACAAAATATATGTTGAATAGGAAGTTTTAATTATTTATGGGTGAGAAAAAGAGATTAGATATTATCTTAGTTGAGAGAGGATTTTTTGACTCAAGGCAAGTATCTAGGACAAACATAATGTGTGGTAATGTTGTTGTTGATGGTATTAAAATAACTAAGGCTGGAGAAAAAGTTGATTGTGACTTGAATATTGAAATACTTAAGCAAAAAGAAACAACTTATGTTAGTAGAGCAGGAGCGAAGTTAAAAAAGGCAATTGATGTATTTGGAATTAATTTAAGTGATAAAATATGTTTTGATATTGGTGCATCGACTGGTGGATTTACTGATTGTATGCTCCGTGAAGGTGCTTTTAAGGTTTTTGCTATTGATGTTGGGTATGGACAATTTGATTACAAACTTAGAACAGACGAGAGAGTTGTAGTGTTTGAAAGGATGAATGTTCGTTATGCAGATTCGGAAAATTTTCCAAATAAAGGGGATTTTGCATCAATTGATGTTTCATTTATTTCTTTAGAGAAAATATTAAATAAGGTTCGAAGTTTTTTAAAAGATAATGCACATATTGTTGCATTAATAAAGCCGCAGTTTGAAGCTGGAAAAGGGAAAGTGAATAAAAAAGGAATAGTTAAAGATAAGGAAGTACATTTTGAGGTTATAGATAAAATTGTAAAGTTTGTTAGAGAAAACAATTTTGGAGTACTTGATTTAACATATTCACCCATAAAAGGTGGACATGGGAATATTGAATTTCTTGTATATCTAGGTGTTAAGAATGCACATAGTAATACTGTGGTTGATAATGAATTTATTGAACGAGTTATAAATGAGGCACATATAGAGCAAAACTATAATTAAGGAGAAATCTAAGATGATATTTGGTATATCAGTTAATACCTCTAAAAACAATTATGACAAGATTGTTAGTATGATAGAATTTGTACTGAAAGAGAAAATCGATAATTGTGAGGTTAGAATATTTTTAGATGGAGCTAACCTAGAGAATGAAAAACATGAACTTTCATTTTTGTTTATAGTTGGTGGTGATGGAACAATTCTTAGGGTTGTGAAAATTATAGATGCCTATGATCTCCCTCTAATTGGAGTTAATTATGGAACTTTAGGATTTATGGCAAGTATCGAGTTGAATGATATTGAAAGGGCAGTCGATCAGATAACGAATAATGAATATTACATAGAAAAGAGATTGATGATAGAAACTTGTGTAGATGGATCTTATGATAAGGGATATATGGCTTTAAATGATATAGTTATAACTAAATTGCCGCTATCAAGGTTATTAAAATTTAATATATTTATTGATGATAAATATTATGCTTCTTTTTATGGTGATGGAATGATAATTTCAACTCCTACAGGCTCAACGGCATACTCTTTATCTGCTGGGGGGCCAATAGTTTCTCCAGATATTGAATCAATCATTATAACTCCAATATGTCCACATTCGCTGAATGCTAAAAGCTTAGTGATTAGTCCACGAAGTATTATAAATTTAGAAATTGATGGAGCAGATGATAATTTATATGTGATTATAGATGGACAAAATCAAGAGATGAAGATAGAAAATAAAATTCTTAAAATACAAAAATGTAAGAAATATTGTTCACTTGTTAGATTTAATTTTTATGATTATTATAGTGTTTTACGCGAGAAACTGATTAATAGGATTTAAACTTTAGGGAGATTTGGGAAATGATAAAAAATAAACGCCATGAGAAGATAATAGATATTATAACAAATAAAGATATTGAAACTCAGGAAGAATTGGCAGATGAACTAAGAAGTGCGGGGTTTGATGTAACTCAGGCAACAGTATCTAGAGACATAAAGTTATTGAAACTTATAAAAATTTCTACAAATTCTGGGTCTTATAAATATGGAATTTTAAATAATCAAGAATTTAGTGAAGTTACTAAAGTTGAAAGATATAAAAACATAATAGCTAGTAGTATTTTATCGATGGAACAAATCGATAAAACTTTAGTAATACGTACACTTCCAGGAGCAGCTTCAGTTGTTGGTGAAGTTATAGATTCATTAAATATAGAAGATATTGCAGGGAATGTAGCGGGCGATAATACTATTTTTGTTATGGTTAGAAATGAAAATTCTATAGCTAGTATACAGGAAAAAATAAATTACCTTATAAAGAATTAGGTGAATTTTAATGTTAAATAAAATGAGGATAGAAAAGTTTGCTTTAATAGATAATATGGATTTGGAATTTAAAAATGGATTTACAGTAATTTCCGGAGAAACGGGATCAGGGAAATCTATTTTAATCGATGCCATATGTTTTATACTTGGATTTAAATTTAGCAAAAGCATCGTTAGAAATGGGGAAGACAAAACGTCTGTTGAAGCAATTTTTGATATATATCATGAAAAAATAAATGAAATTCTTAATGAAAATGGCATTGAAATAGAAGATTATCTATTTATAAGGCGTGAAGGCTATGTAAATGGAAAGAGTATCGTTAGAATAAATGGTCATGTTGTAACAAATAATACCTTAAAATTAATCTCTAAATATTTGATGGATATACATACACAGCATCAAAATTATGAGTTGTTAAATAACGCTAAGCATATTAATTATTTAGATAAATATATAGGTAAGAAAATTGATTTTAAAAATTATTTGGACGTATTTAGAGAATGGAATGAGATAAGATATAAAATAAATGAGATTAAAAATAATGATCTTAATGATAGTTATATAGAATATGTGAAGTTTCAAATAAATGAGCTTACTTCTGCAAAACTTATTATAGGTGAGGACTATGAATTAGAAGAAAAGATAAAGTTGCTTAATAATAGTGAAAAAATTAGCAAGACTCTTAATTTTTCATTAGACTCGTTGATTTATAGAGAGCAGTTTGCTATAAATAGTGAGTTGATTAATATTATAAAGTCTATTAGAATGATTGATTTGAAAGATCTTAATGAAATTTCAAATAAATTGGAAGGAATTTACTATGATTTAGAAAGTATAAGTGAAGATATAAAAGCGATATGTGATAAAACTCATTTTGATGTAAATGAATTTGATAGTATAAATGCGAGAATATATAAAATAAATGCTTTGAAGAAGAAATTTAACAAAATGAATGTTGAAGAGCTAGTTAAGTATAATGAGGAATTACAATTATATTTGGATAATGTTTTAAATCAAGAGAGGGTTCTTAAAGATTATGAAAAAATCGAGTATGAAAAGCGTAAGCAACTTAAAATAGAGGCAGATAAAATAACAGAAATACGTAAAAAGTATGCAAAAATGATTGAAAATGAAATAGTTAATGAATTAAATTACATGGGAATGGAAAATATAATTTTTAAGATTAATATTGAAAAAGATAAAGATTTTACACAAACTGGAAATGATAACGTTAACTTTTTTATTTCTACAAATAAAGGTGAACCCTTAAAAGATTTATCAAAAGTTGTATCTGGCGGTGAATTATCTAGAATAATGCTAGCCTTAAAAATTGTATTTTTAGGAAATGAACCTATTTCTGGGATAATTTTTGATGAGATTGATACTGGAGTTAGTGGTAAGATAGCTCAGAAGGTCGGAGAAAAAATGTATTCATTATCTAAGAGATGTCAAGTTTTTTGTATAACTCATCTTGCTCAAATTGCAAGCTTATCTGATAATCACTATGTTGTTTCAAAAAAGATAGAAAATGATAAGACATATTCTCATATAAAAATGATAGGTGATGAAGAAAAGGTAAGTGAGATTGCTAAGATGATTGGTGGAGAGAGTATTACTGAAGGAGCATTTATTAGTGCTAAGGAACTTATTGGCAATAAAAAATTATTAGAATAAAATATGCCCAAAATGAAACAATAAATCGTGAGTGTATATGCTCATGATTTTTTTTGTCTATATAGTTAATGTAAAAGGAGGAATGAGTATGCGAATAAAAAAGTTTTTAAAGATTTTCGCAGTATTTACTCCTATATTAGTATTATTTTTGTATATTTCCTCTGTTTTAGTTAGTATACCAGAGGTTGTATTTTTGAGAGATGGAAATAATTTAAAATCTAATAAAGGGATAATAAATTATACACTAGATAAGATTTACGATAATATTGCAGAGTATAATGCTGAATTTTTGGGTTTTAAAATTCGAACAGTTGAGGTTATGGCAATTTCTAAAGAAGTTGAACTTTATCCTGGAGGTCATATTGTTGGAATTAAATTAAGAACTAATGGTCCACTTATTGTTGGATTTTCTGATATAGAGAATGATTTGCAAAAACCTTATAGTCCATCAAAAGATGGTGGACTTAATGTAGGAGATATAATTTTATCTATAAATGATATTGAGATTAATTCATCTGAACTTTTATCAGAAACATTGAATAGTTTGGATGCTGATGAATTGGATATTAAAGTAGAGCGAGATGAAAAAATTATTGTAAAGAAGATACATCCAATTAAAAGTGTTGATGGTAAGAATAAAATAGGACTTTGGGTTAGAGATTCAACAGCTGGGATTGGGACAGTAACATTTATTGATCCTGTTACTGGTATTTACGGAGCGTTAGGCCATCCTATAACAGATGTTGATACAGGGGATATAATTAAAATTAGTAAAGGTAATATTGTTAGTTCTTCGATTGTCAATGTTAAGCGTGGAGAGAAAGGAAATCCTGGAGAACTTAAGGGAGTTTTTATAAATGATGATATAAATTTAGGAAGTGTTGAGCAGAATACGAAGTTTGGTATATTTGGAAAATATAGTTTAGAGAATATTTATACTGAAAAGTTAAAGATAGCCTTAAAAGATGAAATTCAGGAAGGACCAGCTCAAATAATTTCGACAGTTGATAATGGAGAACCAAAGTTATATGATGTTGTTATTGAAAAATTGCTTCAACAGGATAATCCAAGTTCTAAGAGTATGATAATTAAGGTAGTAGATGAAGATTTACTTAAAAAGACAGGAGGAATTGTACAAGGAATGAGTGGAAGTCCTATAATACAAAATAATAAAATAGTGGGCGCAGTAACTCATGTATTAGTTAATAAACCAGATACTGGTTATGGGATATATATAGAATGGATGCTTAAAGAAAGTAAAATTTTTGATTAGAAACTACATTAATTTAATTAATGTAGTTTTTTGTTTAGATAAAAAAAGATAAAAATAAAAGGAAATGTATTTTCTTTGTCGAACAAGTTTAGGGAAGGTTATAATGAGGCGAATTTTAGAAGGGGCGAAAAAACATTGGAAAATAAGAAAATAAGAATTTTGATTGCTGATGATAATGATGAGTTTTGTATAATTTTAAAAGATTATTTGAATAATGAAGGTAATTTTGATGTTGTTGGGGTAGCTAAGAATGGGATTGAAGCATTGAAGCTCATATCTGAAAGCAAACCTGATCTACTTATACTTGATATAATAATGCCGCATTTGGATGGATTAGGTGTATTAGAAAAATTAAGTTTAAATAAGGATTCAGAGTTAGCTCCTAAAATTATTGTATTGTCAGCTGTTGGACAAGATAAGATAACACAGAATGCTATTAAGTTGGGTGTAGATTACTATGTTTTAAAGCCTTTTGATATGGATATTTTTATCAGAAGAATAAAAGAAATGTTTAGTATTACATTAGATCAAAAGTATTTTGTCCAAAAACCAGAAAATATGATTAATTCTAATAATGGTGATTCGACTAATTCTTTTAAGCAATCGGAACCTGTTGATTTAGAGAGTGAAATTACGAGTATAATACATGAAATTGGAGTCCCAGCACATATTAAAGGATATTTTTATTTAAGAGAAGCGATTTCGATGGTTGTTAATGATATAGAATTATTATCTGCAGTTACAAAAGAGTTATATCCTTCTATTGCTAGAAAGTATAATACGACATCAAGTAGAGTTGAGAGGGCTATACGTCATGCTATTGAAGTTGCATGGAGTAGAGGACAAGTAGAAAGTATAAATAAAATATTTGGATATACTATACATAATGAGAAGGGGAAACCAACAAATTCTGAATTTATTGCGATGGTAGCAGATCGCTTAAGACTTAAAAATAAAGTTGGATAAAAATAAAAGCAAGAGTTTTAAACTCTTGCTTTTAAAATTATTTTCTGATTCTTTGTATCTTAGTTATACTTTTAGGTTGAGGTTGGTTAACAGGAATTAAGTCTTGTTTGTTTGAAAGATTTCTTATATTTAATATCTTTAAATTTTCATGGTTTTTCTTGTCCCTTAGAGCTTGAATTATAACTAAATGTCCTTGGTTGATATTCATGAAGTGAGGTTTTTTAAACCAACGTTTCTTTTTGTAAATGCATTTTATAATATTTCTGCTATTCTGTGGCTTTATAACAACTATAGCTGTTAATATGTAGAATATCCATAGATATTTTTTGATGTTAACTTTTACTGAAAGTATATTTCCTTGAGATTGAGTTAATCTATCACCATATTTTTTGAAATATGATTTTGTATAATATTCTGTTAGTTTATCTCTAAAACCCATGTACAAACTCCTTTTTCCACAAACTATATATCTATATATAGTATTATTTTATTTTTTGTAATTCAATATTTTTTTAATAAATAATATGTAATTTTTAATTTATGATAGAATTGTACTATAATTTAAATTAAAGGAGTTTTTAATATGTTTAGTAAGTATTTTGATCACACTATATTGAGTGCTAATTTAACTAAGAATGAAATTATTAAATTATGTAATGAAGCAAAAGAATATAATTTTGCTTCAGTATGCGTGAATCCTTGTTATGTAAAACTCTGTTATGAACAACTTAGAAATACAGATGTTAATATTTGTACGGTTGTTGGTTTTCCCTTAGGAAGTATGACTACAGAATCTAAATTATTTGAAACAAAAGAAGCATTGAAGAATGGTGCTTCTGAAATAGATATGGTTATAAATATTGGAAAACTAAAAGATAAGGAATATGATTATGTTAAGAATGAAATTAAGCTTCTTAAGGACGCTTGTGGAAATAAAGTTTTGAAAGTTATAATAGAAACTTGTCTTTTAACTGACGAAGAAAAAATAATGGCTTGTAAATTATCAAAAGAGGCTGGAGCTGATTTTGTTAAAACATCTACAGGAATGTCTAAAGCTGGAGCTACTAAAGAAGATATAGAATTAATGAGAAAGGCAGTTGGTAACGAGTTAGGGATTAAAGCATCTGGAGGGGTTAGAGATCTTGAAACTGTAAATTGTATGATAGAGGCTGGTGCTACGAGAATAGGATCTTCTTCAACAGTTAAAATTATTAAAGATTATATCGAATTAAATAAATAGAATGATTTATAATACTTAATAATATAATTCTGGAAATAAATTTTATAATTTATGCCAGAATTTATTTTCATAACTTGGACTATTTTAAATGGGGGCATATCTTTGGGTGTTATAAATTAAAAGAGAGGGGGAACTAAATATGAAAAAAGGAGAAATTAACATTATAACAAAATTGGATGATCAAGATTATAAAGATATAATAAATGAATCCTTAAAGGAGACACTTTAGTAAAATTATATTTAATTGAGTATTATTTTCAAATTATGTAATAGTATTATTTTGTAAGACATTTTTATTTAAGGTGGTTTAAGATTGCAAGAATTTAAGTATATTTATTCAGATTTTCAGATTGAAGAATATATGTTAACATTTTTAAGAAGTGTCATTTCGACTGAATGGGATGGAGATAAAAAAGAAGTTGTTTTTTTGGGGGATTCTATAATTAGAGATTATGATTTAGATAGATTTTTTCCAAAAATAAAAACAAAGTTATTTAATTGTGGTGTATCAGGTATAACAACGCAAGGTTTGCATAATATTATAAAGCAAGGCGTGATTCGTCATAAACCGAGTACTATTGTTATTCTTGTTGGAACAAATGATATGAGTGAAGAAAATAGTAAAAGGGATAACGAAATAATTGATAATATCGCCAAATTAATAATCGATTTAAAAATTATATTAAATGGAGTTAATATAGTTTTTATATCTATTTTGCCATGTGATGAGGATAGATATGGTAAAAATTCTATAGCTGGTGGTGGGCGTACCAATGAGCGTATAGAAAAATTAAATAGTGTGTTTAAAGAATTTGAGAAGTACTATAAAGATTATATCTTTGTAGATGCATTTAAGGAATTATCTGATGATAATGGTAATTTAATTAAACAGTATACTCATGATGGATTGCATCTTAATGTTGATGGATATGAAAAATTAACGAAAGAACTTAATCCGATTATTGAAAAATTGATAAAGAAGTAACCCGATTATTTTAATTTATTTACAATTATTTAGGGGTGAATCAAATGAAAAATAACAGAAAAAAAACACTTATATCAATTATAACAGTTGCAATTTTGTTAATTTTTACGATCAGTATTTTTTTAGGATTGTTTATGAATTTTTAGTTTTTATATAATATTACAGAGAGATAATTTATGAATTATCTCTCTTTTTTTATGTTGGAGTCAAAAACTTTTTGGTGCTACTTAGAGGTTACATATTATAATATCCTTGAAAGAATTTTGTTTTTATGAGATAGTTTAAGTGAATATCTCATGTTTATTAAAATTTAATTATTAGAGGGGATTTAAATTTATTATGATTCTTAAATCAATAGAGATAAGGGGATTTAAATCTTTTGCAGACTCAACTGAACTTATATTTAAACAAGGTATAACATCTGTGGTAGGACCGAATGGAAGTGGTAAGAGTAATATAGCAGATGCGATAAGATGGTGTTTAGGGGAACAAAGTGTAAAAAGTCTCAGGGGTGGGAAGATGGAAGATGTTATTTTTTCCGGAACTCAATATAGGAAACAATTATCTTTGGCACAGGTGTCATTAATTATAGATAATTCGGAAAGGGAACTTCCAATAGATTATAGTACTGTTATAATATCTAGAAAATTATATAGATCTGGAGAGAGTGAATATTTAATAAATAATAAACCGTGTAAATTGAAAGATATAAATGGGTTATTTTTTGATACAGGTATCGGTAAGGAAGGGTATTCTTTAATTGGACAAGGAAAGATAGATGTTATATTAAATGGAAATTCTAATGATAGAAGAGCTATAATTGAGGAGGCAATAGGTATAACTAAATATAAATTTAAGAAGGAAGAAGCATATAATAAAATTAATCATGCCAATGAAAATATTGTTAGGATTAATGATATGCTTTTTACATATGAAGAATATTTGGAACCATTAAAAATTGAGAGTGAAAAAGCTAGAAAATTTATAGATTTATCAAATGAACTTAAAGATTTGGAAATTTTAATTTTGTATAATAATTTATATGATATTCATGAAGAAATACAGAGTATAAAAAGGGATATAAGTTACCATAATTTGAAATTAAGTGAATTAAGTAGCGAAAAAAGAATTATGGAAAATAAGAGGTATTCATTTGAAAAAGAATTTGAAAATCTGAAAATAATAGAGAAGAAAGATAAGAAGAAATATTATAAGATTAAGGATATTATACATAAAAATACAAATATTGTAAATCTTAAAAATAATGACATAAGTATACTTATTAATTCAAATAAGATATATGAGAAGCAGATTTATGAAAATAAATCTAAAATAGATAATATAATCCTTAGAGAAAATATAATTAATAAAACAAGAGATGAATTGGAGAATGAATTTAATAGTATTCTATGTAATCTAGAGGAAAATAAAAAATTAAGCACGGATAATAGTATGACATTACATAATTTAGAAAATAAGATTAATACTATTCTACTAGAAAAGAATAAAATTGTTAATATCAATAACAATATACAAAATAAAATTGAATTTATAAGAATGAGTTTTTCTAATATAGATAATGATAAGAAGGCATATTTAGATGAAAAACAGTTGATAGAAGATAGAATTAAAAAAATTGATAAAGATATAGAACATATAGAACATATTTTATATGATTTACATATTCGTGAAAGTGAAGTTAAAGTTTTATCTGAAAATTTATTAAATAGTATTGAAAAAGAAAACAAAAAAATAGAGATAGTTGATAGTCAATTGAATGATTTAAATAAGGATGTAATAATAAGGCAGGCAAATCTTGATGCATTAAGAGGGCTTGATAGTATTTATGATGGATTTAATAAATCTAGTAAAACTTTAATGAATGAAATTAATTCTGGTTCATTAATTAGATTCAAAGATAGATGTTTTATTATAGGAAATATTTTAGATACGGAAGAGAAATATACATCTGCTATTGAGACGGTTATTGGAGGACATATTTCTGACATAGTGATTGATGATTATGTTTTCGTAAATGATCTTATAAATCATCTTAAAGAGAATAATCTTGGGCGTGTTACATTTCATCCTTTAAATAGTGTTAGTAAATATAATATAAAATTTAATAATGAAGTTAAGTTGTATAAAGGATTTATAAATTTTGCCATAAATTTAGTTAAGTATGATTCAAAATTTAGTAATATTATTAGTAATATCTTAGGAAATACAATTATTTGCGATAATATTGATAATGCATTAAATATTGCTAAGAGTATAAATTTCTCTAATAGAATAGTTACTTTGGATTCCCAAATTATAAATTCTGGAGGATCTATTACAGGTGGATCAAGTTATTTTAAGAAATTTAATATACTTGGTAGACAACGGAAAATTTCAGTTGAGGAAGATGATATTAATAAGAAATTATTATATATATCTGAATTGAAAACTAAGTTAAGTAATTATCATGATGTAAAAAATAATATACAGAGTGAGTTTGATATAAATAATAATTTATTAAAGGATATTACTATAGATATATTTAAGAAAAATGAAGAGTTAAAGAGATATATTGACTTAAGATCAAGAGATCTTAAAGAACTAGATAAGAAGAATATTGTATTGAATAATCTAGATGATATTTATAGTTCAAATGATGAGGAAATTAATAAGTTGAATTATGAATTGAATTTAAATAATGAGAAGTTTAGCGTTTTAGAAAATGATGAGAAAAATATAAGGATAGAATGTGAAAATTATAAGAAGATAATTGAAGGTAGGGAAAATGAAATTACAAATTATAAAATTAGGAAAGCAAAAATTGAAGAAAATATTTCAAATATTTATGATGAAAGCAAGAGAATTGCATTAGAAAAGAAAGATCTAATTTGTGCTAACGTTAAGATTAACGATAATATAAATTTAAATAATGTTAATATAGTGAAAATTGAAGATAGTATACAAATTTTTAATAAGAGAATAGATAATTTAAACCAGAAATTTAATGAATATAATTTTGATTCCTATATATTAGATCAAAATAGGATACAACAAGATATAAAAAAATTAAATGGGGATATTAATGAACTGGATTTAAGTATACATAAAATCGAACATGATATTAATGTTTTAAATATTAAAAATACTAAAAAAGAAGTGGAATTTAACATAAATAATGATAACTTATTTGACAAATATTCTATCAATTTTGATACAAATGATGCAGAAAAGTACATAATAGATTCGAATGAACTTAGTAAGTATAGTATAAAAATGAAAAAGATAACTAGTGATATAAGTGATTTAGGGAATATAAATATTAAATCTATTGAGGAATATGAAGCACTTAATGATAAAGTAAACTTTATCACTAGACAGAAGGAAGATTTAGAAAAGAGTAAAATGGAGCTTGAGGGTTTTATTAAAAATATAACATCAGAAATGCGGAATATGTTTAATCAAAGTTTTAAGCTCATAAATGAAAATTTTAATTTTACATTTAAAGAATTATTTAAGGGTGGAAGTGCACAACTTTTATTAGGAGATGGGGATGAATTAGAAAGTGATATTGAAATAATCGTGCAACCACCAGGTAAGAAACTTCAAAATATTAATTTATTGTCGGGTGGTGAAAAAGGACTTTCTGCAATATCTCTTTTATTTGCGATTTTAAAGTTAAAACCTGTTCCATTTTGTGTTTTAGACGAAATTGAGGCTGCACTTGATGATAATAATGTTATTAAGTTTTCTACATTTTTAAAACAATATTCTTCTAACGTACAATTTATAGTTATAACTCATAGGAAGCCTACAATGGAGGCAAGTGATGTTATCTATGGTGTTACTATGGAAGAAAAGGGTGTATCTAAGGTGGTATCGATTAATTTAGCCAATTATAATACATAGAAGGGGAAATAAGTAATGTTAAATAATTTTTTCTCAAAATTGAAAGATAGTTTAACGAAGACTAAGGAAAATTTTACAGATAAATTAAATTCTATATTGGGATTAGCTATAACTATAGATGATGATTTATATGAGGAAATTGAGGAAATGTTAATTGTAGGAGATATAGGTATAGATGTTTCATGTGATATTATAGAAAAACTAAAAACTATAGTACGTGAAAGAAAAATTAAGGATCCTAATATGATTAAGCCTGTTATAAAGGAAATTATATTGGATATGTTGAATGAATCAGTTGATATAACTCAAGAGAAATTTCCTAAGATAATAATAATGATAGGTATAAATGGAGTAGGTAAAACAACTAGCATAGGTAAGATGGCTAATTATTTTAAAAATAATAATAAAGATGTTGTTATTGCTGCAGGAGATACTTTTAGGGCAGCAGCAATTGATCAATTGCAAGTTTGGGCTGATCGAGTTGATGTTAAAATGATACGACATAATCAAGGTTCCGATCCTTCAGCGGTTATTTTTGATGCAATAAAATCATTTAAATCTAAAAATTCAGATGTTTTGATTTGTGATAGTGCTGGGAGGTTGCATAATAAGAAGAATTTAATGAATGAATTAAGGAAAATGAACAGAATAATAGAAAATGAATGTAATGATGTTGATAGAGAAATATAT
The DNA here is from genome assembly GCF_000709435.1 of Candidatus Arthromitus sp. SFB-mouse-NL. NCBI lineage: Bacteria > Bacillati > Bacillota > Clostridia > Eubacteriales > Clostridiaceae > Candidatus Neoarthromitus > Candidatus Arthromitus sp. SFB-mouse-NL. The sequence continues at coordinate 712,771 of NZ_CP008713.1, forward strand.
CTGGTTTTGGATGCAACGACTGGACAAAATGCTTTAAATCAAGCTATAGAGTTTAAAGAAGTTGCAAACATTACAGGGATTATTTTGACTAAACTTGATGGAACTGCAAAAGGGGGAATGATCATTTCAATTAAAAATAAACTAGGTATACCAGTTAAGTATATAGGTACTGGTGAAGGAATTGATGATATTCAACCGTTTAATGCAGAAGAGTTTGTTGATGCTTTAATATAAAAATGTCAAGTTATTTTACTTGACATTTTTTTTTGTGCTGATATAATGAAATAGATAATGGATAAGAAAGATTTGAAAAATAGAAATGAAATTATATTGCTTATAGATATCTATGGAGAGTTATTGACGGAGAAGCAAAGGAAAATTCTTGAGCTCTATTTTTTTGATGATTTTGCATTAGTTGAGATAGCATCTATTAATAAATCGAGTCGCCAGTCTATACTGTATTCTATTAATAAGAGTATCGAACAGTTGTATAGTTTTGAGGAAAAGTTAAAAGTATTGGAAAGAGATAGGGAGCTGGATAATAAAAAAGATCAGTTAATAGAAAAATTAGAAGAGTTTTTGGATTTTAGTTTAAATCAGGAATTATATAATTTTATTCAAAATTTATAGATTGGAGGTAGGGTATGGCTTTTGATGGTTTAGCGAGTAAGCTTCAAGGTGTTTTTAAAAAACTCAGAGGTAAAGGTAAGTTGTCAGAACAAGATATAAAACTTGCTATGCGTGAAGTTAAGTTAGCCTTGCTTGAATCGGATGTTAACTATAGGGTTGTTAAGACATTCATAAGCAGTGTTAGTGAAAAGTCCTTGGGTAAAGAAGTGTTGGAAAGTTTAACTCCTGCACAACAAGTTATAAAAATTGTAAATGATGAACTTAAAGCTATAATGGGAAATGATCAAAGCAAGTTAAACTACAATGTTAATGGTACTACTATTATAATGCTTGTTGGTCTTCAAGGAGCTGGTAAAACTACTATGGCTGCTAAACTTTCTCTTTATTGTAGAAAGTCAGGTAAGACTCCTCTTATGATTGCATGCGATGTATATAGGCCTGCTGCAGTTAAGCAATTAGAGGTGTTGGGAAATCAAATTAATATACCAGTATTTTCAATACCAGACAGCAAAGATCCTTTATATATTGTTAAAAAAGGTCTTGAAGAAGCTGAAAAAAATATGAACAATGTTGTTATTATTGATACAGCAGGACGTTTACATATTGATGATGCGCTTATGAATGAGTTGAAAGAAATAAAGGAACTTTCAGATCCTTCTGAAATATTGATGGTCATTGATTCGATGATTGGTCAAGAATCTGTAAATATAGCAGAGACATTTAATGATAAATTAGATGTTACGGGTTTTGTTTTAACCAAATTGGATGGAGATACTCGTGGTGGGGTAGCACTGTCTATAAAAGAGGTTATTGGAAAAAATATTAAATTTATTGGTGTTGGTGAAAAGATTGGTGACTTGGAAGTGTTCCATCCTGATCGAATGGCATCTAGGATTTTAGGAATGGGTGATGTCTTATCGTTGATTGAGAAGGCTCAAGAAGCTATTGATCAAGATGAGGCACAGAAACTTAGTGAGAGAATGCTTGCTAATGAGTTTAATTTTGAAGATTTTAAGAGTGCTATGCAACAAATGAAGAAAATAGGTTCTTTTTCAAAAATACTTCAAATGATACCAGGTTTTGGAAATTCTATGAAGGAACTGAAAAATATAAATTTAGATGATAGTGAAAAAGAGTTATGTAAAATTGAAGCTATTATTAATTCGATGACGATAAAAGAGAGGAAAAATCCAAAATTGCTCATGGGTTCGGCATCAAGAAAATCTAGGATAGCAAAAGGTTCTGGAAGTACAGTTAATCAAGTTAACAAGCTTATAAAAGATTTTGAAAATATGAGTAAAATGATGAAACAATTTAAAGGAATGGCTGGAAAAGGGAAATTTGGAAAGAAGGGATTTTTTCCTAAATTGCCATTTTAGGTAATTAGGATTAAAATATTTAAATTTTATTAGGAGGAATTTTAAATGGTAAAAATTAGATTAAGAAGAATGGGAAGCAAAAAGAAACCTTTTTATAGAATTGTTGTTGCTGATTCAAGGAGTCCAAGAGATGGGAAATTTATAGCTGAAGTTGGAACATATAATCCAATGAAAAATCCAATTGAGTTTACATTAAAAGAAGAAGAAGTTAAGAAATGGATTTCTAATGGGGCTCAGCCTACTGACGCAGTTAATAGATTATTAGTTAAAGCAGGTATAAATTAATTTAGTATGATAAATTTATTTTCTATTGGTAGAATTTCTAAGCCACATGGTATTCGTGGTGAAGTGAATGTTATACCATTTGATGAGAATTTAGATATATTTAAGAATTTGGAATGCGTTTTTTTAAGTAAGAGTGATACTTCAGAGGATGATTTAACTCCAGTTAACATAACATCTATAAAATTTAAAAATAATAGAGTTGTTATGGGTATTGAGGGTTGTTCTACTTGTAATGAAGCAGAACTGTTCAGGAATAAGTTTATAAGAATAAAACGTGAAGATATACCTATACAAGATGGTGATTATTTTATTGCAGATATAAAGGAATGCACTGTATATGATGAAAATGGTGTGTTTTTGGGTAGAGTATCGGAGGTTATAAAAACCAAGAATAATGATGTTTATTGGATAAAGAAGACCAATTTAAATGATGAATTGCTTATACCGGTACTTAAGTCTATTGTGGTAGATATAGATATCGATGAAAAGAAGATTATTATTAAAGAAGTTAAAAGTTGGACCTTATGAAGATTAGTATTTTAAGCTTATTTCCACAAATGTTTGAGGTTTTCAATCATAGTATTGTGGGGAAAGCACGGATGAATAATTATGTTGATATTGAAATTATCAATATCAGAGATTTTTCTAATAATAAACATAATAAGGTTGATGATTATCCTTTTGGTGGTGGAGCAGGTATGCTCATGAGTGTTGAACCGATATATAATTCTATATGTTATGCTAGACGTAATTTGGATGGGAGGGTTATATATCTAGGACCAAGAGGGGATACTTTTAATCAAAATAAGGCATATGAATTGTCTGATAATAATCATTTGATATTTTTGTGTGGTCATTATGAAGGTATAGATGAGAGATCCTATAATTTTATTGATGAAGAAATTTCTTTAGGTGATTTTATATTGACAGGTGGAGAAATGGCGGCTATTCCAATCATTGATAGTATAGTTAGACTTTTGTCTGGGGTTATAAATAAGAATAGCTTAGATAATGAGTCTTTTACTAATGATTTAATGGATTTTCCACAATATACAAGACCGAGAGAATTTATGGGAATCGCTGTTCCTAATGTTCTATTATCAGGGAATCATAAAGAAATCGATAAATGGAGACGAGAAGAGTCTTTGAAAATAACACGAAAATATAAAAGGTATTTATTAAAAGATAAATAATTTTTAGGAGGGTTTTATAAAATGCATGATTTAATTAAATACATAGAATCACTACAAATGAAAAAGGAAGTTCCTTCTTTTAGCGTTGGGGATACTGTTAAAGTTAGTATTCTTATAAAAGAGGGAAATAAAGAGAGAGTTCAGGTTTATGAAGGTACTGTTATAAAAAGGCAAAACGGTGGAATAAGAGAAACTTTTACAGTTAGAAGAATTGCTTATGGAGTTGGTAGTGAGAAGACTTTCCCATTACACTCACCTAAAGTTTTAAATATTGAAGTTGTAAGATATGGTAAAGTTAGAAGATCTAAGCTTTATTACTTAAGAGATAGAGTAGGAAAAGCGACTAAGGTTAAAGAGAGAATTGTGAATAGAAATAAATAAAGCTGGATCATATTTTAGATAGTAAATTTCTTTTTGGGAATTTACTATTTTGTTTTTTAAGGAGGATATGAAAATTATGAATATAAATTGGTATCCAGGTCATATGTTTAAGACTAAAAAAGAGATAAAGAATATGATAAATTTAGTAGATCTTGTGATAGAAATAAGAGATGCAAGATCTGTTATTTCAACGACAAATCCAGATATTGAAATGTTGACTAAGGATAAACCTAAAATTATTGTTTTGAGTAAAGTTGATTTGGCCGATAATAATACGACAAATAAATGGATTGAGTACTATAAGAATCAAGGAATCCCATGTATAGATGTGGATATTATAAGAAATAAAAATATTAAGAATATCAAGGCTCAAATTAATTTTCTTATGAAAAGTAAGCTTGACAGGTACAGGAGTAAAGGGGTTAAGAATTATACATTACGAGGTATGATTTTGGGAATTCCGAATGTTGGTAAATCATCTCTTATAAATAAAATTTCTAACAATAAGATAGCGAAAGTAGGAAATAGGCCCGGTGTTACAAAATCTAATCAATGGATTAAGACGAAGTGGGATATAGATTTATTAGATACTCCAGGGATTTTATGGCCTAAGTTTGATAGTACAGAGGTTGGTCTTAATCTTGTTTATATTGGATCGGTAAAGGATGAAATTTTAGATGTTCAAGATGTTTGCTATAATATGCTTGAATATCTTTTGAAAAATTATAGAATGAATTTGGAGAGTAAATATAAAGTTGAAGTATCGGATGATGTGTCGGACAGCATGGATATTTTAGGAAAGAAACTTGGTTGTTTATCAAAAGGAGTTTCGATTGACTATAATAGGCTTGCACATATAATAATTGGAGATTTTAGATCAGGGAAAATTGGTAATATATCACTTGAACGACCTGAAGATTTATTGAAAGAGGAATAAATGAGGAATAAATATGGATTTTAAAAATTTGACGGTTTCTCAAATAAAAAATTTATTAAATGAGATTGAGATTATAGATGAAAATATTGATGAAGTTATAAATTCACTTTTGAAAGATGTGAGGATATCAGTCAATAAACTTGCGAAACAAGTTGAAAATAAATATGATATTCTTAAAAATAATAGGATAATGAATGAAAAGTTTTATGGGTTTGACAAAGAATATATTCTTAACAACAATTATGTAGTAGCTGGATGTGATGAGGTAGGTCGTGGACCGCTTGCTGGACCGATTGTATGTGCTTCAGTTGTTCTTGATTTGTATAATAGTTCAAAAATTATAAGTGATATAAATGATTCTAAGAAAATAAAGAGTAGATATTTCAGGAAAGTTCTTAGTGATAAGATTATGGAAAATGCAAAAAATTTTAAAATAATAGAGATATCTAATGATGAAATAGATAATATTGGTATTAGTGAAGCAAATCAAAAAGGTTTTAGAGATTCAATACTGGGTCTAAATATGGATATTGATTTAGTTTTGTCTGATGGATATCCAGTGAAAAATTTAAACTTTAGAAATATTCATGTGGTGAAAGGTGATACAAAGAGTGCTAGTATAATGTGTGCTTCTATTATAGCAAAGGTTTATAGAGATGAATTGATGTTTAGATATCATGATGAATTTCCTCAATATGATTTTTTGAATAATGTTGGATATGGTACAAAGAAACATCTTGAAGCTATAAAAAAATTTGGTATATGTAAATATCATAGGAAGACATTTTTGAAGAATTACATTTAGAATGTTGAAAATTTATTAGTATGATTATATAATTTTTTAGAAATGACAGTAGAAAATAATTATTATAAAGGTGTATTTTTAACAATGAATACAAAGCACGGTAATTTATTTGAACAATTTAAATTTAAAAATTGTATTACACTCAAAAATAAAATTGTTATGTCTCCGATGACAACTTGGTCTAGTAATAATGATAATACGATTTCTGATGAAGAGATAGAGTATTATAAAGTGAGAGTTAATGGAGTGGGGCTTGTCATAACTGGTTGTACTTATGTGCATCCAAATGGTATAGGATTTTTAAATGAGTTTGCAAGTTATGATGATAAGTTTATTCCAAGTTTACGTAAGTTAGCAAATGCTGCAAAAAGTGGAGGAGCTAATGCAATACTTCAGATTTTTCATGCTGGCAACAAAGCTCTTCCTAATTTAGTTCCAAATGGTGACGTAGTTAGTGCTAGTGCTATTAAGACTGAGGCTAGTGCATTTGCACCAGCATTATTACCAAGAGAACTTTCACATGAAGAAGTCTTAGATATTGTTAATGCATTTGGAGAAACAACAAGACGTGCAATTGAGGCAGGTTTTGATGGAGTTGAGATTCATGGAGCACATGGTTTCTTAATCCCAAATTTCACATCTCCATTGTATAATAAACGTAGTGATGAGTGGGGTGAATCACCAGAAAAACGATTAATGTTTCCACTTGCAATTGTAAATAAGATAAAGGATGTAATTAAGGAGTACGTTAAAAAGCCTTTTATTTTAGGATATAGACTTTCTCCAGAAGAATCTGAAAAGGGAGGATTAAGAATAGGAGATACTTATAAATTGATTAATCATCTTATTGAAATAGATATTTATTATATCCACATTTCATTGACAAGTGCACTTTCATCAAAACCTATTGATAGCAAAGATGAAAAAACATATCTTGAGTTAATTAGTAAATATGTGAATGGAAAAGTTCCAATAATAGTTGCAGGTTCTATGTTGACACCAGATGATGTAGAACAGGCATTAAATAATGGGGCATCTTTGACAGCCATAGGACGTGCTTTAGTGATTAATCCAGATTGGGTAGAGAAAGTTAAAAATGATAAAAAAATGAAATTAAGATGTCAATTAATTCTTCGAAAGTAAATGAGTTTACATTACCTCAAAATTTATGGAATGTAATTAAAGCTTCTGCACCTTGGATTAATATTGAAGAATAGACTATTCTATCATTAGAATAGTTGTTTTAAAAAATATTTTCGATGTAATTGTAACTATATTTTTTGTTACCCCAAAATTTTATTTCCATTAGATCAAATTTGTAAAAAATATTATTTAGGTTATTTATTGTTAGAAAATAGTTTGCTGTATTTCTGATTTTAAATATTTTTCTATTATTAATTTGTTCTCGTGGTTCTAAGATAAAATTATTTTTGAACATACATATACTTTTTACCTCAACGAATGATATAACATTATCTTTAGAGCATATGATATCAATTTCACCTCTTTTGGATCTGAAATTTTTATTTATGATTTTAAAATTTTTGTTTAATAGGACTTTTACTGCTAAAATTTCTCCTAAATTTCCAATATCTTTTGTTGTCATTATTGGATTTCACCTCCTAATATTAACAGTGTTGACACATTCTTGTAAAAAAATAACTAGAGTTTATCTTAAATAAAAAAGGATACAAGTTTTCTTGTATCCTTTTTTTTTGGACATCAATAATATCAACTTTAGCAGTTTAACTAATAAAAGACTAGATAAATTAGCATAAGCTACTACTTGTAAGTTGATAATGTTATACAGGTATGATTTTTGAGAAAAGACATACATATGATGTTTGTTTAAGAATTATTAACAATCTTCCAGTTAGAATACAAAGTTAATATGATTTTACTGATGGAAAGTATTTTAAGAAAGTAAATTATAGTGATGTTAATTTAGTTAATGGAGAATCTTATGGTGAAGATGGATGGTTTGTCTATATGTAATGATAATATTGCGAAATTTAAAGCGATATTAGTTTCTTATATTGATTTTGGCAATAACACATAGTACAATTTATTACTGGAATAATTCAAAAAAAATTATACGAAGATACGAAATTAGTTAAGTAGAAGAAATTATTTAGATTTTATACATGGAGGATTTTTATATGAACTTAGATAATCATGAAAAATCAGAATTTGACGGAGGAATATTAGGACTTATAGGAGTTAATATATTGTCTACTATAATTACTTTTGTAACTTTTGGCCTTGGATTTACATGGGCTATGTGTGTTAGAGAAAGATATATAGTTAATCACACCATTATTAATGGACAAAGGTTAAGGTTTATTGGGAGTGGGGGAGATTTATTTCTGAATTGGATTAAATGGGCGATATTGACAATAATAACATTAGGAATATATGGGTTTTGGTTGACTATAAAGTTACAACAATGGAAAGTTAAAAATACTATATTTGATTAATAAATAAAGGATAGCTGAACAGCTATCCTTTATTTTAAATTATTTAAACCACCTTGAATAATACTCGATATTTTGACGAATTTATAATGCGTTGGCACACTGGAAGTAATATATCATTTTTTTGTATTTTTTCTAGATATTCTTTCTTTGTAAGAGTAGATATAATATTATCTTTATCATGATTTGAATTTTTTTCTCCTACTTGTAGAGCGTCTTTTAATAGTTCGTCTAAAACATCAGTTATGTTTGAAAAATGTAAGTAAAACGTGGTCCTTGTAATTTTAGCTTGTCGGCATATATTAGAAACGGTTATCTTATCAAAGGTTTCTTTTTTTAATAATTCTAATAGTACGTCTTTAATTGTATTGATTGTATAGGTAGTACGTCGATCTGGTTTTCTTTGTTTTATATTACTCAATTTTAAGGCCTCTTTTTATTTATTTGTTTACAGATTTATAAATATGTTAAGAACAATCCCTACTTTGTATAATGTGTTATTCTATTATATAAATTAATTATAATATAATAAAGTCCATTACATGTAATAGGTAGCAATTTTTATAAAGGAGAATAAAATAATGTTTATTACTTAAGTTAGAAATGCAACATTATTAATTTATTATGCAGGTAAAAAATTTTTAATTGATCCTATTTTTGCTGACAAAGCGACATATCCACCGTTCCCAAGTATACTTAGGAGTACTGAAAAAAATCCTCTTTATGATTTATCAATTTCCATATCTGAAATGATAGAGGTTGATGCTGTTATTATTACGCATTTGAATATAGATTACTTTGATGAGGAAGCAAAGCAGCAGTTACCTAAAAATGTACCCATATATGTATAAAATTAAGAGGATAAAGAGGTATTAATTTCAGCTAATTTTCAAAATGTATAGATTTTAGGTAGTGATACTATGTTTGAAACAATACATCTTATAAAAACAAATGGACGACATGGATATGAAGATGAAATTGTAACGATATTGGGAGATGCTTGTGGCGTTATTATGCAATATGAATATGAAAAAACTTTATACATTGCAGGTGATACAGTATGGTGTGATGAAGTAGATAAGGCTATTTCTAAGTATAGTCCACATATTATTATTGTTAATGCAGGTGCTAATAGTGTTATAGATAAACGACTTATTATGGGAAAAGAAGATGTATTAAAAGTTCATAAAGCTTATCCATCTGCCCAGATAATTGCTACGCATATGGAAAGTGTTAATCATTGGGTACTTTCTTGATCAGAATTACGATTATTTTCAGAAGAAAATAGATTTGAAAGACAGTTATTTATTCCAGATGATGGAGAAACATTAGAATTTTAATATTATGATAGAGTAAATAATAAGTTGCTTTTAATTAAGCAACTTATTATTTTTTATGTTTCGATATGTAAAATCTTTATGTGATATATTATAATAATCTTGAATTTATAGTGAATGGAGTAGAAAAGTTTGATAGATAATAAGAAGGAGCAAGAGAGGGAAGAAGTATATAGGGCGATATAGAGTATAGCAGATGATTTAAGAGGTAATGTTGACGGCATATATCTGAAGATTTCAGGAATTATGTAAATAAAAATGAAATTTAAGATGGAAAAATTAATTTTGATTATGCAAAACTTAGTGATGAGGAAACTGGTCAGATTAAATATAAAATGACTGTTAGTAAAGTATTCTTTATTTTTCCTTCAGAGCTTTTTGAAAATTTTAGAGCTAAAGCAAAAATTGAAGATATCTGTGATTTATAATTATGGAGTTAATGAAGAAAATACTGGCGGACTTGTAGATGATGAAAATTCTGATAGCATAGAAGGACTCTCTGATTCTTCAAGGGATTTTTTAGAAATGGCAATAAAAGATTATAATGAAGAATTTGGTACATCTTATGATACTTCAAGTGAAAAATTTTCAAACTTTTATAAAGATGTTTCTTATAAAATGAAATCTAGAGAACTCGATTTACTTATTGTAGTGAATATGTTTTTAACTGGGCTTGATGCTACGACATTAAATACTCTATGGGTTGATAAAAATTTAAAAATGTATGGACGTATTTAAGCTTTTAGTAGAATAAATAGAATATTAAATTCAGTAAAAACTTTTGGAAACATTGTGTGTTTTAGAAATTTACAGAAAGAAACAGATGAGGCAATTGTTCTTTTTACTAATAGTGAGGCAAGAGGAACCATAATCTTAAGAATTTATGAGGATTATTATTATGGATATGAAGATGAAAATGAAAAATATTATAGAGGATATAGTGAAATAATTGGGGGAAGAAGTAGAAAAAAGTTTTATCGCTTTATTCAGCAGTGTATTAAAGCTTAAAAATATATTATCTAGTTTTGATAACTTTGAAGAAAATAAAATTTTAAATAAAAGAGAATTTCAAGATTATACAGGTATGTATAATGATTTACATGAAAAAATAAGACACGTAGGAAATGGTGATAGAGAAAATATAAATGATGATATCGTTTTTGAAATGGAACTTGTAAAATAAATTAAAGTTAATATCGATTATATTTTAAATTTATTAATACAATTAATGCAGAAAGTGAAGTAATAGATGATTGGAGAAAATTTGTTAAAAATATTTTTAGAGATGGCGAAGTTAAAATTATAGGAACAAATATTTTGGAATAGTTTATAAAGAAGATGTTAGTGAAAATTATAAGGAAGTTGTTTTGATTTAAGAAATATAATTTTTATATTTCGTAACATTATATAAGTCGAGATAGAGATTTAAAGTTGGAAGCTGCGGGTAGATTTCATAGATTTTTGAATATCTAGCTCGCTTTTTTTGTGTATAGATATGTTCCAGCAAATCAATATGGTGTTAAGGCACCCTTTGAAGTCGAAGATGAAAATTTTATGGCAGTATGCTTTAATGAAAACAAAGACAAATTGAATGGAATTATAGAATACGAATCAGCTTTTGGGATATAGTTTAAATTTTAGTTTATCATAGCAAGGATAAAAATTGTTATTTATGTAAGTTCTTATATATGAATTATGAAAGGTTTGAAAGAAGGTCTTTAACAATTTGAGAGTGGGGGATGAAAATATGTTTTATATGAAAGCAAAAAAAGAACATAACATATCAAAAACACGGTTTGAATGTAGAAGAGATAACCTCACAATTCGTGGAACGGGGTATAGACCAATAGGAATAAATTTACCAATAGCAATAGTTTGTCATGGGTTTATGGCATTTCAAAGTATTGTAAGACAATATGCAATCGAATTAGCAAATATGGGATATTTAACATATACTTTTGATTTTTGTGGAGGGAGTGTCATAATGGGGAAAAGTGATGGCTTAACCACTGAAATGTCTGTATTAACAGAAGTTAAAGATTTAGAAAGAGTTATTGACTATGCTATTAACAGAGAATATGCTGACAAAAATAATATTGTTGTTATGGGATGCATTCAGGGAGGTTATGTTTCTGCCTTGACTGTAGCAAAGGGAAAATATAATGTAAATAAATTAGTTCTTTTTTATCCAGCATTTTGTATTCCAGATGATGCTAATGCAGGAAAGATGATGTTTGCAAAATTTGATCCGAACAATTTACCAGAAATTATTAGATGCGGTCCTATGAAACTTGGGAAATGTTATGTTGAGGATGTCATAAAAATGAATCCATTTGAGGAAATTAAAGGCTATAAGAATGATGTTTTGATTGTTCATGGAGCGAAAGATAAAATTGTAGACATTAATTATTCAAAAAGAGCTTTTGATGTATATAAAAACAGTATTTCAAATAGGAATGTCAGATTTGAAATAATAGAAAATGGAAGACATGGGTTTTCTAAAAAAATCGATAAAATTGCTATAGAAACATTGAGAGATTTTATAATATCTTAATATTTATATGTACTGTTAAAAAATTAAAGAGAACTTGTTAGTTCTCTAAAAATAAAATTTCATAAATTATTGTAAATTCAAAATTTCTACCTTTTGATTCACAATTTTTCTTGGTTTAGAATCTTTTTTAAACTGTAGTGATAGTACGTTATCATTGAAAGTTACTGTTTTATTACCGCTTGTATTTTTAGTTTGAACTGATTCAGAACTAGTAGAAAGTGATGATACTCTTTTTAATATGGGTTCTATTTCTGAGTTTTGTGTAGTTGATCTAATAAAGTTATAAGAATTATTTCTACTGGTAAGAGGTCTAAAACTTGAACGAATTCTTTGTAAAATTCTAGTAAAGACAGATGCACTACTTATGCTAGAATTTATAGCGATAGGACTTGCAATAACTATACCTAGAAGTGTTATAATACATTTTTTATTAATTTTCATTAAATCATCACCTATAAAATTATTATTATAAATTTAAAAATTTACTCTGATATTAAAATATAGTGAGTTCAATTATATTAAAATAATCTTTGATATACAATAAAATATTTAATATTTGGTGTATTTAAAAAACAAGGTAGCCAGTTATGGCTACCAATTTTTATATTATCTGCTTACTATTTTTAAATCAGCTGCTATTTCTTTATCAACAGTTTGATTATTGTCAATTTTTTGTGCAATTTGTACTCCAAGTTCACCAATTAAATCTGGTTGTTGTGCAACTGTTGCTTGCATTTCACCATTTTCAATGGCGTCTAGAGCGTCGTCTCCTCCATCAAATCCTATAACAGTAGCATCTATGTTATTTGCCATTATTGCTTTTGCTGCACCCAATGCCATTTCATCATTATGTGCAAAGACAACCTGTATGTCTTTATTTCCTTGTATTATGTTTTCCATGACAGAGAGACCTTTTTGTCTATCAAAATCTGCTGCTTGACTTGATATAAAAGTTACATTTGATTTATCATCTAGTACACTATGGAATCCAGCCCCTCTATCTCTTGTAGCTGAAGCACCTGGAATGCCTTGAATTTCTACTATGTTTACATTTTGAGTAGTACCAAATTTTTCTAACACAAATTCTCCAGCCATTGCTCCACCTTTAATATTGTCTGAAGCTATATGCGTTGTTACTTCACCACCATTTGATTGTCTGTCTAAAGTTATTACTGGAATATTGCTTTGATTTGCAACTTCTATAGCTTTGACAACTGCATCACTATCTGTTGGGTTTATCAATAAAGCTACAATGTCTAGTTGTATTAAGTCTTCTATATTTGATCTTTCTTTTACTGGATCATTTTGAGAGTCTAAAACGATTAAATCATATCCTAATTTTTTTGATTCTCTTTCAGCTCCATCTTTCATGCTTACAAAGAAAGGATTATTTAATGTTGATAAGACTAATCCTATTTTTTTATTATTTGTCTTATCTGAACAACTCGTAAAAAGTCCAATTGTTAAAAAAGTTACTAAACTTAAAGATAATATTTTTTTTAGAAATTTCATATTATCCCTCCTTACTTTGTAAATCATGCTTTCTTCCTGCTCTTTTTATCTAATAATACAGCTATTAAAATAACTAAACCTTTTACAATTGATTGATAAAATGGAGATACGTTCATTAAATTTAATCCGTTATTCAATACACCAATAATTAAAGCACCTATTATAGTTCCAGTAATTTTTCCTTCTCCACCAGATAATGATGTACCACCAATAACAACGGCAGCTATTGCATCTAATTCAAAACTCGTTCCAGCATTTGGAGAAGCAGATCCTATTCTACTAGCAATTATAATTCCAGCGATTGATGATGCAAATCCAGATATCATATAAACAAGTGTTTTTATTTTATTTGTATTTATTCCCGAAAGTTTCGCTGAATCTTCATTTCCACCTAAAGCATATAAATATCTTCCAAATCTCGTTTGGGTTAAAAGATATATTGAGATGATTAAAATGACTATAGTAATTATTACTGGAATTGGAATAAATCCTATTTTTCCATTACCAATTTTCACGAAAGTTTCTGATAATTTTGATATCGGAGTACCATTTGTAAATACTAACGTTGCACCTCTAAATATTGTCATAGTTGCAAGTGTAACTATAAATGCTTGTAATTTACCTTTTGATATTAATATTCCATTTATTAATCCAATAACTATACCAGTTATAGCAGCTACTAAAATAGCTAAAGGTATATTATTTGTAGACTTTAATATAGATGCTGCTAAAGCACCACTTATTGCTACAGTTGATCCAACAGATAGATCTATCCCACCTGTTAGAATAACAAATGTCATACCTATTGCAATTATTGCATTTGTTGAAACTTGTGTAAAAATATTTGTTATATTAGATAGAGTCATGAATGCAGGTGATACAATGGTTATTACAACACATAAAATAATTAAACCTATTAGTGATTTATATTTATCTAGGATTTCTTTAAAATTATTGTTCATTTTTAATTCCTCCAAATTATTGATTAATGCCAACGGATAATTTCATAATTTTCTCTTGAGTTGCTTCTTCTCGATTTAATTCACCAGTAATTTTTCCTTCACTCATTACTAAAATTCTGTCGCTTATTCCTAAAACCTCGGGTAAATCTGAAGAAATCATTATTATTGCTTTACCTGATTCTTTAAGTTCATTTAATAATTCATATATTTCTTTTTTGGCTCCTACATCTATTCCTCTTGTTGGTTCATCTATTATAAGAATGTCTGGTGATAGAAGAAGCCATTTTGCAAGTATAACTTTTTGCTGATTTCCACCACTTAAATTTTTAATTAATTGATCTTTATTTGGAGTTTTAATATTGAGTTTTTTTATATAGAAGTCAATATCTTTTTTTGTCTTATTTTTGTTTATAATTTTAAAACCATTTTCATATTTACATAAATTTGATAATATCATGTTATCTTCAACAGATAACCCGAGTATACATCCTTCTTTCTTCCTATCTTCTGATAAATAGCAAATTCCATTATTTATTGCTTGCTGAATATTTTTGATATTTATTCTTTTACCTTTTAATTTGATAGTTCCTTTTTCCTTCTTATAATATCCAAATATAGTTTTTGCAAGCTCCGTTCTTCCAGCTCCCATTAGGCCAGCAATACCAACTATTTCTCCTTCTCGAACAGTAAAAGATATATTATTAATGCCAACTTTTGAAGTTAAATTTGAAACTTCAAGTAATACTTTTCCTTTTTCAATTTTCTTATAAGGGAATTGTTCTTCAATTGTTCTTCCAACCATCATTGCGATTAATTTATTGTTGTCAATTTCTTTTATTAAAGCATTTCCAGCATATTTACCATCTCTTAAAACTTCAACTCTATCACATATTGCAAATATTTCTTCCATCCTGTGAGATATATAAATGATTGCTATACCTTTCTTTTTTAAATTTTCTATGACTTTAAAGAGGTTTTGAGTTTCAATTTTTGTTAAAGCAGTTGTTGGTTCATCCATTATTATAATTCTTGCATTTTTAGTTAAAGCTTTTGCGATTTCAACCATTTGTTTTTCACCAACATTGATACTACTTACTAATTTATTTGGATCTAAGTTGCATCCTATTTGATCTAAAAATAATATGCTTCTTTCAACCAATAGCTTTTTATTTATCTTCTTTGTAAATTTATTAAATTTTTCATTTCCAAGAAAAATGTTTTCAGCGATAGTTAAATTATTAATAAGACTCATTTCTTGATGTATTATTGTTACACCATATTCTTCAGCAGATTTTATATTTTTGATATGAGCTTCTTCACCTTCAATAAAAATTTTTCCTTCATCTTTTTGATAAACTCCGCTTAATATTTTCATCAATGTTGATTTACCAGCACCATTTTCTCCCATTAAAGCAGTTACTTCTCCTTTATAGGCAGTTATGTTTATATTGTCTAGTGCCTTAACACCAGGGAATATTTTAGAAACACCTTCCATTTTTAACATTGGGATTCGTGTATTCATAGTTAAACCTTCCTTTTAATTAAAATACAACTCCTGATTTTAAAATTATATTTGCATATGGTGTTTGTTCTCCCGTTCTGATTACAGCCTTACATTCTTTTAAATTCGTTTTGAATATTTCATGAGATACAAATGTTATTTTGGCATTTCCAATCAAATTTTTAATTTCGTTAAATATTTTTGGGCTTGTCTCTTCTGTTTCTTTAGCTATTATGATTTCTTCAATTTCTAATTCTGTAAGAGTAGTTTTTAAGGTATCTAAAAAACTTGGAATTCCTTTGGTTAATGCTAGATCTATTCTTTTAGTTTCTTTTGGAATTGGCAATCCACAATCACCTATTGCAATCATATCTGTGTGACCCATTTTTGAAATTACTGAACTTATGCTATTATTTAATAAACATGTTTTCTTCATAATTATTAATTCTCCTTATAAATCTTTTTTACTTCTTCAAGATAAGGTATAGATGGTTGAGCACCTTTTCTTTGTACAGTTATTGAAGATACTTTGTTTCCAAAATATACAGATTCTTTTAATGTTTCTCTAGTTAAATTTTTGAAATTTAACTTTGAACTTAAAGCTCCTATAAAACTATCACCAGCTGCAGTTGTGTCTACAGCATTTACTTTAAATGATTTTACTAATTCGTAAAAATCATTTCCTATGATAAGAGCTCCATTTTCTCCTAATGTAATTATTGCGAATTTAACTCCTTGGTTTATGAAAAATTTTCCTGCTCTTTTAGCATCATCTATAGAAGTTATTTTGATTCCTGTTAAGACTTCAGCCTCTGTTTCATTAGGTATTATGATGTCTGTTAATTTTAATAGCTCAATATCTATTTTTTTTGCTGGAGCTGGATTAAGTATAGTTATTTTATTGAACTCTTTTGCTTTTTGAAAAGATTTTAAAGTCATTTCTTCATTAGTTTCAAATTGTGCTATTAGTATATCTGATTCTTTAATTTTTGAAATTGATTTATTTATTTCACTATCATTAATTTTCATATTTGAACCTGGAACAACTATTATTGAATTATTTCCGTTTTTATTTACCATAATCAAAGCAAGTCCAGTTGGATTTTGTTCGTCTTCGAAAATACAACTTACGTCTATTCCATCTTCCTTAAGTTTTCCTTTCAATATTCTACCATTTTCATCTTTTCCTATTTTAGCTATCATGGAAACATCAGCACCGCATCTTTTGGCAGCGATTGCTTGATTTGCTCCTTTGCCTCCTGCTATTTTCTCAGATGAGTTAGATAGGATAGTCTCTCCTATTTTTGGTATATCATTAACTTTTAAAACTAAGTCCATGTTTAAACTTCCAAGAATACATACTTTATTCATAAAATCACATCCTCAATATATATAATACATTTTTGAAAAGATGATGTAAACGTTTTTTTATTTTTTAAAAAATATAGAAAATAATTGTCGAAAAGTATATAATTTTAGTGGTTTATATTTTTAAAACCATTTGGGAGGAAAAATGAAGTACACAGAAAAGCTAGCTAGACGGATAGAAAAGGAAGATGGGAAGATTGAGTACCAGAAATTAATAGATCATATATGTGGAGTTTCTGAGTTTTCAGAAGAGTTCGTAAGTAAATTCTTTTTGAAGAATTCAGGAAAGATTTTAAGTATTTTACATGATTTGGGAAAATATTCTGATGAATTTCAAGATAGAATACGTGGAGCAAACATAAGAGTGGATCATTCAACAGCAGGTGCTATAATTTGTGATGATTTGGAAAAAGAATTTAAAGGTAGGGGAGAGTATGTAATTTATAAAATTTTTAAGTACATAATTATTGGACATCATTCAGGACTTTTAAATTATGGGACAGAAATGGATGATGAGGGCACTATAAGTTCAAGACTTAATAAGAGAGATATATTATGCGATTTTTCAGATTGGGAAAATGAAATAAGTATCGATGATATTAAGCAAATTAATTTTAGTGAAGAGGTATTAGGGTTCTTTAAAAATAATTTTTCGGTGCAAATGCTCATAAGATTCTTGTTTTCTTCTCTTGTTGATAGCGATAGGCTTGATGCACAAAGGTTTATAGAGGGAGAGAATTCAATTGTTAATTCTAAAAAATTAATGAGCTTAGAAGAAATGTTAAACGTTTTTAATGATTTTATGAAGTCAAAGAGACTGCAAGAATCGGATAATCCAATAAATTTAATACGTAATGAAATTTTTAATGATTGCATTAATAAATCAAGAGGGGATAGAGGATTTTATTCACTATGTGTTCCAACTGGTGGAGGAAAAACTCTTTCATCTTTAGGTTTTGCTTTGAATCATGCAAAACAAAATGGTCATGATAGGATAATTTATTCTTTACCGTTTACAAGTATAATAGAGCAAAATGCAAGAGTGTATTCTGAAATCTTTGGTGAAGAAAATGTATTAGAACACCATTGTAATTTTAGTTTTTCAAATGAGATCGGTGAGGATGAATACTCAGAAAATCAACTAAAATATAAGCTTGCAATTGAAAATTGGGACATGCAATTAATCGTAACTACTAATGTTCAATTATTTGAGAGTATGTATTCGAATAAACCTTCTTCCGCAAGGAAGCTCCATAATATTTATAATAGCATAATAATTTTAGACGAAGCTCAGGTAATACCTAATGAATATTTGAAACCATGTATAAAGGCCTTAGAAGAATTAGTTAGAAATTATTCTTGTACAGTATTGTTTTGTACAGCAACTCAACCAGAATTTAAGAAGAATGGTTTAATAGAAAATTTTGATGTAGTTGAGATAATAGACGATACATATAAGCTTTTTGATGATTTGAAACGTGTTAGTGGAAAATTTATTGGAAAGAAAAGCGTGGAAGATATATGTAATGAAATGAATTCACATAAGCAAGTTTTGACTATTGTTAATACAAAAAAACACGCTAAAGAAATTTTTGAAAACTTAGGTGATAGCGAAGGGAATTTTCATCTCTCAACAAATATGTACCCTAATCACAGAAAAGAGGTTATTAAAATTATAAGAGAGAGATTGAAGAATGGGGAAGAGTGCAGAGTTGTTTCAACTCAATTGATTGAGGCTGGAGTTGATGTTGATTTTCCTGTTGTATTTCGTTCAATCGCAGGAATTGATTCGATTGTTCAAGCTGCAGGTAGATGCAATAGAGAAGGAAAACAAAAAAATTCAACTGTATATGTATTTAAACCTGAAGAAGAATCTCATTTGGGATTGGGATATCTAAAACTCACATCACAAATTGGTGAAGGGATAATAGATGATTTTGAAGATTTTCTATCAATAGATGCAATCTCTAAATATTTTTTTGAATTATTCATTGATACTGACCACAGGCAAGATAAACATAAGATTTTGAAAATGATAAATAAACACAAAAAACTAGAAATTAATTATGATTTTAGAGAGATTAATGATGAATTTAGATTCATTGAAAATTTAGGTGCACAGGTCATTGTACCAATTAATGAAGGAGAAAAGTTTTTAAATATTCTCAAGTATTCTAACAGAGGAGTTAAGAGTGTTTTAAGAAAACTAAGTGGATGCTCTATCAATATACCAAATTATATTTTGAGGGAATTATTGAGAGATGGATGCGTTGAACAATTTTCCGATGATATATTTATCTTAAAAAATATAGGTATGTATGACTTGAAGATAGGTTTTGATAAAGATAACTTAAAGAATTATGAGTATATTATTTAATTTTATGGAGGAAATTTATGGGATTTACTTTAAGAGTTTGGGGAGATTATGCTTGTTTCACAAGACCAGAGATGAAAGTTGAGAGGGTTAGTTATGATGTTATAACTCCTTCTGCAGCTCGAGCTATATTTGAAGCAATTCATTGGAAGCCAGCTATAAGATGGGTTATAGATGAAATAAATGTAATTAAGCCGATCAAATTTCAAACAATTATGAGAAATGAAGTTGAGAGTGTTATGAGCACACAATCAATAAAAAAGTCAATTAATAACAAAGAAGAACAATTTTATATTGATTCTAACAAGGTAAGACAGCAAAGAAATTCAATGGTACTTAAAGATGTTGAATATATTATAAAAGCTCACTTTGAAATGACTAAGCACGCAGGTGGTAGTGATGATGAAAAGAAACATTATAACATCTTTTTAAGACGAGCTAGAAATGGAGAATGTTTTTCTCAACCATATTTTGGATGTAGAGAATTCTCATGTAATTTTGAGCTTTTAGAAAATGAAGATCTGCCATTAAATATTCAGGAAACAAGAGACTTGGGATGGATGCTTTATGATATAGATTTTGTGAAGAAAGGAGATTCGTATAAAGGAGTTAAAGAATATAATCCGAAATTTTTTAGAGCTGAAATGATTAAAGGTAAGGTAACTATTCCTAAAAATCTTCAGATGGAGGTTAATAAATGATTCTAAAAGAATTGGTAGATTGTTATGATCTGATGGTAAATTCAGATAAATTTGAAGTTTCCGATAGTAATTTTAGCAATGAAAAGGTATCTTTCAAAATTACTATTGATGAAGATGGATTGATAACAAAGATAATTGATTTAAGAGAGGGTTCAGGGGCAAAGAAAAAAACTATATTAGTTAATGTTCCATATCAATCTGGACGAACAAGTGGAATTAAACCTTATTTTTTATGTGATAATGCTAAATATTTTTTTGGATATGAAATAGACAGTAAGTCATTGGAATTGAAAAGATGCGATCAACATATTGAGGCATCGAAAAATTTACATATGGAAATATTAGAGAATTCGTATTCTAAATATAAATTAATTCTTGAAAGATTTTTTGATAATCATGATAAAAATTTAGAGATTATTAAGGAAAAGGATCCAGAAGTATTAAAGGGTGGATCTATCATTTTGCGTCTTAAAGACGATATGAAATGTATTCATGAACAAGGTGAGGTAAAGAAAGCATTTGCTTTATACAGGCAAAACAAATTTGAAAATGTGGAAGAAGTAAGGGGAACTTGTTTAATAAATGGAGATTCAAATGCTCCAATTGCAAAAATTCATAAGACAATTAAAGGGGTATCAGGATCAAGTATTTCTGGAGCAATGATTGTTAGTTTCAATGCAAGTTCTTTTGAATCTTATGGGAAAAGTCAGGGTTATAATGCGAGTATTTCTACTGAAAATGAATTTAAATATACAACTGCATTAAATAAACTTTTATCTACCGATGATAACAATATGTATTTGTCAGGAAATACAATTGTATTTTGGAGTAGTAAGCTTGGTGCTGAAGAAGAACAAATCATACCAGCTTTTATGAAAGATGATGATGAGGTTGAAGATGATAATGGAGAAACTGGTGGAGCTAAGTATAACCAGGAAGGGGTTGATAAGATTGAAAGTATTATAAAACTTATTAAGCAAGGAAAGACAGTTAATGTAGATAGAATAAATTTAGATGATTCAGTAAATATGTATGTGTTGGGTCTTTATGGAAGTAGGTCTAGAATATTTGTTAGATTTTGGTTTAAAAATTCTTTAGAAGATTTTATAAAATTAACAAATAAACATTTCGAAGATACAAAACTTAAGAAGAAACGCAAGTTTAGCAAAAAAGATTTTATCTATGAGGAAGTTGGTGTGAAATTATCATCAATATTAAAAACAATAACTCCTTACGGTAAAAGTCAAAACACACCGAAGACTTTAATCAATAGTCTTTTTAAAAGTATTTTAACTGGAGGAGTTTATCCGATATCTATTTATAATAAAATTCTTGAAAGGATTAGAGCGGAGTCTGGAGAAGATTTTGCTATTAATCACACAAGAATTTCATTTATAAAGGGATATTTAAAAAGATATTATAGATTAAATAATTTAAAAGATAAAGAGGAGGAAGTAACTGTGTCATTAAATAAAGAAAGTACAAATATTGCGTATAATTTGGGAAGAATTTTTGCAATACTTGAAAAGATACAAATGGATTCTAGTAATGGTGCAACCAATATTAGAGAAAAATATTTATCTTCAGCATCTTCTACACCAAAATCCATTTTCCCAAATTTATTAAATTTAGCACAATATCATATAGCTAAGATAAATAAAGAGAACAATACAAAATTTAATTATTATGACAAAGTAATAGGTGAAATATTGCTGAATGTTAATGAGTTTCCGGCAGTTTTTTCAAGTGATGAGCAAGGAATGTTTATACTTGGATATTATCATCAAAGAGAAGATATATATACGTCAAAAAAAGATAAGGAGGAAAACTAATTATGTTATTGAGTAAAAGATATGAATTCGTAATATTATTTGATGTTGAGAATGGAAATCCTAATGGAGATCCGGATTCAGGAAATATGCCGAGGATTGATCCGGAAACAGGTCATGGAATTGTAACAGATGTTTGTATCAAAAGGAAAATTAGAAATTACATAGAAGTAGTTGAAGGTGAAAGACAAGGATTTGATATATACGTTAAGAATGGGGCTGTTTTAAACGAACAGCATAGAAAAGCCTATGAAGCTTTTGAATTAAAACCTGAAAATAAGAAGCTTCCAAAAGATGAAAAGCTCGCAAAAGAACTCACAGGATATATGTGCAAGAATTTTTATGATATAAGGTCGTTTGGAGCTGTGATGAGTAATGAAGTTAATTGTGGACAAGTTAGAGGACCTATACAGTTAAATTTTGGAAGGAGTATAGACCCGATTTTTTCTCAAGATCTAACAATTACTAGATGTGCAGTTACAAATATGAAAGACTTAGAAAAAGGACAAACTATGGGAAGAAAACAAATAGTTCCGTATGCTTTGTATAGAATGGAAGGATATGTTTCAGCACATTTAGCACAAAAAGTTACAGGATTTAATGAAGAAGATTTAAATATTTTGTGGCAAGCTATTATTAATATGTTTGAATATGATCGTTCTGCATCGCATGGGAAAATGGCAACAAGGAAACTTTATGTTTTTGAACATGAAACAGCACTTGGAAATGCCCCATCTCATAAATTATTTGATTTGATAGAAGTTGAAAGGAAAGATAAATCAAAACCTTCTAGACATTTTAATGATTATGAAATTAGCATAGATAGGGATAGTTTACCTAAAGGCGTAGATCTTATTGAAAAACTTTAGTATGGATTATTTGATGATTTCAGGAATTCAACATTTTATTTTTTGCCCACGTCAGTGGGCACTTATACATATAGAACAAATTTGGGAAGATAATGTTAGAACTTTTAATGGACATAAATTTCACAAAAAGGTTGATGATCCATATATTTTTGAAAAAAGAGGAGAAATTATAATTTCTCGTTCTTTGCCTTTAATTTCACATAAATTATCTGTAAAAGGTATTAGTGATTGTGTTGAATTTCATATGAGAAATGATAATTTGGGAGCTAAGCTTGTAGGTAGAAATGGAAGTTATGATGTAATTCCAATTGAATATAAGGTTGGAGATATTAAAAAAGATGATAGTGATATTTCGCAACTTTGCATTCAGGCTATTTGTCTTGAAGAAATGTTTGATACGACAATTGAAAAAGGATATCTATATTATGGTAAATTAAGAAGGAGAGTTGAGGTTAACTTTACAAATGAGCTTAGAGAAAATATTAAAGAATTAGTTGAAAAGATGAGGTATTATTTTGATAATGGAGTAACTCCAAAAGCTCGTTATAAAAAACAATGCATAAATTGTTCACTATATGATATTTGTTTACCTAAATTAAATTGTAGTTATTCTAAGGTTAAAAATTATATTGATTCTTACGTTGAGGATATTTAAATGAGAAAACTATTGAATGTTTTATATGTAACCAACGAAGATGCTTATTTATCAAAAGATGGTGAGGATATATCTATTCGTATATCAGATCAGAAACCTATAAAAATTCCAAGTCATAACTTAGAAGGAATTGTATGTTTTGGATATCAAGGAGCAAGTACAAAGCTTATGGCAATGTGTGCTGAAAAGAATATTGGAATGAGTTTTCATACCCCATTTGGCAAATTTCTTTGTAGAGTACAAGGAAGAGTCTCGGGTAATATTTTGCTTAGGAAGAAACAATATAAAATTTCAGATGATGAAAATAAGTCTTGTTTGATTGCTAAAAATTTTATTATTGGAAAGCTTGTTAATTATAAAAATGTATTAAATCGTTTTAAAAGAGATTATAGAGATAAATTTGATGAAAATATGAGGAGATCAATTGAATATTTGTCAGATACTATAAAAAGTGTTTCTAAATCTGAAGATTTAAATAGTTTGAGAGGACTTGAAGGTATTGGTAGTAAATATTATTTCGATGTTTTTGATAATTTGATATTAGTTGATAATAAAAGTTTTAGATTTGATTCAAGAAATAAAAGACCGCCTCTTGATAGAGTTAATGCATTACTTTCTTTTGTATATGTGATTCTTTCACATGATATTGAATCTTCTCTCGAAAGTGTTGGACTTGATCCTCAAGCAGGATTTTTACATAGAGATAGACCAGGAAGAAGTGGATTAGCTTTAGATATGATGGAAGAATTGAGATCTTATTTGTGTGATAGATTTGTATTAAAATTAATAAACACAAGAGTTATAAAAGAGAATGATTTTATTGTAAAAGAAAATGGAAGTGTATTTATTTTAGAAGACGCACGTAAAAATATACTTACTGCCTGGCAGAAAAGGAAGAAGGATTTTATAATACATCCATTCCTAAATGAAAAAATAGAGGTTGGACTCATACCATACGTTCAATCTTTATTACTTGCTAGGTATTTAAGGGGAGATTTGGAAGAATATCCTCCATATTTAATGAAGTAGTGAGGTGATTCAATGCTTATTTTAGTTACATATGATGTGGGATTGAATTTTGATGATGGCGCAAAAAGACTTAGAAAAGTATCAAAAATTTGTGAGAATTATGGGATTAGAGTTCAAAATTCTGTTTTTGAATGTGTAGTTGATAATTTACAATTTGAGATGCTTAAGTCAGATATAGATAAAGTTATAGATAAAGAACGAGATAGTGTAAGATATTATAATTTAGGTAATTCTGGAAGAAAAAAGGTAATTCATATAGGTAATAAACATTCCATTGATGTTGAAGATGTTATTATAATTTGATTGCGAAGTATAAGCTTACATTAAATTTATAAGTGCTTCGCGAAGCTATATTAATACTTGATTGTAGCAGAATAATTGGTATTGATATTTATAGATAAATTATGTAGAATATTAGTGTTCGCATAAGTAGTATGTCTATTTATGATTATCAGCTATTTTTAAATTTAACGGTCGCACCTTACGCAGGTGCGTGGATTGAAATATTCGTTCTCCATAAATGCATAACAACCAACACGTCGCACCTTACGCAGGTGCGTGGATTGAAATAAAGAGAGCCTGATAATGAAGGTTTGACTTATTGGTCGCACCTTACGCAGGTGCGTGGATTGAAATTCTTCTTTGCCTAATTTCTGCATACTCCGAAACTGGTCGCACCTTACGCAGGTGCGTGGATTGAAATGCAAAAAATCACAAATATGACTGGTTCTTTTAAGTCGCACCTTACGCAGGTGCGTGGATTGAAATTTTTGCTATACGGAAACAAAGCATAAAAGTATAGTCGCACCTTACGCAGGTGCGTGGATTGAAATTAAAATATCACTCATATTAATACGACTATATCTGGTCGCACCTTACGCAGGTGCGTGGATTGAAATCTGTCTCTGTGTAAGTCCCACCTTCTGGTAATAGTCGCACCTTACGCAGGTGCGTGGATTGAAATATCGATAATATATAAGGTTTTCATCTTAGCGTTAGTCGCACCTTACGCAGGTGCGTGGATTGAAATTATCTCATATAATGCATATAATACTATATTTATGTCGCACCTTACGCAGGTGCGTGGATTGAAATTAATGCTTTTGGGTCTATATTGTTACTCTTAAAAGGTCGCACCTTACGCAGGTGCGTGGATTGAAATATCGGCTCTATCTATATAATCTTTTTTGAGCCAGGTCGCACCTTACGCAGGTGCGTGGATTGAAATATCAAACAAAATCACTATTTTATGTGGATGTGGGTCGCACCTTACGCAGGTGCGTGGATTGAAATTCAATTTCCCGTACAGTAAATCCTTTACCGTACAAGTCGCACCTTACGCAGGTGCGTGGATTGAAATCAGTCGGAACATCACCATTATTAATCACATCAATGTCGCACCTTACGCAGGTGCGTGGATTGAAATTACAATACACGTATTATTTAGATTACAATCGTTTGTCGCACCTTACGCAGGTGCGTGGATTGAAATAATCATTGACCTATTTCCTCCTTAATAAAACAAGGTCGCACCTCACGCAGGTGCGTGGATTGAAATCAGATAAATTATATTGTTTTCCATTACATCTTTTGTCGCACTTCACGCAGGTGCGTGGATTGAAATCCTGTATGCATTAGGTGTCCTTTTATTATCAATGTCGCACCTCACGCAGGTGCGTGGATTGAAATATCTGAATTATTTTCGAGGTGTTAATGGATAGAAGTCGCACCTCACGCAGGTGCGTGGATTGAAATTCAGGCTCACCATTAAATTTTAATTACTTTATGGTCGCACCTCACGCAGGTGCGTGGATTGAAATTGGTAAAGTAGCATATTCTAAGGGAAATAAAATGTCGCACCTCACGCAGGTGCGTGGATTGAAATCTAACCATTCAACAGGTGTATCAAGATAAGTATTATGTCGCATCTCACGCAGGTGCGTGGATTGAGAAATTAGCTTAAAATAGTTACGAATTATTTGGTATAGATCCGTTGAGATAAACGGTTCTATAGGAGGAATAATATGGATAAAAAAATAAAGTATTATCTTGATAGAGGCATGGATTATGATATGGCTAAATATTTTGCAACAGCTGAAAGAACAATTATAGAAGTTATTCCAAATAATGATTATACATTGACTCTTAAATTTGATAATGATGAGATACGGAAATATGATTGCAATGATTTAATAGAAAAAGGAACTGTATTTGAATTTTTAAGTGATTATTATAACTTTAAAAGAGTATATCTGGATGAAAGTAACGTAGTATCTTGGGATAAAGATCCAAATATTGATAGTAATTTAAATTGGAGTAATAAAGTTGATTTAAGTTCTGACACTTTGTATGTTAAAAGTATTCCTCAAGATCTGGGCAAAATGAAATTGTAGACTATTTTTATAATCAGTTATACTTTGAACTCTGAAAATTACTTGGAAATGTAAATAGTAGATGCAATAGAGATATAGGGAAAGTCCTAATTTATTTATTTGGATGATTTATAAATTTAAATTAAGTGTGTAAAATGAATCTTATAATTTATATAAATATTTTTGATATACGCATTTTCAATATACGCGTATACATGATATAATATCAAAGTTATGTCAATCAACATCCTTAGAATTAATATGGAGGTTAATTTAAATGATAGTTTCATATCCAGCTGTTTTTTATAAATATCAAGAAGGTAATTATGGTGTTTCACTACCTGATTTTAATGTTGCTACATGTGGAGAAGATTTAGAAGATGCAATAAAAATGGCAATTGAATGTCTTGCTGGAGAGATAAAATGGTGTAAAGAACAAGGTGAAGAAATTCCTAAACCAACTTTAGATTTAGATTTAGTTGAGGTTGATGAAAGGGATGAAGAAAATAATTATGTTGAATTTATCAAACAAATAATAACAGTTGATGCGGATGAGTATGCTAAAAAGTATTTTAATAAATCAGTAAAGAAAAATTTAACTATACCTAAATGGTTGAATGATGAAGCGGTGGCATTGAATATAAATTTTTCTAAAGTTTTACAGAAAGCGTTATTAGATGAAATTAATCGCCTTAAAGATTAAGAATACGGAATTGAAAAATAAGGTAAATAGTAACTTTATAATAATATGAAATTTTTAATTGAAGAGCTGTATAGCTCTTTTTTATTTGATATTAAAAACATTGTTGGCTTTAACTATATTTTCTTTCACAGGATTTGGTACATACAATTTTGGTATTAATGATATAAGAGTTGTACAAGCATTAACTATATATTATATAATAAGGGTAAATTTATATATCTTAAACAAGTAGAAGATTTTTTAATTTATTTAAAGCTGAAAAGTTGAAAAATTTTTAAAAGGTCTTGCATCGTTTTTCTAGGTATGTTATTATCTACTCAAATTAATAAGGAACGGAAGACTATTACTGGTAGTGCAGGCAAGATCGGATGTAAGATTAGCTGATGTGTAAATATCGTGTCAGTATTCTTATCCGGTCTTTTTTTGTTCCTGATTTTCTGATGTTTTGATCAGAACTGACGAAAGCGAATTTCCAAATATATTTAAGGAGGGTATTTATGGATTACAAGAAAATTGCCGGTGACATTATCCAGAACGTCGGCGGTAAGGAAAACATCAAGGGTATGACGCACTGTTTTACCAGACTCCGCTTTGTATTGAAGGATAGTAAGAAAGTGGATAAGGCTGTTATAGAACGGTTGGAAGGTGTTATCTCTGTTGTGATTGCAGGCGGTTAATTCCAAGTTGTTTTGGGAAATAAAGTGACTAAAATCCATGACGCAGTGGTAGAACTTTTGGGCGGCGAGGTTGGCGAAAGTGGCGATATAAGCCATGTATCGGCAGAAAAGCAAAGCATCGGTAACGTGATTATTCAAAAGCTTGGTGAGATATTTACTCCACTGGTTCCAGCAATAGCGGCGGCTGGTCTTATTAAGGGCCTGCTGGCAGCAACTGCGAAGATTCCTGGTTTTGATTCTACAGCCAGCACTTATGTCATTATGAACACCGCTAGTAATATTATTTTCTATTTTATGCCGATTTTCTTGGCCTTTACTACTGCAAAGGCACTTAAGTGCAGTACCATTATTGCTATGATGTTAGGTGGATTTATTTGCCATCCCACTATTGACGCCATCGTACAGGATGTAGCGACAAAGTCCAACATATTCGGACTACCAGTAATAAAAATGGCGTTTACTGTAGGTGAATCTTCTAGGGTATTTGCTTATACAGAGTCCGTTATACCGATTATATTGGGAGTTATTGTCCTGAGCTTTCTGGAGAAATTCCTGAAAAAATATGTCCCTGAAATTCTCCAGCTGATCCTTGTTCCTGGTATTTCCTTGATTGTTATGGTACCAGTTATGCTGGTAGTTGTTGGTCCCGTGGGAATTTATGTTGGTTATATTGTTCAGTTTCTGTATACTGCACTTTACGGATTCAGTTCAATTTTGGGTGGTATCATAGTTGGCGGTCTGTGGGGTATATGTGTAATTTTTGGTGCACATCGTGCTCTTCTACCTATCGGTTTGAATGATGTAGCACTGACTGGTACGAATACGCTTATGTGCTTTGCCGGTTCCGCAAATTTTGCCCAGGCTGGTGCCGCGCTTGGAGTTATGTTCAAGACCAAAAGTGCGAACCTTAAACAGGTCTCCGCTTCTGCTGCACTTTCGGCCTGGCTGGTGGGTGTCACTGAACCTGCCGTTTATGGATGTAACCTTAGGCTGAAAAAGCCTATGATTTGTGCAGTTATTGCTGGTGCAGTAGGTGGTGCAATTATGGGAATTGGCCATGCAGTTAATACAGGTTTTGCCAACAATGGTATCCTGACTATTATGTCCTATTGGGGCGAAGGTACTAGTTTCGGGCAGTTTGTGGCATATATCCTTGGTATCTGCGTTGCTTTCTTCGGTTCAGCTGTGCTAACTTATATTGTAGGCTTTGAGGATGATCCTATTGCTACTCCGGTGGTACAGTCTGCTATTGCGACTCCTACGGATAATGTAACTGAGGTATCTGGCGACACTGTTCTCGTTTCCCCTGTAAAGGGAAGTGCTGTTGCACTCTCTCAGGTGGATGATAAGGTTTTTTCTACAGGTATGTTAGGACAGGGGTATGGTGTGATTCCAACGGAAGGAAAGATTGTGGCCCCTGCAGACTGTCAGATTCAGGTTATTCATAACACTAACCATGCAGTTGGACTGTTGACAGATGATGGTGTTGAACTATTGATCCATGTTGGTATCGATACAGTCAAATTGAACGGTACACACTTCACCCGCGTTTCTAAAGACGGTACATATGTTGCTAAAGGAACGACACTACTTACTTTTGATATTGATAAAATCAAAGCTGCTGGTTATGATACTACTGTCGTTATTATTGTGACTAATTCTGATGACTATTCTGAGATCCGTACTATTACGACTGGGCAGGCTGATAGCAGCAAAAATGCCATAGCTGTTGTCCGCTAAACATATTTTATGATAGGAGGTTATTATGAAACAAAAATTTCCTGAAAATTTTCTTTGGGGTGCATCTTCATCCGCTTTTCAAATCGAAGGTGGATGGGACGAGGATGGAAAAGGTAAAACTGTTGCTGACTTTAATTCTTTCAAGCGTTCCGACAAACAGGCTGATACTAAGGTAGCTAGTGATTTTTATCACCATTGGAAAGAAGATATCGCTATGATGAAAGAACTGGGAATGCAGATTTATCGCTTTTCTCTTTCCTGGGCTAGAATTGTTCCAGATGGTGACGGCGATATTAATGCGGCTGGTATTGACTTCTATAACAAATTAATCGATGAGTTGATTGCTAATGGTATTCAGCCCTTTGTTACATTATATCATTTTGATTTGCCCTATGCACTGGTAGAGAAGTACAACGGATGGGAGTGCCGAAACTGTGCATTTGCTTTTGAACGCTATGCACGTGTGTGTTTCAAGGAGTTTGGTGACCGTGTTAAATACTGGCAAGTTATCAATGAGCAAAACTTGATGATTCGCGTTAACGAGCGTATGAATATTTATGTAGATGATTTATGGGAAGCTGATAGAATCCGAGCTCAGATGGATTATCATATGTTCCTAGGTCATGCCTTGGCTGTTAACTCTTGTCATGAACTAGTGGAAGGCGGAAAGGTAGGTCCAGCAGTGTCTTCCACTTGTACTTATCCATTGACCAATAAGCCGGAGGATGTCTGGGCAGCTAAGATGAATGATTGGCTCAAAACTAACTATTGTTTGGAAATGCACATTAACGGTGAATATCCTGGATATTATATGCGCTATTTACGAGAACGTAATATCGTACCGAAGATGGAGCCAGAGGATGTGCCAATTCTGAAAAGTGCAAAGATTGATTATATTGCACTAAACTATTACCGAACCCTCTGTGCTAGTTATCTACCTGCATCGGAGGAACATCCAATTGGCGAACGTGTTTATCGGGATAATGAGGTTGACTTTGATCAGTATGGATACTGCCGTAATGAGAAAAACGCAAATCTTTCTGCAAGCGAATATGGTGCACAAATAGATCCGATGGGTCTTCGTATTGTACTTAATGAGTACTATCGCCGTTATCATCTTCCTATGATTATCACGGAAAACGGACTAGGAATGGCAGACGTATTGACAGAGGATGGGAAGGTGCATGACTCTTACCGTATCGATTATATACGAAGTCACATCCAAGCCTGCGCGAATGCGATTGAGGATGGTGTGGAGTTGATTGGCTATAGTCCTTGGTCTGTAATGGATCTGTTGAGCTCCCACCAGGGTTTCCGCAAACGTTACGGTTTCATCTATGTGGATCGGGACGATTTTGATGTGAAGCAACTTCGACGTATAAAAAAAGACAGTTTCTATTGGTATAAGCACGTAATTGAGACCAACGGCGAAGAACTGTAATAATATAGTGTTAAAGGTTGACTCTATTAAGAGTCAACCTTTTACTGTTTTTTAAAATTACTTAAAGAAATAGTATGATTAAAAAATATATAAGTGGTTGATGAATAACATATAAAGCGAGGGAGTTGCGTCCTATCCATTCAAGAGATTTGATTTTACTTATTTTTAAATATTTAAGGAGTCCTTGACGCTTGAATATTTGGTATGAAAAGTATCCTGAAATATATAAGAATATCCATGGCATTAAAGAAAAATAATCAGTTGAATAAAAGTTTGGCATAGGAAATCCTAGATATGTAGTTATAGAATTTTTGTATAGATTACTTGGTAATTTTATTAAATTTAAATTATTAAATCCAAGATAACCATCATTAATATTTTTTGTTAGGAGAAATAATGCAATAGAAAGAATTAATCCAAATATTGATGGAAACTTTTCTAAAAATTTTTTTGCAGGAATTATTAAAATTGCACATGATCCAAGTAGTGTTAGAATGCCAAATCTTACTCGATTTTCTGGAGTTGCAATCATTGTGACTATCTCTATTAAAATTCCAAGTCCTAAAATTATAATACCTCTTTTAAGTTTTCTAGTACCTAGAGGTTCACAAAAACCAGAGATAAAGATAAATGTGCAACATATAAATTGTTGCCATATGTATGAGATTTCTGACTCAAACCAAGGTATATCAAATCTAAATATATAAACTAAATCCCAAATGAAATGATAGAT
This sequence comes from Candidatus Arthromitus sp. SFB-mouse-NL, assembly GCF_000709435.1. Taxonomy (NCBI): domain Bacteria; kingdom Bacillati; phylum Bacillota; class Clostridia; order Eubacteriales; family Clostridiaceae; genus Candidatus Neoarthromitus; species Candidatus Arthromitus sp. SFB-mouse-NL. The sequence continues at coordinate 745,212 of NZ_CP008713.1, forward strand.
AATCATATTTATTACTGCAAATCCTCTTATTCCATCTAGAATAAAATATCTTTTTTCATTCATTTTGATATATCCTTTCAAGATTAAATTTAGCAAATGTATTTTATTTATATATCATTATTTATTCGAAAAAATATTGTACTTTTGTTGCGTTAGAAATATTTGCATTATTGACTCTAGGCATTTTTAAACCTGTATATGTATCTACAAAATCAGATCCATCTAGGTAAAGTTTCCACATTGGTCGTGGGAATATACCGTTTTGCATTGCACGTGCATTATTTGAAAACACCATCTCATTTCTCAATTTTTGGAAATCATCTGTATCATTTAGATTAGATACACTTGCTGAAGTTCTAGTAGTCATGATAGGTTGACCAAACTCAAAAAATTTTCTAAAATTTTCATTAAACANGTTGTTAAATGTTATATTGGGTAAACTTTTAGATCTTCTTAGAGGTGATGAGTTAGCATTAATAGTTGATAAGATAGTGAATGGTATGCAAGCAATAATTGTGTTTTTAATAATTTTTCTTAAAGTATTCATGTTTATTTTATACCCTCTTACTATAAATTTTATCTTATGTGTTTATTAGTTTTTATGAGAGAATATTAAGAATTGAAAGAACAATAAGATAATTAATAATTTAATTAATACAATTATATAACATTCAAAGATTAATGCAATATTTTGAATTACTTAGTATATCTTTAGAAAATGTATTTTATAGTATAGGATGGGCAAATTATTTAAGACTAGTTAAATAAGATTTGTTAATAATGTGGTTATATAAGGGGAATTTTTTATGCGTCCATGGTATTTTGAGGAATCAGAGTTTGATGGAAAATTAGCAGAACTTTTGGGTATTAATATACTATCATTTTTACTTATTATTGTAACTTTAGGAATTGGTTTTTCATGGGCTATGTGTATGAAGGAAAAATATAGGATTAATCACACTATAATTAATGGACAAAGGTTAAGTTTTGTTGGGAGAGGTGGAGATTTATTTGTTAATTGGCTTAAATGGATTCTTCTAACAATAATAACATTAGGAATATATGGTTTTTTATTGAGTATAAAACTGAGACAGTGGAAGGTAAGGAATACCATATTTGATTCTTATAAAGTGGGATAGCTATTAGCTATCTCACTTTTTTTAAATATAGATTAGGTGCGGTAAATAACAAATTTCTTATTATTTTGCATTTTAAATGAAGATATTTGATAAAATATTGATAAAATTGACATTTTGGTAGTTGACAGCCGTTTTTTTTTTATAATAGTTGCGATATTTGTTTATGGAGGTTAAATTATGTGTCGTTTTAGATGTTGAAGTTTATAAATAGAAAGGGGAGTTATTTTGGAATCCTTAATAGAATTTTTATACTCATATAAAGGCATGTTAGTTTCGATATTTATTACTCCTATTATTTTGTTTTTAATGCATCAATTATATAAATATGGATGTCATAAAGAAAAATATCCTAAAGTTAATTTAGACAAAATGAATGGAAAGGGAATTAAATTTTGTGTATGGGGTTATACAGTATGGATAGTTATAATTATGCCATTAGGTTTACTAGCTTCATTGATCTTGTTTTCAATCTGGAAGATATATGAGAATTCCTACTATAAAAGTATCAAATTTAAAATCATAAAAAAGGAATTAAGTGATTATGTTACCAATTGTCACGAACTGAATGAACATATTGAGGAACTTAAGGATAGTTATTCAGGTATAGAGAAGAAGAATTATGGTAGAGCTGAAATAGAAGATAATAGTAGATATAATTATAAAGGTGCTAAACAAGTAGATCAAAAGTCAAAATTTACATATGATTGCTCTATTGCAATATATAGAGCTGCTGAACAACAACCTTTTAAATATTTGTGTAAATATTTTAATATAGATTCAACAGAAGAATCATTGGAGAAGTTTGAAGATTTATTAAATAAATTTTCAGCTGCTGAAGAAGGTAAAGTTGTATTAAATAATGAGCTTGAAAGGATAAAGAGATCTCTCAAAAATAGAAAGGATATACCATTTTTAATTAATTTCCTTGGAATGGAAAAATTTATAAAAGAAATAGGTATTATTCAAAGAGTTGATTTTAATGATTTATATTTTCCTGTGTATACGTTTAGATATAGGAGTCCTGGAGGGAACAAGTCTTCACTTTGTAAGATAAAATTGGATATTGAAAATTTGAATGAGTTTGTAGAATATCTCTCTGAACTTGTGAATTTTAGAAAAAGTGTAGCAGGTCAGAGAGCTTTAATGACATCTAAATTAAGGGAATCAATAAAACAAAGAGATAATTACACTTGTAAACAATGCGGTTTATCAACTTATGATGAACCTAATTTGCTTTTAGAAATAGATCATATAGTTCCGATTTCAAAAGGTGGATTATCTACAGAGGAAAACCTTCAAACTCTTTGTTGGAAATGTAATCGTACTAAAGGAGCTAAATTAGTTAGTTAATTTTAAGGAGGATAAAATATGTTAAGAAAATTATTAATAATGATGTTTATTGTAGCTGGAATTGGTGTTTCAACTGTTTCTTGCGGTTCAAATAATAATACTAATAGTACAAGCAATGTAATGAATAATCAAGATTCAACTAATGTAGAGGATAAAGTATCTGAACCTAAGAAAGAAGATAAAAAGGATATGACTTCAGCAGAGCTAGATGAGGCATTGAATAATCAACCTGTGAAAATTATAAGAACTGAGTATATTTCTCAAGAGGATCAATTTTTACGTCCTGATCTTTTGTCCGCAGTTTTTCAGAATGATAGTGGTGTTGATATAAAAAATGCTGTATTAGGATATGTAGCATGGGATAGTAATAATCTTCCAGTTAAAATACAAAGTCAATACGATTTTACCGATGGAGAGTATTTTAAGAAAGTAAATTATAGTGATGTTAATTTAGTTAATGGAGCATCTTATGGTGAAAATGGAGGTTTGTCTATAGGTAATGATAATATCGCAAAATTTAAAGCGATAGTAGTTTCCTATACTGATTTTGATGGAAATATATGGGACAATCCTTTGTTAGAAGAATTTAAAAAATTATATGAAGATAAGAAATTAGCTGAATAGATTAAATTTATTATACTTTAGGGAGAAAGTTATTAATTATGAAGAGAAGTAAATTGTTATTAGTATCTGCTATATTGAGTACTCTTTATTTAATATATATTTTCATTTATTTTTTTAATGGTATATCTTCATCTTCAAATGGAGCAGAAGCATTAGGAGTAGGTTTAGCAGGTGTTTTGGTTGCACCACATATTCTTTTTGTTGGATTGGGTGTTTTGTTTAATTGGATAGGATGGGGAATGAATAAAAGATGGGCAGCATTAGTATCAGGCATATTATACTTTGTATCTATTTTCCTTATGATTTTATATGCGATATTTGTTATTGTACAAGTTATTTTGTGTTTTGTTGGATATGCTAAAATGAAAAAAGAAGGATAGCTAATTGGCTATCCTCTTTTTATATGATATTTGACAAAATAAGGACAATCCGCTATAATGAACATTGTTCATATTGAGGTGATTAGATGAATACAGTTGTTACATCAAAAGAGGATATTTTGAAAGCTAGCCGAGAATTAATTAGGAAACAAGTATGTTCTGTTATTAATATTCGTTCTGTTGCGGCGGCTTGTGGAGTGTCAGTAGGGTCTATTTACAATTATTTTGATTCTAAAGCTGAGCTTGAAGGGGCTACTATAGAAAGTATATGGTATGAAATTTTTCAATGTAAGGGTAGTGAAGTATTTAAGGATACGCAAGATTATATTAGATGGATGTATAATCAGATGGAGTATGGATGTCAACAATATCCCGGATTTTTTACGTTTCACTCTTTGAGTTTTATGTATGAAGATAAATCTAGTGCTAAATGGAGAATGCAAAGAGTTTGGCAATATATTATAGATAGGCTGTGTTGTGTTTTGAAACAGGATAAGAGAATCAGGATTGATGCTTTTACTAAGCAGTTTACAGTTGAAAAATTTGCAGATGTATTATTTTCTCTTATACTATCTAATTTGTTAAAGAAGGATTATAATCCAGCTACTGTACTGGAAATAATTAATAGGACTATTTATTAAAATTCTACTGAGGTTAGTATTTTTTATATAGTAAATTGAACAATGTTCATTAAAGTAGGTAGATTATAAAAGTGGAATGAAATACCTTGTTGTTATTTGATATTACCATGATTTAAAATGAAATGTAAGTAAAGGAGAGGAATAAATTATGAAACGTTATATAAATATGGCTATACTATATTCTATTCTTGCGATGGTTGGTGGTGTATTTTATCGAGAGTTTACTAAATTCAATGTATATACTGAAAAAACTGTTCTTTCGGTCATTCATACTCATTATTTCTTTTTAGGTATGGCATTCTTCTTATTGTTACTTTTGTTAGAAAAGAGCTTTTCTTTTACTAATGCAAAGACTGTGCGTATATTAACTGTTTATCATATTGGATTAAATTTGACTGTTGCGATGTTTGTTGTGCGAGGAATCATTCAAGTTTTTTCGTATGTTCTTTCTGCTGGAATAAATGCAGCAATTTCTGGAATTGCTGGAATTGGTCATATTTTATTAGGTGTTAGTATAGTTCTCCTGTTATTGCAAATTAGAGATAGTGTTTTGAGAGTACAGGCTTGATTTGACATATGGGGATTTGAATGTTGAAAAAAGTTGATAAATATTAATTATAATTAATGAAGGATGGATGAAAATGAAACTTGTTGTAAAGTATTTTGATGATTTGACAACTAAGGAGCTATATGAACTTTTGAAAGCAAGAATATCAATTTTTGTGTTAGAACAAAATCGTGTGTATCAAGATTTAGACGATAAAGATTATCATAGTCTTCATGTATTTTTTGAAGATAATGGAGAAGTAGTTGCATGTCTTAGAGCTTTTTTGAAGGAAGATAACGTTGTACAGATAGGAAGAGTATTAACACTTTATCATGGTAATGGACTTGGAGGTAAACTTTTGAAAGAGGGTATTGCACAAATTCAGAATAAGATGAATCCTAAGAAAATTTATATTGAAGCACAATGCTATGCAACAGGATTTTATGAACGCGAAGGATTTAAGATTTGTTCTGAGGAGTTTCTAAAAGATGGGATTCCCCACGTCGCAATGGATTTGAAATTATAAATTCTATAAAAATTATTTTATTGATTGACTTGCATTTTTAATTATTATAAAATGTTTGTTGATAAGTGAATTAAATTTGGCTGTTACTGGTAATGCAGGCAAGACCACACAATAAATCATCTATATATAGATGTTTTCTTGTTGTGGTCTTTTTTTATTGTCAACAATTTAATTGGGAAAGATGATGTTTAGTGGATTATAAAAAACTTGCTTACGATCTTTTGTCACTTTTAGGCGGAAAGGATAATATAAGTAAACTTACGCATTGCGCAACAAGATTACGATTTGAATTTTATGATCGCGATAAGGTTGATGTAAATGCTATTGAAAAAACAAATGGAGTTATTAGTGTAGTAGAAAAAGGTGGGCAATTTCAAGTAGTAGTAGGAAATGATGTTTCAATTACTTATCGTGCTTTGATTAATGAAATAGGGGGAGTTGTTGGCAGTGATGATAAAAGTGAGCCAAAACATAAAAATTCTATAATTAATAATATTGTTAGTACTATTTCAACTACTTTTACACCTGTAATTCCTGCACTTATTGGTTGCGGTATGATTAAGGCTGTATTGTCAATTTTAGTTTTATTAGGACTGAATGATCAGACTCCGACATATCAGTTGATGAATTTTATTTCAGATGCAGCTTTTTATTTTATGCCTGTTTTGCTTGCTTATGGTGCATCAATAAAATTTGCTTGCAATCCTGTTTTGTCAATGACTCTTGCTTGTGCTTTATTGCATCTAACTTGGAATAGTATGGTCTCATCAGGTGAGGCTATTAATTTTTTCAATATCCCAGTTAAACTTGTAGATTATTCATATTCTGTAATTCCGATTATACTCAGTATATGGATCCTTTCATATGTAGAACGTTTTGCAGAGAAGTATACGCCATCTATTATTAAATTTTTCTTTAAACCACTTATTATTTTGTTTGTATCTGTGCCGATTGCAGTTATTATAGTTGGTCCATTTGGAGCATTTTTAAATACTGTTATTGAAAGCGTAGCAAATACTATAAATTCTTACGCGAATTGGTTATTGCCTATGTTAATGGGAGCCCTTCAACCATTTTTAATATTGACAGGTACAGCTTGGGCAATGACTCCAATTGCAACTGTTCAAATTTCATCTCTCGGATATGAAATTGTAAATGGATCAGGTATGTTGGCATCTAATATTGCACAAGGTGCTGCAACTCTTGCGGTTGCTGTAAAGTCTAAAAATAGTCAACTTTGTCAGATAGCATTTTCTTCTGGATTTACCGCAGTAATGGGAATTACGGAACCTGCTCTTTATGGTGTTAATTTGAAACTTAAAAAGCCTCTTATTGTTTCCATGATAGGTGGTGCAATAGGTGGTGTATATGCTGGTTTATCTGGACTTGTAAGATATGCATTTGTATCTCCAGGAATTGCTGGATTACCTGCGTTTATTGAAGAGAATCCAATGAATATAGTTCATGCAATAATTACTTGCTTAATTTCTTTTATTTCTGCATTTGTGGCAACATGTATTATGGGATTTGGAGATGTGGAAAAGAATCAATATTCTAAGTCTCATGATACTATAGAAATGTATAATAAAGAAATTAGATATGATTATCAAGCTGAAGTTTTTTCTTCAATTACAGGAGAAGTTATTTGTTTATCAAATGTTCCTGATGCAGTATTTTCACAAAAAGTTATGGGGAACGGAATTGCAATAAAGCCAAGTAAAGGTAAAATTTATGCACCATTTGATGGTGAGATTGCATCCTTGTTTGAAACAAAACATGCTATTGGATTAATATCTGATACGGGAATAGAACTTCTAATATATGTTGGCATTGATACTGTGAATTTGGGTGGTAAATTTTATGAAGCACATATGAAAGTTGGAGATAAAATTAAATATGGAGATTTAATATTAATATTTGATAAGCAACAAATTGAAGATGCTGGATTTGATGTTATAACGCCTATTATAATTACAAATACAGATAAGTTTTCTAGTATTGACCTGATGGAAAATCAAATTGTAAGTCACGGAGATAAAATTATAGGCGTGAAGAATAGGGAGTGATTTTAAAATGATATATAATAAATTATTGGATTTTCCTGAAAATTTTCTTTGGGGAGCTTCTACTTCAGCTTATCAAGTTGAAGGTGCATGGAATGAAGAGGGTAAGACCTCTTCAATAATTGATATGTACGAGCATCCAGAAGGTTATGCGGATTTTACTATTGCAAGCGATCATTATCATAGGTTCCGTGAAGACATAGCGTTATTTGCAAAGATGGGTTTAAAGGCGTATAGATTTTCTATTGCTTGGAGTAGGATTATACCTAATGATGATCAGAAAGTAAATAGATTAGGAGTAGAACATTATCGTGATGTAATCGAAGAATGTAAAAAATATAATATAGAGCATATTGTTACTATGTATCATTTTGATTTGCCATAGTATTTAGAAATTAAGGGTGGGTGGGTAAATCGTGAAACAATAGATAGATTTGAGTCGTACTGTAATGTATTGTTTAATGAATACGGGAAAGATATAAAATACTGGCTAACTATTAATGAACAAAATACAATGATTTTGCATCCAGGAGCAATCGGATTACCGCCTAATAAATCTCTTCCAACAAAAAAAGAGCTCTATCAAATGAATCATCACATGATGCTTGCACAGGCAAGAGTTATGAAACTTTGTCATAGAATATGTCCCAATTCTAAAATAGGTCCAGCACTTAATTTAACAGCTATGTATTCTGCAACTTGCAAACCACAGGATGTCATTGTAGCATATAACTGGGAGGTTTTACGTTGTTGGAATTTTTCAGATGTGCCTGTATTTGGTTGGTATCATCCTTTGGCACTTAGTTATTTGCGAGATAGGGATTTGATGCCAGAAATTTATCCAGAAGATAAAGAAACACTTTCAAATGCCAAACCAGACTTTATAGCCATGAATTATTATTCCACAGCAACTATTGCAGCAAGTCATGGAGATTCTTCTGATGTATCTGCTCGTGCAGGTGATCAACAAATTATGCTTGGTGAGCAAGGGGTATATAGAGCTTCTGAGAATCCTTTTATTGATAAAAGTCAATATGTATGGGTAATTGATCCGACGGAATTTAGAGATACACTCAGAAAAGTGTATGATCACTATAGACTTCCTATTATTATTACAGAAAATGGAATTGGTGCTTCTGATAAGCTTGAAGAAGATGGATCAATTCATGATTCATATAGAATTGATTTTTATAAAAATCATTTACATGCTATAAAGCAGGCTATTACGGATGGGGTTGATGTATTTGGTTATTGTCCGTGGTCAGCTTTGGATGTTGTGAGTACACATCAAGGTTATGCTAAAAGATATAGATTTATATATGTAGATCGTGAAGAGCAAGATTGTAAACAAATGAAACGCATAGAGAAGGACAGTTTTTATTGGTATCAAAAAACTATTGAAGAAAATGGTAAAAACATATAGAATAAAAGTGTTGACGTATCTTTAGGGGAGTGGAAAAATTGATTGTAGAGAAGATTCTAAATAACAATTTGATTTTAACGATAGATGAAAATGGAATTGAACAAATTGTTATGGGCAAGGGACTCAGATTTATAAATCAAGTTGGTAAAGAGTTAAGACAAGAACAAATTCAAAAGGTTTACATATTGAAGGATGAAAATATAACAAAGCAATATATACGTTTGTTAAGAGATATTCCAAGTTCCTCAGCTGAAATAATTGAAGAAGCTTTACAAATTGCCTATGAATCCTTTCCTGATACTTTAAGTGATCAATTATTCGTGACTTTATTTGATCATTTAGTGTATGCTCTAGAGAGATATGAAAAAAATATATTCTTGCCTAATAGGTTACTTTGGGAAGTGAAAAGATTTTATCCTAATGAATATGTCGTAGGAGAGAAAATTCGAAAATTTTTGAATAAGCAATTAAATATTAATTTACCTGAAGAAGAGAGTGGTAACATTGCTTTTCATATTGTTAATGCTCGCATGCAAGATTTTAATATTAAAAAAACTTTGTGTACGGTAAATTTATTAAAAGATATATGTGGGATTATTCAGTTTTCCTTTGGGAAGCAAATAAATGAAGATTCCATACATTACTCTAGATTTTTAACACATATACAATTTTTCATACAACGTGTTTTGGATAATAAAATGTTAGATGGTCAACATGTAAATATTTTGAAAGCAGTTATAGATGAAAATTTAGCAGCTTATAGTTGTGCAAAGAGGGTAGCAAGTTATATACAGAAAAATTTAAATGTTGAAACATCACAGGAAGAACTCATGTATCTCACACTGCACATTGAACGGATAATGCGATAAAATATAGTAGATGAAAAATTGTTATTTATATAAATAAAGGACTTTTGATATGCTTTTAGGGATCAGAAGTCCTATTGTTTTATGTAATTTAATAGAGATAAGTATTTTTAAAATGATTGTTAAGGAATTAATCTTAATTTATAATGTTTTAAAATAGTAAATTTTTTATTTTCTATGTTTGGGGGTGCAAGGATGGCAGTGTGTAACCTTAGTGAACGGTGTAAGAAAATTATACAAGTTCTTTTGAGGGAGAATGATTATGTTTCACTTAAGAAAATTGCAGATATAACGGGAGTGTCTAGAAGGAGTATTTATTATGATTTGTGCAATATTAATGAATGGCTAGACGAACAAGGAATAAAAGAACTTAGAGTTGAGCGAGGAAAGGGAATTTTACTTTCTCAAGAGGACAAGTTAAAAATTAAAGAATCTCTGGGGAAGAAAAGTTCAGAAGATTATCATGTGTTCTTGCATTCAGAAAGAGTTAAAATTAATATTTGTTATATTATATATAGCAAGGATCCTGTATATATAAATCATATTATGGATGCATGTAAAGTTAGTCGGAATACTGTATTTGGTGATATGAGGATTGTTATCCAAAAGCTTCGTGAATACGATTTAGATTTAAAATATGAAGCTAAGAAAGGATATGAAGTATGTGGAGATGCTGTTAGAAAATGTGCTTTATTTTTTTTATACTTCAATACCTTGAGGCCTTTATTTGATAATGGAACTCTTAAATTTTTCGATAGAGATGAGATACATAAACATTATGAGCGTTTGAATTCATTGAAGAGTGAATTGAAAGTTGAATATATGGAAGGAGACTTATTATCTTTGGCAGCTTTGATGCCTGTTATGCGTAATTGCAGAGAGAAATTATATTTTGCTGGATTAAAGAAGGATGAAATTTTTCGATCTAGAGAATTCCAACTGGTTGAAAAATATTTTTATGAGTTAGAGGAGGAGGAAAAAGTATATTTGAGTCTTCATTTACTCGGATCACGTGTATCGGTAGTAACAGATAAGTTTTTTGAAGATAGAGCCGATCAATCAGTATATGGAATTACAAAATCTCTTGTAACAGAATTTGAAAGGACTGCGTGTGTTAATTTTGAAAATAAGGAGGAGCTAGAGCGGGCATTATTTGTTCATATTAAAACATCTATGTATCGTTATAAATATGGAATACAAATTGGAAATCCATTGAGAGATGATATTGTTAGAGAGTATCCGAATTTGTTTGATATTACAAAAAAGGTATCCCAATATTTAGAACAAATGATTGGTTTACCAATACCAGATAGTGAAGTAGCTTATCTTTCATTACATTTTGGTGCATATTTAAAGGTTTCTAAATGTCAAGGGAACAAGCTCCGTATATTAATTGTGTGTGTTAATGGAACTTCAACGGGGAATATGATAAAGCGTGAAGTAGTTAAATTGATTTCAGATGTAGAAATTGTTGGTGTTGTATCGGCTGTAGATATAATTAACGCACAAAATATTTGTGATCTCATAATTTCGACGGTGAACATTAAAAGTATAGTTCCAGTTATCGTAGTTAATCCTATACTTATGGATGAAGATAAAGATTATATATTGAATCATTATATGGTGAATGGAATACAGAAGAATAAAATCTACAATATATTATTTGATACAATAAAAAAGTATGTAGATCATTCACAGCATGATAATTTAAAGAAAGATATTATTCATTGTTTACAAGGTCAGTCAAAAAGTCTTGATATTGCTTTATTAGAAAAGGAAAATGGAATACTGGAATGTCTAACTTTATCAAAGATAGCAGTAATTCAAGATAGTTTTATGTGGCAAGATAGCATTTATATTGCAGGCAAATACCTTGTTGAAAGTGGAAGTATAGAAAAAAGATATTTAGACGTTATGATTTCCCAAACAATGTACTATGGACCTTATATGTTTATAACTGATAGAGTTATGCTTGCACATGCAAAGCCTGAAGATGGGGTAAATAGGATGGATATTTCTATGACTATATTTAAAAACCCAATTTTCTTTAAAGAAGGGAAACGAGCTGAGATTATATTTGTTTTGGCTACAGTAGATCATGAAAGACATTTAAAAATTCTGAATGATGTTTTTAAAATTGCTGAGAATTCAGAAAATATTAGAAGGATTGTTAATGCTAGTACGGAAATAGGAGTCTTTGAAATTTTGAATGAAATATTATAGGGCATCACATTTTAGGTGGTGTCCTTTTATTTTTGATGAGTATTGTTATTTGCACATTTATATGATTACATTTGTACTTCTAGTTTTTATATTGTAGTGTTATGATTTTTATATAAAGAAACAGAAAGGAGATAGTGAAGTATGGATTTGCTAGATAAAAAAAATGTAAGAATTCTAGATGGAGCTAGCAATTGGAAAGAAGCTATCAGGATGTCGGTGATTCCGCTTGAAGAAGATGGATGCGTAGAACCGAGATATAAAGAAGCTATTATTTCAGAAATTGAGAAGCTTGGAACTTATATCATTATAGCACCGTACATTGCTTTGCCACACGCAAGACCAGAGTATGGGGTATTGAAAAGCCAAATTGCAATTACTCTATTTAGGAATGAAGTAAAATTTGATAAAGAAGATATCGTAGCACGATTATTTTTGACATTGGCAGCAACTGATTCTAGCAGTCATCTGAATGCACTAATGAAAATTTCTGAGATTCTACAGAATAAGGAAAAAGTTGAGAAAATCTTAAAATCAAGTGATACAGAAGAGTTATATAGTTATTTTAATTAGTTAGGAAGGAAAGAGAAGCAATGCGAGATATTTTAAATATTATCCAACAAATTTTATCTACACCTGCAATCTTTGTAGGATTGATAGCGATGCTTGGATTATTACTACAAAAGAAGGATTTTCAATCTATTATCAAAGGAACTATTAAAACAATTTTAGGATTTCTTGTATTGAATGCTGGAGCTTCTGTTGTTCAATCAGCAATCATTCCGTTTGGTGATTTATTTCAATTGGCATTTGGTATACAGGGAGTAGTGCCTAATAATGAGGCTATAACCTCACTTGGATTGAATGAATTTGCAGTTGAAACTTCTGCTATATTTGCATTGGGAATGTGTGCTAATATTGTAATGGCACGATTCTCTAGATGGAAATATATCTTTCTTACAGGACACCATTCATTATATATGGCTTGTTTGATCGCTATCATTTTGTCAATAGCAGGATTAACTGGATGGCAACTCATTGTGGGAGGAGCATTACTTTTAGGATTTGTTATGGCTATGTTCCCTGCATTGATGCAACCAATTATGAGAAAAATTACTGGAGATGATTCTCTTGCTTTTGGTCACTTCGGAAGTAGTTGTTACTGGTTAAGCGGACAAATTGGGAAGTTGTGCAATAAAAATAATAAAGGGCGTACAACTGAAGATGTAAAATTCCCAAAAGGATTATCTTTTCTCAGAGATAATATGGTATCGATTGCTATTGTAATGTTTTTTTGTTATATAGTTGTTGCAGGGGTTGCAAATTTTGGACATAATGTTGAAGCTTCAGCTATTTTTGGCGAAAGTAACTGGATTTTATATTCAATAATAAATTCGATTACGTTTTCTGGGGGTATTTACATTGTATTATCTGGTGTTCGTATGTTGATTGGAGAAATTTTACCTGCTTTTAAAGGTATTTCAGAAAAACTTGTTCCAAATGCAAAGCCTGCATTAGATTGTCCAACAATTTTTCCATATGCACCTAATGCGGTGTTGATTGGATTTTTAAGCTCTTTTGTTGGAGGAATTATTGGGTTAATAGCTTTAGCTTTTATGGGTAAAGCTGGATTAGCAGTAGCAATTATTTTACCTGGGGCAGTAGTTCACTTTTTCTGTGGTGCAACCGCTGGTGTATGTGGAAATGCGACAGGAGGCTTAAAAGGATGTGTTATTGGGTCGTTAATACATGGCATTGCGGTTACATTTTTATCTGCAGCTTTGCTTCCAGTATTAGGATCTCTTGGTTTTGCAAATACAACATTTTCTGATGCAGATTTTACTGTTGTTGGTATCTTGTTTGGTAATCTATCTAGATTTATTACGGGCAATGGATTATTTGCAATAATTGTAGTTTTATTTGTTATACCAATTGTTTATAATTTTGTGGCTAGAAGAAAAAATGTAGAATCAAATTAAGGTAATAGGTCAAAAGAATTCTTAAAATAAAATATAAATTAATAAAAAGGAGAATAGATATTATGGCAGAAATTAAAAAAATATTATGTGTTTGTGGTTCAGGTCTTGGATCATCTTTTCTAATGGAAATGAATGCAAAGAAAGCTTTAAATAATCTTGGAATTACAGATGTAGAAGTTGATCATACTACAATTGGTGACATTACTTCAGGATCAGCTGATTTGTTTATTTGTGGATCTGATTTACTTTCCAATGCAGAAAAATTTGGAAGAGCAATCGGAATGAATAATATAGTTTCCATGGATGAAATGACAGAAAGATTAAAAGAAGCTTTTGGATTATAAAAAATTGAGTAATAATGTAAAGTAAGAATCTAGTTTTATTCTAGATTCTTACTTTTTTTAATATTATTTCCATTGATCCATTGTAATTGATACTGATACGATAATCTAATATTTCAAAACCTAATTTCTTTATAATATTTTCCAAGCCAGTTTTAGAAAAATAAGTTAAATGATAAGGTTCATTCCACATAGCAGTATTTATTTTATGAAGTTTGTTAAATGCACTATTATAGTTTGGTGTTGAAATCCATAATACACCATCGTCATTTAATAATGAATAAGCTTTTTTAAGCCCATTGATTGGATTTGATAAATGTTCAATTACATCTCCCATAGTTATTATGTCATATGTTTTATCCGTCCTAAAATTTAAGAAGTCACAACAAATAATATCATGGTTTAATATGTTTGAAATTTCATACGCAATATTTTCATCTATTTCTATACAATCTATAGAGTATCCAAATTCTAACGCTGTAGCTATTAGAGCTCCTTTGCCTATTCCAATTTCAAGAATATCAGTTCCATTTGAATATTCAGAAATATTATTTAATATATCACACCAATTCCTTAATGTATGTGTGCTAACATTCGATTGTAAATGGGATGGGGTGGGGGTAACTCCATTTCTAATTACTTTAATTGAATGATTAGTATTAAAAAATTTATGAGGATAATATTTTGAATATAGATTTTCGCATGAATTACATTTCATCCACAACTTACTTGGCAAAAAATTATCAGTATAGTTAATCATGTTATAGCATGGGGCATTATGAAAAGGTGCACCTTTTTCACCACAGATTGGACAATTATCTACTAGCAATTGCTCAGATAATACCTCTTCCTTAAAAATATAATTTTTAAGATGATCGAGCCCTAAAAATTTAGCTAAATCATTTTTTATTTTGAAAGCTTCCATAATTAAATCAAAAGATATAGATGGCAATGAAGTTCTACATAACTTAGATGTAAAAATTAATAATAGAGAATGTGTTAAATCATCTAGATTAAAGTTATCTTTAATAACCTAATATTAAATCTAATTGTCCCTTATTTATTTGGGGATAAATATTTTTAAAATCTATATAAAATGATTTTAAATGTTCTAAAATTGTTTTTATTGAGGTAGAGAATAAGAATTGCTTGTATTTATCTACTAGTTGCATATTATTTGGATTTATAATTATATTATTTTTAAGATTTTCTAGTTCTTCAGGTATTTGATCTGTTAAATCTCTAAATTGATTAAAGGTTTTTGTAAGTATGTTTTCATTGTTTGATTGAATATCATCAAAACTGAAGCTGCTATTTATAAATTCATATATGGTAGATAAAAAATCAGTTATTTGTTCAATATGTATCATAATTTAAACTCCTTAAATTTTTAGATAGTTTTAAAATACTAGATTTGTTTACAATTGTAGCATTAACATAAAAAAAGTGGAACTTAATAATTAAGTTCCACTTTTAAAACAATAAAACAAATAATCTACATATGGATTCTTCTAGTTTTACTAATAGAGGTTTGTTTTTTTCAAAATTTTCATCTAATTTTATTGAATGGTTTATATCTTCATAAAATATTTCTTTTACCTGCCTAGTTATTTCAAGATCCGTAATAAATGCATTAATTTCAAAATTTAATGAAAAACTTCTCATATTAAAATTGGCAGTTCCGACTGATGTAACACTATCGTCCATGACAATAACTTTTGAATGTATAAATCCATTATATAAATAGACTTCTATTCCAGATTCTATTAATTGATTGATATAAGATGTTGAAGCCCTATAAACAATTCTTTTATCATATATTTTTGGAATCATTATTTTGACTTTAATCCCTGATTTAGCAGTGCTTATGATTGCTGATAGTAGATTATCATCAAATGCGAGATACGGAGTTTGAATTAAAAGTTCTTTTTTAGCACAATAGATCATTCTTGTGTATGATGATTTAATATTTTCATAATTCTTTGAGTCTGGACCACTTGCAACGATTTGCGCACATGTTTTATTTTTAATTTCAGATTTGGGAAAATATTTTTCCATAAAGTTATTTTCCGTTTCAATTCTATGATTACTTACATAAGATAAGTCTTGTATGAATTGGAGTTGGAGGAAATTAACGGCTTCACCAATAATTTTAACATGGCAATCTTTCCAAGGTCTGAGCCTCTTGTGTAAAGACATATACTCATCTCCGACATTTACACCACCGACATATCCTATTTTTCCATCTATAACAACTATTTTACGATGATTTCTGTAATTAAGATTAAGATTTATAAATTTCAAATATGAAGGAAAGAATGGATAAACTTCTCCTCCAGCGTTTGTAAGTTTTTTAAATAGGGACTTAGAAACGCAAATACAACCCACATCATCGTAGATTACTCTTACTTTTACACCTTCCTTTACTTTATTTATTAAAGTATCAATTAGAAGATTTCCTATATTATCATTTTTAATTATGTAATAGAGGATATGGATTGTGTGTTTAGCACTCTTAATAGTTTTAATGAGATCCTCAAATTTATCGTAAGCTGTGTTAAAAATTTTTATATCATTGAACTGTGTTATGGCCGATTTATTATGAAGAAAATTAAATTTTGCAATAGAAGTATCCAAGTTTGGATCATCTGGTAATGAATCGTATTCGCTATAATCGATCATTTTTTCCAGCT
This sequence comes from Candidatus Arthromitus sp. SFB-mouse-NL, assembly GCF_000709435.1. Taxonomy (NCBI): domain Bacteria; kingdom Bacillati; phylum Bacillota; class Clostridia; order Eubacteriales; family Clostridiaceae; genus Candidatus Neoarthromitus; species Candidatus Arthromitus sp. SFB-mouse-NL. Next base: position 762,004 of record NZ_CP008713.1, read on the forward strand.
CATTAAAAATTCTGTAGTTCCTTTTTTCTATCTTCTTCTTATTTAATTTGGGACCACATCCAAATATGAAATATATGTAGAGAGAAAATATAGGAGGTAGCAATAAAAATGCAAGAATCCAAGATTGTATACTCCTAATGTCTTTTCTTTCTAGAAATATCATAATTAATACACTTAATATGTTTAAAGATATACATACCCACGAGAATGCTAAAACTAATATTGTCATAAAATACTCCTTCAATAATTATAACAGCGATTATAAAATACTAAATGTAATTTATATTTTACAAAAATTAATTCAAAAATACTATATGTTGGTGAATAAAATTATTTTCTATTGTAATACTCCGACTGAGGGGTGATAAAATTTGGTAATTTCATTGAAGAGTGCTACCTTCAATTATATAAAAGGACGGATTATAGATATAGAGGTATCTATTACAAAGGGGATACCATCTTTTAATATAGTGGGACTACCTAATGTTGAGATTAAAGAATCTAGGGAGAGAGTAAGAAGTGCAATTCTAAATAGTGGTTTTAAATTTCCTCTTGGGAAAATTACTGTTAATTTAGCACCAGCGAACATTAGAAAAGAAGGATCGCTTTTAGATCTTTGCATAGCAACGGGAATACTTATATGTTCTAAACAAATAAATCCAATTAAAAATCTGTTTAATACAATAATACTTGGAGAATTGTCATTAGATGGGCATATCAAAGGTATCAAGGGGAGTATACCAATTATTTTGGACGGAAAAGATGATGGGTATAATAGCTATGTTTTATCTGAGGATAATTATTTTGAAACAAAAATCATACAAAACACAGATATAAATTATTTTAATAATTTTAAAAGCTTTGTAGATTATGCTGAGAAGGGAGTAGTTAATAATAATACTAACTTAAGACGCGATAATAGTTGTAATATTGTGAAGGATAATATAAATTTGGAAGATGTTTTGGGACATGTTAGTAGCAAAAGAGCTATCCAAATAGCAGCAGCTGGATTTCATAATATAATACTCTATGGTCCAGTTGGAAGTGGTAAGACTATGCTTGCAAAATCATTTAAATCAATTTTACCTAATCTTACATATGAGGAAAGTCTGGATAAAGGAAGAATTTATAATTTTACTTCAATACAAGAAAATTATAGACAACCTGTATTTAGAGAAGTAAGTCATACGATTTCTAAAAGTTCATTGATTGGCAGTGGTCGTGAAAATAAAGTGGGCGAAATGATTTTGAGCAATAACGGTGTTTTATTTTTAGATGAAATGCTTGAGTTTAAACGTGAGACTCTAGAAGTTTTAAGAAAAGTTTTAGAAGATAGAAAGATACAATTAAATAAAAATAATGAAATGATAGAATTTCCAAGTAATTTTATATTGTTAGGAGCGACGAACCTTTGTCCATGCGGTAATTATTTAAACAATAGTGCTATAAAACAATGTGTTTGTGATACTGTGAAAAGAGAAAGATACATAAATAAAATTTCTAAGAGTTTACTCGATCGCATTGATATATTTTCATATACTCCTGTGATTGATTATGTTGATGTAGGAAACAAAAAAGACATGAGAGTAACTAGCAAAAAGATTTTGGAGACTGTAGTAAAAGCACGGGAAATTCAATATTTTCGATTAAAAAAATTTGGGATTAAATATAATTCTCAAATGAATAATGATTTAGTTGATAAATTTTGTGAGTTAAGTTCATCTAGCAAACAAATTCTTGAAACAATCTATCGTAAAGAAAATATATCGACTCGTTCATATTTTAAAATATTAAAAATAGCAAGAACAATAGCAGACTTAAATCAAAGTGAAAATATTAATGATGAACATATAATGGAAGTTATAAATTATAGAAAGTTTATAAGTAATCAGATTATTTGATGGAGGGTAATCATGAATTTTTATGATTATTGGATTTTAAAAACAAATGTAAGTTCAAATATTAAGATTAAATTAATAGAAGATTTTAAAACATCTGAAGAAGTGTACAAGGAGTTAATAGAAAATGGAAATTTAAATTATATAAATTTAAATGAGTATGACAGGTTTGTTAAAACTTATAAGCAATTAAAAGATGATTTTGATTTGCATAAATACAGCAATATCTTGGATAAATATAATATAAAATTTGTGAAATATGGTGATGATAATTATCCAAATAAATTAAAGGATATTGATAACAAACCATTTTCTATATTTTATAAGGGAAATATAGATTTATTAGATGCATATTGTATATCTATTATAGGGACTCGAAATGCTACACCATATGGAGAAGAAGTTTGCAAAAAAATATCGAGAGAATTAAGTGTAAATAATGTTGGTGTAGTTAGTGGTGGAGCAAGAGGAATTGATATATTATCTCATAAAATTTGTTTAGAAAGTAATGGCATGCCTATATGTGTACTTGGATCTGGATTATTAAACTATTACCCAAAGGAGAATTTTAAGTACTTTGATGAAATAGGGGATAAGGGGTGTATATTGTCTGAATACGATGTGTATACAAAACCTGATAAATTTAATTTCCCTCAACGCAATCGTATAATTAGTGCTATTGGGGATGGACTTATTGTTGTTGAAGCTAGAGAAAAAAGTGGAACTATGATTACTGTAAAATATGCGTTAGATTATGGAAAAGATATAGCAGCGGTACCAGGTCCAATTTTTTGGGATAAAAGTATGGGGTGCAATAAGTTGATAAGAGATGGAGCTCATATAATTTCAGAAATTAAAGATTTGTATGATATTTTTAAATTAAATAGCAATACTACTAGTATTAATTATGGGAATCATGAAAAATTACTATCTGATCCTTTCAAGTATAAAGTATTTTCATTGATAAAGAAGAAACCTAGTAATATTGATGAAATTGCTAATGAAACAGGAATTAGTGTAGTAGATATTTATAAGATATTATTTGAGCTTGAAAATTTAAATATTATAGAAGCATCTGTAGGTAACTTTTATCAATTAAAAGTAATTTAAAAATAATTTTATTATCATATAAATTATTTTTTGTGATTGACTATATGTGAAAAAAAATATATTATATTTTAAAAATTATTACTTTTGATAATGTTGTTTAATTGAAATGGGGGGATTATCAATCCTTTGGGATTAAACTATGGCAAAATATTTAGTTATCGTTGAATCGCCAGCAAAAGCTAAGACTATAAAAAAATATTTGGGATTGAATTATGAAGTTGTAGCATCAATGGGACATATTAGAGATTTGCCTAAGAGTCGATTAGGAGTATCTGTTGAAGATAATTATGAACCAAATTACATAAATGTTAGGGGAAAAGCTGATTTAATTAAATCACTTAAAAAGGCTTCTAAAAAGAGTGAAAAAGTTTTTTTAGCAACTGACCCAGATAGGGAAGGTGAGGCTATATCTTGGCATTTAGCTTATATATTAGGGATTGATGTTGATGATAAATGTAGAGTTGAATTTAATGAAATAACAAAAACAACCATAAAAAACTCTATTAAAAATGCTAGAAGTATTAATTTGAATTTAGTTAATGCTCAGCAGGCTAGAAGAGTAGTAGATAGATTAGTTGGATATGGTATAAGTCCTATTTTATGGAAAACAGTGAAGCCTAAGTTGAGTGCTGGTAGGGTGCAGTCCGCAGCTCTGAAGTTAATATGTGATAGAGAAAATGAAATAAATAGTTTTGAAGTTAAACAATATTTTACGATAGAAGGCAGTGGAAAAAAGAATTCTAAGAAATATGTGTTCAAACTTCATTCTAAGCACAAGGAAAAATTGGATGAATTAACAGAAAATAAAGTTTTAGAAATATTAGATGAGTTGTCCGAAGGAAAGTATATTGTAGATGAAATAAAGGAAGGCTCAAAAAATAAGTATCCATCACCACCTTTTACTACAAGTACCCTTCAGCAAGAGGCTTATAAGAAATTAAATTTTCAGACAAAGAGGACTATGTCTGTTGCTCAGTCACTATATGAGGGAGTTGAGGTTAAAGGATATGGAGTTGTAGGATTAATCACTTATATGAGAACGGATTCTGTTAGATTATCGGCTGATTCTTTAAATCAAGTAAATGAATTTGTGGCTAAAGTATATGGAGACAAATATAAACTTGATATACCGAGGCAATATGGGAAGAATAATAAAAATATTCAAGATGCACATGAAGCTATAAGACCTACCAATGTAGAAATTACACCAGATATTGCAAAGCAAACTTTAAAAGATGATCAGTATAAGTTATATTCTCTAATATGGAGAAGATTTTTGGCAAGTCAGATGCGTAATGCTGTATACAATACAATGGCTATTAGTATAAAAAATGGAGATTATTTATTTAAATTAAATGGATCTCAGTTGCAATTTGATGGATTTTTGAAAGTTTATGAAGTTGATAAGGATGATAAAGACTTAATACTTCCAGCATTTGAAGAAGGGGAAGAATTAAAGAATGTTAAAGTGGAAAGTATAGAACATTTCACACAACCACCTCCAAGATATACCGAAGCATCTTTTGTTAAATTATTGGAAGAAAAATCTATAGGAAGACCAAGTACTTACGTTCCAACTATAAGTACTCTTTTCGATCGTATGTATTTAAAACGTCAAAATAAACAATTTGTTCCAACAGAATTAGGAATTATAGTCAATGATTTAATAAAAAATAATTTTACAGAGATTGTTGATATAGAATTTACAGCTGACATGGAAAAAAAATTAGATGGGATAGAAGAAGGTAAAGCAAGTTGGAAAAGTATAGTTCATGAGTTCTATAAACCACTAAAAGAAAAAATTGATATAGCCGAGAATACAGTTAAGAAGGTTGTGATTGAAGACGAAGTTACTGATGTTTTATGTGATAAATGTGGGCGTAATATGGTTAAAAAACATAGTAGATATGGTGTTTTTCTAGCATGTCCAGGATATCCGGAATGTAAAAATACTAAGTCTATTATTCAAAAATTGAACATTCCATGTCCTAAATGTGGTGGGGAAATCAATGTTAGGAAGAGTAAAAAAGGAAAAGTATTCTATGGATGCAGTAAGTATCCTGAATGTGATTTTATATCATGGAATGAACCGAGCAATGTTAAGTGTCCTAAATGTGGTGGTATTACAGTTAAGAAAATTAAAAGAAAACAGGAGTTCTATGAATGTATTGATCAAGATTGTAAAGATAAATAAAAATTTTTATTGATGCTTGATTAGCTATATGGTATATTATTAACGTAATTAAGCACACTCTCTAATTTAAACTTTGGTGCCTTTGGATTAGGTTTGGTTTGGAGTATAGATAGTGGAAGATTTAACCAAATGGAGGATTTTAAATATGTCAATTATTTCAATGAAACAATTATTAGAAGCTGGTGTTCATTTTGGACATCAAACAAGAAGATGGAATCCTAAAATGAGTAGATTTATTTTTGCAGAAAGAAATGGAATATATATAATAGATTTACAAAAAACTGTTAAGAAATTAGAAGAAGCATATGAGTTTGTAAGGAGTTTGGCTACAGAAGGTAAAGATATTTTGTTTGTTGGAACGAAGAAACAGGCTCAAGAAACAATAGGAGAAGAAGCACAGAGAGTAGGAATGCATTATGTTAACCATAGATGGTTAGGAGGAATGCTGACTAATTTTAGGACTATCAAGAATAGGATTAAACGTCTTGAAACTTTGAAAGAAATGGAAGAGAATGGAACATTTTCTTTGATGTTAAAGAAAGAGGTTATAAAGCTTCGTTCTGAAAGGGAAAAATTAGAAAGAAATTTAGGTGGGATAAAGAATTTAGATGCTAATAATATTGGAGCAATGTTTATAATAGACCCTAAAAAAGAGAGAAATGCTATTTATGAAGCAAAAAAATTAGGGATTCCTATTGTATCAGTTGTGGATACAAACTGTGATCCAGATGAAATAGATTTTCCTATTCCAGGAAATGATGACGCAATAAGAGCTGTAAAATTAATAACTAGTAAAATAGCTGATGCTATTGTTGAAGGAAGACAGGGTGTAGACGTCATAGAGGAAGTTCAAGAGACTCAAGAAGCTTAAAAGGAGGAATATACAATGGTAACTACACAATTGGTTAAAGAGCTGAGAGAATTAACTGGAGCTGGAATGATGGATTGTAAGAAGGCTCTATCTGAAACAGATGGTGACCTTGAAAAAGCTATAGATGTTTTAAGAGAAAAAGGTCTAGCATCGGCAGCTAAAAAAGCTGGAAGAGTTGCTGCTGAAGGGGTTGTTTCTTCTTATGTTAGCACAGATTTTTCTAAAGGGACTTTAGTTGAATTGAATTGTGAAACAGATTTTGTAGCTATTAACCCATTATTTGTAAAATTATCCAAAGAAATTTGTGAGATAGCTTCCGAAAATCAGTGTGATGATGTTCAAACAATTGAGAGCTTAAACTATAAGTTTAATCAGGAGTTTAGTACTGTTAAAGATGCTATTATTGGGTTAGTATCCAAACTTGGAGAAAATATATCATTAAGAAGAGTGGTTAATTATTCAGCTAATAATGGAGTTATTAATACTTATATTCATGGTGATGGTAAGATTGGTGTTATAGTTGAGTTAGAGAGTGATAATAAAAGTGAGGATGTTTTTAAAGTTGCTAAAGATATTTGTATGCAAATAGCTGCTAGTAATCCTCTATTTTTAGATGTTAATAGTGTAGATCAATTAGTGGTTGAAAAAGAACGTCAAATTTTGAAAACTCAAGCTCTAAATGAAGGAAAACCAGAACAAGTAGTTGAAAAAATGGTTGAAGGAAGAATCAAAAAATATTATCAGGAAGTTTGTTTAACTGAACAAAGTTTTGTTAAAGATCCAGATTTAACAGTTGCAAAGTTTATTAAAAATAAATCTAAAGAATTAGGCTCAAAAATTCAAATTATACGTTTTTCTCGTTTTGAAAAAGGGGAAGGTATAGAAAAAATCGAAGAGAATTTTGCTGAAGAAGTTCAGAAACAGATGAATAAAGGTAATAAATAGGAGTTGTTTTATTAAAGAGAACATGTTTGGCATTGTTCTCTTTTTTTGAAATTAATTTAAGTTTATATAGGGGGAAAAATGGAGTATAAGTTTAAAAGAGTTTTGTTGAAATTATCTGGTGAGGCACTTGCGGGTAATATAGGATTTGGAATAGATTTTGAAGTATGCAGAAGGATTGCTAGAGAAATAAAAGAACTTAAAGATAATGGTTTAGAAGTAGGCGTTGTTGTTGGTGGTGGAAATATATGGAGAGGTAGAGCTGGGCGTGGTATGGATCGAACAACTGCGGATCATATGGGTATGCTTGCTACATGCATAAATTCATTAGCTCTACAGGATTCATTGGAAGAGTATGGTATAATTACTAGAGTATTAAGTGCGTTAGAAATAAAACAGATAGCGGAACCATATATAAGGAGAAAAGCTGTAAGACATCTAGAAAAAGGTAGGGTTGTAATATTTTCATCTGGTACAGGTAATCCATTTTTTTCAACAGATACAGCTGCGGCATTAAGAGCAGCAGAAATTGAAGCAGAGGTTATACTTCTTGCAAAAAAAGTAGATGGTATATATAATAAAGATCCAATGAAATATGATGATGCTATAAGATACAACGAATTAAGTTATTTGGAAATTTTAAAAAATAATTTACAGGTTATGGATTCGACTGCTACATCGTTGTGTATGGATAATAATATACCAATAATTGTTTTTAATTTAGATATTGAAGGAAATATATTAAAAGCAGTTAAAGGCGAAAAAATAGGAACCTTTGTAAGTAAATAAGTGAGGTGTTTAGTATGATTAGTCAAATAGTGGATGTATTGAAAGAAAAAATGTTAAAAACTATGGATGTATTGGTAGAAGAGTTAGGCTCTGTCAGGGTAGGAAGAGCTAATCCAAATATGCTTGATAGAGTGGAAGTTGAGTATTATGGAGTTATGACTAGACTTAATCAGCTTGCTAATATTTCTACACCAGAGTCTAGAATATTAATGATTCAACCGTGGGAAAAAAATATTCTAAAAGATATTGAAAAAGCTATATTAAAATCAGATTTAGGATTAATGCCAAACAACGATGGATCATCAATAAGATTAATTATTCCTGAAATGACAGAGGAGACGAGGAGAAATACTGTTAAAAAAGCTAAAAAGATTGCTGAAGATTCAAAAGTTGCGTTAAGAGCTTTAAGAAGAGATGCTAACGATAAAGTTAAATTATTGAAAAAAGATGGATCAATAACAGAAGATGATTTAAAAAAAGCGGAAGATGATATACAAAAACAGACGGATAAATTTGTTAAAAAAGTGGATGAAATAGTTGCAAATAAAGAAAAAGAAATAATGTCAATTTAGGAAGGTTCGATTGAAATTGAATTTGAAACATGGTAATCTTCCTAATCATATAGCTATAATTTTAGATGGTAATGGGAGATGGGCAAAAAATAGAAATCTTTCAAGAACTGAAGGCCATAAAGCCGGGGTCGAAAATTTAGAAATGCTTATAGATCAATGTAAGGATCTTAATATTAAGTACATAACATTATATGTATTTTCTACTGAAAATTGGAAACGTCCAGCCTTTGAAGTTAATAATTTAATGTTATTATTAAATAAATATTTAACTGAAAGACTAGATGATTTGATGCAAAAAAATATAAGATTAAATGTTATTGGCGACGTTAGTAAATTACCAAAGAAAACAATGAAATTGATAGCATTTGTAATTAATGAAACTAAAAATAATTCTAAAATGGTTTTAACACTTGCTATAAATTACGGGGCAAGGAATGAAATATTGAGGGCTGTTAAGAATTTAGCTGAAGATGCTAAAAATTCGAAATTAGATATTGATGATATTGATGAAAAATTATTTTCAAAGTATTTGTATACATATGATATACCAGATCCAGATTTATTGATTCGAACTAGTGGTGAGTATAGGTTAAGCAATTTTTTATTGTGGCAGTGTGCTTATACTGAGTTTTGGTATACAGATGTGTTTTGGCCAGATTTTAAAAAATCAGATTTATATGATGCTTTAGAGAGTTTTAAAAAAAGGAAAAGACGCTTTGGAAAGGTAGACGATGGGAATTGATTTTTCAAAAATAAATAAAAGATATATAGGATCATTAATAATTATCCCAATAATTATATCATTAATTTTAGGTGGTATGTTTTTAAAAATTGTGATGTTTACTATTACCATCTTATCTTTAATTGAGTTTTCAAATGTTTTCATGAAAAAAAATTTAAAAATTAATATATGTTTACTTATTTTTTTTGCAATAATATATTATATATTAGGGATTGAATACATAAATATTTTAGTACTTTTATTTTTACTTGTATTGCTATGTTTTTTATTAGATTATAAAAATCACATTATAGATATAAGTTTGAGTTTTATAGCTGTTTTTTATATAGTAATACCGTTTAGTTTTATTTTTATATTAAGTGAAATAAATAATTATCTACCATGGATTGTTTTTTTGTGTGCATGGACAACAGATACTATGGCATATGTAATTGGTAAAAATTTTGGTAGGCATAAATTGATTGAAAGAATAAGTCCAAACAAAACAATAGAGGGATTTGCTGGGGGAGTTATAAGTTGCATTATAGTTATTGTTCTTTATGGTACCATTTTTATGGATAAATTGGATATTCCGATAATTAATCTAATTTTATTGAGTTTTATAATAGGAGTTATTGGTCAAATAGGAGATTTGATCGCATCATCTATAAAAAGGTTTGTGGATATTAAAAATTTTAGTAATTTGATCCCCGGACATGGTGGTATATTAGATAGGTTTGATAGCATTTTGCTCATATCTATTGTGGTATTTATTTATTCGCAAATTTTTATATAAAGGAGCATTAAATGAGTAATTTAATTGTAATACTTTTGGTTGTATTAAGTTTTGGTATTCTTATAGTAGGTCATGAGTTTGGTCATTTTATAGTGGCTAAGATGAATGGAGTTTTAGTTGAAGAATTTGCTATAGGAATGGGACCATTAATATTTAAAATCAAAGGCAAGGAAACTATGTACTCTATAAGATTATTACCTATTGGAGGATATGTTAAAATGTTAGGGGAGTATGATGAGTCTGATGATGAAGTTAGCCATTACGACAAAGATAGAGCGTACATACATAAGAGTCCCTTGAGAAAGATATCCATAATTTTAGCTGGTCCAGTCATGAATTTTATTTTAGCGTTTTTAATTTTTGGGGGTATTAGTGCATTCACTGGGTATACTTCCACAGTAATAAATGAGGTTATTGAAGGTAGTCCAGCTGAGGTTGCTGGCTTAAAGGTTGGAGATGAATTGGTGTCAATAAACTCTAAAAAGTTTTTGAATTGGAATGAGTTTGTATTTAGATTGCAAACATCTGAAAGTAAAGAAAAGATTAATATAGGAGTTTTAAGAGATAACCAGAAGATGAATTTTGATGTTTTCCCAAAGATTGAAAATAATTCTTTGATTATAGGTATAAAACCAAAATTTATAGAAAATCCTGGTTTTTTTGAAGCTGTGTTTAATGGATTTAAGCAGACTTTTTCAGAAATTAAACAAGTATTATCTTCTTTGGCGCAACTTATAACAGGCAAAGCATCTGTTAAGGATTTAAGTGGACCAATAACTATTTTTAAGGTTTCTGGTCAAGCAGCTAAAGCTGGTATACAACAGTTATTAAATTTTACAGCTTTCTTAAGTGTAAATTTAGGTATTTTTAATTTGATACCTTTTCCAGCTTTGGATGGCGGAGCTGTTGTAGTTAATTTTATAGAATTGGTATCTAAAAAACGAATTAAGCAGGATATTTTAGCTAAGATAAATTATGTTGGATTTACTTTATTGATTTTGTTAATGATTTTTGTTACTTTGAAGGATATATTTTTTCCTGTGAGTTTATAATTTTTATTTTAAGTAAGGAATGGTTTTAAGTTGGATAGAATTTTAAAAAAGGAAGTTAGGATAGGAAATGTAATGATTGGTGGATGCAATCCAATAGCAATTCAATCTATGACTAATACTAATACTAAGGATGTAAATGCAACTATAAATCAAATTAATGTTTTAGAAAAAGAAGGTTGTAATATAGTTAGAATTGCCATTACTGATAATCAAGAAGTGGATTGTATTTCTAAGATTAAAAAAAATACAAATATTCCTTTAGTTGCGGATATTCAATTTGATTATAGGATAGCGTTGGCTTGTATAAAAAATGGAATTGATAAAGTTAGGATAAATCCTGGAAATATTGGTAATGAAGATAAGATACGAGAAGTTGTTAATGCTTGTGAGGAATATGGAGTTCCTATAAGAATTGGAGTTAACGGTGGTTCTCTACAAAAGGATATTCTCAGCAGGTATGGGAAAAAGACTACTGATGCATTAGTTGAAAGTGCTTTAAAAAATGTTGATTTGTTGGAAAAGTTTGGTTTTAGGAATATAGTTATTTCTGTCAAATCATCTGATGTTGAGATGATGATTGAGTCCTATAAAAAAATTTCAAGTGCTGTTGATTATCCATTGCATTTAGGCGTTACTGAAGCAGGTTTGTTTTTATCAGGTGCTGTTAAATCAAGCATAGGTATTGGAACTTTATTACATAATGGTATAGGTGATACTATTAGGGTTTCTTTAACTGATGATCCTGTAAATGAGGTTAAAGTTAGCAAGGAAATATTAAAATCTTTGAATATTTATAATAAGGGTGTGAATTTGATCTCTTGTCCAACTTGTTCTAGAACAAAGTTTAATCTTATAGATCTCGCTAACAAAGTTGAGCAGTTGACAAAAGATATAGATAAAAATATAACTATTGCTGTAATGGGATGTGCTGTTAATGGACCAGGTGAGGCTAGAGAGGCTGATATTGGAGTAGCTGGTGGAAATGGTGAAGGATTAATTTTTAAAAAAGGTGAAATACTTAGAAAAGTTAAAGAGGAATATCTATTAGATGAATTGAAAAAGGAAATAGATACATTATAAAGAGAGGAAGTAATTCCTCTCTTTTAAATTGTGATATTATGGGTGAGTGGGAATAATGAAAGTTTTAAAAATAGAAATTTGGGAAGATAAGAGAAATGTTTTAATTTATATTGAATACGAAGATGATTTTAATAAGGATGATTTGAAAGCAAAACTTAGAAATCAAGTAGATAAAAATTTTAATTATGAAATTATTTTAATAAAAAACTGCTATTCTAAATCTGTGGATGATTTTTTACATAATAATTATGATTCATTTCTTGAGTATGTTAAGTTCACTAATCCAATATTTTATCCAGTTTTTTTTGTGAAACCTAATGTAGTTGATAGTAAACTGATTTATATATCGTCAAATAATTTTATAATAAATAAGTTTAATAACAATAATGTAAATATCGAGCTTGAAGGTTTTGTTAAATATTTCTTCAATATAGATGTGAATATAGAAATTGTTTATGGTAATCAGAAAGAAGATTTTATTAAAGATGATATAATTGTTGAAAATAAAACTATTGATTCTATCCCTAATGATCCAGTTTTTTTTAATAGTAAGGTTAAGGTAGATAATAATAAGTACTCAGATGATAGTGTCATTGTTGGGAAACAAATTCTTGAAAATGCGATTGAGATATCTTCGATTACTATTCCTGAAAAAAATATAGTTATTCAAGGATGTATCTTTAACCAAAAAGTTTTGACAACTAAAACAGGTAAAAAAATTCTTAATTTTTATATCAATGATGATACATCATCTATAAATGTAAAGTATTTTTTGAGATTAAAAGATAATGAAAATATTTTAGACAAAGTGAAAAATGATTCCAATGTTAAAATTAAAGGTGAGGTTGTGATGGATAACTTCACAAATGAATTAGCAATTATTGCGTATAATATTAGTTCTATTAGTAAGATAGAACGAAGAGATGATTATGGAGAAAAACGAATTGAATTACATTCTCATACAAATCTTAGCACAATGGATTCTGTGATTAATGTTAATGCATTATTTAAAACTTTGAAAGATTGGGGACATAAATCAGTAGCAATTACTGATCATAATGTAGTTCAAGCATATCCAAATGTTATGGATGCTTCTAAAAAGTTTGGGATTAAACCTATTTATGGTATAGAGATTAATATGGTTGATGATTTGAAACCATTAATTAATGATGATTTTGGTAAAACAATTAATGATACTTTTGTAGTTTTTGATATTGAAACCACGGGATTTTCAAATGTGAATGAAAAAATAATTGAGATTGGTGCTGTTAAAATTATAAATGGAGAAATTGTAGATGAATTTTCTACATTTGTTAATCCAGAGATGAATATACCGTATAAAATTACAGAATTAACATCAATAAGTAATGAAATGGTAGCAGGTGCTCCTATTATTGAAAATATTATTGGAGAATTTTATGATTTTTGTTCTGGAGCAATACTTGTTGCTCACAACATAGATTTTGATATGTCGTTTATTAGGAGAAATGGTAATAAATTTGGATATAGTTTTAAAAATTCTTTACTTGATACTATAGACATATGTAAATTCTTATTTCCTGAACTTAAGAGATATAGGTTAAATGTAGTTGCTAAACATTTAGCAATACCTCTTGATAATCATCATAGAGCGGTAGATGATGCTAAAGCAACAGCGATGATTTTAATTAAATGTTTTGAGCGATTAAAATCACAAGAGATTTTGAGTTTAGAGGATCTGAATAAGAAGTATAGAGAAAATATACATATATCAAAAATTTTTACATATCAAACTGTATTGCTTGCAAAAGATTATAATGGTTTAAAAAATATATATAAGCTTGTATCTAAGGGTCATTTGGAATATTTTTTTAAGACATCGAGAATTCCAAAGAGTGAGATATTGAAGCACCGAGAAGGTATATTAATAGGTGCATCATTTAGAGAAGGAGAAATATTTAAGGCTATTACTGATTATTTAGATGATGATAGGATTAATGATATAATAGACTTTTATGATTATTTTGAAATTTCTCCTCCTGTTAATTGTACAGAGCAGATTAGATCTGAGAGATTTAAAGATTATAAAGAGATTGAAGATGTTATAAAGGAAATTTATAAGTTAGGGAAGAAAAATGAAAAATTAGTAGTTGCTGTTTCAAATGCTCATTATATAGAAAAGAAGGATAATATTTATAGAAATATTTTAAGGGTTTGTCAGAATTTTAAAGTAAATTTAGATGATACGAGTTTATATTTAAGAACTACTGATGAAATGTTTAAAGAGTTTGAATTTTTGTCAAAGGATGTTAGAGATGAAGTTATACTTTTAAATCCAAGCAAGATTAATGATATGGTTGATGAAATTTTGCCAATACCAAATGGAACTTTTCCTCCTAAGATAGAAGGATCAGATGATGAGATAAGGATGATGGCTTATGAAAAGGCTCACTCTATTTATGGAGAAAATCTTCATCAAATAATAAAAGATAGGCTTGATAAGGAATTGAATTCTATTATATCGAATGGATATGCTGTACTTTATTTAATTGCACATAAACTTGTTAAAAAGTCCTTAGACGATGGATACTTAGTTGGTTCAAGAGGATCTGTTGGATCATCGATTGTTGCGACATTTTGTGGAATAACTGAGGTTAATGGACTTCCACCCCATTATGTTTGTCCAAAATGTAAGGACACAGAATTTATATCAGATGGTAGTGTTAATGCTGGAGTAGATTTACCATCAAAAGATTGTGTTAAATGTGGTACAGAATATTTAAGAGATGGATTTGATATTCCATTTGAAACCTTTTTAGGATTTGATGGAGATAAAGAGCCTGATATTGATTTAAATTTTTCTGGAGAATATCAACCATTGGTTCATAAATATACTGAGGAGTTATTTGGTAAAGGTTATGTGTTTAGAGCAGGCACTATTGGTACTATTGCTGATAAAACAGCCTATGGTTATGTTAAAAAATACATAGAAGAAATGGGTATTAGAGTACCTCAACCAGAAATTGAGAGGTTATCCAAAGGATTAACGGGAGTTAAAAGAACAACTGGCCAACATCCAGGGGGTATAATGGTTGTACCTAAAGATAATGATATATTTAATTTTACACCGATACAACATCCAGCAGACGATATGGATGCAGATGTAATAACTACTCATTTTGATTATCACTCAATAAGTGGACGTTTATTAAAACTTGATATTCTTGGACATGATGATCCAACTATGCTTAAGATGCTTAAAGATTTAACAGGATTGAATCCTCAAGAAATACCGTTAAATGATGAAAAAGTGCTTAGTTTATTTACTGGTATATCTGCTCTTAATATGGAGCCAGGATATATAGACTGTTCTGTAGGTACGCTTGGAATTCCTGAATTTGGGACTAAGTTTGTACGGCAAATGTTACTTGATACCAAGCCGACAACGTTTTCAGACCTTGTAAGAATATCGGGTTTATCACATGGAACAGATGTTTGGATTAATAATGCTCAGGAATTTATTATGAAAGGATATACAACACTTAAAGATTGTATATCCACAAGAGATGATATTATGGTTTATTTGGTTTATAAAGGACTACCAGCTAAGAAAGCATTTGATATTATGGAAAGTGTGCGTAAAGGTAAAGGTCTAACAAAAGAATATGAGGATATAATGGCAGAAAATAAAATAGAGTCTTGGTATATTGAGTCTTGTAGAAGAATTAAGTATATGTTTCCTAAGGGTCATGCTGTAGCTTATGTTATGATGGCTGTTAGAATTGCTTATTATAAGGTTTATTATCCGATTGAGTATTATACTGCTTATTTTACTGTTAGAGCTGATGAGTTTGATGCAAATTTAATTTGTAATGGAGCAGAGTTTATTAAAGAGAAAATTGGTCAATTAAATGCTTTAGGAAATAATTTAACTCAAAAAGATAAAGGACTTTTGACAGTACTTGAGATAGCTTTGGAAGCATATGCACGAGATGTTAAATTCTATAAGGTAGACTTATATAAATCACATTACAATGATTTTAAGATAGAAGATGGAGGAATACTTCCACCTATTAATGCATTGCAAGGAGTTGGTGCTACAGCCGCAAAAAATTTATATGAGGCTGGTAGATTTTGTGAATTTATATCTATTCAGGATTTGAAAAATAGAGCAAAGGTATCTAAAACAGTAATTGAAACACTTCAGTCCCATGGATGTATAAGAGATTTGCCTGAAAATAATCAATTGTCAATGAATTTACAATTTTAGAGTGATTTTTTACAGATAAGAACGTGATGGAAATAGAATCATAAAATCGAAATTCTCTGAAACCATTATAGATTGGTATCAGAGAATTTTTATTATTCCATTATAGATTCGCTTTGCTAAACACATAATACTAAAAATGCAGATATTTTTACACTAGAAAAAGATTTAAATAATATATTAAACTAAATATAGTTCTAATATTAAATAGTTGCAATGAAAATATAACTGTGCTATAATTCGATAATACAATGTTTATTTGCATTATTTATTTGAGAGAGAGTAGGTTTTAAGACCTGCTCTCTCTGTATTTTACGATGGAAAATTTTTATAATAAAAGAGGAAGGTAGTTTTGGATAGTTTGGTTAACTTAATTAGAGAAAATATTAGTAGCTCTATAGATGATTTAGGATATGAAATTTATCATATTGAGTATGTAAATGAACTTGGTCACAATTATCTAAGGGTAATGATTACCCATGAAGATATAAACGAGAAGATTACTGTTAAAGATTGTGAGATTGTTGCAAAAACTATAAATTTCATTATAGATAGTCTTGAGATAAATGATAAATTCTTTTTGGAGGTATCTTCTCCTGGGATAAACAGGAAATTATACACTTTAAAGCAAATGATGGATGCAATAAACAAGGTTGTTTGTGTTAGACTATCAAAAAGTTTCGAAGGTGTTAAGAAATATATTGGAATTTTAGTTAATGTTAATGATCATGGCATTAAAGTTAAAGTTGAAAATAGAGAGTTAGAATTTGACCTCAATATGATAAAAAATATAAATTTAGAGGAAATATCTTAGGGGGATATCCATGAATAAAGAATTTATAGATGCACTTAAAACAATAGTTAAAGATAAAGGAATAAGTGAAGATCTAATCTTCACAACAATAGAAGATGCTCTCATAGCAGCATATAAAAAAAACTACGCAAATCAAGGAGCCTCTCAAAATGTAAAAGTAACAATGAATAGGGTTACTGGTGAAATAAAAGTTTTTGCACAGAAGTTAATTGTAGAATCAATTAGATATTCTTCTTTAGAGATTGTTTTAGATGATTCTAGGAAAATAAGTCCTTACTATAATATTGGTGATATATGTGATGTTGAGGTTACCCCAAAAAGCTTTGGACGTGTGGCAGCTACTCTTGCTAAGCAGGTAGTAACTCAGAGAATTAAAGAAGCAGAACGTGATTTGTTATACAAGGAGTATGTGAAAAAGGAGTTCCAGATTATAACAGGTACGGTTCTTAGGAATGATAAAGACCATGTTTTTATTAACATAGGAAGAATTGAAACAATTTTGAGGACAAATGATAAAATTCCTAGAGAAAGATTTATGAGAAATGAGAAAATAAAACTTTATGTTTCAGAAGTTATAAATTCACCTAAGGGTACTCAAGTTCATGTATCAAGGACTGATCCTAATTTTGTGAAGAAGTTATTTGAATTAGAAGTTAGTGAGATACAAGAAGGCATCGTAGAGATTAAAAATATTGTCCGTGAAGCTGGTGCTAGAACAAAGATGGCAGTTTTCTCTAATATGGAGGAAGTCGATCCTGTGGGAGCATGTGTTGGAGAACAAGGACTTAGGGTAAGAAGCATTGTTAACGAACTTAAAAATGAGAAAATTGATATTATAAAATGGAATGAAGATCCTGAGATATATATATCAAATGCTTTAAGTCCTGCTAATATATCTAAAATATCAATTGATCCAGAAAAAAAATTAGCTGATGTTGTAGTTGATGATTCTCAGCTTTCTTTAGCTATAGGTAAAGAAGGACAAAATGTGAGATTAGCTGCTAGATTAACAGGATGGAAGATAGATATAAAACCGTTATCGAAAGTTGAGAGTTTTTATGATGAAAATAATGAGAATGAAGAAGTTTTTAAAATTGAAGAGAACATTAAAAATGATGCAACTAAATTTGATGATGGCATATTCCAAGAGGAAATAGCTAATGAAGAATAGGGGAGTTTTGTTTAGAAGATGTATTGGATGTAATGAACGACGAAATAAGTATGAACTTATAAGAATATGTAGGACTCCAGATAAAATTGTTAAAATTGATGAAACTTATAAGTCTGATGGTAGAGGGGTATATGTTTGTAAAGATAATCTGAAATGTTTAGAGAAAAGTATTAAGTTTAATAAGCTTTGCAGATCTTTGAAAATAGAAATTCCGTTAGAGGTTGTGAATGAATTACAAAATAAATTAGGGAAAATTTAGAATTTATATTAGGGAGGTAGATTTTATGTCCAAAGTTCGAATTTATGAGTTAGCGAAAGCTGTAAATAAACCAAGTAAAGAGTTGATATCGATTCTTAAAAATGAGTTTGATGTAGATGTAAAAAATCATATGAGTGTTTTAAGTGATAAGGATAGTGAGTTAATAAAAGAATATTTTGAGATAAAGGATAAAGATTCTGTGTCGGAAAATGAAATGTCAATGGATTATGATAAATATCAAGAAAATGTTAATAGAAACGATATTGTTCAGGAATATGAAGAAATCATGATTGAACAAATAGATAAACAATCCTCAAAAAATAAGAATAAAAACAAAAATAATAGAAGACAGTCCTCATTGAAACACAAAAAAAATAATGTAGCAGCCAATGACAGTGGAGAAAATAATGGAATTATAGAAATTAGCAGAACTATAAGTGTCAAAGATCTTGCACAAAAACTTAATAAATCAACAGCGGATGTTATTAAGAATTTAATGTTCTTGGGTTTGATGGTTTCAATAAATCAAGAAATAGACTTTGAGGTTGCAAAAAAACTTTGTGATAAATACGAAGTTGAATGTGTTAAAAAAGAAGAAACTTCAAATGATGATAAATATGAATTAATTGGAAATTTAACTGAAACGAAATCAGAAAATTTATCAAAAAGGCCTCCAATAATTACTGTTATGGGTCACGTAGACCATGGAAAAACATCATTACTTGATTGTATAAGAAAAACAAATGTATCTCAAAAGGAAGCTGGTGGTATAACTCAACACATTGGAGCTTATAAAGTTCAAGTTGGTGATGAAATTATAACATTTATAGATACACCAGGGCATGAAGCTTTTACCCAAATGAGAGCAAGAGGTGCAAAGGTTACAGATATAGTTATTCTTGTTGTTGCTGCAGATGATGGAATAATGCCTCAAACAGTTGAAGCTATAAATCATTGTAAATCTGCCAATGTTCCAATAATAGTTGCTGTTAATAAAATTGATAAGCCTGAAGCGAATATTGATAAAGTTAAGCAAGAGCTTACTGAATATGAAATTATTGCTGAAGACTGGGGAGGTAGTACAGTATTTGTAAATGTTTCTGCTAAAACTGGAGAAGGTATAGATGAATTGTTAGAAATGATTATATTGACTGCAGATATACAGGAACTTACTGCAGATAAAAGTTCGCCAGCAAAGGGTACGGTTATAGAATCTAGACTTGACAAAGGACGTGGGCCTTTAGCAACTTTGCTTGTTCAAGATGGAACTCTTAAAATTGGAGATTGTGTTGTTGTTGGTAATACATATGGTAAAATTAGAGCAATGTATGATGAAAATGATGTGCCAATGAAAGAAGCTGGACCATCAATACCAGTACTTGTTCTTGGATTAAATGAAGTTCCAGATGCTGGAGATAGGTTTGAGTCTATAAAAGATGAAAAAGTTGCTAGGCAAATTTCAAATGATAGGAAACAGCAAATTAAAGATAGTCAGATGAATAATTCAAAAATATCACTTGAAACTGTTTATAGTCAAATTAAGGATGGAACTATAAAGGAGTTAAGTATAATAGTTAAATCTGATGTTCAAGGATCTTCAGAGGCGTTAAAACAATCTTTAGAAAAATTATCATCTGAGAATATTAAAGTTAAGGTTATTCATAGTGCTGTTGGAGCAATAAACGAAAGTGATATTATATTTGCTAGTACATCAAATGCTATAATAATTGGATTTAATGTAAGACCTGATAATAACGCTCTTTTACTAGCTGACAAAGAGAAAGTTGATATAAGAACATATAGACTTATATATGAAGCTCTTGATGATATTAAATCAGCTATGATAGGACTTTTAGATCCAGATATTAAAGAGGTTTATCTTGGACGTGTTGAAATAAGACAATTATATAAAATATCAAATGTTGGAACAGTTGCAGGATGTTATGTTTTAGATGGTAAATTAACAAGAAATTGTAATGTAAGAATTTTACGTCAAGGGGTTGTTATCTTTGAATCCAAGTTATCGTCGTTAAAGAGATTCAAAGATGATGTTAAAGAAGTTAATAAGGGATATGAATGTGGTTTATCTATAGAAAATTTTAATGATTTAAAAGAAGAAGATATAATTGAAGGATTTGAAATGAAGGAATTTAAAAGAAATAACCTTTAATTAATATAGAGGTGATAAATTTTGGGAAAATTTAGGATAGATAGAGTTAATGAGGAGATAAAGAAAGCGGTAAGTTCTTGTATACAAAATGATTTACGAGATTCAAGAATTACAGGATTAATAACTGTAACAAGAGTTGACACTGCTACAGATTTTAAAACTACAAAGGTTTATTTAAGCATTTTTGATAAGAATAGAGAAGAGATATTTGAAATTTTAAAGAGATCTGTAGGGAAAATGAAGAGATCGATATCTCAAAATGTTAAAATTAGATTTACTCCTGAGATTGATTTGAGAATTGATAACTCGATAGAATATAGTTTTCATATTGATGAAATATTAAAGAAAACAAATAAAGAGGATTCTTGTAATGATTAATTTTGATAATATTAAATTGTTAATTGAAGATTCTAAAAGTATAGGGCTCAGTTACCACGTATCACCTGATGGTGATGCAGTTGGTAGTTTGTTATCCTTGTATTTTGCGTTAAAAAAATTAAACAAAGATGTTATGATTTTCTCTAAGGATGATCTAACTAATACTATTAATTTAAAATTTTTGCCGTTAATTAATGAAATAAATGGTGAAAATTATATTGTAACTTCGGATATTGATCTTTTAATAATTTTAGATTGTGGTAATATTGAAAGAATTTCATGTGAAGTTGATTTTGATAAAACTATAACGCTAGGAATTGATCATCATATCAGTAATGATAGATATTGTAAATATAATTTTGTAGATGGTGGTGCTAGTTCTACGGGAGAAATTGTATTCGATGTTATAAAGAACTTGGGAGTTGAATTAGATCAAGATATTGCTAAATGTATATACACATCTATAATGACTGATACTGGTGGTTTAAGATTTGAATGCACATCACAAAAAACTTTTAATATAGTTGGAGAGTTAATTGCTACCAAATTTGAATTTTGGAACATATATGAGCAATTATTTTTATATAAAACATTCTCTAAGGTTAAACTTTTGGGATTGGTTTATAATGAAATTAAGTTAATTGACAATCAAATTTGTGTTATACATGTAACAAATGAAATGTTAAATAAATCTAATTCAACTGATGAACAAACAAATGATATTGTAAGTTATGGATTAACTATTGATGGTGTTAAGGCAAGTATTTTGATTAAGGATTTTAATGGTAAACATAAGGTTAGTTTAAGGAGCAAGAACTCTATAAATGTTTGTAAAATAGCCCAGAAGTTTGGTGGCGGTGGACATATTAAGGCAGCTGCATTCGTTACAAATTTAAAAAGAGATGATATAGAAAGAGTATTGGTTGAGGAGTTTAGGAAACTTTTGAAATGATTAATGGAGTTATAAATATTTATAAACCTCAAAATATTACTTCAAATTATGTTGTAATTAGAATTAAAAAATTATTAAATATAAAAAAGATAGGACATACTGGAACTTTAGATCCATTAGCTTGTGGTGTACTGCCAATTTGTATTGGTAGTGCAACTAAAATAAGTGAATATTTACTTAATAAAGATAAAGTTTATAGTGTTAAAATTAAATTTGGTATTTTAACTGATACATATGACTGTGAAGGAAATATAACAAAAATGGATTTAGAGTTTATTCTAGATAAAAATAAATTATTAAATGTGTTAAATGGTTTTATTGGAGAACAGGAGCAGGTTCCACCAAATTATTCTGCTTTAAAAGTTAATGGTAAAAGAGCATATGAATTAGCAAGAGGAGGAATTGAATTTGAACTTAAATCTAGAAAAATAGTAGTTTATTTTATAAATAGTGTTGTAGTTAATGAAGAAAATAATGAGTGTTCTTTTACAATTAAATGTTCTAAGGGAACTTATATAAGAAGTTTGTGTAGAGATATAGCAAAAGCAATGGGTACATATGGGACAATAACTTTTTTAGAGAGAGTCGAGAGTGGAGATTTTAAAAAGGATACTGCATTGGATTTTGAAACTATAGATTCCAAAAAAATTCGAGATAATTTAATTTTAATAGATGATATTATTGATTATCCTAAGATTGAGATAAATGATCCAGATATTATAAAACTTTTAATGAATGGAGTTTCTGTTAAAAATCCAAAATATATACACAAGATTGCTGAAGGAATATACTTATTATATACTAAAGGGAATTTAATAGGTATTTGTGAACGAAAGATGGTTTCTTTAAGAGTTATTAAATTTTTAAGTCAAGGTAATAGTTATGCAAATAATTAATTCAATTTACAAAAAAATAAATCATAATACAGTCTTATGTATTGGTAATTTTGATGGAGTACATAGTGTTCACCAGAAAATAATAAATAAAGTTATTAAAGATGCTAAAGAACATTCTTATAAAAGTATGGTTGTAACTTTTAAAGAACATCCTGTAGCGTTTCTAAATCCAAGTAAGGCTCCTAAGATATTGACGCCAATCGATGAAAAAATTCATATATTGGAGAATATGGGAGTCGATTATTTATGTTTATATGATTTTCTAGAAGTTAAAAATATTATAGCTAATCAGTTTATAACATATTTGACTAGCAATTATGGGATGAAAAAAATTATATGTGGATTTAACTTTAAATTTGGATATAAAAATCAGGGGAATATTCAATATTTAACTGAGCTAGGTAAGGAACTTGGTTATGAAACAGAAGTTGTTGAATTATTGAATTTATATAACAAAAAGATAAGCAGTACGAAGATAAGGGTTTATATCAAGTATGGTGAGATAGAAAAAGCTAATAAATTTTTAGGTAGATTCTTCAATATTACAGGTGTAGTTATTCGTGGGAAACAATTAGGTAGAAAATTGGGATTTCCAACTGCAAATTTAAAATATGATGCTAAATTTTGTATACCACAAAATGGAGTATATGCAACCATAACAGAATTTGACGCTCGTAGATATATATCTATGACTAATATCGGTTATAATCCTACCTTTAGGAACAAATATATCTCTATTGAAACATTCATATTAGATTTTAAAGGTGATTTATATGATAAAAAAATTAGAGTTAATTTTATAAAGAAATTACGTAATGAAATTTTGTTTTCGGACGTACATGCACTTATAGATCAACTTGAGAAGGATAAAATAGATTCCATAAATATAGTAAAAAAATATTTGAAATAAATTAAATATTTGCTATACTTAACTTATGTAAACCTTGAACTAGGTTTTAGCATTGGGGGCTATAACTTGGTTTTGGGCGATTTATTAGGAGGATAATTTTATGATAAATAAAGAGAAAAAGCAAGAAATAATTAGAGAGTATTCAAGACACGAAAAAGATACAGGATCGGTTGAAGTTCAAATAGCTTTACTTACTAAAAGAATTTCTGAATTAACGGAGCATTTAAAAATACATAAAAAAGATCATCACTCAAGAAGAGGATTGCTCATTATGGTTGGTAAAAGAAGAGGTTTGTTGAATTATTTAATGAAACAAGATATTAATAAGTATAGAGGTCTTATTAAAGATTTAGGAATTAGAAGATAAGTTGTTTTAAGTTATTTATGGTAAGAGCGGTTTTTTTATCCGCTCTTAAATTTATATAAAATCGAAAAGGAGGAAATGTTTAGTGCTAGACATTTTAGAGACTGTATTTGAAGGTAGAAAGTTGTCCCTTAAACTCGGTGATTTGGGTATGTTATCAAATACGTCGATTATTGTTAGTTACGGAGATACATGTGTTCTCGTAAATGTTAATGCTTCTGAAAAACCAAGGGAAGGAATAGATTTTTTTCCACTAAGTGTTGAATATGAGGAGAGATTATATTCTGTTGGTAAAATTCCAGGAGGATTTATAAAAAGAGAGGGAAAACCATCCACTCAAGCTATATTGAATGGGAGAGCTATTGATAGACCATTAAGGCCATTATTTCCTAAGGGGTACAGAAATGATGTTCAAGTAGTTTGTACAGTAATGTCTGTAGAAAATGATAATTTACCAGAAATTTTAGCTATTAATGCATCCTCATTAGCATTGTGTATATCTAATATTCCTTACACTGAACCTGTTGGAGCAGTCATGGTAGGATTAGTTCATGGAGAGTTTGTAATAAACCCTACATCTAAACAAAGAGAAGAAACTATATTAAATTTAACAGTATGTGCAACTAGAGAAAGAGTGATAATGATTGAAGCTGGCGGTTGTGAAATACCAGAAGATATTATGTATGATGCAATAAAGTTTGGATTTGATGCTTGTCAGAAATTAATTAAATTTCAACTAGATGCCGTTGAAAAATATGGTAAGGATAAAATTGAACCAGAGCTTTATTCAGTTTCTGATGATATAGCTGAGGAAGTACATAAATTTTGTTATGATAAAATTAAGAGTGTCATGTATACGACTGATAAGATTGAACGAGCAGAGGTAATGGGTGACCTTAAAAATGAAATTAGTGATCATTTTAAAGAAATATATCCAGATAATATGTTAGATGTAAACTACATTGTTAATAATATTCAAAAAGAAATTGTTAGAAAAATGATATTGGATGAAAATAGGAGACCTGATGGTAGAGATTTTGATGAAATAAGGCCTATATCATGTGATATATCCATACTTCCTAGAACTCACGGGACAGGATTATTTACGAGGGGACTCACCCAGGTATTAACTATAGCAACTCTTGGACCACTTGCTGATGTTCAAATTATTGATGGAATTGGTGAAGAAGAGTATAAGAGATATATGCATCATTATAATTTTCCATCATATAGCGTTGGAGAAGTTAAGCCACTCAGAGGACCTGGAAGACGTGAGATAGGACATGGAGCTTTAGCAGAAAAAGCCCTTGAGCCATTAATACCTCCAACAGAAGAATTTCCATACACAATACGATTAGTATCAGAAGTTTTAAGTTCGAATGGTTCAACATCTCAAGCATCTGTTTGTGGAAGTACACTTGCATTACTTGATGCAGGAGTTCCTATAAAAAGACCAGCAGCAGGTATTGCGATTGGATTATTTACTAATGATGATTTAACTAGAGAGGAAATTTTAACTGATATACAAGGTGTAGAGGATTTTTTTGGAGATATGGATTTTAAAGTTGCTGGGACAGAAAAAGGAATAACAGCAATTCAAGTTGATACAAAGATAAGAGGATTGTCTTGGGATTGTATTAAAAAGAGTTTAGAATCTGCTAGGAAGGCTAGGCTTGAAATTTTAGATAAAATAAATAAATGTATTCCAAAACATAAATCCAGTTTATCTGAGTATGCTCCTAAAACAAAGATTATAAAAATTGATCCAGATAAGATAAGGGATGTAATAGGTATTGGCGGTAAAGTTATAAATAAAATTATCTCTGACGCTAATCTTAAAAAGCAAGCTATACATATAGAAGATGATGGACGTATATTTATATCTGATTATGATGTTAACAAAATTGATTATGCATTAAACCAAATAGAGATTATTACAAAAGAGATTAAAGTTGGGGAAGTTTATCTTGGAAAGGTTGTTAAGATAACAAGTTTTGGTGCTTTTGTAGATATTTTTAATGGTAAAGAAGGATTAGTTCATATTTCTAAGCTTTCTAATAAAAAGTTTAATAAAGTTGAGGATACTGTTTCAGTTGGTGATGAAATACTGGTTAAGGTAATTGATATTGATTCACATGGAAGAATTAATTTATCTAGGAAAGATATTTTAGATAACAAACAAGAACAAAAAGATAATTGAAGTGATAGAATAGAATAATTTTTTACGAGAAGGCAAGAGATTGAATATCCTTGCTATTTTTATTTTTTTAAGTACTAAAAAATAAAAAAAACAATACCTTATATTAGGAGGTAGATACCCATGCATAAAAAAGATAAACTTTATAGTGATATACAACGCTATGAAATTATTAATATAAATGATGCCGAGAAATATGGATGTTTATTTAATCATGATTTGATTATTGATAAGTATGGAAATTTTAAATTTATAGCTTTGAGTTTGGGAAGAGTAGGAAATCCATTTTTTAAAACTTCAAAGCAATTTTGTAAAATACCGTGGAATTCAATTAAAAAGATAGGAAGCAAAACAATTATAATTGATTTTGATAATATAGATGAAAATTTACTTGATTCAGATGTTTATTAATTTAAAGATGGAGTTTGAATAACTATGGAGCTTATATTACAAAAATTTGGTGGAACATCAGTACAAACAAAAAAATCTAGATTAATGTGTATTAATAAAATAGAGCAATTTTTGGAAAATAATAATAAATTAGTTGTAGTTATATCAGCTATTGGTAGAAAGAATGATCCTTATTCAACAGATATGTTATTATCATTGATTTCAAATGATTTTAAAAAAAGATATCCTAAATATATGGACAAACTTATAAGTTGTGGTGAAATAATTAGTGCAATAGTATTTGCATCAGAACTTAGAGATAGGGATATAAATGCAATCCCTGTTGTTGGAAAGGATATTGGAATAGTTACTGATGATAATTTTGGAAATGCTAGTATTTTAAATATAAATACAGAGAAAATAGTTTCTTTATTAAATGATGGTATTATACCAATAATTGCTGGATTTCAAGGAGTAACATGTGATGGCGATATAACAACTCTTGGCAGAGGTGGAAGTGATATATCTGCTGTTAAGTTAGCTGAAGTTTTAGGATGTAATAAAGTTCAATTTTTTAAAGATGTCGATGGACTTATGACTGTAGATCCTAAGATAGTTGTTAATGCGAAATCTATTGATGAAATAAGTTATAAAGAATTATTTGAATTATCTATATTTGGAAATAATATTATTCATCCAAAGGCTGTTAAAATTGCCATGGATAATAATATACCTATTATTATCAAGAATACATTTAATGATTTTAAAGGTACTATCATAAATAATAATTCAAGAGATAATGATGATATATTTAAAGGAATGACTTATCTTAAAGACTGTATTCAAATAAAAATATCTAGAGATGAAAATGAAGATAATCAAAATTATTATAAGGTATTTCAAGAAATATCAACTAAGAATATAGTAATTGATTTTATAAATATTTTTACGGATCATAAGGTGTTTACTATATATAAAAACAATTTTGACGATATTATAAAAATTTTAAATAATTATAATTTAAAATATAAAATTATAGAAAATTGTTCTAAAATTGGTATAGTTAAAGCAAATCTTAAAAATATTTCTATAACTATGGCTAAACTTATTGAACTCCTTCATAGAGAAAATATTGAAGTTATGCAAACAAATCATTCTAATATGAGTATTTGGTTACTTGTTAAGAATGATGATCTTGACAGGAGTCTTAATGCAATTCATAATAATTTCTTTATTACTAAATAAAAATTAGCAAGTTTAATATGAACTTGCTAATTTTTATTTTTTGTATAAATTAAATATTTGTTCACAAAATAGTAATGAGTATTTTTGTTTAGTAATTGAAAGGAGCAAACTTTATGTTTTATGATATGCCTAGTATTTATAAGAATGCTTTCCAATTTTTATCTGCCACAGGACAATTAGGAGATGGTAAAGATCAAAAGTCAGATCCAACAGAAACTGCAAAAAATATTAAAGATTTTGGAATGATTGAAGTTGTAAATTCTCAGGATCCAGCCAATTATATACAGACAATAAATATAATTGGACAAATTGAAGGACATGGTGTTGCATCACCTCAAACTAAGAGCACTAAGTATGAACATGTTATACCTCAATTGATTGCAATGGAACAAAATCCAAACGTAAGAGGAGTTCTTATAACTTTAAATACTCTTGGAGGAGATGTTGAGGCTGGACTTGCTATAGCTGAAATGATAAATAGTTTAAGTATGCCTACAGTATCATTGGTTTTAGGTGGAAGTCATTCTATTGGAGTTCCGCTTGCAACTGCGTCAGATTATGCATTTATAACGCCATCTGCAACGATGATATTACATCCTATTAGAATGAATGGTCTTATCATTGGTGTTCCACAAACTTTTGATTACTTTAAGAAGATGCAAGAGAGAATTAATGATTTTATTGTTAGGACAAGTAGTATTAAAAATGATATTTTAGATAAGTTATTACAACAAACTGGAGATTTATTAAATGATATGGGTACTATTTTGATTGGACAAGAGGCCGTTGATGTTGGATTGATTGAGGAAGTTGGAGGAATAACTGATGCACTTAAAAAGTTAAATTCCATGATTAAAGATAGAGAGAATGAAAAGGAAAATAAAGCCTCTGAAGAGAATAAAAAAGATAAGTAATTTATTATTGAAATAACTGTATATTTATGACAAAATATTCTGTACTAAATAGTTCTTTTCAATAAGGTATGTATAAATTTGAAATAAATTTTAAAGAGGTTTTGGGAAATATGAGCAAAATATCTAATGTAGACAAAAAGAAAGAAATTATAGGAGTTATATTAATTTTAATTGCATTATTGCTGTTAATAGGATTTTATAGTAACACAGATGCGTTTTTATTGGTTTTTATAAGAAATTTAGTTAATAATGGAATTGGCGTTGGAGGATATGTATTGCCTATTATAGTAGGATTTATTGGCATAGGACTTATAACAAAAAAAAAGATTAGCAATCTTAACAAAAAGTTTTATGCACTTATTAGTTTTTTGATAATGATATATCTTATTATAAGTTTAGTTACTTTGGATAAATTTAATGGTAAAACATATCTTTCTACTCTTCAAGCTGTTATGTCAAGTACATCTAATTTTCATGGTGGAGTTCTTGGTATTACTGTAATGCGTTTATTTAAATCATTTATTGGATTTGCTGGTAGTTTAGCTTTACTTATTACAATTCTTGTTATTAGTATAATACTTATATTTGATAAATCTTTATATGATATTGCACAAATTATCAAAAAAAAAATAAATAGGATTTCCAATAAAAGGGATGATATAAATTCTAAATCTAAGTTAGATAACTTAACAAATACGAAAAATAATGATATAAATTTTAACAAGAAGAAAAAAAGTAATGCATCTATAGTTAAGTTCTTATCTAAGTCATTATCCCTTGAAGAACCTCAAGAAATTTCAAATATTATTAAAAAAGAACCTGATGTGGAATTTGCAGAAGAAGTTTGTGAAGAACCTATCGTTAAAAATGTTGTTGAAGAAGATATTGTTAAAGAAAATTATAATAAAAATGAATTAATTTCTAATGATTTAAAAAAGACATATGAAGTTAAGAATGAATATAAAAGAATTAGTTATGATGATATTAACAATGCACTTGAGGATACTGATATAAATGATTTTAATGAAGTTTCTGAGGAACTTAAGCGAAAAAAGGATTTACTTCAAAAAACATTAGATGATTTTAAAGTAAAAGCTGAAATTAAAAATGTTCAAAAAGGACCTGCAGTAACTAGATATGAGATAGAACCACACAAAGGTGTGAAAGTTAGTAAGATATTGAATTTATCAGATGATATAGCACTAGCACTTGCTACTAGTGGAATAAGAATTGAAGCCCCTATACCTGGGAAATCCCTTGTAGGAATTGAAGTTCCAAATGATGTTGTTTCTATGATAAAATTAAAAGAGATCATAAATTCTGAAGAATTCGACTCTTCTAAACTTAAAATTAGCATTGGACTTGGTAAGGATATAAGTGGTAAAAGTATTGTTGCAGATCTTGCGACTATGCCCCACTTACTAATTGCTGGTGCAACTGGTTCAGGTAAATCAGTTTGTATAAATACAATTTTGATAAGTATATTATGTAAGTATCTTCCTGATCAAGTCAAAATTATACTTATTGACCCTAAGGTTGTTGAACTTAATGTTTATAATGGAATTCCTCATCTATTGATTCCAGTTGTAACAGATCCTAAAAAAGCATCTCACGCTTTAAATTGGGCAATAAGTGAGATGACAAGTAGATATAATAAATTTGCTGAAAAAGGGGTTAGAAATATAGATAGCTACAATGAGTTATATAATAATGGAGAAATTGATGAGAAAATACCGTACATAGTTATTGTAATTGATGAGCTTGCTGACCTTATGATGGTTTGTCATAATGAGGTTGAAGATGCTATAGCTCGACTTGCACAAATGGCTCGTGCTGCAGGAATGCATCTGGTAATAGCGACTCAAAGACCATCTGTTGATGTTATTACTGGTGTTATAAAAGCTAATATACCTTCTAGGATATCATTTTCTGTTTCGAGTTCTATAGATTCACGTACAATTTTAGATCAATCTGGAGCTGAAAAATTATTAGGACGTGGAGATATGTTGTTTTATCCTATGGGTTATTTGAAACCTCAACGTATACAGGGTGCGTTTATCTCAGAGTCTGAAGTTGAAAAATTTGTAAATAGCATAAAGAACAACTATGAATCAAAAGTTGAGTATAATGAAGAAATTATTGAGCATATAAACAATGCAACTTCAAAAGTTGAGCTTGGAAGTTTTAAAGGAGATGAGTTGTTAGAAGAAGCTATAAAGATAGTTGTACAATCTAATAATACAAGCACCTCATTTATTCAGAGAAAACTTAAAATTGGATATAATAGAGCAGCAAATTTAATGGAAGAAATTGAAGCTAGGGGTATTATTGGAATAGGTTCATCTGGTAAAAAGGAAGTTTTAGTTAGAGAAGAAGATTTATTTTAAATTATTTTTTATGAGTGAGGAAGTAGAATTGAAAAATTTAAAATTAGGTGTTATAAGTCTTGGATGTGATAAAAATACTATTGATACAGAAATGTTTTTAGGAACTTTAGTTGATAAATTTGAAATTACATTAAATGAAGAAGCGGCAGATATTTTAATAATAAATACATGTTCATTTATTGAGTCTGCAAAACAGGAGTCTATAGATACTATACTTGAGGCTGTTAAGTATAAATCTAAAAATTTAAAAGTATTAGTGGTTACTGGATGTTTATCAAAGAGGTATGGTAAGGAGTTATTTGAAGAAATTCCAGAGATAGACATACTCCTAGGAGTTATGAATTATGATAACATTCTTAAATACATAGAAGATTTTATAAAAACTGGTAAAAGAATTATTGATAATGAAAATAAAGAAAATATAATATTTGAATCAAATAGAATTTTAACAACCCCTAAGCATTATGCCTATCTCAAAATATCCGAGGGATGTAATAATAATTGTACATTTTGTATAATTCCGAAGATTAGAGGACGTCATGTAAGTAGAAATATTGAAAGTTTAGTAAATGAGGGAAAGTTTCTTGCTGAACAGGGAATTAAAGAGCTTATATTAATAGCTCAAGATATAACTAAGTATGGTATTGATTTGTATGGGGAAAAGAAACTTATACAACTTATTCGTGAACTATCTAACATAGATGGTATTAAATGGATAAGACTTCATTATGCTTATCCAGAGGATATAGATATTGATTTAATAGAAGAATTAAAGACAAATCCTAAGCTTTGCAAGTATATTGATATTCCGTTACAACATGTTAGTGATAAAATTTTGATAAGGATGGCAAGACATACAAGAAAAGATAAGATTTATAAACTTATAAAAAAATTAAGAGATGTTCCTGATATTACTATAAGAACTTCTTTGATAGTAGGATTTCCTGGTGAAACTGATGAGGATTTTAAAATGCTTGAGGAGTTTATAGAACAAAAAAATATAGATAATATTGGTGTATTTACATATTCGCAAGAAGAGAATACGGCTGCTGCTACGTTCGATGATCAAGTTGATGAGAACATTAAGATTAAAAGGCGTAATAGAATTATGAGTATTCAACAAAATAATTCGAAGGAACTTCTTGAGAAAAAAATAGGAAGGATTTTTGAAGCTATTATTGATTCTAAGAACAATGATTATTATATTGGACGATTAAATTTTCAAAGTCCTGGAATTGATGGTATAATTTATATAAAATCTAGTCATAATCTCAATATGGGAGAATTTGTTAATGTTAAAATCGTTTCTTGTATGGAATATGACTTTATAGGAGAGGTTATTTAATGAATTTACCCAATAAATTAACTATATTTAGGGTGTTATTGATACCTGTTTTTTTAATATTACTAAATTTAAATTCTAAAATAGGTGTTCTTGGAGCATTAACTGTTTTTATAATAGCATCTATTACTGATCAATTAGATGGATATATTGCGAGAAAATATAAATTGATCACGGATTTCGGCAAGTTTATGGATCCTCTGGCAGATAAGTTATTAGTGTCAGCAGCATTTGTTTCTTTTGTAGATCTTGGTATAGTTGAATCTATACTAGTTATAGTTGTAATTTCCAGAGAATTTATTATTACAGGAATAAGACTTATATTAGCAACTAAGAGTGGAGAAGTTGTAGCTGCTAATATTTATGGTAAACTTAAAACTGTTTTTCAAATTTTGGCTATAATATTCCTTTTAATAGAATTATATCTTATCAATTTTGTTAGTAATTCATTTTTTATAAGTATAATACAAGTAATTGCAGATGCCGCATTTTACTTGTGCGTGATTCTAACTGTTTTATCCGGTTGGGATTACGTTAGGAAAAATATTAAAGTATTAAAGGAGAGTTTATAAAAATGTCTTTTGATTTAGATAAAATGAAAGCTATTGAAATGGCTATGAGTCAAATTGAAAAACAGTATGGTAAAGGTTCAATAATGAAACTTGGTGAACAAAGTGCATTAAATATTGAAAGTGTCTCTACAGGTTGCTTAGATTTAGATATTGCATTAGGGATAGGTGGTTTACCTAAAGGAAGAATTATTGAAGTTTATGGACCAGAGTCTTCAGGGAAAACCACAGTTGCTTTACATGTAATTGCAGAAGCTCAAAAAAAAGGAGGAGCTGCAGCATTCATCGATGCTGAACATGCGTTGGATCCGTCATATGCAAAAAACTTAGGAGTAGATACGGAGAATTTAATAATTTCTCAACCGGATAATGGTGAGCAAGCACTTGAAATTGCAGAGGCATTAGTAAGATCAGGGGCTATTGATGTTATTGTTATTGATTCTGTCGCTGCACTTGTTCCTAGAGCTGAGATAGAGGGGGAAATGGGAGATTCACATGTTGGACTTCAAGCTAGACTTATGTCTCAAGCACTAAGAAAACTTGCAGGTCATATAAATAAATCTAAATGTGTGGCAATATTTATAAATCAATTGAGAGAAAAGGTTGGTGTAATGTTTGGTAATCCAGAAACTACTCCAGGAGGAAGGGCATTAAAATTTTATGCTTCTGTCAGATTAGATGTTAGAAGGATTGATTCTATAAAACAAGGTGATGAAATTGTTGGTAATAGAACAAGAGTTAAAATAATGAAAAATAAAGTAGCACCACCTTTTAGGATTTCGGAGTTTGATATTATATACAATAGAGGTATATCTAAAGAAGGAAGTCTTTTAGATCTTGCAGTTAAGGAAAATATAATTCAAAAAAGTGGATCATGGTTTTCATATAAAAATGAAAAGTTAGGACAAGGAAGGGAAAATGCGAAACAGTTTTTACTAGAAAACAAATCTATACTGCAAGAAATAGAGAGGTTGATTTTAGAAAAATACAACATTGAAAAAAGTGAGACATCGAAAGAAACAAAAGATGATGTTAACTGTTTAGAAATGAATACAAATAATGATAATATAACGGTTTAAAAAGCTTATTATTTATTTGTGTTAATAGATTTAGTTATAATTGACATTAAATAAAAATTAATATAAAATTATTTATGATACTGGTTACTAAAAGTTTTAAGTGTTTTCAGTAAGAATAAAATATGGCACCAACACGCTTTTAATAAATTTATTTTGAGAGCAAGGGGGTGTTATAAAATGATAAATAATGATATTTTAAATATAATTTTACCTGCTGTGAATACTATTTTGGTTGTATTCATGGTGGTTATGATAATTTTAATGAAAAAACGTTTAAAGGAACGTTATGATGCTTCTATACTTAAGATTGAGAAAGAAGAAGAAGAAAGAAAGATTTTGTTTGAAAATACTAAAAAAGAAGCTGAAGCATTGAAGAAAGAGTTATTGCTTGAAGCTAAAGAAGATGCACATAGATTAAGAATGGAAGTCGAAAAAGAATCTAGGGAAAGAAGAACTGAAATACAAAGATTAGAAAGAAGATTGTTGCAAAGAGAAGAAACCCTAGATAAAAAGAGCGATATGTTAGATAAAAAAGAGAGAGAATTAAGTTTACGTGCATCAGAAGTTGATAAACTTGAGGAAAATATAAAAGAAATTGATAGCCAGAAAAGACAAGAGTTGGAAATAATTTCAAATATGAGTTCGGAAGAAGCTAAAACTTTTTTACTTAATGAAATCAAGAAAGAAATAACTTATGAATCAGCAGTTTTAATAAAAGAATTTGAAACAAAATTGAAGGAAGAAAGTGAAAATAAAGCTAAGGAAATAATAACAGGAGCTATTCAAAGATATGCTGCTGATCATGTTTCTGAGTCTACTGTTCATGTGGTCGCTTTACCTAATGATGAAATGAAAGGGAGGATCATAGGAAGAGAAGGTAGGAATATAAGAACTTTGGAAATGCTGACGGGTGTCGATTTGATTATAGATGATACTCCAGAAGCTGTAGTTTTATCGAGCTTTGACCCTGTTAGAAGAGAGATTGCAAAAATAGCTTTGGAAAGATTAGTGTTAGATGGAAGGATTCATCCTACTAAAATTGAAGAAATGGTTGAAAGGGCAAAAAGAGATATAGAAAATGAAATAAAAGAGACGGGTGAGCAAGCATTATTTGAGACGGGTATTAATGGAGTACATACGGAGATAGTTAAGTTGCTAGGAAAATTAAAATTTAGAACTAGTTATGGGCAGAATGTACTTAAACATTCTATAGAAGTTGCATATTTAGCTGGAACTATGGCTTTAGAGCTTGGTTTAGATGCTAATATTGCAAAAAGAGCGGGGTTGCTTCATGATATAGGTAAAGCTTTAGATCATGAGATAGAAGGACCTCATGCTGTAATTGGATATGAATTTGCTAAACGTTATAATGAGAGTGATGCTGTTGCTGAAGCTATTGGAGCTCACCATGAAGATATACCTATGACTAGATTAGAATCTATATTAGTGCAGGCATCTGATGCTATATCAGCAGCGCGTCCTGGAGCAAGGAGAGAAACCTTACATGCGTATATAAAGAGGTTGAATCAGTTGGAATCTATAGCTAATTCATATGAAGGTGTGGAGAAGTCTTATGTTATTCAAGCTGGAAGAGAAATAAGGATAATAGTTAAACCAGATATTATCGATGATTTGAGTGCTAATTGTATGGCTAGAGATATAGTTAAGAGGATAGAAAGAGAATTAGAGTTTCCTGGGCAAATTAAAATAAATGTTATAAGGGAGACGCGAGCAATTGAATTTGCGAAATAAAAAGTGTTTTGGTGTTATAAATTAGATTTGATAATGTTCTATTCTTTGGTTAGAATAGTTTATTATATATTTTAATGGATTTTTATATGTGATGTAGTTTTTTTAGATTAATAATAGGGGGACTAAATATGGAAGTGTTAAAAGTTTCTACAAAATCAAATCCAAATTCAGTGGCAGGTGCATTAGCGGCAATTTTGAAGGAAAAGTCTTTAGTGGAAATTCAAGCAATTGGAGCTGGTGCTATAAATCAGGCTATTAAGTCTGTAGCTATAGCTAGAGGTTTTATAGCACCTAGCGGTAAAGATATAGTTTGTATACCTGCTTTTACAGATATACAAATTGATGGGGAAGAGAGAACTGCTATTAAATTAATAGTTCAACCTAGATAAGTGAATTAATTTGAATTAGTAAAAGCTTTGCAAGAGTTATATTGACTCTTGCTTTTGCCTATCTTAAATTTTAAAAATTTATAAAAGGAGAATAAAAAGAATGGAATCAATTAAAGTTAAAATTTCAAATAATACTGGTTTGCATGCTAGACCAGCAACATTATTAGTTAAAAAGGCATCTTCATTTGCTTGTGATGTAAGTGTTGAAGCCAATGGAAAAAAAGTTAATGCTAAAAGCCTTATTGGAATTTTATCTTTAGGAGCAACTAAGGATACAGAAGTAACTATTATAACTTCAGGTAAAGATGAAGTTGAGGCTGCTAATGAATTAGCTAAATTAATTGAAACATTAGAAGATTAATCCAATTTTATATTCGGTATAAATATAAAGTAAAAAGGATTTTTGTAAAAATCCTTTTTACTTTCTTATTATTATAAAAAAGATAAGTGGTGAAAGTGTGGAAGAGTTTTTTATTAAAGAATGTAGTATAGATGATATAGATAAAGTGAAGTTTATAGCTGAAAAGACATTTTGTGAAACATTTTCTAATGATAATACAAAGGATAATATAGAAAATTATTTAAAAGAAAACTTTTCATATGATCAAATAAAAAGCGAAATAAATAATAGTTATTCGAGGTTTTATATAGTATAAAGTGGTGAAAAAATAGTTGCGTATATAAAATTAAATTTTGACAAAGCTCAAACAGAAAAAAATTATGATAATACTTTAGAAGCTCAAAGAATATATGTGTTGCAAGAATATAAGGGAAGGAAAATAGGTGGAAAATTAATATATAATGCTATAAAAATTGGGTTAAAAAACAAATTAAGATATATTTGCTTGGGCGTATGGGAACATATAATATAGATGCAATAAAATTTTATGAAAAACTATGGTTTAAAAAATTTAGTATGCATATTTTTGAATTAGGTAATGATAAGCAAATAGATTATTTGATGAGATTGATTTTATAAAATTAACTTCGCAAAATTTATATTTTGCGAAGTTTTTGATAATCTAATATAACAATGTATTATGATATATTTTGATTTAAAAAGGATGAGTAACTATGGAATATAAAAAGTGTTCAATAATAATATCTGATTTTTTAGATTATTTGTCAGGTATTAAAGGAGCCTCTGAGAAAACTATAAAAGAATATCGAATAGATTTATCTGGATTTTTTAACTTTATAATAACAAAAAGATTGAATTTGAAAATTTCGCATCAT
The DNA here is from genome assembly GCF_000709435.1 of Candidatus Arthromitus sp. SFB-mouse-NL. NCBI lineage: Bacteria > Bacillati > Bacillota > Clostridia > Eubacteriales > Clostridiaceae > Candidatus Neoarthromitus > Candidatus Arthromitus sp. SFB-mouse-NL. The sequence goes on from NZ_CP008713.1 coordinate 799,689, forward strand.
GAAATGGATTTAGAGAGCCTTAAAAAAATTTCAATAAGTGATATGTATGCTTATATAAGATATCTTGATAAAGAGCGTTTAAATGGACATAATGCACGTGCTCGAAAAATTTCTTCTTTGAGAACGTTTTATAATTATCTTACAGATAAAATTAAGGTTATTGATAAAAATATCGCCTCTGAATTAGAAACTCCCAAAATACCTAAACGTAATCCTATTTATTTGGATCTCGATGAGTCTAAAAATATTTTAAGTAATATAAAGAGTCGACGATTTTATTCTCGTGATTATTGTATAATTTCTATATTTTTGAATTGCGCATTAAGATTATCAGAACTTGTTTCTATTAATCTTGGAGATATAGATTGGAGAAATAATTCCTTATCTATTATAGGTAAAGGAAATAAAGAAAGAGTTATTTATTTAAATGAAATGGTTATAAATTCAATAAAAAATTATTTAAAAGATCGTAATGAATATAAAATTAAAAAAGGTTATGAGAATGCTTTATTTATAAGTTCTGTCGGAAGAAGAATAAGTAATAGAGCTATAGAAGAAATGGTTAAGAAACATATGAGGAATTCAAATATTAATAAGAAGATTACACCTCATAAGTTAAGGCACACTTCAGCCACTCTTATGTTTAAGCATGGGAAGATTGATATAAGAACTCTTCAGAAAGTTTTAGGTCATGAAAATATTTCTACAACTCAGATATATACACATGTTGATGATGAAGGAATTAAGAATGCTTTTAATTCTAACCCTTTGAATTTATAATATAAAAAACTAACCCTATTTATTTTTGGGTTAGTTTTTTTATGCTATTTAAGATAGCTAATTGCCCATGCTCAAAAGTTAACGATCCTTGTAAGTATGCTACATATGGTTCTCTTATTGGAGCATCACATGATAATTCAATTGATGATCCAGATATAAATGTGCCTGCTGCCATTATTACTTGATCATTGTATCCTGGCATATCCCAAGGTTCACATTCTAAGAAAGAATCCACTGGTGAATTTTTTTGAATTTCTTTGCAAAAATTTATTAGTTCGTCAGATGTATTGAGTTTGATTGCTTGAATTATATCACCACGTTTTACATCATATTTTGGATATACATCATAACCAAGTTTCTCAAAAATTCTTGCAGTAAATATGGCTGTTTTCATAGCTTCTACAACAATATGTGGAGCAATAAATAATCCTTGAAATACCTGTCTTAAGTCTGTAAGACTCGCTCCACACTCTCCTCCTATACCAGGAACTGTTAATCTATACGCAGCATTTTTGATCAAATCAGTATTCCCTACTATATATCCTCCAGTTGGAGTTAATCCTCCACCAATATTTTTAATTAAAGAACCAGCCATTAAATCCACACCAATATTTGTAGGCTCAATTATATCAGTAAATTCACCGTAGCAATTATCAACAAAAATACATAAATTTTTATCTACGCTTTTTATAATTTTTACTATATCTTTTATGTCGTTAGGTAGAAGTGATTTTCTAAGAGAATATCCTCTTGATCTTTGAATGTAAATTATTTTTATATTTCGATTTTTGTTAAGGATTTCTATGATATTTTCTATATCAAAATTACCATCATCTTTTAAATTACATTCAAGATAAGACACCCCAAGATCTTTTAAACTACCTTTTTGTTCATTTACATTATTTAATCCAATTATATTTTTTATTGTATCGTATGGTTGACCTGTTATTGAAAATAAAATATCCCCTTTAGATAAATTCCCAAGAAGAGCACAACCAATTGCGTGAGTTCCATTAACAAATTGAAGTCTGACTAGAGCACTTTGTGTTTCAAAAATATCTTTATATAAATTTTCAATACTATCTCTTCCTAAGTCTGTATATGCATATCCAGTTGTTGTTTTAAAGTGTGAGTCAGATATTTTATTATCTTTAAATGCTTTTAAGACTTTATATTCATTTTGTAATTTTACTTGGTTTAAGTTCTCAAATATACATTTTATATCGTTGCAACTTTCATTATATAAATTTTCAATATAATCTCCAAATAAAGTTTTAATAAAATTGCTCATAAATTTTAAGTATTAACTCCCATTAAAATCATTAATTATAAATTCTAAAATTTCATTTTCATTCATTTCATCTTTGGAAATAAATATATTACCCTCTTCTTTTCTAAACCAAGTCATTTGACGTTTCGCATAATTCCTTGAAGATTGTTTTATTTTTTCAATTGCATCCTCATAATTTGTAGTATTATCTAAATAATCTAAAATTTCTTTATATCCAATTCCTTGCATTGATTGAAGATCTTTAGTGTATCCAAGTTCTTTCAAATGCGTTACCTCATTTAAAAGGCCATTTTTAATCATATTATAAACTCTAATATTGATATTTTTATATAAATCATCTTTGTTTAATGTTAAAGTGTAATATTTGTAATCAAAGATTGGGATATTTTTTTGTTTGAATGAGCTGAATGGTTTATTTGTTATATGATATACTTCTAATGCTCTTACAACTCTTTTTACGTTATTGTAATGTATTTTATTGTAGCTTTCTAAATCAACATCCTTCAAAAAATTATGTAAATATTTGTTTCCATTTTTATTTGCTAAAGTGTATAAATATTGTCTATATTCTTTATCTTCACCTGCTTCACAAAAGTTTTGATCATAAATAATTGATCGAATATATAAACCTGTTCCACCAACAATAATAGGTAAATTACCTCTGTTTACTATATTTTTAATTGCACTTTTTGCAAGTATTGAGTATAACGATACATTAAAAATTTTATCAGGCTCGCAAATATCGATTAAATGATGTGGTACTCCATCCATTTCACTATTTGATATTTTTGCAGAACCAATATCCATATATTTATATATCTGCATTGAGTCAGCAGAAATTATCTCTCCATTTAATTTTTTTGCTAGCTTAATTGATAAGCTAGTCTTACCAACTCCAGTTGGACCTGATAATATCAAAATTTTTTCTTTCATATTTAAGTCCTTTTAAACATTCTTTCAATTTCATTTAATGAGAATTTTATTATTATTGGTCTTCCATGTGGACAAGTAAATGGATTCTCTAATTTCATAAGTTTTGATATTAAAATTTTTATTTCCTGATCGTTAAGTATACAGTTTGCTTTAATTGCATTTTTGCATGCCTTTGTTGCAATCAAATCATATTTAACTTCGGCAAGAGTTCCTGATCCAAAATTATCAATGTTTTGGATTATATCTAAAATTAAAGATTTAGCATCACAATCTCTAAATTCAAATGGAACTTCCCTAATTATTATTGAGTTATCTCCAAATGTTTCTATTGTAAAACCGCAATTATCAAAATAATGTTTGTTATTTTGATATGTAGAATACGACAATTCATTTAAATGTACTATAGAAGGAATTATTACTTGTTTTAGGATATTTCCATTTTTAATCTTATTTATAAATTCTTCAAATAAAATTTTTTCATGAGCGACATGTTGATCAATTATGTAAAAATTATCATACCACTCACCTATTATGTAAGTCTTATTGTATTGTCCTATTATTATAAAATCTGAAGTCTGAGTATTATTCAAGATTTCAAACTTTAAATTTTCATTAAGTTCTTCAAAATGATTTTTATCAAATTCTTCGTTATTTACTAGGTCGTAAGGTAATGTTTCTATCTTGTTATTAGTATTGTAACTATCTAATTTATCTCGTTTATCCATTAATCTTTGTAACTCTTCTTTTGAAAACGGTGATACATTCTTTTTAGATAAACTTAATAATTTATCATTTGAATTAATAATGCCGGTTATATCATTTTTCTTTACTAAAGTTGAATTTGATAAACAATCGTTTAATTCATTTGCATATGTTTTATATAAAAAGCTATATATCATTCTTTCATCTTCAAATTTGATTTCAGCTTTAGTTGGATGTATATTAACATCTATATCTTTTGGATCAATATTTAAAAATGTAATAAAGAATGGATATTTATTTACTGTCAAATAATCTCTGTAAGCATTCTCAATAGATAAAATCAAATTTCTATTTTTAACTATCCTATTATTTACAAATAGATATTGATTGTTTCTTGAACTCTTACAGAAGTTAATATCTCCAAGATATCCAAAAATATGCACTTTTTCACATTTATTTTCTACAAAAAATAAATTATTTAGTGTATTTAAACCAAATATATCAATTATTGCATCCCTTAAACTCATGCCATTTGTTTTAAAAATTAATTTTCCATTTGATATGTATTCAAAACCTATTTCATAATTTGATATAGCAAGTTTAGTCATAACATCACGGATTATTGCAGTTTCACGACTTTCACTCTTTAAAAATTTAAGTCTTGCAGGAGTGTTAAAAAAAATATCTTTGACTATTATTTCCGTACCAATATTGCATGAACATTCTTCTTTATTAATAATTGTTCCACCTTCTAAACTGATGCTCATCCCGTAATCAAACTCTTCACTTCTAGATTTCAATGATACTCTAGAAACTGATGCAATACTTGGAAGTGCTTCCCCTCTAAATCCAAATGAGTTTATATTAAATAAATCTTCTTCTGATGATATTTTACTTGTGGCATGCGGAAGAAATATTTTTTCAATATCATCTCTATGAATACCTTCTCCATCATCTATAATTTCTATAGAATTTTTTCCTCCACTAGTAATTTTAACTATGATATTTTTAGATTTGGCATCAATGCTATTTTCAACTAATTCTTTAACTATTGCAGCAGGTTTTTCAACAACTTCACCTGCTGCAATTTTATTTGTAATGGAACTATCTAAAATATTTACTCTACTCATATTACATCTCTTTTTTATTTATCATTTATGAAGTTTTTCAATTATCCTCATATTTTTTATAATCTTTTACTATTTTCAACTAGTTCATTTAATTTAGTAAGTGCATCCATTGGAGTTATATTTAAGATATCTATGGATTTAATTTTTTTAATGAATTCTTGTGTTTCATCAATTTCTTCAACAATTATTTCTTCTTGTAAGTTTTGGCATTCTATGATGTCTTTACATTCTATTTGTTTTTCTAGAGTTTTAAGTACGTTCTTAGCTACATCTATAATAGATTGATTTATTCCTGCAAGTTTTGCAACTTCAATTCCATATGAATCGTCAACAGCTCCTTTTGATACTTTTCTTGAAAATATTAGATTATCACCAATTTTTTTTGCAGATACACTATAATTTTTTACATTAGGTATAACTTCTTCAATTTGTGTAAGCTCATGATAATGAGTTGCAAATAATGTTTTCGGTCTAACCTTGCTAATAGATGTTAAATATTCTATTATCGCATAAGCAATACTTAAACCATCATATGTACTTGTACCTCTTCCAACTTCATCAAGTATTATCAAACTATTCTGTGTGAAGTTGTCCATTATGTGAGCAACTTCCTTCATTTCAACCATAAACGTACTCCTTCCAGTAGATAGATCGTCTGATGCTCCTATTCTTGTAAAAATTTTATCGCATATGGATATTTGGGCATTTTTTGCAGGGACAAAACTCCCTATTTGAGTCATAATTACAATTAAAGCAATTTGCCTCATGAATGTTGATTTACCTGCCATGTTTGGACCGGTGATAATATGTAATTGTTCTTCAAAATTATTGAGATACACATCATTAGGAACGTAGTTAAATTTATTTAAGAGTTTTTCAACAACTGGATGACGTGCATCAGTTATATCAATTACTCCATCTTCGGTTATCTTAGGTTTAGTATATTTATTTTCTATCGCAACTACTGCGAGTGAAAATAAACAATCGATCGTTGCAAGATATCTTGATACATCTTTCATTCTGATAACATTCTTCTCTATTTTATCTCTGACATCCACAAATACTTTATATTCCAACTCATTCAATTTTTCTTCAGCAGATATAATCTTTTCTTCAAGATTTTTAAGTTCCTCTGTTATATATCTTTCAGAGTTAGATAAGGTTTGTTTTCTTATATAACGATCTTTTGGAACCGAATCATAATTAGATTTGCTTACTTCTATGTAATATCCAAAAACTCTATTATATCCTATTTTCAATGATCTTATGCCAGTCTTTTCTTTTTCGCTGTTTTCAATATTTAAAAGACATTCCTTAGAATTAAACTTTATGTTTTTAAGTTCATCGATTTCTAGGTTATAGTTTTCTTTTATAATTGAACCATCTTTTATAGTTATACTTGCATTATCTGATATTGACTCTTCTATAAGATCATAGATATCATCAAGAACATCAAAATGGTTATAAATATCTCTAAATAATGATGAATTAAATTGTATTAAAACTCTTTTGATATCTGGAAGAAGTTTAAGACATTTTTTTAATGCGAGCAACTCTTTTGGATTAACCGTTAATGAGGAAATTTTAGATATTATTCTATCTATATCTGTTATTTCACACAATAATCTTTTTAAATTTGCATGGAGTTCGTATTTTTCAATTAATTCCTCTATGCAATTTTGTCTTCTTATTATTTTCCCAATTTTAAGCAAAGGTTTTTCGATCCATTGTTTCAAAAGTCTTGAACCCATAGATGTATTTGTTTTATTTAAAACCCAAAATAAACTTGATTTTTTAGAATTATCATAAGTGTTTGTTATAAGTTCTAAATTCTTCTTAGTATTTTTATCAATAAGAAGATAGTCATGAATATTGTAGAACTCAACTTGTTTTATATTTGATAAACTCATCCTTTGAGTTTCATACACGTAGTTATAAAATCCACCAATTGAATTAAATTGATGATTATCTGATTTCTTGATTTTGTCAATGCTTTTTGGAAGCTTTGACTTGATAAAGAATATATTTTCTCTTTTAGTTATTAGGAATTCATTTTGAAATGGTGAGAAAAACTCATCAAAATTAAAATCTTCATTAACAATAAGTTCTTTTGGAGAAAATTTCATTAGTTCATCAACTAGAAGAGAAATATCGTCCAATGATGTACTATATACTTCACCAGTAGTTATATCTCCAAAAGTTACACCAAAAACCTCATTGTCTGCGTCGTAAAAAATACTTCCGAGAAATACATTAATATAACTTTCACTTGAATTTTCATCAAAATATGTACCAGGAGTTATTATTTTAACAACATCACGATTTACGATGCCTTTAGATGAGCTAGAATCTTCTACCTGCTCACAAATAGCAACTTTAAATCCTTTGTTTATAAGTTTATTTATATAATTAGATGATGCAACATAAGGAATGCCACACATAGGTGCTTTTTCTTCAAGTCCACATTCACGTCCAGTCAAAACTAGTTCTAGTTCTTTTGATGCAATTTTAGCATCTTCAAAGAACATTTCGTAAAAATCACCCAGTCTAAAAAATACTATACAATCTTTGTATTTATCTTTAATTTGTAAATATTGGTTCATCATTGGTGTTATCATAATGAATTTCTCCTATCGATATTTAACTCTTTATTTTTGTTAGTTTTTTCATTGACTTCTTCCAAAAATAGTTTTACATCAATATTATTGTGATTGCAATAATTAAAGATATTATCAAGTCTTAGAAATTTTTGAGAGTTTTCTGATTCAGCTTGAATAGTTTTCCGTAAATTGCTTATATACTCTCTATTGTTAATCTCTATTTTTTTGTATTCAGGAATTTTATTGTCAAAGTCCATAAAATCATATGGAGAAACCTTTAAACTCTTACAAATATTCAAAAATACATGTACAGTTGGCATCATTGACCTTGTAGGTATTACGCTTTTAGCAATCTTAACTCCTCGTATATCTTCAAGCTCTGCCATTCTATTAAATATATCTTTCATTGTTATATTGATATAATTTTCATCTTTTGTTTCCTCTTTCTCTTGATTATTATCTAAAATTTTATATTCCTCATGATATTTACTTGATAATTTATAATTTTCACCATCCAAAAAAAATTGATCTGATGACATCCCTAATTTATCAAGATAACTATAAAATTTAATTAATGATAAGCCTTCCTTGTTATTTTCAAAAGCATATACTCTCCCGACACGATAACTATCTATATCAACGGCTTTCAAGCCTTTTTGCAGTCTAAGATCTTTAAATCTTTTACCTAAAAAAAATAAAAACTCCTCAAATGTTTTAAAGGAATTTTCGAAAATATAAGTATTATCATTAAACATTAATAAATTCCTTACATCAATATCTAGAAATTTTGATATCTTAAACAATGTAATAGTCTTTGTACTCCCTCTTTTAATAATTGAAGTTGGATCACCTAATCCGTTATTTCTAAAACTCATATAAGTTAAATTATTAAGTTTAATGTATTTATTAATCTTTTTATCTAAAATAATACTAAAGTTATTCATACAAAAACTCCCTAAAATAAAATATAAAATTTTATTACATCAATGTTGACATTGCGTAAAAATTTTTATATAATTCAACTTGTAACACAAAACAAATCGCCTTGAGCCTCGGAAACTTAAGCGATTTATCAAAAACACAAGAAGGAGTTAATGTATGAACTTATTAAGCGTAGTTGCAAAATCTAACCTGTTATCACACGGTTGTAAAAGATATTACGAAAAGCTCTTTAAAACCAATAATAGCTCTATAGGAAATAATTGGTTAATTATAGATGGTAAATATAAAAATCAACCATTTATAATAGTCAAAGATACAGAAGTATCTAAAGAGCTTAACATGGGATTAACAAGTATATACAACTACAAAAAAATCCTTAAATCTCTTGGTTTAATTACGACCTTGAAGAAATTTACAACTAGAACTAACCAATGCAAAAATAAGCATTTTTGTCAAATAACTGTTTTAGCCACAACTATGCCTAAAAAGTTCATCGCCAAAACTCTTAAAAGACCTGTAAACATCATCAAAGCTACATTACAAAAGACCTATAACAGTATTATAGCACAATCAAAAGAAAAGATAAATAAAATTAAGCAAAATTTACATGGTAAAATCGAAAAAATATCACACAAAATCAGTACTTTAACACCTAATAACAAAGTAGATCTTAATGATCCAACTATTAAAAAAATAAAAGAAATGCTTGATAAAAATAATGTTAATTATAAAATCAAAGATTTACAAAAATATAAAAATTTATACGAAATATCTATATCTAAATTCGAAAGTGCCTGTATGGCATGCTCAGGAGCTGATACATACTCGCCTTTTAATTATTTTAATAAAATTTTTAAAACATATAAACAAGATTATAAATATAACACTTTTAGTAATTTTCCCCAACGTAATTATGACTTTGAAAAACTAGAAAATTTATTGATTTATTGATTGAAAGAAATTGACGAAACAAGGAGGTTGTTAAAATGGAAAATATACAACAATGTGATGGACAAATATCTATGTATGATCTAATAAAAGATCTTCCGAAAGAAGATGCATACATAACAGTTTAAAAATCGAAACATAAAAGATAAACTTCGAGGTTAATACATGGATAAAATACTTTTAACTATGGACTCTACGCAAGCTTATATGCTTACAAATGGAATTAAAAAATATCATTATTGTACACGAGCATGCAAAATAGATAGCACCGCATTTATATATGTAAAACACCCTATTAACAAAGTTATAGGTAAGTGTGTTATTGTAGATGTGATCAAAAATACACCTGATAATATATGGATGATAACATCACCACAATCAGGATTTACAAAAGATAGATTTGATTTGTTATATAAAAATCGGACAAGTGCAGTAGCTCTTGAAATTAAAGATATAAAACTATATAAATATCCAAAAAGATCTGAAGATTGCAAATTTAATATGATCTTATAATTCAAACAAAAAGCAGTTATAAAATATTTTTGTGGAGGTGCATCAATATTGCACAAAAATAATTATACAAAAGAGAGAGGATGCAAAGAATATAACAGCGTATTAAGTATACGTTTAAGTAAAGATTTTTACACCTTTTTACATAAGATAAACCCTATAAATATAAGCTTAACTCTTAGATCACTTATTAGAGCAGACTTGTATGAAGGAGAAATTGAGATTACACAAAAAGAAATAAGGAAAATGTTTAATACATTTTATCTTGAAGATAGTAGGAAAGAAATATCAGAATATACATATAAACGCAAAAAAACTAAACATTTAAATATACGCTTATATGAGAGTGAAAAAAGAGAAATCATCCGTAGATCTGATAACAATATTAACAATTACATAGACCTTTTGATAATGGAATTTATCAATAATATAAGTGATAAACATGAAAAATATAGGTGGGGATAATCGTGAAAGTTATATATAAAACTAAAACAAAAATAGATCAAGATGATAATATTACACCTAAAATTGATATTGAAACTCCAAATGAAGGAACAAGCAAAACCTTATCAGATAAATTTTTGTACATATATTTAATTGTATGTACAGTAATAATAATAGCACTTAAAATATTTTAGCAATTACCAGCACTTTTTTGATAAATACATATCAAAAAATGAAGGATCGAGTTTTTCCGCAGATAAAGTTAGGTTTATTATAAATGGATTAATTGAATCACTAATTAAAAAAGAAAACCTATCTTTATATCAAACATATGAAGGAATTGAACGAATAGATAAATCTGAATGGCATAAACAAGCCTACTGGAGCCCCACAACAATTAAAGACACAGACCAAGCTTTTAAACTTTTTAATGATTGGTATTACTTCAAATAAAATAAAAAGACAAGCTATTAAATAGCTTGTCTTTTTGAATATTAGGAATATATAATATATTTGCTTATCATTTTAAAATATTATAATTATGGAGGTATCTGAATGTTACTTAAATCTAAATTACGTAAAAAACTACCCCCTGTTATCTTATCTACTATACTATGTGTAAGTATATATAGTTGTAGCTCATCCACAGAAACTAGCAATAATGAAATCCAACAAAATACAAATATAACGACAAATAAAAATGATGAAGTAAAACAACAAGTAGAAGAAGACACTAATTTAACATTAGATCAAAGAAATGCTATAAAATCTACTCAATCATATTCAAATAATATGGCTATGTCAAAGGAAGCAATATACAATCAACTGGTATCGTTTGAAGGATTTTCAGAAGATGATGCACGTTATGCTGTCGAAAATGTAAACATAGATTGGAATGAAAATGCACTAATATCTGGACAAAGGTATTCTGATAATATGGCTATGTCAAAGAAAAGAATATATGGTCAGTTGACATCTACCTTTGACAGGTTCACATCAGAAGAAGCTCAATATGCAGTTGATAACATAAAGGTAGATTGGAATAAAAATGCACTAATATCAGCAAAGAATTATGCTAATAGTCTAAACATGTCAACAACGGCAATATATAATCAATTAACATCCACATTTGATGGATTTACACCAGAAGAAGCTCAATATGCAATCGATAACTTAGAATAAATTATAACAAAAAGTAGTTTTACATAATAATTATACTAAAAGTTTGATTGTAAAAAATAAAAAGACTAGCTATTTAATGGATTGTCTTTTATTTTTATGTACACTAACTATTTATTAAATAACTTAGTCTTATAAAAAGGAGTACTCATGCTTAAAAAAAATAACGAAGACAACAAATTTTATACAAATAAATATTTTATATTTTTATCAGCATTTATTTTAACTATTATAATAGCAATATCTCTATATTCATTAATAAAATCTAATATAATTGATAGACTAATATCCATAATATCTTTAATAATATCTATAGTTACATTCTATGCCTCCATTTTATCACCCTATTTTAAAAAACATAAATTAGAAGTATCATTATTTCAACAAAGTCCTTTAAAGTTATTTTACGGAATATACGGATCTACTTTAAAATTAGGATTTGATATTTATAGTATAAATAAAGCCTGTGTTATAAATTCGATTAAAATGATTGTAAAAAGGGTTTCTGATAATAAAATATTTGAATTAAATTGGTCTGGATTAGAAAATTCATCTATAATATGGAGTGGGGATATTAATAATTCTATCAATCAATTTACATATCCTAAATATTTTAAAATTAATAGTGACCAAATAGAGCCTTTCTTCGTTGAATTCTCAAATGATCACCATTGTTACGAAGCTAATAAACTATGTTTAAATTTAAAAGAATATCTAAATTGGTCAATTAATCCTGAAAATATAAATTCATGGAAAGACGTAGAAAAAGAAATAAATAAAAACAAACATTTACCTGAAATTATAGAATTATTAAAACAAATATCCTTATATAATTTTTGGGAACATGGTGAATATATCATCGATTTAAATATATCATATAACAAAAAATCCACCCTAAATAAATCATTTGTTTTTGGAATATCACGAGAAGAAGCATCAAGAATTAAAAATTATGATTTTTTGAAAAATTTTACGTTAGATGTATTACGAAGTCATGGTAAATATAGAGAATCAATAGTCTATAGTAGTGCTATAAATGTTAAAGCAAAAGAATTAAAAAATTAATCAATATAAAATTACTTATTGTTATTTCTATAAAAAATAAAACAACATACTAGATTAAGAAGGTATACCAAATGGTATACCTTAATTTACAATTAAATATAACTCCCTAAATTCCTCGCTCTCCCCCATAGCCTTTAACATATCTCCAAAACTTAACCCACTATTCAATTTATCATTCCAATAATTGATTCCTTCGCTATCCCCTTCTCTCTGAAATAGATTTTTATACACTAAATTAATATTAGTTGTATAATCCTTTTTAACTTGTAAATCACTTTTAAATTTATCCCACCTATCCCAATTGTTTGTAGCCCAACTATTAGGACAACTTTTTCTGGATGCATCATAATGCCTAACTACTTTATCAATTGATATATTATATTTATCCATTAGATGTTTAACTAAATCTAGTGTGTTTTGATAGGTTTTATTAAAATCTCCATCGCTATTGATACACATTTCAATTCCAATACTATTTTCATTTGTTATGCCATATTTACCATGACCATCTCCACAATGCCAACTTTTATCTTCATCTCTTATAATCCTTAATATCTGTTTATCATCAACAAAATAATGTGCTGATGCTCCCCTATCTGCTCTGTCATGTAATTTAAAATGTGCCTCAGCATCGGCACCTCTATCTGGATTACCTGTATCATGAATAGTTATGTATTTTATCTTTTCGCCCTTGCGACTCGAAAAATTATATTTTACCAGCTTTTCATTTATTTTTATCATTGACTGTAACTCCTTTATATTATATAATTCAATAATAATTCGTATTTTTTACTTAATGACATAGTTAGAGAGGTATGTGATTACTCACATACCTCTCTTCTTATTTTTTATTTTTAAAGATCTTTAAAGCCTGAGATACCATATGGGTTATGTCCAATCCCATTAGCTTACTATTTTCTAGGATCGATATAATCTCGTTAAGTACAAAAGCTATAACAATGATATCTTTTATATACTTAACATGCAGTCCCATACCTATTAAAAAGTTTTCAATTATCACGGCAACCCCAACAAGTAATAACATATTAATCTTTTTAACTAGTCCCTTATACCCTATATGACTTGATAACCCTCCGTCACCATGCTTAGATTTATCGCTTATCGCAAGAGATAACCCCAAAACATAATCAACACACATAACAAGTATTAATGTCCTTATCGCAAAATCTATTCCAATCCAAAGACTTAACCCTATCGCAAAAACTAATATTAAAATTAGTAATCCAATTTTTACAAATCTACTATTCTTCATTTGTTTTCCTCATTTACATAATTTTCTATTTTTTGTCCAATCTCTAAAAAAACCACCTCACCATTTAGCCTGTAAGGCTTTTATTTTAATACTTTAATGTAATAACATTGCTTAAATAAAAATCCTCTTAAAATGCCTATAAATGCATAATAAGAGGATTGAATAAATCTAATTTTATAATTACATAAAAACATAGCTAATTTTAACAAATAATCATAATAATTAACGTTATTTTAAATTATTACAAGATTGCATTTCGAATACGTTTGAATTCAGTATAACGCATTCATATTGAATATTCCTTTTTTTACAAATGTTAATAATTTTTAAACGTTCTTTTTTACTCATTCTGTTACCCAAAAAAACTCTTGTAATTGGAAAAAAATTAACTTTAAAGTCTGAAATATTTTCATCACCTTCTGGTAATAATAACCTCCATTCATTTTGAAATACCCAATCAATGCTCTTCCTTAACGCTCCATGGAGATAAATAACTCTTAAATGCTCCTCTGTTATATCAAAATCAAAAACATTAAATAGATCTTCAGATACACTCGGACGTATTTTACAGTAAATCATAGGAAAAAGATTATAATAAATATCATGATATCTCTCTTCATTTTGTAAAATTGAATATTCAACACAAAATCCCTTGTGATGATTAGAATATAACGCCCACATAGGTTGGGAATATGGATTCGTAGAAAAACAACTAGTTCTAAAAATATCTTTTAATTTTGAAGATTTTTCATTGTAATCTTCACAAATTATTTTAGGCACGACTTTTCCTAAATCAAAACTCTTTGATTTAATTTGTGATTGGTTTAGCTCATCTTGTAATTTAAAACAGAATAGTTTAATTGATCCCTTTCCTATCTCTGTAATCGGTTGTTTTTTAAAAGCCGAATAAAAATTTCCGTTGTCCATATATGATTGATGTAATGATTTAACAAATTCATCGCCAATTTCTTCAAGAGACGATTTTTGAGATATATCAATTTCACAATATTTACAATATTCTTTTAATATTAAAATTTGGTACTCATCAAAGTCTAAATTCAAACCCGAATCATAAACATCATCAAATTCACTTGGTTTTTGCATAAACACAGTATTATTCTCTAAGGCTTGAATTGAATAATTTACTTCCTCATTGTTTTTTCGAATTGTTGAATTGCTAAAATATTTGTACAACTTAATTGGAACGTTTTTTCTAACCCTATAATTAAAATTTTCAAGACTCATTTTTTGTATCTCTTCTAAAGACTGATAGCTACCATTAATAATACAGTAAGAATTTAAAAAATCTGATATCAGTTTATATCCTTTGTTATTAATTTGTGAAATAATTTCATGTATATCCATACAAAACTCCTTCTTAAACAAATACAATTTAAGCTAAGAAATAGTCTAATACATTCACATATTAATTTCACTAAATCAATTAAAAATTTTTAAGAATATTTTATTTTTCTTTATTACCCGACCTTTAAACGTCTTTTAATAATAATTATAATTCATTACTATTTTTTATGTATTCATACTCTTCCTCACTTAAGATTCCCAATTCTTTATATTTCTCTAATTGTTTGTCTGTTACCCCATTTCTTAAATATCTTCTTCTTATTTCAACTGCCTTATCTCTTAATTTCATATTATCTACACTCCTAATTCTAAAATTTTTAAATCTATATCTGTTAACATTTGTTCAATCTGAATTTGATTCAAATCTAATTCTGTTATAAGTTGTTCACTTTCAATTTGTTTATTGTCTAAATATTCTATAATCTCATTTCCTTCAAGTTGTATTTCATCGTACACATACAATTCTTCTTGATCTTCATCCAATTCTTTGTGTACATTACTCCTTATATATAGAGTATTGTAGTTAATCTCTTTTAACTTTGGTTTATCCTTAGATGATACACCTATATATTTTCTCATTGTTGACTCTCTCCTTTTATGTATGTTAAATACGTTGAATAAGATGCAGATACTGTACTATTAACTGCCCCACATAAATTTAAAAATCCTTTATATGCCCCTGAATAATATAAATGTACGCATAACACAAGATCTAAGTTAGCAGTAGTTTGTGGTATACCACTCATATAAGAGCAAAAATATGTTGATGCAGATCCTCCAGATTGATCGGATGAAGGGAACATTATTATCGCATTACGTGCATCAACATATTTTGTATATCCACTAAACCCCGAACATTGGCTATTAGTAGCTCCCGATGCATTATTATAATAGGAATATTGAGACTTTGTAAGCCACCCAGCTTGTGTAACATTTACGGTATAAAAATTTCTAGGTTCCAATATTACAATATTTTGCCTATAAACAGTCCCGCTAACATCAGATGAGAGTTTTGCTCCTGCAAGATATAGATAACTTGAACTTATAGCCCACTCGATCCCTGCAAATTTACCTCCATCTGATTTAAACCACATACCATTTTGATTAAATACACCAGTTTCATTTTTCCACGTGTTAGTTGATAAGGTTAGATTCTCAAATGGCGATCTTGTTCGAAATCTCATCATATATAAAAATACAAGTAATTGATGTATCATGAAGGAATATGGTAGATAATTTCTACCCCTAGCTCTACAAGCATCAAATATTTGATTAAGAGAGTATTTTACATTAGCATTTTTACCTGAATTTGAAAATAGTTCCCCATTTTCGATGGTAGCTTGATAAACTCCAACGTATATTTTATCAGCTATATTATTATCTACATCATAAAAAGCATATGCCGTATAACCTAGATTAGATTTAATAAGGTTTTTATCTGTACTTAAAGATATATTAAATATATTCCCACTTCTACTCAATTTGTGGCAAATGAATGGTATCTCCACCATTACGTCACCATCAACACCACTTAAATTAGAAGGAGTTCCATCAATCTTTTTAGTGTAATCATCCTTATTTAAATAATAATTAACCTGACCATCTTTAAAAAGACACGGCTTAATCTGGAATATATCTGTTCTATCCCAAGCATTACCAACACTTATGTTAACTGCATCATCTAAATATGTACACGCTCCCGATGGAGATGAATTATCCATATTAATACTAAGTGTATATATTTTCCCTGTTGCTGGTACTGCACTTGCTACATTTTCAATATTTGTATTATAATGACCTTCTCTTGAATATGGGAAAAATCCATAAAAATACTCTACATTTTGAGTTGCTGTATCATCTATAAAATACGTATTTCTGTACTTATCCCTATTTGTGTTATCGAGTATTAAGGTTCCATCCGTTTCAGTCGATGGAGGGGCTCCTATCTTACGAACAACTCTAGTACCTGCCCAAGTTGCTTCATTTGTTGATAGTCCATCTGTCCATAATAACTTTATGCTCTTTATATCTGGCAATACACGTATAGTAGTTGTGTTTGCAGGCACGCTTTCGCTCTGCCTATAAAACTTACGTATATTTAAGATATCATAGTTATATACACCATTTTGGTCATATGGGAATAACGCATAATAATATATAGTGTCATTTGATATATTCCCATCTACAAAACCATTTAATTTATAATAATCTCTATCCGTATTATCAACTAAAACTTCTCCATCATTTTCATTAAGTGGTGGTGCATCCTGCTTTCTAATTAATTTAGTACCTGCCCATATAGATATAGTAGCACCATTTAATGTTTGATTATCTGCATCTTCCCACTTTACGGTAACTGATGTATCGTTAGATAATATCTCAATAAACTTAGTTGGTGGTAATTTTATTCCACCATTTCCTCCCATAGCTCCTGCAATTTCTATATCTTCCCATTCTCCAATCTCATTTTTGTGTGAGAATTTATTATCATGAAATCTAAAATTATGAGCTCCATCTTCTGAATTTATTTTTGATAGATTATGTTCTGTATTATCAACTATAATTCCCCCATCTTCACCTATAGAAAAGGACTCTATCTTTCTATTTATATTATCTATCTCATCTTTAACATTTGAATCATTTAAACGAACATTTTCTGCTCTCGTTGTTATATCAAAAGTAATATCGCCCTTCTTAAACGTTAGATTCTTATTCATTTAATACTCCTTTCTGATAAAAAATTAAAGATTTAGAATAAAGTCATCTTCTCCGACCTCTTCCAAATCTTTATCTTTAATAAGTCCTACATAGCTATTTTCATTTTCTTCAATTAATTCAAATTTGCCATTTGATGAAATATTTGGTGTATGTTCCTTTATAAGTTCCATCACTCTTTCATCAATATAATTTTTAACGCTATTATCAAGCATATTTATATTAATACTATTTTCTACAATTATTGTATTATTGAGTGTTACATCAATATTTTCTGCATCTCCAACAACTATATATAAATTTAATATATTTGTTGTAAAATCTCTCTGATTTGTTTTATATAAAGGAACTATATAATCAAATTGTTCTCCACTATTTATATAAGCATATAATATTTCCTCGTTTCCTATCCTTGAATAAATTCCAATTTCTCTATATAAAGTAGCTTTTGTAAGTCCATCACTATCAATACTGCAAGTAAGTTTTACTTGATGTCCTTCTTGCACGACAGAAATAATACTTCCAGTTGTAACAATATTTTTTATTCCAGTAAAATTTTTTAAATCCTCAAATTCTTCTACTTTACCATCCCCAACCTCAATCCTTGTAAACTCCATCCTTTCTCCTGCTAGTACTCTAGTTTGAAATTCAAAGGACTTTCTAGTTAAAACAATATGTTCATAGAACTCGTTATTCAATTGTACACCTCCTTATTTTTACTCTATTTATAATAATTCCATTATAATCAAAACCTTTAGATTTACTTTCCTTATTAAAAATAACTTCTTTAATTTTCACCTTATTAAATAAACTTCCAACAAAAATAGGATTATAAATCTTATCAGAAACCACTTTGATATAAGTAGTTATTTTTCTTATTTTATTAATTGCAAGTTCAGTATATACACTTGTTCTTCCTTTATTTGAGTAAGGTTTAACATTAATATTTGTATACTTGGTATTTTGAAATATCAATGCTGTATTAAAATTTTTGCATATATTCCTATAAATTTCTAAATTAAATCCAATATGAGCCGGTTTGTAATCATGAATTATATCCATAAAATTTAAAAGATTTGCATAACTCATAGGAATATATGTTTTAATTAAAATTCTATATTCATTTATGAATTCTTTTAACTCTGCTTTTTGATCAAAACTTTTAAGCATAGAAAGAAAATTAAAATAATTAGCATGGATTTGAAAAGAAAATTTCTTAATAACAGAATTAACTCTTTCTTCTATAGATAAATTTTCATTATTAAGACCTATGAATTTTTCCCACTTATCAATACTCTTTTCTGTTACTGTTGATATAGAAAGTTCTTTTAATAACTCTTTAGCATATTTATTTAAATAATAACTCTCAAATATTTCACTATTAAATATTTCCTTTAAATAAGGAGCTTTTAAAATAAATTCTGGTAAATAATTATCAAATCTAGATTTAATATTTTCTAAATCATTATTCATACAATATCTCATCTAAAATTCCCTTCTCATGAAACTCAAGAGTTCTATTTTCTCTAGAATTATTTATATAAATATCATCAAAATCCAGCACTCCATAACTATCAATCACAATAGAAATTATTTCATTATATCTAATAATATCTTTTACTTTAAGTAAATAGTTTTGAATACTTTCTTTAAGCTTTAATTTAATAATATCCAAATCATATGTATCCTCTATCTTTAATCCATTTATCTTTATTCTAATCGATACTTTTTCAAATGTTGTTACTATTACAGTTGCACCTATCGGAGCTTTTCCTTGTCCATATTTTTCACCCAATGGACAAATGTAGTCTTGAACTTTTTGAACCAATTCATTATTTAACACACTTCCATATTCTCCTCCAACAATAACTTTTACTGTTCCATTGCCGTAAAAACAAGGTAATGCTTTAGCTATTTTAACTCCATCAACTTCTAATGCCCATCTTTCATAATCTGTTACTGTTCCCACTCCCTCAGGATTAGCAACAACAAAATATACACGTTTCCTTAATTCATCATCACTTTCAATATTTTCTCCTCCTATTATATCTTCAATTATTTCAATTTCCCCTATTTTTAAATTATCCTTAAATAAAACTAGTTTATTACCTTTAATCAAATTATAATTAGACCCAATATCTTCAGCTACAACTCTACATAAATTATTACTATTAGAATCCTCTTTAATTATATATCTTAAACCAGTTCTTTCATTAATAATAATTGTGCCTTCTTCTATTTCTATATCTTCATTACTTTTTAAAATAACTATTCCTTTAGCCTTTTCTCCCTGTTTTCTATATACTCCATGTTCCTTACATCTTAAATCTAAAAATTCTCCCTTAGCTGTTTCAATAAATGAAGCTAAAAATCCATTCTTAAAAAATACTTGATTATTAATTATTTCTAGAGTGATTGCAGATACAATATCATTTAATATGCTTCCTTCACTTTTATCTAAATCGCTTTTTATATTTTTAAATATTCTCTCTTTAATTTCTTGTTCTGTATGAATATCAAACATTAAAACTCACCTCAAAATTTAGAGTTTTATCTGTCTTTGTTTCAATATTTAAATTTAAAAACAATTTAGTATATTCCAGTTTGTACTCTACAAAAAAGACACTTTCTATATATTTGTTTATAATCAGTGCTTCTATTATTTCCTTTTTAAAATCATTTTTAACTTTTTCAGTAAATACTTTCCCTATAAAACTCTTAATAGATGTTCCATAAGAATTAGAATATACCAAATATTTAAATCTAATAGTTTTAATAGTTTTGTAAATCCAAACCTTTAAAGCCTCTATCCCTTCTACAACAATAAAATTATTATTTTTAAATAGTGGTTCATCTTTTTTAAAATCCCATCCAATTTCTTTCAAACTATTTAGTTTCAATCGACTTGTTTCTTTTGCTTTAATATTTGGAAAAATCATAATACCACTACCCTATCAATTACAATAAATTTTTGACCATCTTCAATACTATATAAAACTACTTTTTCTCCAATTTTAAGTTTATCTTCTTCGTATTTATCTTGCTTGATCTTTGCTTCACAACTACAACTGCATTCTCCTGTACAATAAACATTACACTCTATATCTAGTATTAATGGTTCAAGTAATTTCTGTATTTTGTCAGTTAAAATAATATCATCTTCATCTAATGAAATATCACTTAAAGAAATAGACATTGGCTTTAAACTTTTAACTTCTCCAATGTCTATAACATTATTTGTAACTTTAGTATTACTATCTATCTCTTTTGCCAAAGACGAATAAACATTCAATAATATTCTCACCTCTTTATTTTTTAGATTGTGTTTTATTATTTTCTTTTGATTCTTCTTCTCCTGAATTCTGTTCATCCATTATTTTTTCAAAGCTAAGTTCAAGAGTTGTTGTATGAGTACTATTTTCAAAATTATGAGTATCACTTTTAATATAAAATAATCCCTTAATATTTGTATCTTTTTCTGTTATATGCACACATTTACCTGTTGTTAAAGATAAATCTCCAATACATTCAACACTTAAAGTTTTTTCAATATCCTTAAGTTTTAAATTATAATCCTCTTCTTCTCCATCTTTATTCTTTTCAAAACTTAAACTAAGTTTCCCATACAAAGAAATCCAAGAGTCATTTTTAATCTCTTGGATCTGTTCTTGTTTTTCATTATAGACAATAACTGCATTTATCATATTTTGTAAATCCTCAGAATGAGAAACTTTAATAATATTTAATCCTTCTTTTAAGTTGACCCCATTTTCTATAAATGCTTCTTTTATAGTTAATCCATTATTATAAATCATATAGTATTTCTTTTTAGTTTTCTCACTTGCCATTGTATAAGCTGTCTGAATAATTGAATATAAATCTACATTTCTAAATTTTCTATTTATAGTTATTCCTGTACTCTCTATATGATTTACTTTTATATCAAACTCATTACAAATTTTATTTGTAATTCCTTCTGGGGTTTGATTCTTAAAATTATAACTAGCTTGATTCTTTTTTAAATAAATTAACTTATTAAAGCAAATCAAAGTCATCTGTTCCCCTTCTGAATCTATGTCTTTTTTAAAAATATGGTACTCAATTCCATTAAACTCTATTATCTCTCCAAGAAAAATTTCTCTATATTCTTTACAATATAAATTTAAATCAAGGGTTCTAGATACCTCACTTAAGCTAGAACTAATACTCATTTTTATCCTTAGATTACTTATATCTATCTTATTACCATCTCTCTTAATATGATATATCTTAATCATAATTTAAGCTCCCGACCATCTAATATTAAATTGGGATTAGCAATACCATTTTTTTCAGCAATTTCCATATATCTACTACCATCTCCATAATATTTTTTAGCTATATTATATAGCGTATCGCCTGATTTAACTGTATGTGTTTGTACATTTTCTATCTCAAAATTTGCTTCTTTATCTCTATTTACTTTAATTTCATTAATACTTAGTTCCTTGCATTCTATGAGTGTAATATTATAATACATGTCACCTGTACCATCTTTAGATATCCATTCATACTTGCTTATCTGTACCGTTGTATCAACATCCATTCCAAATATCTTAAATGGTACAACTTTATTACTCCTTTGTATGTTATGCAAAAACCAATTAATATCTTCCATAGTATTTATTGACCTCGTATACTCTTTCGCGTATGATGGTTTCGGCTTTGTTGGATCATAAAAAAAAGAACTTATTTCAAAAGTTCTTAATTTCATATTTGTTGTTTTAGAGATTTCCCCAAACCCATCTATAGTAACGGATGCTATATCGTTTTCCTCGTATACATTGAGTTCTGTTTGCCTAACTGGAAATCTAAAATCATCAAGCCATATTTCATATAACATTAATCTTTGCCATCCTTATTTTATTTGCTATTATGTTAGCTACTTGATTAGCCATATTATTTATATCAATATTATTATTTGATCCTACATTAGCATTAACATTAATAGTTATATTGCTACTATTATTACTTGTTGTATTATTAGTAGTCGTAGTAGTTCTAGATCCGCCACTATTAACCATATTAACAATTCTATTATTAGATTTAACAGGTTCCAACCTATCCCTAAAATATAAACTATTATATAATTTATTTTCTTGTTCCGTTAATACTCTTTCACCTTTATGGAGCTGTGCAATATATCCATCATAAGGCACATATGATAATCCAGTTTTATGTGATCCATTAATTAAGGGAGTATTATATCCTGGTGCAGCTAAAGGATTATCCCTAGACACACCTAAAGCATTACCACTTGCTTTAAAATTATCTAACCTTTGTTGCTTAGACTTATCACTCCACTCTACATGTCCAATAGTCTTAATATTAACCATAGGTATAGCATTAAGCTTATCAATTACCCAGTTAACTCCATCTATTATTTTGTTAGTTGCCCATTCAACCTTCTCCACTATACTCTGCCATATATTATGTACAGCATCTCTAAAATTTTCATTTGTCTGCCACAAATGCATAATGACTAATACAATTCCTACCAATGCTCCTACAATAACCACAACAGGATTAGCTGCCAAAAAGCTAAATGCTCCGCCTAATAAATTTATTGCCTTAGATAATCCTCCTATAAGTCCTGGTAAATTACCAATTAATGTGCTTACCATCTTAAAACCACTAACGATTGACCCAACAGAACTAATAAGTGCACCTCCAACTATAATAAGAGGTGGTATAACTGCTGCCAATAAACCAAATTTAACTATATTACTTTGAGTCTCAGGTGATAAACTTCTAAATTTATCAACTAATCCTCCAACAATTTCAATCCCCTTTTTAAGATAAGGCAGTAATATTTCCGATATGCCTATACCAACATCTTCGAGTTTACTTTTAAGACCTGATAATCCACCCGATGCATTATTTTGCATGGTTAATGCCATATCATTAAGAGCTCCGTCAGAATTTCTAATATCACCAGTAAGACCTTCATACTCTTTAGCTAATCCATCAAGTATCCCATTTAGTTCAGTTCCATGTTCTTTACCAGCTATCATTGATAAGTATGTAACTCTTTGTTCTTGAGTCATTCCTTTTAAAGCATTTTCTAATTTGTATAAAGTTCTCCCTAATCCTATAAAATTCCCTTGTGAATCAAATGCTGAAAAATTAAGTTCTTCTAAAGCCTCTTTCGCTTGTCCAATTGGAGATGTTAAATTTGTTAAAAGTGCAGATAGTCCTCGTCCTGCTTGTGCTCCCTTATATCCCCTGCTTGCCATAACTCCTAGTACTGAAGATAATTCTGATAAATCAATTCCCAGTGAATTCGCTTTACCTCCTGATGTTATAAAAGCCTCCATTAATTCAATTACCGATGTATTAGCAGATGTTGAAGTTTTTGCTACCTTATCTAAAAATCCTTCTAATTCATTTACTTCAATTCCTAAGGCAGACATACTATCTGTAACAAGGTCTGATGTTGTAGCTAAATCTGCCTTACTGGCTTCAGATAATCTAAGTATAGGCTCTATTCCCCCTATAATTTGAGTAGTATCCCAACCAGCTAATGCCATATATTCCATTGCTTGAGCACTTTCAGTTGCAGATTTAGTTGTACTTGCTCCCATATCTCTTGCTTTATCCTTTAATAATTGCATATTTTCAATGCTTGCTTTGTCTCCAAGAGTTGCCTCAACTGATGACATCTGAGACTCAAATTCAACCCCTACTTTTAGTGATGCACCAATTCCCAAAGATACAGGGGCAGTAATACCAGCAGTTAATCCCTTTCCTATACCCTTAACGCTATCTCCAAGTTTATTAAAACCTGAGTACTTATCTTTTTCATTTTTAGATTTATCATAAAAACTATTTATGTTATCACTTGCACCTTCTAAATTAATAATTTTTTTATTATTAGATACAGATGAAATTTCTTTTAGTTTTTTGCTTAAAGCTCCTATACTTACATCAAGTTTGGATACCTCTTTTTCAGATTCTCTTAATTCTTTTGCGTACTTATTTTGTTCTGATTTCGCCTTATTTAGAGTTGTTGTTTTTTCTTTTAATGTTTTATTAATATCATCTAGAGCATACTCATATTTAGACAGTGCATTTGTATCACTAGATTCTTTAACCTTGTCCATCTCTTTAATAAGTCTTTGTTTCTTAAGAGATAAATCCTGTACTTCTTTGGATAAACTTTTAACTACTGGTGTAGAATTACTTAATAATTCTTTCCACTTATTCATAGTAGTCTGAGTTTCCTTAAGTTTTTCTTTATTCTTATTTATTGCATCATTAATACTATTTATTGCACTAGTTATATTTTTATCATCTAATTTATACGCATTACTTAATACACCTGATACGCCTTTGGCATTAGAGATAAATTCCGTTTGTTCTTTTTTGATTTTACTTAAAGTACTGGTAAAAGCATCTTTAAGTGTTATTATTGCATTTAAATATTTCATTCGTTTATCCTTTGATCTAATTCAATTTTAGCTATCATACTAGATCTCATAAATAATTCTGATCTTATATCTAATGATAATAAATACTCTAACTTAAACCCTTTTTGCAAATAATAATGATAAAAGTATGCATCATCATTAGATTTAATTAGTTTTTTAGATTATCAACTATAGTAGCTCCATCTGAATCATATAATCCAGTATCTTGCGTAAGTATTTTAGATATACTCGCTATTTCTCCAAGTGTAAATATTTTATCTATTACTTTATATGGTATAGTTACATTATAAGCTTTATGTAATTTAGTATCCTTGAAATTAGGATCAACGATTGAATTATATATTAAATATAAATCACCATCATGTGCATTATCCTTAGCTGTATCCAGTGCATCTAACATTAATTCTGTATCAGGTTTCTTAGCCTTAATTGTACTATCTAAACTTTTTATATATATCTCTATATATTTATCTCTTTTATCATTTTCAGTCGCCATATTTATTAATTCATCAAGCGTTAATCTTTTAGTATTCATATTTACCCCCTTATTAATTCATCGAATCTTATACCACTTGCGGTACATCCAAATTTATATTCTTCTTCGGTTACTTTTTTCTTTTCAAATTGGATTATTGCCGTCTCGTTAAACCAAACATTCTCTATTGTTACTCTTTCAGACCCAAAGGTATCTGGATCCGCTAGTTTAGCTATTATTGTTGATCTAGGATCCAATCCTTGCAACCAATTTTTAATAAGCTTATCAACAGCCCTTGAATGCAATTTTTTAACTGTAAAACTACCTTCTACTTTAATTGCAACAATTTTAGCATCCATATCAAGACCATCTCCTGGTACATCTTCTCGTTCTGGTGTTAGTTTAAGTTCGAATTTATTAATACCTGCAATCTTTTCTCCATCCCACCAGAGTTCGCCATAAGATCCATTTATATATCTTCTTCCCGATAATCTTTCATCCATAATTAAACCTCCTATATGTTAAAATTAATCTTAATATCTTCAATGCAATCCACTGGTTTTATACTACCTGTTAAATATAAATTACTTCCTACATTGCATTTCCTCAGATTAGTTTCATCCATTTGATTAACTTCTTCCTCCGTTTTACCTATAGACATTAAATAAGATCTATGAGCGTCAATATCTATATCAACTCTATTATCTCCCTCCAAAATACCATTACTCTTTAATTCTTCTAAATATGAATTAATACTAGAAATACATATCATTTTATTATCATAAGTATTGGATACCTTACCTATATAGTTATCCTTTACAGTCTTATAGATATCTTCTTTAATCATATCTAATATTTCTACTACGCGTATTTTTTTTAAACTATCTTCTGATTTTACTTGTGTAATCAAAGAGTTTATTCCTCTAGCTATTTTTACAACTCCATCATCTTTAATTAAAATCAGTTTTCCTTTATCTATTTCTGTACTAGGATCAGATATATTTTCAACATCAAGTATATCTTTGAGCTCATAATATGTTGATGATCTAGTAAATGGCATTGATGCAAGTATTCCTGATATTCTAGATACAAATTTATCAGGTGTATAAACTTTACCTGTATTGTCTGTACAAGTAGATATATAATTAATTATTCCTTCGTAATCTGCATCTATATTAGATAATACTGCTTTAAATACTTTACCCTTTTTTCTCTGTTCTTTTATAAAAGATACTATTTTTTGATTATCATCATTTTGTGGTGCTGGATAACATAAATAATTAAAACTCTCTTTAGATAAATTATCTAATGCCTTTTCTAATGTGTTTTCTTCAGTTATCCTCTCTATAATTACTTTATTTAAATTATCTTTAAAAACCTGTTCTATATAATCATTACTATCTTCTGAAAATTTTTCCTTATCTACCTTAACTAAGGATGTGTAGTTATATCTTGTTATATTTATATCGGTATCATCTTTAAGTATCATAGCTACGACTCCCCTACTACTCCTGGTTATTGCAGTTGATGATTTAGTTTTAAAATCTATAATAATCTCTGGTAATCCCACTCTTTATCCTCCTTTAAACTTTTAATTTTTACTCTCCCCTACTTTCAATTCCTTAAAATTATTTTAGTAATTTTTGTGTTACGATATCGTCACACAATTTGTCACACAATTTGTAACACAAAATTTTTCTAGAATCGATAGGGTAGGGTAACAATTTTTGGTAAATAAAAAGCACCATATTTTTAAAATACGATGCTTAAATATTTAATTCAAAATTTTCTATAAATTCTGATTCAGGTTCCAAAATTCCTTCATAGAATTCAATATCAAAATTTAATTCCACATACTCATCTTTAAATAAATTAATTTTATTATGTAATGTAAATATTCGATCTTTAACCTCAAGTGTTTTTACAAATAACAAATTAATATTATCTAGTACATCTAATCTATTAATTTCATCTTTATCTATATATCTCACATAAATATCTAGATACTTCTTTATGGTATTTGAATTATCTAAACTATTTTCATATTTTTCTACGGATACAAAAATACAAGGTGTATCAAATCCTTCTTTGATATTATCAGAGTAAACCTTAATATTAAGAGTTTTAATTTTATCTATTATAGCTTTCTTAATATCCTTAACCTTAACCATTTTACTTAAAAAATTCCTTCATAAAATCGTCTTCTAGACCCTCTTTAACCTCTTTTAATGCACTTTTTAGCATATGTTCTCCCGCTTTAAATCCTTTAACTTGTCCATTTTTATCTTTAATAACATGCCCATCTTCTAGTAGATGTGATACTGGAGACGTATTGTATACTGTTATAGATGTAATAGATCCACTGGATAAATTTTTAATTTTCCAGCTCCTACGAGTTCTACCAGTTTTAACAGGAGTACTATCTCTTGCTATTTTAGATGTTTTACTCGCTATTTTGCCAACAAATCTCTTAACATTAACACTATATCCTTTATTTAATGACTCTAAATAGTCCTTAAATTCATCAAATCCTTTAAGTTCTATGGCTTGCCACCTCCAGAGTCATCTCTTTATTAAGATAATTATAATTATCAATACTTGTAATAAAATAATCTTTATCCTTAAATCTGATCATCATATTAGTATTAATATCTTTATAATATCTTATCTTAATTCTAAGATACTCAATATTATTTACCTTATCATTTATATATTTACCCTCTTTACCTGTCTTATTTTCAACTTTTGCCCATAATTTCTTATATATTACTGGTATTTTGATAATTTCTCCTAAATCATTTTCTGATTCCATATAATCAATAATACTTATTCTATGTCTTAATTTACCTATATTAATTGTATTACTTATCATCTATCTCACCATCTATAATCCAAGTATCTTTTAACTGATATATTATAGATTCCAAACTATACTTAATTAGATCCGTTGATCCTATTAAACCTCTATTATCATACCAATGTGCTATTAATATCCTAATAGCATGTTTATATAGCTCATTATCATAATTTTTAATGCATCCAGCATTATATAAATAATCTTCAGCTGCTTTTTGCAAACTTAATATAAAACTATCTTCATCATCATGATCAACTTTTAAGTATAATTTTATATCCTGAACATTCATAATTAATTATATTTTTTATCAGTTTTAGATACTGATGCTATACGAAATGTAGAAGTTAATAATAATCTAATATCAAAATTTCCAGAAACAATAATTTTATTAAAATTATCTGTTACATTAACATCCTTTTCAAATAAAATACCATTTTCATAATTTATATGTAATTTAGAAAAATCCCCTATTACTGGATTTTCTGCAAATTCACAAAATATTAATTTAACACCTAATATTGATTCAAACTGTTTATTATAAAAATTGTTATTCTCATCAGATAAATCACATATCATTTTTATATAATCAGTTTTACGCATAACTATTGCAGTATTTTCGCAATACATATCCCCTAAATCGGCTAATGAATTTTTTATTGTTTTGAATAAATTTTCTCCCTCAATTTCTTTGATAGCATTTTGAGAGGAATATATATTCATATGTTCTTCTTCTGTATTTATATTTTTAAATATACAATATTTTTCTCTATATTCTAATGCTTGTCTTAATTTATCCTTTAAATATGTTATGACCCATTTATTATCTACATCATTTACTATATTAGGTATGTTAACACTTATTTTAAACTTATTTTTAGTAAACTTTATTAAATCACTTTTTGTTTTAAGTTCTTGTTCTACTTCATTTTCATATTCAATACCATCAACCTTATATGATATACGAGGTAAAATTAAATCATTAATATTTGTTATTGTTACTACTTCTCTTAATGATGTTTTATCTTTTTTAAATAAATCCCTTTTTAATTCATTTTCATGCATTAAAACATTTCCCATATTTATTTCATCTCCTTTACTTATCTTCAATCTTTTTACTTCTTGTAGAAGCTACTTTAGCTATTCTAAAGGCTGATTTTAATTTTATCCGTATATCTGCCCAAGCTGTTAAAACAAATAATTCCTGACCATTTTCAATATCTTTTCCAGAATCAAATACAGAATCTATATCGTAATTTAAATGCAATTGAGAAAAATCACCTATTATTGGCTTTTCTGCGTATTCACAAAATATAACATTAACTCCTAATACTTGTTCTGGTTGTTTGTTATAAAAATCAGTATTAAAATTTGATAACTTGTCTATCATGTTTGTATAATCACTTCTTTTCATAACTATACTGGCTCTTTCATAATATTTATCTTCCAGATCTGATAATGCTGTTTTTATTGCTTTAAATAAATCTTCTCCTTCAACCTCTTTAATCGCATTTTGAGAAGAATATATATTCATATGTTCCTCGCCTGAATTTGTAGTTTTAAATATACAAATTTTCTCCTTCTCTGCTAACCCTTCTTTTAACGCTCCTTCTATATAAGATACTAAATCAGCATTAGTGCCGTATAATACAGTATCAGAAACCCTACATTTAACTTTAAATTTAAACCTTCCAAAACTAATTTTATCACCAGTTAATTTTAATTCTTTTGCAGTTTCATTATCTTTTATAAAGTTATTATCTTCTAATTCATAGGATACTTTTTGTATCTCAAGTCCTCTTGTATTAGTAATTGTCATTATACTTCTAAGTGGATTATCTTTAAGAGGTTCTCGTAAAAGTTCGTTAGCCAATGTCGTAGGTATTAACTTTTCTCCTCCAGTGCTTGGAGTAAGATTTGCTCCAAATAAACTTCTTTTAACATCTTCTGGTATTTCATTTCCTAAAATTATACTTTTATAATAAATTCCCCTACAAATAATCGGATCATCATTATTTATTTGTACTTTTATAGACTCTTTTTCCCTCCTTTCAAGTTCTCCTTTAAGAACTTCAAGGCTTGTTGTAATTGTATCAATATCTTTCTTATTTCTTGTTATTCCTTCTGAATCATTGGATAAAGCAAGTTCTACATTCTCACTATAAAGTTTTTGTAATTGCTCATTAAAATTTTGTAGTTCTCTTTTAATCTCATAAACTGTTCTTTTACTCATTTAAATTCATCTCACTTTCTCTAATTTCTTTTAATTTTCTTTTTGATTCTCTAATAATCTCTTCAAAATCTACATTATTTTCTCTATTTTGGTTTTTGCATTTAATTTCTCTACTCCTTTTAACTTCTGCTTCTGTTACTTCATAAGCTGGTATTGGAGTTATAGTTATTTCAATTAAATCAATTTCAAGAATTTCTCTAAGGATATTCCCTCCATCATCTTTACTCCAAATATTTTTTCTAACATATCCTGCAAAACTACACTGATTAACTATACCTTTATCAATAAGTTCATATAAATCATTCCCTTGAGTTGTGTTTGGAAGTTCAATTTCAAAATAAAGTCCTCTATCTTCTTCAATAAGTTTCATATTTACATCTTTACGAGCTAAAATATTGTTAAAATCGTGATTATATAACGCAAGTATAGAATTTTCTTTAAGACTTTGAGTAAATGCTCCCTTTCGTATACACTCTTTCCACGATTCTCCAAAGCTATTTATATCTGTCCAAGTATTAAATACAACTGCATAACCCTGTATTATTTTCTTATTATCATTATCTTTTTTAGCTCTATAGGTGATTTCAAAACTCCTTTTAATACTCATATCTTCCATATTAATCACCTCCATTTAAAATTCTTTCATGTTGATCAAGCGTATCTAAGTATGAATAATTAAGAGATATTACTGGTCTCTCACCTATTTCTCCATAACTTTCTAAATCTTCTAAACTCCTAACTTCGTTTAGTGTCATAGCCCCCATTGAAACCATTTCTCTGTAAAATTGGGCTCTAGTAGTCATGTCAGCACGCATTAAAGCATTAACATTAAATTTGAAATAATACCCATCTTTTATTTGTTGTTCATTTAATAATTTTTTATTAAGTTCTTGCTCTATTAAGACAACTTCTGGAGCTATACAATTTTGAACAAAATCTATTGTTTGGTGTTCCATATTTGCATATTTCCCATCGGTTTCTCCTAACATAAAAAGAGGTAGCCCAGAAACTGAACTTACCTCTTTAGCGGTTATTTTATTTATATCTGATTGTTTTAAATCATTAATATCGTACTTTATTTGCTCAAAAACCATACCAGAATCTAGTACTACAAGACCATTAAATCCTTGAGAATAACTTTTTTCAAATTGTTCTTTATATTCCTTCATTTTCTCAATAGATAAATTACTAGGAAGTTTTAATGTCGCTCCTGCCTTTATTGATTTTTCCATCTGCTCAGAATTTATTTTAATAACATTTTCTTTAAAGTTTAATTGACTCCTTAAACACTCTAAAAAACTAATTCCTTTATACCCTGAAACATAAATGCTCGAGAAATGGAGAATATCTAAATTATGTAAATATAACTCTTTATCATTATATGGTTTATAATAAACCTCACCTAGTTTATCTAAATATATGCCTACCTTTGATGGATCTAAAATATTAAGTTCTACCACCTCCCCTATACTATTCCTCTTAATATAAACATAGGAATTCCCATATATTTCTTTTTGAGCTATAACAGTTCTCCAAAATATATACGGTGTCATATTGTTATTAGGAGACGTATCTAAAATATAAGATATATCGTTATTAACTGTACTCTTACGTTTAAATACACATTTATTTTCTTTAACCATATCATTTTTATATAGTCTTAACGGTAATTGAGCAATAGCTTTACTCTTTCTATCAACTACTGCATAAATTAAACTATGTATTTCTAATAATTTTTCTCTATATCCACCATTTAAAGAAGGTAATAAATTCAAGTTATTTCTTAAATTAATTCCAATGATTGGACTTTTGTTCCTCTTAAAAAATTCAAATATCTTCTTAAACATATATCCTCCATTAATCAAATTTCCATATATCAAATATTAATTCTTTCTCATTTTGACTATACATAGCTCTTACAAAAGCATTAATAACTGATGCAAGTGGATCTATTCTCTCTTTTGCCTTTCTCTTATCTAATTTAAAGTTACCATTAGTATCACTTATAGTAATAGCATTTAAAACAGCAAAATTAAGTATTGGGTTATTATCATGTACTATTTCTTGATTGTATACTTTTTCTCTAAATGTTTTAGTTGCTTCTCCAAGCGTCCTTATACCTTGTCTTATTTCAACAGTGTTATAACCTAAATCATTTAAATCTCTTGCAAGTATACTAGCATTCCATGGATCGTAACATATTTCTTGTATTTCTAATCCATATTCTTGCTCTATCTTCTGTATATATCTAATCAATACTCTATAGTCAACTGTATAACCTGATGTTAGTGTTATATATCCTTGTTTTTCCCATAAATCATATGGTTTTTTCTCTAACTTTATTTTTTCATCTATATACTCTAATGGGCTAAAATTATGATTAAATATAAAAAACTTATCATCTCTAACACCTATTATACCTATACTTGTCAGGTCAATAGTTGATGATAAATCTATACCTATCCATACTTTACATTCTCTTAAATACTCTAAGGTAATATCTTTTACACACTTACTCCACTTATCTATATCAAGGTATGTGTTATTGGATGTTCCTATCTGTACCCACTTATTCATATGTTTGGTTAGGTAATTACGCATATTTTCTGGTTTGTCCAATGATTCCCTTAAAAATGTTCTAATATTATTGATACCCTCTTCATACGTAGCAAGTAGTGGATTGGCTTTAATCCAGTTTTTCTCATCTTTTATATCGTCTTCTTTTTCAAGCTCGCAAATCAAGGAAAAATATTCGTCATTATGTATTGAACCAGATAATAGCATACCAGAGTATTCATACTCCTTGTGACATGGAGAATATAAATCAAATCCAGCAGTAGTTATTATAAGTGTTAATGGTTCAGTTCTTGCAATCATACCACCCTCTAAGACATTTAATATCTCATCTGTTTTATGGCAATGATACTCATCAATTATCGCAAGGCTAACATCCTTACCATCTCCAGTGTTTATAGCTCCAAGGGATAAAGGCTCAACAATAGATCCTGTTTTTTTGTTAGTAAGTTTATCTCTAATAGCATAGTAAGATCCATCTAAATATTTATTTGTCTTAATAAGTCTAGAAACTTCACGAAAGCATATTTCAGACTGTGATAATCCCCAACCTGTTATATATATCTCTTGTTGTTCCTTAACTACAAACAAAAAATAGCTTGCTATTATAGATATTAATTGTGTCTTACCATTTTTACGCCCTAATTGTATATAAGCCTTTTTGTACTTTCTATAGTTTGTAATTTTATCTTTAATGCACAATATATTAACTATAATAAATAACTGAAAATCCGTAAGTTCTATATTTTGTCCCTTAAGTACACCTTTAGAATATGTAAAATAACTTGCCCATAAATTAATGAGTCTTAACTCTTCTATATCTAAATAATAATTGCTATCCTCTCTTATGTCACTAAAGAATCTGGAACAGGCTTGTTTATGTTTTTTACAAGCGTTAATTTTACCGTTGAGTATCTTATTACAATACTTGATAACTCTATTTTTAAGTTCTGTGCTTGTCATAACTTAAATGCCCCATTGAAATTATGTATTTCGCTTTCTTTCTCATTGCTATGTACTGTTAATCTTAATCTTGATAATGGACTTAGACCAAATTCTTTTGATAGCTTGTTTAAAATCTCAAAATACTTATTCTTAATCTTTAATTTAGGATTTTCTACAACATTAGTAAATCCTTCTCTATTAGTGTATTCAATGGTTTCTCCTTCTTTTTTAATCTCCTTTTCAAGCTCTAAAAATTTTGTATAGTGATGGCAATACAAAGCAAGAGAATTAATATCCAAATTGTTTAATACATTTAAATCTATTAAATCTTCAGATAGATCATTAAATAAGGTTTTAGCTTTTGCAGATAACCAAGAAGGAGGTTTAATTTTATCAATTTTATTACTCTTTAATAACTTATCTTCTCTCTCTTTCCTTTTTCGTTTTTCATCTTTTGTCAAGTGTTTTTTGTTAACTAGTGTTAATTTCGGTGGTCTCCCCATACTCTCCCCCCTTTCAACGATTTTTTAGGGAATTTGTTGAAAACGAAACTGCCCCCCACGGTACCCTTAGACCCATATTAAAACAATTAAACATAGGGGGGACATAAGATATTATTAATCATCCCAAAACTTAATAAATTTATTTTCATTCAATATAATCATTTCATCTACATCCAATATCTCTGCTATTATCTTGATTTTAGATATTGGTATATCATTAATACCAGTTTCTATTTTATTTATTGCAGACCTAGATTTATATCCACACCTTTTAGCTAATTCATCTTGTGATAATCCACGTAATATTCTAACCTTTCTAATACGCTTACCAACATTTTTCAAATATTCAAACCTATCCATATTAAAACCTATTATGTACTTTATTATGACAATCAGCACAAAGTGTTATTAAATTATTTTCATCTAACGCTTTAGAGTAATCTTCTTTAACCTCAATAATATGATGGACTGTATTACATATAGTTATTTTGTTATCTTTTATACAATCTTGACAAATATAGTTATCCCTTTTAAGTATGTAATCTCTAACTATTCTCCACTGTACACTTTTATAAAATTTTCTGTATTTGTCGCCCTTACGTTTATCATCATAATCCTTACGCCATCTCTTTACTTGATTCTGAATTTCCCTTTTATGTTCATTGCAATATTTATCTTTTAAGTTTATTAAGTTATTACATCCAAACTTATTACATAACTTTTTCATTGTCAATACCATGTACTAACCACAAATAGTATGTAAATCCTTTTAGTAAATCCTCTTTTGTACTTCCTTTCTTTTCACACCTACTCAAATATTTTAAAATATTCCCTTTTAAATAACCTATGTACTGTTCCTTAGTTAATTTATCATTTATAAAATCTATAGTTTCAATCCTACCTGAATAATGTTCAGAATTTAAAATTAAATCCTTAACCTTATCAAACATTTTCCCTAATTCATTTACATCAATTTCGTTATTATCTTGTTTAACATTATTATTCATTTTTAAAATCTCCTTTTTCCCCAAAATAAAAAGCTACTGAAATAAATTCAGTAACTTTTTTAATTCAAATACTTTTTAATTTTTTCTTCATTCAAGCTATATTTTTTAACTAGTTTTTATTTTATTATATTCTAATCAGTACCTAATTCTTTTAAGCTTTAAATTAAATTATTAATACTTCATTCTAATCCTTATTTAATATATAAAAATGGTGATTAAATATATAAATCACCATTAAACTTTCAACTAATCATTACAGCTTTTCATAAGATCCCATGATATTGTATTATTACCTAGTTTTTGACTTTCCCTCCATGCTCCACCACTTTTATGAGATATATCAACTAAAGTTTTAGGAAGACAGTTCTTATACTCTTCGAGTACATCATCAATTATATACAATAAATCATAATAATGATCAAATCTTGATAGTTTACTAAATACAATTACCTTAAATTTATTATCTATAGATATCCTTTTCTTACCATATTCCTTATAATTATGATAAACACTTGAAACTACAGGTCCAAACTCCCAACATCCGAATTCTTCCTCAAATAATTGTATGTCATATTTCTTTAAAAATCTAACCGCTACGAAATATAATATCTTTTGCAATTCCAAATTACTTAAATCCTTTTTACATAATATAGCTTTAGCTACATCTATCGCACTAATTTTTGTATCCTTACTAATATAGCTAATAAATTTTTTATAATCTAAATAATCGATAAATTCAGTATCCTCAAAATAACTATCTATATCATATATAGAATTAAAATTACTTGAAGCTGTATATACAACATGAATATTAAAATCAAGGTGGGAAAATTGATTCTTTACATTATCTATAATATCTGTATACTTTTTAACGTTAATACCATCATAACAATAATGTAATGCTAACTTTTTCTTACAAAAATAGCTGGTATACAAAAATATAACGTGTTTATACATCTTATTCTCACCCCTATATAAATAAATTCTATATATCGTTATATTGATTAGTCCAATCCATATATCCTCTCTTATATATTTTATGAGATCTCTCATTAAGTTCCGTGTTTAAACTATCCCAAATCTGTAATTCAATTGGAAAAATATTATTATTTAATCTACTCGAAAAATAAACATGATCAGCTATATATGGACTGATATCATTATATCCTTTAGATGTTAATTTGATTTTATTTCTAAATTTCCCTTCTTGATTTATGCGTATATCCAAATAATCTATAAATTCTCTACGTAATTTATTGTAATCATCTATAATAAATCTAATTCCAAACAAATCATTTAAACATTTATTTATTTTAATTTTGCCATTCTCTTTACGATCTGTGTATTTAGCTAACTTATTCATAATAGATTCAGGACTCTTTATTCTATAACGTGCCTGCTTAACGAAATAAATACCCTCTTCTATTTGTGAAAGTATATTATCTACTGCTTTCAAATCATTTGTGATAAATACATTATTAAAAGAATTTATATAAAATTGAATATAATCATTAAATTCTTTATCTACTATATAGTTAGAAAAAATATCGTCTACTCTTTTTTTATTCAAATTTATCTTATCTAAATTTTTATAACTATCAGTTTTTATAATTGAATTTTCATAAACATAATATAAAGAATCTACTATTCCTACTAATCTTACATAATTGTCTATCATTATACTTAATTTCATTAATCCACCATTAGTTAGAACTTAATATTATATGTCTTATATAATTAAATTATACCATAGATATTTATAATTAAACATATTGTAATATTGTGTTAAATTCCATTACATCTTACAAACCTGCTTATTTACTAGATTATGTATTTTTTACACCTTTGAATTAAACCTGCTCTCAATATGGATAGTTCTATTCAAAAAAATAAAAAAGACCTTCATTTTTAAATGAAAATCTACCAAAATTTTAAATTATTTATTGATTTTTTTATAGTCTCAGAATTTACACCAATATATCTAAAGGTAATATCAGCGTGAGAATGATTAAATATTTTTTGAAGAATTATGATATCTTTATTAGTTTTATAATGAAAATATCCAAATGTTTTACGTAGACTGTGTGGTGATATTCTCAAGTCAAATCTATCTCCACAACTTTTGATTATTTGGAATGCTCTAGCTCTACTTATTGGTCTATCGCCATTATCTCTATAAGATATTATATACTCTTTATCATCCCTATTTTTAATAAATGATTTTAAAATATTTTGTAGATTAGGATTAATATTTAAAGTCTTTCTCTTACCTGTTTTTTTCTCAACTAATATAAATTCATTTCTGTTTTTAACATCTTTAACTTTCAAATTTAAAATATCAGTTATCCTTAATCCTGAGTAAACAGCAAGTGAAAATAGTACATAATCCCTTTTATTATTAGATTTTAAATATCTCGCTATCTCCCCTAATAATTCCTTGTCTCTTATTGGTTCTGTATAATTCATCTGTCATCTATAAAATCTAATGATTTTTTATAATATTCTTTATTTAATTCAAACCCTATATATTTCCTGTTCAATTCTTTCGCCACCTTTGGTATCATCCCACTCCCTGAAAATAAATCTAATACAGTATCTCCTGTATTCGTGCTAATTCTTGTATATCTTTCTATTACTTCCCTTGGTTTTTGACATGGATGTATTCTATTTGAATTCTTTATAGTTGTTTCTATAAAATTTTCCATTTCTAAATCAAACTTATTAAAAGTCACACCTATCTCTTTATAATACTCTTCTTTTTGTCTTAAATATTCTTGTTTTAATTCCTCATATTCTTTCTTAAAACATCCAGTTACTACCTGTAGTTTTTTGTAGTCTTTTTCACTTGGAAAAATAAAATTATAGTCAGAAAAATAATGCTTAAAAGTGTGAGATTTTAAAATGTGATACATCTCTTTATATTTTAACTTAGATTTAATCTTTTCTTCTTTAAGATAATCTCTAATTTCTCTAAATTTGTTTTTATCTCTATGTACTATAGTCCTAGTATCTAGATTACTTTTAGTGTAATAAAGGATGTACTCACATGTTTGAAAAAACTTATTTAAGCAAGTCTTCTTGTTCCTACTAGGATATCCCCAATTTTTAATTAATAAATTCTTCTTATGCCAAGTTATAAAATTTTTGCAATAAAAACTTGTATTATTATCAATAATATCCTGTAATACATGAATTGTATAATATTGATTATGAAAAAAATAAAATGACCCTGTATCCTTAAGTACACGATCACACTCTACAAACACCTTTTCCATGAAACCTAGATAATCATCTCTAAAATCCCATCCCTCATTTTTATATTTGATATTATATGGTGGGTCAGTAAAAATTAAGTCTATTGATCTATCATCTATTTCTTTAAGTCCATCCAAGCAGTCAATATTATATATCTTATTTAATCTTAGCATGAACACCTCTTAATAAAAAAACAATAAATCCTCATTCATTGAAACAAGGATTTAGCAGTTTATAAAATATTTTGATTAGTATCTAATCATTTTGTTACAAATCATTTTATTTAACAATATAAAATTTTATGGAGTACTGTGTAAATATATTTCTTTACAATTCGGTACTTTATCATTTTAACACATTTTCTTTTAAAAAAGCGGACATCTTTTGGACATTTTTTCGGACATCAATTTTCTATTTTTGTTATTAATTTTATGATTTTCTTTATTTACATCTAATTTTCAAATAAATACGCTTAAACTCATAATAGCATCATCCCTCTTACGTCTAACTTGTCGTTCCGAGTATCCTACACTCGATGCAATACTATTTATCGTATATTTTTTACAATAAATATCAACTAAAATTTGTTTATCCCTTTTATCAATCATATTTAATGCACTATCCATATAATCTTTTTCAAGATATTTAATATTTAGTCTTTTAACTAAATCCACTTTATCATCTATTAACTTCTCAAGTATGTACCCATCACTTTGATTTACAGTATCATCTAATCTGCTTGTCTTAATTTTAGTTATCTTATTATCAATAATATTTATTTTATTCCTAAGATGCAGTATATCTTTCTCCACGCTCCCATATTCCTTTAGTTTTTTAATAGTTCTTATCTTTT
The DNA here is from genome assembly GCF_000709435.1 of Candidatus Arthromitus sp. SFB-mouse-NL. Taxonomy (NCBI): domain Bacteria; kingdom Bacillati; phylum Bacillota; class Clostridia; order Eubacteriales; family Clostridiaceae; genus Candidatus Neoarthromitus; species Candidatus Arthromitus sp. SFB-mouse-NL. The sequence goes on from NZ_CP008713.1 coordinate 839,734, forward strand.
TGTCCATCGCAAACAACCTCACCAATTATAATACTGATAAGTAGACCACATAAACATTACAAACTAACAAACTTAACTAAAATAATTCAATCTACATCAATTTTACATGCGTACTTAAAATTTATAACTTACCTTATCTAATGCAACAATTATAAAGACTTAATTTTTTAATTGTCAAATAGACTCATCACAAATTAATTATCTTATCCTTCACTATAAACTCTATTTCAATTTTTCATCTTAACAAGAGAGATGTTATATTTATAGTTATATTCATATTATGTTTAGAACCTTCACTTTTTGAATGTTCAACATTCACTTTTTGAATATTCGACCTTCAGAAAAAGTATAAAATCACCTAAAAACAACAAAATAAATTTTATATTTTATCTAGGGGTAATGTTGTTATGGTGATTAAACAAAAAAATAATGGGAAGTGGGAATATTGTGTATATCTTGGGTTGGATGAACGTGGTAAGAAAAAATACAAGAGAAAATCTGGATTTACAACGAAAAAGGCTTGCATAAAAGAGGCAAATAAGATACAAAATGGTGAGAATATTAAATCATCGTATAAAACGTTCGAGGATATTTGTAAATTGTATCTAAAAGATTGTGAATTAAGATTTCTAAGAAAAACAACTATAAGAACATATAAGCATCATATTAATTTTTTCAAAAAACATTTTAAGGAGTATTATACGGATATTAGAAAAATTAAAACACAGGATATAATAGATTTTATGATGCAGTGTAGTTTAATAACACATAGAGGTTTTACAAGGTATATAGCTATAAAATTAAAAGCATTTTTTAATTTTGCCATAAAAAACAAATATATAGATAGTGATATTTTTATTGATGTAACCTTACCTCCGAAATATAGAGGTATTAAAAAAATTTGGAGTAAATCAGATTTAGAAAAGTATTTACCTTTATTGGAGAGATTCAAATATGCAGATGTGATTATATTATTACTCGAAACTGGTCTTAGGCGTGGTGAATTATGTGCATTAACTTGGGATTGTGTAGATTTAGATAGAGGATTAATTTCAATCGATAAATCTTATGTTGTTGTCAGTGGTATGCGTATTATTAATCCGCCAAAAACAAAATCTAGTATTAGAACTATAGTATTGTTACAACGTAGTTTAGATATTTTAAGGAGACGCAATTTGAATAAAAAATCTAAGTATGTTTTTTATGATGATAAGAATTGTGAAGAACCATTAAATCCTTCAAATTTATATAAATCATTTGAATATTTTATAAGAAAACATAAATTAAAACGTATTACTTTACATGATTTGCGCCATATACATGCCACTCTACTTCTTAATAATAATATTGATTATAAGATGTTATCTAAAAGATTGGGGCATTCTGATGTTGCTTTTACTTTGCAAACATACACTCATATATTGCCAGATCATGAAATTAATACCTTTAAAGATATTGGAAATATATTTTAAAAAACAAGCAGATAAAATATTATTAATGTGATATTAATTGTCTGCTTGTTTTTGTACAATTATACACAATGCATTTAAAATCATATTGCCAATGTATCAGAATGTAAATATAATGAATTTCTCCTATCGATATTTAACTCTTTATTTTTGTTAGTTTTTTCATTGACTTCTTCCAAAAATAGTTTTACATCAATATTTGGTAGTTGTTATAAAACAACTACCATTAAGATTTAAATTTGTTCTCCTTCTAATGAAAATGATTTAGGATTTGTAATTTTAACATCCACAATCTTTCCTATAGAATTTTTATCACCAATAAAGTTTACAAGTTTACCATTATCAGTTCTTCCAGAAAGTTTAGTTTCATCATTTTTAGAATTTCCTTCAACAAGAACCTTAACAATTTTACCTTCATAAGTTTTATTTATTTCAGCACAAATTTGATTAACTGTTTCAACAAGCCTATTAAACCTTTTATGTTTAACTTCATCAGGAATTTGATTAGGCATCATGTCAGCACCTGTGAACTTCCTATTTGAATATAGAAACATGAATGCTGAATCGTATCTAACCTCACGAACAAGATCTAATGTTTCTTCAAAATCTTCTTCAGTTTCTCCAGGAAAACCAACAATTATATCTGTTGTTATAGCAAGATCAGGAATTAGGCTTTTAATTTTTTTGATTTTATCTAGATATTCTTCTTTTTTATAATGCCTATTCATAACTCTTAATATTCTATTTGAACCACTTTGAACAGGAAGATGCAATTGACTGCAAACCTTATCACAATTTTTCATAACTTCAATTAAATCATCAGAAAAATCTTTAGGATGTGATGTCATATATCTAATTCTCTCTATACCATCAACCTCATTTACTTTCTTTAAAAGTTTAGGAAAATCAATATCTTCTTCTAATCCTTTTCCATAAGAGTTAACATTCTGACCTAAAAGAGTTATTTCCTTATATCCATCTTTAGCAAGTTCTCTGATTTCATTTATTATATCTTCAGATTTCCTAGATTTTTCACGTCCACGAACTTGAGGAACAATACAATAAGTACAGAAATTATCGCAACCATACATTATAGTAACGAAAGCTTTTAAAGAGCTTTTTCTGTCTATTGTCAGTCCTTCTATAATTTCATCAGAGCCAGCCTCAATCTCGAGTATTCTTTCATCGTTCATTAAAACACGATTTAAATACTCAGGGAATTTATGTAGGTTATGTGTTCCAAATATTATGTCTACAAAAGGATATTTTTTAGATATTTCTTGTGGTATACCTTTTTGTTGCATCATACAACCGCATACAGCTATTATTAAATCTTTTTTAGATTTCTTTAATCCCTTAAGTTGTCCCAAGTTTCCATGAACTTTAAGTTCTGCATTCTCACGGACACAGCAAGTATTAAATATTATTATGTCAGCATCGTTTCGATTTTCGCACGATGAGTATCCCATAGAGATGAGCATCCCAGATAATTTTTCAGAGTCTTCTTCATTCATCTGACATCCCCATGTTTCAATGAAATACAGTTTGTCTTTTTTGTTAGTTTGTAAAAAATTCAATATTAAATTTACTCTCCTTTCTTTTCATAGGAATTTGTACTAATTATAACATAAAAGGCTGAATAATTTCTAATAAAGTATGATATAATGTATCATTGTTTAGTATTAATGGAGGATGAATTATGGATCAGACAAACATAAAAACAGAAAATATAATTAAAAATGAATCATTTATAAATTTGTTTTTATTAACTAATAAAAGATTTTTACCTGCATCAAAGATGGATTTAATCAGAGAAAAACTAATGAGGATGGATAAGAATGGACTTAATAGTTTGCTATCTTTAGATTTTAAAGATCCAATAACGACTTTTATGTTTTCAATTGCTTTTGGAATATTTGGTATAGATAGATTTACTATTGGGAGTATAGGAATAGGAATTTTAAAGCTATTAACATTTTGGTTTTTTGGACTAGCATTTTTTATAGATTTATTTTTTATCCAGAATGCGACAAAAGAATATAACTATAAGAAGTTATTAGAGATTACTAGGTAAATAAAAAGGAGCAAATTTATTGCTCCTTTTTATTTTTTAAGAATTCATGAATGTAAATCCCCATCCATCTTTATTAGTTGTACTTGAACTTGATCCAGAATTATTTCCACTTCCACTTGTATTATTAGATGAACTGTTTGTTTTATAGTTGAGATCTATAATTTCTTCTATAAGTCCTGCTCCTGGAAAGTCTGAAACAACAATTCCAGTAAATCTTACGTCTTTTTCTACAATATAGTTAAGTGTTAAAACATTTGTTCCTTCAAAGGCAATTGAAGAAAAGATACCAAATCTACTAACTCTTGGGAAATCTGGATAATATGATTTAAATCCTGGTTCAGTAAGTCCAGTTAACAGCCTGCTATCTCCAGTTCCAGAACTAGAATGACCACTTGCAACAAAATAAGGTAAAACTCCACCATGACCATTCAAATAATTTATATATCTAGTACTTTTACTATGAGAGTTATTTGTATCTGTTAAATGTTTTTTAACCTTTTCCCATTTTGAATATAAATCCCAATTAGTCGAAAGATAATTGCTATCCTGTATTCTTGCATTTTGGCTATAAGGTATAGTTTTCCACCTTTTACCAGAATAGTCAGATAAAATAATTATTTGTCCTCTTGCTTCTCCTAGAGTAGGATTACTTGTACTGGAACCATCAAATATATATTGACTATAACCTGATTTTTCAAGAGTCCTCTGAACTTCTGATGCAAAATTTCCTGTCTTATCCCCATATTCAGAAATTTTAACTAGTACCACTTCTTCTTGATGTCTGTTGAGAAATTCGGAAATAGTTTTAATTACATCATTTAGACTATATCCTAAATATACCATATCTTTATGTATACCAAGATTTAATTCTCCATTATTTTTAACTGATAAATCAATAAATCGTATTCCAGACTTTAATTGAGTTTCAAGATCCATACTTTGAGTTAAAGTAAAGTCAGTATGATTTCCATATGCCATTGAATCATGAGTTCCTGGTATAGATAACTCATTCATTGTTAGATTATCTGATAACCCAGACATCCAGTTTGATTTGTTTAAATTTACACTCGAATCGTGAGAATATCCACTGTGAGTGTGGGAGCTTGCCTTAATAGGTACCATAAAAAAGCACAAACATAAAAATAAAGATAGAATTCTTATAACTTTTTTCAATTGTTTCACCTCTTGAAAATTTACAAATTTTATTAAAAAATTTGAATTTATTAAACTTTCGTTTACCTTTCATTAATACTTTACCATTTATAAGAAATTTTTTAAATAGTTTTAAAGATATTTTAAAAATTATGAATAAATAGTTAAAAAATAATTTACCAATTATTAATATTATGTTATTATGTGCTCATAATTTTTATATATGGAGTTTTAAAATGAATAAAAATAAATTTGTAATTGACTCTATTGTAACGCTATCATCGTCTATCATTTTTTTAAGTAGTACATACCAAATGGTTTATGCAATAAAACCAAATCCAATAAAATTGCCTACTAATTTTCCAGATGTTACAGCTAAATCTAGTAGTTCTAGAAAACCATCACCATTTCAAAGAACATCACTAGGTAGGACACCTATAAAAGATCCAAGCACTTCAAATAAATTTGGATTGCAAAGAGATGGATTTGCTAGAAGTCCTGTAAGATACCCAGATAGCAGCAGGGATCCACGAAAAGTACCGAGAATTACTAGGGATAGATATAACAATTTTGGATTTAAAAAATGAAATAAATAAATATATAGTGTCTCTTTATTCCTATATAGGAAAAGAGGCACTTTTTTTGTCTATTTTATGGTCTGTGAGAAAAAGATTGATATATAACTGTTCTATGTGTTATACTGTTATCATTAATAATATAACAGTATAGTCAGTTGGGAGGGTGATTGTGAAACTCATTATTTCAAATATATCGGGAGTACCAATATATGAGCAAATTAAACAACAAATTAAATCAGCTATAATGTCTGGTGATTTGAAAAAAGATGAAACACTTCCTTCACTACGCACGCTTTCTAAAGAATTAAAAATTAGTGTTTTGACTGTAACTAGAGCGTATACGGAATTGGAACAAGAAGGTTTCGTAAAGAATATCCAAGGACGAGGTTGTTTTGTCTTAGGGCAAGGTTCTGAACTTTTAAGGGAACAACTTATTTGTAAAATAGAAAACAATTTATTGGAAGCAATAAATACGGCACGTGTTGCGAACATTTCTAAAGAAGAATTACATAACCTTTTAAATATTTTAATGGAGGAAAAATAAATGGATAATTATCTAGAGGTAATAAATCTATCAAAGTCTTTTAAAAGTTTCCAATTACACGATATTACCTTTACACTTCCCAAAGGATATATTATGGGATTGATTGGACCGAATGGATCTGGGAAAACAACTACAATAAAACTTATATTAAATATGATAAAACGTACGGATGGTGAAGTGAAAATTTTAGGGTTTGATAATATCATCGATGAAAAGGAAGCAAAGAAAAATTTAGGAGTTGTTTTTGACTCTAATTATTTTAATGATGAATGGAAAGTTTCACAAATTGAAAAATCTATATCATCATTTTATAAAAATTGGGATACGCAAAAATTTTCAAAAATACTAAAGCAGTTTCATATTTTGCCTTCTAAGAAAGTAAAAGAATTATCGAAAGGTATGCAAATGAAACTTATGCTTGCATGTGCTTTTTCATATGACGCAAAATTATTGATATTAGATGAGCCCACTAGTGGTCTTGATCCTGTTTCAAGAGATGAACTTCTTGATATTTTATTGGAATATATCGAAGATGGTGAACACAGTGTTTTATTCTCTACACATATTACTGAGGATTTAGAACGTGTTGCTGATTATATTACTTATATCAATTATGGAGAATTATTTTTTAGTGGAAATAAAGATGAATTCGTAGATATGTTTCAGATAGTCAAAGGAGGATGTGAAGAATTATCTGAATATTTAAGTAAAAAAATGATTAATATCAGAAATTTTGCTACTGGATTTGAAGCTCTTATTAAAACTGAGGATTCAAATTACTTTGCACATTTAAATATTGAACCAGCAACTATTAATGATATTATTATATTTACTAGTAATAGAGGTGAAAGGTATGAGTAATATTTGGAAATTAACAAAATTGGACTTTTATATAATAAAACCATATATGAAATCAATATATTTAAGAATGTTAATACCTATTATTTTTGCTGCTATTAATCGTTCTTTGATAGCAGGAATTTCATTTGCAATGTTTTTTGTACCTACAACAATAACTCTATATACTTTTTCCATTATAGAAAAGAATTCTATGGAACGACTTTATAGTATTTTGCCAATCCAAAAGAGTGAAGAAGTTATTGGAAGATATACTTCTTCCATTATAATAGGTTTAATTTCATTAATATTTTCTTTAATTTCTCAATCTATTATATTAATGATTTTAGGGGAATTTGTTAGTGTGTTTGAATTTATATTGTCTACTTTTATAGGAATAATACTCTTTATTTTTTATCTCTCTTTTCAATTACCTGGATATTATAAATTCGGGTTTATTAAAGGCAAAATATTTATGTATATTCCTCTTGTTGGATTCCTCATAACGTTTTTTTTAATTATAAAAGTTTCTACCAATATAATTAATTTATTTTCAGTTATTGATAATTCACCTACCTTATTTATGTCGTCGTTCATAATTTTTACAATTATAACACTTATTATTTCTGTATTAATATCTATTAAAATATTGAAAAATAAAGAGATATGATAAAAAATATGGATTTTAGTATATTAACTCTTCTATAATAAATTTGAATTCTTTGTTAATAATATATTATAATTAATTCATAAGTTTTATATGTAGGAGTTAATAATAATGAATAGAAATAAACGTTCAATTATCTACAAATCAGTTGCAGCATTGTCATTATCTATTATATTTTTAGGACTTGGGAAACAAACATCTCAGGCATTAAAATTAAGTTCAATTAAAGTGACTAATTGGTTACCGACTTTTAAATTTAACACAAGTAGTTATGGGGGTAGTAGTTTAGGTAAATCAAAAAGCCAAATACCTACTAATGATAATGTAGGTGTAAATTTGAAAGGTATTAGTGGTTCTAATGGTGATTTTCTTAGTAAGACTGCTCCTAGTGGTTTAGTATTTAGACTTAAATGTTTATAGACTAAATTTAGTTTTAACTTCAAAACAGCAAATATCTGAATGAATACAGTATAATTATTCTTATACAGAATGTTATACTGTTTTTTTATTATTTATTTAGGTTAACTATTAAAAAATTGATAAAATCATTATTTAATTCTAAAATATTGATATAATACATAATGAAATATTTTAATAATTTTTAAATTGTTTACTAAATAAGTTAGGATGTGATTATTTGTTAATTTCAAACAGAATAAAAAATACAAAAATATCAGCTATTAGAAAATTAACACCATTTGCAAAAGAAGCTAAACAAAAAGGATTAAAGGTTTATCATATGAACATAGGACAGCCTGATGTTGCTACTCCTAAAGAATATTTCGAAGGACTTAAAAGTTATGATAAAAAAGTTTTAGGTTATGAGTCATCTGAAGGAATTGATGAGTTAAGATCGGCATTCTCAGATTTTCTTAAGAAAAATAACATATACTATTCTCCCGAAGAAATTTATATAACAAATGGTGGTAGTGAGGCTTTATTATTTTCATTTCTTATTATGTGTGATGAGGGAGATGAAATACTTGTTCCTGAACCATATTACAGTAACTATAACACAATCGCAAGTTCTTGTGGAGTAAAATTAGTACCATTTAAAACTTCAATAGATGATGGTTTTCACATTAAAAATAAGGAATCTATAGAACTAGGAGTTACAGCAAAAACAAGGGCAATTTTATATTCAAATCCATCAAACCCTACTGGAGTTGTTTATTCAATAAATGAACTCCAAATGATTGCAGATGTAGCTTATGAAAAAGAACTATATATTATATCTGATGAGGTTTATCGTGAGCTTGTGTATGATGGAATAAAATATGAATCCATATTTTCTATTGAAAAGATAAGAGAAAATCTAGTGTTAGTAGATAGCTTATCCAAGAGATATAGTGTTTGCGGTTCAAGGGTTGGAATGATAGCAACTAAAAATAAAAATTTAAGAGAAGAAATTGTTAAACTTTGTCAATCACGCCTTAGTACATCATCCGTTGAACAATATACAGCCTTATCTTTATTGAAAATTCCTATGTCTTATATAGAAAGTGTTAGGGATTTATATCAAGAAAGAAGGAATGAGGTTTGCAGAATTCTAGAAAAGATAGAAGGAGTTAAAATATATAAACCTGAAGGAGCATTTTATTTAATAGCCTCATTACCTGTTGATGATGCTGAGGATTTTTGTAAATGGCTTTTAACCGATTTTAGTATAAATAATGAAACGGTTATGTTCGCACCTGCTGAAGGATTTTATATTGATAGAGAACTTGGAAAATCTCAAATAAGGTTATCCTATTGTATATCAGTTGAAGATTTAGAGAAAGCACTTCATATTCTAGAAGAAGGACTAAAAGTTTATAATAGTAAAAATTAAAGGAGAGTTAATTAACTCCCCTTTTTTTATTTTGAAGTTTTGAATTCCTTATTATTTATTATTCTATTTAATATCAATCCAACAATAGCTGCTAAACTTAATCCTGTTATAGATACATTTGAAGTTATTGGAATACCGATTGATATTCCCTTATTTCCTAAATAGCTTGTTCCTATTCCTATTATTAAAATAGATGCTATTATTATTAAATTTCGTTTATTTTTAAAACATTTGCTATCTTTTATTGTTTTTGCTCCTATAAAAGCTATCATTGAAAATAACATTATACTTATCCCACCCATAACTGCTGATGGTATACTTTGAAGAAATGCACCAAATACTCCTATGAATGAAAGAAGTATTGCGTATATAGCAGTAAATCTTAATAAAGATGGGTTATAGTTTTTGGTAATTGCTAGTACTGCAGTATTCTCTCCATATGTTGTATTTGCAGGTCCTCCTATAAGACCTGATATAATTGTAGCAAGTCCATCTCCAAGTAAAGTTTTATTTAATCCTGGATCTTCTATAAAGTTCTTTCCAACAACTGTTCCATTAGTTGTCATGTCTCCTACATGCTCCATAAATACAGCTATTACTATTGGCGCAATTATTATTATTGCTTCCAAACTAAATTTTGGTAATGTAAAATTTGGAATTTGGAATAAGTTAGCGTTTAATATAGAAGTTATATCAACTTCACCAAAAATTAAACTTATTATATATCCAGATGTAACAGCAAGTAAAATTCCTAGTTGTTTTATAAATCCTTTACCATACACATTTATTAATATTGCTATACTTAGTGTTATTATAGATATCATTAAGTTTTCTATTGCCATATCAATAGCACTAGGCAATAAATTAAGACCTATAACGGCAATCATAGCACCTGTTACTTGAGGAGGAAAATATTTTTTGATTTTATCGATACCGATAAATTTAATTAGGAAGGAAAGTATAACATATATAAGACCAGCAATAATGATACCACCTTGTGCAAAAGCCCTATCACCATTTGAAATTTGATTTGCTGATATAACGACTGGTATGAATGCAAAACTTGAACCTAAAAATACTGGAACCTTACCTTTTGTACAAAGGTGGAAAATTAAAGTCCCAAGACCTGCACAAAATATTGCAACAGATGGATCGAACCCTGTAAGTATTGGAACGAGTACCGTTGCACCAAACATAGCTAGAAGATGTTGAATTGACAAAATAAAATTTTTCATAAGAAACCTCCTTATAATCAGGAGAACACGTCTCCTTTTTTAGCATCTCTGTACTAATTTAAAAGGGTATATTAATTTGATTTTTTAGTTATTGTGATAGAATCTTCTACATCGTCAATTTCTTTTAAATTCACATGTATAATTTCATCTTTTGATGTTGGAATATTTTTACCTACATAATCAGGACGTATTGGAAGTTCTCTATGACCTCTATCAACTAACACAGCTAATTGAATTGACTTTGGTCTTGCAATATCTATTAAAGCGTCTAATGCACTTCTAATTGTCCTTCCTGTATATAAAACATCATCAATAAGAATAATAACCTTGTTTTTTATATCGAAATTTATCTTTGAACCATTTATAGTTGGCTCTTCTGAGATGGTTTGGAGATCATCTCTGTAAAGACTTATATCAAGCTCTCCAATATCCAAAGTTTTATTTTCGAAACGTTTTATTTCTTCACCGATTCTTCTTGCAAGATAAATTCCTCTCGTTTTAATACCGATAAGTACAATGTTATCAGAGCCTTTATTTTTTTCGATTATTTCATGACTTATTCTTGTTATAGATCTACTGATAGATTTTTCATCTAATAACTTCCTCACAATTATCCTCCTCATAAAACAAAATAAAACAAAAATAATCCCCTATCACAAGGATAGAGGACTATATAAACAAAATGGAGCAAATATCTATTTGATATGACAAAATAATTTTCAACGTAATCCTGATCCTTATGATATCACTGTATCATTTAAAAAACCCTTTACACCATTATAAATATTAATTTATATTTTTTCAATAATATTTTTACGTTTTATTTGTATAAATTCTTTAAATTTTTGAACATTTGTATTAATTATTAGTTCATGAGGAAAATTAACCTCATTTATTAATTTAATAGCAAGTTCATTTTCTCCAACTTGTGTATAAAAATGGGAATCACTCCCAATTGTAATAAATGCTCCAATTTTTTTGCATGTTTCTAAAAGTTTTTTAAGATTCTCATGAGTATTAGTCCTACTACTATTTGGTTTTAGAGAAGAATTATTTACTTCTATTAGAGTATTTGTATTTTTAGCTTTTTCAACAATTGCCTCAAAATTAATTGGAACACTTCCATTTTCAGGATGTCCAATTATATTTACATATGGGTTATCCATAACTTTAAGAAAAGTATTTGTATTTTCTTCAAGTGTTCCAGATTTTAAACAAATAGTATGAAAGCTTGCAATGCAAACATCTAACCGACGTAATACATTAACTGGAAGATCAACTCCCCCTTCATAATCTATGAGATTTAATTCTGCCCCCATAAAAACCTCAACACCATGAAGAAACCTATCTATTACCTTAAAATTTCTGAAATATATTTCGTGAGCAGCACCTGGCATATTAGGTGTATGATCTGTAATACATAAAAGCTTTAACCCCTTTTTACTTGCAGCTAATATCATTTCATTTATTGTAGAATAAGCATGACCACTGGCAATTGTATGTGAATGAGTATCTATTAAAAACTTCATATTTTAAAACTCCAATCTTTAACTTTGACTTTTTAATCTATTCATTGGTAAGATTTTGTATAAATAAATTAAATAATGAATTACTGAATAAGAAACTAATATTATTGCTATGAATATTTCAATATTAACAAGTGCTGTCATCCATATAGGAATTGTTGCAACTGTACTTATATTAGCCACAACTTGTTTTAACGCTGTCGCAGTAATCACAAAAGGAAATGTAAATGCAGCAAAACTAGGATAAAATTGTGATCTTAATAATTTTGGTAATTGAGTCAAAACAATTAAATACAAAAGTTGAGCTATACATCCAGCAATAAATAAAAATTTAAGTGACTTCTGTTCAAAGACAGCACTATACCCAGCAATCGCTAAACTCATAGGTGCTGTATAAATACAAAACAAAGGTTTTAATGACACATGAACTTCATGTTTAATGTATCTAAGTGTAATTAGGATAAACAAAACGACATAAGCAGCTAATCCGAAAACAAAAATTACTTTTCCTACAGGTTGCATTTTAAAGGGAACAGATGTGATCGCTGCAACTATAATTCCAACATAAGTAACAAAATAAGTTGGGAAAATATCTTTAAGTGAGAAATTATATACTCTACGTATTGTGAAATATATGATAAGAATAATGTGACCGATAACACTAAAAACCCAAATTATAAATGCAAATGTAATGAATCGATCTGCTATATAATTTGTTAATACCATAACAGCCATAAAGAATGAGGCGAATACACTCGACGTTACAGGCATTCTAAACTCTTCTATAAAAGTTGGAGCACAAAAAATAATTTTAGATATCATTAATAGTAAAAAAATAAGTGCAAGAATACCACAGAATGCATACAGAAATTTGGAGGACGGTTTTAATAAATTTCCTAGAGATGCTAATCCTAAACTAACCGCAACTATAGGCACTGGTATTTTTGATAAAAAATCTTTCATGTTATTCATTCCTTCTAAAATTTAATTGTTATACTAATAAGTTTAATAAAAATTATTTAAAAATTACAAGTACAATTTTTATATATAAAAAGCAACTAGAGCTCATTCTAGTTGCTTAATTCGTATTCTGCATACTTTTTTAATTTATTTATCAATTTTTCACGCTCAAATTGCTTATTTCTTAAATAAAACCTTATTCCAAATTTTATAAATTTATAAGGATACTTCATATATAAATTGAACAAATGTTTTTCTGTATCATTAAACTTATAATATAAATTATAATAATCAAACATTTCATTCAATAATCGCATATTAAATTTATTTTTATAAAATACTCTTCGAGCGAACTTAGACAAATCATAAATGGAATTATTGATGCACACTCCACCAAAATCTATCAAATAAATATTGTTCTTTTTCAATATGAGGTTTTGATAGTAAAGGCTATCATGACATATTGACTTGTTGTTAATTAAAAAGTCTTTTATATCATTGTTGTATAATTCTGAAACAATGTTATGTAATATTCTCAGTGCTGTATCTATATTTTCATAATAAAATCTATCTATACAACACCATACATCCTTATTTAAAATGATATTTTTTATATTATAAAGATTAATGATGCTTTCTTCAAATTTTAAATCCCAACTTGAATTATCTTTTATATCCATACATGAATAATCTAAATCACTAAGATATTTATGAAATAAATAAATAGATTTTATAGACCTCTTAATGTTTTTAATTTCTCTAAGATCAACCTCTTTCCCATTTATCCATGAGAAACAAGAATAGTACTTATCATTAAGCTTAAAATAAAATCTATCATTATTATTATAAAAAATTTTTTGACAAAATTTAAAATTCTTATTGCATAAATGAGAAATTATAATTTTAGTATTTAAAACTTTTGTTTTGGATTTAAATCCTTTTAATAGAATATTGCGATCTTTCGTTGATATTTTATAAACACTTCTGAATTTTTGAATTTTATAATTTGTTATATTATAACTCTTTAGAATTTCATCTAAGCTTTCACTAAATTCTATCATATTAAATTCCTCTAAATAATTATAATACAACATATTAATATATAGATGTTATTATAACCAAATATTATAAATTAATGTTTAAATGGTTAACTCCTATAATTATATCGGATATCTTCATATATTTGAAATTAAAATTTTCATTCACACGTTTAAATTCATCTAGTTCATAGAAATAATCTTTAAATTCATTCTTGCCAAAAATATATCGACACCTACCGAAATCATATGAAATTTCATCTATGTAATTATCAAAAACATTTTTCTTTAATTGATCTTGTGAAAAATTTATATACATAAGATTATCATAGTTTATATCTATATCAAAAGATTTATTAACTTTTATTTCTTCTGAATCATTGATAATACTATAATTAATTATTATATTACTCTCATTTAAATAACTATTATTTATTAAACAATAAACCATAAAACTATACCTAACTTTCTAAAAAAAGAAGTAATAGGTACTATTATATTCATATTTTTTTTATTTATTATTGAAAATTTTAACAAGCTAATTAAGCAATTTATACTAAGTTTTTAAATAAAAAAGAGGTGTTTATTAACACCTCTTTTTTATTTTTGAATACCACTAACTTCAATTTCGTAAATTCTAACAGCAGAATCTGAACCTTGCGTTGGTTTTGTTGCTATTACTCTTACATATCTTGCAGGAATTGCTTTAAATGTATCTATTGTATTAGCTTTAGAATTCTTCTTAACATTAACAATTTCAGTAAAATTATCACCATCTTCACTAACCTCTATGATATAGGCTGATGTATTCATAGAGTCACTTTCTCCTCCAGCTTCAGCGTGAGCTATTTTAACTTCACTAATAAGTGATACACTTCCGAGATCGACAGTTATATTATGAGGAGGTGTACCAGTAGCACACCACTTAGTATCTAATTTACCATCAAAGGCAAAGTTTGGAGCTTCATTGCTGTTAACAAAGCTTGATGCTTCAGCATTTTTTGAATTAGATAAATTTTTAAAATTTTCGGCATCTTTTGTCACAGTGATATAATTTTCAATTGTTTTAATATCTTCACCAGAAGAATTTTTAGCTTTTAATGAAACTTTATATGTTCCTTCATTTTCGTACTTTACTGTTGGTGAAATTTCAGTACTGTTTTGTACAGTTGCTCCTTCAAACGTCCATTCTAAATTTTCAGTAACTTGTGAACTTAAGTTTGTAAATGTTATTTCTTCACCTGGTGAAATAAGTGTTTTTGATGCTGTAAAATCTGACTTGGGAATACTATTATCAGGCCATTCTATCTTAGTTCTCATACCATTTCCCCTAGATAAATCATTATTTACAGCTACAACTTCAAAAGTTGTAGTGTTAGATTTATTATCTCTTGTTAGTGCATTTACAAAATAATTTTCATTAATTGATGCACCTAAAAATGTTAAAGATTCATCCTCATTTACTTTATAGATTTCATAATGTTTGACATCATTTTTATTTGATGCATCAAATGAAAGTCTAACTCCTGCATACATATCTTCTTCTTCAAATACAACATTATCTACATTAACAGATATAATATCTGAAACGTTTGCATTTTTAGAATTTATACTAATATTTCCAAAATTAACAGATATATTGGAAACATCTTTATCACTTAAAATTTTATAAGATATAGAACGTATGACTTTACCGGTAAATTTCGATACATCAAAATTCACTTTTGTCCAATCACTAGATACGATAGTATTACCTTCAATTTCTTCAGAACTTCCATCATCAAAATCTAAAATTAATTTTATGGAAACATCAGAACTAGCAGAAAGTATTGTTGTAAATTGAGTATCGTTTTCTATTTTTAAATCTGAACTAAATAATTTTATTTCACTAGGAGTATTAGCTTTAAGATTTCCTGCTAATTTTATGGAATTTCCTCCATAATAAGCTTTTGAATAATCAATTGAAGCCTTAAGAGAATTATCTCCTTCATTATCTATTATCCATCTATAAGTTGGCATGACATCAGCAAGACTTCGGTTATTCCAATCCATTGATGAAACCTTTTCACCATTCACAAAAAAATTATATCCATTACCTATATTAAAGTTTGTTGTGAATGGTATCGAATTAATTACTGTATTTTCAACAGCATAAGTGGACATTCCTATAAATCCTGCATCTTCAATATTTGCTCTTGGATCTCCAAGCTCATTAACCCATAAACGATTTTCTTTTGACATAAATTCATCTACATTATTTGAAGAAAAGAATGTCCAGCTTGGACAATATATACCTAATGAAGTGTAAGGTATATTATTATCATCAGTTAAAAGACCCCAACGAATTTGAGTATTTGTGCCATTTGCTTGTATATCTATACCAGCATACAAACTATATGGATTGATGCCGAGAGAAATTGCTCTTAAATTAGATTCTCTTAAAAGCTCTTGTTCTGCTAAACGATTAGTTGTCCACCAAAAATTCAAAAACATACTATCAGCGACTTTTTCCTTATCTGCATCAATTAAAAAATAATCATTTTTTTCGGTTAATGCATTTTGCCAATCCATTTCCCCATCTTTTGTTAAAGAATCATACCACATAATTTCATAATCAGATTTTTTATTAAATTCTCTTATAAATTCTTGCATGAGTTCAGCATGAGTTTTTGTGATTTTTGCTCCCTCTTGTACTGTTTCACTTTGGTCTATAAAATTATTTTCTTTAATAGTAAGTCCTGTTTCTTGATTTATAAACCATCCATCAAATCCTAAAACTTCACAAACCTCAATAAGTTTATCGATCATTGGGAAATTTCCATTTTCATCTTTGTATAAAAATTGTTCAACCCACTCAGCCTTTCCACCATGTTCTGTGGTTGGGAAGAATATAGTGCCTAATACAGGAACTCCATTTTTGTGAGCTGAGTTAATAACATCTGCACTAGGAGGAACTATTATTCCTTCACCTGAAGATCCTCCCCAATAAACTAACTTATCTATATACTGCCAATAAGAAAATGTGTTAGAATCAAATTTATTTAAACCTTGAGGAGAATTGCCACTTGTGCTTTCATTCATCATAGATAAAACAACTATATTAAAATCTTTATTTTGAGTTTTGTTAATTAATGGAAGGTTTTCTTTAGAAACTCTTTCAGCTAGAGGAATAGTAGCTTTATTGTACTTAATATCCTCATCTTTAGTTGGATCCCATTTTAGGAGTTCTTCGGGAAACCAAAAAGGAGTTATTGGCATGTTTGAGATCTTTATATTTTCTGCTTCTTCTGCTTCTCCAGTTACGCTGTAATTTATAGTTGAAATATTATTTGATGATGTTGTTACAGTTCTTTCACTGCAAGACATAATACCAATAGCTAAAAACATGGACATGGCAATAATTGTTTTTAATTTTAGCTTATTCATAATTTACCTCCGAAAAAATAATAGTGATTATTTATTTATTTTTAGATTCTATCATAGCAAGTGCAATAGCCCCTAAAACTCCAATCTTTGAACCTAAACTAGACTTTGATATTTTACAATTTCTAAGTATTGGTCCTAAACATCTTTTTTTCATTTCTTTATGAATAATTTCAAACATTAAATCTCCACTATCAGTAATACCTCCTCCTATTATTATTAAGTCTGGATCTAATATGTTAGCATAATTTGATATTGCAACCCCTAAATAGCTCATAGCTGTTTCAACTATTTCCATTGATACTTTATCACCTTTATTAGCTTCTAAAAATAATTCTTTTGCCGTTATATTATTATAATTTTTTAATGAAGTTTCAACTCTGCTTGATATCGCATCTTTTGCTGCCTTCATCATAGCAGTACCAGATGACATTGCCTCAACACATCCAATATTACCACAACCACATCTTCTTCCATAAACAGATACTGTTGTATGTCCTACTTCTAAAGCATTTGATGTGCTTCCCCTATATATTTTACCATTTAATATGGCACCTCCACCAACTCCTGTGCTAACTGTAACATAAACCATATTATTTGTTCCTTTTCCAACACCAAACATATACTCAGCCAAAGTTGCAACATTCGCATCATTATCTAAATAAATTTTTATATTAAATTCACTAAATAACTCATCAACTATGGGAAAGTTAACGAATGGTAAATTAGCAGGTTCAGCAATTAATCCATTTTTAATATCTAATGGACCTGGAGATCCTAATCCTATTGCTTTTATTTTAGATTTATCTATATCTTTTATAACATATTTAATACTATCTTTTATTTTTTGTACTATTTGTTCTGCTCCCTTTTCTGCTTCTGTTTTAAGAATTATCTCATTAATGAATTTTCCATTTCCATAACACAAAGCAGTGTAGATTTTTGTCCCACCTAAATCTACACCTACATATAAATTATCCATTTTTAATCCCCCTAAAATATAGTTTTTTGCTCATTTTCATCAAATAAATGAATTTTATCAATATCTATTACGAATCTAATTTTTCCGATAGTACTTATATTATCTGATGTAGGTGTTTTAATAACCATATTTCTACTTCCAGCTTTTGCATAGATATATGTTTCTGCTCCAAGATTTTCTGTAATATCTATATCGAGTTTAAAAATTGTATTTGATTCATTTTTAAGATCTTCTTCTTTACAACTAATATTTTCAGGTCTAATTCCAACAATAAGCTTAGTATTCAAATTATTCGTATCATTTAAAATTTTAGCTTTATCTTTAGGTAATATAATTTCTCTATCTAAAACTTTAAGAATAATACTATTATCTTTTTTATAAGTTTCCCCATATAAAATATTCATTTGTGGGCTTCCTATAAAGCTTGCAACAAATAAATTCTTAGGATGATCATATATACGTTTTGGTGTGTCTACTTGTTGTATAACACCATCATTCATTACAACTATTCTAGTACCTAAAGTCATAGCTTCCGTTTGATCATGAGTAACATATATAAAAGTTGTTGCTAATTGATTATACAATTTTGCAATTTCTGTTCTCATTTGTACCCTTAATTTTGCATCTAAATTAGATAAAGGTTCATCCATCAAAAAAACTTTAGGATGTCTAACTATTGCACGTCCCATAGCAACCCTTTGTCTTTGCCCTCCAGATAATGCTTTTGGTTTCCTATCAAGCAAATGTTCTATATCTAAAATTTTAGCAGCTTCGCGAACTTTTTTGTCAATTTCATCTTTTGGTACTTTTCTTAATTTAAGTGCAAAAGCCATATTTCCATAAACTGTCATATGAGGATATAATGCATAATTTTGGAATACCATTGCTATATCTCTGTCTTTAGGAGCGATATCATTCACCATAACACCATCTATGTATAATTCGCCACCAGAAATTTCTTCAAGTCCAGCAATCATTCTTAAAGTAGTTGATTTACCACAACCTGAAGGTCCTACAAAAACTATAAATTCCTTATCTTTTATTTCTAAATTAAAATTATTTACAGCCTTATAACCATTTTCATAAATTTTATCTATATTTTTTAATAATAATCCTGCCATAATAATTCTCTCCCTAAAAATTTAATATTTATTTCAAAATATCTAAATCATGCTTAAATATCATTGGATTAATCTTTTCACACATCTTCTGAAGATTTTTGTCCATTGCAAGCTTATATCCAATTGAATTTGAATCATTAACTCTAACAATTAAAATATTTTCTGTTAGTTTTTTTGTTTTAATTCCACTTAAAGTTAAATTGATAATCTTAATGTCTTCATTGATATATGAATTTGAAGATTTAATTTTAATTACATCATTAATATTTATGTTAGCAACAATTTTTCTATTTTTTTTGTTAAATATCTTTGATACAATTAGTTCACTTCCTGTCAACTCATACTCAAATTCTATAAACTTATTACGAGCAATTATTGAAAGAATGACATAAACTAAAAATGTCAGTATTGCTATGATTTTTCCTAAAAAAATCATATTGAGTAATGTAAGAATCAATAGTGCCTGTTTAGCTGATTCAACTTTCTTTCTTTTAAATTCATAATCTTTTGTTAAGAATTGTTCGTAAAAAATATCCATATACTCACTTCTTTCATTTATATTCATAATAAACGTTTTTATAATTTTTAATAATATTCTTTCTTAAAATTTGATAATGCACCTATAAGATTTGCATCTTTTTTATAAGTACAAGTCCTTATTTGTGGTTTTATTTTTGCTAATTCAATTTTGTTCACTAAATAATCTAAATTATCATTTATTTTATCTAAGAAGTCTTCTCTTTCAGATATAGCACCACCAAGTAAAATAAGTTCAGGATCATACATATATTGAAGATTATAAATTCCTTTTGCCAAATTCAAATAAAATTTATTAATTGCATTAATGCAAATCATATTTCCACATTCCGCTTCTCTAAATATTTTTTCTCCATCCCAATCTCCACTATAAAATCTCTTTACTCTTGTAACCATAGATATTGTGGAAGAAATTTCACTAAATGTACGAAATTTATCATCTTCATTTTCCATTATCATAAATCCAAATTCTCCACAATGAAGATTTTTACCATTAATTATTTCCCCATTATAGACTATAGATCCACCTATTCCAGTTCCACAAACAATAAATATCATGTTATTTACATCTTTTGCTGAACCATTAAAAACTTCAGCAAGAGCTGCACAATTTGCATCATTTTCAATACTTACATTAAGATTTAATCTTTCTCCTAATATTTTTTTAAAGTTAGGACCATGGATACAATTTAAAGCGCTTGATCCATAAATTACACCTTCTTTTGTGTCTACTGCACCAGGAGAACTTATAGCTAAACCTTCAATTAAAAAATTTCTTTTAGATCTCTCGACAAAATTTACTATGATATCAAATAATTTATCTATATCATCAATAATTTTTAAAGTTTCTCTAAATTTAATTTTACCATTTTTATCTAAAACTCCTGCCTTTATTGATGTTCCTCCAATATCAATACAAGCTATCATATTTAAAACACCTCATAATGAAATATAATTAAAGGAGATATAAATTCAATAAAACGAATAAATACCTCCTCCAAAAGTTATATTAGTTATTACTTTTCCAGGCATCAAGTTGGGATTGCATCTCATTAATTACTTTATCAATACCTTGTTCTTTTAATTTATTATTTAATTTAGTTAAATACTCATCAACATCAACAGATCCACTATATAAAGTGGCTTTAAATTCTTCGAGAACATTATTAATAGTGGCAATTTCACTAGATACTCTAGATGCATCAAATTTAAATCCTAATGCTGGAGATACTTTAGCTTTATCATTAAATTCTTTGAACTCTTCCCATTTTGTGTCAGGCTCATTATCTAAAGTATAAGTTATAAACATATTTCCTAATCCAAAATAAGGAATTTCATATCTACGTTGATCTTGGTTAAGAAGTTTAATACTGTTTTCAGATACTTTTTCATAATGGACACCTTCTATACCATAGTTAAGTAAATTTCTCAATTTCTTATCAGTATTTAATAGTGTCAAAAATTCAAACGATTTCTCTTTGTTTTTGGAATTTTGAGATATAGCTATTAGCGCTCCAGTTGCTGATGCGTTTGTAACTAATGTATCCACTATCGGAGATGCTACAACTTCATATTTCAAATCTTTAGACCAAATTTTTTCAGCATAAGGCTGACCATCGCCTTTAGTAACAAGTCTTTTGACTGATTTATCGTCTTGAGCAGTTGCTGAATCTGCATTTATATAACCAAGCTGATAATATCTTCTTAATGTATCTAAAGATTTTTTCATTTCAGCTGTTTCAAACATATTTCTAATTGTAAGAGTTTCATCATCAGATAAAATCCCCACAGGATCTACTAATTGATCAAAGAATACAGTATAAGAGAATCCTTTAGTTATATATAAAGGAACTACCCCTGGTTCATTTTCTTTTATAATTTTTAGCCATGGCTCTAAATCCTCTAAGGAATGAATGCTTTCATAAGGTATATTATATTTATCTACATATTCCTTAGTAAAAACCCACATAGGAGCAACTCCCAATTCTTTTTGATTAGGAACCCCATATATTTTTCCATCTATAGATGCACCATCCCAAAATCTTTTATCGATTGTAGTAAATAAAAGATTCCCAGAATCAGAATTTAACATATCATTTAGTTCTAAAAATGCACCCTTTCTAGAATTACCTAAATAGTCACCAGCCCATGAACACGTAAATGCTAAATCATAGTCTTCGCCAGAATTTATAATAACAGACATTTTTTGAGTATAATCACCAAAATCTATGAATTTCATATTTAGATGTACATTTATCTTCTCTTCTAAATATTTGTTAACTTCCGTAATAACTTGTTTGTAATCTTTAGGTTCAAGACCTATTGTATACCAAGTTAATTCAGTAATTTTTTGACCACCTGAACCAACTTTGTTTGAATTATTCCCACAACTTGTAAAAAAAGTTAATGTCATGATGAAAAATAAGACAATTGATAATGATGATATAAGTTTCTTGGTTTTAATACATTTAATTCTTCCCATTTCATTACTCCTTTCAGTAAAATTAGAAAGAGTTTTTATAACGTTTACAATCGAATTATATCATATGAATTAGCTATATTTGTAGTGTACTTTTTATATATTTAGTTGAAAATTTCCCACTATAAAGACAATTAATTTTTATAATTTAATTTTAAATGTTTTAATTTCAAATGGTTTAATCTCAAAGTCAAATTTATTGGCATTTGGAGTAATAATTTCTAGATTATTTTCTAATAAATCACACTCATATGCTAATTGTATATTTTTTATAAACTCTATAGATACACTAGTACGTTTATTATGGAACTCATACAATCTAACTATTAAATAATCTGAGTCTTCTGCTTTTTTAATTACTTCAATTATTACATTTTCTTTATTTAATTTAGCTAAACTTAAGTTATTATTAAATTCTCCACTATGAGCATTACATACTTTTGAAAATAATTTTGTATTTAAATTATATGCAAGTTGTACTGTTTTTGCTTCTTGCCATGTTTTATCATGTGCATATATTGAATATGTGAAAAAATGTTCTTCTTTATCAGCATCTGGATTTGGATCTCCTGTTGACTTCAATAATGTAAGTCTCATATTTCCATTTTTAATATCATGTCCGTATTTAGAATCATTCAACAACGATACTCCAAAATTTCCTTCAGATAAGTCAACCCATTTGTGTCCACAAACCTCAAATGCTGCAAGATCCCATGAAGTATTGTTATGTGTAGGTCTTGTTACATTTCCATATTGTATTTCATAAGTAGCATCTTTTGCATTAACTTCAATTGGAAATGAAACCTTAACAAGAATGTCATTTTCTTTCCAATCAACATAAGTATTAAAATCCACTCTCTCAATATCATTATAGATATACACATACTGAATAATAATTGAATCCAAAAATTTTCTTTTAATTCTAAGGGTACTTCTAACGGGTCCATTTTCTATAACTTCAATGTCTTGAATATCGTCAATTAACCACATTTTTTCTTTATAATAAATATCTATATCCCAGTTATCAAAACACATTGGTTTATCTTCAAATGCCTGAAGTTGATTCCCAATATGTCCAATTTTAATGATTTCTCTATTTTGCATTTTATTTATAAATGATGTTATTTGCCCTTTATTATCAAACTTAATTTTGAAAAATCTATTTTCAGCGAAATCAGTTGTAAGTATAGTATCAGTTTTAATTTCTTTATTCATAGATTCTATAATTTTGAATGTTTTATATCCATTAGCAGGTATAGCTTTGGCGAAAAATATAGCTTTAGATTCACTTATTAACTGACAAACAATTTCATTTCCATTATCATCAATTAATAGAGGATTTTTAATATTCTTTGGAATATCAAATTCAACAATATCATCTCTTTCGAAACCTAAAGTATTAAATACAACAACACTTTGATTTTTTAAGTTTATTTTATCTGAGATACTATCAATAGTCTTATCTATTAATTGAGTAACTTTATCTAACAATTCTTTATACTCAACTTTGGTTACATCGTAAACATCCTTTATAGATGATCCTGGTATTATATCATGGAATTGATTTAGTAATATTGTTTCCCATGCATCATTTATTTCTTTTTGAGTGTAGTTATCTCCAAAAATCATAGATAATGAATTGAGTTTTTCTAAAGCTAGGTATAAATTTTCACATTTTCTGTTATCTCTCTTATTTCTAGCCATAGATGTATAAGTACCTCTGTGATACTCGAGATATAATTCACCGACCCATTTTGGAAGTTTTTTATGATTTGAAATTTTATTTTCTAATTTCTGGAAAAATTCTAGAGAAGTACCCATTTTAACTCTAGGAGCTCCTGGTATACCTTTGGCAAGTCTTCTTCCATTTTCTAGCATTTCAAGGGTAGCTCCACCGCCACCGTCTCCCCATCCAAAAGAAATTAAAACATCATTTGTTAAATTTTTATTTTGAAATCTTCTCCAACTTCCCATTACAGCATCTGGTTGAATGTGTCCATTATACGTAGTAAAGAATGATGATTTATCTTGTCCTGGTCCTGATGTAGTTATAAAATAAGTAAGCACTTCACTTCCATCTATCCCCTGCCACATAAATGTATCATTAGGAATTTTATTAAATTGATTCCATGAAATTTTAGTTGTCATAAAATATTTAATTCCAGATTTTTTTAGAATTTGTGGAATTGCTGCAGAATATCCAAATACGTCGGGAAGCCATAAAATTTTATTATCAACCTCAAACTCTTCTTTGAAAAACCTTTTTCCATGAACAATTTGTCTAATTAACGATTCTCCAGAAGTTACATTACAATCTGATTCAACCCACATGGCACCTTCTGATTCCCAAACTCCTTGCTTAATTTTTTCTTTAACTCTTTTATAAACTTTAGGATGATCCTCCTTTAGCATTTTATATAATTGCGGCTGTGATGACATGAATATATATTCCGGATATTCTTCCATTAATTTAAGAACTGTTGAAAAACTCCTAGCAACCTTTTCTCTTGTCTGAGCTACTGTCCATAGCCAAGCAACATCTATATGAGTATGTCCAACACATGTAGCTATAACATCTTCATGACCACATAATTCTCCATAGAATTTAGTATTTAAAAATTCATTAGCTTTCTTTATACTATCATCATATTCTTTGGAGTATGGCTTTCTTAAATCAATGATATTTATAGCATCATTTAATACTGTTATCATATCTACCATATTTTTATCTTCTTTATCTAGTTCTTTACAAACATCAAGAGGAACTTTTAAATTCCAATAAAGTTCTCTAGCATTCATATCAATAACAGTAAATTTTCCATTTAATGTTGCTTTTTTATCTGCAAGCATTCCTGCATATGCATGTAAATCAATATCATATTTTTTGCCAGCTATAGCGTTATGAGTTAATATAATTTCCCTATGATTTATGTCAACACCTTGAATGTGTTCACCGTCAACATAAATAATAAATTGAGGATTTGTAGCATCCCAACCTTCCTCGAAAGTAGATAAATTAAGAGCTATTGTTTGTCCAGTAAAATTTTCCGGAACAACAACACTAAATTTGAACCACCCATGACAATCTCTTCCACCCCATAAATCTCCACTCTTAAATTTTCTCCATTTATCTTCACTAACTTCTTTGATTAATTCAATATTATGGTAATTTCCATCGACATACATAAAATTGTCAATATTAATTGTATTTTTATATATGTGTTTTTGAATTTCTCTGCAGATTTTATCAATTCTTTCTAATAAATAAGTCATTTTAAAATAATCCCCTCTTTTATTATTCTTTTACAGCTCCAACAGTCAATCCACTTACAAAATATTTCTGAAAAAATGGATATGCACATATTACTGGTAGTGTTGATATTACAACTATAGCCATTTTTATTGTATCTTTCGGTAGTTTCGATGCTTGTTCAACAGCAGCTATACCAAGGCTAGATGAATTATTAGTCAAAAACTCTATAGATTTTTCTAATTTCACAAGTAAATATTGAAGTGGCATTAAACTATTGTTATCTATATAGAGCATTGCATTAAACCAATCGTTCCAGAATCCTAAAGTTAAAAATAAAGCTATTGTCGTTATTGCTGGAAGTGATATTGGTAAAACTATTTTTAAAAACAATAGCCACTCCGATGCTCCATCAATTTTTGCTGATTCAATAATTGCATCGGGTACTGTGGTTTTAAAAAATGTTCTAAGAATTATTATGTGGAAAGAACTAACACAAATAGGTAAAATAAGTGCTAGTAGATTATTTTTTAATCCTAAAAATCTTGTTACAACTAAATAAGAGGCAACCATACCTCCTGAAAACAACATAGGTATAAATATAAGTTTTGTAAAAAATTTTCTATAAGCAAAATTTTTACGAGATAAGGCATATGCATATGTCGTCATGATTATTAAACCAAGTAAAGTTCCCGTTATTGTAACAAATATTGTAATTCCATAAGCATTTAAGATATTACTTCCAGATGCAAAAATATATTTATAAGCATCAAGGCTCCATTCAGAAGGCCAAAACTGGTAACCATTTAATTGAAGTGATTGCTCACTTGTAAACGAAATAATAAGTACAAATACAAATGGAACAATACATAATGCTGCTAATATGATAAATAGCAAATTAAACATAAAATTAGTTTTTTTAGATATAGCATTAAACTTCATAATTTTTTCTTCTGATTGTGATACTTTTTTAGTCTTTGATACTCTACTCATAAATTAAATCACCCCATTTCTAGAAGAATGCATTTTCTTCATCAACCTTTCTAACTATTCCGTTTGTAACTAAAATAAGAACTAGTCCAACAAAAGATTGATATAATGCAGCAGCAGAACTCATACCGATATCTCCTAAATTGATAAGTCCTCTATAAACATAAGTATCAATAACATTTGTTACAGAATATAAAGCTCCTGAATCTTTAGGTAGTTGATAGAATAATCCAAAATCAGCTCTAAATATTCCCCCAACGGCCGTTATAAACATAATTATCAAGACAGGTTTTAATAAAGGAAGTGTTATATATTTTATTTGCTGAAATTTATTTGCACCATCTATCATAGCAGCTTCAAAATAAGACTTGTCTATACCACAAATGGATGCTAAGTAAACTACAGTTCCATATCCAACACCTTTCCACTGACTCATAAAGATAATTATAAATATCCAATATTTAGGCTCTGTGTACCAGGATATCCGATCCCCCCCTAGAGAAGTGATTATATTATTTAAATATCCTTTATCTGGACTTAAAAAAGTATATAAACAATAACTCACCACAACCCAGGATAAAAAATATGGAAGAAACATTGCGCTTTGATAAAATTTTGATAATTTTTTGTTAAGTAATTCCTTTAAAAGTATTGCAAGTGTTACAGGAATAACTATACCTAAAATTATAAAAGTTATATTATAAAGAATGGTATTTTTTGTAATAAGCCACGCATCACTACTTCCAAATAAGAATTTAAAATTCCGTAATCCAACCCACTCACTTTTAATTAAACTTTCTAAAAAACCACCGTGAATTCTCCAATTTTTAAAAGCTAAGACTATACCGAACATAGGTAAATAAGCAAAAACCAAAAACCATAGTGTGCCTGGTATCGTAAGAAATAAAAGCTCTTTATTCTCTTTAAACGTTTTAAATATAGATTTTTTATTAGCTTTATTAGAACTTTTAACTCTAGACAACCAACTCAACTCCTTTACATATATTTGTGTAAATTTTCCATCAAACAATTAAACTATAACATATAACTATTGATGCTTTGAGTTTAAAAATTTTAGATTTAGTNAACAAATTAAGGATTTCAAAAAAGTATTTATACTTATCTGTAGTAAATATAAATACTTTGATTTTAATATTTTTTCATATTTCTTAAAGTTGATGGACATACACCAAAATATTTTTTAAATTTCCTATAAAAATAACTCGTATCTATATAACCTACAGATCTTGCAATATCGTTAATCCTCATATTTGTATTCAATATAAGATCCTTTGCTTTAGTATTTTTAATCTTGTTTAAATACTCAGAAAATGAAACACCAACTTCTTTAGTAAATATTTGTCCTAAATAAGAACTATTTATGTTGTATTTTTGTGCAAGTGTTTTTAAACTTAATTCTTTATGATAATTTTTATTTATTAGATTGATAACTTGTCTAATTACAGGACTATAACAAACATCAGTATTATTCATAAGTTCAATTATTTCTCTAAGCTCGCTTGTAATAAATGTTTTAACATTTTCTCTAGTATTTTCACTACAAAGTTCTAATATCATATTGCCTAAACTATCATCTTCATATTTATCACTTGACTTTTTTAATTTGAATTCTTCAAGTATGTTGTGTATTAAAAATATTATTTTTATACAAAGATCGTAAATATTCTTAGGACTCAGCTGATTGTTGTCAAAAATAGTTTCAATATAATTTTCAAGCTCGTAGAGTTTTTTCTCTATTATCAACTTGTTTATATTTTCAAGTTCTTTTGAAAATGTTAAATTGTTATCATTAATATAATTCAAAGAGTATCTATCAAGACAAATGTTACTTCCCTCTGTAAGCATATATTTATTCAAAGCTTTTGCTATATCATAAGTGAATTCGATTTCATCGACACTATCTGTTAAATCTCCAATTGATATAAAAACTTTCTGGTTTAATTTTTCAATTATATTATTTTTAACTTCTTCATAGTAATTCTTTATTTCTAAATACTCAGTATGTTTATTCCAAGAATTTATTATAATTATTTGACCATCATATCTATGTAAAATTTCATATCCTTCTTTAAAAATTCCTTTAAATATATTTTCTATATATAGGGTTAGATCTTTTTTACCCTTATTTATAAATGTTATGATTGCAACAGTGTAATTTTTATGTTTAAGAGAAAAATCTAAATGATTCTCAATTTTTACTAATTCTTCCTTAGATGCATTTCCGTTTATATATTGAAATAAAATTCTATTTTTAGTTAATATCTTATTCTCTATGTTCTTATTGTTATTTATCTCCATCACTATTTTATTTAAAGTTAATTTAAGTTCATCCTCATCTATTGGTTTTAAAATATAATTATCAGCACCATATTTTATGGCTTCTTTTGCATAGGAAAATTCATCATATCCACTTATAATAATAAATCTAGTTTTATCGTTGATAGATTTAATCCTTTTTAATAATTCAAGTCCGTTTAACTTAGGCATATTTATATCACTAATAATAATATCAACTGGATCTTCCGTAAATTTCTCAATTGCATCTTTCCCATTGCTCGATGTTTTAGTAACTTTTAGATCGAGTTCCTCCCAGTCTAATATATTTAATAGACCTTCGATTATTAATTTTTCATCATCAACTAACATAACTTTATTCATGATAAACCTACACACCTTTACATGGTATTTTTATAATAACAATATTTTCACTTTCATCATTAGTCATTAAGGATATACCATACCCTTTACCATATTCTAATAAAATTCTCTTATGTACGTTAATTATTCCCATAGAATTATTATTGCTATATATGTCATTTTGAATTTTATGATTTATTAAGTTCCGTTTTTCCTCATCAATACCTATTCCATTATCTATTATTTTAATAAGTATAAGATCAGAATTTATAGAAGAGATAAGTATCTTTAAAATATTATCGCTATTCTCAAAATTTATCCCGTGAATAAAATAATTTTCAATTAATGGTTGCAGTGTAAATTTTGGTATCCCTTTGTCTTTAAGTGACTCATCACATTCTATATAAAAATCAAATAAATCATTGTACCTAAATTTAAATAACTCAACATATTTAGTGCAATATTTAAGTTCTGTATTTATCGTTATGATATTTTTATCTTTTAACTGATTTCTAAATAACACAGATAATATATAAAGCATCTTTCCAACTTCTTTATCGCCATTACATATTGCCTTCATCCTTATGGACTCAAGTGTATTATACAAAAAGTGAGGATTTATTTGATTTTGTAAAGATATCATTTCTGCTTTTTTAAGCTCTAATTCCGCTCTATATCTCTTATCTATATGGGTGTTTAAATCTTTACACATTTTATTAAAATTATCTGCTATATAATTTATTTCATCTAAATCTGAAGTCAAAGGTATTTCAATGTCTAAATTTCCGTGCCTAACTTTATCCATAGCATTTAAAATTTCGTTTGTCCTATTACCTAGATTTTTAATTTTAAAGAGAGCTATTAATTGAGATAAGAATATGAGAGATAATGCTATAAAAATTATCAAAGCTATACTACCATATAGATTTTCTATATTTTTAGATTCCATCATCGATATAACTGTAAGTCCATCTTTATTCAAATACGTTTTAATATAGTAAAGTGTATTTAGCATTATTTTTTTGTCATCATCATGATGAATCACATCTTCATAATACATATAAGGCTCATATCCTAATTTTTCATCCGAATCATATACGACATAACCTATATTATTTAAAATTAAAACATTAGACTTTTGATCATACTTTTCTAACACTTTCTTCAGATATTCCAAATTATAAGTTAGAATCATTAATCCTTTGGTTTCTAAATTAATTGGATCATTGATTTCTTTTAAAAGACTTATACTATTTTTATCTGTTAGTATATTTAGCAATCCTACATCACTATAAAAATCCTCTTTATTAACCTTTGTTACATTTATTTGATTTGATCGATTGAATACACTTTTGGTATTCATATTAAAACTCACAAATCCAATTTCTTTTAAATTCTCATTTGACATAAATGAGCTTCTCACAAATTTTTCAATCCCTATATGATAAGATGAATTACTCAATGACAGCTTGTCTAACTTTTGAGTTAAATAGTTTATTGTGTCAGCATTTAGAAATTTAATTATATCCTCCACAACAAAATCATCAGTATAAATATCATTAACAATTCTTAACGAATGATTATAAATATACTCAAGTTCATTATCAACATCATTTAAAATTTTCTCATTAATATACAATTGAGATTCTTTAACATTTGAAATTAAATATCTCATTAAGTAAATATCTAAAGTTAACATTAAAAAAATGACTGTGATTGTATTTATCCAAAAAATTTTTTTGTAAACTTTGGATTTATTTTCAACCATATTTTATCTCCTAAAATTAACTCATGTTTAATTACACGAATGTGGGATAAATTAATTTTTTATGGAATTATTATATAATTTTAATTAAATTATACAGTAATGTTTGAATTTGTAAACCTTTTAAATTATATTAGTATTAGATTAGTAGAAAATTTTTGGAGGTGGTGTATGCTAAACGAAATCTTTAATTTTGAAAAATTGTTTGATACTTTCAACTATGTATTTTGGTTTTTCATACTAAATCTTCTCTTCTGGATATTTAATATCCCAATTATTTTATTTTTCATGTTTATAGGAATTAGTAGAATAACTACATATTTCCCTCTATTTTTAGTTTGTTTATTACCGACTGCACCAATATTTACAGTGTTATTATACTGTGTGAACAAGCTTTACAAAAATAAGAATATATCTATACTATCTGACTTTATACGAGGATTTAAATTAAACTTTATACAAGCATTGGTTGTGTGGATAATTGAATTGATAATTTTATTTATCATTTATTCAAATATTAAATTTTTTACACTAATATTCGACAGCTTAGTACTAAATGGATTATTTATAGGAATTTTAATTTTACTTGGAATTATTACACCATTTTTATTTTTAATTATCAGTAGATTCTCTATGAAAAATCTAGATGTATTAAAACTTGGTTTTACTTTGGCATTTACAAGACCTATTTTAACTATAACAAATACACTTTTAATACTTGTATTTTTAATTTTATTTGAACTTAATAGTGCAATTTTATTGTTTGTTTCATCTATATTTGCGTTTTGCTTGGTGTTTATTAATAGAACAGTATTTAGTGAACTTGAAGAAATTTCAAGGAGAAATAATAAATAGGAAAGGATATTTATTATGAATAAATGTACGTATAAAAATTTAGATGTATTTAAAGATATTATTAAAAAAATAGCAGTTGATCTATCTAACTCCATTAATGATGAGAAGCTAAAAAAAATGTTTTGTAATTGCTTTATAAATACTCTTGAAACCACGATGAGTTTTGAAAAAGACGATACATTTGTAATAACTGGAGATATTCCAGCAATGTGGTTACGAGATTCAACTTCTCAGGTTGAACATTATATACCCTTTATAAAGCAATATCCAGAGCTAAAAGATATGTTTATCGGTTTAATTAATAGACAAGTTAAATGTATTTTAATTGACCCTTATGCTAATGCATTTAATAAAGAACCGAATGGTAATAAATGGGATAATGATATTACGGAGGATAATCCTTGGGTATGGGAAAGAAAGTATGAAATAGATTCACTTTGTTTTCCTATAAGATTAATATATAAATATTGGAAAGAGTCATCGGATTCTAGCTTTTTTAACGATGATATTTTAAAAGTTTTTAAGACAATTATTGGAATTTGGAAAACCGAACAATACCATTTTGAAGAATCAAAATATAAATTTCAGAGATTAAATTGTTCTGAAAGTGATACTTTATCCCACAATGGTATGGGAAATCCTGTAACTTACACCGGCATGACTTGGTCAGGATTTAGGCCTAGTGATGATTCTTGTGAATATGGATATCTTGTTCCTTCCAATATGTTTTGTGTCGTCGTGTTATCATATATATCAGAGATAGCTAATGAAATTTATAACGATAGCGATTTAAGTAAAAACGCACTTAATCTTAGGGATGAAATTGAGAATGGAATAAATAAGTTTGCTATTATTAACCATAAAATTTATGGAAAAATATATGCATATGAAGTTGATGGATTTGGAAATTATAACTTAATGGACGATGCAAACGTTCCAAGTTTACTCTCTATACCATACATTGGATATAGAAATTTTGATGACAAGATTTATCAAAATACTAGAAAATTTATTTTAAGTAATAATAATCCTTATTATTATGAAGGATCTTTCACATCAGGAATTGGAAGTCCTCATACACCAGAAAATTATATATGGCATATAGCTTTATGTATGCAAGGAATTACAACTAAAGATAAAAATGAAGTTAAAGAATTACTAAATACAATTATCAGATGTGATGGTGATACTAATTATATGCATGAAGGATTTAACAAGGATAATCCCAAAGAATTTACTCGTGATTGGTTTGCTTGGGCTAATTCACTTTTTGCAGACTTTATATATAAAAAATTAATAAAAGAGTAGTCGTAAATGACTACTCTTTTTTATATAAAAATATATTTTGATTGTTCCTCATAATCAAGTCCCCTATTTAAAAAATGTTCAATAACTTCTTTCATATTTACCTTAATTACTTTAAAATTATATTTTCCATTTCTATATTCATTTGTTATTCCATCATCATAATAATAAGTCCCTTCTGCAACATTTCCATAAACATTAAAAGTTACAGTATTTGGTCTGTTTTTAGTATTTAAATACTTTTCTTCATAAGTTGGTATTATACTTCCCTCTCTAATAAAAATAATGACTGTATTTAAATCACATTTTAATCTGTATCTCTGCCCACCATTATAAATTTTATTAGTCATAAAATCATACCATTTACCCTTCGGAAGATAAACAGTTTTATATATTTCACTCTTGTGCAGTACAGGAGCAATTAATATAGAATTTCCAATCATAAATTCTTCTTTCATATTAATAACATTTATATCATTTTGATATTCCATGACTAGAGGCCTAAACATAGGAAGACCATATTTATGAGATTCATAAAAACATGTATAGATATAAGGTATTAATCTGTATCTAAGTTCTATAGCATTCCTTGCTATTTTCTCAGCTCTAAAACCAAAAGACCATGGCTCCTGCCTTCTTGTATATTTATTTGAATGATTCCTAAAAATAGGAAGAAATGTTCCAACTTGCATCCACCTTATAAATAATTCCTCATCACAATCTAGCGAAAATCCCCCAACGTCATTCCCAACAAAAGAAAAACCACTAATTCCTAAGTTACAATTCATAGATATGGACATCCGAAGTTGACTCCATAAACTCATATTATCTCCAGTCCAAACTGATGTATATCTTTGACCACCAGAATATATGGCTCTACTCATAGAAAAACTTCTTAAATTTGGATTTAATTCTTCTTGTGCTTCATAGGAACATCTGCTCATTTCAAATCCATATCTATTATGAAACTCCTTATGCTCTAAAACACCATAATCACTATTATGTATACAATTTTCAGGTATAGTTTTAAAATCATTATTAAATACACATGGTTCATTCATATCATTCCAAATTCCATCTATATTATAGTCAGATATAAATTTTTTGAGTTCACTCTTCCACCATTCCCTCGATTGTTTATTTGAAAAATCAGGAAAGGAACTATCATTAGGCCATACAGCTCCAATATATACAGTGCCATCAGGATTCTTTACAAAATGATCACCTTCTATACCATTTTTATAAATATTATAATTTTCATCAACTTTTACTCCAGGATCTAATATTGTTATAGTTCTAATTCCTTTATCTTTTAAAGTTTTTATAAGTGATTTAGCATCTTCAAACTCTGGAACTTTAAAAGTCATAACTCTAAAACTATCCATATAATCTATATCAAAGTAGATTACATCAATCGGAATTTCCTTATCTTTAAATGTATTTACTACATTAAGAATTTCTTTACTATTCATATAACTAAATCTATTTTGTTGATATCCGAGACTCCATAATGGTGGCATATCCATTTTACCTGTAAGATTTGCATATTCACAAATAACTTCTTTTATATTTTTACCTAATATGAAGTTGTATTGTATATGACCACCTATAGCTCCAAAAAATATTCTATCTTCATAACTTTTACCCATATCAAAAAAACTTCTAAAGCTGTTATCAAAAAATATTCCATAAGTTTTTTGATCGTTCAATGCAATATAAAAAGGTATTGTTTTATAATAAACCAATGATTCATCATCTGTCTCTGGATCATCAGTATTAAAATTTTCTATATAATAACCCTTTTTATTTAAATCTCCACCTTTTTCTCCAAATCCATAGTAAGCATAACAGTCATCAATTTTTGAAATATAAACACATCCATCTTCAGCTTTAAATGATGGTTCAAAATCTTCGCATAAAATTTTGCCAGAAATATCTTTAAACATAACTCTTGAGTCAATTTTGTTAATGCACGTTATTATTTTATCTCCAGATATAACTATTTCATCTTCTATATTATGGATTGTAAGAGTTATGTCTTCACTTTTTAATACAGTTGAATTTGTATTTGATTTTTCATCGCAAATACCAGCAATAAATATAGATACAATATTTTGATTAATGTATTCCACACAAACTTTTCTAGAATTATAAATTATAGTTGTTACGTTACCTTTTGAAATAAATTTTTCATAAATAAGAGAGTTGCCTTTATATGATTTGAATTTTTGATTTAAATGCTCTCTATACTTTAATTGTTCCATTTTAGTTATCTCCTAAATTTTTCTCTAGTCTAACACAAATATTTAAATATGTTTTTATCTTGATGTAACAATGTTGAATTTAACCACATAAAGTATAATTTTTTCATATAAAAAAAGCACATGGCTTATAAAATATAGCCAAATGCCTTTTTATTCAGATTTGAATTTATAACATTTATCTAAAAAATACTTATGTATCCTATTATCTTTTGTTAATTCTGGATGAAAAGATAATGCAATTTGATTTCCATACTCAACGCCAACAATCTTATTATCAACTTTACTTAAAATTTTAGCTTTAGGATCTACATAAGATATATAAGGTGCTCGTATGAATCTCATTGGAAAAATTCCAATACCTTTAACTTCATGCTCTATGGCAAAACTTCCAATTTGTCTTCCATATGCATTCCTCTTTATTGTCATCGGAATAGTACCAAAACATATATCATTCTGATCTTCAATTCTTTCTGCAAGAAGTATAGCTCCGGCACAAGTTCCCATAACAGGAAATCCTATTAATATTCTTTCTCTAATATCATCAAATATATCAAGCTCGTATAAAAGTTTTCTCATCACCGTGCTTTCACCGCCTGGTAATATTATCCCATCAATTTCATTATTCATATGAGATTTTTGTCTTATCTCAAAACATTCTATTCCAAGATTATTAAGTACATTTTCATGTTCAATAAAAGCCCCTTGTACAGATAAAACTCCTATTTTCATATACGATTATCTACCTCTCTCAGACATAAGAAGTTCAATTTCATTTGGATTGATTCCAACCATAGCTTCTCCAAGATTTTCTGACAACTTAGCAATTATTTTGCTATCATTATAATTTGCGACAGCTTGGACAATTGCTGTGGCTCTCTTTACAGGATCTCCAGATTTAAAAATTCCTGATCCTACAAAAACTCCTTCTGCTCCAAGTTGCATCATAAGTGCTGCATCCGCAGGTGTAGCAACTCCACCAGCCGCAAAATTAACTACAGGTAATTTTCCATTTTCATGAACATAGCATAAAAGATCATAAGGAACTTGAAGTTCTTTAGATTTATTATAAAGTTCGTCTTTTCTCATAGATAAAATTTGAGATATTTCACTATTCATTTTTCTTATATGTCGTACTGCTTGTACAACATCTCCTGTACCAGGCTCTCCTTTTGTTCTTATCATACTAGCCCCTTCATTGATTCTTCTCAAAGCCTCGCCCAAATCTTTTGCACCACAAACAAAAGGAACGCTAAATTCCCTTTTATCAATATGGAACACATCATTAGCTGGTGACAAAACTTCACTTTCATCAATATAATCAATCTCTATTGCTTCTAATATTTGTGCTTCTACAAAATGACCAATACGACACTTTGCCATAACAGGAATAGAAACAGCCTCCTGAATACCCCTTATCATTTTTGGATCACTCATACGAGATACTCCACCAGCTGCACGAATATCAGCAGGTATACGTTCTAAAGCCATAACAGCACAAGCTCCCGATGCTTCAGCGATTTTTGCCTGTTCAGGTGTCGTAACATCCATGATAACTCCACCTTTTAACATTTTTGCTAACTCTTTATTCAACTCATAACGGTTATTATCCATTTTTACATGTCCTTTCTTTTAATATTAAATTTGAATATAATTATACCACTTAGCTTAATTATAAGGAAAATATAAATAATTATAGCAATCCAAAAATTCATCTTAAACTTATCAATTAAATGCATACTTAATTCTATAAAACAAGTAAAAATGTTTTAATATACATACCCTATATGTATAATGAAAAAATGGACTATAACCAATTCTTAAATACGAGAAGATTAAACAATATAAAGAGAGCTGTTTTTACAAGATATCTAATTCAGTCTTTTCTCCAAAATGAAATAAGTTCTAATAAATCTCATATATTTGGCAAAGATCCCTGCAAATAAACCCTAAAAGATCAATAAATACTCACATAGATAAAAATTATAAAATAAATTTATTCTCCTAAATTTATTTTATATACTGGAACTAAGTTATTAGGTTTTATTATCTTACTTTTAATAGAAAATCTTGGACGTCTACCTTGAGATTGCTGATCCCTAAAAGTTTCGTTCTTTTTTCCATTTAAAACTATACTATAAATGTCATAAGAATTTATTTCATAAAACCATACACTACCATCTATTTCCCCATTTGGAATAAAGTCAACAAAATATAACTTGTCCCATTTTGATGTTGGTCCAAATGAAGTACAATCTTCAACTATAGAAGTTGATTTAATTTGTATACCTTCTCCAGTAATTTTATCTACTGCATCATAGGAATATGCAGTTCCATTTGTTCTTATAGCATTAAAAAAAATACAATATAATGCTTCGCTGAATACATCTGGTATATTTAAATTCCTTCCATTTAACTGTTTTAAATCTTTATTAATATCTATCCATTTTTCAAAGATTCTTTTTAAAATAACATAATCATTATCATCGAATTCATCACCAAAAACTGTAACTCCATTTTTTAATTTAACACTTACTTTTTGCATAAAATCACTCCTATTATTAATCCATTTTAAATAAGATTTCAGGTTGTATATCTAATGCATCTGCTATATCAAATATCACTTCAAGAGAAACAGGCGTAACCATATTAGGAGCCTCTATATTACTAATATGAGTTCTACTAATATTAATTGCCTCTGATAGCTCTACTTGAGTCATATTTTTCAATTTACGTTGAAGGGAAATATTTAACCCTATTTTTATATATTTATCTCTATGTTTATTTTTAAAATTATTCTCCATCTATACACCTTCCAAACTT
Organism: Candidatus Arthromitus sp. SFB-mouse-NL; assembly: GCF_000709435.1. Lineage (NCBI taxonomy): Bacteria > Bacillati > Bacillota > Clostridia > Eubacteriales > Clostridiaceae > Candidatus Neoarthromitus > Candidatus Arthromitus sp. SFB-mouse-NL. The sequence goes on from NZ_CP008713.1 coordinate 878,093, forward strand.
ATTTTATTTAAAAAGTATATATGTTTAAACAAACTATAACTTTGCAATTACTATATATAAATTTGTTTAATTAAAATAAAAATTATTATTTAAGATCAATTAAAAATGTTACTAAAAAAACAAATCACCTTTTAGTTTTAAAAACTAGAAGGTGATTTGTTTTAAATATCCATCATTTAAATCAAATATTTTTAATATTTCTAAAGCAATTAACTCAACTATTGGAACTGAAACAGCATTACCAGCTTGTTTATATAAACGTGAATCAGCATAATCTCTATTTTTATACTTTAGAGGGAAAATATACCCATCATCTATTGGGAAACCCTGTAATTTAAATGTTTCTTTAGGGGTTAATTTCCTTATCCCATCATTTACCTTTATTAAAGGTACATTATGTCCACCCATACCCATATTTGCTGTTAAGGTTGGACATACATTACTCTTATTTTTTCTAACATACATTCCTCTTCTACATTGATAAAATTGATACATTTCACTTATCTGATCATCAAGATTAATTTTATATAATTCCTGATTATCATTAACTTCCTTATCGGATATAAAATAACGAGGATATTTTTCTTTGGTATAATAATATTTTTCTCCCATATCCTTATTTAAATGATAATCAAGTATTTGCTCTATATCTTTCTGTCTTTCTTTAGACGTTTTATTATTTTTATATTTTGAAATAATGTCTTCATCAAATAAGTTAAATTTCTTTGCATCAGATTTATTTAAAAAACAAACAATATATATTCTTTCTCTATTTTGAGGTAAATTAGAATAATCCATAGTGTTTAATATACGATCAAATACAGTATATCCTAATGATTCTAAGTTTTCCTTAATAACTTTATATGTTTTACCTTTATCATGAGATTTTAGATTTTTTACATTTTCTAAAAATAAAACTCTAGGTTTATAGTATTTTTCACCTAGTTGTTCTATTATATCAATTATACTTAAAAACAAGTTACCCCTTTTATCTTCAAAGCCTTTCTGTTCACCAGCTATACTAAAGGCTTGACAAGGAAACCCACCTGTTAAAATGTCAATTGGTTCTTCCAAAATTTCTCTATGTAATTCTAAATAATAATTATACTCAGATACACTATTTTTAATGTTTTCCGGATGTAATATTAATTCTATATCTCCTCTAAATAATTTATGTTTAAAGTTTAAATTATAGGTAACACAAGCATATTCATCAATTTCATTAGCCCATATAACATTATATCTTGAATCATTTGTCATAACATTTTTAAATCCTAAACAAATTCCTCCAACCCCTGCAAAAAGACTCCCTACTTTATATATTTTCACCATTCATCTACCTTTCATATGTTTTCTAATGTATTTAATTAGTTACCTTATATTATGAGTAAAATCAGCACTCATCGTTATTTTTATTGTTAGTTTTAATACTTAAATTTTTTATAGGTTTATCAATTATTTCTAGGACTTATCTCTATGATTTATATTAATTTTTTGAAAATATCACTATCATCATTAATTCAACTACTTAAATTCTTTAATATATATACAAAAAATACATCTTATTTCATTCTTCAAAGAGATTATAGAATCAATTAACTATCTTCATTTGAAATTTAGATTTTCTCAACACTGAAAAAAGAATAAATTATATTTAAATTTTTCAATAGAAAGTATAGATTTATTTCTATCATTTCCTATGCCACTAGCTTGAGAAATAATCTCTAAATCGTATCTTGAAATGAGTACATCTAAAATAAATTTCCCCGATTATCATAATACAATTTTATAGAAATATCTTATAAATTACAACTCAAATAAAATCTAAAAATATTTACTGATACAACTTATTATAAAATTTTAAGTACAAAAAACAAAAAAACACACCTCACTAAATTAATTTTAAAAAATTGTTTTTATACGCTTAATGTTGTGTTATTTTACATTAAACATAAATCCTCTTAAAATTGATGTAAGATGCGTTATCCTTAATTTTAATTTCTTAGTCATATATACAAGTTAATATTTTTCAAAATCTCTTACTAAAATTATTTTTTTAAAAGTGTTAGGATTCCTTGAATAGTCAATCCAATAATTAAAAAAATTATTACACCTATTAAAATAGCCCATAACCAATCTGAATGTCCATTTCCATTTCTTCCAATAATAACTGTTACCAATACCCCAACAAATAGAGAAGCAGCCCAAAAAACTCCAATTGACGAATCAAATTTATTTGGATACATTCTACACCTCATTTTTATTCAAAAATTTCTATTAAACAATAGACTAATTATATATAGTATTCTTTAAAATGTAAATAAAAAATACAAATGGATTATACAAAAAAATTAAGCACTTACACAACTGTAAATGCTTAATTTTATAATATGTTAATTAAAGAATTATACAAATCAAACCGCCACTGCCTTCATTAACAATCTTCTGTAATGTCTTTTGAATTTTAGCTTGAACATCATCGGGCATTTTATATAATTTATTTTGAAGACCCTCTTTAACCAATACCTCCAAGCTCTTTCCAAACATATTTGATTGCCACATACTAGATGGATCATTCTCAAATTGTTCAAGTAAGGATTTAACAAGTTCTTCGGTTTCTCTTTCTGTACCCATTATAGGAGATATTTCAGTCTGAATATCAGCTTTAATTAAATGTAGAGATGGTGCAGATGCTTTTAATTTTACTCCATAACGAGCACCCTGTCTTATAATTTCAGGCTCTTCAAATCTCATTTCAGATAATTGAGGTGCAACCAAACCATATCCAGTTTCTCTAACATCATTCAAAGCTTGTTCAACTTTACTATATTCAACCTTAGCTTTGTATAAATCTTTTATAAATTCTAATAAATGTCCTTCATCTTGAATTTCTTGTTCACATATTTCACTTAATATTCTATAAAATATATTACTGTGAACATTGAATTTAACTCTAGATTTACCATTTCCAAGACTAGTTTCTATTATGTCTATTCCACTTATAAATTCATCTCTTTCTGTTATATAATCAGCAATTTTTTTAACGTCACTTATTTTATTGATATCTTGACTCATGTCTTTTATTAAAGATATGAAGTTTTCTTTTAACCAATGTTTAGGGTCAAGTCCATTTATCCAAGTTGGTAAATCAATATGAAGTTCTTTAACTGGAAATTCTGTCAATACTCTCTTAAATAACTTTTCTATATCTTCCTCAGTCATTTTAGCAATATCTATTGCTACAACCGGAACATCATATTTTTCTTCAAGATCTAATTTTAATTCTTGAGTTTCAAATGTATTAGGATGTTTTGTATTTAAAATTACTACAAAAGGTTTATTTATACTTTTAAGATCGAGTATGACTCTTTCTTCAGCATCAACATAACTTTCTCTATCTATTCCTGTAAATGAACCATCTGTAGTAACAACTACTCCAACAGTTGAATGATCTGTTATAACCTTCCTTGTACCAATCTCAGCAGCTTCTTCAAAAGCAATTTCTTCATCAAACCAAGGTGTTTTAACCATTTTAGGAGCATCTCCTTCTAAATGCCCTAATGCTTCATCGACTATGTATCCAACACAATCAACTAATCTAACTTTTAACTTTAAATTCTCATTAAAGCTAATCTCGATCGCTTCATTAGGTATAAACTTTGGTTCAGTTGTATGAATGCTCTTTCCTGATCCACTTTGAGGCAATTCATCTCTTGCTCTCTCTTTTTTGAATGAATTCTCAATACGAGGAATCACCATTTTATCCATAAAAGTTTTTATAAAAGTTGATTTACCTGTTCTAACTGGCCCAACAACTCCTATATAGATATCACCTTGTGTTCTTTTTGCTATGTCTTCATATATATTTAAGTTTTCCAATCTAAGTACCTCCACAAATTAACTTAATCTATTAAATATATATTTTCTTTTTTTCACTTTATTCCACTTAGTGTTAATTAATCTAAAAAACAAAAATAGAACACTACTAAAATTTAGTAGTATTCTATTTAAAGATTTTTAATTATAGTAAAACTAAAATTTATATCTTAAATTTTTCATCTTTTTTATCCCTAGACATTAAAGTTGTTTCAATGTATCGTAAATCCTTATTATTGAATAAGACTTCATAAATTGATTCTATTATAGGAACTTCAATATTTTTTTCTTTAGCGATATTGTAAAATATTTTGCAAGCTGTTATACCTTCAACAACCATACCTATCTCTTTAATAGCTTCATCAAGTTTCATTCCTTGACCAATGAGAAGACCACATCTTCTATTTCTACTGTGATTACTTAAACAAGTAACAATTAAATCACCGATTCCTGTTAAACCAAAAAATGTTTCTAATTTCCCTCCCATTACAATACCCATTTTTATAAGATCGTTTAGTGATCTTGTAATAATTGCTGCACTTGAATTATCTCCATATCCCATACCATTAATAATACCTATGGCTAAAGCAATGATATTTTTCATTGCACCACCTATTTCAACACCAATAATATCAGAATTTGTGTAAATTCTTAAAACATCATTGGATAACATATCTCTAATTAAAATTGCCTTATCCATATTTTTTGAAGTAGCAACAAGTGCAGTAGGTTGTTTTGTAGCAACTTCTTCTGCATGACTTGGTCCAGACAAAACAACAATTGGATTATTTGGGAATTCTTCTTCCAAAACTTCTGACAGTCTTTTATATGTAGTTAATTCTATTCCTTTAGATAAACAAACCATAATACTATTTGATTTCAATTTACTATGTATTTTTCTAGATATTTCTCTTATGGCTTGTGATGGTACTGAAAGAAAAATTATATCACTATCATAAATAGCTTCATCAATATCATTAGTAGCCATAACTTTTTCAGGAATGGTAATATTTTTTAAATATTTTATATTTCTTTTATCACGGTTAATACCAAGAACAACATCGGCATTTCTATCATACATTTTTATATTAAAATTATATTGTGAAAAAATTACAGCAAGTGCTGTTCCAAAACTCCCACTTCCTAAAAATGTTAAATTCATTTCCTTTCTTTCCTCTCCTTATATTGTATTTCTATACCTGTTCCTTCAAAATCAAAACTCTCTCTTATCTGGTTATTTAAATATCTTATGTATGAAAAGTGTAAAGTACTTTCATCATTTATAAAAAATATAAATTTAGGTGGCTTAACATCAACTTGAGTGCAATAATATATTTTTAACCTTTTAAGTCCAACTATTGGAGGCTCTTTTATCATCGTAGCTCTTCCTATAATTTCATTTAAAATTCCAGTTGGAACCCTTCTTGAATAATTTTCATAACATTTTTTTGAAATTTTTAAAACTTGATGAATTCTTTGTCCTGTCAATGCAGATATAAATAAATACGGAGCATATGTAACAAAATTCAATTGATTTTGTATTTTATTTTTGAACTCATTATAAGTTCTATTATTTTTTTCAACAACATCCCATTTATTTACAACTATAACTATAGCTTTATTTCTTTCATGAGCATAACCAAGTATTTTTTCATCTTGCTCAGTCACTCCTTGAGTTGCGTCAATCATAAGGAGACAAACATCACATCTATCAATACTATAAAGACTACGAATAACACTATAATGTTCAACATTTTCTTTTATTTTAGCCTTCTTTCTAATACCTGCTGTATCAATCAAAGTAAATTTACCAACTTCATTTTCAAAATATGTATCAATAGAATCTCTAGTAGTTCCTGCAATATCACTTACTATTGACCTATTATATCCTAATAATTTATTTATTAATGAAGACTTTCCAACATTAGGCTTGCCAACAAAAGCGATTTTAATTATATCATCCTCACTATCTTCAAAATCACTATCTTCAAAATGTTTAACAACTTCATCAAGCATATCACCAAGTCCTAAAGCCTGACTTGAAGATATAGGACAAGGCTCACCTAGACCAAATTCATAAAATTCATACAAATTCATCTCGTCTTTTTTAGAATCAATTTTATTTACAACAAGTACAATAGGTTTCTTACTTTTACGAAGTATACGAGCAACTTCTCTATCTCCATCTACAAGACCAGTTTTACCATCAACAATAAACAAAATTACATCAGCAGTTTCTATCGCAAGCTCCGTTTGAATTCTCATATTTTTAAACATATCATCATTAGTTTTAAATTCAATACCACCAGTATCAATCATTATAAATTTATATTTAAGCCATTCTGCATCTCTATAAATTCTATCTCTAGTAACACCAGGAGAATCATCAACTATAGAAACTCTATCTCCAACAATTCTATTAAATAATGTAGACTTTCCTACATTAGGACGACCAACAATTGCAACAATCGGTTTTTTCATTTTATATTCCTCCAACATATTTATAAATAAAATATGTTTCACATTTAAATTCTTAAATTATCAATTTTATAAATTCATTTACATTATAACACAATTATCAATTACATCACTCTCAGACGTTAAAATATCTCAGTTAAAAATAATATCAAATGTACTGTTGTTAATATGCTTACCTACTGTAAACTTCCATAAATTTGTACACTCAATAGGTGACTACGTAAGCTCTCCTGTTTTTCATCATACCTAACCCTATAAATCAAATTTTTACACTCTAATTATTTCACACTATAGGATAAAAAGAACAAAAAATTTATGAAAATATTTCAAATAACAATAAAAAAGGTACAGTAATTAAACACTGTACCAAACATTAACCAATTAAACTTCTATTGGATCTTTCTTAGCAATTGCATTTTTATCATTGAATCTCAAAAATCCACAAATATGATCAACCAATTTATTTAATCTTTCAACATCTATATTATTTTCTAAAGTATCTGTTGTTTGATGAATTAGATCATCATCATAAGTATCCATAAAGAAAATTGACTGAATTCCATTTTTCTCAAAGGCCATATGATCACTAGTATAGTTTCTAATTTTTGTGTCTTTATTAATAGCCTCACCTGTTGTATCCATATATTGAAAAATTAGTGGAGATAACTCTGGAGATCTTTTATCACTACTATAAACAATGAGAGGAGACCCATTCTTTACTCCAACGCAATCTATATTTATATTGTAAATATTTTTATATCTATCTTTTATATCATTAATCAATGCTCTTGAACCAATATATCCTATTTCTTCATGATTAACTGCTGCTACTATTATATCTGTTTCAAATGGAGTTTCCTTTGACATTTCTTTAATCTTATGTGCAATTCTTAAAAGTACTGCTGTACCAGAAGCATTATCTACTGCACCAGGATGAATTGTTTTATCATCTTTTGGGTTAAATCCTCTACCAATATGATCAAAGTGTGCTGTAATTACTACTGCTTTACTCTTTTCACTATGATTAGTACCTTTTATCAATCCAACAACATTACTTTTTTCACCATCTGGGTCAATAATTTTGTAAGCATTAATGTTACTTTTAAATTTGTATTTATGCAAATATGTATCCTTAAATAAATAATCTAAACCTATATTTTCAAATTGAGAGTTTAAATATTCTACAGCTTTATCATTACCATCAGTATCGCTTGCTCTTCCCTTAAATTCTTCTGAGGTTAATATCTGAATAATTTTTTCAGTTTCATCTATTAAATCAGGATTTTGAACTGGAGCATTATCTGATTCATTAAACTCATTTTTAAGTGGAATAGCTTCTGAAAGAGCCCCTGTTCCTTGATAAATTTCTTTAAAATTATCTGGATTTTTTATACATGAGCTCGTACTAAATAAAATGACAAACGCAAGTAATAAGACTTTCATTTTTTTTAAATAATTTCATAATTTTTAAAATATTCCCTCCAAAACTTATCAAAATATCATATTCAAAATTATATCATTTTTACATTTAATTCACAATATATCATAAAATTTATTTAAAAATAAATTCTCTTATTTTAAAGTTTTGATTTTTTAACTTATTATATTCCTCTTTTTATACTGATTTACAGTATATTTTGTATTAAGATTGATATAATTTATACCTGAATTGCCATTATTTTTAACTGAACACTACTACATCATATTTTACTAGAATCAGTACCTTTTTAATATAAAAGTCCACTCCTTCCAGGCATATAAAATGCAGATATAGTATCTGGTTCAAACTTAATGCTCCGTCCAATTCCAGCTTTAAATTTCTGTTCCAACTTTCATAATATTGGCAACTCGCATAATTTTATTCTTTCTTTTGTATCAACAAAATTCCAATGATTGCCACAATAAAGATAATCGGTGATACTCTAACAAACATCCATTCTAATGAATGAAATGCCACCCCAAGGACAGCAGTTTCTGGCTCACTATAATTCCATCCCAAATAAGAACTTTCCAATAACAATAATATTGCAAAAATTATTACTATAATTGCACATAACGAAATAAGTCCACAATGAATAATTTTTCTTATCGTGCTTTTCTTTTGTGCTAGTTGTAAGTTTATCACTTCCAATTTTTCTGAAATAACTTTTAAGGTATCAGCTTCTATTTCAGTAATAGTTTCTCCTAACAATGTACTTACAGATATTTCAAAAACTTCCGATAAGGAGATTAACATATCGGAATCAGGAACTGACAGTCCTTTCTCCCATTTGGAAACTGTTTGTCGTACCACATTTAATTTAACAGCAAGCTCCTGTTGTGAAAACCCTTTTGATTTCCTAATTACTTTAATATTTTCATTAAGCATATGAAAAAAGTCTCCTTTCTTTCAGTTGTTACAACTATTATAAGAAAAACCTACCATTACTACAAGCAACGTAAATTAACATTGACTTTTTGTATCAAACTAAAAGAGAAAAAAGCTTTTGCTCACATTAAATGAGCAAAAGCTTTTATTTTAAATATATATTTTTAAACTCATCGCTATCAGCTATACGTTTTAGCATATCTCCATAACTTAACCCATTTTCCAATTCGTCATTCCAAAATTTCAATCCCTCGTCATCGGGCTCTCGCTTAAATAAATTTTCATATAATAATCGTATAAATTTTGTATAATTAGTTGAACTATAGTCCATATTTTCTATATCCTTTTTAAATTTTTTCCACTTCTCCCAGTTATTTTCTCTCATCGACAATGGACATATTTTTCTGCTGGCGTCATAATGCCTAACAACACACTCAAGCGGAATATTATATTTATCCATTTGATATTTGGTCAACTTAAGTGTATTATTGTAAATTTTTTCATAATTACCATCAGAATTAACGCACATCTCTATTCCAATACTATTTTCATTTGTAATTCCGTATTTTCCATGTCCATCACCACAATGAAAAGATTTATCTGAGTCTTTAACAATTCTTAAAATTTGAGTATCATCTATGAAATAATGTGCAGATGCATCTCTATACTCTGAATTAAAAAAATGATAATGAGCATCAGCATTTGCTCCAACACTAGTATTATCTGTATCGTGTATTACTAAATACTTAATTTTTTCTCCATTCCTCGAGGAAAAATTATATTTAATTAACTTTTCATTAATCTTGATTTCCATTCAAATCATCCTTTGATTGTTAAATTAATTTTTAATTAGTAATATATACAAAATTCCTTCAAATTGTTACAAAAAAACCTTAAGATATATAATACCTTAAGGTTTAAACATTAAATTATTTATTTAATCTTCTTTTAAAAAACTCACCGGACTTTAAATACATAATATTTTCACAAATATTATTTATATGGTCTCCTGCTCTTTCAAAATATTTAATAACAAATAAGGTTTGAACTGCTATATTATTTGTAATTTTGCCTGAGTTCATTTTTTCCATAGTATTTGAAAAGACTTTAGTATACTCATCATCAATTGCTTCATCACTCTCGTATATTTCAATAGCCTTTTTCTTATTATTATCAACATAAGCTTGAATTACTTCTTTGACCATTTTCTTAATTATGCTTGAAAAATAGTCTGATATTTCAGAATCAATATTTTCATTCTCAGGTATATACATAGATACTTTTGCTAGATCTACAGCATAATCACCTATACGCTCTAAATCCTGGATTATTTTTATTGTTGTAAATAGTCTCCTCAAATCACTTGCAAGCGGATTCTGAGTCGCAATTAATTTTAAACACTTATATTCCATTTCTTCTTTAAGAAAATCTATATTATCATCATTTTCAATAATTAATTTTGCTAACTCACTATCCTTAGTTCTTAAAACTTTCTCTGATTTTTCGAACTGTTCTATAACAAGATCTCCTAATTTCAATAGAGCTTCATTTAACTCATCTAAAACTCCTCTAAATTTTATGCGCATAACAATCCTCCTAAAATTCTATCCAAATCTTCCCGTGATATAGTCTTCCGTAAGTTTATTAGCCGGATTTTGGAATATTTTTTCAGTCTTATCCATTTCTTCAAGTTTACCATTCAAAAAAAATGCTGTGTAATCAGAAATTCTTCCGGCTTGTTGCATATTATGAGTAACTATAACAATAGTATATTTCTTTCTAAGTTTAACTAACAATTCCTCTATTTTTATAGTCGAAATTGGATCTAATGCCGAAGTTGGTTCATCCATTAAAATTATTTTTGGCTGAGTAGCCAAACATCTTGCAATACATAATCTTTGTTGTTGTCCTCCAGACAAATTATAAGCACTTTTCTTTAAGTCATCTTTAACTTCATCCCAAAGTGCCACATCTTTTAATGTAGTTTCAACCAATTCGTCCAATATATTCTTATCTTTTATTCCATAATTTCTAGGGGCAAAAACTATATTATCGTAAATAGATTTAGGAAATGGGTTTGGTTTTTGAAAAACTAATCCAACCTCTTTACGAAGAAGAACAACATCTTGATCTTTTATATCTTTGCCATCTAAAAGTATATTGCCAGTATATCTGGCATAATCAAACATTTCATTCATTCTATTTAAATTTCTTAAAAACGTAGATTTACCACATCCTGAAGGCCCAATAAGAGCTGTAACCTTATTTTCATATATATCAATATTTATTTCAAATAAGGTTTGTTTTTCTCCATAAAAAAAATCTAAGTTTTCAACTTTTATAATAGCTTTTTTCATTAAATATTAATCCCCTATCTTTTAATCATATTTTTTTTCGAATTTTTTCCTTATAATAATTGCTACGATATTAAATACTAAAACGATCAATAATAAAATAATTATTCCTGACGATGCTAAATACTGAAATTCAATCTCTGGTCTTGAAGTCCAATTGTATATTTGTATAGGCAAAACTGTAAATCCATCGAATAAACTTACAGGTATAAATCTTATAAAAGTTGCTGCTCCAACCACAATAAGTGGAGATGCCTCACCAATAGCACGAGCAAGAGATAAAACTATTCCAGTAACTATATTGGATAAAGCACACGGAAGAACTACACCTCTAATAGCTTTCCATTTTGATACACCAAGTGCTAAAGCTCCTTCATAAAATGAATACGGTACAGCCCTAAATGCCTCTTGTGAAGAAATTATTATTGGTGATAAAACCAACAAGGAAAGCGTTAATGCTCCTGATAATATACTTGATCCAAACATAAATAATTTTACAAAAACCCCAAGACCAAGTATACCGTATACAATAGCAGGAACACCCGCTAGGTTTTGAATATTTAATTTAATGAAATTTGTAATCTTTGATGGTTTAGCATACAATTCCAAATAAATAGCTGTACCAATTCCAAATGGTATAGAAATTACTGCAGTCAAAATTAATATATATATGCTTCCAACAATTGCTGGTGCTATCCCAGCTTTTAAAGGTCTACTGGATGGAAAGTTCGTTATAAACTCCCAATTTAAATTTTTTAATCCATTTGAAAAAATCTGAACTAATAAAGCAATTAGAAAAAATATTCCTATACCCGTTGCAATTAAAGTTACGGTTTTTAGCATTTTATCTTTAGCTTCTCTTTTCTTGAGATTATTTTTTATAAGTTCCCTATCATATAATTCACTTTTCATTATTTACCCGCTTTCATTCCTAAAACTTATATTTATTTTTGTTTATAATTCTACGAGCTATAATATTTAAAATTAATGTAATTAAAAACAATACAGCTCCACAAACAAAAATAGTTTTATATTCAATAGAATCAAAAGATACATCTCCCATACTAACATTAGCCATATAAGTAGTTAATGTTTGAACACTCTTTAACGGATTAACATTAAAAAGTGGATTACTTCCAGATGCAATTGCAACAATCATTGTTTCACCTATCGCACGGGAAATAGCTAAAATAAATGACGATATAATTCCTGATTTAGCTGCTGGAATTAAAACTTTAGTTGTAACTTCATATTTTGTACTACCAAGAGCATAAGCCCCTCTTTTTATTGAGCCAGGTACACTTCTTAATGCATCCTCACTCAGTGATGCAATCATAGGAATAATCATTATACCTATAGCAATACCAGCACTTAATGCATTGTATATCTCCAAATTATGTATAAATAATTTTAATATAGGTGTGATAAAAGTTAGTGCAAAAAATCCATAAACAACAGATGGAATAAATGCCAATGCCTCTAAAACAGGTTTTAAAAAAGCACGAACTTTTTTAGATACATATTCACTTAAATAAATTGAAATTAAAAGTCCTATAGGTATTGCTATTAAACATGAAATAACAGCTATCATTATAGTCCCAATTATTAAAGTCATAATATTATAAGTAGGTGTACTTAAAAGTGGATTCCATGAATTTCCTTTAAACAATTCAAAGAAACTCACTTCTTTAAAAAAATCTTTAGCTTCAAATAATAATAGAAAAACTATAACTATTGTTATAAAAATCGAAATAAAGGCAAATAATTTTAAAAGACTTTCTATAAACTTCTCCTTCACTAAAATAAAACCTCCAAACCAATATTAAATTACTTAAATGTACAATTATATTTAAAAATTATTTTAAATTCTTTAATTGATCCTCGTAATCCTTATCTGATAGTCTGACTAAATTAACTTCCTCAGAAAGAGTACCAGAATTTAAAAGATAAAATTTAAGAAATTCATTTATTTCTTCCCTACCAAGATCATTTTTATCAAAATATATTCTGAGAGGTCTCGATAATAAATAACTTTCATCATTTATAGTTTGCATAGAAGGTATAACATTATCAATAGATAGTAAATTAATCTTATCTTTATTCGATTCGTAGTAACTATAACCAAAATATCCTATTGAATACTTATCACCACTTATCCCTTTAACCAAAATATTATCATCTTCACTAACTATAGCATCTTCCCTTTGAACTTTAGCCTTACCATTTACAACCTCAGTAAAAAATTCAAAAGTTCCAGATGCTGTACCTGGTGTATAAACCTTTATTAATTCATTTGGAAATCCTTCCCTTACATCACTCCAATATAACGCAGGATTATCATATCTAAAAATATGAGAAAGCTCTTCTTTAGTTAAATTTGTCACAAAATCATTATCTTTACTAACAATAACCGATATTCCATCATTTGCTACAATTAATTCCTGAGCATCAATTCCATTATTTTTAGCTTGCTCTAATTCTGAATCTTTAATCTTTCTAGAAGCATTAACTATATCTATTTCACCTTCTATAAATTTTTTCATTCCTCCACCAGTTCCAGATTCAGCTATAGATATCCTAATCTTTGGATTAACTATGGAAAATTCTTCAGCTACTATCTCTGTAATTGGATAAACTGTTGATGATCCATCAATTACAATATTGCCACGCAAACTGGATTTATTTTGATTGTTACTTGCACAAGAAACAAACGAAAATAAACACAATGCCAAACCTAAATTTAATAATTTAAAGATTCCTTTGCTCATAAAATTACTCTCCTCAAACTAATCTAATATTTATTCTAAATTAAATTAGTTAAGTTTATATTTTGTCAATGTTAAATCTATATTAAATATAATAGCCACCTCCAAAAATAGATTTTGAAGATGGCTCAATTTCTATAAATATATTTATTAGTAATACTCCAACCTAATAAAACATTTCGTTTCCATTATAAAAAAATGAATAAAGTAGAGCAATTGACTTACTCTACTTTATTTTTAGGAATATTAACTTTAAATGTCACACCTTTATCTTCATTATTAAAAACCTCAAGATTGCCAGAAATCTTTTTGACAGCACCATAAACTATGGACAAACCTAAACCAGTTCCTCGAAATTTTGTTTTAGAAGTTGGAATTTTATAAAACCTCTTGAATATGTTTTCAATTTCGTTTTCTGGTATTCCAATTCCATCATCTGAGAATTTAATACATAGATTTTTACTATCCTCTTTGCAAATTATATCTATATTTTCTCCAAAAGAGTGTTTTATAGAATTATCAATTATATTTAAAAATATTTGCATAATATACTTTTCGCAACTTAAAATTTTAATTCTATCTCCAATAATATTAATATTAATATTATTAGATATCTGAGGAGTAAGTAATTGTTTAACACTATATAACAATTGCATGATATCTATCTTTTGCTTTGTTATATCATTCTGTGTTTGAATTTCTGAAAAAATAAGTATATCACTTATTAAATTGTTGAGCCTTATAGCTTCCTTCGATATTATATCATAAAATATTTGTCTATCATTTTCATCCTCAACCTCTTTTAACGTATCAGCAAATCCTATTATAGATGTTAGAGGTGTTTTTAATTCATGTGTTATATTTGAGATAAATTCTGCACTCATATTATCAATCTTCTTTTGTTCGGTTATATTTTTAAATGTATATACAGTAAAATTATTATTTATCTTTTTTATATAACACGATATATTAATAAATGAATATTCTTCAGGTATCTCAAAAATAGTATCATTACTAAATTCAAGCAACCATCTTAAATTAGTTTCTTTAAGTAATTTATTATGTATTTCTTTCAAACTTAAAATATTAAATAATTTACCTAATTCATCATTTACATAATAAATCCTATTTTTACTATCTAAAATCAGGACTCCATACTCAAGAATATCTATTGTTCTCTCTAAAACATAATTATCTTCACATAATTTATCATACTTTTTATACACTTTATTAAACTTAAGCTTTATCAAATCTAATATATTTTCTAATCTAAAACTTTTTTTATTGGCCATATTAACAAGTGATTCTAAATAATCATTAGAATTAATTGTTAAAATATTTAACAAATTACGCTTAATTCTATTATTAAACTTTAGAACCCAAATAGACATACTTAAAATTAGTATTAATAAGAAAACTATCAATATTAAATTAAAATTCTTCATTATCCTTTAAATTAAATTTATATCCTATTCCTCTCACAGTCTCAATAAATATAGGATTTTTGTCATCATTTTCTATCTTTTTTCTTAAATTTCTAACGTGAACATCTACAGTTCTAGTTTCACCTATATAATTGTATCCCCAAATATTATCAAGTATATATTCTCTAGTTAAAACACGTCCATTGCTTTTTATTAGCATAACTAATAACTCAAATTCTTTAAAAGTCATATCTAGCTTTCTGCCTTTTTTATATACTTCTCTCTTTTTTAAATCTAACAATATATCACCAAATTTGAAATCATAAGATAAGTTAATTCTACTTATATTCAATTTTTCCATTCTTCTAAATACAGCTTTTATTCGAGCAATTACTTCATTTATGGAAAACGGTTTACAAATATAATCATCTGCTCCAAGATCTAGTGCTAAAATTTTATCAAACTCTCTATTTTTTGAAGAAACTATTATTATCGGTATTTTATTAGTATTCTCATTAGTAGATAACTCATTACATATTTCAAAACCATCTTTTTCAGTTAGCATTAAGTCAAGCAATATCAATTCGGGTCTAAATTCTGTTACAACATTAATTATATCTAATCCATCTAAAGTACATTTTACATCAAATCCATTTTTTGTCAAATTATATCTTAATAATTCAGCAATATTTAATTCATCTTCAATAATTAAAATCTTTTTACCCATAATCACTTAATCCTCTGTAAAGTTTATTTAATAAAAATAAATGAGAATATTCTGTTTAAAGATTTTGGATCTTTTCTATATGAATAAAATTTTACATCATTACTACAATGAACACAATAATCTATAACATTTATATTCTCAAGCGGAATATTACAATTCAATACAGAAGTCTTAATACATTCCAATAGATTAAGATTATTTCCATTAAATATATTATTATTTTGTTTAAATTTATAATGCTCACTAAACTTACGTTTAAGCTCCTCTCCAATTTCATAACAACAAACTTTATTATGAGGTCCTATATAAATAACTATATCATTAATATTTGAATAATATTTTTCTAAAAAAATATTAATTGCATTTACTGTTATTTCGTTATAAGTTCCCTTCCATCCACTATGTAAAATCGATACAATATATTTTTGAGAATCAAATAAAAATATAGGGACACAATCTGCAGTAAATACACCTATCCCATAATTCCTCTCTTGTGTTATTAATCCATCAGCTTCTATACCACTTGAAAAATTTTTATCACATTCAACAACAGTACTACCATGTATTTGAGATGCTACAAATACATCGTGTAAATCAAATTTTTTCTTAATAAAATTTATATTTTTATTATAGTTTTTAAGATTTGGGTGTATTCCAAATTCAGAATTAGCTGTGGTAATAACAAAACAAATATTATTTACCTGTTTATATAGAAAATATTTATTATCAATTTCTATTAATTCCATAAAAATCACCCTATAACAAACTAAATTAATATACCTAAGAAATACAAAAATCCTCCAAAAACGATTGAAGGAATTTCAAAAATTTATACAGTTAACAAACTACATAAAACTACTAGAAATAGTATCTTGTAATTTCCTTTAAAACATAATAACATAACCAAAACAAAAATTACAATAAAATTTAAAACCGAATTATTAATTAATAAAAATATCAAATTTCAAAAAATACCATTAGTTCCTTGCTTCTAATAATAAATCAATATTGCTTCCATCTACCAATATAACATCTAAACCTATATTTATTATCTTATCCCATGGAATTTCCAAATAATTATTTTTAAAAAACCATGATCCCTTTGTATAAGAAACTATAATTGATAACACCCTAAATGTATCTGTATCAATAACAAAATCATTTATATATCCTACTTTAGCACCTATACTTACATCTATGACTTCCATAGTCTTTAAGTCATTTAATGAAAATGACATATCTAACATAAAATCATTCCTTTGTATTTAAAAAAATTTTTTATTAATCTATATGATTCAATAACTTTATTTATACTATCTAAGTGTTATAATAACCATATAATTATTTATATTGAAAGGATTGTATATGAATAATCACACTTTAAAATTTAAAAATATGAATTGTTATGAATGTGCAGGAAAAATTAAAAATGAACTACTAAAATTAAGTTATATATCTAAAGTTGATATAGATGTATTAACCCAAAATCTTAACTTAGAATTTAAAGATACCTTAAATATAAGCCAAAAACTACAAGAAATTATGGAATTATGCATACAAATCGAACCTGATATGAGTTTTAACACATCCAATCATCTAAATGAATCTAAAAATAAAATAAACTCCTTAGAACTCATCTCATTTTCCATAGGTATAATCTTATTTATAATTTCATTTTTTATCAAAGAATCTGAATTATCCCAAGCTACACATCAAACTTTAATTTTTAAATTTTATGTATGCTTTGCAAGTTATTTACTAATAGGATTTAATATCTTAAAAAAAGCAGTTATGAATATAAAAAGAGGGATAATATTTGATGAAAATGCATTGATGATGATTGCAACAATTGGTGCATTAATCATAGGAGAATTTCAGGAAGCTGTAGCAGTTATGATTTTCTCAAGAGTTGGAGAATTTATACAAGATAGGGCTATCAATAAATCACGATCATCAATATCAAGTCTAATGGACATAAGACCTGATACTGCAAATTTAGAAACTAATGATTCTATAAAAATTGTTGATCCAAGCAAAGTTAAAATTGGAGATATAATTGTCGTAAAACCTGGTGAAAAAATTCCTCTAGATGGTGAAATTATACAAGGAATATCACAGTTAGATACAAAAGCATTAACTGGTGAATTTTTAACTAAAGAAGTAACAATTGGAGATAAAGTAATATCAGGATGTATAAATATAACATCTCTAATCAAAATAAAAGTAGAATCGGAATTTAAAAATTCAACAGTATCTAGAATTCTTAATCTTGTAGAAAATGCAAATTCAAAAAAATCAAATACTGAAAATTTTATAACTAAATTTTCAAAGATTTATACACCTACTGTTATAATAATTGCTTTTATAATTTCAACAATTCCACCAATTATTCTAGGTTACAACACTCTATCAGAATGGATCTATAGAGCCTTAATCTTTTTAGTTATATCTTGTCCTTGTGCACTAGTAATATCAATACCATTAAGTTTCTTTAGCGGCATAGGTGTAGCATCTAAAAATGGTATACTTATAAAAGCTAGTAATCACTTAGAGGCACTAAATAATTTATCAACTATAGTATTTGATAAAACAGGTACACTAACAGAAGGAAAATTTTTTATAAGTAAAGTTATACCCAAAAACTGTGAAATAGATGAATTAATAAAATATTCTGTAATGGCTGAGAGTTTTTCAAATCATCCAATAGCTAAATCCATAATTGATTATTATAACAAACCTATTGATAAGTTAAAAATATATAAATTCGAGGAGATTCCTGGATATGGAATCAGTATCTGTATAGACAATGATATTATAATAAGTGGAAATAAAAAGATGATGGATAAATTCAATATTAATGTTGATTTTATAGATGAGAGTGGAACAAAAGTGTATGTAGCAAAAAATAATACCTATCTCGGATGCATTTTGATATCAGATAAAATAAAACAGAATTCATCTAAAACTATATTTGAATTAAAAAAGATGAATATAAATAATTTAGCAATGCTTACGGGGGATAATAATAAGACAGCTCAAGCTATAGCAGATACATTAAAAATTACAAAAGTATATTCAGAGTTGTTACCAGATCAAAAAGTAAAATATGTAGAAGAATTACTATCTAATAAACCTCCAAAATCAACTTTAGCATTTATTGGAGATGGTATAAATGATGCTCCTTCTCTAGCTATGGCAGATATTGGAATATCTATGGGAAGCATTGGAAGTGATGCTGCTATTGAAGCATCTGATATTGTTTTAATTGATGATGACCCATATAAGATAGTAAAGGCAATAAAAATAGCAAAACAAACAAGAACAATTGCTATGCAAAATATAGTATTATCTTTAACCGTAAAAATATTGGTAATAATATTAGGGGCCTTAGGATTATCATCTATGTGGACAGCTATACTGTCAGATGTTGGTATATCACTTGTTGTAATCCTAAATTCAGTTCGTATATTAAAAAATGAAATATAAATAATAAGAGGCTATCTATGACAGATAGCCTCTTATTATATGTACTTTCTCATATGTTTCAAAGCTGTTTTCTCTAACCTGGACACTTGTGCTTGAGAAATACCAATTTCCTCAGCAACCTCCATTTGAGTTCTTCCAGTAAAAAATCTTAAATTTAATATCATAGTTTCTCTTTTATTTAATTTTTTCATAGCCTCTTTTATAGATATATCTTCTATCCAATTTTCATAACAATTCTTGGAATCACTTATCTGATCCAACACAAAAATTGAATCTCCTCCATCATGATAAATAGGCTCAAACAATGATATTGGATCTTGTATAGCATCTAAAGCAAATACAACTTCCTCTCGGGGAATATCTAACTCTTTAGCAATTTGAGATACAGTAGGCTCTTTATTATTCTCCGACATAAGCTTATCTTTTACGATTAAAGCCTTATATGCTATATCTCTCAAAGATCTGCTAACCCTAATAGCATTATTATCTCTCAAATATCTTCTAATTTCTCCTATTATCATAGGAACTGCATAAGTAGAAAATTTAACATTTTGTGTTAAATCAAAATTATCTAAAGCTTTAATAAGTCCTATACAACCGACTTGGAACAGATCATCTACATTTTCTCCCCTATTATTAAATCTGTGTATAACACTCAATACTAGCCTCAAATTTCCTTGTATAAACACCTCTCTAGATTTTGTGTCACCATTTCTCATTTTTAATAAAAGTTCTTTCATCTCTTTGTCCTTAAGCACAGGTAATTTAGCTGTATTAACACCACATATTTCAACCTTACTTATCATAATATCAGTCCCTTCAGAGTACTTATCCTTCTTAGTATTACCGACATCATTCGATATTATTCATCTTTTTTAACTCTTTTGTAATTTTTTTGTAGTATTTAAATCATTTAAATATTTATTCATAATAAGCCTTAATTAATCAATTTCAATACATGTAGTATTCTCAAAAAATATTTAAGGGAAAATTACTACTATATTTAAAGTAATAATTTTCCCTTAAAATCCTAATAATAAATATAAATTATCTTTATATAAAAACTATAGCATTTTATTTATTTCTTTCTTTAATTTTTTAATAATTCTCTTCTCTAATCTGGATATATATGATTGAGAAATTCCTAAAATATCTGCTACTTCCTTCTGGGTTTTTTCTAAGTATCCATTTAAACCAAATCTTAAAGATATTATTTCATGTTCTCTATTATTTAATGATTCCATTGCTATAACAAGAAGTCCCCTATCAATTTCCTCTTCAATAAATTCAAAGACATTGCTATCACTAGACCCAAGTATATCAGATAATAATAATTCATTCCCATCCCAGTCTGTATTTAATGGTTCATAAAATGAAATTTCTCCCTTTACTCTATTCATTCTCCTTAAATACATTAATATTTCGTTTTCAATGCATCTAGAGGCATATGTTGCTAATTTTATTTTTTTATCTGGATTAAAAGTGTTAACCGCTTTAATAAGACCAATAGTTCCAACAGATATAAGATCTTCTACCATAATCCCAGTGTTTTCAAATTTCTTGGCAATATATACAACCAATCTTAAATTTCTTTCTATCAATATTGTTCTTACATTTTCTGTATCAGTTATTAATAATTTATTTATAAGATCATCTTCTTCATCACGAGTTAATGGTGGCGGTAATGCATCACTACTTCCTATATAAAAAATAGCACGAGTTATACATTTAAACTTGTAAATCAAATTATTAATGAAAATTATTATCTTCCTCATTAACCTTCCCCCTAAATTATGCACCTAGATAATATTGCTTCAAAACGTTTATTAGAATCTAACAATGTGTTGGTTGTACACAAAATAACATCAGCATAAAAATCTCTATTGTTATTTTTAAAATAAACATTCTTGATCTTTATACCTTCAAAATATGATGTATCCCCCGTTATAACCTTATACGGTATTTTATAAAAATACTTTTCATGATAAAAAACACCTGGAATACATCTTTTCTCTACAATTATTACTGGTAAGCCAGATACTGGTTCATATAATTCATTACCTGTATCTAAGAACCCCCTAAATTTATAAATTTTATTTTGATAGTTTAATTCTATCTCAAATATGTAATTATTAAAAAATGCACTCCTAGTTATATATTTTTTTACCACGCTATATATGACAAAAACAACAATAAAAATTATTAATATAATTCTATAATTTATAGTTATTAACCATACATTTAAAAATTTAATAATTCCAAATAATACAAATGATGTGAATAACATACTTACAATTATTTGTACAAAATAATAAAGTCTAATGCTAGGCATACATAAAATCAATCCACTTAATATACTTAGTAATGTAATAAATAATAAATAAAGCACAGAATTTAAATTTATTAAAATCAAACTAGCTATAAATGATGATATGGCAGATGCAATTAATAACCTAAGTAAATTTAATTTTAAATTCAGCATTTTAAAAGACGTATATAAAACAAATAAATTAAAAATGAAGTTCTCAAATACAAATAAGTCATAATAAATAACCATATTCAAGTCCTCCTATTTAAATCTCTATATATTATAGGAGTTATACAATTAAAATTTTGTTGTTTTTACTGTAATCAATATATTTTTTTATGTAATATTTTACAATCTTTATAAACCTATATAATTTCAAAAATAAAAATAAGAAGACTAGTATTATCATATAAAAATATACTAGTCTTCTTATTTTTACCTATAAAATATGTACTATTTATTAAAATCACGTTTCCTTAAGAAAGCTGGAATGCCATAATCATCATCCTTATCATTAGAATTATTTTTCTTAAAGTCCTTTCTTTCTTCTTGGGATTCCTCTTTTTTATCATCATTGATTGTTTTAGGAACATCTGTTTTAGTTGTTAAAATCTCTTCCTTTAAAATTTCACTTACTTTTCTATTTATACTTCCTTCAAAACCAGTAGCTATTAAAGTTACTCTAATTTCATCTTTTAAATCTTCATCTATAACAGCACCAAACATAAATACAGCATCTTCATCTGTAGATTCCTGAACCATGTTCCCAGCTTCATGAATTTCATGCAACGATAAATCAGGACCACCCGTAACATTCATCAATACACCTGTAGCTCCAATTATAGAAGTTTCTAATAGCGGTGATGATATTGCTTGTTTAGCTGCTTCTATAGCTCTATTCTCACCAGTACCTCTACCTATACCCATATGAGCAAGTCCCCTATCGCTCATAATAGCCTTAACATCAGCAAAATCTCTATTAACTATACCAGGTATAGTTATAAGGTCTGATATACCTTGAACACCCTGTCTTAAAACATCATCTGCTTTTTTAAAAGCTTCAAGTAATGATGTTTTCTTATCAACCATTGTAAGCAATCTTTCATTAGGTATAGTTACCAATGTATCAACCTTACTCATTAAATTCGATATACCCATATCTGCCTGTATCATTCTTTTTCTTCCTTCAAATGGGAAAGGTTTCGTGACAACACCAACTGTCAATATACCTAATGATTTAGCTATTTCTGCAACGACTGGAGCAGCACCTGTACCCGTTCCTCCTCCCATTCCTGCAGTTATAAATACAAGTTCAGCTCCTTGTATCGCATCTTTTATCATATCCTTACTCTCTTCAGCAGCCTTCTCACCAATATCTGGATTTGCTCCAGCTCCAAGACCTCTTGTTAACTTCTCCCCTATTTGGATTTTAGATTCTGCTTTAGATAATCTTAATGCCTGATTATCGGTGTTAACAACAATAAATTCTACATTTTTAAGACCATCTTCTATCATTCTATTAACAGCGTTCCCACCGCCGCCGCCACATCCAATTACTTTTATTCTTGCGTTTTGAAAAATACTATTCATATCAAAATCTAACACACTAATTCCTCCTATTTATTAGAAAAGCTAAAATTTAAATTTTGTACTAAAAAACTGGAAAACTTATATATAAAAATTTAAATACACCGCAGCCTAAAGAACTATGTACACGAGAGATATATTCAACAAAAATCCTTAAACTCCTTGTTTAATTCTTAAATTTTTCTAGTTCATTAATACTTACATTTCTTGAATGATCTGTATGAAACCATTCTTTTTTATTTTTATTTAAAATTCCCTGTATAGATATAGGCACCCAAGTTATTATATAAAATGGGTATATAAATATATAATAAAGTAAAACTTTAAATGTTAGTTTAGAATCTAAATGTATCATTATAGGAGTTATCATAAGTTGAAATATAAAATAGGCTAATGATATGAATCTTATAGCTTTAAATTCGAAAATTAATGGTTGTCCCATAAGAACAGCACTTAATGATAACGATAACTTACAAATATTAAACATCGAAACTATTCCAAGTATAGTTATTACTATAGGTTGTATGGAATATAAGGCACAGTCTAATGCTCTCAAATCTTTATGAGAAAACACCCTTTCTGTTAGCTTCCAAAAATATCTACTTGATACATCAGCGAATCCTTGCATCCACCTTCTTCTTTGATTCCATGATTGTTTTAATGTAAGAGGCTTTTCATCATAAACCACAGCCTTATAGGCAAATACAACTCTCATATTATTCATTATTAATTTACAAGTAAACTCTAAATCTTCTGTAAGGCACGTAGCTCCCCATCCAACTTTTTTAAGAGTTTCAATATCTAAACAAAATCCTGTACCTGATAGCTGACAAGACAACCCTAAATTATCCCTACATAACTGAAATAATCTATTATTACTCCAAAAAGCTATAGAATAACTCATTGTAAGCCAATTATCATTTGGATTTTTACTATCAATATAACCTTGAATAACTTTATGTCCATTATTTAATTTCACATTCATTTCTGTTAAAAAATTAGGTGATACAATGTTATCAGCATCTAAAACAATAATAGCAGAATATTTATCTCCCATATCAAATATTTTATTAAACATCCATTCTAGAGCATAGCCTTTCCCTTTATTCTTATCATCAAATCTTTCGTATACTAATGCTCCCTGAGCTAAAGAATATTCTTTTGTTCTATCCGTACAATTATCCGCTATAACAAAAATATCATAAAATTCTTTATCGTAATTCAAATTTTTTAAACTATTTAAACTATTAGAAATAACCTTTTCTTCATTATGAGCTGCAATAACAATAGCAAATCTATTTTTATTTTCAATTTTTCTATTTTCTCTATTTCTCAAAAGAAGACCCAATATTGAAACTGCTAAATAATAAAATGAAATAATATAAACTAAATTTATGATAATTGAAGCTATTTTTTCAATCAAATCAAAAAACAAATTGATATACCCCCTCTTAATAGCTACTTCTCTAAATACATTACTACAATATCACTTAATAATTCAATATAATTTTTGCAGCAATTTCTTTGTTAGACACATTTTGGACAAAAACTTCCCTTGTTATAAGTCCACATTTATAAGCTTCTATAAGAGAATTATCCATGGTATACATACCTAATTTCGTATTATTTTGTATTAAAGTGTATAGATTTTTAATATTATTTTCTTTTATACAATTAGCTATCATCGGAATATTAATCATAAATTCAAATAAATACAAGTCTTCTTGATTTTTATCAATAATATTTTTTTGATTAATTATACATCTTAACATGTTTGCCAAAACATTTTTTAAATAAAATTTGTTTTTAGGTTCCATTTCAAACAAAGATTCTAATGTATGCTGTATATTATTTAAATATACTGACGCTATAACAAGTACTCCAGCATCACAACACTTCATTATTAGTTTTAATACATCATAATTAGGTATATCATCTATAACCAATATATTTGGTCTTTCCCTAAACGCAGATTCAATACCACTTACATATGAATACGTATCTGTACCAATTTCTCTCTGATTGACTATAGATTTATTGTGCTTATATAAAATTTCAATAGTTGATTCAAGTGTAATAATATATTTTGAAGATGTTTTATTGATTTTTTGAATAATATTTGAAACAGTTAAATTTTTTCCACTGTTAATTGATCCAATTATCAATACTAATCCATTATTTAATTGTGATACAAAATTATAAATATTATCTGGAATATTAATCTCATTATTAAATTCACTTTTAGATAATATTTTAATTGATATGGCAATGCTATTTCTCTGTTTGAAAATATTTGCTCTAAATCTCCCAATACCTGACATCGAAAACGATGTATATTTTTCACCAATTTCACATAGCTCTGCAAATTTGTCTCCTAAAATTTCCTTTGCATAACTTATAAGCTCATCCTGATTTAATATTTTTTCAACTACTAATTCTAAATTCGAGTTAGTGCGTCCCAATATATTCGCGCCAACACTTAAATATATATAGGAGAATTCTTTATCACAAGCTATTTTTAATATCTGTTGTAATGTTAACATATGTATCGTAAAAGAGCATAAAACTCTTATCCCTCTCTCAAAAATAGATTCTATATAGTTTATACTTTCCAAAAATACACCTATTTATACAAAAATAACCATCTCTAATTATGAGATGGTTATTACATTATTTTTTAAAAAGTAATTCTTTATTTAATTTACTTAATGCCTTTTTTTCAATTCGTGAAACATACGATCTTGAAATATTTAATTTCTTAGCTATTTCCTTTTGAGTTTTAATTTTCCCATCTATTAATCCATATCTTAATTTTATTATAATTTGTTCTTTCTCATTTAAAATATTATTAAGCTTTTTATACATCTTCTTTATAGTTAATTTTTGTTCCACAATGTCAATTATTGTGTCATCACTACTATTTAGTATATCTATAAGTGAAATTTCATTCCCCTCTTTATCTGTTCCTATGGGATCTTGAAGAAATACTTCATTCTTTGTTTTCTTAGTATTTCTTATTAGCATAAGAATTTCATTTTCTATACATCTCGCAGCATAAGTTGCAAGTTTAGTTCCTTTTACATAATCAAAAGATTCAATACCTTTTATAAGACCTATTGTTCCAACAGATATCAAATCTTCCACATCCTTTATTGACGAAAATTTCTTTGCTATATGAACAACTAATCTTAAATTTCTCTCAATCAAAATATTTTTAGCTTCCAAATCCCCTGCTTTAAATCTATCTATATATTCTTTTTCCTGTTCGCTAGTTAACGGGGTTGGGAATGAATTATTTCCGACTATATATCCTACAAATAAAACGACGCTACCTATGATCTCAAATAAGTTATCTAACAATTAAGATCCCCCTATTTAAATGCTCAAAAATACGAAATTAAAAAGTACTAGTATAATATTCCACTATTTCCTTAAAAATTGGACCTGCAGTATTTCCTCCAAATTGTCCTTCTTCGTTTATATTTTCAACAAATACAAACATTGAATAGTACTTATTTCTATGTTTAAAATATCCTAAAACCCATCCATCTGAAACAATATTTTCTCCATCAAACCTCTCACTTGTACCTGTCTTAACACCACTCTCTACACCACTAATTTTGATATTCTTTCCCGTACCATTTTCCAGAGTATTTATTAACATACTTTTTAATATATTTGCAGTATCTTTTTTCAATACTTTGTCGGAAGTATTACTAAACTCTTTTATAACCTCATTATTTTCATTAACAATCTTATCAATTAATTTTAGTTTAGTATAAATGCCATTATTTAAAATTGTATTTGTTATATTTAAAGCTTGTAATGGTTCAATTAACATATTTTGACCCATAGATAAAAATAAAGGTCCATCTTCATATTCTTTAGGTTCAGCATAGCTTCCACTAGCCTCTCTTAAGTCGCTAAATCCTAATACTTTTTTAAAAAATCCTTGCTCCTCAGCATAATTTTTAATTAAGTCCCATCCAACCTCTTTTCCTATTTCTGCAAATATATTATTGCAAGAAACAGCAAGAGCATCTTCCATAGTTAATTTTCCTGCATGCCTATCTTTACATAGATTATATCTGCTATTTTCACAACTAAATTCATGCTTAGATGTAAAAATTCCAGAATCAATCGCAGCTTCCGCAACCACTAATTTAAAAACCGAACCTGGTACATATCCAAGACTTGTGGATCCAAGAATAATATTAGGATTATACTCATTTTTTTGAGTTAATGCTTTTATTTCTCCAGTTGATGCTTCCGATATAGCAATTGCTATGCTATCAAATTCATCATATTTTTTATCACTAATTATATTTTTTACACCATCTTGTAACTCCTTATCTATAGTTAATTTGAAATTGTTATTATTTGGATCCACAACATCTTTACCAGTTTTAACATAATTAAAATCAATCTTTGGATATTTGTTATTTTCTATATAAGTATGATAATTTTCTTCTGTCGAATTTTCGGAAATTTCTTTTATCAGAATATTTTCAATTGACCATGCTTCTTTTTCATTAAACTCATCGTATTCATAAAGATAAATTCCATTTATATCTTGTACAGTTTGTAATTTCTCATATGTATATTTATCAACCTCAAATTTGAAATTATATCCAGGATTCTCCTGAAATTTTTGAATTAAATCAAAATCCTCATTATAGTTCTTTAAAATAGATGTGAATGTTAAAATCTTCTCCATTTCTATATTATTGTTAAAATTCTTAAATATGTTAGATTTTACTTCTACTATATATTTAGTACTATACTTAATAAGATCATTAGACTTATCATCTAAAATCCTATAATTTAAATTACTTGTCCTATAATCTAAGTTATATTGATTCATTGCTATAGATACATACTTGTCTGCCTTTGCACCTAACTGTATAAATGCAAGTCTAAAAATTATAATAGAGATACTCAATCCAAATAAAATATTTATAAACCTTATTCTCAATCTAACATTTTTCTTGTCCATAATAAAACTCCATCCTATTTACCCAAACAAATATTTGTATAAGTCATTCCAAATCATAGCAAAAATATTCACAAATATTAATAAATTTTCAAAAAATGAATTTAAGGTTAGGATAATACCATCCTAACCTTAAACTTCTAGCTTAATGAAATTTCATTTTTCTTCATAATTATAAAATCATTTTGTTTTAATTCAGTTTCAACATGTGCTGTGAAAATCATTTGAGCATGATTTGCCTTCTCAATACTTTCACCTTTACTATTTTTCATATCATTCAATACGACCTCAAAATTTTCAGTTTTAGGTCTTATAATTTCAACCTTATCTCCATTAAATACTCTATTTCTTTGTTCAATAGTTGCTATCTTTGTTTCTCTATCATAATCTTTTACAATTCCAATTATATCATATTCTCTAACATATGTTGCACTCTCATAGCTTTGCTCTCCAGATTTACCATAAAAGAAACCAGTAGAGTATCTTCTATGACTTATCTTTTGAAGATTTCTTTTCCACTCAGGATTAACTTTAAAATTTTCAGGATCTGCGTAATAAGTATCAATTGCTTCTCTATACATCTTTACAACCATTGCAAGATAAAATAAACTTTTCATACGCCCTTCAATTTTAACAGAAGCAACACCAGATCTAATAACATCATCAATATGTTCAATCATACATAAATCTTTTGAGTTCATTATGTAAGTTCCATCTTCATCCTCAAAAACTGGATAATACTCATTTGGACGTGTTTCCTCTACAAGATAATATTTATATCTGCATGCCTGAGAACACGCTCCTTTGTTTGAATCTCTTGATGTCATATAATTTGATATCAAACATCTTCCAGAATAAGCCATACACATAGCACCGTGAACAAACACTTCTATCTCACAATCTTCTGGCAATTTATTTACGAATTCTTCTATCTCTTTTAATTTTAATTCTCTAGCTAAAATTATCCTTTTTAATCCATAATCATACCAAAATCTTGCAGTTTCATAGTTCATTGCATTTGCCTGAGTACTTAAATGTATATCTATATTTGTATTCTTTTTAATTATTGAAATTAAACCAGGATCTGCAACAATAGCCCCATCAACTCCAAGAGATTCACATTTTTTAACATATTCCTCAATACCATTCATATCAAAGTTTCTTGGAATTGCATTTAAAACTAAATAAACCTTTACCCCTCTATCGTGAGCATATTCAATTCCTTCCTTCAATTCATCAAAATCAAAGTTATCTGCAAATGCTCTCAGGTTCAATCTTGGACCGCCAACATAAACAGCATCAGCCCCAAAGTCGACTGCGACTTTTAATTTTTCCAAACTACCTGCTGGTGCAAGTAATTCAACCTTTTTCATTTTCTTCATTCCTCCTTAAAATCATTACACCGTCGCCAATAGGCAATAACCATGTCGAAAATAGTTTATTATTGACAACATTTTTCAAAAACTTTCTCATGTTATTTATGATAGTTTTTTTGCGTTTCACAATCAAACTATCCGATGCAACCATACCTTTATATAAAACATTGTCAAACATGATTATACCATTTTTATTTAAATTTTGGATACAATTGTTCAATAGTTTTTCATAATGAGATTTAGACGAATCAATAAATATAAAATCATAATCACAATCTAAATATTCAAAATTTTCAAAACAATCGCCTTCTATAAGTCGTATATTATCCTCATAATTAAACTTTTTAAAATTATCTTTTGCAAGTATAATACGATCTCCATCCCTTTCAACAGTTGTTATTTTTACATTACCTTTAAGCTGTTCACACATAAATATAGATGAAAATCCTATGGCTGTTCCAAATTCTAAAATATTCTTAGGACTATTAAGCTTAAATATCATACTAATAAAATTTTGGACCTGCTTATCAATTATTGGAATATGATTTTCCAAAGCGTATTCCTCAAGCTCCATAAGATCTTCTGATAAATCTAGATTTATATTCTCAATTATAAATTTGTTTATATCATCATTAATTATATTACCCATGCTAATTTCTCCTAAATCGACATAATCAATAAAAAATAATTTTTTGTTGTATTTTGACTATTTATAAAACTATAGTCAATAAACTTATTTATGTCAACAATCGTATACCCTTAAATCTTATTAAAAAATAAAAAGACCACTTATATTAAAATGGCCTTTTAGAATTTATTTTTTTACAGCAAGAGTTGTATCTCTAATAGCTTTCTGTTTCAAGAAATCTGAATAATTCTCAAAGAAATAATGGTAATTTGTTTCATCATTTAATATAAAATATAAATAATTTGTATCACTTGGACTAATTGCCGCTTTAATAGACTCTCTTCCTGGCGATGCAATAGGTCCTATAGGTAAGGATGAATATTTATATGTATTGTATTTAGAATCAACTTCCAAATCAGAATTATATAAAACCTCTTTATGCTTTCCTAAAGCATAAATAACAGTTGCACATGATTGAAGTGGCATTCCAACCCTCAATCTATTATAAAATACAGATGCAGCCTTAACCCTTTCTTCATCGTGTATAATCTCTCTCTCTACAATAGATGCCATCGTTACAATATCATCTATTTTATCTTCAGGAACCGAAACCTTCAACTCAGTTTCTATTTCTTTTAAAACTTGCTCAAATCTATCAATCATAGTTTTTATAACTACATTTGGTGTTGAATCCTTATCAAAATGATAGGTATCTGGAAATAAAAAGCCTTCCAACAAATATCTTCTTTCTTCGATATTTTTAACGTATTTGGGTAATGGATAATATCTTACTTCATTCAAAAAATCTTGTTTTGTAAAATTGAGTCCTGATTTTTCAAATAATTCTCCCATTGCCTCTATAGAATAACCTTCTGGAACAGTAACTTTAACAAATTCATTTAACACTCCTTTATTAAGGAAAGCCATGAATGTCCCTAAAGATACATCATTTCCAAAAGAATATTCTCCTGGTTTTATATTTGTATCATAGTTAAATACCTTAAGAGAAATTTTTACAAATAAATGGTTCCTGAGTTTACCTTGATTTGCTAATTCATCTATTACATTATTTAAGGTATCTCCCTCTTTAACATTAATCTTTACATCCGATGAAAATGGTCTATTATTTATCGATTGAAAATTATAAACAAAGTATGCAACAAAACATAATAGCACCGAGAAAACTAAGATTAAAATTTTTGATAACCAAGATATTCTCATTAAATCCTCCTATATATTATCAACATTTATAATTCATTAAAGCCAAAATAGATACACGCCATTATTCATATAAAAAATAAAACAAAAAAGCCAAAGTGTAAAAAGTCAATACACTATGGCTAAAATCTAATTAAACAAAACTTTGTATTCCAAAAGCTTCATTTAATATCTTCATTATGTCATCAACAATTATACCAACTTTTTGTTCGTATTGAACATATTCAGCTACAACAGGGTTAGCCATAACTTTTTGAGATACTACTTTAAACTTCTCTTCTGTTTCCTTCTCTAGTTTTCCTGATGAGCGTTGCTCATTGAAAACCAAAAATTGAACATCTCTTAACTCTTTTAAAAGAGACTTCAAGCTATCATCCGCATTAATTTTTTCACTTATCTCTTTTAATTTCTTAACCTCTTCCATTTGCTTAATAGAACTAGCTAGTTCATGAGCTTTATCATGAATATTAACCATTAATTTCTCCTCCTAATATTAATGTAATATAAAAATTATCCTATATTATTATATTTCCATTATAATTGGTAAAATCATAGGACGTCTCTTAGTTTTTTCATATAAAAAGCTTCTAAGTGTATCTTTAATGTTCGACTTCAAAGTAGACCAATCCATTATTCCATCTTCTTCACATTCACGAAGAACTTCTCTAACTAAGTCCCTAACATTATCAATTAGTTTCTCAGATTCACGCACATAAACGAACCCTCTTGATATTATATCCGGACCTGCAATTATTGTTCCATTTTGACTGTCTATAGTAACAACAACTGTAAGAACTCCATCCTGTGATAAATGCTTTCTATCTTTCAATACTATATTACCTACATCACCAACACCAAGTCCATCAACAAATATTTGACCTGATGGAACAGTTCCTACTTTGCTTATAGAATTTCTCTTTACCTCTGCAATTTCTCCACATTCCATTATCAACATATTTTTTCTGCTGATTCCTAAGCTCTCAGCTAATTCAACATGATGATTTAGATGTCTAAATTCACCATGAATTGGTATAAAGAATTTTGGTTTTGCAAGTGCAAGCATCAACTTAAGTTCTTCTTGACAAGCATGACCTGAAACGTGAACCTTAGCTTTGGATTCATATATAACATCAGCACCACTTTTAAATAATCTATTTACAACCTTAGATACAAGTTTCTCATTTCCTGGAATTGGAGTCGCTGAAAATATAACAGTATCT
Organism: Candidatus Arthromitus sp. SFB-mouse-NL; assembly: GCF_000709435.1. Lineage (NCBI taxonomy): Bacteria > Bacillati > Bacillota > Clostridia > Eubacteriales > Clostridiaceae > Candidatus Neoarthromitus > Candidatus Arthromitus sp. SFB-mouse-NL. The sequence continues at coordinate 910,901 of NZ_CP008713.1, forward strand.
CCTGGAGCTATTGATGCTTTTTTATGATCTCCTGATGCCATTCTCGCAAGAGCTGACATAGGCTCTCCCTGAGTTCCAGTAGTTATAATAACAATTTTATCTGGAGCCCATCTATTAATCTCATCAATTCCTATTAAAACATTGTCATCAAATTGTATATATCCAAGTTCTTTAGCAACACCTGTTATATTTTCCATGCTCCTACCAGATATAGCTACTTTTTTTCCGTACATAGAAGCCGCATTAATTATTTGTTGAATCCTATGAACATTAGATGCAAATGTTGCAACTATAATTCTGGATTTTGCTTTGCCAAATATATCTTCAAAAGTCTTACCAATTACCCTTTCAGAAATTGTATATCCTGGTTTCTCAACGTTCGTACTCTCACCAAGCATACAAATTATACCTTTTCTTCCTAATTCTGCAATCCTACCAAGGTCAGCAATTTCTCCATCTATCGGAGTAAAATCAACCTTAAAATCTCCAGTATGATAAACTATGCCAATAGGAGTATGTATTGCAATTGAAACAGCATCTGGAATACTATGATTATTTTTTATAAATTCCATACTAATACTGTCAAACTTGATAACATCTTTAGGCTTTACAACATTTAACTTAGCATAATCAATATAATGTTCTTTAAGTTTCACTGATAGTATACCCAATGTTAACCTTGTTCCATACACAGGCACATTAATCTGTTTTAATATGTAAGGAACAGCACCTAAATGGTCCTCATGACCATGAGTTAAAAATATTCCTTTAACTCTATCTTTATTTTTAATTAAATATGTTATATCGGGTATTACCAAATCAATCCCATACATATCATCATCTGGGAATTTTAATCCACAATCTATAACAAAAATATCATTTTTATATTCTATTGCTGTTATATTTTTCCCAACTTCATTCAATCCACCAAGCGGTATGATTTTTATAGAATTTTGAGTTCTTTTAGAATCCTTGTTAAAAGCTTTTTCTCTCCTTTGTTGACTAGACTCTTTTTTCGAACCCCCATCTCTCTTATTAGCTTCATCTTTTTTAGAATAATTATCTCTTGATCTATAATTATTCTTAGAATCAATAACATCATGTTTTGATTCCACTTTTAAATCCATTACTTAATTCCTCCTATTCCCTTTTACATTCACTACAAATTCCTAAAATTTTTAAATTATGGTCAATAATTTCAAATTTGTATTTATTCTCAACCTGTTTTTCAAGATCTTCTAACAAATCCTCTTTAACCTCCATAATTTTATTACATTTAACACAAATTAAATGGTGATGCGTATGTTCCTCATCAAAAGAAGACAATTCATATCTAATAACTCTACCATCAAATACTAGTTTGCTAAGAACTCCTAACTCCTCAAATAACACGATAGTTCTATAAACAGTAGCAATCCCTATAGTCTTATTCCTTTTATTTACATAGTTATAAATCTCATCAATTGTTAAGTGCTTATCTCTATTTTCAATTATCACACTTAATATGCATTCTCTTTGAGCTGTTAATTTATATCCTTTTGACTTTAGGTATATTTTTATATCTTCTATATCATTTAATCCTCTCTGCATTAAAACTACTCCTTAGACATAAAGTCCAAATTATATCATTTATTTAACATATTCAAATAATCCTGTAAAATTATTTGAGCTGCCATCTTGTCAACTATATTTTTCCTCTTTTTCCTAGACATATCTGCTTCTAACATAAAATTATTTGCCAAAACCGTAGTCAATCTTTCATCCATAAATTCAATTTTGATACCCTCATCTAAAATCTTTTCCAAATCTTCACAAAACTTAATAACCTTTTCCCCTTGAAATCCAATGCTACCATTCATATTCTTGGGTAAACCAACGACAAGCTTACTAACTTTATTATCTTTTATAATTTTATTAATGTAACAAATATCCTTCTCGTACTCACTACGCCTATATGTACCAATACCTTGAGCTATTATTCCTGAACTAATAGCAATTCCGATATTCTTATCACCTATATCTAATCCCATATAACTCATCCAATTAACCTCTGCACAACTAATAAAAAAATCCAAGTAAGCTAACCGCAAACTTGGATAAAATTAATTACTTTTTTAAGTAAGTTTTCAATACTTCTTCTAATATCTCATCACGCTCAAGTTTACTTATCAATGCCCTGGCACCGTTATAATTTGTAATATAAGTTGGATCACCAGATATAAGATATCCTACTAACTGATTTATTGGTTTATATCCCTTTTGTTCTAAGGAATTGTAAACCTCTTCCAATATTTCTTTAGTGTTCAATTGATCTACAGGTCTGACTTTGTTGTCAATCAAGTTCCGATCATATTTTATAAACATAGTAAAATCTTTTTTCATAATCCATACGCACCTCCTCTTTTGGAGTCGTCTTACAGTAATTATATAACAATAATTATCATTTGGCAATTAAATAATTTCATATATCTGATCAAAAGCATTCTTAAGCTTTTCGATATTCGTTGTAGATCCTTGTGCCATATCTTTTCTACCGCCTCCGCTTCCATCAGCCAACTTCAAAGTTTCCTTTAACAATTTTCCACAATCAATGCCAAACTCAATTGCTTTTTTACTTGCCATACAAACAACACTTGCTCTTCCATTTATCACAGAGGCAAGCATAAACACTCCACATTCTACTTTATCTCTTATATTAGCACAAGTATCTCTAAGTCTATTAATATCAACATCATTAAATATATTAACAACTATCTTTATACCATTCTTCTCTTTACAATTCTCAATAATATTGTCTATATCTTTTAGCTTTTCATTTGATATTGCTGAAACTAAGTTTAGTATTTCACTATTTTTATTTTTTATATCCAATACCAAATTTTTAACTTTATTTACAATTTCATTAGTTGATGAAGCCTTAATTTCAGACGAAATTTCGTTCAGTATATTTCTATTAGACTTTACAATGTCAAACACGTTACTTCCAGTAGTTGCCTCTATTCTCCTTACTCCTGAAGATACAGAACTTTCACTAATTATAACAAAACCACCAATAAATCCAGTATTATCAACATGTGTTCCACCACACAATTCTATACTAAAATCATCTACACTAAGTACTCTAACCTCATTTTCATATTTTTCATCAAATAGAGAAATTGCACCCTTTTCTTTAGCAGATCTTATATCCATAATCTCAGTTTTTACATTTATTTGCCTATATATATATTCATTTACTATATTTTCAACTTGTTGTATTTCATCAGAAGTTAGAGCCTTAAAATGGGTAAAATCAAATCTAAGTTTCTTATCATCTAAATAGGACCCAGATTGTTTAACATGGTTACCCAAAACTAGTCTTAAAGCACTTTGAAGCAAATGTGTAGCAGTATGATTTCTACAAATCGACCTGCGTCTAGATTCATTAACAATAAGCTCAATTTCATCATCTTTATTAATAATTCCGTCTAAAACTTCTACAAGATGATATATCTGCCCCTGCATATTTTTCTTAGTTGAAATAACTCTTGCAACTCCATTTTGGGATTTTATTGTACCTATATCTCCAATTTGCCCTCCCATTTCAGGATAAAAAGGTGTTTCATTTGAAATCAAAAACCCCTTAGTGTCTTTTTTAATACTATCACTAAAATTATTATCAACTATTAAATCCTTAATTTTAGATTTAGTCTTCAAACTTTCATATCCAACAAATTCCGTCTCGTAATTTTCAGTTAAGTTCAATACACCAAGATCATTCCCCAAGTAATTATCAGTTTTTCTAGAATCTCGAGCCATTTTTTGTTGATTTTTCATCTCAAACTCAAATCCATCAATATCAACTTTTATATTCTTCTCTTTTAAAATTTCTTCAGTAAGCTCAATAGGAAATCCATATGTATCGTACAATTTGAATGCTTTACTTCCTGAAAGAATAAACTCGTTCCTATCCTCTAATTCTTTAACATAATTATTAAGCAAAATATCTATTCCTTTATTCAAAGTCCTACTAAAATTATCTTCCTCAACATCAACTATATTATTTATATATTCTTTCCTTTCAATTAACTCAGGATAACTATTTTTATATTTATCAATGACTCTGCAAACAATATCATTTAAAAATTTTCCATCAATGCCTATAAGTTTTGCATGTCTAATACTTCTTCTCATTAATCTTCGTAGAACATATCCACGACCTTCATTACTAGGAATTACTCCATCACAAATAAGAAAAGTTATACTACGAGAATGATCAGCAATTACTTTTGATGAATAATCTAATTGATCATCTCTACACAATGCACTGGCCATATTCTTTACACTATCAACTATAGATTTAAGAAGATCAGTTTCAAAAACATTACTAACTCCTTGAGTTATGATAGCTAATCTCTCAAGCCCCATACCAGTATCAATATTTTTATACTCTAAAGCTTCATATACCCCATCTTCATTTTTGTTAAACTGAGTGAATACAAGATTCCATATTTCAAAAAGTTCACCTTTATCTTGTAATTCTAGAAATTTTTCTACAGAATCAATTTTCTCATCCACGAAAGAATAAAATATCTCAGAACAAGGTCCACAAGGTCCAACACCAATTTCCCAAAAATTATCTTCCTTACCGATCCTAAAAATTCTATTGCTACCAATGCCAATTTCTTTTTCCCAAATCTCAAAAGCTTCATTATCTTCCTCATAAACACTTACATACAACTTATCAATAGGTATACCAATAACTTTAGTTAAAAACTCCCAAGCATAGGCTATAGCATCCCTCTTAAAATAATCTCCAAACGAAAAATTTCCAAACATCTCAAAAAAAGTGCAATGTCTTGCTGTCTTGCCAACACTGTCAATATCTCCAGTCCTTATACATTTCTGACACGTTGTAACTCTACTAGATGGAGGAAGTGCAGCCCTCGTAAAAAACTTTTTCAAAGGTGCCATTCCTGCATTAACAAGCAATAAACTATCATCATCTTTAGGCACCAAAGGGAAACTACTCATTACATAATGTGATTTGTTTTTAAAAAATTCAGCAAATAAATCTCTCAAATCATCATAAGTATATTTTTTCATAACACACATCACTCCATTTTAATTAAAATCTGTCGAACTATGTCTAAAAATATTTTCTCATAATTCCACCACCTAGAACCAAATCACCCTGATATAGTACTAGAGATTGACCACAAGTCATTGCACGCTGTGGATCATCAAAAACAATTTTTATCTTACCATCATTAACCCTAAACATTTTAGCAGAACACAGCTTTGCTTGATAACGAATTTTAGCCTCAACTTCTAATCCATCTTCAAAATCTTCAATATGTACAAAATTAACATTATCAATTATAGCATTTCTAAAAAATAGATCTTTTTCCGAACCAATAATAACCTCATTAGTTTTGGAATTTATACCTATAACATATACTGGTTTCCCAAGTGGCAAATTAAGTCCCTTCCTCTGACCTATTGTATAATAAACAATTCCTTTATGTTCTCCTAAAACTTTTCCATCCTTATCAACAAAATTTCCTTTAACAATCTTCTCTCTATTTGATATAAAATTACCGTGGTTACCATCAGGAACAAAACAAATTTCTTCACTATCTTTTTTATTATGTATATCCATTCCAATTTCTTTAGCAATCTCTCTAACCTGTTCCTTTGTATATTTCCCACAAGGCATTAAAATATTCTTGAGTTGATCCTGATTAAGAACATACAGCATATATGTTTGATCTTTCTTATGATCAATTCCTCTCTTCAATATAAACTTTCCATTAAATTCTTCAATATTTGCATAATGACCTGTAGCTATATAGTCAGCCCCCAACTTCTTTGCCCCTATTAAAAATTCCCCAAACTTTATATGTCTATTACATTCAATACAAGGATTTGGAGTATTACCAATCATATAATCTTTAACAAAATAATCAACTACCTTATCCTTAAATATATCCTTATAATTCAAAACATAAAATGGTATATCTAAAAGTTCCGCAACCTTACGAGCATCAAGAACTGACGAAAGTGAACAACATCCACCTTCCTTAAGCAAATAAACTTCATCATTCTGAGATAAATTCAACATAATGCCTATAACTTCATATCCTTCTTTTTTCAAAAGATATGCAGCAACAGCACTATCAACTCCACCACTTAAACCAATAACAACTCTCTTTTTATCCAAAACACATCACCCAAACTCAATCTATTATCTTCTATATCTCTTAACTATATCTTTTAATTCTTCTATCACATAATCGGCATCCTCTTTTTTCGAGTTCTTTCCTAAGGTAAATCTAACAGAACCTTGAGCTTCTAAGGACGAAAGACCTATTGCCTGAAGAACATGTGACGAATTAACAGATCCAGAGTTACAAGAACTTCCACTAGACGCACATATACCTTTCAAATCCAGAGCAAGAAGTATTCCCTCATCTTTGATTCCTTCAAAACATACATTTATATTATTACTTGTTCTATATTTAAGTGATCCATTAATACGACTATTTGGTATTTCCTTCAAAATTCTATCAATCATATAATCTCTAAGTTCTTTTAATTTTCTATTCTCTTCATCAATATCCTCACACACAAGTTCAATCGCTTTGCTTAATCCAACAATTCCATAAACATTTTCAGTACCAGATCTACGTCCCTTTTCCTGACTTCCACCATGTATATAATTATCAATACTTGTTCCATCTTTTATATACAGAATTCCAATTCCCTTAGGTCCATATATTTTATGTCCTGATATAGATAACAAATTTACAAACTCATATTTATCAAGTGATATATCAATTTTACCTATGGCTTGTATCGCGTCAGTATGAAAAATAATATTTTTATTATGACAAAGTTCAGATATAGCCTCGATATCTTGGATTGTTCCAATTTCATTATTAACAAAAGCAATAGAAACAAGTATTGTTTTATCAGTAATTGCATTATTTATATCATTTACATTAACAATACCATCAGAATCAACATCCAAATATGTAACTTTAAATCCATTCTGCTCTAAATATTTACAAGTATATAAAACAGAATGATGCTCTATCTTTGTTGTTATAATATGATTTCCCTTTTTTCTATTAGCAAAAGCAACTCCTTTAATCGCCCAATTATTCGATTCTGTTCCACCACTAGTGAAAAACACTTCTTTTCTTTGACACCTTAAAACTCTTGCAATATTTTCTCTTGAATGCTCTATTGCATTTTTTGCAACTCTTGAGAATTCATGTATTCCAGAAGGATTCCCAAAACATTCAGTAAGATATGGTTTCATCGTATCTATAACTTCATCCCTTAAAAAAGTTGTGGAAGCATAATCCATGTAAATTCTTTCATTCATCGATATTAACCCCTATATTTATAAAATTTAATTTATTATGTTCATCTATTATATCCTGAAGCGTAACTGATGAGAAAATACTATCAATGGCATCTTTTATCCTAACCCACAAAACACGAGTAGCACATTTATCTAAATTATCACAACTTGAATCCTTTTCGACACAATCGGATATATTAACAGGACCTTCAACTACATCTATAATATCTTTAATTGTAATTTCTTTAGGAGTCCTTGTTAATGAATAACCTCCCTTAGCTCCTCTAACACTTTTAATAAGATTGGCTTTCTTAAGAATAGAAAATAATTGTTCTAAATAAAGCTCAGATATCTTTTGTTTTTGTGCAATACTACGCACAGACATCATTCCGGTATCATAAACCAAAGCAAGCTCAAGCATTGCCTTTATTCCATATCTACCTCTAGTAGACATTTTCATGTAAATTCTCCTTAAACTTAATAATAATTCAAAATTATAGCAATTTCATTTTTTATAGTCAACACGACCAAACTATATAAAAAATAAAAATCTAATCCTAATAAACAATCAGATTAGATTTTTAAAATTACTCAATTCCATATTTACTAATTTTTCTAAATTTTTGATATCTTTCTTCTTTAATTTCACAACTCGACTTATTTTTGAATCTCTTAATAAAATCAATTATATCGTCTCTCATAGACTCAGCGATCTTATCTTTAGTTACATGAGCACCTTCACCGTACTCATCAATTATCTTGTCCGCAATACCAAATTCCTTCAAATCATAAGATGTAAGTTTCAAAAATTCAGAAGCCTCTTTAAATTTGCTAGAATCTTTCCATAAAATACTAGAACAAGCTTCTGGAGATATTACAGAATAAATTGAATTTTCAAGCATCCAAATTTCATTAGCTACAGAAATACCTAACGCTCCACCACTTCCACCTTCAGATATTACAATAGATAATATAGGACAAGTAAATCCCATCATTTCAAATAAATTTTTAGCAATAGCTTCACCTTGTCCTCTCTCTTCGGCTTGTTTACCACAAAACGCTCCAGGAGTATCAACAAAAGTTATTATTGGCCTATTAAATTTATTTGCCTGTTCCATCAATCGTAGAGATTTGCGATATCCCTCAGGACTAGGCATTCCAAAATTCCTTAAAATATTATCCTTAGTATTTTCTCCCTTCATTTGTGCAATTATTGTCACAGGCGTATCGTTTATAAATCCAATTCCTCCAACTATAGCTCTATCATCTGAATAATATCTGTCACCATGCAATTCTTCAAATGAATCAAATACATTTTCCAAATAGAATCTTGACGTAGGACGCATAGGCATTCTAGCAAGTAAAACCCTATCCCAAACACTCAAATTACTCATTTGCATCTCTCCTATGTGCCTTTAATATGTAAGTTATAATATTTTTCAAATCTTTTCTATGTACTATTTTATCTATAAAACCCTTATCTAAAAGAAATTCAGCCTTTTGGAAATTATCAGGTAATCTTTCATTAATAGTCTTTTCTATAACTCTCTTACCTGCAAATGCAATATACGCATTCGGTTCACTAATTATTATATCACCAAGCATAGCAAAACTCGCCGTAACTCCACCTGTAGTAGGATCAGTTATTACTGTTAAATATAATAAACCACTATCAGATAACCTCTTCAAAGCACCACTAATTTTAGCCATCTGCATTAAAGACAATATTCCTTCCTGCATCCTTGCACCACCTGATGCTGTAAAAATTATCACAGGTAACCCATTCTCTATAGCATACTCTATAGCACGAGTTATTTTTTCACCAACAACACTCCCCATACTTCCTATCATAAAAAAACTATTCATGATACAAACAACTGTTTCATAACCACTAATTAAACACTTACCACATACAACAGCATCTTTTTCTGATGAAACTTTCTTAGCATCTTTAAGTTTTTTATCATAATTAGGAAAATCTAATGGATCAACACTAACCATGTCACTATCAAATTCTTCAAAGGTATTTTGATCTACCAAATACTCAATTCTTGTCCTCGGATCTAATCTAAAATGATACTCACAGAAAGGACAAACCATTAAATTGTCTTGAATATCTTCCTTATATAAAATCCTCAGACAATTATTACACTTAATCCAACGATCATTTGGAATATACACCTTTCTCTCTTCTTCAAAAGGCATCGTACTTACAGTAACATACTTATTTTTCTTAAAAAAATCGATTATCATCACTTGATATTCACCAACTTATTCAAAAATCCTGTATTATAATTACCTCGAGCAAAATCTTCGTGATTCAAAATATCAAAATGGAAATCAATATTGCTTGTAATTCCATCAATAATAAATTCAGCCAATGATCTCTTCATCTTCATTATAGCTTCATCTCTAGTATTACCATGAACAATAAGTTTAGCAATCATTGAATCATAAAACGGAGGTATTGTGTATCCCTGATAAACAGCACTATCTAATCTAACACCCAGTCCTCCTGGTACATTCAACTGATCTATCTTTCCTGGACATGGAACAAAATTTTTCTTAGCATCTTCAGCGTTAATTCTACATTCAATAGAATGACCATTAATCTTTAAATCATTTTGATTAAAAGATAATCTCTCACCAGCAGCAATCCTAATTTGCTCTTTTATTAAATCTATACCTGTTATCATCTCTGTTATAGGATGTTCAACCTGAATGCGTGTATTCATTTCCATGAAATAAAAGTTTTTATCATCATCAACCAAAAATTCAATTGTACCTGCATTCACATAGTTGACAACTTTACAAATCTTAACAGCAACCTCACCCATTTTTCTTCTTATATCATCATTTAAAAATACGGAAGGTGCCTCTTCAACTATTTTTTGGTTCTTACGCTGAACTGAACAATCACGTTCAAATAAGTGTACAACATTTCCATAATTATCTGCTAAAACTTGAAATTCTATATGATGTGGATTCCTAACATATTTTTCTATATATACAACATCATTATTAAAACACGCAAGAGCCTCAGCCTTTGCCATTAAATATGCGTCCTTGAAGTCATCTTCCTTATCTACTATTCGAATACCTTTACCGCCTCCACCAAGTGCAGCTTTTATCATAACAGGAAAACCAACTGATTTAGCTATTTCAAGAGCATGCCTCTCATCTCTTATAAAACCCTCATAGCCATCAACAATAGGTATACCATGATTTTTCATTGTAATTCTCGCATTTGCCTTATCACCCATCATATCCATAGTTTCTGGAGTAGGGCCTATGAATATAATATTACAATCTTTACACATCTTAGCAAACTTAGAATTTTCAGAAAGAAATCCAAATCCTGGATGAATAGCTTCTGCACCACTTAATGATGTAGCCTCCAAAATATTGGGTATATTTAAATAAGAATCCCTAGCAGAGTTTGGACCTATACAAATAGCTTCATCAGCAAGTTGAGTATGTAATGCTTCCTTATCAGCCTCTGAATAGACAGCCACGGACACTATGCCCAATTCTTTACATGCCCTTATTATCCTTACAGCTATCTCTCCTCTATTTGCAATCAAAATCTTGTTTATCATAAAAATCTCCTAACTACTTAATAGCAAACATTATTTCTGCCTCACAAGCAATTTCACCATCTACTTTAGCAACAGCCTCTGCTTTTCCAAAACTAGACCTCATTTTTAAAATTTCGCACTTAAGTTCCAAAACATCCCCCGGAACAACAATTTTTCTAAATTTTATCTTATCTGCTCCAGCAAAAAATGCAATCTTTCCTCTATTTTCTTCAATTGCAAGTATAGCTGCCGCACCTGTCTGAGCCAATGCTTCCAAGATTAATACCCCTGGCATCACAGGTTGATCTGGAAAATGCCCTTGAAAAAAATTTTCATTAAAAGTAACGTTTTTTATTGCAGTAACGGTTTTCTCTGTCATATCTATTATTTTATCTATAAGTAGAAATGGGTATCGATGCGGAATAATCTTCAATATTTCTGTTATATCCAACACTTTTTTCATTTAGAAATTCACCTTCTATTAATTCTTTTTAATCTTAAATAGTTTTTGTCCAAATTCTACCATTTGTGCATTTTTAACCAAAATTTCTATAACTGTTCCTGAAAATTCACTTTCAATTTCATTCATCAGTTTCATCGCCTCTACTATACATACAGTATCACCACATGATATACCCTGTCCTACAGAAATATAAGGCTGTTTCTCTGGAGAGGATGCCAAATAAACGGTTCCAACCATAGGAGAAGTTATGTACTCTATATTTTCTTCAGAAACCTCTTCCTTAACATCATTTGATGAATTATTTGATAAGTTATCAATTACACTATTGATGTCATTTTCAGATCTAATATTATTATTAAAATTAGGTTTAGTAATTTGATTGGTTGAGACGCTATCTAAACGATTTGATTCTTTATCAAGTTTTAAATATAAATCTTGATAATTTATTTCCATCAAAGAAAGGCTAGAATTATTTATCTTGTCTATCAATTCCATTATTTCTTTAAACGATATCATTCTTTAACCCCTCCATTTCTTGAAAAGCAACACAGCATTATGGCCACCAAAACCCAAAGAATTAGACATTGCGTAATTCACTTCTTTTTTAATACCTTTATTAGGAACATAATTTAAATCACATTCTTCATCTTTAACTAAATAGCTAGCCGTTGGATGTATAAAATCCTCTTCACAAGATTTTACACAAGCTATAGCTTCAACAGCCCCTGAAGCTCCTAAAAGATGTCCAGTCATAGATTTTGTTGAACTTATCTTAAGGTTATATGCATGCTCCTTAAAAACTTCCTTAATAGCAATAGTCTCAACAGCATCATTCATCTTCGTACTTGTTCCATGAGCATTTATATAATCAACCTGATCATAAGATATTCCTGCTTCATCTAAAACATTTTGCATAGCTTTAGCACTCATCTTACCATCTGGCATAGGAGCAGTAATATGATACGCATCAGTAGTAGAAGAATATCCAACTATCTCAGCATAAATATAAGCTCCTCTTTTCTGTGCACTTTCTAAAGTTTCCAATATTAATATACCTGCTCCTTCTCCCATAACAAATCCATTTCTTTCTTTATCAAAAGGTATCGATGCACGTTCTGGATTATCTGTCGTGTTTAAAGCTGTAAGTGCTGTAAAACCACCTAAAGCCAAGCTAGTTATTGCAGACTCACTCCCACCAGTTATACAAATATCCAAATATCCATGTTTTAATAATCTATACGCATCTCCAACTGAATGCGTTGATGTAGCACATGCAGTAACAACGGACTTACTTTCACCCCTAGCTCCATATTTAATAGCGATATTCCCAGCAGCCATATTTATAATTAACTTGGGTATAGTCAATGGAGATAATCTAACAGAATCAGTTTTTTTTAACTTATTTATAACTTCTTCTAAAGTATTGAATCCACCAACTCCCGATCCAACAATAACTCCAAATCTATCTCTATCAATACTTTCCAAATCTAACTTAGAATTTTGAATAGCTTCTTCTGCTGCGTATAATGCAAATGTAGAGTATGGATCCAATCTTGAACATTCTTTTGCATTAAGTCTATTAGATACATCAAAATTCTTTATTGGGGCTATTACCTTCACTTTATCATTACCAATAATTTTATCTCCTATTGCTTCTATTCCAATAACGCCTTCTTTTGCATTCTTCCAAAACTCTAATACATCATTTCCTATGGGTGTAATGGCTCCCATACCTGTAACAACAACTCTATTATCCATAAAGAACTTCCTCCTACATCACCATTCCGCCATCTACAGTTATAACTTGACCTGTTATATAATCAGACATATTACTAGCCAAAAACACTGCTAAATTTGATACATCTTCGGTTTTACCCATTTTTTTTAATGGTATATGAGATAAAATAGTTTCTTTGACATTATCACCTAATACATCTGTCATATCAGTTTCTATAAATCCTGGAGCTATAGCATTAACATTTATACCTCTTGAACCTAATTCTTTAGCTAAAGATTTAGTCATACCTATTATTCCAGCTTTAGAAGCAGCATAATTAACTTGTCCAGCATTTCCAATAATCCCTATTACTGAACTAATATTTATAATTTTACCACTCTTTTGTCTAAGCATAATACTTGATGCATGCTTAGCACAATTAAACGATCCTTTTAAATTCACATTAATTACACTATCAAAATCTTCTTCTTTCATCCTCATAACAAGTGCATCCCTTGTTATACCAGCATTATTAACCAGAATATCAATTCTCGAAAACTTTTCCTTACAGAAATTCATCAATTCCTCTGCTACATAAAAATCACTCACATCACCTTTATGTAATATTGCAACTCCACCGTTTTGTTCAATCTCTTGTTTTGTTGTTTCTGCACCATTATCATCACTTCTATAGTTTAAAACTACTTTAGATCCTTGCCTTGCAAAATTAATAGCTATAGACTTACCAATCCCTCTAGATGCTCCCGTAACAATAGCAACTTTATCTTTAAGCATGCTTACACCCCACTCAAAACTTTTAAAGATTTGTTCAAAGATGATTCATCTTCAATATTTAATACCGTTACTCTTCTATCTATTTTCTTAACAAAACTTGATAAACTTCTCCCCGGTCCTATTTCAACAAAAGTATCAATTCCCATTTCAATAATTTTCAATATACTATCTTCCCAAAGAACAGAACTCATAATCTGATTGGACAATAATTCACAAATTCTATTTCTATCCATCTTATCTGCCGTAACATTTGATATGACAGGAATATTAAACTCTATGTTAAATTCTGTGTTTTCTAATTCTTTTTTGAATTTCAATGCAGCCTCCTTAAGAAAGCTTGTATGAAATGGAGATTTAATTGGAAGTCTTACACTTCTCAAAGCTCCTCTTTTCTTAAACATCTCATCCGCTATATCAAGTGCAGAAGCCTCACCAGAAACAACGATTTGAGAAGGACAATTATAATTTGCAATTTCCAAATGTCCATAAGACTTAACATCATCTATAACTTGCAATATTTTATCCTTATTTAATCCAATGACTGCCGTCATACCATATGAATTTCCATCCAAAGAATTAACCATAAAATCTGCTCTTTTGTTAACTAATGGAATTGATTTATCGAAATCTAAGATACCAGAACATACAAGTGCTGAATACTCTCCTAGACTCAAGCCAGCAGTACAAGCTGGTCTTATATCTACTAAACCCTTCAAAGCCTCCATTATGGCAATACTAACTGCCAGTATAGATGGTTGCGTTATTTTTGTATCGCTTATTTCATCCATACTTCCATTAAATATTTTATCAGAAATAGAAAATCCTAAAATTTCGTTAGTTTTCTCAAAAACTATTCTCGATTCACTAAAATTTTCATAAAAATATTTTCCCATACCAACATATTGGGATCCTTGACCAGGAAACATAAATGCTACATTCTTCATTACCTATTTCTCCTATGTTACTAATTACCATTTAATTAATACTGAACCGTAAGTAAGTCCACCACCAAAACCAACAAGTATAACTAAATCTCCCTTAGATAAAGAACAAGAATTTCCTAATTCACTAAGTGCAATTGCAATACTTGCAGCTGAAGTATTACCATATTTACCTAAATTAGTAAAAAACTTATCTACATCAACTTTTAAACGTTTAGCAGCTGCTTCTATTATTCTTTTATTAGCCTGATGTGGAACAATAAACTTAATATCACCTATAGAAATATCATTATTTTTAAGTAATACATCAATTCCTTCAACCATAGATGAAACCGCAAATTTAAATACTTCTCTACCATCCATATGTATACTAAAATCTATGTCCAACTCTCTATCCATCATAAAATTAGATAAAGGAATAGCCTTAGATATTAAAGAATCTGATTTTTCTCCAACTGATCTCGTATATGTATCAATAATAGCAGACCCATTCTCGGAGCGCTCGATATAGATAGCACCTGCACCATCTCCAAATAATACACAGGTATTCCTGTCTTTCCAATCTATAATTTTCGATAGCACTTCACTTCCTATTACAATAGCATTTCTATATTTTCCACTGCTCAAAAGAGAATCAGTCACAACAATACCATAAATAAAACCTGTGCATGCTGCATTCAAATCAAAAGCTGTAGCATTTAAAGCACCAATACTTTTTTGAACTAAACACGCACATGAAGGTGTATTATTATCTGGAGTAATAGTACAAAAAATAATAAGGTCTATATCTTTAGGATCCTTATTTATTTTATTTAATAAATTTTCTACTGCTCTAATCCCTAATACAGATGTATTTTCTGTAGAAATACGCCTCTCTCTTATACCTGTTCTACTATATATCCATTCATCACTTGTATCAACCATTTTTTCTAAATCATTATTGGTTAAAATTTTATCAGGAACATACATACCCATACCCAAAATGCAATTACGTATATAACTCATTTAAAATCTCCTCAGATTGTAATTAGCATTTTTAGTATATTACATTATAAAATTCATGTCAACTCTCCCAAATTTTTACATTTAAAATTAATATCTAAATAGTGGAAAATGTTTTGTAATATTTTTAACACGTTTTCTAAAATTTTCAACATTATTTCCTTTGCTTTCGATTACACCATCTATTATGTCTGCTATTAATGGCATTTCATGTTCACTAAACCCTCTTGTCGTAATCGCCGCAGTACCAATTCTTATACCACTTGTAATCAATGCCCCCTGTGTGTCAAATGGTATACAATTTTTATTAACGGTAATCCCTACATTATCTAATAGTTTCTCACATTCTTTCCCTGTTATATCTTTATTTGTTAAATCAATCAAAATTAAATGATTATCTGTTCCATCAGATACTAGTTTAAAATCTCTCTCTTTTAATTCCTCAGCTAATCTTTGTGAATTCTTAATTATATTTTTTGTATATTCCTTAAAATTATCACTCATAGCCTCTTTAAAACAAACCGCTTTAGCTGCAATCACATGAATTAACGGACCTCCCTGAATTCCAGGAAATATAGACTTATCTACTTTTTCACCATATTCCTTTTTACAAAGTATTGCACCACCACGCGGACCACGTAAAGTCTTATGTGTTGTAGTTGTAACAAAATCTGCATATATTGTTGGATTTTCATGAACACCACCTGCTATAAGACCAGCTATGTGTGCCATATCAACCATCATATAAGCTCCAACAGCATCACAAATTTCTCTAAACCTTTTAAAATCAATTTTCCTAGCATAAGCACTATAACCACAAACAATCAACCTAGGTCTAACTTTTAAAGCTAAGGATTCAACTTCATCATAATCTATAACTCCTGTTCCCCTATTCACACCATAAAACTTAAAATTATAAGTTTTACCAGAAAAATTAACTGAACTTCCATGAGTTAAATGTCCACCATGACTTAAGTCCATAGATAAAATGGTATCATTATGTTTCAAAACTGAAGAATAAACAGCCATATTAGCTTGTGATCCAGAATGTGGCTGTACATTTACATGTTCAGCATCAAACAATAATTTCATTCTCTCTATAGCTAGACTTTCAATCTTATCTACAACTTCACATCCACCATAATATCTTTTATTTGGATAACCTTCAGCATATTTATTCGTTAAAATTGTTCCCATAGCATGTAAAACATCATTGCTAACAAAATTTTCAGATGCAATAAGTTCTATATTATTAATTTGCCTATCTTGTTCATCTAAAATCAAATTAGCTATTTCTCTATCTATTATCATTAATATCATCTCCCATATTTTGTTATAAAAAATAAATGCTATGCTAACATATCACTTTATTAAAGCAATTACATTAAACATAGCATTCTATTCAATAAATTTATAAACTTTATTCTTTTATATATATCCCTAGTTCATGTAGTTGAATATCGCCAACTCTACTAGGTGCATTTGATAACAAACACTCCGCTTTCTTATTCTTTGGAAAAGCCATAACATCTTTTATGTCAATAACATTAGCTAAAAACATGACAATCCTATCAAGACCAAAAGCAATTCCTCCATGTGGTGGAGTCCCATATTTCAAAGCCTCTACAAAAAAACCAAATTTTTCATTTATCTCACAATCTGACATACCCAATGCTTCAAACATTTTATTTTGAACTAAGTCATTATGTATTCTTATACTACCACCTCCAATTTCTTCACCATTTAAAACCAAATCATAAGCTTTAGCTCTAATCTTAGAATATTCTTTGGTATCAAAATATTTAATATCATCTTCATTAGGCATAGTAAACGGATGATGAGAAGCATAATATCTGCCATCTTCTTCGCTATATTCATATAATGGAAAATCTTTTACCCATAAAAACTTAAACTCCGTATTATTATTAAGTATCCCTAACATATTTGCAAGCTCAATTCTTAATGCGCCTAACGCACCTAATACAGTTTTCTTTACCCCTGGAATTATAAATAAACAATCATTATTTTTCAATTTATATTTTCCTACAATTTTAATTTTATCCTCATCACTTAAAAATTTATTTATTGAAGATATCACTTGATCTTCTTTATACCTTATATAGATTAATCCTTTAGCATTAAAATGATCTTTAACAAAACAATTAAGAGTATCTAATTGTTTCCTTGTAAAATCAACATTTTCAGCTTTTATAGCTCTAATTTCCAAATTATTTTCTATACACTCTTTAAACATTAAAAATTCTGAATTAATAAAATCATGTTTAACATCTATAATTTCCATATCAAATCTCAAATCCGGCTTATCTGTTCCATATTTTTCCATGCATTCATCATAACCTAACTCAATAAATTTATCTACAATATTTAAATTAAGTGTAGAATTAAAAACATGTTTGATAAGTAACTCCATTTTATTTTTAATATCTGTTTCATCAACAAAACTCATCTCAATATCAATTTGAATAAATTCAGGTTGCCTATTTGATCTAAGATCCTCATCCCTAAAACATGTAGCAACCTGATAATACTTATCAAATCCACTTACCATTAACAATTGTTTATATATTTGTGGAGATTGTGGCAAAGCATAAAAATTACCATTATTAATTCTACTAGGAACCAAAAAATCTCTTGCTCCCTCTGGTGTACTTTTATTTAATATTGGCGTACTCATTTCTATAAATCCATCATTATGTAAAAATTCTCTAAATGCATTAAGTGCTTCACTTCTAAGTTTAAATATTTCTTGATATTTATTATTCCTCAGGGAAATATATCTATATTTAAATTTCAAACTATCATTAACATCAAAACCATCTTCAATCATAAAGGGCAATTGTTCTGATTTTGAGTAAACTTCTATATTGTCGCATATAACCTCAATATCACCATTTTTAATCTGTGTATTTTTTGATTCCCTCTCCTTAACAATTCCTCCAACCTTTATACAATACTCCGACTTTAAAGAATCTCCAATGTCAAATATAGGACTACCTTCCTTAAATACAATCTGTACAATCCCTTCTCTATCTCTTAAATCAACAAATATAAGGGATCCTAAATTTCTCTTTCTATTTACCCATCCTTCTAATATTACTCGTTGATTTAAATATTGTTTATCAATTAATCCACAATATTCTGTGCGATGTAATTTCTCAAATTTCATAAAAGTGTAATCCCCTTATAAAAAATATTTTTGTATCTCTTTATCATTATTTAAATTTAAAATAGTTACTTCACTAGTATCCATATTCTTTATCTTAATCATACCAGTATACAATTCATCTCTACCTATAACTACTATATTTTTAGCATTTATCTTATTAGCATACTTCATCTGTTGCTTAAAACTTCTATTTAAACAATCTGTATCACATTTAATATTAAATTTTCTTAATTTATTACATATTTTTAGAGCATCAGTTTTATACTCTTCGCTATGATTAATTACAAATAAATCAATTCTATCATCTTTTACATACCTATATAAATTATCACCTAGCGATAGTAAAAGTCTCTCAATCCCCATTCCAAAACCAACAGCAGGACAATCCTTTCCACCAAGTTCTTCTATTAAATTATTATATCTTCCTCCACCGCATAGAGTTGTATTCGATTCATCTACTATCTCAAATACAGTTCTAGTATAATAATCCAATCCTCTAACAATACTACTTTTTACTTCAAAATCAACATTAAACATATTCAGGTATAGTTGAACATCATTAAAGTGTTTAGTGCAAGTTTGACATATGTAATCAAGTATACTAGGAGCATCTTCTAAAAGCATATTTTTACATTCTTCATTTTTACAATCCAATATCCTTAATGGATTTTTTTTCAATCTTTCTTGGCAAATACTACATAAATTTTCACTAATACCTTCCAAGAATTTTTTAAATTTTTGGTTATAAATACTTCTACATTCATCACACCCTAAAGAATTTATATATACCTTAATATTTTTCAAATTAAGGTCATCATATATACTATATGCCATACTTATAATCTCTGCATCAGATATAGGTGAATCAGTTCCAAATATCTCAACTCCAAATTGATGATGTTGTCTTAATCTTCCTTTTTGCACATTTTCATATCTAAATACAGGTGTTATATAAAATAACTTCGTTGGTTGAGGATTTGAATACATACCATGTTCAATAAACGATCTTATAGTAGGAGCAGTACCCTCAGCTTTTAACGTTATACTTCTATTTCCTTTATCATTAAAAGTATACATTTCCTTTTGTACTATGTCCGTTGTATCACCAACACCTCTTAAAAACAAATCTGTATATTCAAATATCGGTGTCCTTATTTCTTTAATACCATATATTCTAGCTTTATTCCTTAAAAAGTTTTCTATATATTTCCATATGTAAGTTTCCCAAGGCAAACAATCCTTTGTTCCCTTAGGTGATTTAATAATTTTATCCATCCAAATTTTCATCTCCTAATATGTCTCTTAAAAACCTATTATTAATTTTTTCTTCTCCTATGCTACTTTCCTCACCATGACCTGGATAAACTATCGTATCATCTGGTAAGCTAAATAATTTAAATCTAATGCTCTCTATAATCGTATTAAAATCTCCACCATACAAATCAGTCCTTCCTATTGTTCCCTTAAAAAGAGTATCACCAGTAAAAAGCAAATCATCAATCCTATAACTTACACTTCCGAGAGTATGCCCGGGAGTAGCTATTACTTCCACCTTAAAACTATCAAAATTTAATATCAAATTATCGTATACAGGATTTATATTATATAATTTTGTAAATAAGTATGGCTCATCATATTGAGATTGTAAATCTGGTAGAGACATAAAAAATGTTGTGTTAAAATGACGTTGTATATACTCTACTCCCATAGTATGATCAAAATGTCCATGTGTAAGTAATCCATATTTTATATTTAAATTAAAATTATTTTTCTCAATGTAGTTAACTAATTCTTTACCATCCCCACAATCAATAATGATTGTATTATTATCAGCTGTGTTATGAACCAAATAACAATTACACTCATAACTCCCTAACGGAACTCTATAAACATTAATACCACTCACAATTTGCCCTCCAAAATAGCATGATCAAAAATTTAATATTAATTATTATTATATATAATAACTAATTACTATTTGTATTCGGTCTAAAGACGTTAAATACTCCCTTAACCCCTCTTAAAGAAGCAATTAATTTGTCAAGTTTTTCTCTGGAATCAATATTAATCCTAATATCTGCCTTAGATATTTCGGAATCTACTTCTCTAAAATTAATACTTTTAATATATACATTAAAACTCTTAACAACTTTTGAAATGTCTTCAATTATAAATGATGTTACATTTCTAAAAGTCACACAAATATCTACATCATATTTTCCATTATTAATATAATACCACTCTATATTTATAATTCTTTCTTTATCTGAACATTTAATTGCATTTTGACAATCTTTTCTGTGTACAGTTATTCCCTTACCTCTAGTTATAAATCCAACTATATCATCTCCACAAACTGGAGTACAACATTTAGCAAATTTAGTTAATAAATTACTTTGCCCCTCTATTAATACTTCATTTTTATAACTAGATTTAGGTGAAGTATGGTGCTGCTTATATTCTATGTTAGAGTAATCTTTTTTATCAGTTTTCTTATCGATGAAATTTTCTGATGACAAATCAGTTATCTTAGATAAAACAGTATGAAATGTTATATTCCCTGTTCCTAAACTAAAGTATAACTCATCTAAGTTAAATACAGATAGAGACTTTAGAAGTTTATTAATATATACATCATTTAAACGTATAGACCTTTTCTTACATTCCTTTTCAAATAAATATTTACCTCTAGCTATATTGTCCTCCTTAGCTATTTTATTAAACCATTGACGTATTTTACTTTTAGCATGATTACTTTTAACAAACCCTAACCAATCTATACTAGGACCTTTCATTTGCTTAGAAGTAATAATCTCAACTATGTTTCCTGTTTCCAGTATATGATCTAAAGTAACCATTTTTTTATTAACTCTAGCCCCTTCACACCTATACCCCACATCCGTATGAATTCTAAAAGCAAAATCTACAGGAGTAGATCCAATAGGCAAAGATATAACTTTCCCTTCAGGGGTAAAAACAAATATTTCTTGGAATATCAAATCTGTTTTAAAATTTTCCATAACTTCTGTAGGATTTTTTGTCTCAGTAAGCCACTCTACAACTTCTCTAATCCATACAAATTTTTCATCAAAACTATCCTTTGTATCTGTTTGCTCCTTATATTTAAAATGTGCCGCTATTCCTAATTCTGCAACTTTATGCATTTGTTTAGTCCTAATCTGTATTTCAAAAGGTTTCCCGCTTTTAGTAAGAACTGTTGTATGAAGCGATTGGTAATTATTCGACTTAGGCATTGCTATATAATCCTTAAACTTATTAGAAATCGGATTATACTTTTCATGTGCTAAACCTAAAGCTATATAACAATTCTTTATATTATCAACAATAACTCTTATAGCTATCAAATCAAAAATTTCATCTATAGTTTTATTCTTCTGAATTAATTTTTTATATATACTATATAAATGTTTGGGCCTGCCTTCAATAATAGCATTTACATTAGATTCGCTTAAGACTTCTTTAAACTCCGTTATTATTTTATTAGTTAACTTTTCCCTATCATCCCTTTTTTCAGAAACCAATTTAGCTATTTTATAATATTCATCTGGATTCAAATATCTAAAAGATAAATCTTCTAATTCCCATTTTATTTTGCTTATTCCTAATCTATGTGCTAAGGGTACAAATATATTTAATGTTTCTTTAGACTTCTCCTGTTGTTTATGTTCAGATAAATATTTTAAAGTTCTCATATTATGAAGCCTATCAGCGAGTTTAATCAAAATAACCCTAATATCTTTTGTCATAGCCATTAACATTTTTCTAATATTCCCCGCTTGTGCTTCTTCTTTTGTCTTATAATTTATTTTATCTAATTTAGAAACACCTTCAACCAGAATAGCAACCTCCTCACCAAAAGTTGTCGCTATATCTGAATATGTGAATTCAGTATCTTCAATAACATCATGTAAAAGTCCACCTATTATAGTATTTACATCTAAATTCATTTCTGATAGAATATACGCAACTTCAAGAGGATGTACAATATAAGGCTCGCCATCTATTCTTTTTTGATTTATATGTGCATTAAAAGCAAAATTAAACGCTGTTATTATTGAATCTCTATTTTCACTGCTTAATCTACTTATTATAGATTCTAATTTCTGATACATAATAGCCCCCTTGAAAATATAGCAATTTAGGGAGATCAAATTCTATTGAAACTCCCTGAAAATATGTATTAACTTATAAACACAAACAATATTTATTTAGACAATTATAATATATATACTACAGAATTACAACTATACATCATACTTTACAAATGAATGTACATTATATCCTTTTAATATATCCCTGCCACCAATCTTCTCCAACTCTATGACAAAGTCTAACTCTACAACTTCTCCTCCAGCTTTTTCAACAAGTTCTGCCACAGCTTTAATTGTACCACCTGTTGCTAATAAATCATCAATTATAGCAACTCTAGGATTATTCTTCAACGCATCTTTGTGCATCTCTAATGTATCTTTCCCATATTCCAAGTCATAACTAACTCCTATAGTATCACCAGGTAGCTTACCCTTTTTTCTTACAGGTACAAATCCTATTCCTAAAGCATACGCAACAGGTATTCCAAATATAAATCCTCTAGCTTCTGGAGCAACTATTAAGTCTATCTTCTTATCTTTTAAATTACTTACCATTAAATCTATAACATACCTAAATATCTTACCATCCTGTATAATAGTTGTTATATCCTTAAAGCTTATTCCTTTTTTAGGAAAATCTTCGATAATTCTTATACTTTCCTTCAAATCCATGATTTTTCCTCCAATTTACAATTTACCTCTTTAATTAGATACTTACAAATTTGATTAGCCTTTAGAGAATTTGATACTGTAAGCAATTCAACTATTAATCTAGCATTTGTAACTTTATTTTTATTTATATACTCGGGGTCAATAAAATTAATTAACTCGTTAATAGTTATATTATTAGAACTAATTTTAACTAACTCACGCAATCCATAATTCTTAGTATTTTTCAAAAAATACGATCCTTCTTTTAAAAGTTTATAATTCTCACCATATACCTTAACATTGTCATTAAATAAACTTATAAAAACTAAATCCAAAAACTTAACCATACTTTTCAAATTATAAAATCTACTTATGCCCTCCAAAATTTTATAAGTTAAAGCTGGTAGTGTTAAATCCTTAAATGAATATACACAATCATCTGAATATGGGTTTATTAGTATATATTTTGAAGAATTTACTGTATCTTTCTCTTTATTGGAAATATTTATAATCTTTATAGGTGAATCTATTTCTATAATCTTATTTAATGAAAATACTATATCTACTCTCATAAGTTCGATGTGTTCATTAAATCCATCTATATCAAACTCTTGATCATCATCATAAATATAATGATACACATTCAATTTCAAATACCTCAATGCTAACATCAAAATAGATGTAGATAATACACCATCCAATGTTCCTGGAGCATAAATCAATATATTAGTATGCTTACTAATCACATCATCAATTATATCAATTACTTCTTTGATACCATTAATTTCAAAAGGATTATAATTATCACCAATATATCCCTTTTCCAAAACAAGATTACGATAATCTACCATAAATATAATCCTCCAAATCATTAGAAAAACAAATTTAATTATAGTTTACAACGTTAATTTTTACAATATATTTAACAAAAATAATAGATAGATTAATTTATTAAAATAATCTATCTATGTTACAACACTTATTTATTTAATTTATTATCTTTTTTAGAAGCTAACATCGACCACAATGGGGTAGCAATAAAAATAGATGAATATGTACCTGAAATTATTCCAATTAGTATAGGAAATGAAAACTCTCTTACATTAGGCACAAAAATATAAACGCAAAGTATAATAATAATCGTTGTAATAGATGTGTTTATACATCTAACTAAACTTTGTTTTACACTTAAATCTGCAATATACCTATTTGATTTTCCCGAATGCAATTTCTTATTTTCTCTTATCCTATCAAATATAACTATGGTGTCATTAATTGAATACCCAACTATTGTTAATATTGATGCTATAAATGGAGAATTTATAGGTACCATAAATATAGAATACGCACTTAATGTTATCAAAACATCATGTATTAATGCTACCACAGCAGCTATACCAAAATAAATTTCAAACCTAATAATTATGTATACAAGCATCACTATAGTTGCTATTAATAATGCTATTAATGCTCTTATAGTAAGTTCTTTACCAATAGATCCACTTATTTCTGTTTGAGATAATAATGCGGAATCTTCTAACGAATATTTATCTTTAAGTTCATTAAAAAAACTAGCTACCTCATCAGTTTCAAAATTCTTACCCCTCACTTCTATTTGAGTCCCATTCACTTTTTTCGAAACTGCATTTTGAGAATATTTCTTCAATATCTCATCTACTTCTAACTTATCAAATTCCTTACCAATATCTATTAATACCGTAGTTCCTCCAACAAAATCAATACCTATATTGATCCCTCTATAAAAAAATAGAGCAACCCCTATTAATATGGTAATTATAGATATAGAAAACCATACTTTATACTTTTTCGTTATGTTCATCTATAATCACTCCTTCACTTTTCTTATGTTCATTTTCATTAAATCCATAACTCCTTTTAGACCTTAATCCCATATTATAGAAAAGCTCAATCAAAAATCTAGTTATAACTATAGAACTAAACATACTTAGAACTATACCTATTAATAAAGTTGTTGCAAAACCTTTTACACTACCTGTACCAATAAAATATAAGACTAGACCAGCTATTATAGTTGTAATATTAGAATCCAAGATAGAATTCATAGCTTTATCAAAACCAATTTTGATAGATATTTTAACTGATTTTCCTTTTTTTAATTCTTCTCTTATCCTCTCAAATATCAAAATATTAGAATCAATAGCCATTCCCAAAGTTAGTAATATACCCGCTATACCTGGCAATGTTAAAACAGCACCTATAAGTGCAAATACAAATAAAAATAAAATCATGTAAATTGCTAAAGAAAATACAGAAAGAATTCCGGGAAACCTATATCTAATAAACATAATAATTAATATGAAAATGAATCCTATTAAACCAGCCTTTATTGTATTTGGGAGAGATTCTGCCCCCAACGTCGGACCAACCTTATTCACGGATATAGTCTTAAGTGTAACTGGCAATGCTCCTGATTGAATAATACTTGCAATTTTATTAGCCTCTTCGAAACTCATCGAACCTTCTATTATTGCTTCTCCATCAGTTATTTGAGTATTAACCACAGGTTTTGTTAATACTTGATCGTCCATGCTTATCTCTATAGTTTTATTTATATTATTCCCTGTAGCTTCAGCAAATTTCTTTGTTCCTTCATCCGTGAATTTTAATTGTATTATTGCTTTCCCATCCTGCGTTAAAACTGCAGTGGCATTTTTAACATCATTACCAGTAAGCAGTACATTTCCTTCTTCATTTTTAAAATTTAACTGACCTGTAGATGTAAGAGTTTTAACTATATCATTAGAATCAAATTCGCCTGCAAGATCGATTCTTATACGATTACTCCCCTCTATAGTAACAACAGGTTCACTCAATCCAAATTTATTAACTCTTAAAGATAATAACTCTCTAGTATTTTGAAGTGTTTCTTTAGTTATATTTTCATCAACTATCTCTTGTAAAACAGAAACTCCACCTTGAAGATCTAGTCCCTTTTGTATAGAATCATTAAAATTTTTAAATTTGTATCCTGAAATTTCAAATCCTTTAAATCCCCAAAATGTACAAAATAAAAATAATAATAACACTAAAATAAAAATAAATAGCGAGGATCCTTTCGAAGTAAGTTTATCTTTTTTCACAATATACCTCCTCAAATAAACTTATCTCTATAGTAATAATTTTATTAGTTAGTTACTTTTTCTTTAGATTTTTCATAGGCCTTCAATGCTATGGCCATTTCAATTCTTTTTTTCTGCAATGCACATCCTATCTTATATGGGCTTAATATTGAATTTGTAAATTCATGATTATTAGCCTGACAACCACCACTACAATAAAACCTTGCCCAACACTTATTACAATCTTCTTTTTTATATATGTTAGCATCTTTGAACTCACTTACAATCTGTGGTTCTGTTATTTTATCCTTATATAAAGAATTAATATTTCCAATAATAAACTCTTTCTTGCCAACAAATTGATGACATGGATAAATATCTCCACTTGGAGTAATAGCTATATATTCAAATCCAGCACCACATGCAGAAACTCTTTTATAAACACAAGGACCGCCTTGCAAATTTATATTATAATGATAAAAATTAACATTCTTACCTTTATCAATAGAGTCCCTTAAATATCTATAAATTTTATCATATTCATCATAAATTTGCTCTAAATCTTCAAAACGTATGGATATTTCTGTATCTTCCTTAACAACAACTGGTTCAAGAGAAATTTCTCTAAATCCCTTATCAGCTAGATGTAAAAAATCATTTGAAAAATCCAAATTTTGATGCGTATAAGTACCCCTTACGTAATACTCTTTCCCTTCCTCTCTTCCTTCCACAAGTTTCTTAATCTTATCAATTATAATATCATAAGAGCCTGTTCCTACTGCTGTTAATCTCATATTATCATTTACTTCTTTTCTACCATCTATTGACAATATTATATTTTTCATATTCTTATTTAAATATTCAATAATTTCATCATTTAATAAAATCCCATTTGTTGTTAAGGTAAATCTTATATTTTTATTGACCTTTTTCTCTATGCTTCTTGCATACTCAACTAATTGTTTTATCATATCAAATGCCATAAGCGGTTCACCACCAAATAAATCAACTTCAATATTATATCTTGGTCCACTTTGACTTATCAAAAAATCCAATGCTCTCTTGGCAACATCCAGAGTCATAATTTCCCTTTTACCCTTGTACTCTCCCTCATCAGCAAAACAGTATTTACACTTTAAATTACAATCATGAACAACATTTAAACACATGGCCTTCATATATTCTTGTTCATTATTTATTTTAACTTTTTCTTCATACATATCTTTAGTATATAATATATTATCACTAATTAACTCTTCTATCTCTGATAAAACTTCCTCTAAATCAGCTTCAGAATATTTATTTTCAAACCTTCTAACAGCCTCACTTAATGTAAGAGGCTCGTTCGCATCTAATACATCATAAGTAATCTCATCAATTTCCATAAGAGACCCTGTATTAACATCCAAAACATATCTGAAATCATCTATAAAAAATTTATGAATTAACTCCATAATACTATCTATTCCTCCATATCATATAAAAAATAAATAGACCGATCAAATCAGCCTATTAAAATAATCTCAAAAAATAATCTATATATACCTCACTTATTTTTCACAAACTATATTAGCTACTGTGCACGAAGTCTTACATGCAGATTGACAAGAATTTGCACATTCCTTACAATTTGTATCTTTTAATGTATCTTTTATTGTATTTTTAACCAAAATTTTAATATGTTTCACTAAACTTACCTCCCAAAATGAACTCCGGAAAATTATAACATATTTGTTTTCTAAAATCTAGAATTATTATTTTTTATAAAACCTCCTTATACCATAAAAAAGTTCGATAGAATTACAATTCTATCGAACTACGAACATTTATTTAAAATATCAATTCTATTATCTTACTCGATAAATTATTATTCAAATATTCGTCCTTTACTGAAAAAATCTTTGTTAAATAACTATTCACATCTTTTGGTAAATCTTTTATTATTTACCACATTCTCCTATCAATATTAGATTTAAATAATTCTTTACATCTATTGATAAATTCTTCTTCGTTAACCATTCTATTAGCAATTTGTGATAAAGATACTGATTCAGTATTTCCATTAGCAAGTAAAGAATTATACTCATCTAACCAAAATTTCAAACCTTCTTCATCAGGATTTCTTCCTAAAATTACTCCATAAAACGCTTCTATCTTTTCTTCTGCTGTATCGTATCTATCTATAAATTCTTTTTCAGTCAAAATATTCAATACAAAAGTTTGAGGAGATACAGTTTTACTTTCGATGTTTTTATACCAATATGCAAAACCCACTTCATCTGGATGTCTACCCATAGATTTTTTATACACATCTACTACAAACTCCCCAATTGAATTCCTAGGCATACCAGCTCTAAAAAATGTAATATTCACAATTTTTTTTACATTCTTATTATCTACATAAGTAAGAGACAAATTTTTATATTCCTTGTCTGGAACAAGACCTTCTAATTTAAGTATTGATCCGTCAAAAGATACGCTTATACCCTCAATACCAACTGAAAAATCTTTTCCTGTCTTAAAACTTTCTAGTAAAGATTCATCAGTAATATTAACTGCTATGCTTACATCATTCAATCTCACTACATCAGAAGATAGTATACTAATTATACGATTATTAGAACTTTCACTACCCATATCTGAAAGAGTTTCAAAAGTTTCTTTTGAAATCTCATTTCCTAAATTATCTCTTAAAGTAGCAGTATAAGTTGTATTAGGTAACAAATTATTTATCGTATAAGATTTTCTATCTCCTTCTTTTCCTTCTAATATAAGCATTTCTTTAATAATTCCTGAACCATCTTTAATCTCAAGAGTCAATGGATACTGCCTCTTCCCATTTTTATCATTACCATTTGTACCAAAAAAAACACTTAAACTTACACTATCATGCGTTAAATTTGCACGCTCTAAATTAAAAGTATTAAAATTTAAAATATTAGCATATATAATAAACTGATTTTCTTGTTCATCAGTATAGTCAATATCAGGTATTAAATTATAAGTATATCCCCCATCTAAATCGATTATTTTTCCATCTTCTACAGATTTAAATTCCATATTTCCTGATTTTTCAAGATCTAAGTTCATAGTACCCATATGTTTTTGAGTAGAAAGGAAACACTGAATAAGTAAATTCAAATTATTAGAAAAATCAACAGGTGATTTTAATACAGCAGACATATCTATATAATCTTGTCCAACAATCTTCGATGTGGATTCCACAACAAAATTATTATTACTAGATACTGGATTTAAAAAACCATTAAAAATTTTATTTGAAGTAAATACTAGCTGCACATTATCTACTCTATCAATTATAGGTTGATCTATTAAATCATTTTGAATCTCTATACCTTTAATATTAATAGGAGTATTCAAGGTTTCTGCTTTTAATAAAGATCCCTCTTTTCCCCCACCTCTAATTATTCTAAATCTATTCGGATCATTAACTATAAGATCAGCTTCTATTACTAAAATTCCTTTTCCATAAATTTCAAAATTGATATAATCTTCATTATTAATTTTTGCTTTAATAGCTTCTATAATCTTTTTAGTTAACTTAAACTGCTCGGTAACTGCAAATTCTGAATACTCACTCAAATATTTAATAAACTCTTCTTCTGTTGTAGCACTATTAATCGATATCGCACCCTCTTCACCCGGTAATGGTTTAGATTCTTCACTTTCATTACTATCTCCATCTCTTAATAGAATAGATCTAAGATTGACATTTTTAAAATCTTTTGATTCTACATTATGTGAAAAATTAGGACATAAAAACGCAATTGAAACAATAGCTAAAACTAATTTTAGAATTTTTTTAGATAACATATATCTTCTCCTTAAACTAAAATATAAATCACATAAATATTGTAATATATTTGTAAACTTTTTTCAATAACAATTTAAAACACTTATAAAATAAAAGAGGACATTAAAACAACAAACATCCTCTTTTAAACTACGAATTATCAGATTTAATATCAATCTTTTCTACAGACTCAACTACTATAGTTCCTATAGAATTTTTCAAAAAAGTCATTCTTGTCTTATCAGGAGCAGTCTCTAAAACAACCTCATTTTTATCATTATCTATAGATATAACCTTAGCAACAACTCCACCTCTAGTAATAACCTTATCATTAACTTTTATATTATCAAGCATCGATTGATACTTCTTTCGTCTTCTCGTCTCTGGAAGTATCATTATTACATACAAGATTATTAAAAATCCTATAGGTATAAGTAGATTAACAAAAGAACTCATAAAAAATCTCCTTTTAGCGTATTCCCCATTCTCTAAACTTTTGATTCTTAAATGCAGAGAATTGATTTAATTCAATAGATTTTCTAATTTCTTCTAATAGTTTATTATAAAAATTCAAATTATGCAATACACATAATCTCATAGCAAGCATTTCTTTAGCCTTAAATAAATGGCGTATATATGCTCTAGAATAATTTTTACATGCCTCACAAAAACATTTTTCATCAATAGGATTATCATCAAGTTCAAATTTTTTATTAATTAAATTAATTTTACCTGTACTAGTAAAAACTTGACCATGTCTACCATTCCTTGCCGGCAATACACAATCAAAAAAATCGACACCTCTATATACTGCCTCTAAAATATTTTCAGGTGTACCTACACCCATTAAATATATAGGCTTATTTATCGGTAAATATGGTACCACTTCTTCTATAACGTCATACATTTCTTCTTTGGTTTCGCCAACTGCTAATCCACCTATAGCATAACCAGATAGATTAAGATCAGATATCTTCTTTGCATGTTCAATTCTTATATCTTTATATATTCCACCCTGATTAATTCCAAATAACAATTGTTCACTATTAATAGTATCTTTTGTGTTATTTAATCTATTTAATTCAGTTATACATCTCTTCAACCATCTAGTAGTACGAGAAACCGAACTAACAACATAGCTTCGATCAGATGGGTTTGGTATACATTCATCAAAAGCCATAGCTATAGTTGAAGCTAAATTACTTTGTATTCTCATGCTCTCTTCTGGACCAATAAAAATCTTTTTACCATCTAAATGCGAATTAAACTCTACTCCATCTTCTGTTATTTTTCTTAAATTAGAAAGCGAAAAAATCTGAAAACCACCTGAATCAGTTAAAATCGGCTTATCCCAATTCATAAATTTATGTAAACCACCTAATTTTTTCACATTTTCATCACCAGGTCTAATATGTAAATGATAAGTATTAGATAATTCTACTTGACAATTTATTTTATTTAAATCTACTGTCGAAATAGCCCCTTTAATCACACCCAAAGTTCCTACATTCATAAAAACTGGAGTCTGTATTATACCATGTACTGTTTTAAATTCACCACGTCTAGCCCTACCATCTACATTTAACAATCTATACATAATCATCCTCCAAAGATACATCAATCAAATTATAATCATACTATCACCAAAACTAAAAAATCTATAATTATTTAATATTGCTTTTTCATATATAGTTAATATTTTTTCTCTATTATAAAATGCGCTAATTAATATGATGAGTGTAGATTTAGGTAAATGAAAATTAGTTATTAATGAATCAATAACTTTAAATTTATATCCTGGTTTTATAAATATATCTGTATATCCCTTATCCCCTATACATTTACCATTTCTAGTAAATACAGTTTCGAGAACCCTAACAGTAGTAGTTCCAACAGATATAATTTTATTTCCTCTAGACTTTGCGAAATTAATAACTTCAGCAGTATAATCACTAATTTCATAATACTCAGAATGCATAAAATGATCATTAATATTTTTAGTTTTAACATGCATAAATGTCCCTAAACCAACATGTAATGTTACATAAACGATTTTTACACCTTTATTTTTTATTCTACACAATAATTCCTTCGTAAAATGAAGACCAGCCGTAGGTGCCGCAATTGATCCCATTTTATCCGAGTATACAGTTTGATATCTTTCTTTATCATACAATACTTCTTTTATATATGGTGGTATCGGAATATCCCCATTCCTATTCAATACATCATATATATTACCATCATAAATAAGTTCAACAATCCTATTTCCATCTGGTTTTATGCCTATTACGGTAGCTTCAATTTCACCATTTCCAAAATGAAATTTTTTACCAATAGAAGCTCTTTTCCCAGGCTTACACATAACCTCCCAAATTCTTCCTTCTATATTTTTAACTAATAAAAACTCTATTTTACCTCCGTATCTACTTACCCCATAAATCCTAGCAGGTACAACCCTCGTATCATTTAAAACCAATACATCATCTTTCTCCATATAATTAACTACATTAAAAAATTCACTATGTACAACACTATCTTCTTTTCTGTTAACAACCATTAATTTAGACGATTCCCTATTTTCTAATGGTTTTTGAGCTATAAGTCTATCTGGTAAATTAAAATCAAATAAATCTATATCCATAAATCACTCCATATTTCATCTGTTAATATTAAAGTATTTATATGTCTTATCAGTTGCAATTCTACCCCTAGGTGTCCTAATTATGAAACCTTGTTGTATAAGAAATGGTTCATATACATCTTCTAATGTACTGATTTCTTCTGATAAAAAATGTGCTATAGTTTCAATCCCTGTGGGACCACCTTTAAAATTAAAAACTAAAGCCTCTAAAATTCTCTTATCTATTTTATCTAATCCAAATTCATCAATTTCTAAAAGATCTAGAGAGTGTCTAGCTAAATCTATATCAACTAAATTATTTTTCTTAACTTGTGCAAAATCACGTACTCTTTTTAAAATTCTATTAGCAACCCTCGGCGTACCTCTAGAACATTTTGCTATTTCAAGAGCTGCATCATCAGTTATTTCCATAAATAAAATTTTAGACGACCTTATTATTATTTCCTTCAACTCATCATTTGTATAATAATCCATTGGTAATAATACACCAAATCTATCTCTTAAAGGTGAAGTTAAAAGTCCTAATCTAGTAGTAGCTCCAACCAATGTAAACTTAGCCAAATCTATTCTTATAGACTTCGCTTGTGGCCCTTTACCTATAATAATATCCAAAGCGTAATCTTCCATAGCACTATATAAAATTTCTTCAACTGTTCGACTTAATCTATGTATTTCATCTATAAATAATATCTCCTTTTCCTCAAGTGATGTCAATATAGCAGCTAAATCTCCAGGCTTTTCAATTGCTGGACCCGAAGTTATTCTAATGCTACTATTCATTTCTTTGGAAATAATACTAGCAAGTGTGGTTTTCCCAAGTCCTGGTGGACCATAAAATAAAACATGATCTAATGCATCACCTCTCATATTTGCTGCTTCAATAAATACTTTTAAATTACTTTTAACTTTACTCTGACCTATATATTCATTAAAATTTACAGGTCTTAAACTATACTCCTTTGAATCATTCATAGAAAATGATGTGTTAACTAATCTACCATCCATAACATCACCTCATCAAACTTTTCAAACACTCTTTTATTATAAATTCTAATGATTTATCAGAAAACTCTTCTACCACTTGATCCAAGACTTTATTTATACTCTTTTCATCAAATCCTAAAGATAACAATGCCTCCCGTGACTCAGTTAAAATACTGCTAGATTTATAGTCAACACTAATTTGACTAACTCTATCAGGTACTGCTAGCGATATCTTATCTTTTAGTTCAAGTATTATACGTTGTGCTGTTTTTTTTCCAACACCATTTGCTTTCATCAATACAGATTCATCAGAATAATAAATTGCTTCTCTCAATGTATCCACAGTATTAATAGACAATATCGCTAATGCAGCTTTAGATCCAACTCCATTTATATTTATTAACTTTAAGAACATTTCTAATTCATATTTATTTATAAATCCATATAAACCTATAAAATCTTGTCTCACTATCTGTTCAACATAAAGTCTAACCTTACTATCTATATTTGGCATTGAATAAATACTGTTACCCGAAGTAAAAATCCTATATCCAATACCTTGATTTTCTATAATTACATAATCTTTATTTAAACCTCTATATATTCCCTCTATATATTCATACATACAACATGACCTTTTTTAATTTTAAAATTAATTATTATATACTAAATTTACCATTCGTATTAATTTTTTTCAACTAAAGTTGATCAAATTATTTAAGTTTCAAGTTCGCTTAATATATACTGCATCTCATCTCTATTGTCAGAGCTTAATTGGTAATTTAATACTAAATTTCTATCAGATACAGGTAAAGAATCCACCTTCTTACTGCTTATATCTACTTTTTCATTTTCAATAAATAATTTACCATTATTGTCTGATTTAAATACAGTTATATAACCATTTTTCTCACCTATGTAATACATATTTGGATTAAAATTATTTTCATCTTTTTCTTTTAAGACAATAGATTTATCATTAAAATCGATTATTTCATACTTTCCTAATGGATATACGTCAGTAAAAATTTTATTAATATCCATTAATTCTAGTTTCATCCTATTTTTTTCCATAAATTCACCATCATCATTTTGGCTCACTATAACTAAATCTCTAGTATTATTTTTAGATATCGATTCATAACTATTCCTATTCACAAAATTTGTATCATTTTTAAAACTAATAACTTTATAGGTAATCATATAGGCACTCAAAAAAATTAGTATAGATATACCGATTATCCCTAATATTATAAAATTATTTTTATTATTATTTAAAAATTTATTTTTCATTATCTCTCACTCCTTGTTAGGATTATGTATAAAATATTCAATTTCTATACATATTTAGATAAAAAATGAAAAGAGTGTATTGAAATCACAACACACTCTTAAAAATTTAACTATTCAAATTCATATTCTGCATTACAATAGACTTCTTGAACATCCTCATCATCTTCTAACATATCTATAAATTTCTCTATCTTTTCAATATCCTCGTCTGAAGTTAATAAAACATTCGTATCTGCTTGCAATCTTATTTCGGCTTCTAAAAAATCAATATTTTCTGAATCAAGCTCATCTTTTATCTTCTTAAAATTATCGGCATTGCTTTTAATTACATATACATTTTCCTTTTCGTGTGTTTGAAAATCATCAGCTCCATAATTAAAAGCAATTTCCATTATTTCATCTTCACTTATATCCTGAGACCTATCAACTACAATTTCACCAATTTCTTTAAACATATAACTAACACAACCACTAGATCCGAGATTACCAGAAAATTTAGAAAATATATGTCTTATATTCCCTGCAGTTCTATTTTTATTATCTGTCAAAGTTTTAACTATAACTGCAACTCCAAATGGACCATAACCTTCATAAATTAAAGTTTCATAATTATCCCCTGTTAATTCTCCTGCCCCTTTTTTTATTGCTCTCTCTATTGTTTCTCTTGGAACATTATTATGTTGAGCCTTTTCTATAGCATCTTTGAGTTTTGAATTGCCTTCAATACTTGATCCACCCATTTTAGCTGCAACAGATATCTCTTTTATAAGTTTTGTAAATATTTTTGATCTTTTTGCATCAACTTTACTTTTACGCGCTTGTATATTATGCCATTTACTATGACCTGCCATTATTTATTCTCCTTACTTTTCTTAGGATATTTTATAGAATTTTTATACAGTTTCTCCATTATATTTCCATATAAATCGATATCTAAACTGTTAGCTAAAGAAATTGAATAGATCATCACATCTGCTAATTCTTCGCAAAAATGATTAAACTTATCACTATTTTTTATGTTATATGCCTCATCAGTTGTATCCCACTGAAATATTTCCATAAGTTCTGCAGCTTCGATAGCTATACTCATACTAAGATCCTTAGGGTTTCTAAATTTATCCCATCCTCGTTCCAATTCAAAATTCTTTATTATTTTCTTAAGCTCTTTTAGATTGATATTTGAATCATTTAACTCCATAACTTAATTCTCCTAATTTTATTAAACCTCATTATTTAGAAAATACTTTCCCTCATCTTTAAAATACATAACATCATCACTAATTTCAACACTCAAATTATTTGAAGTTAAATCAGTTATATCGGATAAAAACTTGTTTACATCAATTTTCTCACATCTAACTTTAAAAATAACCCTATCTTCATATAAAGTATCTTTTATATGGATTTTATTTTCATTAAAAAAGTATTGTAATTTACCAACCAAATCATACTTAACAATTATTAAAATTTCATTTCCCAAAACTTTGTCAACTATCCTTGCATTATTAATCGCCCCATTGGCTCCATTTACATAAGCCCTAGTTAATCCTCCAACACCTAGAAGAATTCCCCCAAAATATCTTGTTACCACAATAATAACATCCGTTAATTTTCTCTTTTTTATTAGTTCTATTATTGGTATACCAGCAGTACCTTGGGGTTCACCGTCATCTGTATATCTTTGAATTAACATATTACCACCAACTATGTACCCGTAAACATTATGCTTAGAATCATAATGCTTACTATTTATGTATTCTATAAAATTTTTAGCCTCATCTTCTGATTCAATATGTTTAATATATCCAATAAAGACAGACCTCTTCTCTTCGAATTCATAATATGCATCGCCTATAATAGTTTTATAACTCAATTTCTAATTCTCCAAATCTTCAATAATATATTTTTTAAATCTATCTAATTCACTCTTCGGTATATCAAAATTAACAAATGTACCTTTATCCAAATGCTCTTCTTTTATAATTTTATAACTTTCATAAACACTATTTAATATCGAATAATCATCATATGGAATTAGCAAAGATACATTTTGGTAATTTAAACTTAGAGTTTCCTCAACTAAATTTAGTAACTTATCTATATTAATTTTTTCGATGACAGAAATAAATACTATTTTATCAGAAGGATATAATTTATATATTTTTGATTTCAATTCCTCAAGCTCACTATTTTTTAATTTATCTATTTTATTAAATATTAGTATCCTGTTTAAATTCTTAATCCCTATTTCTTTCAAAACATTATCAGTCGTATTTATTTCAACTTCAAAATTATTTGAAGAAATATCTACAACATGTAAGAGTAAACTGCTATAAATAACCTCTTCCAATGTTGACTTAAATGCATCAACCAAATCATGTGGCAACTTTTTTATAAAACCAACTGTATCTGTCAAAGAAATTAAAGTTTTTCTCGGTAACAAAATTTTTCTAACGGTTGTATCTAAAGTCGCAAATAACATATCTGCTTCAATTACAAGTTTTTTATCCAAATCCACTTCACCGACATTAGATGTTGAATAAATATAATTTCTTAATGTAGACTTCCCAGCATTTGTATAACCTACAATCGAAACCTGTGGTATATTATTTTTTATTCTTGCATCTCTTTGTACACTTCTCTCTAACTTTATTTTCTCAATTTCTTTCTTCAAATAATCAATCTTACTTCTTACATATCTCCTATCAGTTTCAAGTTTAGTTTCTCCTGATCCTCCTCTTAAACCAATTCCCCCAGATGTTCTGTTTAAGTAACTACTCAATCCTCTCAATTTTGAATATTTATATTTCAACATAGCCAATTCAACTTGATATTTAGAAACTTTAGATTTTGCCCTCCTATTAAATATTTCTAAAATCAATGTTGTCCTATCTATAACTCTAATTCCTGACATTTCTTCAAGAACGCGTATTTGAGATCCTGACAAATCATCATCAAAAATTAATAGTGTTATGTTCCTATGATAAATAGAGTTTAATATTTCTTTAATTTTTCCCTTACCTATGTAATACACAGAATCAGCCTTATCTCTATTTTGAAAAAACATATCTTTAACATTTATGTTGCAAGCATAAGCTAACTCTCTTAATTCTTCAAGACTTTCAAGAGTATCACACCCTATTAAAACACAATTATCACTAATTTCATTTTCATATATTTCAACTTTAAAATTCTTCTCTATGTCTTGAATCTTAGAGAAAATATTAAAATCTAAATAATCTTTTAAATTATAAAAAACATACTCTTCATACTCATTATCACCATTATTTAACATTCCTATTGAAAACCCATTGAATAAATTTTCATCAGTAACATTAACTGCTGATATTGCATCCAATCTTAAATTCTTTAAACTTGCAATATCAACATCCGACAACTTAGGGGATGAATTTAAATGTGTATGAATTACCCTGCATCCACTTAACTTCTTTTTATCCTTTAAATCAATATGAATCTTTGCATCAGCATTTGTTCCAATCGAAATACTATGAACATTTCCATTTCTTAATAAAACAATACATATTTCCTTGTTAATCTTAAAACTTATTTCACATATCTTATATAAAATTTCTTCGCTAATAATTAAATTCTTATCAAGTCTAATATCATATATATCTTCAAGTTCATTAAGATAACTTCTTTTAATACCATTCGTATCACCGTATATCATAGAATCACTCCTAAATCATAATTATAATTTTTCAAAAACTACTCACTCTGAAAGTATAGATTATTAATTTCATGAAAGAATTAAAAATATAAGTCAAATAAAAAATAATTACAAGTATCCTTGAATTTTATATTTGTTTCGATATTGCCATATTTACATTTTTTTTTGATAGTTATATAATTTAATGGATTACCTAATTAAACAAGGAGCAAGAATTTACTAGGAGGAATATATGTCAAATAATAATTCTAGCAATAGTTCAAACTTAAATAACGAAGACAAAAATAGTGAAACTATTCAGAATAATATTAATAATAAAAGCAGTAAAAAAACAAAAAAAATTATTACAACGTTTCTAATTTTCTTATTAGCTATATTTTTAATTGGTGCTATTACTGTTTTTGGATTTACTTTTGCAATAATTAAGACTTCTCCTCCATTAACTATAGAGGCCGTTACTGATCTTGATCAAGCATCACAACTCTTTGATGCTGATGGCGAGTTTATGGATGAAGTATTAAAAGCTGAAAAAAGGTATGTAATTTCATTAGATGAAATGCCTCTTCAATTACGGAATGCATTTATCGCTATAGAAGACGAAAGATTTTATCAACATTCAGGGATAGATATACAACGTATAATAAGTGCGGTAATAACTGATATTAAGAAAATTTTAAATAAACAATCAGGATTGCATGGAGCTTCTACATTAACCCAACAAGTTATTAAAAATAATATTCTCACTAATGAAGTATCTGTGGTTAGGAAAATACGTGAAATTTATTTAGCCTTGGAATTAGAAAAACAAATGTCAAAAGATCAGATATTAGAAATATATTTGAACACAATATTTGTTGGTGGTAATGCTTATGGCGTTGAAGCTGGCGCATTACAGTATTTTTCGAAAAATGCAAAAGATCTTACACTTGCACAATCTGCATTCTTAGCTGGATCAACACAACATCCTACAAAATATTATTCGAGTGCTGTAAACTCTGAAGATAGTCAATTTTATAAAAATAGAGCGATAACAGTCTTGAATAAAATGCTCGAGCTTGGATACATTGGTCAAGAAGATTATAATAAAGCGGTTGAAGAAATAAATACTGATAAAATAGGCTTTGATATTAAAAAAGTTAATGATAGTTACAATTATGAATGGTTCGCAAGACCTGTGGTTGAAGAATTAACTAAAGATTTAAAGGAAGTTTACGGATATACTGATGAAGAAGTAAAACTTCACTTGAGAAATGATGGACTTAAAATTTACACTACAATGGATAAAAGTTTACAAGACCATGCTCAATATGTACTTGATAATGCAACAAGTTATATAAATTTAGCTGAATGGACAGATGAGAATGGTATAATTCAACCCCAAATGTCTGCCGTCGTTATTGATTTTAAAACTGGTCATACTAAGGCAATTATTGGTGGACGTGGAGATCAAGATGCTAACTCATATAATAGAGCTGCTTCTGATAAATTTTTGCGTTCCATCGGATCAACAACAAAACCATTAACAGCTTACACTCCTCTTATTGACTTAAAATTAGGTCATGCTGGAACAGGAGTTGAGGATTCACCTCTATCTAAAGAATTATCTTCAAAATATGGTGGCTGGAATCCAACAAACGAAGTTAAAAATAATTTTATAGGATACACAAATGTTAGATACTCTCTTGAAAGATCTATTAATTTATCAGCCATAAAAATAGTTGATAAAGTTGGAACAAAAAATGCACTAGAGTATGGTCAAAAATTCGGTTTACATTATAATGAAAATTCAAAAGATAGCATTGCAACATTAGCTTTAGGTCAATTTAATAATGATCCTAATAATTTAGATGGCGGTAACCCGTTAATTTTAGCTTCAGCATTTAGTGTTTTTGCAAATGGTGGTATTTTGACTGAACCTATAACTTATACCCACGTTGTAGATAAAAATGGTAAAGTAATATTAGAAAATAAACCAGAAAAAACCCAAGTCGTTTCTCCTGAAACTGCATATATAATGTACGATTTATTAAAAGGTCCTGTTGAAAGATATTCTTCTAGACCTGCTAAATTCGGTGATATACCTGTGGTTGGTAAAACTGGTACAACTGAAAATATCAAAGATTTATGGTTTGCAGGTACAACTCCTTATATGGCTGCCGCTATATGGATTGGAGCAGATAAACCTACAGAACTTACGGATAAATATGGTAAAAAACCTTTTAGTGGATCTACAGCCAGTGCATTATTCGGTAAGATCATGGAGAAAGCACATGAATCTCTTCCACCTGTAGAGATTCCAAGACCTGAAAATATAGTATCAGCAAACATTTGCAGTGTATCTGGACTATTGACTACTCAATATTGTGCCTCTGATCCTAGGGGAAGTAAAGTTTATACAGAGTTATTTATAAAAGGTACTGTTCCAACTCATACTTGTGACGTACACGTTCCTGTAACTATTAACTCTTTAACAGGAGCAATAGCTACAGCAAATACTCCTGAGTATCTAAAAGAAACTCGTGTGTTCCTAAATAGAAAATACACTCCTAGCGTATATTTGAGTGACCAAAAGTACGTTGCACCCAAAGTATACGATAATGGATCATATGAATTACCTGACAACGACGACAATTTAAATCAAGACGGAGTAGATCCAGATGAAGAATGGTTTGAAGATGAAAATAACACTCCAACCACTCCAGATGACAGTAATACATCAAATCCAGATAATAGTGATGCATCTGACAATAATACAATACCACCTATAGATAATAAGCCTCCTATAAATGATACAGAAACAGACATAGATGATCCACCATTAATTGAAGATATTCCTATCCTTCCTGATTTTGAAAATTCGAATAATGGTAGTTCTACGATAACTCCTTCTCCTCCTGGAGATGGAAATGGTTCTGGTTCTAATAACAGCACAGAAGTGCCACCAAATAATGATAATAATAATGAAAATACAGATAATACTAACAATGGTAATGGCAATACAAACAACAATGAAACTACTATTCAACCTCCATCTACACCAGATAACAATGATACTTCAAATGGGACTGAGATAGATAATGTTGAAAATGAAAGTCTAGATTCAGCTGATTTTGATTTCGGTTAAAATTTAAATTAAGGAGATTAAACAAATGAAGATAACTATAAAATATTGTACTGTTTGAAATCATCTTCCTAGAGTAGTTACTCTATTGAATAAAATACTAGATGAATACAAAACTAATATTTCTAATTTTGAACTACTTCCATCTGTCAATGGTGTATTCGATGTATTTATAGATGGTGCGTTAGTTTTCTCCCGTAAAGCTATTAATAGGATGCCTAATGAAAATGAAATTGAAGATTTAATCGCATCAAAGATGTAAAAAATTAAAAAGACCACATAACAGATTACAACCTCTGCTATGCGGTCTTTTTTATGTTTATTAAAGCAATATTTAATTTTATTATATCTGAAAAAATTTAACTTGTATTTTATTTTCAATATTTATAACTGCTAAACTTATTGGAAGGGAAAATCTCTTTGGACCAAAACTTCCTGGATTTAAAATCAATGTATTGTTTATATATTTTTCTGATGGATTATGAGTATGACCATGTATAACTATATCATAATTTATGTATTCCTCATTCATATAACTTAAATCATGTATAACATAAACATTAAGACTATCATTTATATTTAATTTTTTATTATCTGGGTATTTATTATGATCTAAATTAAAATCGTTATTTCCACTAACTGCCTCAACTTTACATATAGTTTCAAGCTCATATATTGTGCTTTCCTTCACTATATCTCCTGCATGAATAATAAGATCACAATCTCTAAAAAATTCATAAACTTCTGAGCGTATTAAACCATGTGTATCAGAAATAACCCCAATATTTTTTACCATAATATCTATATCCTCCTAAAAACAAAAAACTCCCATATTAACTTATAGGGAGTTTTTTGTGCAAATATTAATTTTTCTTCCACCATTTTTTTGAATTCTTCTTAGCATCCAACTTACTTCTTAAATATGGAAT
Source organism: Candidatus Arthromitus sp. SFB-mouse-NL (assembly GCF_000709435.1). Classification (NCBI taxonomy): domain Bacteria; kingdom Bacillati; phylum Bacillota; class Clostridia; order Eubacteriales; family Clostridiaceae; genus Candidatus Neoarthromitus; species Candidatus Arthromitus sp. SFB-mouse-NL. Next base: position 954,275 of record NZ_CP008713.1, read on the forward strand.
ATTTTCATCAAATTTTGATGCTCTTTCTTCAAGCATTTCTAAAGTTTTATAATACATTGTTTCTTGTAACAATTGTTCCCTATCTTTCTCCATAAGAAATTGACTATTTTCGATTATAGACATCAATTTTTTAATCTGATTATCTTTCTCCTTAATCTGTTCTGTAAGAAGATTTATTGACTCATCTGGATTTTTTTTATCTAATAAAGATTCTTCATTAATATGTAAAGTCTCATCATCAATTTTAGAAGAATCAGTTGTAATTTCTATCTGTTCAATCTCAGGTTCATCTCTATCAATAATATCATTTGATGTTTCAATATCTTTGCACATTATATCAGTTAATATTTGTAATCCTGACTCATCTAAATATGTTTTTTTACTCTTGTAAATGATGCTTTCATTAAGTTCCTTTGTTTTCCTTAATTCTTCATAGATGTGTTTTTCTGACACATTAAATTTTTGTGATAATTCCTTAATGCTATACAATTTTTCCAAAGCCATTCCCCTTTTGTCCCATTTTTTTCCATAACTATATGTTCAATTATATAATATCCAAAAAATTTTTCAAATAATAATAATAAATATTTACATTATTTTAACTGTTTTAGATGAATATTTTTATTGTGTTTGTATCGAATATGCTTTTACAACGTTACTCAATAAATTAGTTACTGTTAATAATCCAACTCCACCTGGTACCGTTGTTATTTTTGAACACTTCTCTATGCAATCAAAAAAATCTACATCCCCACATAATTTATCATCTACAAAATTTATACCAACGTCTAAAATAACTGCATCATCTTTAATAAAATCACTTTTCAAAAAATTAGGCTGTCCTATACCAATAACCACAATATCTGATCTTAAACATATCTCTTTCAAATTATCAGTATAAGAATGACACACTGTTACAGTTGCATTATTTTGTAAAAATAAATGCATTAATGGTTTACCTACCAAATCACTTCTATTAATTACTGCTACATTTTTACCAGAAATCTCTATATTATTATGCTTTAATATTTCTATAACTCCTTGAGCAGTACATGGAACTAAACAATCTTGATTATTATAAAGTTTTCCTTTATTAACAATTGAAAATCCATCAACATCTTTCATATACAATATAGAATCATTTATAACTTGTGAATCAATATGTGATGGTAATGGAGATTGAACAATAATACCTGTTACATTATCACTTTCATTCAATCTATGTATAATTTTTAGCAATTCATCTTGACTCACTTTTTCATCTAGCTTTATCAATTCTGATTCAATTCTACATCTCTCACATGCCTTTAATTTGTTGTTAATATATGAATTACTTGCAAAATCATCACCAACTTGTATAATAACCAATCTTAATTTTAAGGAATTTTCCAATATAAACTTTGCTATACCTACTTCTTTAAGATCTCTATATTCCTTGCAATTAAGAATCTTATAAGAATAATCCTTCATGAACATCACCTCTTAATAATCATATAAAAATATTTTTCTAAACTCAAGTTTAAATAAATATAAAATCATACAAATCATTCTTTCCTTGGGTAATCAAACTATCTCTAATATGCTCATAATTACATTTGTCCACTATAAAAATATAACTTTTTCCCAAATCAGCAAACTTATCGTTAGTATATTCATAAATAATTGAATCTCCAATCTTAATATTGTTATTTTTTAAAATTTTGTACAATGTATTTGAATATTTACTCTTACCAACTATACATACCTCTCTATTTTTTATATAAGATTGTAAAAATTTAAGTTTAGATTTTAAAATCTCCTCATTATATTTTTCATTTAAATATTTTTGTTTATGAACAAATTCCGAATCAACCCTATTTAAATAAAATCTCTTTTCTATTATACCCACTTTAAAATTTTTACTTATCAAATTAAATATAAAATCTAAATCTTCAGAAGAATTGAGATTAATATTATACTTAACCTCTTCAAATATTTTTGCCCTACACATGAAAGTTCCATGACATATCCTGTGACCATTCAAAAACTTTATTGAAGGATTTTTATCATCAATCTTAAAATTAAATATATCTTCACACAATTTGACATCATCTTTATTCTTATAATCTGTTAACTCAACTTCAACAAAAGATCCAACCAATCCAACATCACTGTTTTCTTTTAAATATTTAAGTTGCTTTTCAATACGATCTGGAAATGAATAATCATCTCCATCCATCCTAGCTATATAATCACCTTTTACATATTTAAGTAACTCATCAATTGAGTTTGCAACTCCTTTATTATCTCTAGAAACCAATCTTATATTTTTATTATGCATAGCATAATTTTCAATAATTGAAAGAGAACTATCAGTAGATCCATCATCCAAAATCAGTAATTCAATATTTTTATGAGTTTGATTTAAAACACTTTCAATTGCACCAGATAAATATTTTTCATTGTTATATACAGGCATTATTATAGAAACCAAAATATTTTTCAACTTTTATACCACCCTTTTATTAAACGAATTATTATAGAACATTATTATTATTTATCAATAAAATATTTATATACTAAATTTAAATATCAAGAAGGAGCAACTAAATGAATTTTTCAATTGATATAAGGGGATCTCATTTATATCATGGTACTGGAATAGGAACTTACACGAAGAATTTAATAACTCATTTACTTAAAATAGATAAAGAAAATTTCTATAATCTAATGTATTGCGGAAATAATTCTACTCAATTTAAACAATTAAACTCACAAATACATTTCATATCAAGAAAACATAGCTCGTATTTTGAAAAAACTTATATACCAAATTTGCTATACAAAAATAATTTATCGCTCTTTCATATGCCACAAAATGGGATTGGATATAAAGATCTCATCTTGTCAAAAAATTTTAAATCTATAGTAACTATTCACGATCTAATTCCTTACGTTCTTCCTCAAACAGTCGGAAAATCATATTTAAAAAACTTTCTAAAACAAATGCCATATATAATAGATGAAGCATCTGCAATAATAACTGTATCAGAATACTCAAAGCAGGAAATCATAAGATTTTTTTCAGTTGATCCTAATAAAATTTTTGTTACTCCTCTTGCTACAAACAAAAATTTTAGACCTCTAGATATTTCATATTGCAAAAATTTCTTAAAAAATAAGTTTGGTATTGATTATGATTTTATTTTATATATTGGTGGATTTAGTAAGAGAAAGAATATATATAATCTAATCTCAGCTTTTAAAAAAGCTTATAAAAATTTTAATAAACCACTAAAGCTCGTACTACTCGGAAAAATAAGAGAAGAGTTCAGAAATTTAACAAAGATAATTAGGAAAGAAAATCTTGAAAATGATATTATATTTACAGGATTTGTTGATGAAAATGATTTACCAATATTTTATAATGCATCGCAATTTTTTGTGTATATTTCTTTGTATGAAGGATTTGGATTACCACTTCTAGAAGCAATGAGTTGTAGAAAAGCAATACTTAGCTCTAATGTAACTTCTATACCAGAAGTAGTTTGCAATACTTCATATCAAGTTGATCCACATGATACTTTAAAAATTTCAGAATCCCTATGTAAATTATCAAACGATGATAATCTAAAAATTAAACTTGGGGAAAAGGCATATGCACGATCGAAAATTTTTTCATGGGAAAAATGTAGTTATTCAACTCTAAAAATTTATAAAAGTTTATATAAAATATAAATTAATTTATGTATAAAAAAGTGAAATGCTCTTAAACATTTTGCTTTTTTAATTTAAATATTTTTCATTACAGTGGATATAATATTCTTCAAACAAATTTCAAAGGAGCTTAAGTAATGAAATTATTAAACAAAATTTTTATAATGTTATCTATACTATTTATTCTAAGTCCAATTCCATCAAAAGCTTTAGAAGATTCCCCAAAAAAATATGTGTACTTAACATTTGATGATGGTCCAACAAAAGGAAATACTCCTAGATTACTCGATGAACTTGAACGTTTAAATCTACCTGCTACATTTTTCGTCGTTGGAAGTTTGGTTAAAGAAAATCCAGAAGCAATGAAAAAAATGGTCGATAATAATCATTCGATAGGACTTCACACAATGTCACATAATAGAAACAAATGTTATGGATCACATGAAAGTTTCATTAAAGAGAACTCAGAATTGAGAGATTTGCTTAGAGAAAGATACAATATTGAATGCAATATTATAAGATTCCCATTTGGATCACAGAATTCATATCTAAGAATGGATAAAGTATTCGTGGACAAATTACATAATAATAATTTTAAAATATTTGATTGGCATATAGATACAACTGATGCACTAAATCCCAATAAAGGACCTCAAGAACTCTTAAACATATGTAAAAGGCAGTACGAAAAATTTTACAAAGATAATTCGAACATAATTATCTTAATGCACACAAACTCAAATAATGATAACACAATAAAATCTCTTGAAGGTATCAAAAATTATTTTGTGGAGCTTGGCTATGAATTTAAATCCTTAGATGATAATTCAAAAGAACTATATCATATAAAATAAAAAATCGAAACGTAGCATAGTTGATAAAAATATCGACTATACTACGTTTTTTATTATTTAAATTATTAAATATTGAAACATGTTAAACAGATAACCAACAGTAATAATTCCTATAATACAAATTATAACAAATACTCCTAACAACTTTGGTTTTATAATTTTTTTCAACATTATAAGTGAAGGTAAACTCAAAGTAGTTACAGCCATCATAAAACTAATAACCGTACCAAGCTGTGCTCCTTTTGCAATCAAAGCTTCTGCAAGTGGTATCATACCAAAAATATCTGCATACATAGGAACACCCACTAAAGTTGCAAGAAATACCCCAAATGGATTATTATTCCCAAGAATCATCTGAATCCAAGTTTCTGGAATCCAATTGTGTATAATTGCTCCAATAGCAACGCCTATCAAAATATATACAAAAACCTTTTTAAGACTTTCAGCAACTTGCCTCTTAGCAAAAATCAAACGATCTTTTAAGGTAAAAACATATGATCCAATATCTAAACTCTTTGAGTTATGAATAAATTCTTCTATATAATTTTCCATATGCATTTTATCAATGATTGTACCTCCAACTACAGCTATGATAAGTCCAACTACTACATATAAAATAGCAATTTTAACTCCAAAAATACTTGTTAATAAAACTAGACTTGCCAAATCAACCATTGGAGATGAAATAAGAAATGAAAAAGTTACACCAATTGGTAATCCAGAACTAGTAAACCCAATAAATAATGGAATAGATGAACATGAACAAAATGGAGTTACAGTTCCTAAAAGTGCTGCAATAATATTTGCTCCAATACCACGAAAACGTCCAAGAATTCGTTTAGTTCGTTCTGGTGGAAAATAACTTTGAATATATGAAATTATAAAAACTAAAAAGCATAATAAAATAGTAATCTTAATCACATCATAAATAAAAAACTGAACACTACTACCCAAACGTGATTCTATATTTATTCCTAAAATATTCATGCCCTTACCTATAAAATCATTCAACCATTTCATTCCAAGTAATTGATCTTGAATAAAAATCCAAATAGAATTTAAAATATTCATAAATAATCCTCCAATTAAATTGATATATTTAAAAATATCGAAATATTATACAAAAAAGTAATTCTTATATATGAATTACTTATCATTAAAATAATTAGCGTTAGTAACATTTAACTGTTGCTCTAACAATTTTTTCACACGTTTTATTCCATCAAAATTAAGAGAATAATAAACCCATTTTCCCTCCTTACGTCCTTTTACAATATCAGCATCACAAAGTAACTTCATATGATGTGAAAGTGTTGATTGTGTAACACGTAAATAATCTAGTAAATCACAAGCACATTTTTCTCCTACCCTAAGTTGTTCCAAAATTTTTAAACGATTTTCATCGCAAAAAGCTTTAAATACCCTAACAATATCATTGTATGAATTTGCCATTTAATACCATCTCACACTCATCTATTAAATTTATATACTCATTATATTTATATATTTAAATTTGTCAATATGTTCTATAAAATTTTATAACAAATAAATAAAAACAACCACACAAAACCAAAGTATGATTGTTTGTATTTATTAAAATTTATGTATTAAACAAACTAACTAAATTTCTATATTCATTCTCTTGTTTCATTCGATAAACCACTTCATCTATTGAACTTTCAGTACTCTTTCCCTCTTTTTGGAGTTTGTCTATCACAGATACCCAATACTTTTTACCCTCTTCATCTGAATCTCTCAAAAGAACCATTTCATAAATACTCGATACAATATCATTATTTGATCCTTTTAGAGTTAAAAGTTTAATATTTTGAAAAGATTCTAAGTCTAAAGAAATTTCATTCAAAACATCAATTCTATCTTTCAAATCACATTTAGAAAGATCTATTTGAGCTATTGACCAAATTAAATTTACACTTTCTCTAATTTTATCTTCATTAAAATCATTATGTTCTTTTCTTACATATTTCTCAATCTTATCATAAATTATCTTATCTTCATCACTTAATCGTGATCGCTCAACTAGTAATACACTTAAAGATAATTTAAATAATTCTGCATCCGCTCCAACTAATTTTGGATTTGCTGTAGTCAAAATACTTACTATTTCGTCTGGTGTTAAATCAAATACTTCAGACCCTCAATTAAACTTTCTCCATCTTCATGTGAACTTGTAATAAAAGCCCAATATATATTTATCCTAATTCTTAATTCTTCATCAGAATAATTTTTATTTTTTGAGTTATATATCTCAGATATTTTTTTCAAACTTTCATTATAAATATTTCTAGACTCACTATCCATAGAATCTAAATCTATTTTATCTATATCATCTAAAAAATCTTTAAAACTTTTAACTGATATAAAAATTTTTGGTTCTATATTCTTATTAGCTTGTACAATAACGCCACTAGTATTAACTAAAGATGATAGAGATAATAAAACAGCAATAATAAAATTCAAAACTTTATTCTTCATATTTCCTCCTAAACATTATATATAACAGAAAGTATATCATATTAAATCAAAAAATTCTTTAAATAAGATCTTAAAAACTAGATTATACACCTTCAATAGCTTGTTACCAACGGAACTCACAATAAAACAACCTAGTGAACTTAAGCTCACCAGGTTGTTTTAGAATCGATCTGTTTAAATTAAATGTGGAGGCACCAGCGGGATTCGAACTCGCGAATAAAGGTTTTGCAGACCTCTGCCTTACCACTTGGCTATGGTGCCATATATTTATATCATATTACAAAATCTAAAAATGGTGACAAGCACCATTTAATTTTTTTTGGTGGCTAGAGCAGGAATCGAACCAGCGACACGAGGATTTTCAGTCCTCTGCTCTACCAACTGAGCTATCCAGCCACAGCATAACTACAGTAATTTGGCGACCCAGAAGGGGCTCGAACCCTCGACCTCCGGCGTGACAGGCCGGCACTCTAACCAGCTGAGCTACTGGGCCAACTACTAAGTAAGTTTTAACTAACACTTACTGGTTAATTATATAATTAATTTGTTTAGTTGTCAACTGTTTAATACATTTTATTATATAAATTTTCCAAATCACCTTTATTAAATTTATATTCGCGCTTACAATAATCACAAATTATAGATTCATCCTTACCTTCATCTATTATATTTCTAAGTTCAAGCTTTCCTAAACTTATCAAAGCTCTCTCAACCCTATCAATCGAACAATCACATTTATAATCTATAGCATATTCATCTAAAATTTTAAGCCCCATATCATCAAACATAAAATTCAAAATATCATAAATCGTTTCTCCATTTTGAACACGATTTAACGCATTTCCTAAATCATCAAATCTATACGCTATTACATCAGCGAGCATATCCTCAGCTCCAGGTAACATCTGAACCATCAATCCCAATGAATTTTTAACACGTCCATTCATCTCCAAGTCTATATCAACAGAAATTGCTGTAGGTGTCTGTTCAGATAAAGTATAATAATACGCCAAATCATTACAAACATCAGATCTATACAAAGGAACTTTGCTTATATATGGGTTTTTAAGCCCTAAATCTTTTGTAATCACTAAAGATCCACTTCCAATTAAATCACTTATTTTTAAACTTTCACAAAAAGCATCAGAATTTGAAATATATCCCTTAAGTGTTCCATCTCCTCGTGTGACCGCTGTCATATTCTTCAAAGGTCCATTTCCATCAAATTTAATTGTGATGGTATCATTTAATGCTTTATTTGTTGATGAAATCATAGCAGATGATAACATTAATTTTCCAAATGCTATCATAGTAAGTTCATTTAAATTATGTATTTTCTTCACTGTATTTAATAAATCTGTAGAAGTAATCGCAATTATTCTTACAGTTCCATTCTTAGCAACAGCCTTAATAATTTTATCTTCCATAAAAATACCTCATGATAATATTAATCATTTTCTATTCTACAATGTATCAAAAATATTTCAATAAATACAATAAAAAAACACCTGTATATAAACAGATGTTTAATAAATTAATGCAAATCCATTTGAATCAGCTGCCATTTGTCTTTCAACCATGGCTCTTGTCTCTGGTTCTAACTTTTTAAGATCTTCTTCTGTAACCTTTTTAAATATAAGCACAGTTCCTTCACCTTTTTCTATTATTTCATGATTTCCATCTGCACTATATTTAAGTTTAGTTCCTTCCGCTAAAGTAATAATTTCACCATCTTTATAAACACTCTCTTCAGTTGTATTATTATTACCCATATTAACTTGCGGTTTCCTATTTCCTGTTTCTCTCTCAGGTTTAGTTGTATTTGAATCCCCAACAGCACTATTATTATTATTATTTTGATTACCACAAGCTGTGAATGATGTTGATAACCCTACAAATACTGCTAATGACAACAAAATATTTTTAATTAATTTACTCATATGTATTCTCCTCACGTTTTTAAAAAAATAGAACCATCCAAACTAAGAGTTAGATGATTCTATGTTTTGAGTTTTTATATAAATTTATTCATTAATTTTAAGTTGGAGCAGTATTTGCTTATTATTTCTTACAACCAAAACAGTCATAGTATCTTGTACACTTTTCTTAAGCTCATTTATTTGTTCAATAGAAGTTATCTTTGTCCCATTAAACTCAACGATAACATCTCCAGGCATTATTCCAATTTTATCTGATAAGGATCCTCTTTCAACTTCAACAACAAATACTCCAGATGAAACTCCAAATTTAACTGATGCTTGATCAGTTATATTAACACCAGAAAGCCCAAGAGTTATAACTGGTGTGCTTAATTCTTCGAGTTTAAGTTTTGCAATATTTATTGGAATTGCAAATCCAATCCCTTCAACACCTTCAACTGCAATTTTTGCACTATTAATGCCTACTACCTCTCCTTTTAAATTAAGTAGTGGACCTCCACTATTTCCAGGATTAATTGCTGCATCTGTCTGAATAAACGTTGAAATCCCATTACTTGTTTCAACTTTTCGTGATAATCCACTTACAATACCAACAGTTGCACTTCCACTAAATGTCAAATTAAGTGGGCTTCCTATAGCAATTACCCATTCACCAACTCTTGTATTATCTGAAGATCCAAGTTGAAGAACTGTTGAACTTTCAAATCCTGGTGTCGTAACCTCTAAGAGAGCAATGTCATTAACCTTATCTGTATTTATTACTTTTGCAGTAACTTTTTGACCATCATGAAGTATTATATTAACATTTGATGCATTAAGAACAACATGTTGATTTGTTAAAATCTTAGTAGGAGTTATAAAAAATCCACTTCCTATACCGTTAACCTGATTAATTCCATTATAAGAATTTACAATAGAATTAATACTTACTGTAACAACTCCTGGACTAACTGCATCTATAACATCTGCGATACTACCATAACTAGGTATCATTCTTTCTTCTAAACTTGATGTATTAGATAAAAGTTCAGTATTATTCGAAACTTGAAGTTTACTATATACGCTTGTACTAAAAATAAACGTACCAAATAATACAACAAATGCCACTATTAAAGACATAAATGATCTAAAATTTCTCTTTTTCAAATTCCGTACACCCCTTTTTCTCAAAAGTTAAAAAATTCTCATAATTATTAAGTATTAACTAAAACTAATAAAAAAATCTATCTATTTAAAATAATTTTTAACTATTGTTTTAATGAGATGATTAAACAAACTACATACTACTTTTTAATATTTCTCTAACATCATCACGAACTAATTCAACATATTCGCCTATTTTATCATTTATTGGGAATGTATTCTCTACCAAAATTTCCAAACTATCTTCTGTAATGCCACATTCTTTTAAAGATGTTTGTACTCCAATGCTTTTAAAAAATTCTTTAAACTTATTTGCAACCATATGACAAAATTCAATATCTGTTAGTTCATCTTGATCAAGATTAAATAATTTTTTGCCTAATTTAATAATTTTATCTGGCTTTTTAGTTGCTACATACTTCATCCAATTTGGAGTAATTATAGCAAGTCCAACTCCGTGAGGAATATCAAATATCCCACTAATAGAATGTTCAATCTCATGAGTTGCCCAATCTCCACCCGCAACAGATAAAGTTCCATTCAATCCAACAAATGAAGTATACATCATAGCTTCTCTCAATTTATAATCATCTAAATTGTCTAAAAGCTTAGGTGCTATCTCCATCATATATGAAATAGATGATTCACAAAATCTATCAACAAGTTCTGCATTTTCTTCAGCATTAAAATATTGTTCTAACAAATGAGATATAGTATCAACGATACCATTTATTGTTTGATTACATGGAACACTAATTGTATATGTTGGGTCTAATATTGAAAAAACTGGAAAAGTAAATGGCCTATGAGCAAATCCTACTTTTTGATTATTCTCATCATTTGTTATAACGCTGTTAGGATTCATTTCTGTACCCGTGGCAGACAAAGTTAAAATAGATCCCAAAGGTATTCTATCTACAGGAAACTCTTTTTTTATTATTAAATTCCATACATCTGTATCACTTTTTGCTCCAATAGAAATAGCTTTGGATGCATCAATTACACTTCCACCTCCAACAGCCAAAATAAATTCAACATTTTTATCTCTGCATATTTTAATACCATTTCTTACGCTAGAAAGTTTTGGATTAGGTTCAATCCCACTTAACTCATGTATTTCACAATCTAACTTTTCTAATATAGCTCTAACCTCATCATATAAACCATTTTTCTTTATACTTAAAGAGCCATAAGTCAATAATACCTTAGTTCCTTTCTTGATTTCATCATTTAGAAATCCTATCTTCCCACGTCCAAAATAAACTTTAGTTGGATTATGAAATGTAAAATTCATTTAATCACCTCTTTTTAATACTCATAAGTAAATTATAACCTATAGTAAAGCAAAAAAACAGATTGAATAAATCAATCTGTTTTTTTATAATATGTAATTACTTATTCCACTCTAAAATGGATTTCTTATTATCCTTATTTTCTTCATTTTTCGAAGTCAATTCGATGTTGAAAGGAACAAATACATATATACCTTTTTCAATTTCTTGTAGCTCGGCATTTAAAACATAACTTGCCCCACATAAAAAATCCAACATCCTATATGATATTTTATTATCTAATGAAGTTGTATTAATTAAAACAATTTTTCTTTCTTTTAAATCTTCACAAATACCTAAAACATCACTATAAACGACAGGCTTAATAATCTTCATTTTTGTGTCACTATAAAATCCATCATTCCCCCCTTTATTTACTATAGATTTAAAATTAGTAACCTTTCCGTAGTCATTATTTATATCGCCCTTAACATCTACATCTTCATCAGAATCGTCATCAAATTCAAACTCGCCATCTTTAAGTCCAAAGAAACCCCAAACCTTATCAGCAGCATTCTTTAATCCCATAAATACTCCTCCTTAATTACAAAACTAACTATACAAAACTAAAAATTACTATAAGTTCTTAATTTATTGTTATCCAATCATGTGAAATATATTTTAAATTAAACAATAACATTTTTTTAAGGTATTTTCTGTGATTCCTGTAGTATTATGGAAATACTTGATTTTTAACTTAACATAAACTTTTAATCACATTTTTAAAATGTTTAGGAAGACTCGACTTAAATTCAATATATTTATTTGACGTAGGATGAATAAAACCAATGAGCCTAGCATGAAGCAACTGACCATTTCTATAAATATTTTCATTCTTAATTCCATAAATAGGATCTCCAACCAAAGGAAAACCCAAATGACTCATATGAAGTCGAATTTGATGAGTCCTGCCAGTGTGCAATTTACATTTAACAAGAGTGCATCGTCTATATCTTCTCAAAACTTTATACTCAGTTATTGCCTCTTTTCCTTTTTGTACTACAGCCATCTTAATCCTATTTTGGGGATTTCTACCAATATTTGTTTTAATCAGACCTTCTGATTTTTTTATAACACCGTGAACAAGTGCCACATATTCACGTCTAATTGAATGAATCTTAAACTGCTCGCTCAAAAATTTATGCGATAAATCATTTTTTGCTACAACTAAAAGTCCTGAAGTATCTTTATCAATTCTATGTATTATTCCTGGTCGCTCAACTCCATTTATAGAAGACAAATCTTTACAATAATACATAAGAGCATTAACTAATGTATCTTTATAAATATTTTGTGCAGGATGGACAATCATTCCTTGTTCTTTATTAACAATAATAACATCACTATCTTCATAAACAATATCAAGAAATATATCTTGTGCTAATATATCAAGACGCTTAATATCAAAATCTAAAATTGAAACTACATCACCAATTTTCACTTTATATCCAGACTTAATGACCTTTTTATTAACAAGTATCTTTTCATCGCTAATAAGTCTCTGAATAAAACTTCTAGTATAAGATTCACCTAAATAATCTAAAACAAATTTATCAATTCTTTCATTTAAATTATTTTCATTATCAATAATAATTTCTTTCATACATATCTTCCTAATTTTTATATAAACAAAAAGCACCTAATGAAATAATCACCTAGGTGCCAACTAAATAAAATCAACTCTCACTTATAAAAAATTTCTTAATATTCTCAAGATCGGAATCAACATCTTGCGATGTTTTAAGTCTTGACGATACATTTTCATGTTCAAAAGAATTATCATCAAGATTTGTTTGTACAGTAACATCATTTTCATTAGATATTATTTCTGTATTATCTTGCTCTATTTCTTTATCCTTAAAAGCTATCCCATCATCTTCAGAATTTGCTTTATCCCTAACATTATTCAAATTATAATTCTTAATAAAATCTTTCTCCAAATCTTCAAAAGTATCCATTTGAACAGTAATAAAGTTTCTAAACTTCGCTCTAAATTTTACAAATTCCTGCTTAAGCCTATCATATTCTTGAGTTATAGAAACAACATCTGTATGAGCTTTATCCAAAATTTTCTTAGCAGAATCATTTGCATGCTTAATAACCATATCAGCTTCTTTTTGAGAAGAAATTTTCGCCTGCTCAGCAGCATTTTGTGCTAATAATAAAGTATTTTGAATAGTTGACTCAATTTTTGAATAATGCTCAATTTTTTCATTCATAGCATTAATCTTCTCTTTAAGAAGAGAATTCTCCTTAAAAAGCTCCTCATAATCTTCAACAATCTGATCTAGAAACTCATCTACTTCTTCAGGGTCATACCCCCTAAGCATTTTTCTGAATTCTTTATTTGTAATATCAACCGGAGTTATCTTCACGCTCTTCACCTCAAATAATAAATTTAAATAAACTTGTCTACAATTATCTTATTTTTATTTTTAGATGTACTTCCTAAACTCTCTTTAAATTTAAATTTACCAAATCCAGCTATAACGATTATATCATTTTCACAAACTTTCCTATCTGGATTTGATTCAAAAATTCCATTTATCTTAACTTTACCTTCTTTTACAATAGCCTTTGCTTTATCCCTAGAAAGATTTATCAAAGACGATACTATATTATCAATACGAAGTGACGATACAATTTTATATAGAATTTCGAATCTTTTCTGAGGTAACCTATTAAATAACTCGACTGTAACATTAACTGGAGAATGTCTAACTTTTGTTAAATTTTGAACTATATAATTCACAAAATCACTAACTACCGGCGTATAAACACAATTACCTTCTATAACTAAATCACCTATTTTTTCTCTAGAAAATCCTAATGACATAATGCTTCCTAAAAAATCCCTATGTGATAATTTGCTAAATTTATCATTGTAAGATATCTTTACCACCTTCGCAGCATTATCAAAAATCGAAACGTCAATACTTGCTAACGAAAAAGCAATTAAACATCTCTCAGCATCATCAGAAAAACCATAACCCGAAACATTAAGCTCTTTGCTAGATAAAAAATTTTTAAGAGTGTTGCAAACATTAATTGTATAAAATTCATTTGTAACAATCGTTCTTCCACTTTTCAGTGCCGATACATACAACGAAAACAGCTTGTCTGCATCTTCAATAGAATTACCACAATTTTTTATAAAATCATTCTTAGATAACAATTTTTACTTCGCCCAACTAAACAAACTACTCTTAGTTTGTATTTCTTTTTTAAGCTCATTAGTAACTTCAACATTTGAAGGAGCCAATATGTAAATTGATTTTTCAACCTCTTGAAATTCAGCATCAAGAGCATAGCTTGCCCCACATAAGAAGTCAACTGTTCGTTGAGCAACCTTAGGTTCTAAAATTGTTGCATTAACGATAACTATTTTTCTATTTTTTAAGTCATCACAAATGCCTAACACTTCTTCATAAGCAACAGGTTTTATGATAGTCATTCTAGCCAAACTATTTCCTGTGTGTAAGTTAACAACCTTACCATTCAAATTTTGTGATTCCATTGTATTATTTTGTTTATTCATTGAAAAAATCTCATCATCATTATTTTGTTTAATTTCCTTTTCTAAGGAATCCTCATATTCATCTTTCAAACCAAAAAAGCCCCATACCTTTTCAGCTGCATTTTTTAATGCCATACTATCTCTTACCTTCCCCCATAAATTTTCACATTGTTTAGTTAAAATATTCTATAAAAGTTCATAAAATCCTTCTTAAAAATATAGAAAATTTTTATATTATTGAAGCGAAACAACAGGATGACTTTTAGTTCTAACATCAATATATCCTGTCATTTTATTATATCCTTCATTAGAATTAATAGTATTTATAGCAATATTTAATTTTTGTCTAAGATCTGAATTATTTCCTATCTTAATTATTATATTTTTATATCCTATAACAACGTTATAAATATCTGTTAAATCAATATAATCAAATTTTATATTCGTTTTATTTAGCTTAAGTAAACTGCTCATGTTTTTAATCCAATCTAATTCTCTACTACCATCTTCAAACAATTGATCTCCAATATTTAAGTTTCCTGAAAATTCAATTCCCTTTATTTCTAAAATTTCAAAATCTTCTTTATAATCCAACACATCAACTAGCACTGAATTTGAATCAAATATGTAAAATGAACCATTAAAATAAACATAATAATCTATAACTTTTTCCTCAAGAATAATGTTTAATTTATTTGGAAACTTTTTCTTGTATGTAACACTCTCAACATATTTATTTTGCCTTAAAGTTGTAAGATTCTGCTCTATAGAATGAAATAGAAGATTTTTATTATATAACATATTTAGTTCTTGCTTTACATACTCCGGAGATAAAAGCTTATTTCCACTAACATCTATATACTTTATATTAAACAACGGTGAATTAATTAAAACTAATAAAAATATCACAAATATTAAAAATAATAAGATAATTCTTCTAATTAAAAATATTCTTCGTCTTCTTATCAATCTATTCTTATTTATTATTTTCTTATCCATATAATATAAGTTTACCTCGTATCGCTACCATTTGACCCTATTTCTAGATACATTTAAAAGAATTCCAACGGCTGTCATATTAAACAACAATGATGACCCTCCATAACTTATAAATGGAAGTGGAACTCCAGTAACAGGCATAGTACCAGTAACAACAGCTAAATTTATAATTGCCTGTATTGCAATAACAGATGTTATTCCCATTGCAAGTAATGTTCCAAAATTATCTTTACATTTTATAGCAATAACAATTCCTCTCCATATCAAAATTGCAAATAAAAATATAATTATTAACCCTCCTAAAAATCCTGTTTCTTCTGCTATAACTGAAAATATAAAATCATTATGTGGTTCAGGCAAATAATAAGCCTTTTGTCTAGACATTCCAAATCCTAAACCTAAAAATCCTCCAGAACCTAATGCTAATAATGACTGAATCAATTGATATCCATCTCCCCTAGGATCTGCCCATGGATCCATAAAACTCATAAGTCTCTTCAATCTATAAGGAGCTGCAAGTATAAGAGTCATACCAGCTGCAAGACCAATACCACCTAACGTAAAAAGATGCTTCTTTTTAGCCCCCGATACTGTTATAAGAATAAATGCAACAAACATTATAACAGATGTTATGCTGAGATTCTTTTCGGCAAGAACAAGTCCTGCAAAAATTCCGGCTACCATAAGTGTTGGAAACACTCCTGACCAAAATTTCTTTATTTCATCCCCTTTCTTATCCAAACTCCTCGCAAGATATATAACTACAACATACTTTGCCATTTCAGATGGTTGAAGCGACAAAGGTCCTAACTGTATCCATCTTTGAGCTCCATTTATTGGAGGAAATAAGAAAACCAACAATAAAAGTATTATTGTTATTATCATCAACGTTACAACAAGTCTTGGATTTCTAAATTTATGGTAATCCCACCTTATAAAGAAAACTATAGATACAGCACCCGCAAATACAAATATCAATTGTCTTTTTAAATAATACATACTATCTTGAAGTTCATTGGCAGCCCTATAAGAACTTGCACTATATATCATTATCGCCCCAATAGCAACAAGAAGTATTACGGTATAAAATAAAATGTAATCAATCTCACCATCTGCCTTGTTTAATTTAAAAAGTCTAGATATTCTAGTACTTTTAGGATTCAATTCATTTTCGTTATTTTCCATACAAGCGTCATTCCTTTCACAGCATTAAAAAAGACAAAATGCATGCTATTAATGTAATTGTACCGAACACATAAACAATTTTGTTTTCGCTCCAACCCAAATGTTCAAAATGGTGATGTATAGGTGCCATCTTAAACACTCTCTTCTTCGTTAACTTGTATACTAAAACTTGAATGATAACGGATAATGTTTCAATAACATAAATAATTCCTACAAAAATCATTATAACTTCAATTTTAAATATAAATGCGATTGCTGCAATCGCTCCACCCAGAGCAAGAGATCCTGTATCACCCATAAAAACCTTGGCAGGATTGACATTAAATATTAAAAATGCCATTAATGCTCCAACAAGTATGAATGCAAAAATGCTTAAATCAATTTTCCCAATCATAAATCCAACTACAAACAAAAACAACAATACAATTATTGATACAACTGTAGCTAGTCCATCTAATCCATCTGTTAAATTAACAGCATTAGTTACACCAGTAAAATAAACAAACAAAAACGGTAAATAAAAAAATGATAAATTTATAGTACTATTTAAAAATGGAATATATATCATCCTAAAGTCTTGATAATCTTTAGTGGTAAAATATATAGCCAAACTTATAATAATCAATAATGCCATCTTTTGATATGCTCTTAAACCCAAATTATTTTTTCGTAAAATCTTTAGATAATCATCCAAAAATCCAACAAATCCAAAAGATAAAAATATACCTAAAGCTATAATAACTTCATTAGAAAATGTCCCAACATAAATTATTGAATATAAGATCGTAACTATTGTTGTAGCAACTATAAAAATTAAACCACCTATTGTTGGTGTTCCTTGTTTTTTTAAATGGGATTGTGGTCCCTCTTCTCTTATACTTTGTCCATATTTCATACGATGTAAAATTGGAATTAAAATTTTGCCTAATATGTACGCTAAAACAAATGAACAAATCAAAGGAAGAACTAATAATACTAATATTTCCATAAATACGCCTAAACTTATACAGCCATATAAGTTTAGTCCCTCCCTTTCATTTCTTAAAATATATTTTTTATACTCTCAACAACTCGCTCGAGTTTAGCTGATCGAGAAGCTTTAACAAGCACAGTTTCATTCCCATTTAAGATGCTCTTTATATTTTTTTCAAACTCTTCTACATCCTCAAATAAAAAGCAATTTTCTTTGCTATTAAAATTAATACAATACTCATTTCTATATTTCCCAATGGCTATCAGTTTATCTGATCTACCATTAACATACTCAGAAATTTCTCTGTAATATTTATCTGCAAACTCTCCGATCTCTGCCATATCACCTAAAATACATACTTTTTCATTTTGGTATAAAGAAAGTATATCTAATGCACTCTTAATAGAAGTTGGACTCGCATTATAACAATCATTTATAATCGTAATATCTTTATATTTAATTATCTCCTGCCTCATACTAGCTGGAGTTAATGAATCAAATTTATTTCTAACAACATCCATGGGAATATTAAAGATTTCACATAATTTAAACGCGATAAGAGAATTTAGTACATTATGTTTACCATTGATTGGCAATGCAACTGTTTCATTCTTTCCATTATATAAAACATCGAATTTAATCTTATTTAATGATATTTCCTCATTACTCGCATACATATCACATTCTTCAGAAAATCCGATCCTACTGACTATAAAATCTGACGACTGAACTGTCTTTAATAAATCATCCTCATTATTTACAATTAAAATATCATCTTGATCAAAATAATTTACTATCTCCATTTTAGCTTTGAATATATTTTCCTTCGTTTTCAAAAACTCTATATGACTTACTCCAATGTTTGTTATAACCCCAATATGTGGCCTTAAAATACTCACTAAATGATCAATCTCACCCATCTTGTTCATTCCAACTTCAAATACACCAATTTCAGCATCATCATCGATATTAACAAGGGACATAGGCATCCCCAAATGATTATTAAGATTTCCAAAACTTTTATAAACTTTATAATTTGAAGATAAAAAATCATAAATCAAATCTTTTGTAGTCGTCTTACCCACTGATCCTGTTACAGCTATCAAATCTATATCTAATTTTGACCTTACATAAATAGCAAGATTATTAAGTGCCTCAAGTGTATTGTCAACTAATATAATGGAAACATCATAAGGATCAAATTCTTTATCAACAAAATAATTTCTATCAATAATACAGAGCTTAACTCCTTTCTTTATTGCATCAAAAATATACTTATTACCATCAAAATTTTCTCCTCTTATTGCCAAAAATATATCTTGATCATTTATAGTTCTAGTGTCGATCGATATCTTATTAAATTCACGATATGTACCTTTAATTAGCAAATCCCCAAAGACACATTTAACAATTTCCTCAATATTAAGAGTCATTCTTATCACACCTTCAAAATAAAATATTGTCAAATTATTTCTGTTTTAATATTTCATCAATGACTTCTCTTTCATCAAAATGTATAACCTTATCTTTCAATATTTGATAATCCTCATGTCCTTTGCCTGCTATCAAAATTATATCATTAGTTTTTCTGTTTTTTATAGATTTTTTTATCGCATCAAATCGACTTATTACAACTTCATAATTCGACTTATTAACACCTGCAACAATATCATTTATTATGGATTCAGGATCTTCACTTCTCGGATTATCAGAAGTTATATAAACATAATCACTAAGCTCTGATGCAATTTTCCCAATTTGTGGTCGTTTCTCTTTATCTCTGTCTCCACCACATCCAACTACACAAATAATTCTTCCTTTGGAAATATTTCTTAAGGTAGAAAGACAATTTTTAAGACCATCTGGCGTATGTGCATAATCCAAATAAATGTCACAATCTAATCCATATTTTTTAGAAACATTTTCGAGTCTTCCGACTACAAAAATATTTTTTAAACTTTCATTAATCACATTTACCGAAATTCCCTCATTAAGTGCTATAGCAATGCAAGGTATAGCATTATATACATTAAACTTTCCTACAAGGTTGTAATCAAATTCATATCTATTACCAAATTTATCACAGACAGTAAACTTTGTTGAGTTATCATTAAACACAATATCCTTCGCAACAAAATCATTCATATTTTCATCAAGACCATATGTAATAACATTCGAAGAAATCATATCAATTATTTTTCTTCCATATTCATCGTCTTTGTTTATAATAATTCTCTCACTATTTTCAAATAATTTAAATTTAGCATTAAAATATTCTGAAAAATTCTTATGAAAATCTAAGTGATCTTGAGTTAAATTCGTAAAAATTCCATAATCAAATTTAATCCCATAAACCCTATCCAATTCCAAAGCATGTGAAGATACCTCTATAAAACAATACTCAACACCTTCTTTATCCATTTCATTCAACAAAGAGTTTAACTGTAAAGCTCCTGGTGTTGTACCTTCAGACTTTATTTTCTTATCATTGATAAAGTTACTTATAGTACCTATAACTCCCGTTTTAAAACCAGCATTCCTAAAAATCTCTCTAAGAATAAATGTCGTTGTAGTTTTACCATTTGTCCCTGTAACACCAATAATCTTAAATTTTTCATGTGGTCTTCCATAAAAATTTATGGACGCTACTGATAAAGCTTTTCGTGTATCCTCAACACAAATCAAAGTAACACTACCTACAAAATCAAACCTGCTTCCATAATTACTATCAACAACAATAGCTTTAACTCCCTTTGATAAAGCTAAATCAATAAAATTATGACCGTCAAAATTATATCCTCTTATACAAAAAAACAAATCTCCATCCAAAATATCATTTGTATTATCCGTTATTTTATTAATATCTACATCATCACTTCCAGAAATAATTTCATAATCAAATGACTTAAACAATTCTGATACTCTCATATTCCCTCCAGTATTATAATTAAAGAAGGATAAAAATCCTTCTTTAATTATTTTTTATTAATGAATATCTTTAACACTAAAGATTAATTCTACTACATCGCCCTTTTCTATTATTTTTCCTGCTTCAATGCTCTGACTGACAAGAAGTCCTTCACCACTTATATTATACTTAAGACCAATACTCTCAAGTATCTCAATGGCCCCCTGCTTGCTATAACCGTACAGATCGGGCATCAAAACCTGTTTATCTATCTGCGAAGAATCACCTCTATATATAACTATCTTAGTTCCTTCTTTAACTGAATAACCTGGTTTTGGTGTAATATCTACAATCTTATCACCCTCGCCAACAGTTTCATAATCTAAATTTAATTCTTTTAATAATTGTTGTCCATCTTTAACACCAAATTCTCTAATCTCAGGAACTATTACATCTTTAAGTAAGCTTTTTCTAACCTCTTCATCTGTAGACTTAACGTCTATAGCTAAATAATTAAATATATCTGAGAATAATTGTCTAGCAACAGGCGTTGTAATTACACCAGCATAATACTCGCCAGCTGAAGGCTCATCAATTGAAATAAATATACTAACCTTTGGATCACTTGCTGGTGCAAAACCAACGAATGATGAAATATATTTCCCTGCTCCATAAGTTCCTGTTTCAGTATCAACCTTTTGGGCTGTACCAGTCTTACCAGCTATTTCATAGCCTTCAATAAAAGCTCTTGAACCAGAACCCTCAGATACAACTGACTCAAGTATATCTCTCATGAGAGCTGAACTTTCTTCACTTACAACACGTTTCTCCCCATAATCATCAAATTTTTCATCAACAATATAATTAAATTCATCATCATAATGAGAAACTTCTTTCATAAAATGCGGTCTAACCCAAACTCCATCATTCGCAACGGCATTAACAGCTGCTAAAAATTGAATAGGAGTAGTTGTATTTGTTTGACCGAATGAAATTGTTGCAAGATCAACAGTTGATATATTTTCAACCTTCTTTATAATTCCTTTAGCTTCTCCAGATAAATCTAGTCCTGTCTTCTGACCAAATCCAAATTTTTCTATATATTTACTTAACTTCTCTGCTCCAAGTCTTTCCCCAATCTCCATAGTTCCAACATTACATGAATTTTGAAGAACTCCTTTAAAATCTAAAGTTCCATGACCTGTTCTCTTCCAGCAGTGTATAATCCTTCCTCCAACTTCCTTGTGTCCATTACAAACAAAAGTATCTGATTCAGATACAAGTCCTTCTTCAATGGCCGCAATAGCAGTAATAATTTTAAATATAGATCCAGGTTCATATATGTCATTAACCGCTTTATTCCTCCAAAGTTTTTGAAGTTCATCATAAGTAGCAACTTCATCTCTTACGGTATTAGGATTAAAATCTGGCTTATTAACCATTGCTAAAATTTCACCATTTTCAGGATTCATAACAATAACCGAAACTGCCTTTGCTTTATTATCATCAAGTGCTTGCTTTGCAACTTTTTCAGCAAAGAACTGTATCTTTTCATCAATTGTCAAAACAACATTTTTACCATCAATAGGTTCTATGTACTCACTTATTGAATATGGAAGATCTCTTGATTTTGCATCAAGCTCAACTATTCTAAAACCATCTACACCTGTAAGTTGTTCATCATACATAAGCTCAATTCCTGTAAGACCTCTTCCATCAATGTCTGTTGACCCAAGCACATGAGCTAAATAAGCATTATTTGGATAATACCTCTTTGTATCAGGAGAAATAATTATACCAGATATATTAAGTTCTTGAACTTTATCTACCTTTTGCTTTTCAACTCTTCTTATCAAATAAGCTGATCCTGCTGGATTGCCTTTACTATCCTTAGTATTTAAAACTTTCAATACTTTCTGTTCATCCATCTCCAAAGCTTCAGATATTTTAGGAGCAATGTCTTCATATGTCAAAGAATTATTCTCTAAATATTCACGTATCGTCTTCAAATCTAAATCAACACGATAAACATTAGCACTAACAGCTAATTCTTTTAAATTTCTATCTAAAATCGATCCCCTTCTCGCTTGAATTTTAACAGAACTAGTCCATTGATCTTCTGCTATAGCGTAATACTCATCTCCCTTTATAATCATAACCCTAAAAAGATTAGCTAAAATGACTAATATCAAAAAATAAAATATAAACATAGTCACTATAGCTCTTTTCTTCATCAAAAATCTATCGGTAAACTTATGTTTCATGATTCACCTCTTTAAATAATAAAGAATCTAGATATATAATCTCCTCTATTCCTTTCCCATTATTTTATCATATATCCTAATAATAAACGGTCTATTGGGCTCTTCCTTTACTTCAACATCAAAATTATCTTTACTTAAATCAACAAATACAGAGTCACCAAGCTTAGCTGGAGTCATTCCTAAAAATTCTGCATATTCCATAACTTTATCAAACCCTTTTAGATTCAAAATCTCAAGTTGTAAACTTTCAAGTTCCTCTGTCAATCTACTAATTTGGGATTTCAAAACATTAACTTCCCTTTGCTTTTTATAGACCTTAGAACTGCTACTAATAAGAAATGCACTACAAATAATAAAAAATATAAACGTACAAAAAAAACTGCGTCTAACATAAATGTTAAAGGAACGTTTTTTTATAGACATCACCTCTTCTTCTTGGCCATTAAAAATTTTTTTATTTTCTTCCATGTTTACTCACCTTTTAAGAATTTTATTACTTAATTAATAAATTAATTTTTCTGCAACTCTTAATTTAGCCGAAGCTGATCGTGAATTTTTAGAAAGCTCTGTTCCTGATGGCAAAACAGGTTTCTTATTTATGATTGATATTTCTTTTTTCTTTTCACATCTACAAACAGGAAAATCTTTTGGACAAACACATTCAGTCGCTAGATAATTAAAAGTATTTTTAACTATTCTATCTTCTAATGAATGAAAAGTTATAATTGAAATGCGTCCACCTACATTTAAATGATTAATAGCATCAATTATCGCTTTCTCCAATATTTCAAGTTCTCCATTAACTTCTATTCTCAATGCTTGAAAAACTTTTTTAGATAAATGTCCTCTCTTTTTTATCTCAAATTTTGGTATGACATCATCTATTAACTTAACTAAATCATGTGTTGTTGATATTTTATTTAGTTTTCGTGATTCAACAATTTTATTTGCTATTCTTCTATGATACTTTTCTTCACCATAAACCTTAAATATGTAACTAAGTTTTTCTTCATCATATCCATTTATGATATCATAAGCTGAAAAACTTTGGGATGTATCCATTCTCATATCAAGCTTACCATTTCTTATGTAACTGAATCCTCTATCATCAGTGTCAATTTGATATGAAGAAACACCCAGATCCATTAAGATACCATCGACTTTTTCTATTCCAATCATTTTGAGTATTAAATCAATATTTTTAAAATTATCTTGTACGAAACTTATATTATCATATCCCGAAAATTTTTGTCTGCAATAATCAATCGAATATTGATCTTGATCTATTCCTATTAGTCTTCCTGTATTATTTAAACCATCCAAAATTTTTGATGAATGTCCTCCTCCTCCAAGGGTACAATCAACATATATTCCTTCTTGTTTTATATTAAGTGAATCTATACTTTCATCTAACATTACAGAAAAGTGATTAAATTGCAAAATTTTTCCCCATTTCTATTTAACTAATTTAAGTATATATTTTACTTAATTATATAAAAACCTTTTATAATCTTCAAAGTTTTTAATTAATAAAATGAAAGCTGAGCCTTTTATAGACTCAGCCAATCCTAAACTACTCTAGAATACATCATATTAAATTCATTAAACATATTTTTAAACTCAAATACGATATCATCAAGAGTAACTTTATTTAATTCATTGAAATAATCAAAAATATTTAAATTGTTATTGATCAATTTAATCATCAATTGTGAAATATAGTCAATATTATTAAACAAGTTGATATAATTTCCATACATGGCTTTCTTAACTCGCTCAAAAACATGCTTATCTTTTGAAAAATCATAGTTATTGTAATGACTAAATAAAATCTCAGGAAGTTTTTTAAATGAATCACCATCACCACCGAATAAATAATATCCATAATCATTTTCATTAATATAATCAGTGTAATAACTTCCATTTATTATTCCATCTTTATAAATCTTTTCATAAAAGTTTGATGTCGCTCTAAAAAACATCCTATGTATCATTTCAAAAACTATAAGTTTTCTTATGTAATTTGTAGATCTAGTTACATCCTTAAATCCTATTAAGTTTGTTGGTACACTCATTTTCATATCTTGTTCTATATAATGAGTATTAATCTTATCAAGTGCATCAAAATTTTCTCTAATTACATTTCCACTAAATTTATTTACAACAAATCTCTCTAGCATAGTTTTACACTCTTCAGCTTTAACATTACCAACCAAAACCAGAAACATATTATTATTTGAGTAAAAGGTATTATAACAATCTTCCAGATGGCTTTTTTCAATAAATTTAATTGTGTTTACATCTCCACCAATATCAAATCTAACAGGATGATAGTTATACATTACAGAAAGTAAATTTCTATGAACTCTGTTATATGGATCATCATCATACATTCTAAGCTCTTGTTCAATAATTGGTTTCTCTTTCTCCACTCTTTCATTTGTCAAATTAAGATTATAAATCATATCACAAAGGTATTCGAGTGATTTTTCAAAATTATTAATTGTACTAAAATAATAATTAGTTATATTGTTTGAGGTATAGGCATTAACATCCGCACCAATCTCTGAAAATTTCTTAAAAACTTCATCATCACCTACACCGTCAAACATTTTATGTTCCAAAAAGTGGGCAATACCTAGTGGATATTTCTTAAATCTATCTTCACTGTCAAGTTTAAAAGAAATATCATTCGATCCATATTTTATGACAAATGAAGCTGACGCAGTAGAAAATTGATTTTTCTCCATAACATAAACTTTAAGTCCATTGACTTCAAAACTTTTAACAGACTCACCTAAAAGATCATTTTTTAAAATATTCATCTATTCCACCTCCTTCATAGGCCTAATAGAAAATATAGCAGATTTGACTATTGTCTTAGAAACCTCAATTATTCTCTCTCTAGTAACTTGATTTATATTATTCAAAAACTCATCAACGTCTATGTATCTATCAAAAATATACAATGGTGAAACAAACGAATGCATTGTTGAAACCCTATCATGTATGGATATCAAAAGACGTCTTATACTCATTTTAGCATTTTCTATTTCCAAATCTGTGATATCTCCATTTTTCATGCTATCAATTTCTTTTAAAATAGTCTGCTTAGTATGCTCTAAATTTTTATCATCAACTCCGCACTCAATAGACACTAAGCCTTTGAACTTTTCATAATAAGAATTTATATAATATACAAGACTTTGTTTTTGACGAACTTCTCTATAAAGTTTTGAGTAACCGCCACCCAAAATACAATTAAACACAAAAAATGCATAATAATCTCCATTAAAAATAGTTACATCAGTTTTAAAATTTATAACTAGTTTAGTCTGAGTAACTTCATGATTTTCAAATTCTTCAACAAAAGGAGTACTTATAAACTTATTATTATTTGTTGAAAAACTTTTTTTAATATTATCGCCGAATCTTTCACTAAGCATCTCTTTTATCTTTTCTTCATCAAAGTCGCCCATAACAATAAAATAATATGGAAGAGTTTTTAAATTTTCATAATACTCATAAAGATTAAATTCATCAATCTTATCTAACCTTTCAATATTTCCATAAGAATAATTTGAATAAGGTTCATTTTTAGTCGCTAACTGTTCACATTTTATGTACGCATAATAACCTTTCGAGTCAACAAGACTCAAGATATTTGAACGAAGACTTTCCTTTTCAATTTTAAGAAAATCTTTTTTAAAACAATTTCCATCATTTAAAGTGTTATAAAAAATCTCATATAGAAAGTCTATAACTTCTTTCCACAACGAAATATTTTCTATGATATATTTATCTTTCAAGAAACTTATGTAAATTGTAAATATAACGACTTCACCATGCTTATTAAGATAACAATCAAATTGAGCTCCGTACATCTCTTGAAGTTTGCTATAAAGTTTTTTAAATGAATCATATTTCTTTGATCCTACCTTAATCATTTCTGTCACCAAATTTAAATCTGTAACTTTCTCATCTAAATCCATTGGAATATTCAATGTAATGCTATTAGATTTAAACTTATCATTTTTAATAAATTTTATATTCATACAAAAATGAAAACCTCACTTAATATTATTTTTGTTTGACATCCTAAAAATAATCAACTATAATCAATACATATTGCATGTGAGAGTAGATGAGTTCTGGTGGACTTGCGAGTCTTCAAAACTATGTTGTCGTGCTAATACCACGATAGGTGGGTTCGATTCCTACATACTCTCGCCACATTAATTCCAAAAATTAAAGCATATCTTACGATATGCTTTTTTTATTGCAAAAATATAACATATAAATTTGGATAAATCAATAACCTATTCAATGATAGTTTATAAATACTTAATCTAATGGTATATGCAAAGCTTCAAACACAAGTTTATCTGAATCAACACCATTTCTAAACTTAAAAATCCGTGTGAAGTCTTTTGTTTCAAGATTGATTTTAATTTTGTCTACTGAAGCGGTTAAACACGAACGATCAACTGTAAGTAAATGTTTTTCAAGCGTTGCAGGAGATCCATTACTAGGATATTTCAATTTATAAAGGGCTACTTTTTCTCCACCTTCAACGATTTCTTTATGAGTTAAAACTTTTACACCATCTGTATTAGGAACTATTTTACACAATTTTTTAATACCATCTTTTGACGTTGTATATATAGCCAAACCATCACCTGTATCAAGTTGTACATCATTATTTCCTCGAATAGTCCTTAAATTTTCAAACCCATAACCACCGCCGTTACTTTTCATTCTGTAGATTTCATCCCCTGGTTTTATATCCAATCTCCTACTTGCTGGCAAATGATGATTTCCTGCTGGTAATCTAAGTTTTACTAAGCTTGAGCCATCTTTATTCATTTTTACAAATCCACACTCCTTCTTAGTACCAAGTTGGGTAAGAACTCTCATAAAATTTCCTTGTGCATAAACAGAAAATTTTGGTAAAACACAAACACAAGATATCAATCCTAATGTTGCAGATACAAAAACACCTAATTTCTTTTTATTCATACATACTTATCCTCAGTATTTAAAAATATATTCATTCAGAAAATAATAATGAAGTCGAATAAAATTGATGTATTATATATACTCGTCCTAATAAGAAAATCAATTTAATCTTAATTAATACTTCTACTATTTTCCGTAATATCTTGAGGATTATCACTTGACCTTGTAAAAATTAATTTAAGCATACAACTAACGAGTCCAAATCTCCCTATGGTAGCTCTAAAGTATTAACCACACAAAATACAAGGAAAATATGTAAAGCAAGACAACACAAGCACATAAGCACTTAAATCTAAAAATTATTAACAAATATATATTCTCTATACTATCTTGAGAAAATCTACATATTTAATAATAATTTTTTATCTATAACTAGTTCTAGATTGTCCAGTAGGATTTGTAAGATTAGTCGATGAAATTGATACAGTAACTGATCTGTGAGTACCATCATTCTCATTAACTGTAATAGATTCCCTAGTAAGTATTGAAGGTGAACCATCACCTGAATTTTTAACCCTAATTTCCTTAATCCTACCATTACCATCAACAAATTTTTGAGTCAGGACTGTTACACTATCATTTCCTGGTTTTACAAAAATATCTTTACTTACTCCTGAACCTGATTTAGTTACTATATGAAGTCCTTCTTCTGAACCTAAAAAAACTTCTGAATTACCATCAAAAATACTAAGTTTTGTAGACCTACCACCATTACCAGTTTTATAAATCTTATCACCATCTCTCAAGCTCAATCTATGAGTTGATGGAGAAGATCCACCACCTGATTTTTGTAATTTTACAATTGTAGAACCTAGACCACCTTTCCTAATAAATCCTTCCCCAGTCAAAGCTAGCCTAGTCATAAGAGCTGTAACTCCAACCTTTCCTGGAGCAGCCGAAGCTTCAATTTTTGATAAAACACAAATTGAAGATGTCAATCCTAAAGTAGAAAGCACAGACTTCGCTAAATATTTTTTATTCATTAATTAATTATCACCTCTTAAATTTCTCAAACCTTCTTTTGTTAGTATCTCCGATGTAGATGTACCCAAAATCCTCTTGAGTCCCATTCTAACTTTTCCATTTCTGATCTCGGAGTGTTAAAAGTTAGCTTATATTCAACCCATTTACAACTACCACCACTTCTACCAGTTTCACTTGTAACTTTTAAACCAGTAGTATCATGTGCTTGCATTGTATATTTCTTTTCTATAAAAACTAATCCTGAAGATTTTGTCCTAGCCACAATCAACTTTTCACAATTTCTTAATCCAACAAACTCAAATAAATTTGTTATAGGTATATCTTCGGGTTTACCATCAACATCTACCCTAGTCAATACATCTCATAATTCCAAAGTAAATCCTATCGTTCTAAGCATACAACTATCCTTAGTTCTGGTATGTATCTTAGTAAATCCATAAACTCTTCCAAAGAATGAACCTGTACCACTAATTGCTTGTTCCACAAGCCCTCTAACACCCGTAGTTAGTTGCTTCGTTGCTACATCTCCAGAACTTGCTCCTTGTCCAAGCATAGCTGAAGCTTTAACTCCAGGAATGATAGCAAATACAGATGCTAAACCTAATATAGCAGCCATACCTCCACTTAAAAGTTTTTTATTCTTAAATAAGGTTAATAGAGGTTTATATCCCCCCCTCCTCTATTCTTGGAGATGTTTGCAATCATACCTTTGTTTGAAAATCTGTTCAAAGATTTTTTCACAACAACACTTTCTTTCCCTAAAAATAATTTATTTGATACTACAAAATTATAACAAATAAGTTAACAATGTCAAATAAAATTTAAAATTATTAATAATATATTTATTTTATTTTAATAAAAAATCACATAATATATTCAATTTTATTAATTATTTGATATAATCTATTGAATGAAATTTTATATTTTGAGGATAAAAGTAATATGAAAAAACATTATTTAAAAAATTATATAGTCGCATTTGGAGTAGCATCTTCTTTTTGTTTTTTCCCAAGTACTACAGCTAAAGCTGGACCATCAAAAAATCCAAGTGCTCTTAGTCTTTTATATGAATTTTTTATAAACCCAGATAAATCATTCGTTCGTCGAACAAATGATGGAAAAACTTTAGTTAAATTTTTATATTCAGATAATCCAACTACCACGACATCTAGACTGACTATACCACAAAGCTCTGTTATTTTTACACAAAATGATAATGGTGAAAATATTAAATTAGTAGAGGGTGGTAAAACAAAGCAGACTGTAAGTTTACAAACTAATCAAAGTATATATGTAAAAACAACAACTAAAAATGGAGGTAGAAAAATCATAACTGTAAAGCCTACCTCTACATCTTTAACAATTACCAGCGAAAAAATAAATAATAGAAATGAATATGAAACAAAAGTTACAAAACTTAGCTATCCGTCCGATCGAAATCCAAACGGAAGTTTCGAACAAGATATACATAAAAATAGTCGAACAGATCCATCATTACAAACTAGATATTACACTCGTGCTGATGGTTTGGATCCATCACTTTATAAAATATTTACTGAAAATAAAAATAGTAGTGGTATTACTTCTAGATACGAAACCAAAGATTTAACTTTCGAAATACACGTAAATTCTAATGGTACTGCTCTGCAAAATGTTAAATTTAGCAGCGGAAATACCGAAACCACTTATACTACTGCTGATGGCATTACTGTCGTGACATCTAATAGTGGAGATAAATTTACTAAAAATATATTTAATAAGCATGGTGATCTAACTTCAAAATTTGTTTCAACTCCTTCAGGATACGAAGAAACAACCTTCAATATTGATGGTAGCATTAAATTATCATATAAAGTGACCAATCATTAAACAAAATCTAAAAAACAAAAAAGCAAGTACAAACCGTACCTGCTTTTTTGTTTTTATAAATTAATCCTAATTATTTTCTTCAAATTGACTGTTATACAAATCAGCATAAACACCATTTTGAGCCATAAGATCATCATGATTACCATGCTCAATTATATTTCCTTGTTTCATTACAAGTATCATATCAGCATCTTTTATAGTCGAAAGTCTATGAGCAATAACAAAGCTCGTTCTATTCTTCATAAGATTCTTCATTGCCTTTTGAATTAAAACTTCCGTTCTTGTATCTACATTACTTGTAGCCTCATCAAGAATAAGAATCTTCGGATCAGCAACAATCGCTCTAGCAATAGTTAAAAGTTGCTTTTGTCCTTGTGATATATTTGAAGCATCTTCATTTAATATAGTATCATATCCGTGTTCAAATAACCTTATAAACTCATCTGTATGAGCTGCTTTGGAAGCTTCTATTATTTGATCATCTGAAACATTCTCAGAGCTATAAGATAAATTTTGTTTTATCGTACCATTAAACAACCAAGTATCTTGAAGAACCATCGCAAAATTACTTCTCAAATAATCTCTTGTCATATCATTAATATCAACGCCATCAATCTTTATACTTCCACCGTTTATATCATAGAATCTCATCAAAAGATTTATAAGAGTCGTCTTCCCTGCTCCTGTATGACCCACAATAGCTACTTTTTGACCAGGTTTAACCTCAAAACTAATATCAGTCATAAGAGGTTTCTCAGGATTATATCCAAATTTTACATGTTCAAAAGTAACTCTCCCATGTACTTCTGTTATTCTAGCATCTTTTGTAGATTCTGGAGTAAGTTCCTCTTCATCTAAAAATTCAAACACTCTCTCAGCAGCTGCCAATGTTGATTGAAATAAACTAGCAATACTTGCAATCTGGTTTATTGGCATTCCAAATTGTCTTGAATATTGAATAAATGCTTGAATATCACCTATCCCGATTTTACCTATTATACTAAAGTACCCTCCAAGTAAAGCTATAATAATATAGTTTATGTTATTAACAAACATCATTACAGGCATGATGACACCTGATATAAATTGAGCCTTCCAACCGCTTTCATATAAATTATTATTAATCTCATCAAACCTTTTAATATTATTAGGTTCACGTCCAAAAGCTTTTACAACATTATGTCCTGAATACATTTCTTCAATATATCCATTAAGCTCTCCTATAGTCTTTTGCTGTTTCTTAAAATATTTTTGTGATCTATTAACTAACGGCTTTATAATATTAGTACCAATAAATAAAACTGCAACAGTAATGATTGTCATAATAGGACTTATAGTTATCATAACAGCTATAACTCCAACTATAGTTATAATCGCAGAAATAAATTGAGTTAAGTTTTCTTGCAATGTTGTAGCAATCAATTCTATATCATTAGTTAATCGACTCAAAATTTCCCCATGAGTCTTAGTATCATAATAATTTAAGGGTATCCTAGAAATTTTCAAGTCTACATCACGTCTTAAATCATACATGGTACTTTGTCCAAAACCAGCCATTATATAGTTCTGTAAATAAGTAAACAAACAACCCAATAAATAAAGAACAATAAGTAGTAAAATTATCTTTCCAATAAATCCAAAATCAATTCCACCGATTCCATTTACTATTCTAACGGAGCCATCAAACAATTCATTAATTGCTAATCCCATAATCTTTGGACCCACAATATTAAATGCTTGACCTAAAATAGCGAAAACAATAATCGATACTAAAATCCATATCCTAGGTTTAAAATATCCAAATAGTCTCTTGGCTGTCCCCTTAGATGGTTTGGTTCCTTTTAACTCTGAGAAATGTCCTACATCTTGTTTCTTCATGACAATTCCTCCTCTGATAACTGAGATTTTGCAATTTCTCTATATACTTCACAATTATTAAGTAATTCTCTATGCGTTCCTATTCCAACAATTCTACCATTATCCATAACAATAATTTTATCTGAATGCATTACAGATGTTACCCTCTGACCTACAATTAAAACAATAGCATTCTTTATGTTTTCTTTAAGAGCAGCCCTCAACTTAGAATCTGTTTTAAAATCAAGTGCAGAGAAACTATCATCAAACATATAAATTTTTGAATCCTTAACTAAAGCTCTTGATATCGATAATCTTTGCTTTTGTCCTCCCGAAAAATTCGTTCCACCTTGCGAAACATATGAGTCAATTCCATCTTCAAGACCGCTTACAAATTCATAAGCCTGAGCAATTTTTAACGCTCTTTCCATTCTCTCATCAGTCGCAGATTCATCACCATATTTCAAGTTAGATCTAATAGTACCTGAGAATAACACAGCCTTCTGAGGAACATATCCTATACTATCTCTTAAATCCTTTTGAGTAATATCTTTAATATCAACACCATTCAAAAGTATTCTACCCTTAGTTACATCATAAAACCTCGTGATAAGATTCAAAATACTTGATTTACCTGAACCTGTTCCACCAATAATTGCAATCGTATCACCAGATTTGCATTCAAAATTTATATTTTCCAGATCATACTCTCCAGTATTATTGTAGGAAAAACTTACATTATCAAATTTTAAAGTAACTTCATTTGAATCAATTAATTTTTTAACATTCTCTATATCATTTATAGAAAAATCTGTTTCTAAAACTTCATTTATACGTTTTGCAGATGATATAGCTTTAGGTATCATACCAAAAAGCATGAAAAACATCATAAGAGAAATCATTATTTGATTTGAATACTGTATAAATGCAATCAAATCTCCAACCATAAGAGTACTATCAGCAACTCTATGACTTCCAAACCAAACAACAGCTAAAGAATTAAAATAAAATATAAGAAACATTATAGGAATTAACTTTGCGAAAATACGATATGCCTTACTAACCGAAAAAGTTAAATCTTTATTCGCATCATCAAATCTCTTTTCTTCATATTTTTGTTTATTAAAAGCTCTAATAACTCTTATACCAGTTAAATTTTCCCTAGAAATCAAATTAACCTTGTCAAGTTTTTTTTGTATTTTAGAAAATATTTTAATTGCTCTACTTCCTATTAAAAATACAACTATAAGAAGTATAGGGATTGATATTAAGAGTATTGTAGCTAACTTAATATCTTTATACATAGATACTATTAAACCACCTATAGCCATCATAGGACCTAATATCATCATTCTAAGTATTAATAATGTTACATTTTGAACTTGAGTTATATCATTAGTTGTTCTAGTTATAAGTGATGCAACTCCAAATTTATCAATTTCTTTTGAAGAAAATCCCTGAACTTTAATAAATACTCTCCTTCTTATCTCTTGTCCAAATTTGACAGAAACTACAGATGATAACAAAATTGAAAATAAAGAAACTATAATTGCAACAATGACAACTCCAAGCATTTTCAAGCCTTGAATACTTATGATTTTCATATCACTATTCAATATTCCTTCATCTACAACTTTTGACATTATCGTAGGCAATAACAATTCCATCATTGATTGTACAAAAATTAAGAAAAATATAAGTAAAATCAAAAACTTATACTTCTTAAGATATTTAAACAAAGAAAACATTTTGTTCCTCCTTCTTTTTATAATTTTATCGCAATTAAATTATTTTATCAGTTTTAAAATTAAAATTAGTTTCAAATAGGTTAAATTTATTAAATTAAGTTGAGTTATTAAATAAAAATTTATACAAAATTATAAAAAATATTTATCAAAAAATAAACATTCTATAAACTATATCGATTATAAAAATAAAAACACTGTTATAAACCCTAAATAATAAAACGAAATATCATTTATTTTATGTGAATTTCAAAATTTAATTTTGACACAATATTATTTAATTCCACCATTTTCATTTTGTTGCAATTTTAAATTCACGTAAAATATTTGAGATTTTGTTTTAAAATGAATCTGTGTCAATCAAAAAATTATAAGACTAAAATATAAATTTCACGTATTTTTAATGCTAGTTTGTTTAAAATATGTTAAAATTAAAACATAGTAAATGAAAATTATTAGTGAGATTTCTAAAGTTTTGGAGGTAATTTAATGATTGAGGTAATTATAAATGATAAAAAAATATCAGTTGAGAAAGGGAAAACTATACTACAAATTGCCAAAGATAATAACATAGAAATTAAAACACTATGTTTTATGGAAAATTGTTTAAATGTAAATCGTTGCGGAACATGTATGGTTGAAATTGAAGGGACTGGCGAAATCGTTCATGCTTGTTCGACTTTAGCTGAAGATGGAATGTTAATAAGAACAAATAGTGAAAGAGCAAATGAAAAAGTAAAAGAAAATATCTCAAAAATTCTTGATTCCTATAATTTTACTTGTGGTAAATGTAAACGCCGTGGAACTTGCGAACTTTTACCTATGGTTGTAAAAACTAAAGCTCGAGCATCTAAGCCATTCATTGTTAAAAATCATGAAGAATACATAGATAGTAGGAGTAAATCAATAGTTTTAGATAGATCAAAATGTATAAAATGTGGAAGATGCGTTGCTGTTTGCAAAGAACGTGTTGGAACTGAATCAATAATTTTTCATGATATAAATGGAGAAATTGTTGTTGGACCACAACATTTAGATTGTTTCGATGATACAAATTGTATACTCTGTGGTCAGTGTGTAAATGTTTGCCCTGTTGATGCATTATCTGAAAAATCACATATTGAAAGAGTTAAAGAAGCACTCGAAAATCCAGATATTCATGTAATTGTTGCTATGGCTCCGTCTGTTAGAACTGCTTTAGGTGAACTGTTTAAAATGGATTATGGAGTTGATGTTACAAACAAAATTTACACTGCATTAAGAAAAATTGGATTTGATAAAATATTTGATCTAAACTTTGGTGCTGACTTAACTATAATGGAAGAAGCAACAGAACTTGTAAACAAAATTAAAAATAATGATACAAATTTCCCAATGTTTACTTCATGTTGTCCTGGCTGGGTAAGACTTGCTGAAAATTATTTTCCAGAACTTTTAGACAATTTTTCTACAGCAAAATCACCTCAACAAATTTTTGGTGCTGCAAGTAAATCATACTATCCAGCTATAGAAAATCTTGATCCAAAAAAAGTATTTACTGTAACCATAATGCCTTGTACAGCTAAAAAATTTGAAGCTGATAGACCTGAAATGGTTAATAATGGAATAAGAAACATTGATGCTGTTATAACTACTCGTGAATTTGGAAGAATGCTAAAAGAATTAAAAATAGACTTTTCATCTCTTGAGGATGGAGAATTAGATGAGGCTATGGGACTTTATACTGGAGCTGGAGCAATCTTTGGAGTTACTGGTGGAGTTATGGAAGCTGCCCTAAGAAGTGCAAAAGATATGCTTGAAAATAAAGATCTTGACAAAATTGAATATAAAGATGTTCGTGGTTTCGAAGGAATCAAAGAAGCAACTGTTGAAATTAATAATAAAGAATACACCGTAGCCGTTGTTAATGGTGCATCTAACTTTTTCAAAATGATGAAAGACAATTTACTCGAGAAAAAACAATATCACTTCATTGAAGTTATGGCATGTTATGGTGGATGCATTAATGGTGGAGGTCAACCTTACGTTACTCCTGAAATGAGAAGTAAGATCGATTATAAAAAATTGCGTGGAAATGTTCTATATAATCAAGATAAAAATTTAAAATATAGAAAATCTCATCACAATCCTGCCTTACTAAAAATGTATGATACTTATATGGGGAAACCTGGAAAAGGATTGGCACACGAAATATTACACCAAAAATACAAAAAGAAAGAGAACAATTAATTGTTCTCTTTCTTTTTAAATATTTCTATCGATCTTTCAAGTATTCCAGTCAAATAAGCTAATACAACCCCATAATTTGTAATACTAATTTCCTTCTCTTGACAAAAATTAATGCGATTAATAACACTTTTCCTATTTATCATACAAGCACCACAATGTATAACCAAATCATATTCGTCAATATTTTCAGGAAAATCATTGCCAACATAAAAATCATATTTAAGTTCA
This sequence comes from Candidatus Arthromitus sp. SFB-mouse-NL, assembly GCF_000709435.1. Lineage (NCBI taxonomy): Bacteria > Bacillati > Bacillota > Clostridia > Eubacteriales > Clostridiaceae > Candidatus Neoarthromitus > Candidatus Arthromitus sp. SFB-mouse-NL. The sequence goes on from NZ_CP008713.1 coordinate 991,512, forward strand.
TATCCAACACGCTTATTTAATAATCTTGGAATTTTAACTCTTCCAATATCTTCATGTGAAATATTGTGACTACAACTCTCTGCAATCAATATTTTTGAATCTTTATTCAATTTTTCAATCCTCTTAACACCTTTAACAAAACTCTCTAAATTTCCCTTATGCCTTGCAAACAAAATAGAAAAACTAGTTAAAGGTATATTCTTTGGTACAATCTCCGAAACTTTTTTAAAAGCTTGTGAATCTGTTATAACAAGATCAATATCCTTCAGATCCTTTATACCTTCTTCAAGTTCTGTATCCCTCAAAACATAGCTCTTTATACCATGATCTAAACAATCACGAATACATTGAACTTGTGGCAAAATTATTCTCCCCTTTGGTGCCTCTGAATCTATTGGTACGACCATAACGACCTTACTATTATAAGGAAGGATATCTCCAATTATAGGGATATCATGCTCACTTTCAGTAAAGATTTTAATTATTCTATTCTTTAAATCGTCAATACCTTCTCCGCTCTCCGTTGAAACAAATATAGGACTTTCAAAATTATTATTTAATTCTTCACGATCCAAATTATCTAACAAATCAACCTTATTTATAACAACTATATGAGGTATATTAAATTTCTTAAAATTAACCCTCATTTTCTCATATGAATGTTTATCTAAATCGTTACAATCAAACACATATATAGAAAGATCAACTCTCTTTAACGTATCATATGTCTTATTAAATCTTAACACTCCAAGTTCTGTATTATCGTTACTTCCTGCTGTATCAATAAACAAAACAGGTCCTATCGGTATAAGTTCCATTGGTTTTAAAACTGGATCTGTAGTAGTTCCTCCAATCGGTGAAACAATAGAAACATTTTGTTCCATAATCTTATTAATTAAAGAAGATTTCCCAGCATTCGTCTTTCCATAAATTCCAATATGCTTTCTATTGGAATTTGGAGTGCTAAACATATAAATCCCTTTCTCCATTCCTTAATCTTTCTATTCTTTTCTCAATCATCTCACGGACATGTTTCTTTTCAAAATCATCTTTAATATTATCAATAAGTTTATCTACCTTATTCCTAATCTCATCATCACCATAATCAAGTGCATATTCTACCAAGCTCATCAATGCATTGGGCTCACAAACATTCTGTATTTGTCCAGTTTTAGCAAGACTCATAAATCTTTCCCCAGTTCTACCTTTTCTATAACAAGCAGTACAATAACTTGGAATATATCCATCATTAACAAGACCTTTTAATACTTCAAGAGGACTTCTATCATCACATGTCTCAAATTGATTAACACTTTTCCTATCTTCTTTTTCTTTATATCCTCCAACTCCTGTCACAGACCCTGCACTAATCTGAGAAACCCCATATCTTAAAAGTTCTCTTCTCATCTCTTGATTTTCTCGAGTAGACAAGATTATCCCAGTAAAAGGAACAGCTATTCTTATAATTGCTACAATCTTTTTAAAAGTTTCATCATCTAAAACATTTGGAAAATCCTCTAAATTCATACCTTCTGCCTTCTTAAGACGTGGGACAGAAATTGTATGGAATCCTACATTGAACTTTTCTTCCAAATGCTCATTATGCAACATAAGTGCCAAAACCTCAAATTTAGGATCAGCTAAACCAAATAAAACACCTGCTCCAACATCATCAATTCCAGCCTCCATAGCCCTATCAAATGAAGTTAAATGATAATTATAGTCTCCTTTTATTGATTTAGGATGCATCTTTTCATAAGTTGGCTTATGATAAGTTTCTTGAAACAATATATAAGTACCTATATTAGCATTCTTCAATTTTCTATAATTTTCAACAGTGGTTGCTGCAATATTTACATTAATACGTCTAATTTCTCCATTATCATTTTGAGTTTTATAAATCGTATCAATACATTCCAGAATATAATCAATTGGAACATTCACAGGATCTTCTCCAACTTCAAGTGCAAGTCTTTTATGACCCATGCTTTCCAAAATCTTAACCTCATTTTTAATTTCTTCTTGAGTTAATTTCCTTCTTTCAAATTTATTATCTCTTCTATAACCACAATATAAGCAATTATTGACACAATGATTGCTAACATACAAAGGAGCAAACATAACTATTCTCTTTCCATAAATAGATTCTTTTATCTCTCCCGCAATTTTATAAATACTATCTAATTGATCTTTATCTTCAAGCTGAAGCAATATCGCAACATCTTTATGATTAAGACCTTCCTTATTTTTAGCCTTATTAATTACAACTTGTACATCCTCTTTCGATACAAGTCTACTCTCATCCAAAATTTTTTCAATATAATCATGATCAATAAACATAAATACCTCCCTTATAAATTAAAATCCAAGTATACTATTTATAGAAACTTGCTGTTCATCATATTGCTTAACATCAGGATTATCCTGACTCCACTTAACATTATCACCTCGAGTCACAGCGATTTCAAAACCTGCATTATTCATCCTTCTCTCTATACATTTTCTACACTCTGCGGCCTCGTCACCAGTACAAATTTTACCATCATAAAGAGCATATTTTTCTCTAACATTAGTAGGAGACAAATTTGGCATAACAACATTACCCCCTGCCTTTATACCTTTTTCCCTTCCCATCTTATCAATACTCCCAAGAGCTGTTGTTGCAGGTAATAAAACATTAGGCAAAAGAAGTCTAACAAGTGCAAGCATAATAACAGTATCTTCCAAAGTTCCAGCAGTATACCCACCAAGAGATGTTTCCTTCTGAGGTATAAAAGGACCAATACCACACATATGGGGTTCAATTTCCTTAACGAATCTCAAATCTTTAACCAAATCTTTCTTCGTTTGCCTAGGTAATCCAACCATAAATCCAGCACCAAATTGATACCCTATCTCCTTGAGATTATAAAGACATTTTATCCTATCTCCAAAAACCTCCCCTGGATGAAGCCACTCATACAATTCTTTTGAAGCCGTTTCATGCCTTAACAAGTATCTATCTGCTCCAGCATCAAACATCTTCTTATAAGAATCATAACTTCTCTCACCTAAAGATAAAGTTATAGCGTTATTAGGAAACATTTTCTTAATTCCTTTTATGATTTCAATCATCCTGTCATCAGTAAAATAAGGATCTTCACCTCCCTGCAACACATAAGTCTTATAACCAAGCCTATCTCCAATAATTGCACATTCCATTATCTGATCATAAGTAAGTCTATACCTATCTGCCTTTTTATTTTTTCCCTGTATACCACAATACTCACAATTTTTCTTACAATAATTAGTAAACTCAATAAGACCTCTCATAAAAACTTTATTTCCATAAGTTCTCATTCTAGTTTCATGTGACTTCTCTATTAAGTATTCCTTACTATCTTCGTCAATATTTTCTAAGATATATAAAAGTTTATCGTCTGACAAATCATTGAATTTGAACAATTCATCAATATATTCTTTTATCACAACAACTCTCCTTAAAATAAAATATTATAAATTCAATTATACATAATATAAAGTATCGCTTGAATAAAAATAAAGGTTATCATAAGATAACCCCAAAAAATTTAAATTAAACATTAAACCTAAAATTTATGATGTCCCCATCTCTAACTACATATTCTTTCCCTTCTAAACGATAATATCCCTTTTCTTTAGCAGCAACCTCACTCTTACACTCAATCATTTTATCATAAGATATAACTTCTGCACGTATAAACCCACGTTCAATATCTGAGTGAATTTTACCTGCTGCTTGAGGTGCCTTAGTTCCTTCAGTTATAGTCCAAGCTCTTACTTCCTGAACTCCAGCAGTTAAATAACTTATAAGACCAAGCAAACTATAACTCTTAACAATTAATTGATCCAACCCCGATTCTTTAATATCATACTCTTCCATCATTTGAGATCTATCATCTTCATCAAGCGAAGACAACTCCTCCTCAAATTTCGCACAAAGAGTAATTGCTTCAGATTTTTCATTCAAAGCAAATTCCTTGACTTTCTTAACCATATCATTTTCTATCTTATTAATAAATTCATCTTCAGATATATTACAAGCATAAAGAGTCTTCTTGCTGGTTATCAAAAAATACTTCTTAACCCTTTCCTCTTCCTCTTTGGTCAAATCCATACTTCTAACCATTTTACCTTGTTCTAAGTGAACCTTAACTCTTTCCAAAATATCAAGCTCTATTTTGGAATCTTTATCTCCAGATCTTGCTAACTTTATGATCTTATCTATTCTTCTCTGAACGATTTCCAAATCAGACAAAATTAACTCCAAATTTATAATTTCTATATCATCTAATGGATCAACTTGACCATTAACATGAACGATATTGCTATCTTCAAAACATCTTACAACATGAACTATTGCCTCAACTTCACGAATATGGGATAAAAATTTATTTCCAAGTCCCTCTCCTTGACTAGCTCCCTTAACTAATCCAGCAATATCATAAAATTCAATTGAAGCGTAAACCTTTTTCTTAGTATTATATATCTTTTCTAATTCATCCAACCTATTATCAGGCACTGTAACAATACCTACATTAGGCTCTATAGTACAAAATGGATAATTAGCAGATTCTGCTCCTGCCTTAGTGATAGCATTAAACAAAGTGCTTTTACCAACGTTTGGTAAACCAACAATACCTAATTTCATAAAAAACTACCTTTCTACATTAATTTTTAACATATATTTACACTTATTTATCAAATTAAATAAAGACATACTAAAACAATAAAATTTAAATTTATTAAATGGAGGATTTAAAATGAAAAAAAATATTATCACTTCATTTCTAATATTAACCAGTTTAATATCAACAAATTTCATTCATATAAAAACCAAAACATCATATAGTATCACAGCTAACTGTTCAAATTTAAACCTAAGTACTCAGGAACTAGACTGGTACATAGTCCCAAATAAAGAACATATATCTCCTGAACCAAATAAAAACGCTATACCTATATTAAATAATTTCTCAGGCTACTATTTAGGAGACACTGAAAAGAAAATACTCTATCTAACATTCGATGAGGGATATGAAAATGGCTATACATCTAAAATACTTGATATATTAAAAAATCAAAATGTACCAGCTGCATTTTTTGTTGTAAAACCTTATGTTAAAACAAATAAAGATCTAATATTAAGAATGATGAATGAAGGTCACTTAGTATGTAATCACTCCTCCTCACATCCCTCAATGGCAAAAGTAACAGACCCTGAAAAATTTAAAAAAGAATTTACAGATGTAGAAGAAGAATACAAAAAAATAACAAATACTGATATGCCTAAATATTTTCGGCCACCTATGGGCAAATTTAGTGAATATTCTATGAAACTTACAAATGATCTTGGATATAAAAGTATATTTTGGAGTTTAGCTTACAAAGATTTTGATGTTAAAAACCAACCATCAAAAGAAATGGCTAAAGATAAAATTTTAAGTAGAATACACAACGGATCTATAATCCTATTACATGCAGTATCAAAAACTAATACTGAAATATTGGAAGAAATAATACTTGAATTAAAATCTCAAGGATACGAATTTAGACCTCTAACAGATTTCTAATTCAAGATTCATCTTTAACATATCCCATAATTAACCAAAATGCAATTCCAATTAAGCTTGGCGTATACAATAATACAGACTCAAACATACCTATGAATAAAAAACTCAATACAGCAGAATATAAAACTATATAATTAAATTTATCAATATTTTTTTTAAGTATCGTATACACCTTAACAAGATAGACAGATATAAATGAAACAAAGAGAATCAACGCTATAATACCATAAGATAGCAAAATATCAAGAAAAGTATTATGAGTTCCACCTTCTCTGACCCCAGACAAAAATCTTATAGTACTGTTAGCTAAAATATTTATCGAATCCGTCTTAGAATATCCGAACAAAATATTATCTTTGACTATAGATAATACTTGCTCCCAAATTTCATACCTTCCATTTAATAACCTGATCAGTAAATCATTATTAATCAATAGATAAACAGAAAACAAACAACACACTATAAAAAACAATATAACTATCCACTTATTTTTAAACGTTATAGCTGTAAAAACAAAACAAAATACCAAAAACGCAATAACAGCACTACGTGCACTAACTAAAAATAGCATTATAATCGACAATATAATATTAATTATAGCTATCTTCTTAAACAGAATATCTTTGTAATAATTCAAAAAAATAAATGAAAATACAATTCCTATAAAACAAATTATCCCCAAAATATTTTCATTATCATAAATACCTGTAAAAGAACCATCAAAATGGAATCCATAAACCTTATTTAAAACAAACCTAACCCTAAATATGTAAAAAATTATACTAAATATGTGAGATATAAAACAAATACCCAATATAACTGAAGAAAGTATTTTTAATTTTATATCCTTATTTTTGATAAGTACATTAAAAAATATAAAAAATTGAAACATTCCTAATAAAATAAACTTTATTTCATTAACATATTCACTCATACTATATGAATTTAAATACATCGTAACGACTGTAGATAATAAGAACAAAATAAAAATACAATTATAAAAACTAAATTCAAACTTGTTTTTATATATATCATAAACAAACATCAAAATAAATACCGCATAAAATAAATAATTTAACCCACTTATAAGATAAGATAATTCACCAATTATACTGATATAGGAAAAATTAAATATCAAATATGCCAATGTAATATAAAATTTAATCATATCAAAATCTAATTTAAGTCTGTTCCCTACTGGCTGTAAAATTTTTGATTCTAACCACTTAAACACGTTACATACACGTCCTTTAATTTATCTATGATAATGCTTTTCTCAAAATTATTTAAGAAATAACTGCGTATAGTTGTATATTTATACTTATTAATATTAAGAATCATTTCTACTATAGCCTTAGATAAATTATCCTTGCTATTTGTATCTACCAATATACCCACATCATCTATAATAATATCCTCAGCCCCTCCATTTTTTACTCCTATAACCGGTTTGCCACAAGCTAAAGCTTCTATATATACCACACCAAAGGTTTCATAAGAAGATGCCAAAATAAATGCATCACACTTATTCATATAAAATACAACTTCATCCCTATTAAGAATTCCCAAAAATTTAACATAATTGCATAGTTTTTTATCAATAATCTTTTTCTCTAACTCATTTCTTAAATATCCATCTCCACCTATTTCCAATACGAAATCATATCCCTTACCGATCAGATATTCACAAGAATCTATTAAATTTTCAAAACCTTTACCCTTAACTAAAAACCCTAATGTAAAAAAGGTAAATTTAAAATTAGACCTTATTCCTGTAACAATATTAAACTTGTTGCCATCAATAAAATTATGTATAACACTTATATCATTACCCACAAACTCTTTCAATTCCCTCTTCAAAGAATTACTAACGCTTATCAATTTGTCAGCATTGTTATATGCATCATAAATATATTTCAAATAACTTCTTTTAATCTTATTGGAATAATTTATACCTGTATGTTCAGTCAAAACATATGGTATATTAAATTTTTTCTTAATATATGGTCCACATATACCTGCCCAAAAACAAGAATGAAAATGAAGTATATCTATTTTCCCTTTATCTTCGATAACTCTATCTATTAATTTTTCGATCCTCTTGGCAAATATATTAAACCTCATACTACTATGTAATAAATAATTAAAATCTTTATATCTATATGTATCTAATCCATCTTCGACATTAAACGATATTTTTCTACTAAATATTGACTTAAATTCATTATAGCAATATATTGGTAAAATTTCATTGTAACAGACAGTAATATTTTCTCCAAATTCTTTAAGAGCTAATGCCTGTTCTTTAAAAAAACTGCCCAAAACTGCATTTTTCCTATTTGAATACCATGATGGTATAACTACAATATGCATTGATAAACCTCATTAAATATCTAAAAATTTAGATAACTTCGATAATATTGCATTATTGTTAAATTCATTTCTATTAAACTCAATATCCCTATTAAAATTAATCAAAATATCACACATAGCCCTCATTATATCATCACAATTATTAATGCAACAATAAATCCCATTTATACCACTAACCAATTCATATAATGGATCACTATAATCTTCGAGTATTGCTAAAATAATTGCATTCGATCCCATATAATCATATATCTTAGCTGGTATTTGAGAAAACTCCTTATTCCCAAATATAAGAAGTATATCCGCATTAACAACCATATTTATAATATCAGAATATGGAATACGCGATTTCAATTTTATACTACTCTCATCAGCCAACTCTTTTTGCTCTAAGTCATTTATGTTGCCAACAAAATTTACATTTAACTTATAAAATAAATCTGAAAAATTTATTTGAATCAAACCTAACGCTTTAATGAACTCTCTTATATTTCTTACACCCTTAACAATATCACCCGCATATAATACATTGATTTTATCTGACTGAAAATCTGAAGGATAATTTTTCTTAGAATCACAATATAATTTGTCATCAAATCCTCTATGTATTATCTCCATGGATTTTGGAGTTAATTTATAGTTCTTCTTATAATATTCCATGTTATTTTTAGTTACAAACAAAAACTTATCACTATTAATTATTATTTTATTTTCAATTCTTTTGTTAAAAAGTCTTACCAAAAGACCCCTATTTCTCCTATTTACCTCATTACAATAAGGATCGCTAAAATACGATACAAGTTCTACACTATTATTGTATTTTTTTACCATATTTTTAATTTTATATGCACAGATTAAACTGGATGGTGGTTCATGCATTCCAATAATTATATCAAACTTTATATCACTCAAATATTTTTTGAAATATTTGCATGCCTTATTAATCCAAGAAGTATATGGATCAATAATTACAATTTTATTCTTAATCCAAATTAATCGTTTAGATTTTATATCCGTTTTATTTTTACAAACTACTTTTTTAGGTATCATCTTATTTAATATAAAACTTCCATTTACTCTATGTACAACTATATCTTTATTTACAAGCTTAGATAATTTTCCATCGTAGTAAATACTATCACTAGGAAAACTTAACGTTAAAAGATGTATTTTTAAATCTCTATTACTACTAGTAAGTAAGTTCATATAATATATCAACTCTATGCTAGCAGAATTATTTATATCAACTGAATAACAAGAAACAAATAAGATATTAATCACTAGCATCTATCCTTTAAATGATATTTAAAACTTCGCATCATAAACTTAGGTATACTCGTTAATCTCCTTATTCTTACTGGTTCCTTCAATACCCTATACAACCACTCTAATCCTAAATTTATCATCACTCTTGGAGCTCTATTAAGCTTTCCAGCATACAAATCAAAACTCCCCCCAACTCCCATAAATAATTTACATCCAAGCATATCTATGTATTTATTTATAAAAATATCTTGGCGTGGGCTACCCATAGCAACAAATACTACATCAGTGTTACTTTGCTTTATTCTTTGAAAAACATCATGTGAATTATCACCAAAATAACCATTATTATGTCCAACAATATTTATATTTGGATATTTTTTTAATATATTATCAATAGCTAATAATAAATTTTCATCTGTAGTACCTACAAAATAAATTTTTAAAGATTGCTCATTGCAAATCTTTAAAACCTCATCCATTATATCAATTCCAGCAATCTTACAAATATTTATTTTCTTTAGTAATTTCAAAAGTATCTTTATACCAACACCATCTGGTATGACAACACTATCATCTCTACAAAAATATTTTTTAAGGGAATTATCGTTTAATCCATTTAACAAAACTTCTGGATTACCAGAAACTATGTTTAATTTATCATTTTTATTTGATAACAAATGTTCACGTATTATATTTACTAAATCATCTTTACTTCCTGTATATATTTTATATCCTGTTAAATTTGTATACATAATTCAATTTATAAAATAATTTTTTCTAACTCCTTTAAAATTTCGTCATTACTATTTATTCCACGTGCTATTTCAAAATATTTCTTAACATTTTGCATATCATCTAATTTCAAATAACTCATTATTATGTTTGTGCACACTTCTATTGAATTTGTAACTTTAAATACAGTTTCAAAATATTTAATTGCCTCAGAATACATTTCTAAACTTGCATAGTTCAAGCCTAATTCATTTACAACCTCAACAATATCACTATCTATTCTTCTAGAATTCTCTAAATAATAAATTGCCTGTTGATTCATATTTAGTTTCCTATGTGCTACTGCAATATAATAATATATCAAAGCATCGTTTTTAAACATATCAATTAATGGAATTAACTTTTCCAGAGCTTCCTTAGGCGAAGAATATATTTTTTCCTTACCATCTTGATAATCTTTACAAGCCATTAAATGATCTTTAAACTCTTTTATTTCTTGGTCATCTTTAACCTTATATTTTTTTATACTATCGAGTGCAAGTACATAATTACCCTCATCTCTCTCAATTATTGCCTTATACAAATAAACCTTATTAAACGTTTTATAATTTTTTATTGCATCATCAATATGAAATTTTAATTCAGAATTAAAAGATTCATCCTTATCTTTTAAATTCATTAAAACTACTATTAACTTCTCTTTATATTCATCATTGAAATAAATCTTAGACAATCCTTTTAACATTATGTACGCATCAAACAATTCATCTTTTTGAATTAGTGAATATATGTACCCCTTATAAAACTCCTGACTATTATCAAAATTTAATATTATTTCCTCGTAGTAATTGTTATATATAAATTTTTCATTTCCACCAATGCATAAAATCATCCCTACAAAAAATTTATCCATTGTAAGATCACTACTTTTAGGATTATTTTTATCTGTTATAAGCTTTAGATCAACAGGGAAAAGAACATCTTTCCCCTGCAATTCTTTATACAAATATGGGCTTATTTTATCTAAAATTGTTAAATCTTTTAACTCAATAAATATTAAATTTGAAAGTCTTTCATTAATATTGTAACTCATACTTACTCCTAATCTTAACTCATGCAGTCCTTTATTAGATTTAATACATTTTTCTTAAACTCTTCCATTTTAGCAACTATATCTTCCTTATGGTTGCTCCTAACACTTAAATAAAATTTAATTTTTGGTTCTGTCCCTGAAGGCCTAGCTGCAAACCAACTTCCATCTTCAAATATTACTTTTAAAACATTTGATGAAGGTAAATCTATTTTACTCTTTGTATTATTTACAACATCCTTCTCTATTCCATATTTATAATCTTGAACTTTAACCGTATTCATATGCTCAATACTAACTTTATCCATACCTCTTAGCACTTCTAGACAATTAGAAATTTTCTCTTGTCCTTCTTTACCATTTAATTCTATAGAAACCAAATTCTCCAAAGAAAAACCATATTTATCATATAAACACTCTAAAGCATCACATAAAGTTTTTCCATTCTTTTTGTAGTACAATGCCATTTCAGCTATAATGTTTGTCGCAATAACAGCATCCTTATCTCTAACAAAATCACCTAATAAATATCCGTAACTTTCTTCAAATCCAAAAACATATTCACTATTATCATCAACTTCAAATTCTTTTATTTTCTCACCTATATATTTAAACCCAGTTAATACTTCAATTAGATTAACGCTATAATGATCACAAATATTTTTTACAACATCTGTTGTTACAATCGTTTTAATAATAGTAGATTTATTACTTAACTTTCCTTCTTCTTTTAAAGAATACAATATATACTCAGATAATAAAATCCCTATATGATTACCAGTCAAAAGTTTATACTCGCCATCTCTTCCTTTAGATGCAACTCCTACTCTATCACAATCTGGATCAGTAGCTAAAATCAAGTCACTATCATTTTTCTTGGCTAATTTTATAGGTAAATCAAATACAATCTCAAGTTCTGGATTAGGATATGGTACAGTCGAAAAATTGCCATCAGGATCCCTTTGCTCCTCAACAATTTTAATATCTGAATAACCCAATTCATCTAATACTTTTGTAACTGGAAGTAACCCAGAACCATGAAGTGGAGTATATACTATTTTTAATTCGTGGCTATGATTTTTAACCAAATCTTTTCTTATAACTAATTCCTTAACTTTATCAAAATATTTTCTATCTATGTTTTCTCCTATATATTCAAGTTTACATTTACTAATAGCCTCATCTTCACTCAAAATATTTATATCTTCAAATATATCAACATCACATATTCTATCATAAACTTCACTAGCCAAGATATCTGTTAACTGTCCACCATCTTCTCCATAAACTTTGTATCCGTTATACTCTTTGGGATTATGTGAAGCTGTTATAACAATACCACCCTTACACTTCAACTCCCTAACTGCAAAAGAAAGCATAGGTGTTGGTCTTAAACTTTCATATAAATAAACCTTTATATCATTAGCCGCAAAAATAAGTCCTGCCCTCTTTGCAAATTCATCTGACTTAATTCTAGAATCATAAGCTATAGCCACACTTATTTCCTGATCTTTGTATTTATCCTTCAAAAAATTTGCGTAACCTTGCGTAACCTTACCTATAGTATAAATGTTAATCCTATTTACACCAGATCCAATTATTCCTCTAAGTCCACCTGTACCAAATTCTAACTCTTTATAAAATCTATCTTCTAATTCTTTTTCATCCAAATCATATATTTCTTTTTTATGATCTGCACTGATATTACTCGATGACAACCACTTATCTGCCAACTTTTTATACACAATTACCACCTCATCAAGATAATATTAACATCTTGATTATACTACATCCACGAGAATATATAAATATAACAGTACAAACAAGATAATTTGTACTGTTATAGCATAATTAATTAATCTCTGATTCAGTTGATGATACTTCATTTGATTCGTCAACAAAGTTTTTGGCAAAATTTATTGAAGCTACTACAGACTCTAAACTATCTAGTATAGTTATTTCATCCCCTACTTCCATATCAGAAATCCTAACAGCGTGTCCTAACATTTGTTCCTTTATAACTAAATCAATTTTGTCAGGTATTTTACTAGCTTTACATCTAACTTTTATACTGCTTTTTTCCTTTTGTATAATCGCTCCATTTTTAGTTGCAACAAATTCATTAACATAATTAACAGGAACTTCTGCATTAATTACTTTATCTCCATTAAAACATTCAAAATCAACATGCAAGATATTATTTGTAATATGACATTTTTGAACTTCCTTAATTATTGCATTATATTTCTTACCTTCAAGGTTAACTTGCACAGTATTATGATCACCGCCATGAGTCAGTAATTCTTCTATATCTCTTTTATCTAAAATTATTTTAGTTGACGGTATATCAGTTCCATAAATATTCCCAACAACCTTACCTTCTCTTCTCAATTTTTTAGTTGATCCTTTTGTTGTCCCATTATTAATTATCGCGTTTATCATTTTATCAACTCCCTTTGTCTGTATTATCACACTTTTAAATATTTCTTATACAACTTTTTTAACTTATAGAAATTTTCTTCAATATTGTTGTAGAAATTATAATTTGTGTTATTATAACCATTAAGTATTGATATTTTGAAAGGATGGTTTAAGACTTTGTATAAGCTAGATCAAAATAAAACACCAATTTTTGACTCACTAATGAAATATGTAAATAACAACACAGTACCATTTCATGTCCCAGGACATAAAAAAGGAATTGGTATACCTGAAGAATTTAAAAATTTCATCGGAGAAAACGCATTTAAAATAGATGTTACAGTATTTAAATCGGTCGATAGTTTACATCATCCTACTTCATCTATAAAAAAAGCAGAAGAATTAGTTGCAGATGCATACAACTCTGATTATTCATTCTTCTGTATAAATGGAACCACTATTGCAATACAAGCAATGATAATGTCCGCAGTATCTAGTGGTGATAAAATATTAATTCCTAGAAACGTCCACAAATCCATAACAGCTGGCATTATTTTAAGCGGGGCAATACCTGTGTATATGAATCCAGATATCGACGAATTCCTTTCTATATCTCATGGTATACCATTTAATACAGTAAAAAAATCTTTAGAAAACAATCCTGATGTTAAAGCAGTTTTATTAATAAATCCAACTTACTATGGAGTTTCAACTGATATCAAAAAAATTGCCTCACTCGTTCATTCATATAACATTCCATTACTTATTGATGAAGCCCATGGTCCACATCTAATATTTAATAATAAACTGCCAATATGTGCGATGGATGCTGGAGCTGACATATGTGCACAAAGCACCCACAAAATAACATCATCATTAACTCAAGGTTCATTTTTACATGTAAAATCGAAATATATCGAACCATCAAAAGTAAGACAAAATTTAAATTTATTACAAACAACATCTCCATCATATATAATACTCGCATCTCTTGATTGCACAAGAAAACAACTTGTATTCAATGGAAAAGAATTACTAGATAAATCAATTGAGCTTGCTAATTACGCAAGAGAAGAAATTAACAAAATAGATTCTCTTTATTGTTTTGGAGAAGAATTGAAAAATGATGGTGGATTCTTTACGTTTGATCCAACAAAAATTACAATCAATTGCAGAAAACTTGGAATAAGCGGATATGAATTAGAAAAAAGACTTGCATCAAAATATAAAATTCAATTAGAAATGGCAGATGCTTACAACGCATTAGCTGCTGGATCTTTTGGTGATACAAAAGAAAGTATTGACAAATTAATAACTGCACTTAAAGATATAAGAGCAAATACAGAAAAGAAAGATACTAATAAATTTAATATAACTATACCTGAAATACCAAAACAAGTATATTCACCTAGAAAAGCTTTCCAATCAAACAAAAAATCAATTCCTCTTAAAAAAAGTGTTGATCAAATTAGTGCAGAATTTCTTCTTGCATATCCTCCTGGAATTCCTGTCCTTTGTCCAGGTGAAATAATCACACAAGAAATTGTTGATTATATAGAATATATAAAATCTATAGGTTTATTCGTTCAAGGAACAGAGGATCCTAAAATCGAAAATATTAAAATAATAGATTAAAAAAATAAAAGAGCCACATTATAAAATGTGACTCTAAATTTTCACTTTCTAACAATCACTTACCCTTAAAACTATTATTAAAATAATTTAAAACTAAAATTTATAACTTAATTTGTAGCTCGTCGAGGAGGGTGTAACCACCACAAAATATAACAATTAAAAACTGCTATTCCTCTATATATAACTTGCTATTTAAACTTTCTCTTTCTTGCGGCTTCAGATTTTTTCTTTCTTTTAACACTTGGTTTAACGTAATGTTCTCTCTTTTTAACCTCAGATAAAACCCCAGCTCTTGCACACTTTCTTTTGAATCTTTTTAATGCACTTTCCAAAGACTCATTTTCTCCAACTTTTATTTCAGACATATATTTCCCTCCCTCCGCTAGTACAAAATACAAACCTTATACTCATTTTGGGTTAGCGATTTCATCTAGAATTATACAATAAATAATTTTTTATGTCAATAAAGAAAACTTCAAGTATAAAGCACTTCTCAAAACTAATTTAAATGATTTTATCATAGTTAATTATGTACTTTTTTTTAATTAATTATTACATTTTATTAAATTAATTTTGTGAATTTAAAATATCCATTGGATTAAATTTATATATAGCTGACGGATCAGAAAATATAAAATAAAACTCTTTGGATCCATCAACAATATATTTTGCAACATTTACTCCCTCAACATTTGAAACATTTCTTGTTCTTCCAAGTTTTACAATTATATCAAAGAAAGTCATACCTTGTTTTATTTCCGATAGCTGTGATGAATTTATTGCTCTAATTTTGTTTTGTTTTGTTAATAATTCAGAATAAAATAAATTTAAATCAATTTTCTTAAAAATTATATTCATTCCTTTAATTCTATCTAAAAATTCTGTATTATCAGCAATATTTAAAACTATATTAACCATCCTTTGTGATGTTTTATCTTTTTGATATAGAGAAATCCAATAATTAAGTCCATCAGAATCAGCTTCTCTATTAAATAAAACCTGATATATTTCACTAATGAATTGTCTATCAGAAAGGTTCCTAGACTTAAATTCATCTAATTTTATAAATTCATTTATTAAATCTATCGCCCCCTTACTTTGAGACGTCAATTGATTTTTCCAATAATTAAACCCTTCATAATCATAATCTCTTCCTAAAAGATATGTATATGCATCACTTATAAACTCATCAAGATCACTACGCTTTTCAGGTTCAACTGTAGGCTCTTGCTTATACTTCTTAAATAAAATCCCCAAATTATTTATTTCACCCATGAATTCTTCACTATGAGCCATTTCATTAATTAGACTTAGCCTTTCATTTTTAGATGTATTGTCTCCTAGAATACCAGACCAATATTCAAATCCCTCTTGATCAGCTTCTCTATTTAATAATAACTCATAATTTTTATTTATAAACTCCTCATTAGATATATTAAGTTCTTCAAATTCTGGCTGATCCAAAATTTGATTTAATAAATCTAATACACCTATATTTTCATCCAACACTTGATTAATCCAATAATTTTTTCCCTCTTCATCAGCCTCTCTATTAAATATTATTCCATAGATATTCCCTACGAATTTGTCTAAATAATCTTCTTTTGTTTGTGCAAAAGAGACAGCTGATCCTAAGCAAATCGATATTGACAACAAACTACCAAAAATAATTTTTTTAATATTATTCTTCTTCATATTAAATCCTTTCAAACTTAAAGTCTATTAACAAAATGTTGGTGAAAGCTCTTCTCCTCCGACAATATGAAAATGCAAATGCTTTACAGATTGAAATGCATGTCCGCCACAATTATTTACAATTCTATATCCTGTTTCATCTATATTAAGAAGCTTAACTATCTTACCTATAGCTGAAAAAATATGCTCAATATATGAAATATTTTTCTCATCAATATCATTTAAACTTTGAATATGTATCTTAGGAATTACAAGTACATGATTAGTTGCAGAAGGATAAATGTCCTCAAACGCAATTACAAAACTATCTTCATAGATTATCTTACACGGTACTTCACCCTGAATTATTTTACAAAATATACATTCCATATTTTTATATCCTCCTATTTTAAAGCTTGTCCGATAAGGTGATCATTTTCCAGATCAACAATTCGCGTCGAAACAATCTTCCCTAAATATTTCTTTTCATCATTTAAAACAACTTTTATATAATTTTTCGTATATCCATAAACTCCATTATTATCTGAAAGTTCTGTACAATACAACACATCTAAGGTTTGTCCTAAATATTTCTTCTGAAAATCAATCTTATTTAATTTATTAAGATCTATAAGACTTTTACTTCTCTTCTCTTTTATATGGACATCAACCTGATTTTCCATTTCAGCTGCTTTTGTTCCATTTCTTTTACTGTATTTAAATACATGCATATCTTGAAGCTTTATATTTTTTAAAAAATTATACGTTTCATTAAACTCATCATCAGTTTCACCTGGGAAGCCAACTATAATATCAGTAGTTATACTTACATCTTCAATCTCTCTTCTAAGATCTTCTACAACTCTCTTGTAAAGAGAAATATCATATTTTCTTCGCATTCTCTTCAATACTGAATCACATCCACTTTGAAGTGATAAATGAAAATGCGGCATAAGTTTTTTTATCTTACTCATTCTCTCAACAATTTCTGTTGTAAAAAACTCCGGATCAACAGAACCAACTCTAATTCTTTCGAGTCCATCTATTTCATCAAGTAATTCTATCAAACTAACCAAATTAATATCTATACCTAAATCATCACCGTAAGAAGTTGTATTAATACCAGTTAATACAACCTCTTTATATCCATTACTAACTAATGATCTAACTTCATCAAAAATTTTGCGTGGCTCCTTGCTACAAACCCCTCCACGTGCAAATGGGATTATACAATATGTACAAAACTTATTACATCCATCCTGAATTTTAATAAATGCTCTATGTTTATCTTTTAGAGTTCTTATACTTCTATCTTCAAAACTTATATTCCTCAAAATATTATCATCAACTTTTATAACCTGTTTTCCTGTTTCCAAAAATAATCTTATGTAATATGGCAATTGACCCTTAAACCTATTACCCAAAATGATATTTACATCCTTTATCTCTGATACTTCATCTTTAGAGACCTGTGGATAACAACCAACCATAGCAATAATAGCTTTTGGGTTGATTTTTTTACATTTGGATATAAACTGCCTTGACTTTTTATCACTTGTATTTGTAACCGTACAAGTATTAATACAATAAACATCTGCAAACTCATCATAAGAGACAACCTCAAAATCGTCTTCTTTCAAAGCAGAAATCATAATTTCTGTATCATAAATATTAACCCTACAACCTAATGTAGAAATTGCAACCTTCATTTTTTATTCCTCTTAAATTTTTAATTTATCTATCACCAAATTCATATTTTAATACAGATGAAATAAATATAGTCGCCGTTTCTGTTCGTAATATATTTTTACCTAATCCAACGGATATACCACCCAAACTTCTTATAAAATCAACTTCATCTTCTTCAAATCCACCTTCAGGTCCTATAAATACACAAATATTTTTAATATCGTCTCTGTCAAAACTCCTTATAACCTCCTTCAAATTAAACTCTTCTTTTTCATAAGGAATCAATATTAAATCATACTTCTTTATTCCATCTTGATCTATATCCGCAAACTTAATTGGAAATTTTATTGTTGGAATTGTAGATATTCCACATTGTTTACAAGCTTCCTTAGAAATTTTATTTAATCTATCCCATTTAAACTTACTTACATCAAGCTTACCATTAACTCTCCTAGTTAATAATGGTACTATTTCACGGATACCAATTTCTGTGAGTTTCTGAACAATAAACTCAAGTTTATCAGCTTTTGGATAACCTTGAAATATTGTTATATTAACTTTGATTTTATTAGTAATATCTATTTTATCTAATAATTTTACCTTACAAGTTTTAAGAGTTGTATCTATAATTTCTGCCTCAAAACTTTGATCGTTAAAATTACTTATTATAAATCTATCTCCAAGCCTTAATCTAAGCACTTTCAAAATATGTTTTGCTTCTTGATCATCAATTGACAAAATATTATTACCTTCTATAAATTCAAAATCTGTAAAAAATCTCCGCATTTTAAATACCTCACATTTGAATTATATCATATTTCCTTTAATTTTCACAGCAAAAGCATACCATCCATTCTCTTTGCTTTCATTTATAATTTCCATATTGTATTTTAATAAACTATTTTTAATAAGATTGACCTTACTATCAATTATACCTGATATAATAAAAATACCATCCTCATTAAGAACCTTTGTAACATCAGGTATCAAATCACAGATTATTTCTGCAATTATATTGGAAACAATGATATCTCCCTTTTCATTCATATTATCTAAAAGATTTCCCTCAATAATTTCAATATTCGAAATATTATTCAACTTAACATTATACTTTGCCGCACTAACAGAAACTTTATCAAGATCAATTGCAATAACTTTACGTGCATTTAATTTAGCTGCCAAAATTCCAAGAATACCTGACCCAGTACCAACATCATAAACAAAATAATCATCCTTCATATATTTACACATCATCTGAATACATAGTTTAGTTGTTTCATGTGTACCAGTCCCAAATGCCATACCTGGATCTATATTTATCAAAATTTCATCATTAAGCCTCTCATAATTTTCCCATTCAGGTTTAATAACAACTCTATTATCAATCTTAAAGGTATGATAATATTTTTTCCAATTATTAGCCCAATCTTCTTCAAGAACTTCTTGAGTTTCAATAAAACAATCTATATTTTCATATCGAATCATCGACTTTATAATATCTAAGAACTCAATAACATTTTCTTTTTCACTTATATAATACCTAACAACACAAATTTCTTTTCCATCTACAAGAATCTCGTCTTCATTAAAATAAGTATCTAAATTTAAATTATTTTCTTCATATAAATGTCTCGGATCCTCCACATATAATTCAAATCTTCCAAGCTTATAAAAAATATTTTCAATATTCTCCAAATTATCTATATTAACTTTAATTTTAATCTCTACGTAACTATTATCCATTATTTCCTCCAAACCAAAACGTTATTTTTTAGATTATAACACCTAAATTAAACAAATTTCCATTACATAAATAAAACTTTAAAATACAAACTGTGGTATAATTAGAATGCAAATAATTTTGGGGGATAGATGATGTATGACATTTATACTGCTGTAATACAAACCGGTTTTAACAAAGACCGAAAAATTCTTAACCTTAATGATGAAGTAATTTTACTTAAAGAACCTGAGAATAATTATGATGCAGAAGCTATAATTTGTGTTGTTCCTGCATTTGGAAAAATTGGATATGTAATAAATAATTTTAAAGCTTTGCCCAAGGGATGTTTTAGTAGCGGCAGGATATACGATATATTTAAAATTGGTATTTTTGCAGAAGTAAAATTTATAATAAATGATATTTCTATATTAAAATTAAATTTAGATAGTAGAAATATATTAAATGATATCTATAAAACATCTTCTCCATCAAATTTAATATAAAAATAGTTAAAGCCACTTTTTAAGTTAAACTTAAAAGTGGCTTTAATTTCCTAAACAAGCAATATGTTATTATTTTTCAATTCGATTGGTTTATCTGGATTAAACTCTATACTCTTTTCACCAATATAAATAGTCTTAAACTTTATACTATTAAGATCTTTCCTAAATCCAATAAATTTTTTCCTGAATACATCAATATTTTTAAGTTCAATTTTTCTCTTTTCTTTATTAATTTTCATATTTTTAATAAGTCTACCTATTCTTTTATCAAGTTTCTTTATATACTTGGATAATTGTTTTTCTACACTCAAAACACTATTTTCTATCAACTCATCAACATTCTTAAATATCTCTTTCTTGATATTTTCAAAAACTTCATTAATCTTACCCAAAAAATTATCCTTAAACTCTGCAATATCAACTGAATAAATAATCCTCTCTCTTATCCTAGTACTTTTCAATTTTTTCATATAAAAATATAAAAGTCCAATACCTGCACCAAAAGTTGCACCAATAGCCGTTTCCAAAACAGAAAGATTTTTCCCAAGAATTCCTCCAACAGCACTACCTGCTACACTTGTGGCTGCCATTCCCAAACTAAAAGTAGAGGTACTAAACTCATCGCACTCCTTAACTTGACTCTGGGTTTCCGTTATATTCAACTCATTAAAATCAATATTACTCATACAAATATCATCAAAATTATAAATTTGAAATTTAAACTTTATATGTTCATTTACATACTTATTAAACTCATCGCCGATTTTCCTAAAAGCTTCATTCAAATTTTTATTTATCTCTATTTGAGTATTAAAAGATTCATTATAAATATGATCATTGACCTTATTTAGAGTAACATTTAAACTCTCCTTAATATTATTTTCTATAACATTAATTTTATATAATAAGTCATCTTTATTCTCAAATTCCAAAATATTTTTTACAGGTAACATTTCATTAACAATATTATCTAAATACTGAGACATCTCATCAAGCTTATCATTAATAGTATTTTTTAAAATATTAAGAGAAACCTTAGGTATATTAATAACTTCAATAAATTCCTTTTTCAAATCATATAACTTACATTTAATATTTTCGATCTTAGTAAAAGAAATATTATATTTATTATCTATAACCGATATATCATTATCAAGACTATTTATTATATCATTATTAATCGCAATAATTTTTTCAATCCCAGCCTCTAAACTTTCCTCAGCAAAAGTAGAAAATATACAATTCAAAATCTCCTCTTCTATTATCTCAATTCTACTTTCTTCCAACAATTTATCACAATACTCAGAGGGTTCAAGTTTAAATTGCCTAATAGAACCATTTATCTCTATACTTTCCGTATACTTTGATCCATACAATCTATCAATTTCATCTAAAATTTCCTTTGACGCAAAATTATTTTTAACAATTCTAGCTAAAAGAGCCTGCCTTGCAGAAACATAATTAATATTGGGATTTTTTATACTAGGTATATACTCCTTAATCATCTCTCTAGCTTTTTCAATGCAATCATCTATACTTTCATCCTTACTATTAAGCAAATCAATCTTATTAATAACAAAAAATATCTTATTTCTATCCCGTTCTATCAATTTTTCATTGCTAGAAATTAATTTCAAAATTTTCCCATTTATATCTGACATAAAATTCTGATAATCCAAAACAATAATAAGAGCATCAGAATTTCTGAGTTCTTTAAAAGAAATTTTCTTAACATAATCCGTATTAAAGTTAGTTGTAGAAATCTCATCTAAACCAGGAGTATCTAATAAAACAAATTTATTTATTACATCTCCATACTTGGAGGTCTTTATACCATTTATAGGGGTATGTAATAAATATCTTTCTATAGTTGAGTGAGTATTATTTTTCCTAACTTCTTTTATATCACTGTGAAACATTTGTTCCAAAGTAAACCTCTTATTAGATGTTATATTTTCAAAGCTACCATCACTAAATTGCTTTTTTACATAATTACAATTCTCATTTGAATGAAAAATTTCTATAGTGGATATTGTACATGGTGCATTTTGATTTGGAAGTAAATCTCTTCCAATAAAAGCATTTAATATTGTAGATTTACCAGATTTTATAGCCCCAACAACAGCGACTTTAAAAGTTTTTTGTGTTAAAATATACCTTATATTATTTAATGAAGTACTAAATTCATCATTTTCAATTAATTCTTTATTAGAGGTTAACTCTAAATTAATATTATCAATTAAAGAAATAGCCTTCTTATATTTATCAATATACAAAACTAATTTCACCTCAAAAATGGAATATTTTTACAACCATTATAATATATACAACTTATTTTTTAAATATATTTTTTATTTTTGTTTGGAGGATAACATGAAACCATTAGCTGATAAAATTAGACCTGAAAAAATCGAAGATTTTGTTGGACAATCACATTTAATAGGTAAAAATAAAATTATAAGTAGCATCATTAAATCAAAAAAAATACCAAATATGATAATATATGGACCACCTGGAACTGGAAAAACATCTTTAGCAAACATTCTTTCTAAACAATGTAATAAATCATTCTATAAACTAAATGGAACAACAACAAATACTGATCAAATAAAGCAAATAATAAAAGAAACTTACAATCTTTCAGAACACAACGGTATTATCTTATTTATAGATGAACTTCACTTCCTTTCAAAAAAACAACAACAGATCATTTTAGAATTCATTGAAAATGGATACATAACATTAATAGGTAGCACAACCGAAAACATAAATTTTTCAATTGTAGACTCAATTATTAGCAGATGTATCCTAATCAATTTTAAACCATTAACTAGCTCTGATATTAAAAACAAATTAATAAACGTTATCGATGAAAATTTTAAAGATTATGAATTTAACGAAGAGAGTATAAAATATATCGCAAACATATCTAATGGCGATCTTAGAAAGGCATTAAACATCTTGGAATTATGCACAATTACATTTAATCCAAATATAAGCATAACTATGGATAAAATAGAATCGCTATCTCAATCCACAGTGAATCTAAGTATCAAAAATCAAGACAATTTATATAATAATTTAAGCTATTTACAAAAATCAATAAGAGGATCAGATCCAAATGCAGCATCAATAGCACTTTCATTACTAATAGAATCCGGTGACTTAAACTCTATCTGTAGAAGATTGCTCGTAATAGCATCAGAAGACATAGGTTTAGCATACCCTCAAGCAATCTCCATTGTTAAATCATGTATTGACTCTGCCATAATGCTTGGATTTCCTGAAGCAAAAATACCACTTTCACAAGCAACAATATTACTAGCCACATCCCCAAAATCAAACACGGCATATTTAGCCATAAATAGAGCATTAGAAGATGTTAAAAAAAATCAAATAGAAATTCCTTCGTACTTATGTTCAAACTATTCAAACAATAAAATAAATGAAAAAACCAAATACCTTTATCCTCATGACTATCCTAATAATTATATCAAACAAGACTATCTCCCACATAAACTTAAAGACAAAATTTACTATAATTATGGTAATAATAAATTTGAACAATCCATTAAAGATTTTTGGCAAAAAATAAAGTAGGTAGCATAAAATAGACTACCTGCTTCATTTTAGAAAAATTTCTTAAAACCCTTCTTCTTACTATCTTGCTTTCTTTCAGTATAATGTTCTTGACTTCCTTCATAAGCCTCCCTCATCAATTCGACAGCTTGCCGTTGGCTATCATTATGAACACTAGGAACATCTACTACTATTCTAACATGATGTTCTCCTCTAAAATTCGAGTTAACTTTATAAACACCTTTACCTTTCAATACCTGAACAGTACCTGATTGAGTACCTTCTTTAATATTTATTTTATGTTCACCATCAAGTGTTTCAATAACACTATCCCCACCAAGTATAGCAATCCAAATAGGTATATGATGATCAGTAAAAATATCATTATCCTTGCGTTTAAATTTATTACTACTCATTACATTTATAGCAATATATAAATCTCCAGAAGGTGCACCAAGATCTCCAACCTCTCCTTCACCCCTCATTGATATCACCTGACCAGTATCAATCCCTCTAGGTATGTCAATAGTTATCTTCTTCTCGGTATTAACTTTACCACTGCCTCTACACGTAGCACATGGATTTAAGTTAATCTTCCCTACACCAGAACATTTTGAACAAGTAGTCATAGATACCATACTTCCAAATGGAGTATTTCTCTGAACCTTTATCTGACCACTTCCATGGCATTTATCGCATGTAGTCCTATCAGTTCCTGTTTTACTTCCTGTCCCAGAACATGTACCACATCTATCTTTACGTCTTATAAATATATCCTTGGTACATCCAAAAACTGCCTCATCAAATGTTAGTGTCAATCTATATTCTAAATCTTCTCCTGGTTTAGGACCTCTCTTAGATCTTCCTCCACCAAATCCTCCTCCGGTGAAAAAACTAGAAAATATATCGCCTAAATCAAAATCCATATCGAATCCTTCAAATCCACCACCAGCTGAAGAAGATCCATAGCTAGCTCCTTTTGTATAAGCATCATGCCCTACTCTATCATAACTATCCCTTTTACTACTATCACTTAAAACCTGATATGCTTCATTTATTTCCTTAAACTTTTTTTCAGCCTCAGCATTACCCTTATTTCTATCTGGATGATACTTTATAGCCTGTTTTTTAAAGGCACTCTTTATTTCTGACTCTGAAGCATTACTACTAACCCCTAAAACTTCATAGTAATTCTTATTAGACATACATCACCTCAGTTTATTACCAAAAATTATGGTACATAAAATATAATTATTAATTATTATCCTCTACTTTATAATCTTTTGCTTCATATGTTTGTTGATTTTCAGTATTTGTTGTCCCTTCCGTTCCTGCAACATTTGGGTCTTGCTGATACATTTTACTAGATAATGCATAAAATGCTTGAGTTAATTCTTCTTGACTCTTTTTAATCAACTCTAAATCATCACCTTTTAAAGCTTCCTTAAGTGAATTTAATTTAGTCTCTATATCTGTTTTTTCTTCATTACTTACTTTTTCTCCAAACTCTTTCAATGCATTTTCCATTTGATAAACAGAACTTTCAGCGGTATTTCTAATTTCTATAGACTCTTTACGTTTTTTATCTTCTTCAGCATACTTTTCTGCTTCTTTAACTGCCTTATCTATTTCATCATCACTTAAATTAGTTGTAGCAGTTATTGTTATATCCGCCTTTTTACCTGATGCTTTATCCATAGCACTTACTTTAACAATACCATTTGCATCAATATCATAAGTAACTTCTATTTGAGGTACCCCTCTTGGCGCTGGTGGTATACCAGATAAAGTAAATCTTCCTAGAGTCTTATTATCTACAGCCATTTGTCTTTCACCTTGAACAATGTGTATTTCAACAGATGTTTGATTATCTGCTGCTGTAGAGAAAACTTGGCTCTTAGTTACAGGTATTGTAGTATTCCTCTCTATAATAACTGTAGATACTCCTCCTAAAGTTTCAATTCCTAAACTAAGAGGTGTAACATCTAATAATAACAAACCAGAATTTTCATAATCACCAGCCAATATACCACCTTGTATAGCTGCTCCAACCGCTACACATTCATCAGGATTAACTCCCTTTGATGGTTCTTTCCCTGTAAAATTCTTTACTGCATCTTGTATAGCAGGAATTCTAGTAGATCCACCAACCAACACAACTTTATTTATATCTCCAATTTGCAATCCAGCATCTTGAAGTGCTTTTTTCATTGGTTCTAAAGTTCTATTCACAAGATCCAACGTTATCTCATTGAATTTAGCTCTTGATAATTGCAAATCAATATGCTTTGGTCCTGTAGCATCAGCTGTTATAAATGGTAAATTTATATTAGTTTGTTGTGAAGATGAAAGCTCAATTTTCGCTTTCTCAGCAGCCTCCTTTAACCTTTGAAGCGCCATTTTATCATTTCTTAAATCTATACTATTATTGAATTTAAAATCATCTGCTATAAAATCAATTATCTTTTGATCAAAATCATCTCCACCTAAAAATGTATCTCCATTAGTTGCAAGAACTTCAAACACACCATCTCCAAGTTCCAATATAGATACGTCAAATGTACCTCCACCTAAATCATATACTAAAATCTTTTCCTGAGTTGATGTCTTATCAATCCCGTAAGCTAGTGAAGCTGCTGTTGGTTCATTTATTATCCTCAACACTTCAAGACCAGCTATTTTACCAGCATCCTTTGTTGCTTGCCTCTGACTATCATTAAAATAGGCAGGAACTGTTATTACTGCTTGAGTAACTTTTTCTCCTAAATATGCTTCCGCATCCAACTTAATTTTTTGAAGAACCATTGATGATATTTCCTGTGGAGAATATTTTTTACCATCTATATCAACTTTATAATCTGTTCCCATATGTCTCTTGATAGAGATAATTGTTTTATCAGGATTAGTAATCGCCTGCCTCTTAGCAACTTGACCTACTAATCTCTCTCCATTATTTTGAAATGAAACTACTGAAGGAGTAGTCCTTCCACCCTCAGAATTAGGAATTACAACTGGCTCTCCACCTTCCATTACAGCAACACATGAATTAGTTGTTCCTAAATCAATACCTATAACTTTTCCCATAATAAACCTCCAAATTAAACTTATTTTTTGTCTCTTAATTGGCAACCTTAACCATACTATGCCTTATAATTTTATCTTTTATCATATATCCTTTTTGTAAAACTTCTACTATAGTATTCTTTTCTAAATTCTCATCATTTATATGCATTACAGCTTCATGCAAATTTGGATCAAATCTAGATTTGCAATCTATTTCTTTGACATCCATCTTTTCTAAAGTAGTATTAAATAATTTAATTACCATATTGATTCCTTGTTTAAGTGAATCCATATCAGCACTGGCAGAATTAGCTCTCTCCAGGTTATCTAATATAGGTAAAACTTCAGATATTATATCCACACAAGAATTACTATATAACTCACTCTTCTCTCGTGTACTCCTCTTCCTATAATTATCATACTCTGCACTAATTCTCAATATCTTATCCTTTAAAGAATCAACCTCTAATTTCAATCCTTCATTTTCTTTTTTTAACATATCAAGTTCATCTATATTGTTACATTGACACTCATCTTCTAAATTTTGATTTTTTTCTTCTGACGCCATATCATTTTCTTCTGCCGATACATTNTTTTCTTCTATCATTTTTAATTAACACCTCCGTAACACTAGACTTTTAATCAATATTTGTATTTATAAAATCTATTAAAAATTTGACCATTGTTACTATTTTAGCATAATCCATTCTTGTAAGACCTATTATCCCTATAGTTCCTAATACTTTCCCATTTCTTATACAATTACCTAAAACAACACTGTAATTTTTAGCCTCTTCTATACTATTTTCTTCTCCAATCTTAATCTGGATATTATTACCACAGTCACAATTAAGCAAACCATTAAATCTATTGATATTATTAAAAAAACATACTAATTCTCTTACTTTATCAATGCTATTAAACTCCGGATAACTCAAAATGTTATCAATTCCTTCAAAATAGTAACTAGCCTCAGTATCGTACATAAACAAATTACGTAAGATTAAAATTAATTGATCAAATATATTCCTATCTAAATTTAAACATTGTACAGATTCCCATACCAAATCCAAGTCTATATCTTCAAATCTACGCGAAATACAATGATCATTAATTATTTTATTAATTACACTAATACTTTTATGATCTATAATTCTATTTAACTTAATAATATTATTTCTTATAATACCTTCATTGGTGATAATAACAGCCAATATACTATATGTACTTATTTCAATAAACTCAATTGATTTTATGGAATTTTCAATTACTGATGGTATTTTTAATACACAAGCCAAATTTGTCAATTTAGAAATGAGAGATAATTTAGATTTTAAAATATTTTCAAAGTCAAATAAATCCAAATTTAACAAATTAGATTCAATATATTTTTTTTCCTCATTACTAATTTGTTTTGGTTTCATTAACTTATCTACATATAATCTGTACCCTTTATTTGAGGGTCTTCTACCAGAAGAAATATGAACCTGCTCTAAAAATCCTAATTCCTCTAAATCCGACATTTCGTTCCTAATAGTTGCCGAACTTATCCCTAAATTGTACTTCCTAGATAACGTTCTTGATCCTACCGGCTCACCTGTATATATAAAATCCTGAATTATTGAATATAATATTTTACTTTTTCTCTCATTCATAATAATTAACCTCTCTTTATTAGCACTCCATATCCAAGAGTGCTAATGGCTTGAAAATAAAATAACATTTTAAATGGAATTTGTCAAATTTTTTTATTTATAACTTTCCCATAAAATCTTTTAAAATTAAATTCATTAAGATCATTCCTTCATTTGTTATAAAAACCATTTTATCTACAACATCCATTAATCCATTCTTTTTATACTTATTAACAACTTCACCAAATACGGAAAGAAAACTCGAATCAAATCTAGTGTTAAAATCTTCTAAAGATATTCCCCTTATTTTCCTTAAACCTAGCATTATGTATTCTTCAATATTATCAACAAACGAATTATTATAAACATTTTCATAAATAAGTTTGTTATTTTTTTTAAGCATCTCTATATATGTACTTATATTCTTCGTATTTTCAAAACGCACATTTTTATAAAATGAATGAGCAGAAACTCCTATACCTATATAATCATTAAAATTCCAATATATCAAATTATGTAAACAAGATTTATTATATTTAGAATAATTCGAAACTTCATATTGTTCAAATCCATTCAACTCTAAAAAATGCTTAGTGTATTTATACATATCTATTTGAATATCTTCATCGCTCTCAACAAAATTCCCTTTTTTATACATATTGTAAAATTTAGTATTCTTCTCTAATATTAAACTATATGCAGAAATATGGGACAAATCATATTGAATTATTCTCTGCAATGTAACTTCATAATCATATAATTTTTCATTAGGTATCCCATAAATTAGGTCTACATTCAAATTTTCAAAACCAACATTTTGTGCGTAATTTATGCTTTTTTCAAAATCATCAAACGAATGAGTTCTACCAATAAAATTTAATGTAGACAAATTGGCACTCTGTAATCCTATACTCAATCTATCTATTCCATAGCATTCCATAATTTTCAGTTTACTATAAGTCAAAGTTCCAGGATTACATTCAATTGTAAATTCTAAAATCCTATTTAAATCACATCTATCACTTATACCCTTTAATAATTTTTCTAACTGCTTATCATTAAGATAACTAGGTGTACCTCCACCAATAAATATAGTATCGAATTTTTCATGCTTGTATAAATCTAATTCTAATAATAACGCACTTATATATTCATCAATCAAATGTTCACTTCTAATATAAGATGTAAAATCGCAATAATAACACTTACTAGCACAAAAAGGTATGTGAATATAAAGACCGATCATTTTAATCTACCTTTAAAACAGATATGAAAGCCTCTTGCGGTATTTCAACTGATCCAACCTGTCTCATCCTTTTCTTGCCTTCTTTCTGCTTTTCAAGCAATTTCTTCTTTCTAGTTATATCACCGCCATAACATTTAGATAACACATCTTTTCTAACTGCTTTAACTGTCTCACGAGCAATTATCTTGGCTCCGATAGCTGCCTGTATAGGTATCTCAAATAACTGCCTAGGTATAATAGTTTTTAACTTATCCACAATATTTTTTCCTCTCTGATACGCTTTCTCTTGCGGAACTATCATGGACAAAGCATCAACAGGATTACCATTTAACAAAATATCCAATTTAACCAATTTGGTTTTCTGATATCCGCTCAATTCATAATCAAATGAAGCATATCCTTTTGTTTTCGATTTTAATGTATCAAAAAAATCATATATTATTTCATTTAGAGGCATCACATATTTTAAAATCACTCTTGTTGTATCTAAATACTGCATATCAATAAAATTAGCACGTCTTCCTTGGCACAATTCCATAACACCTCCAACAAATTCTGAAGGAGTTATTATTGTAGCGTTAACTATCGGTTCTTCTGTAGACTCAACCTCTGTTGACTTAGGCATATTATACGGGTTTGTAATTTCTACAATATTTCCTGATGTCTTATTAACTTTATAAATAACAGATGGTGCTGTTATTATTATGTCTAAATTAAACTCACGCTCTAATCTTTCTTGTACTATTTCCATATGTAATAAACCTAAAAATCCACATCTAAATCCAAATCCTAATGCTAATGATGTCTCGGGTTCAAAAATCAATGCAGCATCATTTAATTGCAATTTCTCCAAAGCCTCTTTAAGTTCATCATATTTATCTCCAACTATTGGATATATGCCACTAAAAACTGTCGGTATTGCGGACTTATACCCCTCTAAAGGCTCACTAGCCGGATTTTCAATAGATGTTATAGTATCCCCCACTCTAGCATCTTTTACATTTTTTATAGCTGCTGTCACATATCCAACTTCTCCAGCCTGTAATAAATCTATAGATTTATAGCTTGGCGTAAAAATACCCACCTCTGTAACCTCATATTCTTTATTAGAGAACATAAATCTAATCTTCATTTGAGGTTTTATATACCCTTCTTTTACTCTTATATAACAGATTACACCTCTATAAGAATCATACATTGAATCAAACACAAGTGCTTTCAATGGAGCATTAATATCTCCCCTAGGTTTAGGTATTTTTCTAACTATAGTTTCCAAAACATCCCCTATATTTAATCCTGTTTTAGCAGATATAGCAGGAGCATCTTGTGCCTCTATACCTATAATATCTTCTATTTCTTCTCTTACTTCCTCAGTTCTCTGACTAGGTAAATCAACTTTATTCAAGACTGGTACAACCTCGAGTCCAGCATCAGAGGCTAAATAACAATTTGCTAAAGTTTGTGCCTGAATTCCCTGACTAGCATCAACAACAAGTATCGCACCTTCACAAGCGGCTAAACTTCTGGAGACCTCATAATTAAAATCAACATGACCAGGAGTATCTATCAAATTTAATATGTATTCTTCATTATCAACTGGACTTGTATATATAAGCCTTACAGCCTGAGATTTAATAGTTATACCTCTCTCTTTCTCTAGTTCCATATTGTCTAAAACTTGAGCTTCCATCTCTCTCTTTGTCAAAGTTCCGGTAATCTCTATCAATCTATCAGCTAAAGTTGATTTACCATGATCTATATGTGCTATAATACAGAAATTACGTATATTATCTTGTTTTTTATTGTTCATCTAAAAATCACCTACAAATTAATTAAATATACATTTATAAATTATAAAATATAATTGTAGAAATTAACACTCCTTAATTTGATATGAATTTTCTATCTCTTCCAAGGGAACTTTAAACTAAAAATTTTTTCTTCTCCCTTTATCCTTAAAATCACATCATATCCATAACTTTCTTTGTAAATACTTATTAACGCTTGATCATCAAATGTTGTTATATTTAAACTATCTTCATTTGTTCTATTTTCCTGAACCTCTCTAACACTATTTACAATTCCTGTAGAAGAATATACAACATTAATCTTCACAAAGCCTGCACTAAAAACAAAGATGAACAAAAAAATTCCAAAGATATATTTAAGATTTCTTCTTTTAAAAAACAAAATAACACCACCTAAATAGTTTTATTTAGATGATGTCAATTTTCTTTATATATTATTCTATTTTTTATATTATTGAGCTAAATATTCTCCTATAACATTTGATAATAATTTTGCTGAATTTATAGCTTCCTCCATAGTATTAAGTTGAGCACCCATCTCAATTAAGGCTAACTTAGAGGACTTAGTCTGATTAAATGCATTACTTCCTCTTTCATAATAAAAAACACTCCTTGCAAATCCAGGATATAAATCATTTGCTAAACTCGTTAAATCCATTGCAAGTTCTTCGTTATCCAAATAATTAGGATTATTTTTAGCAACGACACACATTATCTTTGCAACACTCTTACCATCTATATCCGTGGTAACTAAATTTTTATTATCCAAAGAATCTCTATGTAAATCTAATATCAAATCAAAATCTTCAATTTCAGATAAATATTTATCCAATGTTTCTCCGGATCTTTTATAACTTTCTAAGTAGCTCGTATTATGTATAGTTTTATCATGTATAACCTCGATATTATAATTTTTCTCAAGTTCTCTTTTAAGAACATCTCCCACACCTACAATATTATATTGTTCATAAAATGAATCGTTTTGAGCAGGTTTAAATGCTTCTGTTGTGTGTGTGTGATATATCAGTATCCTCTTCTTAGTATTATTCGAATTAATAATTCCATTTGCTATCCTATCATTCGTATTTAAATTTTCAGATGAATTATTATACATGTTAGATGATAAATTACCTTCATCAATGTTAGTTGAATTTAAAATATTTACCTCCTTCTCAATTATAGAAATAGGATTTAATATATCAATTCCCAACACATATTTCACATCTTTAATAAATGCTTCCTTGGAATTTTCAAAATACTCACTATCCCAAAAAGGTATGTAATTATTCTTTAATATCGAACTATAAGCATAATTAAAATTTCCTGATATATTAAAATATATTATATAAACTTTCAGTATTATCCACAAAATAATAATAGAAATTAATGTTACAATCCCTATTATTTTAAAATCTCTTAAGTTAATCTTATCTCTTTTTATCAATTGCATCTAAATTAACCCCCTATATAAAAAATATATGAAGGGGGTAATATTTTATTATCTTTTTCTCTAAATTTTTATTTTTTAATTTATAAATTTATTCAATTTATCTATGTCAAGATTGGGATGCAATGCTATATTTATACCCATAGCAATCATCTTAGACATCGATTCTATCACAGCATCAACATCCTTAGGTGTTACTATCATTTCGCCCATAGAAAGAGACAATGTCTTACGTATTATCTTCATTCTTTGGTTTATATCTATGAGTTTTTTTTCTATATATTTATTACCTATATCTCCTATTATATTATCTAAAATAGAATTAACACTGTCACTAACAATCGTAAGAGAGTCAACAACTGTCGGTATACCTATACCGATAACTGGCACACCCAAAGTTTCTTCATTAAGAGGAATCCTATGGTTGTTCACTCCTGCACCCGGATTTATGCCTGTACTACCTACCTGTATAGTTGTATTAAGTCTCGATACTTTTCTTGCAGCCAGAGAATCCACGCATATAACATAATCAGGTTTAATTTTATCAACAAGAGATTTTACTATTTCACTAGTTTCTATCCCTGTAGTTCCTAGTACACCTGGCGAAACAGCACATACAGATGAAATATCATCTTCAATAGACTGTGGCATAAATTCTTTAAGGTGTCTTGTCACAAACAACTTAGATATAACTTTAGGTCCAAGAGAATCCGATGTTACATTCCAATTTCCTAGTCCCACAACAAGTGCTGTTTTATTTGAATCCATGGAAATAAACTCTTTTAATACTCTTCCAAATATTAAACTAATCTTGTCCATCATTTCAACATCATAATATGTTAATTTTGGCAATTCTAAGGTTGAATAATATCCTATCTTCTTCCCAAGAAGTTCCTCACCATATTTATTTTTAATTCTTATATTAGATATTTTTACATTCGAATCTTCAATTTGCTTAAAATCTATATTGGGATTTCCTTCAAAAATCTTATTTAAATCATTTTCTGCTGCTCTATCTTTAACCATAACTTGTCTCCTTATTTTGTAGACATTTTTAAAAACTACACTTTCTTATTCTGTGTAAAATTTCTTAAATTATTTAATTATAACTTGAATTTATTTTAAAATAATGATATTATGTTGACATTATTTGTGTTCGATATAAAAGGATGGTGAAAAGATATGGCAAATATTAAATCAGCTAAAAAGAGGATTAAAGTTACTCAAGCTAAGACTCTAAGGAATCAAATGGTTAAGTCTGCGTTAAAAACTGCTATTAAAAAGTTTGAAACTTGTTTAAAAAATAGTGATATAGAATCAGCAAAATCTGAATTATCGCAAGTTACAAAAGCATTAGATATGGCTGCATCTAAAGGAATTTTACATAGAAATAAGGCAGCTAGGAAAAAATCTAATTTAGCTATAAAATTGAATAAAGCTCAAACTTAAAAAACCTAATACCAATTGGTATTAGGTTTTCTAATTATCTACATACTGAAATAAGTAGAATTTCAAATTCTAAAAGTGGATCAGCATCTGTCGATATTCTAATTTTATATTCTAGATCTAGGAAAGCATCAATAACATCCATAATATTTTTTAAACTATATTTTTTTGATAATTTAATAAAATTATTTAAACTATATTGATTAATTCTTGTCTTTTTCATTATATCCTCAAAACTAAATCCTTCTTCCAACAAGAGTTTCACATCTAAAAATTTAGAAAATTGATTACTAAGCATACTAAATATGTAATTAAAATCATTTCCACTAAGTATAAGTTCCCTAAAGCTTACCATAGATTTATTTAAATTCTTATCCAAAACATTATTTATAAGTACAAAAACATTATTCTCCAAACTTTTAGGTATAATATCATCTATATCCTTCCTAGTTACTTCCCTTTCATCCACAAAAAATTTCAATTTCTTAATTTCATTTTCTATGTAAAAAAAATCATTTATAATTATAGAACAAAAATATATAATGAGGTTTTTACTTATATTAACTCTATTTGATAAAAAAATTTTAGAAACTTCTCTATAAAAATTATCGCCCTTTAATTCTTGTATATTACAAATCTGACCAAATTTGGAGAATATCTTTAAATTATCCTTATTTTTATCTTTATTTTCAAATACATAATAAAAAACTATAATACAATACGATGGTAAATTTCCGAGATACTCTTTAAGTTTTGAAATAAACTCCTTATTATCATAATCATTCCTTAAAAATAATGCATTCTCAATAACTATCACTTTTTTATCCTGCATCATCGGAATTGTATCACAACATTCAAAAAAATAATTTATATCAAAACTATTATCAAATTTCATATTAATATAATTAAATTGTTTAAGATCTCGTAATATTAACTTCTTCTCTATACTCTCCAAAAAATTTTTAACAAGCTTTGCATCATAGCTATAAATAAAATAACAATTTTTTATATTACTTACTTCTTTCATCAACAAATCGTAATCTAACATACAACTCCTAAAACATAAAATAATATTTTTGTGGATAAATATCAGAATAATACTTAAAGTTATCTTCTATATTATCTACTTCTATCCTTTTCCCATTAATATGTAAAATAACATTATTATTTTTAAATTCTACCTTAACCATACTATTTAAAAATAAATTCTGTTTATCATTAACATTAGTAAAAACCTTATCTACACCAAGTTTATCAATTAGCTTGTCTGTATCCTTCAAATTCCCATCTAAGTACAAATAACTTCTAGATTTATCTCTAATTATCGCATAATTTTTATCGTAATATTTTCCTATCTCTACGCTAGAGTTAACCGTTGTAATAAACCCAATATAAACAAATAATAATATAACTACTAAATTATTAAAAGCTTTAAATGAAATCTTATTTTTCATAAAATATAACACATACAATAAAATTATAAAAATAATTAAACTGTTCATTAAGTATATACCTTCTGGAGTAACCATCTTTATCAAAATAATTCCCCCATCAATTATATCAAAAATAAGTTTTGTTAAGTAAACAATAATCTCCCTAAGCAGTGGCACAAAATTAAAAAATATAAATATAACACCTAAAATTACTAGCAAACTATAAAATGAAACTAGTAATATATTCGAAAACATAAATCCTAGCTCCAACTTCTTATTTATAATTAAATTAAGGGGTATAATAAAAACTTGAGCACTAAGTATTAGTGAAATAGATTCACATAAAAATTTGGGAAGCCTATATAAATAATCCTTTATCTTCCTATTAAATAACAAAATTCCAAGAGTGGATAAAAATGAATATATAAACCCTAGACTCAAAATCTCATATGGTCTTATAAATAATATAAAACTTCCAGCTACACACAATGCATTAATCCCATCATAATTCTTATGTACTCTATGTGACATTTCCTTAATAAACACCATAGAAAACGCTCTTATTCCTGACACCTTAAATCCAGTAAACATTAAATATATAAATGTCATCAAAATAGAAGGTAAAAAATTTAATATTTTAAATAAAATACCAAAAATTAAATTAATGTGAAAACCTGACACACTCAAAATATGTATAATACCGAGCTCTTTTAAATCATTTTTATAATCCTTGTCCAACTCTGAAGTATCGCCGAACAATAAGCTCGACAATATATTCCCCCGTTCAATTCCAAAACTTCCTATAAATAAATCCCTTATAATTGATCTCATTCCAATGAAAACAGAATAAAAATCATTTTTATACGAATTGATATTGTAATCAGTTATCTCTCCAACTACCCCAATATCATAATAATTATCTTTTTTCACTTTCCCATTTAAATTTAAAATCATTCCAATCTCAACTTCATCTATATTACCAAAATCTCTAATCAAATATTTTTTAGGTTTTATATTTCTTGAAGATACAACTATATCTTTCGATAATTTTTGTGCTACTCTAAAATTTTTACTAGATATGATCTCTTGATTACTGGAATAATATGATAGTATGTTAAAAAAACTAACTACACTCACTATAATTAGAGTTAATTTAAAAAATTTATATATTAAGTTTTTGAGTAAAAATGTAATTAGCATAAGTAATATAAATCCAAATGATATAAAATCATTTTTCATTAATTGGATTCCTAATAAATTAGACAATGCTATTACGGTAAAACAATAAACAAAAAATCTCATAAATCAAATATCCTTCTATTATTTATTATGATAATTCCAAATTTTCAGCTCATTTATTCAAAAAAATAAACCTCCAGAAAATACTTCCAAAGGTTATTTATTTATTTTAAAGATTTAGTCTTAGCTGTAAATATAAACGAAAATATAAAAGATATAAAGATGGCAAAAGTTATCCCAGCAGACACTCCACTAAGTCCTCCAGTTATCACCCCAAAAAGCCCACACTCTTTAACTTTTTCAATAACAGAAGTTCCTAAACTATAACCAAATCCTATTATGGGTATACAGGCTCCACCTGTTGCCTTCTTTATCAAAAAATCATATCCAGGAAATAATGATAAAATATTCCCAAGACAAACCATGAAAACCAAAATATATGCTGGCAATATTTTAAATTTATCCATAAAAATCTGACTGATACCGCATATAATTCCACCAAGCAAAAAACTCCACAAATAATTCATACTATATCATCCCCTGTTATTAAATTCTATGGCAACAGCATGTGCTATTCCAGGCACACTTTCACCTTGAAACGAAGTTGTTGGACTCATTAATGCACCAGTAGAAATTATAAGTATTTTACTAATTTTACCCTCTAGTAATTGCTTATAAAAATAACCTGTAAAAACTGAAGCAGAGCATCCACATCCACTTCCTCCCGAACAAGTATCTTGCCTTCCATTATCATAAATACTTTCACCGCAATCTACATACATTTTCGAAACATCATAACCCAAATCTTTAAGCATAGTTTCTGTGACTTTTCTTCCAAATTTTCCTAGATCCCCTGTAGCAATGCAATCATAGTAACTTGGATCTCTTCCAGTGTCCTGAAGATGCGTGTAAATCGTATCTACTGCTGATGGAGCCATAGCTGCACCCATATTATTCACATCTTTAACTCCATAATCCTTAACTTTACCTGTTGTTATATGCGTAATCTCTGGATAATTCCCTTCTCTTCCAAGAAGAACTGTACCCGCCCCAGTAACAGTCCACTGTGACGTTATTGCCCTTTGACTCCCATATTCCAATGGAAACCTAAATTGCCTCTCTGCAGAACTAAAATGAGATGATGCTCCAGTTACAACATAATCAGCAAATCCTCCATCAATAAACATTGCCCCCAATCCTAAAGACAGAGAAAATGTTGAACAAGCACCATACAATCCTATAAAAGGTATTTTTATTTCACGAGCTGCAAAATTTGAGGATGTTATTTGATTCTGTAAATCCCCACACAACAAATAGTCAATATCATCTTCGGTTAAATTTCCTTTCTTTATACTTTCTGTAATTGAAGTGTATAAAATGCTTGACTCTGCTTTTTCATAAGTTTCTTTACCATTCTTATCATCTTTAAGTGTAATATCAAAATAAGATCCGAGAGGTCCCTCACCCTCTTTAGGTCCCACTACACTAGTTGCAGATATAATTTTTGGTCTATTCTTTAATTCAACTGTTTGCCTACCAATTCGTTTAGTATTATCCATAACTTATCCCTCTCATCTAACCTATAAATTTGCTAAAAACAAAATATATAAATCCTACTAAAACAGATGAAGTAACCCCAAAAGCTATTACAGATCCAGCTATTGTAAACATCTTTACACAAGTCCCAAATACAACACCTTCTTTTTTAAACTCTATAGCTGGAGAAGTCACAGCATTAGCAAATCCAGTTATCGGTACTATACTTCCAGCCCCTGCAAAGTTTGCAATTTTATCATACATACCAATCCCTGTTAAGAATGATCCTATAAATATCATTGTTATAGATCCCAGTGCTCTCACTTGAAGTTCATCTGATATGTAATTAGCATACATCTTGAATAAGAATTCACCCAATATGCAAAATAACCCACCAACAATAAATGCCATAGCAAATCTCTTAATATAATTTGGTTTTGGTTCATTATTTGTTGAATAATCTTTGAAAGTTTTTCTAAGCTTCTTTTCATCAAAACTCAAACTCTTTTCCCTCCACATCTCCAAAATATCTTACATAAATATATTATGGGTGTATTAAAGTATTTTATACTTTACTTTTTTTGTTAACTATATTCATTAATAAAGAGTTTCAAAAATTAATTTTTATTGAATTATGTTTAAATTTATATTATTATATATACAATTAGTTAATTTTCTAATTGTGAGGTGTCTTATGTCAAAGTATTTAAATTTTACAAATGATAAAAATTTAGATTTCAATAACGATAAACACAAAAATGATTTATCAATTGAAATTAATTATTTAAACAAACGTCTTTCTTTTTTAGAAAAAGCAATTCAAAATAAATATTCTGACATTCTATGTCTTGCATCTGAAATTTGTAATGTGCATAATATAAACTTAAAATATGATTTGATTGACATATTAATAAAACACGGTTCTAACCTCTCTAATTACAAATCTGAAAGAAATGATATTAGAGATATAATAAATATTAATAAGAATAAAATAGACAAATCTCAGAATGATATTTCAATGGAAAAAGATATTGAACCACTTATTAACGACATTGACGACAAAAATCCTCATAATTCTGATAATGATGTAAAAGAGAAAACCTCAGAGAATGAATCAAAAATTGCATTAGAAGTTACTGGACAATATAAGGATTCTGAATCCAAAAATACTGAAAATTTTGAAAAAATCGATAATAATATTGAAAATTACGAGAGTACAATAAAAGAAAATGAGTCATTGAATAAAAATAATGGACAAGATAATAAAGAGGATATAAAAGAAAAGGAAATCGAAACTAACCATAAAAGTAAAATAGATATAGCTCGTGAAAAAATTCTA
The DNA here is from genome assembly GCF_000709435.1 of Candidatus Arthromitus sp. SFB-mouse-NL. Lineage (NCBI taxonomy): Bacteria > Bacillati > Bacillota > Clostridia > Eubacteriales > Clostridiaceae > Candidatus Neoarthromitus > Candidatus Arthromitus sp. SFB-mouse-NL. The sequence continues at coordinate 1,031,979 of NZ_CP008713.1, forward strand.
AATAATCTTAATAGGCTTATTTCATACAAAGAAAATACATTTAATGATTTAATTGAAATGATAGATTTTAATACAAATTCCAATTCTGATAAAACAAATTTAAGTAAATTTATTGAATGTCTAGAAAGTCAAATAGTTGAACTTAATCAATATAAAGAGAATATTCTGAAAAATTATTCTCTAAGTAAATCAATAGAATTAGGATCAAATGGAAAGATCACTTTCTCAAGAGTATTTATTGAAAAAGAACGTTTAATTGACAAAAATAAGGACGAGTATATAAAAACTGTTAATGAAATGTATGAATTATATTCAGAATTTGTTGATACTTATCTAAATAATATTAGTTCAATGAAATCTCATCTTAGTCATGAGAAAATCACTTCAATACAAAATAATTGTGCCAAAGTTATATATGATTTAAAATTAATAAGAACCCTTTATTCATCTCTAGATAAAATAAAGAGTGTATAGAACTTAGTTCTCTACACTCTTTTTATATTGGTAATGTATTTTACGATTAAACTCTATAATCCTTCTTATAACTTCATCAATACTTTCTTTCACTATATACGTCTTTCCATTTAATAAAATCAACGCAGTTTCTGGTATAAGTTCTATTCTTTCAATTTCATTTGAATTCAAATAAAATACGACATCATTTGTTCTCGTAAGCTTAATCATATAAACCCTCCTTTAACCCTCCTCTAAATATAAGTTTTACAAATTTTAATCTATATATTCCTTTCCATCAACTCTTATAACCTTATCAAGTGTTACTGTCCGTAGCTCATTAGTTGTATTAACTCTTACACTAAGTTTAATCATATAATCCTCAACTACTATTCCTTCAACTCTACCTATCATAGTTTCATATAGTTGTCCATTATTCTCATATGTCACAGTTTCCCCATTTGCTTTTCTTCCGGCTTGAATATCTTGCTCAAGTATAGCTTCCAATTCATCCATATCCCCTTCCTCATTTACTAAATCATCTACTCCTGATTCTGATTCATTCGTTATTACATCATCTTCAAATTCTTCATCATTACTTGAAGAAATAAATTCTATTTCTTTATTTATCATCGAGGAACCAACAAGCATTGCCATATTATTATTTATATAATCAAGCCTATTATCTTGTACATCAATAACATTCATAACATCATCTCTTTCAAAATCCCCGATTACAAATTCACCTTTATCATTCATATATTCAACATTAACAATTATTTTTGACCCACTTTGAGCAACTCCTCTTACGATACCAGTAATTGCATTTCCATTATTATCGTAAGAATTAAGCATAACACCTTGTCCTAATAATGATCTAGCTGAATATTCACTCATAGTAGTATTTAAGTTAGACATTTGTTCCATAGCTGCAAATTGTGCAAATTGAGAAACATATTCAGTACCATCTTGTGGTTGAGTTGGATCTTGATTAGACATCTGTGTTGCCAATATTCTTAAAAATGCGTCTTTATTCATATCTTCCCCAGGTTGTACAATCTTTGTTCCCTTCTCAGTATACTGCCCATTATAAACATTATTTGATCTAGTTTCTGCTCTTGACAATCCCGAATTATCATCCTCATTACCTGAAACCGTATTAATTTCATTATTAGTACTGGTTTTCTTTTGAATCTCTTCAACTAATTCATTAAATAAATTGTCATTAGTATTGCTTGGACTACCTATATTCATAGATTTATTTTTAGTAATCAATGGTATTTGAATATTATTATTGATATTTATCATAATTCTTTTACCTCAACTTAAACTAAAATTCCTTTTCTCAAATCTCTATTATCATCATTATTAATTCCTTCATCCTCAATTTTTATAGTTGGAGTCTTAGACGTACTAGAATTAGAATTATCACTATCTTTATTACCTCTTCCATCATTTGGATTAAATCCAAATTCTTGAAGATCAACTTGTATATTCTCCAAATTTATATTGTGTACTTCTTTTATCATATTTCTTATATCTAATATCGTTGTTTCCATAAATTTTACTGCATCTTGATTTTCAACTTTTATCATAAGCCTAATATTATCTTTGACCACTTCATACTTTATATCCATTCTTCCCAAATGATCAGGATTGAGTTTAACAATCATTTGATTTTTATTATTTGATGACATATACTCTATATTTTCAATAAATTCTTTAACAAACTTTTGGTGGTTTGATGAATCCAATACTTTATTGAGACTCAAATTTTGAATTTCCCCAGAATTATTTCTAAATACATTTACAAAATAGTTATCAATATTTTTATTAATTTGTACATCTCCAGAAATTTCTTTCAATATCGCATCATCATTATTAATTTTATCTCCAATTTTTCTTACCTCATTAAGATTACTAGCATTTTCAAATTTTCGATCTATAATATTATTAGAATCTCTTGAATAATCAATGGATATTTCAGTATTTAATTTTGTATTAAGTTTAATATTGATTTCATTTTCTATATTCTTAACTAATTCCTTATCTTCCAATAAAAATCCCTCAAAATTAATTTCTTCCAAAAGTTGATTTCCAAAATTATTTTCCCCTATTTTATCAAATTCATTCTTTACCAAACTCTTAAATCCTTCAATATTTCCCATAATTCTTTGTATAATTTCCTGATTTGAAATATCTTTTGATTCAATTTTATTTAAATCAAATCCAATCTCAACTAAAATATTTTTCATAACCTCCTGATTACTATTATCTAAATCTATATCTGTTAAATTTTTATTTTGTATTTTCTCAGCTGTAAAATTATAATCAGAAAATTTAAGATCGGAATTGCTTAATTCATGTTCAAAATCAATCAACCTTGAATTTTTCATTTTTTCACTATACACTTCTACTCTTGACATATCTCTAATTAATTTTGTATTGTCAAGTTCAACATTGTTATTTTCTTCATTTTCTCCAATAACAAAATCCTCATTAAACTCAAAAAAATTTCTCTGAACATCAATCTCTTCTGATCCTAAAATATTTAGTATACTTAAAATAACTTGTAATGATTGTTTATCAGCTTCATCTAAACTATCATATAAAGTTTCTACATGATTTTTAGGTTCTATTTTTTGCTTAATATTTGAGGAATCTTGATCTTGTAGATTAATAGACTCATTAAACGAATCTTTAAAATTACTGATCTCCGAATCATTTTTAACGTTTTTATTACTTTGTTTTACTCCATTTTGTTTAACTACTCCACAATTTAAATTATCTATCTTCATTCTCTTCCTCCTCCTTTTTATCCTCATTATCTTCAAAATATTCAATTTCATCTTCTTTATTTAAATCTTTATAATACATATTTAAGGATAACTCATCTAGAAAATCTTGTTCTTCCTTATCTTGCTCATGTAAAAATTCTGAATACTCTTTATCCTTTAGCTTATCTAAAATACTTCTATCCTTCTTTTTCTTCTTATAATCCTCAAATCTATACTCATATTCTTTACTCATTTTTTCTTTCTCTTTTTCGTTATATCGAATTGAATTTTCCAAGAAATAAGCATAGTTACTTCTTATAATTTCATCAACACGAGTTGTGCAAGTTGCAAATGCATTTTTTTTGTATAATTCATTTAAAGTTTCAATATTATCATCAATAATTTTTATTCTAGTGCTAATATCTGTAAATTTCTGAGATGCCTCTTTTTCAAGCCCTAACCTCATATTAAGCAATTTATTAAGCGAATACTTAAACCTTTTCATAACAATCACTACCTTAAATTAAATTATTAAATATTCCCTTCAATATAGTTAAATTTTGTTCATAACTAGTGAATTCAGTTGTGCTTTGTTTTAAATATTCATTTATTTGATTAATATATTGAATAGCCTTATCTATATCTGGATTACTCCCATGAACATATGCTCCAATATTTATTAAATCTTCAGCATCTTGATATACTGCGAGTAAATTTCTAACAGTTCCCGCTAACTGTTTATGTTCATCAGATGTTATCTTAGACATAAGTCTACTAACACTCTTTAATACATCAATAGCTGGATAATGGTTCTTATGTGCTAAAGCTCTTGATAATACAATATGTCCATCCAATATTCCTCTTACCGTATCTGCTATCGGATCATTCATATCATCGCCATCAACAAGTACAGTATAAAATGCTGTAATAGCCCCACTTTCAGAAGGTCCTGTCCTTTCTAAAAGTTTAGGAAGAAGTGCAAAGACTGATGGAGTATAACCTTTTGTTGCCGGTGGTTCACCAATAGCTAATCCAACCTCTCTTTGTGCCATAGCAAATCTCGTTACAGAATCCATCATTAAAATTACATTTTTCCCTTGTTCTCTAAAATACTCTGCAATTGCTGTTGTAACAAGTGATGCTTTAAACCTTATAAGTGCAGGTTCATCAGATGTAGCACACACTACAACAGACTTTCTAAGTCCTTCCTCACCCAAATCATGATATATAAATTCCTTAAGTTCACGACCTCTCTCACCAATAAGTCCAATCACATTCACATCTGCAGATGCATTCCTTGCAAGCATACCCATCAAAGTGCTTTTACCAACTCCAGATCCTGCAAATATTCCAACTCTCTGACCAACACCACAAGTAAGAGTTCCATCAATCACTCTCACACCTGTCTGCATTATCTCTGTAATTTCCCTTCTTTTCATAGCGATAGGTGGTTTATTATCTATCGTGAACTCTGTGTAATTTTCAGGTGATCTACCTATTTGAACTCTTCCAAGTCCATCCAAAACACAGCCCAATAATTCATCTGAAATTTTAACAGTCAATAATTTTTTAGTAGCAATAACTTTGCTACCTGTAGAAATTCCTCTCACATCTCCAAAAGGCATCAATATACTTCTTTCTTGATTAATTCCAACAACCTCACATTCTATCCGCTCATTGTACTCATTATATATGTAACAAATTTCCCCAACAAATGGAATTATACCCTCCGCCTCTATAGTCAATCCAACTAAACGCTTAACTCTGCCTTCTTCATAAATTGTTTCGATCCTCTCAAGAGAATTTTTCATTTTCCTAAAATCTATAAACATACTTAATTAATCCTCACTAAAAATTATCTTTCTTAAAATTTCTATATTTTCGTTGACATCATACTTTATAATCCCACCATTTCTTTCAATCAAAAACTCTCCTTTATCTATATCTTTGCTAATTACAACATGAAAATCTCCAAGAATTCCAGCTTTCTCTTTCAAAACATGAACCTCTTCACTTATTCCTTTATAATTAATTTCGTTACACTTTATAATTACAGGCATCTTATCTTTTATATTTTTTATACATTCATAGATTATATCATTTAATATTTTTTCATCATTCAATTGCCTTCTAATTATTTTAGAAACCATGGTAAATATCATATTTTTAATTTCATTTTCTTTCGCTACTATAAATTCCTCTGCTTCTTTTTTAGCATTTTCATAAAAAAGCATAGCATCACTTAATATTTTATCTTTTTCGATTTTAACTTCTTCCATAGCTTTAGCTTTTCCTTCTTCGAAACCTTCTTTATATCCTTGTACTTTACTCGCAACTCTTTGACGAACTACTTCAACTTGTGCATTTTCGATCATATCAGCAAAAATCTTAGATGATTCCTTCTTGGCTTTAGCTATCAACATATCACTTATTTTTTTAAATTTTAAAATTTCATCTCTTCTAACTCTATAAGTTTTCGTCCTTATACGCTTAATTATTTCATTATTAGTTTTAATTTCTCTTGATATATTATTCTGTGTACTATAAGCATCATATATATTAGGACTTATAATCGTTTTTGTAGAACGTGAAGAATTCTTATTATTGCCACTACGGATAATATTTTTATTTGAACTATTGAATAATGTCATCGTCTCCTCCTCGAACAATTAATATTTCACCTTGCTCATCTAACTTTCTAATCTGAGAAACAATAACTTGTTGAGCTTTCTCAACATCAGACAACTTAACAGGACCCATATATTCAATCTCTTCACGAACATTTTCTGCTGCACCCTTTGATAAATTGCTAAAAATAAGTTCTTTAACTGAGTCACTACTACCTTTAAGTGCAAGGGCTAAATCTTTCTGATCTATACTCCTTAAAACTTTTTGTATATCTTCAGATCCCAAAGTCACAATATCTTCAAACACAAACATAGATGCTCTTAATTTTTCAGCAAGCTCTTTATCATGATTTTCAAGTCCAGATGTAATATTTCTTTCTGTGTTTCTATCAACTCTGTTGAGCATATCAACAAGCGACTCAATTCCACCAATAACTGTCGCTTCAGGTTTCACAAAATTTGATAACTTATATTCCAAAACCCTCTCAACTTCCTTAACAGCATATGGAGAAGTATTTCTAATTGTAGCAACTCTGTATGCCACATCATTTTGCAGATTATCAGGCAAACAACTCAAAATTTGTGCTGCTTTTTCAGGTTGAATATAACATAAGACTAAAGCAATCGTCTGTGGATGTTCATCAATTATAATATTTAATAATTGATTTGGATCAGCTTTCCGTGCAATAGTAAAAGGTCTATATATATCTGTTGCTTCCTTTATCTTATCTAAAATTTCAATAGCCTTATCTGACCCAAGAGCCTTACTCAAAATATTCTTAGCATAATGAAATCCACCTTCAAGTAAAAACTCTTTTGCCTTATTCATTTCTATAAATTCATGTAAGATATCTTTTCTTTCTTCAATTGTTACCGAATTTATAGTTGCTATTTCAAAAGAAATCTTATTTATTTCATCCTCATTTAAAAACTTCATTATTTCTGAGGCTACTTCTGAACCCAAGGTTATCAGTAAAATTGCTGTTTTTTGAACTCCCGAAATTTTCTTTTTCAAAAGCATCCCCTCCCATTATATTATCTTGTGTAAAATTTATATTTTTAAGCATAGTTTAAACAAATAAAAAACTTCTATCACATTATTTCGTGATAGAAGCTATAGATTTACTTCCCTATTTCCAGTGCTTTCATAAATATTTGTTTATTGGCATTAAAGTTATCAGCATTAGATTCATAAGACCTTGTTGCCAAAATCATTTCAGCCATCTCATTTAATATATTAACATTACTTCCTTCAACAAATCCTTCTTCATTTGCATAGGGATGTGTAGGATCCAAAATCATCTTAGATGGTGCATTGTCCTCCATTATTTTTGAAACTTTAACACCTCTAAATTTATCCAAACCAAACATTGAGCTTTCTAAATGCTCTTGAAACACTGCAATTTTACGTTTATATGCCTCCGTTTTATCTGTTTTGATGGAATTATAATTTGCAATATTTGACGAAATTAAATCCATTCTCATTCTTTCAGCAGCAAGTCCACTTGCACTAATCCTCATAGCTCTAAAAGCATTATTAAGCATAAGTCATCTCCTTTCATACTTTATCTTCCACCTATAATTGTTGAAAGACTTTGATATTTACCGTTTATAGCTGAAACTAAAGTATTATACATCAATGTATTTGCAGCTTGATTAGCCTTTTCTATGTCCAAATCAACATTATTACCATCATTTCTCATAATTGTTGAAGTATCTTGTACAATATCATAATGTTCATTCCCAATCTTCATATGTTTATCATTAGTTGTCTTAAATCCAACTCTCGGTATTTCAAAATTCAAATATTTTTCAAACACAACATCAGAACGTTTAAAATCTTTAGTATTAACATTAACTAAATTATTAGATATAACATCCTTCCTTACAGAAGAAACATCTAAAGCAGTTCTTAACAACTGATACATATTAGACTCCCCCAAGCTATTTTATTTATATAATTTACCCAAAACACCTATTAAATCATTAGGTAAATAAATTGTCTTACTCATATTTTTAATATTAGCTTCAGTCAACATTAACGTCCTAGAAAATTCAAGCATCTCTAAAGCAACATCAGCATCTTCTATTTTACTTTTAGCTCCCGTAACAACTTCTTCTATTGATTCTGATTGCTCAATTTTATCTTCAAAAGTTGCACTTATAGCTCCGAGTTTAGTTCTTGCATTAATAATTTGAGATGTAGCATTGTCTATTTTCTCCAAATTTAAACCAATATCATCTTGAACATTCATACCATTGAGCCCCAAATTTTCAATAGATAAATTAAATGATGGTATTTCAGCAAACTCCCCAGAATTTCCAGTTGTTAATACACTTATTAATTCTGGATTACTGTTATCAGTAACATCCTTATTACCTAAAATATTTATTTCATTAAATGAAAAATGTTCAATATCATAACTCATACCCTCAAGAATACTATTAACCTCATTCTGAATAATATCCTTTTCATCACCCTGTATGCTCCCATTTCCTAAACTAATAGTTATCTCCTTGAGTCTTGTAACTCTATCATTAAGAGAACCCATAACACTATCTGCAGACTGAATCATACTTACAGTATCTTGTATATTTCTTCTTGAACTTTGATAACCTCTAATTTCCTTTTCAAAATTTGCAAGCTTAGAAATTCTACTGGGATTATCTTTTGCAGAATTAATTTGTTTCCCAGTTGATATATTTTTTATACTTTTTGAATGATCCGAAATAGTTTTTTTATAAGTCATAAATGTTTTCATAGCATTAGAATTAAAAGTCAACTTCATATTAAAACTCCTCATCTACCAAAAATTAAACACTTCTTAATTTTGATTGCCATTTAAACAAAATATATTTCAGTTCATACTTAAGTATTTGGCTACAAAGCTCGTAATCATCATTACTAAAAGCATCCCCAAAACTCTCAAGTGCAAACCTCAAATCAGTTTCTTCTGAAAATATTCTTAAATTCAATTGTTCATTTTCTTTTATAAATTTAACCAACAATTCTAATTGCTCTCCAAATTCAGCAACATAAGTCTTTGTAATTTCAATATTTTCATTCTTAACAAGAATATCATATACCTGATCCAAAAAATAAGACAATTGAAGTAAATAATTATTACATTCTTCAATAATATCATTATTTAAATTTACCATAATAATTGTTCTCCCATTAATAATATGTTCATTTTTTCGTTAATTATTTCGTGTATCTACGAAAAAAAATAATATATATACTTTTTTAATAACATAGATAACAAATATTTAATATTTGTTATATCAATTTAAACAAAATTATATTAATAGTAATATTGATTAATTTTAATAAGGAGTTTTTTATAAATGGAAAATGGTTTTTTAAAAGAGTTTATAATGATATCCTCTTTTAACACACTTGCATGGTTAATAGTACTAATATTACTTTTTACACTCATGCTTTTTCTTAAAAAGAAACCTATAAACTTCTCAAACAGAATGTTTATAGGTACAGGTTTAGGAATAATTTTAGGATTCGCAATTCAATTTGCAGCTAAATTCCCTAAAAACCCACTTGAAATAACATGGATAAATGAATCCACTAAATGGTTTTCTTTATTTGGGAATGGTTTTATAGATCTAATTAGAATGATTGTAATCCCACTGATTATAATCTCAATCATTCATATAATAATCAGCATGAAAAAAGATGCAAAAATAAAACAACTGACAATTTATACATTAGTAACTCTACTTTCAACTGTTGCTATCTCTGCAGTTGTAGGATTCATAATTTCATACGTATTTAAAATAGGATTAAACTCAACTATAGCTTCTGGATCATCTGATATAAAAGAAGTGCAATCATTAATTGACATATTTAGAAACTTGATTCCAAAAAATCCAATAGAATCCATGGCTAGCTCGAATGTTATTGCTGTTGTTATATTTTCAATTTTTATAGGCACAGCTGCAAAAAAAATGGGAAAAATATATGCAAAAACAATGGAAACATTTAACAAACTGATCGAGGCTTCTCACAAAATAATAGTTAGCATAACAATGAGCATAATAAATTTAATGCCTTATGCTATAATTCCATTATTAGCTAATACAATTGCCCAACGTGGAATTAAATCAATTTTAGATGTTATACTATTTATAGTTGCTTTATATATAGCAGTAATTATAATGTTCTTAGTTCATATGATTCTATTGTCTGTATTTGGATTCAATCCCATTACTTATATCAAAAAAGCCATTCCTGTACTTATACTAGCATTCACATCTAGATCAAGTCTTGGATGCTTACCTGTAACTATTGAAACACTTGAATCTATGGGATGCAATTCATCAACTTCAACTTTTGTTTCTAGTCTAGGTTCAACAACAGGAATGAATGGATGTGCTGGTATTTTCCCTGCAATGCTTATAATAATGATATCAAATATCACTGATTATCCAATAAACTTAGGATTTATGATAATGGCTTTACTCGTTGTAACAATTAGTTCCATTGGTATAGCTGGCGTTCCTGGTACAGCAACAACAAGTGCATCAATAAATCTTTCAGCTGTTGGACTAGGCCAATATTTTGACTTAACAAGTCCTATACTTGCTGTTGATCCAATCTTAGACATGGCTAGGACGATGCTAAACATAAATGGTGTTTTAACAACTTCTCTAATTGTAGATAAAAATTTAAAACAAATAGATATGAATAAATTCAAAGATATGAATGCTAAAATAGATGGTTCATTTATGTAAAATAAAAAGACAGGAATATATTCCTGTCTTTATTTATCTATGTATTTAATAACTTTAGCTGGAATTCCAGCAACAATAGAATTACTTGGCACATCTTTATTAACAACAGATCCTGCTGCTACAATAGATCCATCATTAACTTTAACGCCAGGTAATATTGTTGACCTAGAACCAATCCAAACGTTCTTACCTATCTTAATCGGAGCTGAATGAAGTATTTCCCTCCTATTTGGATCAAAATCGTGATTCAATGTAGCTAAAATTACATTATGACCAACTAAAACACCATCATCTATATAAATTCCACCCTGATCCTGAAAACAACAACACGAGTTTATAAAAACATTTCTACCAATATTTATATTCTTACCAAAATCAGTATAAAATGGTGGAAATAACATAAAAGTATCATCAACTTTTTTTCCAATTAATCTCGAAAACAATTCAATAATTTCTTCTTTAGTATGATAAGTATAATTAAGATCACTCATTATCTTCCTAGAATGATCATTTACTTCCATCATTAAATTATACATTTCCATCCCACGTATATTATCACCATTTTTGACTTTTTTAAAAAACTCATCTAACTCCATTTTATAAATTCTTCTATTTTAAATCGTTTTCTTTCATCCTTTTATAAACATCTATAAACTCATTAGCAATAATTTTAAATCCTTCAGCACTCATCAATTGATCCTCAGCATGCATCAAAATCAAACTAAAAGGAAATTCTTCATGATTAGCTTCCATTTGTATTAATCCAGCATGTGCCTTATGTCCTGAATTAAATGCCTCTATACCATCATTTATTAAATTTTCGGCCATTTTAAAATCGAACTTTTTTGCATAAGAAATAGCCTCAATATAGCACGATCTAGCAGTTCCCACATTAGATATTATTTCAAAACTCTTCAATTCTAAATCTTTCATTGTGGTTAATCCTCCATTTTTTATAAACAAAACTTACAACAAATATCAAATCAATCCTATTCAGATTTATTTAAAACTCTCTGAACAAATACATTTATTTCTTCCATTTTAACACCTGTAAATGTTTCTACTTGCGTTTTAACATTTTCTTGAAGTTCTCTAATAACACTTGGAATCTTTATACCATATTCAACAGCAACACTTATATCTATACTTGTTTTATTGTCACTCAAATTCACTTTAATTCCTTTGGAAATATTCTTCTTATTAAAAGAATTATTACCATTACTGTTATTATTAAATAGCGGATATACTCCCTTAATTTCGCTCGCGGCTATACCTGCTATAACAGTTATAACATCATCAGATATTTTAACAACTCCAATACTATTATTCACTTACCCAACCCCTCTACTTAATTACAAAATAATTATATCAAATGACAATTTTAAATACCATATATAAAACAAAAAAACTACTGATAACATATCAGTAGTTTTTTATCTTACTTCTTTAATTCTATCTCTACATTTTTAATTTTAGCTACACTCATAACCACTTCTTGAATTTGCTTTCTTTGACTTTCTGTAAGTTCAGAAGCATTCTTAACAAATATTCTAGCTTTATCATTCTCAATTAAACATAATATTTCTTCAAATCCTTTACCTTTAAGAGCAAGTTCAATTTTAGTTTCATTTTCTTGATCCATAACTAAAGCCATCTTCTGTTTAGCCGCCGTATCTCTATCCATTTGTGATACATTTTCACTATCTATTATTTCTGCTAAATACTCAAGAGTTTCAGCTGATTTCTTATCCCTAACAGATTTTGCTTCGTAGAAGAAGTCATACCCTATTTCATCTTGTTTGGAATTATTTATATTTGCAGCATCATCACCACTATCAGTTATAGATACTGTTCCTAAATCCTGCATTGAACTGTTAACCTTTGCTGCTAATACGCCAGCACATACAATTAATGCTAATAACGCAAGTATAACTCCAGCTTGTTTTTTATTCATAATCAAAATCCCCCTAAATTTTTCAAATTAGTTTTCCATTTTTTAATAATAGTCACTCTTTCATAGGTATGACATTAACCTTACTTTCACTTATATCATAAAGAGAAGACACCATTTTAGTTAATTTATATGAAAGTTTGTTATCATCTGCCCCTTCAGCAACTATAAGTATCCCAACTATCTTAGGATTATATGTTTTCAAAATTAATGGTTCAGTACTATTCCCCTGATTTGACATTACAACCTTAGTGCCATCTTTATTGTTATTATTAACTCTATTTCCTCCATTACTATCGCGTTCTTCTATTACTGTATTCGATTTCTCACTATCAAGTGCTGGAATTCTTTCTTCTCCGCCTTCAAAATGTATAACAACATCAACTTCCCCTACTCCTCTTACTTTAGATAAAATATTTTTTAATTCTAATTTAACTTTATCCTCATAGGAAAATTGAGTATAATCAACCCCATATTTATTTTGCTGCGATACTTCTCCACTTGAAACATCTAGCAATGCTGGTATTGAATTATTAAAATAACTAACTGCAAAAATCATAATTCCAGCTATAATAATTAATATAATCATATAAGTAAATTTATTACTTTTTTTTATAATTTTTTGTTTTATCTTTTCCATCTGCTACTGGACCCCTTAATTTAAATATACCTTTATAATATTTTCTGAAATATTTAACTCATTAGATAAAAATTTTCTTATTTCTTTAGCTTTTGCTCCCTCTTTACTTATAAATTTATTATCTTGTTTATCATCTATAATAACTTCTTCAATCGTTTCTATCTTCTTAACACCATGCTCATCTACTCTTACAATAACTTCCAATATTTTAAAATCTCCATCCTGATAAACACAAGATGCTTCAACATCAAATTTATTTTTTTTAAACTTATTTTCCAATATTATTTTACAATTTCTAGAAATATTTTCTTCAAAACTTTCTAAAGTTGTTTTCTTAGCTCTCTCACTATACTCCTCAAAATTATTTTTTAGATAATCATCAAATTTATCAATATAATTTTCATTTACAGCTATGTCCTTATACAAATTATTATCTTGGTTAACAAAATTAATAATTGGATTTATAACAACAACTATAAAAATAAGTCCTAAGACAAATTTTGCATATCTTTTAATACTATTCTCAGGTAAAACAAGTTCTATCGCTGTCATAAACAAGATAGTTACACAAATATCACTTACCCAATCTTTTAAAATTTCCATTTATAATAACTCCTAAACACCTATTATTAATTTCCCTGCAGATGCAATTATAGAAATCATTACAAAAAACAATATAGATACTACTATCACACACGACATTATAAGAATTAATGAATCACCTACAGAACTGATAGCAGAAACTATTCTATTATCAGAAATAGGTTCAATAATGGCTGCAGTTAATCTATATAATGTAGCCATTATAAAAATCTTAATTATTGGAACTAATACAATAGCTATAACAATTATAAGCCCTAAGGAACTAACGGCATTTTTCAAAAGTATAGAGTAACCTGCAACAGTAGCAATTGCATCAGAAATTGCCTTTCCTACTATTGGAACAAAATTATCTACAGCAAATTTAGCTGTTTTAGCTGTTACAATATCTAAAGATTCTGCTGTAAATCCTCTTATTGTAAGCATACTTATAAAAAACGTTATAAAAATTCCCTGAGCCCAAAGTACAATCTGATTGGTATGCTTTATTAAATTTGATATTTTAAAATTATTTGATATATTATTAGCAAACTGTAACATAAATCCTAAAAGTATAATTGGAATCAAAATATTCAAATAAAACGTAGGACCTATGTTCGTAAGCAAAATTATTATTGGATCAAGTGTTGCAACCTGACTAATTCCACCAGCAGATAAAAGTAATGTGCTAAGTACAGGTATCAATACTAATAAAAAATTATTTAACTCTTTTATAGTTTCCTTAGCTATATCAATTCCTATAAGAAAAGTTTTGGAAAGTATTATTATAAGCAGAGCATAGCACGCATAAAAAGCAACATTTGACAATGTTTGATTAGAAAAAGCATTTTGAAGATTCTGTATAAGTGAACAAATAACAGCTATTATTATTACGGTAGAAACTCCCTTTAAGACTAGAATAACTTCCTTTATAATGAATGATGTTATGTTTTTAAATATAGTTTTACCAATACTCATTTTCTCATTTCCATGACTCATAAGTGACTTTACATATTCCTTAGGATCCAAATCTTTCAATATTTCTATATCATCTTTCATGTTAATTATGTAATCATAAAGATTTGATATTTCCTTTTCATTTTCCTTAATTATTTCCTGCATATTATCGTTATTAAATACATTCTCATTATTGCTAATAGTTGCACTAACACTTAAATTCGGTAAAAAAAACAAAGTTAATAAAAAAATTAATAAAAATATTTTCTTTATCATAAATACCTTCCTACATAATGTTTAAAATTGATTGCAAAACAGCCATTAATATGGGAACTGCTAAAAACAATATTAAAATTTTCCCACCGAATTCAACTTTTGAGGCAATATTATTAGATCCTGCATCCTTACATATTTCACTACAAAAAGACGCTATGTAACTTATGGCCAATATTTTTAAAACAATATTTAAATAAACTGTATTTATATTTGCCTTTAATGCCATATCTTGAAGAAATAATATAATCGCATTAAATTTACCAAATATAAACACAAAAATAGAAACACCTACAAATAAGGAAATTATCACGGCCAGATCTTTTCTACTCTGTTGCACAATTATTATAAAAAATAATGCTATTAGTGCAAAAAACGCTATTTTTATAATCTCCATTTAATCACCTACAATTGAAACATTGTCTTAATAGTATTAAATAGATCACCTATAAGTTGTATAACCATAAATAAGATTAAAACTATACCTAAAATATTAGATAATGTTGCGTACTCTTCTCTACCAATACTTTTTAAAACCTTATCAAGAATTGCAATAAGGATTCCAACTCCACCAATTTTAAATATCATAGAAAAATCTAACATTTTACACACTCTCCCTATATGAGAAAAATAACAATCATAGCTCCTACTCCGATTCCTAAAGTACTATAAACTTTTTTATTTTTATTTCTAAATTCTATTGCTTCTATCAATTGATCTTCTATACGTTTTGTAAAAATACAAAATACATTTTCAAATGAATTAAGATTACTGTTTTCAATGTTATTAAAAAAATCATATATCATATCTAAATCAGATTGATTAAGATATAATTTAAGCTTATTCTTTTCAAAAACTCTTCTAACACAATCAACCAAATTATAAAAATCTCCATTTTCAATTTCATCTGCAATCTTATGTAAATTTATACTAAGTTCAGATTTTTGGGGACAGGACTCTCTCAATGCATAAGCTATCGGAGTTCGCATGAATGTTATGTTATTTTTTAACGAATAAAATACTGCTTCAAATTCTTGAAGTTCTTTTACCCTAAATTTGTAACCATTTCCTAATATTATTCCTATAAGAGAAATACACACAAAAATAATTAATAAAGCTATAAATTTCATAGTGATCCTCTCTAAACTATTTTTACTCTTTCTAAAGTTCCAATTCCATTCTTATTACTAAGTATCAAAATACATTTAAATATTTTCTCCATACTAGTATTTAAATTGCTCATACGTAACTTATTATAAAAATCTTCTTCACTGCTACCATGTATTGTTGAAATTATAGATACTCCCGAATTGTAAGCGATCAGCACACTTTCAAAATCCTCTCTTGTTCCAATTTCATCACAAATTATAACTTCAGGAGCCATAGATCTTATAGCAAGAATTATTCCTTTACTTTTTAGGCAATTATCATATACATCAGTTCTGATTCCCACATCTAACTGAGGAATTCCTCTAAAACTAGCTGCTATTTCACTTCTTTCATCTATAACAGATACTTTAAATCCTCTATTAAGAGGACTATCACCATTTGAAATAATCTTAGACAAATCTCTCAATAGAGTTGTTTTTCCACATTTAGGTGGAGAAATTATAAGAGTGTTCAAAATCTCACCACCCTTATATATATAATTAATAAATTTTCTTCCAAATCCCATAACTTCTTTGCATATCCTAATATTTAATGATGAGATATTTTTTAAATATTTTACTTGTCCATTCTCAAAAATCCATTCACCAGTTATTCCAACCCTATGTCCACCTTGTATCGTTATAAACCCCTGTTTTACATCTTCCTCAAAAGCAAAAATAGAATACTTACTAATCTTATTTATGGTAGCTCTAATATCTTCAGCAGAGGTCCTTACAGTTAATACGATTTCTTTATCTGAAAAAATTAATATAACAGGCTTATTAACCTTCAACCTAATCTCTTGCAAATTATTTAGAGATCCACTTTTTTCTAATTGGTACCTTAAATTTATAGAAAATAAATTTATTAACTCATATAAATTACTAATAATACTTAACCTCCTTCCAATAAATTATATTTTTTTATTCTTTTTTTAGTACAAAAACATAAAAAAGTTATTAGTGATATCACTAATAACTTTTTAAATTTATACTATGCCCTTTCCATATATTCTCCGGTTCTAGTATCTATTCTTATTTTATCACCCTCATTTATAAATAAAGGAACTTGGATTACAGTGCCTGTCTCAATTTTAGCTGGTTTTAAAGTATTTGTTGCTGTATTACCTTTAAATCCCGGATCTGTTTCAATAACCTCTAATTCAACAAAATTAGGTGCCTCAACAGAAAAAGCTTCTCCTCTATAAAATTTTATAACAGCATTCATATTTTCTTTTAAATATTTTATTGCATCCTCTACTTTTTCATAATTAAGTGGAATTTGTTCATATGTTTCCAAATCCATAAAATAATATAATGATTCATCATTGTATAGATACTCCATCTCTTTTCTCTCAATAACAGCCTCTTGAAATTTTTCTGATGGATTAAATGTTCTCTCAATAACCCCTCCAGCTATTACATTTCTTAATTTAGTCCTAACAAATGCAGCACCCTTACCTGGTTTTACATGTAAAAAATCTATAACTATGTACACTTGACCATCATATTCAAAAGTAATCCCTTTTCTTAAATCTCCCGCCGTTAACATAACGATAATTAAACCTCCACATCTATTTATTTCGCACATTCATTCTAACAAATTAAATTAATGTATTCAATATATCCAATTACATTTCAGCCGATATGTTCAAGTTGTAATCCAACTTATTTTTTATAATATTTATCCTATTTATTCTTAAATGTGGTATATTGCTCAAAAATTCTAAAAAATTATATGCATCGTTAATATACATATTTTGATTTATATCAAATCTAACCATATCACTATCTAAATACTCAATATTATCTAATATAACATTATTATTTAATAAATCATTCTTAAATTTTAAAAATTCATTTTCTTTAGCCTGTTTAAATTCAATTTCAGATGAAACAATATTGTCTTGTATTAATCTAAATTTATCTACTTTAATTTTAGTCACCATATTTATACATATCATAATAAATAGGAAAAAAATTAAAATTCCCAATACAAATTTATATCTCCTAATTACCTTATTCATCTTTTCTTTATACCCCTATATCTATTTTATATAAGTATAAACCGTCATTTTCTGACATATATTCATAAGACTTAATATATAAATTAGCTTGTATTAAATTATCCACTATGCTATATATATATTTTTTATCTGCAATTCTAACATTAATACTTATATTATCTAAAGTATATTCTATATTTTCTATAAACAATTTCATACTATCAAGTAATAATAAAATAATATCAACACTGTTTTTATGTTCAACCTGTAGATCACTTATAATTTTAGATTGTTTTGAATTCAATAAATTACTATATGTTTTTCTATTTATCAAAATATTTCCGGATACTCCTCCTATTAATATTAAAACTATACAAATATAGGATAAATATTTTTTATGCGTTCTTTTTAAAATTCTCTCTCTTTTTCCAAAACTTAAAAAATTTACTCCTGATATAGTCATGTTCCCTTAATATTTCCTCCACAGTATGATTTGAAAATATACATTTAAATTTGTAATTACATGATATATTTTCTTGATCACAATTCAAAAAATATATATCATTATTAATTGAAACATTAAATTCTTTCTTAACATATTGCATGCTATCGATTATATAAATATCCAAATTATCAAAAGTATCTGCATTTATATAATCATTTAATAATATTAACGAATTTCTAAACATAATAATATTATAATTTGAACTATCTATCTTATTTATTAAAATTCCATTTTTTGTATTAAACTTATTCGATATATATTCAACTATTATAAATTGTAAAGGTCTAACCACCAAATAAGACTTATCTATATATTTTAAAATTTCTTGTACATCCTTTTTTATCTTCATAGCATACAATAATATGCGTACTTGCCCATTATTAATGTCCGAATCCAAAAGAAAATAATCATATAATACGTCATCATTAAAACTATTAAAATAAAATTTTAATGAATTCAGAATTCTATCACCTATATAATTATCTAAAGGCATAAACAAAGACTTAATTAAAAAATCTCTAACTTCGAATATAATAATAGAATTTTTTATATTAAATTTGTTTATATCTTTAATATAAACATCCGAGATATTAGATTTTTCATATTTATTTGTTATTTTTTTAAAATATATATCAAATTTATCCTTATTATAATATATTAAATTCTTCATAATCCCTCCAAAATACTAAATTCTAAAAATACGAGCAAGATCTAAATTAATATCTCTCCCATTTTCTTTGGCATAAAAATAGTATCCTTTTTTATCCTCATTACTATAATACAGTAGAATTTTATCTCCATTTGGATTAATGATATTTCCTAAACTAAAGCTCAATATATATAAATTTCCCTTAAACAATTTAATATTATTATTCTTGATGTAATCTAAAAACGTAACCCCTTCAACTATTAAAGATTCATCAACAGCCCTATAATAATCATCCTTATAAATTTTAAGTTTAGATATAAAATTATTAATTGGATCTATCATGCCTACTTCAGAAATATTTTCATAATCCAAATAAGTAGAAATATTTTTGCTCATATAATTTGAATTCATTATTAAACTGAAAATTAATGTTAATACCATCAAAAATGGTATATAAACTACCCCTCTTTTTTTCAATTCAATCAGATATTATAAGACATAAGTGAAATTGGTTTTATTAACTCTATATCCCCCAATAAGATCTTAATAAAAACTAAATTTCCATTCTTATAAATTCTAAAATCATCTACATTCTTAAGTAAATTAGTTACATTTCTATCATCATATTTTAAAGTTATCGTTCCATTTCCAAAAGTTATATCCCGTTTTTTTACTTCACATTGTGAAGTACTTATAGGAATAATTTTTTTATAGGATATCTTCTTATCACTATTAACTTTAAAATCAAATGCATATTCATTAAGTTCACTATTTAAAAATACTTCTAACTCTCTAATTTTTAAAACATTCGTAGATATATTAATATTGGAAATAAGATATTTAACACTACTTATAATATAATTATTCATAGATACAGCAATAACAACGAATATCGATAGACTTATAATCGATTCTAAAAGCATATGCCCTCTCTTTTTATGCCTTATAATATTAAATACACCTCCAATACTAAATTTCTAATTTATCCTTAAATATCATTTGGTCGTCTTTAATGTACTCTATAGTAATATCATTCATATATTCATCAAAATACAAACGAAAGTATTCAGAATTATCGCATTTGTAATTTTCGAAATATTGATTAAGTTCTTTATATTTATCAAGTTTTATATTATTTGCATTTATGTAAGTATCTCCTTTAATATGAATATATTGGTTATTAAAAAACAATTCATATTTTATGATATCAATCTTGTTTATAATATCTTTCGTCAATAATATAGATCGCATAGCCTTAACATTTATATTTATAACCCTAGAAATTGAAATATAAAGCATCGTTATTAATAATATTGAAAATAAATTTTTGAATAAAATAGATCCTCTCTTTTTATACTTATGCATAATTAACTTTTCCTGTTATAGTTGAAATTGTTATTTTGTTTAACTTATCGCAAAAATAATATGAAAATGTTGCTCCTCTAGTTATTACACCGTTATCTTCTATAATTAATCTCGAATTATAAATTCCATTGAAACTTGCCATCCTTATCTGCTTTGGAAAATCAAATCTATCTACAACTTCATTACGATTATTTGCTAATAACATTCTTTTCTCATAAAATCTCAAAATATAAACACTAGAATCATTAACTGCAGAATATTTACCTCTATTAACAAAATCTATAAATTCCAATTTAAATTTTGTATGCATATAATTATTGTACATTTTCTTAAACATACCTACGTTAAGTGCTAATCCACCCACTATAACCATCAATATCATCAACGAAGTTAAATTTTCTATCAATATCATTCCTCTCTTTTTCATATCATCCACCCCACAAAGAGTTAAAATTTTCATATGATATCAAAGGAATAATAAATATTGAAATAAAAATTAAAACAATAAGGCCACAAATAACTATAAATATTGGTTCTATTAATTTTGTATATCTTTCCATACTCTCATAATGCTTTTTAGAGTAAGTTGTCCAAATATTTTTTAATGCTAAAACTAATTTTGAACTCTTTTCACCAATACTTATTATAGAGATAATTTCTGGATCAAAAATCTTACTATTTGTTAATGACTCACAAAAATCAAATCCTTGATTAATTTCCCCATAAATATAACTTGCATATTTGCTACAATCATCATTATCTAAATTACTAATTATCTTTAGTGCTGTAGCTAAATCTATCCCACTATCTATTATGTAATACAACATTTGAATAAATTTTAATTGACACTTCTTAAAATGAATCTTCCTAATTATAGAAATCTTAAATATTAACTTTGTAAAATATACTTTACTCTTAAATAATGTAATTAATAAAATTACGCCAGATATCACTAATATACAAAATAAAAAATAATTATCTTTAATAAATAAACACACATCTATAAAAATCCGGCTCATATTTGGTAAATTGGAAATTTGTGATTGAAATGAATTAAAATAACTAGGTATAAAAACTAAAATACATAGATTAAACATAATTATTAAAAATGTAGATAATAAAATAGGATATGACATAGAGGATTTAATTTTACTTGATATATTAATCTTATCTTCATAGTATTTACTTAAATTATTAAGCACATCTGCTAACTTACCTGTCTCTTCACTAACTGATATCAAAGATAGAAATATATTATCCAATTTATAATTTGTCTTATTAAGAGCATCATATAATAAGTTTCCATTTAATAACTTATTATATAATGAATCATAAAACTTAGTATAAGATTTCAATTTTGTATTGTTTGAATTATTCCTAAAAATTAAAATCGATTCTGTTAACGATATACCACTTTTTACTAAAAAGTATAGATCTTCACAAAATCTTTTGTACCAAATAGTTTTTAATTTTTTCTTAAGAACAAATATTTTCGGAATCTTAATCTTTAAATAAATTTTTGACTTGCATTCATTCAAAAAATCCCTAAAATTACCCCCATAAATTTTAAATTTAAATTCTCTCCCTTCCTTAACCAAAACAATATAATTATCCATCATCTCAAAATCTCCAAATCTTTTATATAAACTTCTCCACTATTAATAAGAGTTTCAACATTTTGGCTAAAAGAGTATTCAAAATATTTCGTATTGATATATTCCCTTATATATGCCATTGGTTTCTTTTTCAAAAGCATTTCCTTTATTATATCATCTATTATCAAAATCTCACTTAATAAAATTCTTCCACTATAACCTGTAAATTTACATTTTTCACATCCATGTGGTGAATAATATTTTGCTTTTTCGTACTTCTTGTTAAATACAATCATCTCATCAATACTTTTTTTCTTTTTACAATTACATAACTTTTTTACAAGTCTTTGAGATATAACTAAATCCAATGCATCTATAGCTAAAAATTCATTAACTCCTAAATCAATTAATCTTGTTATTACAGACAATGAATCCTTAGCATGTATTGTTGAAAAAACTTTATGTCCAACTACAGAAGACGACACAGCAACTTTCGCGGTTTCTTCATCGCGAATTTCTCCAATCATCAATACATCTGGATCATGCCTTAATATGTTTCTTGATATTTCATTAAATGTTAAACCTGCTTTCTCATTAATAGAACTTTGATTTATTCCCTCAATTTCATATTCAACTGGGTCTTCTATGGTATAAATACTTATCCTCTCACTATTTATACTTTCTATAAATTTATATAAGGTCGTTGACTTACCACTACCAGTAGGACCCGATAATATAATCATTCCATTCTTTTTCGAAAGATATCTTTCTATAATTTTAATTTGCTCTTCACCAAATCCAAGATCACTTATATCCTCATATTCATTCTTGTTATTATGAATCCTAATAGAAATCTTCTCTCCTTTAGATGTAAGAAGTGTTGCAACCCTCAAATTATATTTAAAATCATTGTATTTATATGTAATTTTACCATCTTGAGATATCCTCTTTTCCGTTATATCTAAATTGCTCATAACTTTTATCTTCGTTGATATGAATTTATATACCCGAGGTGAAACGCATTTAAATAATTCAAGCTCACCATTACGTCTAAAACGAATATTAGCTCCAGATTTATTTGGCTCAATATGTATATCACTTACTTTCATGTCTATTGCCAATCTAAGAGTATCGTCATACACATCCTCTAAGTTGTCCTCTGATAAGTTTTGTCGTGATTTAAAAATTTCATAATAATGACATATATTTTCTGCCACAGTCTCCTTAGTGTGAATGTACGGAACAATGTTATCATTAAACATAATTTTTAAATCATTAATAACTTTATCTATAATTTCCGAACAAATTATTATAACTCCATTATTGTATCTCCTAATTGGAAGAACATTAAATTTTGTCGCAAAATCATAATTAACATAATTTAATAAATCTAATTCAATATCTTCTAAAACCAAAATAATCACCTCGACAATTAAATGTATTTTGATTATTTCATTAATTTTTAAAAATATACAAGCTTGTCTGAAAGAATAAAATTTTTCATATGTTTGTGTTATAATCTAGAATGAGGTGATATTTATGCCATTAGACGGAATTTTCTTACATTCATTAATTGATGAAATAAGACCTAAGATAATAAATGGTAAGATTAGAAAGATTAATCAATTTGATAAATATAGTTTTATTTTAAATATTAGGTGTAATGGTGAAAATCAAAATTTATTAATAAGTTCGAATTCTAAATATAATTCAATAAACCTAACTAATCAAAAATATGAAACACCTAAATCTAACCTTATGTTTTCAATAATTTTAAAAAAGTACATATTAAATGGAACAATCAATAATATTTCTCAAGTGGAAAATGATCGAATTTTAAAATTAGATATAGAAAATAGGAATGAACTTGGGGATGTAAATAAATTTGAATTAATAATTGAACTTATGGGAAAACATAGCAATGTTTCACTCATAGAAAAAGATACCCAAAAAGTATTAGATTCTATAAAACATCTTTCTTTAAATAATAATTCTTATAGGACTCTTATGCCAAATTCAATTTATAAGTACCCTCCAAAAGACAACTTGAAATTAAATCCAATGGATTTTACAATACAAAACTTTAAAAAGATATCAAACATCATAGAAAACAATCCATTAATGTATTCAAAAATATTTCAGGGTGTTTCTCCTCAACTATCAAAGTTTATATTTGAGTTAATCTCCAATGAATCATTTGATAAAAAATTTGAAGTTCTCAGTGAAATATTCAAAAATATTAAGATTCAGCCCACCCTATATAAAATTAATAATACTTATAAAGATTTTTATAGTTTTGACATTAATATAAGTGATGATAAAACTATAAAACAAGACTTAAACAGTTTGATAGATGATTTTATTATAAATAAAAATTCATCTGATGATATGAATGGAAAAGTCACAAATATACGAAAAATTATAAACTCTGTCATACAAAAATCTTCTAAAAAAATCTCAATTTTTAAGTCTGCAATTAAAGATAGTGAAAATAAAGATAAATTTAAACTCTATGGTGATTTAATCTCCTCAAATATATACATGCTAAAGGGTGGAGAAGATCATATAATAGCTCAAAATTATTTTAGTAAAGAATTAGAAGAAATCAAAATCCCATTAAATCCTAAAATTAACGCTTCTCAAAATATAGAATATTATTATAAGAAATTCAAAAAACTTAAAAAATCCGAAGAAATAAATCTAAATAATATTTTAGCATGTGAAAAAGAAATTGATTATTTAAATTCTGTTTTACTCAATCTAGACAATATACAAAATAACAATGATATTGATGATATAAGAATGGAACTTGGTCAAAGCGGATACTTGAAAGTTATAAAAACAAAGAACAAAGATAATATAATAAAATCATCACCACATCATTATATAACATCAAATGGCATTTCAATTTTTGTTGGAAAAAATAATATACAAAACGAGTCATTAACTTTCAAATTTTCAAAAAAAGACTATATTTGGTTTCACGTTAAAAATATCGCTGGTAGCCATGTTATCCTTGCACATAATAATCCAAATGATAAATTAATAGAAATAGCGTCAATGTTAGCAGCATTTTATAGCAAGGCATCATCATCTTCAAATGTTCCTATTGATTATACTAAAGTAAAAAACGTCAAAAAAATGCCACATGCAAAACCAGGAATGGTTATTTACACATCATATAATACGGCTTATGTTACTCCTCCTAAGGACATAAATGAACTCAATCTGACAATAAAATCCTGATTATTTTGATACATAAATCATAATTAAAGGTTAAATAATATAAGTGTATTCTAAAATAAAAGGTGGTTATATTATGGGAAGAAATGTTCAAGATCATGTTGATTCAAGTATAAGTTCAATGCAAAATGTAATAAGTGCTTTGCAAAAAGCTGAATGTAACTGTGAAAAAGAATCTAATAAGAAAGTTATAAGATCAGCAATAGAATCTATAAATTGTGCTTGTGATCATCTTTGTGAATACTGCGATTAAAACAAAAAATCCTATGAAAATTATCATAGGATTTTTATTATTTATTGTGTGCTGGAACATTCTTATCTACAACTACTTGTTTCTCTACCCAAGTATTATTTTCATATGTTAAATCAAAAGCCTTACCAAAACCTTTAACTAATCTTCCACTCAAGATATCTATTTCGAAAAAATCGAAATCCATTCCATATAATACTTCCATCATTCTCTTTCCATGTATTTCTTCAAACTTTTCCTTAATACAGTCTGAAATTTCATCAAGTTTCTTTGCATTACCCTTGAAGCTTACTCTTTCCCTTGCAAATAAGTTTTGAGATTTAGACTCATCACTTATAACCATTAAACTTACGTTACCATTTTTCTGTATATTGCTATGATGATCTGCAATTCTACTTATATAAATATAAATTTTATTATCTACCATTACATATGGCGAATAACTTATTTGTGGAAATCCATCACCATTAATAGATGAAATCATTATAGTTTTTTGTGAATTTAAAATTTCTTTCATTTAATTTCCCTCCAATATTTTAAGATTTATAATTACTAATTGGTATTATTATTGATTTATTTTTGTACTCACATATATGACAATTTATATCATATACCTCTCTTAAATTTTCGCAATTTATAACTTCTTTAGGTTTACCATAATCAAAAACTCTGCCACCCTTCATTAATATAATCTTATCACTATATTGAATAGCTTGATTCAAATCATGTAAAACCATAACTATAGTTATACTTTTGCTACTATTTATATCTTTAATAAGTTCCATAAGTTCCAATTGATGTGATATATCCAAATATGTTGTCGGTTCATCTAATAGCAGTAAATTCGGAGTTTGCGCAAGAGCCATAGATATCCAAACCCTCTGTCTTTCCCCACCAGATAAACTATTAATATTCGTATTCCTATATTTAAAAACTTTTGTGTATTTCATAGCTTGCTCTACTATTTCACAATCTATATTACTTTTCTTCTCATACCATCTCTTATGTGGAGATCTACCATAGTAAACTAATTGTTCTACTGTTATATCTCCTATCAACTCATTATGTTGCGATAAAATAGCCACTTGTTTTGAAAAATCTTTTAAAGATTTAGAATAAATATTTTTATCTTCAAAATAAATATCTCCAGATAAAGGTTTAAGATATCGAGTTAAACAATTAAGAAGAGTAGATTTACCTGAACCATTAGGTCCTAAAATTGTTACAATTTCTCCTCTTTGTATCTCAATAGATAATTTTTCTATTATAACCTTATCCTCATATCCAACTTTTAAATCTTTTACACTTAACAAAGATTCCTACTCTCCTTTCTTTTTTCTTAACAAATATAGGAAAAACGGTGCTCCTAACAATGACATTATTATACCAACAGGTAATTCTACACTTCCACCTATCACTCTAGATAATGTATCAGCTAAAAGTACAATTATCCCTCCAAAAGAGATAGCCAGCGGTAAAGAATATTTATAATCATATCCAACTATCATTCTACAAATATGTGGTATTACAAGTCCAACAAATCCTATAATACCAACAATTGATGTACATACCGCTGCCAAAAATACCCCAACTATTGATACAAACAATCTCAAATGTGTAATATTAAAACCTAAATTCAAAATTGTTTTCTCTCCAAGAGCCAATATATTAGCTGGCCTTATACAAAATAAAGCTAGCAACAATCCAATAATAACATAAACACTTAAAACTTTAAAATCAGCCCATGTTTTCTGTGACAAACTCCCATTCAACCAAAGCAAAGTACTTTGTATCCTATCACTATAAAAAATCGTAAATATTGATATCACACTTCCAAATACAGAATTAATAGCAACACCAGATAGTATTATTCTACTTGGAGAAATTCCGCCATCTTTCCATGCTAATAAAAACACTAATGCACATGCTATAAGTCCACCTAAAAAAGATGCTATAGGTAATCCATAAGAAAATGATGGCAACGCTAAAAGTATTATAATCGCTACAACACTAGCTCCTGAAGACACTCCAGTTATACCTGGATCTGCTAATGGGTTTTTCATAACAGACTGTAAAAGCATACCCGATACAGATAAACTAGCACCAACTAAAACAGCAATGAGATTCCTTGGCAATCTAATCTCATAAATTATCACATTTAATAAGTCATTTCCATTTCCAAAAAGCGATAATAAAATCTCTTTTAATCCGAACTTTACACTACCAAAAGCACACAATACAAATGTCAAAATTAATAACACTATATATGAAATTATTATAATCGTTATAGATTTTTTTCTATTAACCATTAAATATTTCTCCAAGTTTAGTCAATGCTTGATCAATGTAAATATTTGCTGATGTTCCAAATAAGTTAGAGTCTAAATTATAAATCTTATTATTCTTTATAGCATCTAAATTTCTCCATGCTGGATTCTCTTCAAATAATTTTTCAAGCGACTTATTGGCTTCTTCTATATTTCCATGTCCAAAAGTCAGTATTACATCTGGCTGATTTACAAGTAATTGTTCCAAATTTAAGTTAACATAATTATTCACTGCCTGTATGTCTGAATTACTTTCCATTATCTCATTCGCTATATTTTTTAATCCTAAAGCCTTGACCAAACTTCCCACATAAGAATCTTCAGTTGCAAGCATATTACTCTCAGAAGTACCGAATATTATAGCAACCTTCAAATCTTTACTTACTCCACTTAAATTATTTATCGGCTCTCTAAACTTTTGTACTAACTTATTTGCCTGTTCTTCCTTGTTTATCTTTTTCCCCAATTCTTCTATATCATGTAAAAATTTGTCATAAGTAGAAGTATCAATATAAAACGTATCAATTCCATATTGTTTTGCTGAATCTTCAATTTTATCTTTAAACAAATAATCACCAATCAAAAGTTCTGTTCCAACAGAGAGTACCTTTTCAAAATCTGGAGAAAAAGAACTTCCTATCTCAGGAATATCAACATATTCATTTGGTAATTCTAATTTAGTTGTCGGTCTACCAACTATTTTTTGATTCATTTCAGATAAAACATGAGAAATTGAAACACTAGCTACAGATATTTTAATTTCATTCTGTTCCTCATTAACTCCAACATTACTACTAGTTGTAACATTATCTTTATATGTTTGTTCAGTGGAACTACATCCAACAAGTAAAAAAACAGTTAAAATAATACTCGATACTTTTTTAAAACTCATAAAACATACTCCAATATTTACTAATATTATTAATACTGATAATCAAAATCATTTATTTTATCGTTAATTTTAGGAGCAATATCAACTATTGCTCCTTTCAATTCTTATATTAAAGTTTTCCAACTAAGTCAATTCCTGGTTTTAAAGTTTCACTTCCAGGTTTCCATTTAGCTGGGCAAACTTGATCTCCATATTGAGCTACAAATTGGCTAGCTTGTAACTTACGAAGTAATTCTGATGCATTTCTTCCAACGTTACCCGCGTTAACTTCATAACATACTATCTTACCTTCTGGGTTAACGATGAAAGATCCACGCTCAGCTAATCCATTTTCATCTATGTATACTTCAAAGTCTTTTGAAAGTACATGAGTTGGGTCAGCAAGCATAACATATTTGATCTTTTTAATGCTATCAGATGCATCATGCCAAGCCTTATGAACAAAGTGTGTATCTGTAGAAACTGAATAAACTTCGCAGTTATTATTCTTAAATTCTTCGTAAAGATCTGACAAGTCTTCTAACTCTGTAGGACATACAAATGTAAAATCTGCTGGATAAAAGAAAAATACACTCCATTTTCCTAAAACATCATTCTTAGTTACTGTTTTAAATTCACCATTGCAAAGTGATTGTACGCTAAAATCAGAAATTTCTTTGTTTATTAATGACATAATAGTAACTCCTTTTTATATTTTATTTGATAGTCACATTATAACAAATAAAAAACTAATTGTAAATAATAATAATTAATATCAATTAGTTATTTAATTAACATTAATTAAAATGTCATTATGATTGTCCCAAATACAATAAATATTAAACCTATAAATGATATTTTACTTAATTTCTCATTAAAAAATATATATGAAAATGCTACAACAACAACTATACTCAATTTATCTATTGGAATAACTAAACTTACAATTCCATTTTTTATTGCATAATAGTAGCATAACCATGAAGCTCCAGTAGAAATACCTGAAAGTGAAATAAAAATTAATTCCCGTCTATCAATCTTAAAAATACTTTTATATTCTTTTGTTACAATAATAATTATCCAAGAAATTATAAGTATAACAAACGTTCTTATTAAAGTAGCTAGATTTGAATCAATGTTATCAATTCCAATTTTACCAAGGATTGAAGTTAATGCTGCAAAAATTGCTGAAAGTATTGCATAAACAATGTAAATATTATTCTTTATATCTTTATATCTTTGTTTCCTTTCAAGCATAAAGATTGTTCCAATTAAAATAAGAACAATGCCGATTAATTTAATTAATAGTTTATCTGTTTCTTTGAATAAAACTATAGCAAACAATATGCTAAGTACTACGCTTGACTTATCTATTGCGGCAACTTTGTTTAAGTCGCCAATAGAAACAGCCTTGAAGTAAAATAGCCAAGAAACTCCTGTTACAACTCCAGATAATAAAAGAAATATTAATGATTTTGGTGTAATGTTATGAATCAAATTAAAAGATCCACTTATAAAGACTATCAGCAACGAGAAAATCAAAATTATAATCGTTCTTATTGCCATAGCAACATTTGATCCTATTTTCCTTATACCACACTTTGCAAGTATTGATGTTATTCCTGCAAAAAATGCAGACATTAAAGACATAATGATCCACATTTTAAATCCTCCTAAAAATATTTTTTATAAACAATAAACAAAAAGAGTAATAAACAAACTGTTCATTACTCTTTATTAGATTTTATATATGTTTCGATGGACTTTATAAGTCTTATTGCTCTTTTCTTTGATCTTTTCTTGTAGAAAAAATTCATAATCTTAAAGTTTAAATCCATACTGTTTGTTTTACCTATAAACTCTTCTTTATATATAACATCAATGTTCTCATCATCAACTTCCTCGATATTATAATATATAGTATTAATTCCCATTGCAGATTTAAAATTTGCACCATATAACTTCGGAGAAACAAAATGCGTTATAATAACGTCAACCTCTCCCCTTCTACCGAGTTTATTTTTAAGATTCTTTGTATATTTAAATCCATTGTATATATCCCTTGGAACTAGTTTCTTCCCAGTTGATTTCTCAATATCATATATTACAGATTCTTCTATCTTACTAAAAAAATCCTTCGCACTTACATTAAGTCTCTCTTTTACTTCAATCATTCCTATTAAAACCCATTATTATCATGTAATTCTTTAAACCAATAACCAGACTTTTTAATTATTCTTTCTTGAGTATCAATATTGAGTTCTATTAATCCATATCTATTTTTGTATGCGTTTATCCAACTCCAACAATCTATAAATGTCCAAACCTGATACCCAATACAATTACTTCCTTCACTAATTCCTTTGTGTAACCAACTTAAATGTTCTTTATAAAAATCTATTCTATAATCATCCTCAATGCGTCCATCTTTTTTGAAACGTTCCTCACCTTCAACTCCCATTCCATTTTCAGTTACCATCCATTCAATATTCCCATAATTATCTTTTATATTTATAGCAATATCATACAATCCTTTAGGATAAATTTCCCAACCCCTATGTGGATTAATTTTTCTTCCTGGCATTATATAATCATCAAAATAATACTGTGGAAAGAAAGGAGCATCTGGGTTTGGCATATTTGCTTTTGCACAAACTCTAACCGGATGATAATAATTAACTCCTAAAAAGTCTACCGTGTTTTCTTTTATAGTTTTTAGATCTTCTTCTGTATATGTTGGCATCAAATCGTGTTTTTTGATTATATTAAATAACTCTTTGCTATACTCCCCTTTAACTGCTGGATCTAAAAAACTCTTATTTGCAAATAGCTCAGCAATTCTTGAAGCATCAACATCTTTTGGGTTATCACTTCTTGGATATGCTGGGGTAAGATTAAGTACTATTCCAATTTTCCCACCTTGATTTAGTGTGTGATACTCCTTTATTGCAGATGCACTTGCAAGTGCTGTATGATACGCAACTTGAACCGCAGCTTTTGGATCAACCTTGCATGGATAATGATAACAAAGTAAATACCCACATTCAACATGTACAATTGGTTCATTAAATGTAAACCAATGTTTAACTATATCTCCATAAAGTTCGAAACATTTCTTTGCATAATCTCTGTAATAATCTACAACTTTTCTATTTTCCCATCCTCCAATTTTTTGGAGTTCATATGGCATATCAAAATGAAACAAGCATACAAAAGGTTCTATTCCTTCATTTTTCAGTTCCTCAAATACATTGCGATAAAATTTTACGGCATCTTGATTTAATTTACCATATCCATTTGGAAACAATCTTGACCAACTTATAGATGTTCTAAAGGAATTATGGCCTGTCTGCTTTAGTAATTTTATATCAGATTTATAATTTTTATAAAAAGTTGATGTATCTTTTGGTCCAACACCACCAAAAAATTTATATGGCTCTTCCTCATACCAAATATCCCATATATCTTGTCCCTTTAAACCATCGTCATGAGATCCTTCGCTCTGAGTTGCACTAGTAGCACTACCATAATAAAAATTATTTGGAAACTTAATCATCCCTTTTTACCTCCAGATTTATTTTTTTTAAGCAAAATAATCCCCAATAAAATAATCACCAATCCTCCTACAATCATTATCATAGGATTAGGAGTTCTGGGTGACAACATAATACACAATAATCCAATTGATATTAAAAACAAAATCCAAGCTGATTTTTCATCTTTCATAATTAACTACCCTATTCCTAAAAATTAAGAGTAGGGAGATAACCCTACTCATTAATTTTATTTATCTTTAACTCTGTTTGCCAACAGAATAAAAGGAGTCCATATACAAGTAGATATGACAACGTTCAGTAATGCGACTCCTGCCGCTAAAATGCTACCACCTGTAGAGAAAAATGCGTAAAGCCCAACAGGCATTACCCAAGGTACTTGAATATATACAGGCGGAATGACTCCAATAGCTGTAAAGAAATATGCAACCATTCCACAAATCGGAGGAACAATTAACCAAGGTATCAAGTAAACTGGGTTTAAAACTATCGGCATACCAAATATTACAGGTTCATTTATATTAAATACTCCCATCGGCGCTGAAAGTTTCGCAACCGCCTTAGCATCATCACGTTTTGAGAAAATAAAGATGGCAATTATTAATCCTAGTGTTATACCTGATCCACCCATCTGCGCAAAAGCATCGATTGATCCTCTAGTCCACAAATAAGGCATTCCTTGTGTTGTTCCATTCTGTGTGAAATACTCCAAGTTTTTAAGAAGTGCTGGTGTATAAACTCCTTCAATTATTGGAGCCATAACATTTGATCCGTGCAATCCGAAGAACCACAATAGTTGCACTAGGAACAATACTATTATAACACTAAAGAAACCTTGTGACAAAGATAAAAGTGGCTCTTGTACCCATTTTATTATTAAATCATTTGGATATAGTCCTGTTAATGAGATACAGATCTGTGTTACTATTCCAAACGTATATATCGCAATAACTCCCGGTATAATAGCAGCAAATGCATTACTTACCGCTGGTGGCACTGATTCTGGAAGCTTAATTGTAACTTTTTTTACCATCAATTTTATATAAATCATTGATGATAAGAATCCTACAATTAGACAAGTAAAAAGTCCAGAGGCACTAGTATACCCCTGACTCATATACCCCCAAGAACTAACGCCTTGAAGTACAACATTATTATCATTATTTAGAGCCACATTGAGTCCCAAGTTTTTAAGGGTCTCAAATGCAGACGAATCTACATTTGGTAATATAAAATCAAAAATAGCACTTTGATTCATACAAGTAACAACTGCAGCAAAAGATACAATACCTCCTGCAATTGGGTTTACGTTATAAGCTCTAGCTAGATTATAACCAAACGCAAATGTAAACACAATTCCCAAAATTACAATTGAACCAAAATAAACATTACCATTAATATTAATAATTTGAGTCATTGACTCTACAAATTTATTTCCAACACCAAACCAAGTATTTGGAAGATCTCTTAAGAAAACATTAAGAAGTACAGCAATACTTCCAACCATTGTAATTGGCATTATTGCAACAAATCCATCACGAATAGCAACTAAATGCTTCTGACTTCCGATTTTAGAAGCAACAGGCATGAAGTACTTTTCCATCCATTTTAAAAATGCGTTCATTTATATCTCTCCCTAGATAATGATATAATCAAATACTCCTATGCCCTTAGTTACCAAGTAAATTTAAAGCTTGTTCTAAGACCTTTTCTCCATTCATAGTACCATAAGCTTGCATATCTATAACAGCAACAGGTTTATCTCCTGCAAGACCTTTCATTTTGGACTCTAAAAATCTAACTTGTGGTCCAAGAAGTAAAACATCAGCATTTGGCAAATTATCTATTGCCTCAGACTCAGAAACAGCCCAAATTTCAGCTTCTATTCCTTTTGCTTTTGCTGAATCCTTCATTTTTGTAACCATCAAGCTTGTTGACATACCTGCAGAACATACAAGTAGAACTTTAACCATAATAAAACCTCCTAATGATTTTGAAAAAAATAAATAATATATCAAAACGATATCACGTTTAAAATATTTAAGCAATCGTTTAGTTGAATTTTATCTTAAATTTTGGAAACGTTTAACATTAATTTAATCACATTTATATAGACATGTCAATTTAAACTGTGTTATAAAGTTACTATATTTTATTTGAAAAGTAGGTTAATTCAACATTTTATAAAATTTCAGATTTATGTTTCATTTAACTAGATAATTTTTAAGAAGTTAAAAATTAACAATACGAATCCAAAAAATTCTTAAAATAGGAGGGCGTTTCATGGATATGAAACCAATCAAAATTGTCACAATAGGTGGTGGTAGTAGTTATACACCAGAATTAGTTGAAGGTTTTATAAAAAGATATAACACTCTACCCGTAAAAGAATTATGGCTAGTTGATATTGAAGAAGGTAGAGAAAAATTAGAAATCGTTGGCAATCTAGCAAAGCGTATGGTTAAAAAAGCAGGCGTGCCAATGAAAATAATTCTTAGTTTGAATAGACATGAAGCTTTAAAAGGTGCTGACTTTGTTACAACTCAAATTCGTGTTGGAAGACTACCTGCTCGTATACTGGATGAAAAAATTCCTTTAAGTCACGGAATGATTGGACAAGAAACAAACGGTGTTGGTGGAATGTTCAAAGCATTCAGGACAATCCCAGTTATACTCGAGATCATTAAGGATATAGAAGAAATTTGTCCTAATGCTTGGCTTATAAATTTCACAAACCCAACCGGAATAATAACAGAAGCAATTTTAAAATATACAAACTTCAGGAAAGCAATAGGTCTATGCAACGTTCCTGTAAACATGATTGACGGTTTTGCAAAAATACTCGAAGTTAGTGAAAAAGACGTAACTATGGAAATACAAGGTACAAATCATTTCATATTTGCGACAGACATATTTGTAAATGGTAAATCAAGATTTGAGGAAGTTCTAGATAAATACGCATACTTATCAAAGGAAGATTCAATACAAATGAAAAACTTTATTTCTCTTCCTTACTCTCCATCATTTATAAAAGGTCTAAATGCAATACCTTGTCCATATCACAACTATTACTTCTTCACAAAAGAACAACTTGAAGAGGAACTCGAACAATTTAAAAAAGGAGAAGTTCGTGGTGAAGTTGTATATAAAACTGAAGAAGAATTATTCGCACTATATAATAAGGAAAATTTGCAAGAAAAACCTGAACAACTATCTATGCGTGGTGGTGCTAAATATTCTGATGCTGCCTGTAATTTGATTCAAAGCATTTACAATAACACAGGTGATATACAATATGTAAACGTAAAAAATAACGGTGCTATATCTGATATGCCAAATGATTGTGCTGTAGAAATCGCTTGTAGAATTACTTCAGATGGTCCAAAACCAATTGCAACTGGTAATCTAAAACTTCAAATAAGTGGATATATCCAAATGATAAAAGCATTTGAAAGAATGGTTGCTGATTGTGCTATTAGTGGAAATAGAAATCTTGCTGTAACTGCTCTAAACATGAATCCACTTTGTCCTAGTGATGCAATAGCAAATGTCGTTATTGATGAACTTATTGAAGCACACAAAGAATATTTGCCACAATTCAAAAAAAAGATGTAGCTTAACACTACATCTTAAACACATCATCCAAAATATTTCTCAGAAATTTTACAGCATCAACACAAACTTCTCTCCAATCATCATTTCCAACATACCAAAACTCGCCATTAAACATTCTAACTCCCATTTCTTTAAGAAGAGTAACATTTTCTTTAAATTCAGTATGCCCACGCCCAAATTCTATTTCTCTATAATGATTCGGTATTGTTTCTTTTAGATGTGCTGCAAATATATGACCTTCTCCACTCTTTATATCATCATTAACACTGTGATTATATATAAGGCTGGCATTCTTAAGATTTCCGATATCTGGATAAACTCCAAGATATGGACTATTAATTATATTCACATAATGCATTGCCTTCTTAACTGTGTCCATAAAACTCGTTTCCATAGTTTCAAACCCAAGCATAACACCCTTAGTTGATGCAAGCTCTACACATTTGTATAAATTCTCTTCAAATATCTTCGCAGTTTCATTTGTTGACTCTTCATAGTAAACATCATATCCAGCAAGCTGTATTATTCGGACTCCAAGATCACTTGCAAGATTAATAGCCTTCTCCATTATATCTAGAGATCTATTTTGCATATCCTTATCCAAATGCCCTAAAGGAAATTTTCTATGTGCACTTAAACATATAGAATTTATTTTCTGCTTGCTCTCAAAAATATCATCTCTAAGAGCCTTAACTTCATGTGAAGTCCATTCAAGTCTCTTAAGTTTTTCATCAGTTTCATCAATGCTCATCTCTAAATAATCAAATCCAAACTCACGACTCAAAGTAAGTTTATCAATCCAACTCAAATTTGATGGCATACTCTTCTCATACTGACCTAGTAAATAGGATTTCATTTAAAAATCACCCCTGACCATAATACGAATTTGGACCATGTTTTCTCTTAAAATGCTTATTCAATAATACAGGATCCATATGTTCTAATTTATTTCCAGTTAATTGATTGCTCAAATATGCCATATTAGCACACTCTTCAAGAACAACGGCATTATGCACTGCATCAAAAGCATCTTTACCCCAAGAAAAAGGTCCATGACTTTTAACAAGCACAGAAGGAATATGGTTCGCATCTATATTTCTTGTATTAAAAGTTTCAACTATAACTTTTCCAGTTTCAGCTTCATACTCTCCATTTATCTCTTTTTCATTCATATCTCTTGTGCAAGGAATATTTCCATAAAAATAATCTGCATGAGTAGTTCCCAAAGCTGTTATATCTCTTCCAGATTGTGCCCAAGCTGTAGCGTATCTTGAATGAGTATGAACAACCCCTCCCACATCTTTAAAATTCTTATAAATTTCAATATGCGTCATAAGATCAGAACTAGGTTTTAAATTTCCTTCAATAACTTTCCCATCTAAATCACAAACAACTATATCGCTTTCCTTCATAATTTCATAATCAACACCACTGGGCTTTATCAAAACTAATCCACTTTTCCTATCAATTGCAGAAACATTTCCCCAAGTCATAATTACAAGATTATACTTAGGCAATAGTAAATTTGCCTCAAATACATCTTTCTTCAAATTTTCTAACACAATAACTCCTCCTTAATCCTCAACAATATAAACAACTGCCTCATTAGCGGTATGATTTGCACTCAAAATCAAATCTCTATTTCCCTCATTTATCAAATGTAAATTTGCAGGTCCCACACCTTTATCTATAACCTTTGTTGCAAACTTTCCATCAATATATTGAACATAAAATAACTCAGCATCTAAACGCCTAACTCCAGCAATAAACGTCGGAACACCTCTCAAATTTCCAGACACAAGTGAGTGTGCAAAATCAATTTCATTTTCATAAGTATAAACTTTCCTATACTCTCCATCTATCATCTTATGGATATGAATTTTATTTCCATGAAAAGCCTCTATCGTCATAATTTCTTTAATTCCATCATTATCTATGTCAATAAGAGAAACTTCACCGATCATTCCATTCATTACCTTCTTTATACTCCACTCATCTCCTAAATCTATAGGTGGTTTAACCTTATAAAGCCCATCATCACAACCAAAATATCCACAAACACTACCATCTTCGTCATAATCTCTTGAATATCCATGATTTCTAAACATTCCATCTTTCAAAACTTGAACCTTCAATTCTCCTTCAGGAGTTTCTGGAAGTACCCCTACATAAATTTTCCCTGCACGGCTCCAATCTTCTTTACTATCTTTTAACTCAGCTATAGTTGCAACTATGAAATAATTAACATTCCCAACTCTATAAATATCAAATCTATGAATATATGGAATCTGTAATATATCTTTATACTCCCATTTTCCATTAATGACTTTACCCCAAACAACCTTAGCAAGAGATGGAGAAACCTTCATATAAAATTCTTGAATTGCAAGAAACTCCTTTTCCTTATTTGGTATAGGAATAAGTGACATACATCCTCCAGCCTTCTTCCAAAGTTCACAATCAAATTCAAAATCTTCTCCCTTAAAGCTCTCACAAATAACATCAGGGTCTTCACTCGCAAAAATATAGTGATTAACATCGTCATAATACATGCTACTGACTGCGTAACACCTTTTTATATCATCTAACTTTTTCTTAGTAATTTTCATCTTTTAATACTCCTTTACAAATTCTAAATATGAAAAAAGCTACCTCTTATGGTAGCCTTAATTACTTTATACCAGCACCAAGTAAAGACTCTTCAATTTCCTTTACTGAAATGACATTCTTTAATCCAATAACTTTTGTTCCTTTTTTCTCAGCTTCTTGAAACATTGGAACAAAATTCTTAGAGCATAATA
The DNA here is from genome assembly GCF_000709435.1 of Candidatus Arthromitus sp. SFB-mouse-NL. Lineage (NCBI taxonomy): Bacteria > Bacillati > Bacillota > Clostridia > Eubacteriales > Clostridiaceae > Candidatus Neoarthromitus > Candidatus Arthromitus sp. SFB-mouse-NL. The sequence continues at coordinate 1,070,914 of NZ_CP008713.1, forward strand.
CGACGTCATATTGCGATGCTAATGATTTTCCTTCTGATATTGCACAGTGATAAATTGATTGAACATCTAAACCAATTTTTTTAATAACCTTTTCAACATTTAACTTTATCATCATGCTAGTTCCTGCACCATTACCACAACAAACTAACAATTTTAATTTTCCTGCCATAATATACACCTCAATTATTTATTATTAGTCTTTTCTTTGTAAGCATCCCAGTCTTCAACGATTAAAAAGTAAGTATCAGGTCTTTTACGATATTGAAGCTGTGGAATAGCAATTAAAATTAAAATAACTATGGCAATTCCTGCATAACCTGTAAACCTCATAATAACTGTAAATATTGGCCATACAGTAGCCCAGTCAAACATTCCTATATATCCTCCAAATCCTGCAAGTCCTACCCAACCTGCAATAAGAGCTGATCCAAACACTTGTATAAGTCCAGATATAAATGGGAATAACATCGCTGCTCTTATTCCTCCACGATTATCTGCATAAACAGCTATTACTGCATTATCAAAGAACAAAGGAACAAATCCTGCAATAATAAGTGTTGGAGATTTAATAATTAAAAGAATTAATATAGCTAAAAATTGTCCTAATGCTCCCATAATAAATCCAACAGTTACAGCATTAGAAGAACCAAATCCAAATACTGCAGCACAATCTATTCCTGGAACAGATCCTGGTAAGAATGAATTTGAAATTCCTTGAAAGGATTGAGTAAGTTCTGTTACAAATGTCCTAACCCCTAACTGTAATATGGATAAATAAACTGCAAAATTTAATGAAGTCGTTAATATATAAAAGAAAAAGTTATCATTTGCAGTAAGGAATTGTGATTGAATCAAATAATCTTTTCCTAAAACTGCAAGTATAATTCCAAAGAATATGAACATTAAACATGAAGTCGCAACTATATTTTCATTAAATATTGATAAGAATCCCGGGAATTTTATATCATCCAATTTCTTACCATCAGCTCTCTTAAGTTTTTCTGCAAGTTTTGAGAAAAGAGCTATACCAAACATTTGTTGATGAGCAATACAAAATCCTCCGCCATCAGTTAATTCTTGAGTAATCTCAACCGTTAAATTTGAACCAACAGCCCAATAAAGTCCCAATATAATTCCCATTATTACAAGTATCGAAACATCATTTAAAAATGGGAAACAGAATAATATAAGCCAAAAAGCAGTTGATGCCTGTTGTACTTGAACGTGACCAGTTGTAAAAACAGCTCTCATCTTTGTATACTTTTTAAACTTAACTAACAAAAGATTCATTACAAAGGCAATAAGTAATAATATCAAAACATTAGAAAAAGTTTTACCAAAAGCCGAAGACAAAGCCTCATTTACAGCATTTTGTCCAAAATAAGGATCAATAACAGCCGCACTTAAATTAAACCTCTCTTTAAGTCCAACAAGTATCGGCCTAAAGTTATTTACAAGTCCTGATGATCCAACCGATAAAATCATATATCCAACGGTTGCTTTTATGAAACCAGAAAATGCATCATATATAGGTTTTTTCAACAACAAATAACCAATTAACACCACAAAACCTATAAGGTAAGCTGGCTTAGTTAAAATATTGTTTGCAAAAAATTCCCAAATACCAATTAAAAATTCCATAATCATACTCCTATTTATTTGTATTTATCTACAATCTTTCGGAACATATGTTCATTATCAGCCTCCAAAAGCTCAAATATTAATTCCTCATTCTCCAATATCTCCATTAAATCCTGCAAATTCTTGACATGTTCATCATTATCTTGTATGGAGAGTGAAAAGAATAAACGAGCTTGCTTTTCATTATCATTAGGATCAAATATTACTGGTTTTTTTACTTTCATGAAAGCTATAGTTGTTTCTTTGCACCAATCCTCATTCACATTTGAATGTGGCATAGCTACATCCTTCATAAGAACAATATAAGGTCCATATTCCTCTACACTTCTAATCACAGCATCTACATAACAATCGTTTACAATCCCATTTTCAAGAAGCGGAATATAACTACTCTTAATTGCATCTCTCCAATCATCGAAACTTTCATGAAAAGAATAATAAGATTTATCTAATATTTTTTTTAGCACAAAATCATCTCCTATAAAATTGAACGGAACGGAACATTAGGTTCATCTGTGAAACAATCCTCAAAACCTCTTCTATAGTGATATTGACGTTTATCTTTGTCATTTGGATAAATGAATTTTCCTCCAACATCCCATATAAACGGCTTAAACTTATATTGAAGTACATCTTTCTTATACTCATACAACATATTAACTTCTTGAGGATCAGCTTTAAAATTAGTCCAAACATCATAATGGAAAGGAATTACAACTTTACATTGAAGTGCCTCAGCCATACGTAATATATCAATTGATGTCATCTTATCCTGATTTCCAATAGGATTCTCACCAAAAGATCCAAGAGCAACATCTATTTCATGGTCTTTACCATGTTTTGCATAATAAACAGAATAATGAGAATCTCCACTATGGTATATGCTCCCAGCATCAGTCTTTATTAAGTAGTTAACAGCTTTCTCATCCATATCAGTTGGACAAACTCCTCTAATATCTTCATCAGCTGTAACCAAACAAGTTCTATCAAAACTATCCAAAACTACAATTTCAACTTCATTTACCTTTACTACATCACCAGGCTTAACTTCAACGCATCTTTCAGCAGGTACCCCATAAGAAATCCATTTTTCTATACATTTCTTTGGTCCAATAAAAGGTACTTCTTTATCAACATTTTTCATAACTGCAGCTGCATAAAAAGGATCTATATGATCGTTATGGTAATGTGTGGATAAAACTGCATCAACATTTTTAACCGCAAATGGATCAAAAACTATTGGAGCTGCCCTTAAATTTGGTTGAGTTGCTCTTCCCCCTGTCATATTTCTCATTTGATGGTACTTATCCATCTCCTTAACTTTTTTAGTTCTCTTTCCATTTCCAAACCATAAGTCGATTGAAATATTAGTATTTTGGTGCGTTTTAATCCAAACACCAGTACATCCAATCCACCACATTGCAAATGTTCCTTTTTCTACTACCTCATCATCTATCTCTTCATTGAGCCAAGTTCCCCACTCAGGAAATGCTCCAAGTATCCAAGACTCTCTAGTTATTTCATCTATCTTATTCAATTTAAACAACTCCTAAAATTAAATTAAAATATGTTTTTAATTTACTACTGTACAATAAATCGTTTCAATAACTTTTAGGAGCATTTTAATTTTTTATATGATCATTTTAAGTTAATCAATTAATAACAAATGGTGTATAATATTTAATAAACAATAATTATAATCTAGTTATAATAAAATTAATTCTTCAATTTATATTTAATTTTAAAAGTGGTGAGTATTTTGAAAATATCCAAGAAAATAATCAATACTCGTAGATGCAAAATACTAATGGAAATCCAAACTTGCGACAAAGTATTTGTGAATAATCTTTCTGAAAAGCTCAAGGTATCCCCCCTAACAATTAGGAGAGACCTACAAGTGCTTGAAGACAATGGCTTTGTTGAAAGATTTTATGGAGGTGCAAAATTCAAAGAAGAAAAATTATGTCTCAGAGGAAAGGAGGATTATATAGATTCAATTGCAAAAATAGCTTCAAGGTATATTGAAGATAATGATGTTATTTTTGTAAACTCTAGCAAAATAACTTTAAAAATGCTCGAGTATATCCATAGCAAAAACGTAAATGTAATAACTAATAATGCAAATGCAGTACTTATAAACAACCCAAACATATCAGTTATTTTAACTGGCGGTGAATTAAACATAAACAAAAAATCCCTAACAGGTGAATTTGCAATTAAAACATTAAATAATATTGTTGCCACTAAATGCTTTCTTGGATGCAGTGGAATCACTACAAATGGATTTACTTCAATTATTCCACAAGAAGCATATATTAATGAATGTATGCTTAAAAGATGTGTTGGTAATGCATTTATTTTAGCCGAAACTTCAAAGATTGGGCGTGAATATAACTTTTTAAGTGCTCCAATCAATATGATAAACACTTTAATAACTGACGCATCTCCATCTGATGAGCTTATAAATATTCAGAAAAAAGGAATCAAAATAATTTATTCACATTAAAACATTAATAAAGAGTATTTGAAAATCAAATACTCTTTTTGTTTTGAAATTTTATTTACCCCATCTCTTAACTTTAACTTTTCTGGTTTTATAACTTTCAAATTTTTGAGCAAACTTCTTAAATCCACCTAAAAAGTTTTTAGCAAACTTCTTATTCCTATCATCCATAATAAAAGATTTTGTTTTTCTAAAAATCTCTTGAGGGGAAAACTTATTATATCCTATAGTATGAACAACATTTCTCCTTGGTTTCCTCTTACTCCTACTTTCAATCATTTGTCTTAAACTAGCTATATCAAATTTAAAATTCATGAACATATTCTCCCTTTATAAATTCTAGAAATTATTTAAAATATCCTTAACTTTCCTTATCTCTTCTTCGTTAGTTCTCCATATTTCATACTCACTTAAACTCGGTATACCCATATTAACATTCTCATTTCTAAATTCCATTTTACTATTTAAAACTTGTTTAGCTGACATATGAAATGCCTTTATTTTAGTTTTTAATAAGAACTCCTTTATAATATTTGAATTCATACCTGAGCCTGCCATTATAGAAATTTTACTTTGAGATTTTTCATGCAACTTACTTATTAACTCCATTCCCTTTAAACAATTGTTCTGTTGTCCAGAAGTTAATATTGTATGAAGTCCAATCTCTATCGATTGGTTCAACACTTCAAAAGGATCACGACAAACATCAAAAGCTCTATGAAGCACAACATTCATATCTCCAGAAATTTCCTTAATCTCTTTCATAAAATCATAATCAAGTTCCCCATCTTTTTTTAATGCTCCAATAACAATTCCTTCAGCTCCAGCATCACGAAAAAGTTCAACTTCACACTTAATAATATTTTTTTCATAATCTGTGTATAAAAAATCTCCAAATCTTGGTCTCAAAAGAACATGCATAGGTATACTGGATATCTTTCTGATTTCTTTAAATAGAAATATGCTAGGACTAGTTCCTCCAATTGATAAGTTTGCACAAAGCTCTAATCTATTTGCTCCACCATTACTTGCATTTATAGCTGATTCAACACTATCAACACAACACTCTAAAGTAAACTTATTCTCCATAAAGCACCTCTCCTAATTAAAAGATATCATTAATAAGATACTTTAAAATGATGATATTTTAAAGTATAATTTAAATAATAATTAGATTTAGATAATTTTGAGGTTTAATCAATGAAATATATTTTCATACTTTTAGGTGTTTTTTGTTTCATAATTGGAGTTATTGGGATAATTCTTCCCCTAATACCAACAACTCCTCTATTTCTACTCACTCTAATTTGTTTTGCTAAATCCTCTCCCAAACTTGAAAAGAGGTTCATTTCATCTAAATTTTACAAAAAATATTTGGAAGACTTCATGAAAAATAAAAGACTTCCTCTTAAACGTAAAATATTTTTAGTATGCTTAGCTACAACAATGATGTCTTTTCCTCTAATAATACTCGATAATATAATAATAAAAATATTAGTGGTAATGCTACTTGCATATCTTTATTACTACTTCTTCTTTAAAATTAAAAACTATTAGCTTGCATTCCATTTATAATTATTGTATAACTATAAGGTAATAAATTTTAAGGAGGTCTGTGATGTTAGATTACAAAGTTAAATGTATAATAAAGGATTGTGTTCCAGTATTAAGAGACCGTGGAGTTGAATTAACAGAAAATTTCTATAATTTAATGTTTACAAATAATCCAGAGGTTAGATCTCTTTTTGATGATGATAGACAGAAAAGTGGGGAACAAGCCAAAGCTCTAGCATCTTCGCTTCTTGCAGTTGCTCAGAATATAGATAATTTAGAAAAAATTCTCCCAACTGTTAAAAAAATTGGCATGTCTCACGTTAAAGCAAATGTTAAACCTGAACATTATCCAATAGTTGGAAAAAATCTTTTGCTAGCAATTAAAGAAACTTTAGGTGATACGGCTACTGATGAGCTTATTAATGCGTTTTCAGAAGTTTACAAATATATTTCAAAGATATTTATAGATATAGAAAAAGAACTATATAATACTATTTAAACGCTCAAAAGGAACAATAAACTGCTATTTTATTGTTCCTTTTGATATTTTTTAAGATAATCAGAGTTGTATTATAAATCTTTTTGTTATAAAATCCAAAGTAAAAGTAAACAATTTATTTAAATATATTTCTAAAACCTGAGGGGGATAATGATGAATCAAAACGCTAAAAAAATTATCGAAAACCATATTCCAATTTTTAAAAATAAAGGAATGGAATTCTCAAATAATTTCTATAAAATTTTATTTGAATATAATAATAACGCTAAATTACTTTTTAAAGAAAATAGCTTAAAAAATGATGAGCAAATAAAAGATACGTCGTTTCTTTTTGTATCCATCTTTGAAAACGTAAACAACATTGATAAAATTATTCCTATTATAAAAGAATTTGTAAATAAACATATGAACATAAATTCTAATATTAAAATAGACTCTTGTCAGATTATTAAAGAAGCTTTCTTATCATCTTTTAAGAAAACATTTAACGAAATTGCTACAAATGAACTTATAACTGCATATTCCGATATATATGACCTAATTTCTAGAGAATTATGTGATAAGAAAAATAATTCGGGATACAAAAATGAACATGAATTCATTCAAGACCCTTGGGCAAGAATTACTACAAGAAATGGACTTGCTGGAGATGAGGTTATATCTTCACTTCAAAAGTGTATAAGACGTGGTCTTGTTGAAGATGCTTGTAAATTTGCATATGAAATGTACATCACATCCCCACAAATGGAAGATAAACTTTGGAGAAGACTTGTTACTATAACTGTTGAAGATATTGGTATGGGTGATGTTAATGCCCCAATATTAATAAACACATTAAACGAAATGAGAAAAAATTACGCATATGCTGACGGAGACAGACCAATATTTTTCATACATGCAATAAGATATTTATGTGCTTGTCAGAAAGATCGTTCAAGTGATCTACTTAAAAATATAGTTATAAAAAGTTTTGCTATGGGATTTATTCCTGAGATTCCAGACTTTGCTTTAGATAAACACACTATAAGAGGTGCAAAAATGGGACGTGATTCATTCCACTTCTTAAACGAAGCAAGTAAAGTAATTCCCCAACTTCCAATAGACAATGACTATAAACAACGTTATGAAGAAATACTAAAGACCTATAATCCTGATAATGTTTGTAAATCAGCATTTAAATACAATCCTTGGCAAGAATAATAGAACGAGAGGTTATAAAAAATGAAATCAAGTTCAATGTTTGAAAAATTAGATAAAGCACTATCTCCTATAAGTACAAAAATAGCTAATCAACGTCATTTAAGAGCCGTTTCAACGGGTATGATGTTAACATTACCTTTAATTGTAATTGGTTCACTGTTTCTTATAATAGCGAATCCTCCGGTAAACCCTGATATAATTGATCCTAATACTACAAATATATTTTTAAAATTCCTTCTTTTATGGAAATCATTTGCTGTACAAAATTATTCTCTAATCACTACGCCATACGATATGACAATGGGACTTTTAGGACTTGCATCAGCATTCACAATTTCATACGCTTTGGCTAATGAATACAAAATGAAAAGCATAATGTCTGGTCTTATATCAATGTGTGTGTACTTTATGGTATCTGCAACAGTAATTGACGGAAATATATCAACAGCATTTTTAGGATCTGATGGATTATTTGTAGCCATAATTATTAGTCTTTTATCAGTCGAAATAACTAGATTAATAGAAAGAAAAGGATTCCAGATTAAAATGCCAGATAGCGTTCCCCCTGCAGTAACATCATTTATAAATTCAATGTTCCCACTACTCGCAAACATTTTAATAATCTATGGCATAAATGTAATAATAAAAGTAAATTTTGATATGTCAATACCTCAAGCCATAATGTCTATATTAAACCCTGCTCTTTCTGTTGTTGACAATTTATGGGGATTCCTATTAATTATGACATTTGGTAATTTATTATGGATTATTGGCGTTAACGGTACATCAATAATATTCCCAATCGTATTCACTCTTGGGATAACTAATACTGGATTAAATGCCGATTTAATTGCATCTGGTCAAGCTCCAAATTTTTTAATGAACTTACAAATGTTTAGGGTCACAGTACTTGGTGGAGCTGGGAATACATTAGGACTTGTAATTTTAATGTTATGGAGTAAATCTGTTCATTTAAAATCCCTAGGTAAACTCTCTATTATTCCAGGAATATGCGGAATCAATGAACCTATAATTTTTGGTGGACCAATCGTATTTAATGCAATATTAGCAATACCATTTTTATTAACTCCAATAATAACGGTAAGTATGACATATTTTGCACAGAAAATTGGATTAATAGGACTTGGATATTTAGTTGATCCATCATTTACTCCTTTCTTTGCTCAAGCTTATTTATCATCATTAGACTTTAGAAATGTTATATTTTCATTCTTTTTAGTTCTTGTAAGTCTTGTTATATATTATCCTTTTTTCAAAGTTTACGAGAAAAACACACTAATCAAGGAAGCTAAATAAAAACAATTAAAGGTATAGCAGTTTTAGCTATACCTTTAATAATTAATTTATGAAACTAACATCTTGATCTTTTGGAATCTCTATATATTTAATTTTTGTATTATTAAGTTCTTTTTTAAGATCAATACAAGAAATTCTTCTATTAGTTGTTAAAGAGAAATAATATTTCAGGCTTTCAGAGCACATTATATCTATACTTTGTGTGAACTCAAAATCTGATCCCTTATCTGTTTGAAGCCCAACTATTCCTTCTGCCATATAAACTGTTGAAAACATATTAAACATTCTTGTTACTCCATCAAGCTCATCATTCCCCTTAGGAGAAAAATTTTTAGTAAGAGCAACTCTTATAAAACGATCAGTTGAAGCATATCCTCCTGGGAATCTTAACCCCCACACACCAAAAGCCTTAAACTCTTTTCCACATATAGTATCTTGTTTTACTCCAAGTGGTGATTGCCCCAAATAATTCCTAATATTTTGTTCATGCCATTCATAGTTAGGACTATTTGTCATAACACCTATAGTATTTCTATGTACAGTAACTCCTCCTTCATTAGGTTCAACAATTATCGCCTCACCTGTAGAATCAAAAAATATAAAATGAACTCTTATTTCATTCCCAAATACCTTCTCACTACTAAAGTTTATTGCTTTAGCCTCTCTCTCTACCTCATCTAAAGTTTTACAAGTAGACAACATATAGGTAACTATAAATGACGGATTAACACTAACACTATAATTATCATTTGTATCATAACAAGCAAAACCTGGATAATTTAGAAGTGCACCCATAAGTCCATGTTCATTGATTCCATCAACAAGAAATGGTGTATCTAGACCGTTTATATTCATTCCTGTTACTACATATTCTGATTTCACCATACTCTTAGTTTCAATAAGTGTACTAAACTCATAATTCCTTGGAATAACAACGAATGAATTACTATCTAAATTCCCAAAATAATCATAAGTTCTTCCGAGCAAATGTTTCCCGTCAATTGTCTGCCATGAAAAACTACTACAACCAATATTCATATCGATTACCAACCTTCAAATTTTATAATAATTTATTATACTCTTAATTTTAAGAATTAGCCAAAACACTCAAAAATTTTTTAGAGTATTTAATTCAAATATTGCAAACAATAATTATGTTTAATGATTTTTTACATTGCAAATTATCAGGAGTGAAATTAATGAAAAATATAGAAAATAATAATTTATTTCCAATAAGTTTATTAATAGATCGAATCATTTCTAAATTTAACCCCACAAATTGCAACAACTTACATATAGTTTATTCTCTTGTATTTGATAATCAAGATCCTATTTATTTGGAAGTTAAAGATGGATTTTGTAAACTTTTAGATCATATCCCTTCACACATAAATACGACAATCAAAACAACTCACGCAATTTGGCAAAAAATTTGCTTAAATGAAGCATCACTACAACACGCATTAGAAGAAAATCTAGTTAAATGTGATGGAGAAATCAAAAATTATATGTTGCTATGCAACTTACTCAATAAAGATTTACCTGATGATATCAAAAACTCTAATGCATTCTCAATTACTAAAACAACAACTGAAGAAATCAGTACAGAAAATAAAGAATTGCTACCACACCCAAATACCATAACGAAAATTGAAACTCCTTCAAATATCATAACTATAACAGAAACTCAAAATCCTGAAGTCAAAATAAATGGATCTACCCCTATAGATAACACAGCAATAGCAAACTTAGATAATTTAAAAAATAAGAACGTGGAAATACAAGATAAGAAAGTTCACAAACGTCAAAAAAAGAAGAAAGAAGAAAAGAAATGCAAGAAAATTATTGTCAAAGAAAATAAAAAACCTCAAAAAATAAAAGCTCCTAAACCACCAAAAGTTAAAAATAAATATAAAAATTTTATTTCAGCTAATTCCCTATTAAGTGTAATGGTAGCCAACTTCAACCCTACACAATCAAATAATCTAAATCTATCATATAAATTTATATTTGAAAATTCAAAACCAATTTATCTTGAAATTAAAAATAAAACCGCAAAATTACGTCATCGATTTAATGAGGAAGTAAACACTACAATAACATCAACTTATAAAACATGGTATGAAATTATTTTTAAGGATTTAAAAATTGAAACTGCATTATTAGATGGAAAAATTAAATGCGATGGGGAAGTCAAAAATTTAAAAATTTTACGTGAATTATTTAAAACTAATAGTGAAAACAAACAACTAAAAACAACAAATTTAAATCTCAATCCTATTATTTGGTTTGTACTCGCTATAATACCATGGTTATTTTACTGGATAGGTATAGATACTTTTAATTCACTAATTACTTCTACATTTGCAATACTATACACTACAATTTTTGTAACATTTATAAAACCCTCAAAGTTTAGAAAAATTACAAAACTTGAAGCATTAACATTAATTGTCTTTCCATTTTACAATCTATTTAATGTATTAAATCCAGTAGTATTTAATGAAATAGTCTCATCTTTTTTTCTTAACATAATACTAATTTTGATGTTCTTTATGAGTTCAGGATGTGAAATATCAGCTATGTCAGAATATTCTGAAATTTCATACAATTCTACAATTTCTGAAACACTGTTATTTAAGATTATAAATAAAAATTTAACAATATTATGGTCAATTATATTTACAATTAGATTTATTTTATCCTTGATTTTAGAAACACCTCTATATAATGTATCTTATATATTTATTATATTAGGAATAATTATTTCATGGATATATTTAAAATTAAAACTTAATATTAAGGACTAAAATATATTAATATTTTAGTCCTTTTTTATTTACATTTAGTTTTATTTTTTAATATTGACGTAATGTTAATTATTTTTTATACTATTCCTGCAGTCACATTTTTGCATAAAACCAAAAAGTATTACAAAAAAAATATCACATAGTAATAAAAAAATATTAAATTTTTCTAAAAGGTTGGTGATTTATTTCAATGGAAAATTCATTTCTGAGTGGATTTTTAATGGTAAGCAATCCTTTAACGCTTACATTTTTAGTTTCATTAATACTATTGTTTGGCATCATGGTATTCTTGAAGAAAAAACATATAAGCTTTTCAATCAGAACAATAATAGGGACAATTATCGGTATTTTATTGGGTGTGGTAATCCAGTTAGTATCTAGAACTCCTGAGAATCCACTAGATATTACTTGGATTAATGAAACAACAAAATGGTATTCACTATTTGGTAATGGATTTATCGATTTGATAAGAATGATTGTTATTCCTCTAATTGTTATATCAATTATTCATGTTATTATTTCAATTAAAAATTCATCAAATATAAAAAACCTCACATCAAAAACCATTTTCGGATTTATTGTAAATGTTCTTATAGCATCCATTATAGGTATAGTAGTTGCCCAATTGTTCAAATTAGGAATATCAGGAAATGTAGTTTCTTCATCTGTAAAGATAAAAGAAGTTAAAAATTTCGTTGATATACTAAGAAATTTAATTCCAAAAAATCCAATTGAAGCAATGGTTAATACAAATATAATTGCTGTTGTAATTTTTTCTGCATTTGTTGGGATTGCAACCAAAAAGATGGCTTCAATTTATAAAACTCAAATCAGTACTTTTGTTAATTTAATTGATGCTCTTCATAAAATAATAGTTAGTATTGCAATGTCAATAATAAGTCTAATACCTTACGCAGTTATTCCACTAATGGCGAATTCAATTGCACAACGAGGTTTAAAATCAATTTTAGAAGTTTTGACATTTATAGTAGCTATGTATGTTGCAATGGCCATAATGTTTGTGGTTCATTTGATAGCCTTATCGATATTTGGATTAAATCCGATTATCTATTTAAAAAAATCTATCGCTCCTCTGTTCCTTGCATTCACTTCAAGATCTAGCCTAGGAACGCTACCTGTTGCCGTTGAATCTTTAACAGATTCTATGGGTGCTACTGACTCAACTTCCGCCTTTGTTATGGGGCTTGGTTCTACAGCAGGACAGGCTGGTTGTGCCGGAGTGTTTGGTGCAATGGTTATCATTACTATAGCAAATATGAGTTCTACACCAATGACATTTTCATTTTATTTAATGTCGGTTTTAGTTGTAACTATAAGCTCATTTGGTATTGCAGGTATCCCTGGTGGTGGACATACTGTTGCCTCATCAGTTTTATCTGGTACGGGATTAGCTCCATATTTTGAACTTGTTGGACCAATATTAGCTGTTGATCCTATAATAGATATGGGGAGAACACTTTTAAATATAAACGGTGCTATGACCATATCACTAATTGTTGATAAATCATTAAATCAACTAGATATAGAAAAGTTTAACAATGAGAGTCTAAAAATAAATTAAACACTTTGTAAAAATAAAACATAAAACAATCCAAAAATGACAGGTATAGATTTTTATCTATACCCGCTTTGAAAATATAAAAATCTTCTAACATTCAAAAATTAATACTCTTTCAAAATTCCTTTTAGCTTTGCTAATACCCTTTTTTCAATACGAGAAACCTGTACCTGACTAATTCCAAGTACAGATGCTACTTGAATTTGTGTCTTATCTTTAAAATATCTAAGCATTATAATTTGCCTACTTTTTTCATCAAGTTTACTTATCATTTCTTTTAACACGAGCCTATTTAAAATAATTGAATCATCAGAAACTTTTTCTTCAATTTTATCGATCAAAAGAATTGGTGATCCGTCGTCTTGATGTACAGTATCGTATAAATACTGCGTACTTGAACAAGAATCTATAGCCAAAATTATATCATCAACACTTAATTTAGTATATTCAGCCAATTCATAAACCGTTGGTTCTCTATTCAATTCTTTTGTAAGCTCATCACGCTTAAACATTATTTTTCTTGATATCCCTTTTACATTTCTACTAATTTTAACGATTCCATCATCTCTCAAAAACCTTTTTATTTCACCCAAAATCATAGGAACCGCATAAGTAGAGAATTTAACATTATAATCGCTATTAAAATTTTTAATAGCTTTAATAAGTCCAAGTGCTCCAACTTGGTAAATATCATCATAATCATATCCCCTACCTAAAAATTTTTTACTTAGTGATGCAACTAATGGTAAATTAATTTCCAAGAGCAAATCTTCAGCTTTTTTATCTCCATCTTTAACTCTCTTTAAGAGCTCATCATTTTCATAATGACGTAAAGTATTACTGGAGACTGCATTTTCATGTGCCATTATACACTCACCTTACTTTTTTATATACTTTACCATTCTAATATGAGTTCCTTTATCCTTGCCACTCTCCACATATAATTCATCCATAAAGCTTTCCATCACAGAAAATCCCATACCTGAACGCTCAAGATCAGGTCTTGATGTATACAAAGGCTCTCTTGCCTGAACAATATCATCAATTCCACATCCATGGTCTATAACACTTATTATAACTTTGTATTTGTCATTTTCATTTTCTTCTTCATCTTCGATACTAACATTAATAATCACATTAGTACTTTTATCTTCATTATAGCCATGTATTATAGCATTAGTAACAGCTTCTGATACTGCAGTTTTAACATCACTAATCTCTTCGAGCGTTGGGTCCAATTGAGCAATAAACGCAGCAACAGCAACCCTAGCAAAACTTTCATTGCTAGATCTACTGCTTAAAGTTAAACTCATAGTATTTTGCATACAAATCCCCCTAAGCATTATTCATAACCTCTGTCAAATCACTATGTATTTTCACAATCTTACTAATACCCGACAATTCAATAACTTTTTTGATCGTTTTATTCAAATTAATTAAAAACACTTGTCCATTCTTAGCTGTTATTTTCTTATGTCTTCCGATTATTATTCCAATACCTGAACTATCCATAAACGAAACGTTTTTAAAATCAAAAACTAAATTTTTAGAAGTGGACGTATCTATGTAGTAATCTATTTTTATCCTTATGTATTCAGCCGAATGATGATCTAATTCTCCATTAAGATAAGCTACAATGGTATTATTTTGTTCTTCACAAAAAACTTCCAAAAAAAACATCCTTTCTAAAAAACGAATTTGGGATATCTTGAATATGTAAAAATTTTACAATATTATAATAATAAATTCAACATAAAAATATAAATATTTTCTATATTATAATAAAAAAATTTCAGTACACAAAATTTTATGTACTGAAAACTTCTACTACTTTGTTAATTGTATAATCTTAACAATATCATTTATTTTATATATCAAATGATCACTATTTTTCATAACAAGAGATATATTTTCATCTTCATAAAGTTTCTTGAATAGTTTCAATTTGTGTTCAACATCTAGTAAAAATTTTTCATTTACTGCTTGTACCGATACGTCATTCTTATATGTAACTGAATCATTTATTTTTCCTAATATAAAAGATAAAACACTGTCTAAATCTTCATTTAATAAATACAAATAAATTTCAACAATACATAAAAGATCAATTTCTTCCAAAAGGTCAACAAGCTTTACACACAAATTGATATCAAACTTATTTTTTAATGTCATCCCTCTTAATATAGAACTTATATGAAATAAAATATTTTTTACATCATCGTTACTAAAAATCCCATTACAAATATTTTTGATATGTCCAACATTGATAGATCTATTTCTAATGTGAGCATTTAAGTTTAGTTGATTAATATAGCTTCTTACGATTTCAAAAATTCTCCCCGAAAAATCGCTAAATAATTTATAGAAAGTATTTCGAAATTCGTTTAATACTTTTGAATAATCAAAGGAATCCTCTAAGTCATTTAATAATTCTATAGCATTATGACCTTCATTAAATAAGAAAAAATATCTTTCATTGCAGTATTTCATCTGATTTTTACTCCTTATTTATTACCAAATTATTAACTAATTATTATTATTTTAACATATTATTTACTTTTTCTTCAATATATTTTGATCTAAAAAACAAAAAAAACCTCCTTCAGGAGGTTTTAAATACCAGTCAATATAAATTCTTTAATTAAACTTATATATCCTACTAAATGTTCTCTTATTCTTTCATCAAAAAAGTTCTCTAAAAAATTCATGTTATCCATTGGAGTGTGAATTATTCTTCCGAACATTTCAGTTTGTGTACGTCCATCATTCTCCCCAACGTTCCAATTTGTAGATTCAAAATACAGAACAGGTATTCCAACTTCAAAAAACGGATAATAATCACTTTTAGTATTTGTAAAGCTTAACTCTTCCCCATCTCTAGGATTAATCATTATATCTATCTCCATATTTTGAGCTACTTCTATCAGCTTTTGCAAAAATATATTGTCTATTTCATCAATTTTTTCATCTTTATAAACATTATAAACATACATATTATCACCAGATAGTAATGTATCTAAATTAATCATATACTTTATTTTTTCCTTATCAGAATCACTTAATGATTCAACATAATTATATGATCCATGAAGTCCTCGTCCTAATAAATTTATCTCTTCAGCTCCAAAAAATATAAATTTCAAATCATAATGGGTTTGTGTATTTCGGAATATTTCGCAAAGTTCTAAAAGCGTAGCAATTCCAGAAGCATTATCATCGAATGCATTACCTTCAATACGTCCGTCATAGTGTGCACCTAAAATTATAACTTTTGAAGAATCAAGACCTTTTTTATTTACCTCAATGTTTGCAGTTTCATATCCATCAACATCAAATTTATGAATATCTACTTCATATCCTAAATCTTTCAGGGTCTTTTCTATATAATTTCTAGAATTTATTTCACTTTGTGTAACTAATGCTCTACTTCCTATTAATGAAAATTTCAATAAATGTCTATATGCAATATCTCCATTAATTGCCATAACATTAAGTAAATCAAAATTACAAATCAATATTATAAAAACTACAACTATTTGTATATATTTTTTCAATCATACACACCCCTTCCGAGAATCATTTTCTCAAAATTATTTCATCATAATAAAATGTTTTAAATACATTAGTCGAATTTATTCCAAAAATTCTTCCATTATAAGCATCAAACTTTTTACGTTGAAATAATGGAATTACTGGCAAATCTTCTCTAAGAATTTCATAAGCTTCAAGATAAAAATTTCTATTTGCTTCTATATCAAAATTTGTATCTATATTCGTTAATAATTCATCTAAGCTTTGATTGGAGTAAGAAAAATAATTGTTTACTCCCGATGTATAAAAACTCTTGTACCAATTGCTGCCATAAGTAAACTCATCATCAACCAAAAACAAATCATAATTATGTTTTCTTGCACTCACATCTGAAAAATCATTAATATTGACATATTCTTTAATCAATGAAATTCCAATATTTTTAAGATTATTTTCTATTATCGGAAAAATATCTTGACATATGGAACTATTTTCCTGAACCAAAATATTAAATTGCAGAGCCTTACCATCTTTTTCTAAAATTCCAGATTTATTTTTAACCCATCCATGTTCATTTAAAATTCTGACTGCTTCGTTCTTGTTAAAATCATTTTTCATATTATCTTTATCATAAAAAAATTTTTGAAATGCTCCATCAATTGGAGCATCTATAATATTAAAATTTTTATCCGATATATTCTTTACAATTTGGTTTTTATCTATACATACATTAATTGCTTTCCTGATAGAAATATCTTTCAATAATTCATTTGAATGATTTATTCCGATAGAACCATAATCATATGTATCAAACATATATCCATTTAAAAATTGAGCATTTGATGCCTCTTCAATATTTTCATTATTTGGCAAAATATCATATGCTATATCAATATTTCCAGATATCAAATTATTTATATACGATTTTTCATCAACCTTTTTAAAAGTTAATGTTGAAATATCACTTTTATCCTTGTAATAATAATCATTAGTTTTAAGAATCAAATAATCATCTTCATAAGCAAAAAATTTAAATACTCCATTACCAAAAGGTTTTAAATTTTTTTCAACAATATCATTTGCTTTCCCTTGATAATAATATTGACCATAATATATGTAAGAAAGAGGATAAATATTTAAAAGTCCAATTGTTTGAATACTTGGATTTTCCACATTGACTCTAAAATTATAATCATCTATAATTTCAATTCCTTCAATTGTGTTACTTGTTCCACTGTTATAATCTCTCCAATTTTTTAAGTTCAATGTTTCTCGATCAAAACTTCCTCTATAATCTCCATCCATTAAAAATTTATATGTAAAATCAATGTCTTTTGTCGTCAACTTTGTTCCATCTTCCCATAATAAATTCTCTTTCAATGAAAACAAATAAGTTTTCTTATCTTCCGAAACTGTAGGAAGTTGTTTTAAAATATTTGGATAAAACTCACCATCATATCCTACCTTCATTAAAGGTTCCCAGATAGCATCAATCACATAATAATCAGATTTAGACTCAACGAAATATGGATTAAAATTAAACTTGCCTAAAAACTTCACACCAACATTTAATATATCTTGCTTTGCCATAGCGTTATTAACATAAGTATTAAAATTACTAGCACTTATATATAAAGTATCCTTATCAAATTTACCCGATCCTCTATGTATGTTATCAACTTGTATTTTGTTTCCATTTTCCCCTTTCTTTCCTATACAAGATGAAAGTGAATAGAAAATTATCATAATAGATAAAATTAAATTAATTTGTTTTATATATTTTTTCATTTATATAAATGCCTCCACAATTTGTATTAAATATATTATTTACAGTAAAATTGGAATTTATTTAAAAAATAAAAAAAGGAAAGGAAAATCCTCTCCTTTTTTATTAATATCTTAGTCCCATAGAAGTAATATATTGTTTGAATTCTGATTCATTCATCATTTCACTAGCTATTCTTATTCTTAATTCTGCCAATGACTCTACTTGTAATTTATATTCATCATATTTTCCTTCCCAATACTTCTGTCCTTCTTCTTCAGGATCTCTTCCAACAACTATTTTATACATCATTTTTACGAATTCTTCTTTACTAAGATATCTGCTTATAAATTCATCTTGTTTCATCAAACCATAAATAAATTGAGTCACTGGTAATTCCTTAGATTCCAATTTTTGAACCCAAAATTTCCAACCCTCAACTTCTGGATCACGTCCAAGTGAAACAGAATAAATTTTTGATACAAAGTCTGCAACTTTTCCAGTAGGTGGTTGTAATTCTTGTTTTGTCGTAAAAGAATCAATTTTATATCTAGTTATTAAACCATTCTCAAGTTTAAAAGTTATCTCTAAATCTCTGTAAGTCGTCATTGGTTTCAAGTCGCTTAATCTTAAAATTAATGAATTTGTATCCCAAGTAAATTTAATTTTTTCATCATTCAAAGCTACACTAGATATTTTTGATTTTGGAGATGCGAATAATTCAAATACAATTTCCGCACTCTTATCAGTAGTAGTTATTTTCGTTGATTTTACATCAACAGATGGAGATTGAGGTGTGGATATTTTTGCATATTTTGATAATGTTTGTTCTTTATTATCCTTATCTTTCCAAATAAAATCAAGTTTATATACTGATTCAGTCTTTGGCTCTAGATTTGTGAATTTTAAGAGTCCTCCCTCTAACTTAAGCTCAACATTATGATTATTGCTTGGCTTTTGGAAGTCAATTCTTAAAAATCTTTCATTTAAATCATCAATTAATACTGGTATTTCAGCTTTTCTAGCCTCTAAAGTTTTGGCCTCAAATAAAGTTACATTAAATGAATCTGTTACACTCAACTCTGGTCCTGTCTGGTTATCAAGCGTTACATCTGGAACTTGGTGTATACCTGTAGTCGTAAAAACTGCACTTGGAGATGTAGGCGCACTAGGTATACTAACATTAGTTATTTTATTAATATCATTCAATACTTGTCTTGTAATAAGTTCTCTCTTATCGATGTCTATATAGCTAAGTTCAAGAATCAAAAATCCATAATCTCTCTTCTCTGACAAATTATACAAAGTTAAAATAAAATAAATTTTCTCTTTCCCTTCAATTTTTTCAACTTTGTATTTCTCTTCACCTTTAAGTCCATTAACAGTTAAATTCTTAATAGTTACATCACTATTATCAACTTCTATTACATATCTTAGAGATGTTTTATCATTCTTAACAGCAGGTATTATTGTTTTATTTGGAAGTTCAACATTTAATTTTGGAAAAAATACTTCAACTGTATCAGTGGAAGAAGCTGCTGACGAAAAAATTCCTTGTTTTATATCAACATATTTTTTTTCTGGATCAAGTTCTATATAGAGCTTAGGCTCTGTAAAGTTTGAAGTTCTAATTGATAAATTATGCGTACTTACTGTTGTTACAGTTGTTACAGTTGAACTACCACTAGTAGTAGCAGATGTCATTATTTGTGAAAAGTAAAAAGTTTTTGTTATATCTTTGTCTTCTGGCTTCGCTGTCACATATAATTTTCTAAATGTATATGGAGTCGATCTCTGTAATCCTGTTATATTAAGATATCCACCTTTTTCTGGTTTATCTGTATTAATTAAAGAAACAGATGCTGAATATTTGTTAAGTCTATCATCTTCTACTTCCATCTTTGTTATTGTACTATCTTTATCAAATATCTTGAAAGTATTAAATCTTATGCTATTACCATTAGTTCTCAAGGCTATATTTGAAGCTGTAGTTGATATCATTTGTTCATAATCCAAATAAGTTGTATCATCTATAGAATTAAAATCAATATTCATTTTTGAACCTACATTACTATTAGGTAATGTATATATCATATTTGAAACTTCAAGTGATGAATTTGATGATGATACTAAATAAGTTTCAAAAAGTGGTAATTGTTTACCAGTCTTGAAGTTTGTCATGCCGAATCCTTCAAGATAGTTAACAACTGATAGATTATTAAGATCAGGATAAAAAGTAATATTCTTGTTTAACGCAATAAACTGGTAATTTGTGTTAGTCTTCAAAAATTCGTATGGTTGAAAATCAGATCCATTCTTTATATCAAATTTTATAGCCATTCCATCAGCATTCAAATTCAAATTAGATGCTTTAACATTACTAGTCACAGAATTATTGATTAATGAATCTTCTGCTATGATACTTCTTAAATAATCCATGCTTGTTGGAAATATAGTTTCTCCATCATAAATTACTGAAACTTGTTTAGGAGAAATATCATCAATATCTTTAAAACCAAATATTAATGGTAACGTATCATGATCATAATCAACATCATTAGACTGAAATACTTTTCTTAAAGCTAATGCCAAATGAGCTCTGTTTGTTATATTAGGTATTCCTGCAGGAGCACTAGGCGATGTCATCCCAGCTGGAGTTCTAACTCCATTAATATCATCAATCATCTCATTTGCAGCTTTGATCATAAAGTCTCTTAAACTAGCTGTTACAGTTGTCGGTGTACCAGAAATACTAGAATCCATAAATACAACATCGTTTAAATTAAAAGATGAAACTAATGATACTGTTGCAATAACATCCAAAATTTTTCCAGTCAATACGAAATTTGACTTAGCCTTACCTTGGAAAGTATACATTCCACTCTCAACTGTAGTCTCTGTAGTAGATATTATTAAATCTACTCCTCCAATTGTACTCTTAAACTGCGAAATTGTTCCTGTTGGCTTAGTTACATTACTTGGAATTCTTGTATCTTCTACTGCTCTTGTCGCACCATAAACAGACATATTATCTAAATTATCTATTATTTCTTGATTAATTTTGGATTCATCTTGTAAATCACTTATAATTTCTGAACTATCATTCGAAACTACTTGATCAATACTTAAATCTGGAATGATACTATCTTGGACTCCATCCACCTGTTCTACTTCCGTGTTTCCTTGATTATATTCTCCTGATCCGGACACGGTAACTCCATTCTCTTGAGCATCCGTTTGATCTTGTGAATCGTTTGTATTGTCCTCACTGTTATTTTCACTTTGTAGTGCATTTTCTTGACTGTTTGTTTCGTCATTTTCAATAATTTGTTCAGAATCTTCTTTCTTTTCAAATTCCATTTGAACAACATCTCCTTCCTCCACTAATATTGTTTCCTCTTCTTTAGTGGATTCCTGAAAATCTTGTAATGGTTGTTCATTTTCACTCACGACCGTCTCCATATGTTCTAATTTTTCTACCTCATCTACGCTTTCAGCTGTATTTTTACTAATCCCACTATTAGCTTGCTCCATAATTTTATTATAAATTTCATTGAAATTTAATGAGTTATTATCATTTTGGTCTTTCATGAATTTTTTGATTCCTTTAAAATTAATTGATTCAATATCATTATTAGTTACCATTTTAATGTTTTATGACAAATTTAATGAACTTTATTTCATAAAAATAAATTAAAAAAATAAAGAACTCATAATAATGAGTTCTCTTTATACAAAATAACTGCTATTAAATAATCTACCTATATTAATCTGTTACACCATCTTCTATTAAGTTAGTAGTAACAAGCTTAACATCATATCTTGTGTGATCAACTAGTTCTGCTACAGCTCTCGCTGCTGCACTCAAAATATCATTTGTCAATCCTGACTTTATGTCTGCAATTGTTCTTGTAAATTTTCTCACAGTTCCATCAAAATTATCAGCATAAAAAGTTATTACAAGGCTAGTAGCTAGCGTTGTAGATGTTATTACTTGAGTGTTAAATAGATTGCTTACTCCCATGTCTACACATTCTCCACAGCTATTATTATTTCAAAATAGTAGATGAACTCGGTATAAGGGGCTTTTCTGGATAATTGGTGAATTCAAGTTCATCTACTTTAATATAATATTATCTGTTATAACAATTTATTCCAAAAATTTTAATACCTAAGTCCTATTCTAGTTACTAACTCTTTAAATTCTGGTTGATCCATCATTTCTCTTGCAATCTTAATTCTAAGTTGCTCAATAGTTGAAACCTGGTCCCTGTATTCGACATATTTACTTTCCCAGTATTTTTGACCTTCCTCTTCTGACTCCCTATCTACTATTAAAGTATACATCGTTGAAACAAACTTAGATTTAGTTAGCTCTCTATCAACAAATTCTGGTTGAGTCATTAGATTCTCAGCTATAAATTCTGTAGCACTAAGTTCTTTACTTTGTAATTTCTCTATCCAAAAATTCCATCCTTCATTTTCTGGTTCACGTCCAAGTGCAATCTTATAAACTCTCCTCACAAATTCAGCCACATCACCTTTTGGTCTATTCTCATCAATAACTGTCTTAAAAGTTCCAAGTGGATATTCAACACTCTTGCCATTTTCTAAAATTAATCTTATAATAACATTTGTGTAGGTGTAGTCTGGTTTAAGTCCTTCTAATTTTATAGTGCTTATATCTTTATCCCATGTTGCCTTAAGAGCATTGTTTAAATCATCAAGAACTGTAACTGACTTCACCTCCGATTTTGGATTGTTATAAATGTTTAATTTAATATTTACTTTAGTTAGGTCTACAACCTCAATATCCGTGGACTTAATATCATAATCTGGTGTTTCTGTAGTACTCAACTGAACATATTTTTTTATCTGTTTTGTTTCTCTAGAAACACCATTATCTTCGCAATTAAATATTATAGTAAACATCCCACTCGTTTCTGGTTTCAAATCGCTAAATTCCAATATAAAGTTATCATAACTTACTCTAGCATTTGGATTATCTACAGGATTTTTAACATCAATTGAAGTTACTCTATTTTCTAGGTCATCAATTAAAATCGGAACTCTTGCCACTCTTGCATATGATGATGTAAAACTATCACTCAATGAAATCTGCACGGCCTCTTCAATCGGTAAAGACTCGGCCTCAGTCATGTTGTCATATTTTGTATTTTCACCTTTTGTCGAATTTAATGTAGATAAACTCTTCCTAGAAGTTTGAACATTACCACTATCATCTAAATAATTTAATTCCAAAATTACAAATCCATAATCTTTATTCTTCTCTAAATTGTTTAAAGTTACTATATAGTAGTTTTGTTTCTGAACCCTATCTACTATCTTCTCAACTTGATATGATTCCGAACCCGTAAGACTTATAACTTTAAGATCTAAAATATTTCCTTGCTTATTATCAACTTTAAAAACATATCTTAGAGCTGTATCAGAATTTTTAACGGTATTCATTTCAATACCATTTGGAAGTTTAACTGTCGAAGAATTTGTAGCTGCCAATTGAATTTTTGGTTCAGGTTGCTTAATAGTCCTTATAGGTATATAATTCTGTTTCACACTTCCATTATCATAACAACCCAAATCCAATTCTTGGCTTGTCATTCTTCCATCCGTATTTGATGTAATAAATAATTTTGTAAAAATATAAGACGTATCGCTTTCAAGACCATTAACTTCAATCGAAAAAGTATCTGTATATTCTGAAATTAAACTACAACTATATCTATAACCTCGATCATCCTGAATTTCAACCCTTGATATACTCCTATCAGGATCACGGAAAGTTATATTTTTAAATTTAATAGAATTTTCTGCGATAGAAATATCTGATTCACTTGTCCCATATGATCCCATATCCAAATAAACACCATTTTTAAATTGTGTAACATACATATCATTTTTTGATGTACCTTGTAAGTTTTGAGAATTTGTTTCATATAAATTAGGTTTCGCTGCATTTTTAGATATAAACAATGCTGGTGCTTTACCTGTTTTACAATTACTTAATCCAGTTAAAGTCAACTTAACATCATCGCCGACAGTTATATCTCGATTTGTTTGTGACTCCTCTAGAGCACCAAGACTATAAACTGTATTAGTTAGAAGTTTATCACCAACATTTTCATTTCTAACTACAATTCTCAAAGCAATATTACTTGGATCAATTCCATTATCTAATTTCGTATTACCTAGATCAATGATGCTTTTTATATAATCATCAGTATTAGGTACAAAATCTGAACTCATTTTAATCTTCTTCACACCATGTGTACTTTCAAATGATAATTGTGCATTCATATCATCTAATATCTTAGAAAGGGCATCACGAAGTTTCTTTCTCTCTGTTACAGTTTCAGAACTACGGTCACCTTTTGCCTCTTGATATGCTCTCTTAATTAAATCTCCAAGAGTTCCAGTTTCAAAATTTTTAACTCCATAAGTTGAAGGCTCTTCTTCAGTATCTTCTACATCATCTGTAATGTCACTATCCTCAGAGTCTGTTGGAGGTTTTGTTGGTTCACTCGGTGATTCTTGTGATGGTGGTAAGCTTGATGATCCTTCCATATTACCTTCATCATCACTGGGTTGATCTGTACTTCCTCCATCAACTTCTGGTTTTTCTTCTTCACCAACATCTGGAGTCCCATTTACACCATTATCTGGAATTCCTTCTCCCTCATCTGGTTTATTACCACCATCTTCTGTTGGTGGTTTTTGTTCTCCATCTCCATTACTCGGTTTATCACTATCTTCTCCTGATGAATCTCCTGAACCATCATCAGTACCTCCCTCTGAAGGCTTGTTCTCATCTTCTCCATTATCTATATCACCTCCACCAGTTCCATCATCTGGTTGTTCTGGAGTTACTGGTATATCAATCTTTGACTCTAATATTTTTCCTGATAATTTCAAACTCAACTCTATTGTTCCATAAGGTGTATATGATTCTCCCGCTCCAACTAGCTCAGAACTTCCTGTACTTTTTACAATCTGAACTTGACTTTGATTTGTTACTGTTGGCTCTGAAGGTTGTTGATCTCCTCCACTTTCTGGTGGTGTTTGAGAAGTATCTCCATCACTACCAGTTGGTGGTGTTGTATCTCCTTCAATTGTTGGCGGTATTGCAACTTCATCGTTTGATGGAGGTTTACTTGAACCCCCTTCATCCACTGATGGTCCCTCTGAATCTTCACCTTCACCACCTTCAGAACCATCTCCTGAACTATCATCACTTGGTGGTATAGTTCCCTCTACTTGTTCTGTATCGTCAGGATTCTCACTTTCTTCACTAGATTCTCGAGTAATCGTAGTATTTAAATATGCGTACAATGAATCACTATCTTGACTTACCTCAGCTCTTGCGTAATTCAAAGCTGTTGCAACTTCCCTATTATATTGTGTACTATAAGGCACAAAGCATCCTGAAAAAATACTTGATGTAACAAACATCGTAATTAACATAAAACTAACTTTTCTCTTATTCATTTCAAACCCTCCCTGTTTTTAAAAAAAAAGATGGCTAGATAAGCCATCTTTCTTTTTTGAAATGATTAATATATCAATTGAAGTTTAGTCACTAACTCTTTAAACTCTGGTTGATCCATCATTTCTTTTGCAATTTTAATTCTTAACTCAGCTATAGACTTAACTTGATCCTTGTATTCATCATATTTTCTTTCCCAATAGTTTTGGCCATCACTATCTGGCTCCCTATTAACTATTAATGAATACATTGTCGTAACAAACCTCGATTTACTTAACTCCCTATCCACAAATTCTGGTTGAGTCATTAAGTTTTCTGCAATAAATTCTGTAGCTGAAATCTCTTTTGATGTTAATTTTCCAATCCAAAAATTCCATCCTTCAACTTCTGGCTCACGTCCAAGAGCTATTGTATAAACTCTTGCAACAAAATCTGCAACTGCTCCAGTTGGTTTAATAATTTCTTCGCTAGTTGTAAATGGAGTCAACTCATATTTACTTGTCAATTTATTTTCGAGAGTAAATGTTACTACAAGCTCACTATACTCTTTGTTTGATTCAAGATTATACAATGTTATAGTATTAGTTGTTTTATCCCAAGAACTTCTTATTACCTTAGAGTTTTTATCTTTAATTTCTATTGCCTTAATAGGTGATTTTGGATTTTCATAATACTCAAGTTTTATAGTCACTTCATTTCCTTTAACAGTTGCTGTATCGCTCTTAATATCTACTTCTGGCACAGCTGGAGTCATAACTTTTAAATATTTTGTTAATACTTTATCATTACCACTTGCATCTTTGTAATTAAATTCTAAAGTTATTGTTGTAGTTGCATTAGGTTTTAATCCTGTAACATCTAAATAAGAATCCTTATACTCAACTTTAACATCTGAATTATTTGTTACAGGTTTAAAAGTCATACCAGATACTCTTCCATAAATATCATCAACAAAAACTGGAACTCTTGCTTTTCTTGCATATTCACTCTTAAACTCATCATTCATTATTACGTTAACATCATTTAATCCTGTTAAAGCTTCCTTCTCTGTTCTATTATCCATTGTTGGATTTTTATCATCAGTCTTATAAATATTTCCTATAGATTGTCTTGTAGTTTTATCATTACCACTTGCATCCTTATAACCAAGCTCAAAAATCACATGACTATAATCAGTATTAGGTGTAAGACCTGTTAAAGTTACTATATAATAGTTAGTTTTTGTCTTACTATCTTCAATCTTTTTAACATCTGCTTTCTCATTTGAAGTTAAAGAAAGTACTTGTAAATCTCCAATATTTCCTTCATTATTATCAACTTTAACTATATATCTAAGTGCTGTAGAATCATTCTTAACTGGTTTTACTTTTAATCCATTAGGTAAAGTAACATCTTCAGTTACCTTTGCAGAACCTAATTCTATTTTTGGCTCAGAAACTTGAGTTGTTCTAACAGATAATTGGTTAGCTGTAACATTATTACTAGCATCCACGTTAGCTAAATCGATTGTAACCGTTTTATCTTTTACCCCAGTGTTTGAAGTTACAAGCAATTTTGTAAACGTGTATGACATATCCCTCTCAAGGTTATTTACTTGAACATAATATCCATTATCTTTATTTGAAAGATCAACTGGAACTAGACTACACGTATATTTTGTACCTCTAGCATCCTGCATTTCAATTTTCACAATAGTACTATCTGGATCGTTTAAAACTATATTTTTATATTTAATTGATGTTCCACTAGCTACTATTCCTTCTTTAACATTTTCGTGATAATCTGTCATGTTTAAATAAATTCCTGGTTTAATCATCGTTGTTATATATTTATCTTTTAAAGTACCCTTATCAGTACCTGATGAAGTCTGATATATAACACTTGTAGTTTTATCTTCCTTCTGAGCTGTTAAAATTGAAGGTGATTTACCCGTTCTACATTCTGGTACTGTAAAGCCTGATATGAATTGATTATCATTTGCATCTACCTTAATATTATTTCCATCACTGTTAGTTCCACCTATACCAACAAATGTATAGTCAGTGTTGGTTTTTAATATTGAGTTATCATTATTTGATGCAGAACTATTTCTTATCATCATTCTTAATACAACATCTTTAGAATCCGTAGATCTTGCAGTTCTCATAGTTCTTCCTGTAGTCCTCATACTGTTTAAATCTATAATACCTCTTACATAATCCTTGTTACTAGTTTTATCTGGGAATATATCGCTAATTGGAACATTTACAAGGGTACCTTTTGGATCTCTAAACATTAACGTTTTTCCTGTATTATTATCACAAATCACTTTTTTAAGAGCAGCTTGCAAAGCTTCTCTAGCTGTTGTTGTACCTTCTCCTGACCATCCACTGTTAGAATCTTTAATTGCTTCATCAAAGGCACCTGAAATTAATCCACTTAGATTTTCTTTATTTAATACTTCTCCTGATAACTTAAAGCTCAAATAAATAACACCTTGAATATTACCATCATCACCTGTACCTATTACTTCGCTTGATCCAACACTCTTTAATGGTACGAATTCTCCTATCGTTGTTCTTTCTGTGCTAGCTTGTGGAGAAATAGCAGATTGTGAATTAGACTGTGGAAGATTTGGATCATTTTGAGCATTATTATTAATAGTTACTCCACTAGTTGATGGTGTTGTTCCTTCGCTAACTCCATTATTTGGAGATATAATATTCCCTTGTCCTGAATTATCTACTACACCTGTACCTTGTGAAATGCCTGAATTATCTACTATATCTGTACCTTGTGAAGAATTTGAACCTGTTAAATCATTTGTATCAGTCAATGAAGAAATATCATCTTCTACAACAGCTCCCCCAAATCCTGTCATAGTATTACCGTTACTAAATGAATTAATATTATCATTTGATATTATTTCATCAGATGGAGACATTTCATATGGTGTCATTTCATAATCTGTTCCCATTTGATCAAATAAATTTGTATCATTTGACCTTGCACCCATTTTTATATCATTTGTTGTTTCACCATTTTGAATTCCATTGTCATATACATTTGTGTCACCACTAAAAATATTTTGATCATCCATTAATGCTCCATCTGTAATTTCATCACCATAGGCAACATTTGGATAATTTCCAGGATTATAATCTGGCGCTGTATTATCTGTATATGGGTTATTTACTCCATATCCATCTCCTGTATATTCTGTAACAGTTCTATCTGTTGCTCTTCTAAATGCATCCTCTCCTTGTGCTACATTCGCACCATTATCTGCACTCTTATTATTTGATGTGCATCCTGTTAACATACTTGAGGCAACAACTAATCCAGTTAATAGAAGTGTAATTTTTTTTCTATTCATAACCTTCTTAAAACCTCCTAATTTATAAAATAACCTTCGTAATTTTATCTAAATTAATATTTTAATCCTAATGAAGTTACTAACTCCTTGAACTCCTTCTCATTCATCATTTCTCTTGCTATTTTAATTCTCAAGGTTGCAACTGAACTTGTTTGTTCTCTGTATTCGTTATATTTTTTCTCCCAATAACTTTGTCCATCTTCATCTGGAGTTCTATTAACTATCAATGAGTACATAGTTGTAACGAATTGTTGTTTATTTAACTCTCTTTCAATAAACTCTGGTTGAGTCATTAAATTTTCAGCTATAAACTCTGTAGCTGAAAGCTCTTTAGACGTTAATTTATTAACCCAGAAATTCCATCCTTCAGCCTCTGGCTGACGTCCAAGTGCTATTGTATAGACTCTTGATACAAAGTTCGCAACATCACCTGTTGGTTTTGGAGTAACTGTACCAGTTTTAAATGAAGTTAATGGATACTCTATAACTTCTGTATTTTCTAAAGTAAACTTAGCAATCAATCCTTTAAACTCCGTATTTGCATCCAATCCTTGTATAAAAATTGAATTTGTTGATGAATCCCAATTAGAAGTATATTTTTTACCTGTTGAATCCTCAATTGATATAGATTTAATAGGAGATTTTGGTGTTGAATAATACTCAAGTTTAACTATAGCCTCATTTTCCTTAATAATCACTGTATCTGATTTAATATCTAAATCTCCTGTAACTGGTGTCTTTATAGTTACATACTTTCTCATACTTTTCTCTATACCAGCATCAGTTTTATAAACAAATTCTAAAGTAATAGTAGTGCTTGAATTTGGAGTTAAACCTGTTACATTTACATAAGAACCATCATACTCAACTTTAACATCTAAATTTGATTCTAATGGAATGTAATTCATCCTAACAAATCTTCCATTCATATCATCAATGAATAATGGAACTCGCGTACTCCTTGCATAATCAGCTTTATGATTTGTTTCAATATCTACTGTAAAAGTGCCTTGTCCTGTAATAGGAGTATTCTCTGTTACGTTATCAACTGTTTTATCATCTCTCTTAGTATTAATTTGAGCTAATGTTGTTCTAAGAACCCCATCTTTTCCATCATAATCTTTATAATCTAATTCTAAATTAACAAAATTATAATCTGTTCCTGGAGATAGACTACTTAAAGTTACTACATAATAATTAGTTTTACTTTTCTTATCTACAATCTTTTGAATCTTAGACTCTTCTCCAGGTCTTAAACTCGTTACTCTTAACTCCCCAATATTATCTTCGGAATTATCAACTTTTAAAACATATCTAAGAGAAGTTGCATCATTCTTAACAGCTTGTACCTTTAATCCACCAGGAAGTGTAACAGTTTGTTTTGGTCCATCTGCTCCTAACTCTAACTTTGGCTCACTAAAGTTAGTTGTTTTAATTGCTGTAGTATTAACTGTAGCCCCCGCAGTATCTTTTTTCATCAATTGAAGTACGTTTAATTGATCCTTA
The DNA here is from genome assembly GCF_000709435.1 of Candidatus Arthromitus sp. SFB-mouse-NL. Classification (NCBI taxonomy): domain Bacteria; kingdom Bacillati; phylum Bacillota; class Clostridia; order Eubacteriales; family Clostridiaceae; genus Candidatus Neoarthromitus; species Candidatus Arthromitus sp. SFB-mouse-NL. The sequence goes on from NZ_CP008713.1 coordinate 1,101,678, forward strand.
CCTTCAGTATTTGTAGTTATATCAATTTCTGTAAAGATGTAACTACTATCAGTTCTTAATCCACTAATTTGCAAATATTTACCAGCTTTTTTGTTATCAGGATCTACTTGAATTAATGTTCCAGGATAAGTTTTGCCCTCTGAATCTTTCATTTCAATCTTAACTATACTATCATCAGAATCAACAAACTTAATTCCTTTAAATCTTATAGTTGTACCCCTAGCCTCTACTTTATCAGGACTATTTAAATCGAAATCTTCTACGTTTAGATAATTTTTCTTATTAAGTTTTGTTACATATACCGTTCCAGTAGTTACAGTTCCTGCTGAACCATTACTAAGATTTTCATATATAGCACTAGTTGAACTGTCTTTCATTATTTGTATAGTAGAAGGAGCTTTAGCTGTTGTTGCTTGAGGAATTCTTAATCCTGTAAGAACTTTATCATCTTTTATTGGTAACTCATTATTCTTAACTGTGCTACCAGTTAAACCTACAAATGTATAACTTGTATTTGTAGCTAACTCATCATTACCTTGTCCATCTGCACTTTGAAATCTCATAATAAGTGTAATTGGAATATCTTGTGAAGTAGCTCTTACTGATCTTTGTCCACCATCTCTGTACATACCATCAATGTCAATTATTCTTCTTACATACTGTGAATTTTTATTCTTATCAGGACAAATATTAGCAGCTGTATATGGTATGTTAATTATTTGACCCTTACTGTCCTGAAATGTAAAATTATTACCAGTATCTGTTGGATTAAATATCTCAGCTAATCCTTTTTGTAAAGCTTCTCTTGCTGTAGTATTTTGTGCAGCTCCTTCAAAGTTTGTATTCGCATCTTGTAAAGTTTCTTCATAAGCCTTTTGTATTAAATCAGCTAAAGTACTTTGAGTACTGCCATTGGTAACTTGTGTAGAAAGTACATCTCCTGTTAACTTGAAACTAAATCTAATAGTTCCTTGTGGTTTTTTACTTCCTTGAGCACCGGTTAATTCTACACCACCAATACTTCTTACAGGTACTATATTACCAGCTACAGTACTTTGAGTATTTCTACCCTCTTGTATTGTTTGTGGAGTATCCATGACTTGTCCATTAATATCTGAACTCATATTTGTATTTGGAGTCATTCCATTCTGAGTATTATTATTTACATCCATATCATTTTTAGTTGTGTCAGAATTATTAGATATATTTGGATTTTCAGTTGTATTTAGATTGCTATCAACTCCATTTATCCCAGACACATCTTGTCTACTTGAATTTGTTGACCCATCTGATAAATCACTTCCATTTGTTCTATCTGGTAATCTTCCAAAACCATTCAATGGCTCCATGATAGACGCATTGTTTTGGAATTCATTTATATTATCTTTTCCTGACACATCCTCTGATGAAATCAAATTATTTCCCGTTCCATTTTCATTTATTGACTCATCAGATGTTATATCTCTAGAATATCTATTTAAATTCTCATCTACTGAGTTATTAAATCCATTATCAGTTCCATTATCAAACTCATTAACTGTATCCATTCCCGTTATATCATCAGCATAAGCAACATCTGGATATCCTCCAGATTGATATTGATTATTAGAATTGTATGGATATTGCGCTTCTTCTTTAAACTCTGTTACAATTCTCTCTGTTGCTCTCTGCAATCCATTCTCATCATATTGAGAAACTTTATTGTTATCTTGAGTTTTGTTACCTGATGATGCACATCCTGTAAATATACTTGAGGCGATCGCTAATCCAGTTAATAGAAGTGTAATTTTTTTTCTATTCATAACCTTCTTAAACCTCCTAAATTTTTAAAATAGCACTTAATAAAAATAAATAACTCGAACCTTTTAAAAAATAAAAATATTTAATAAATCAGCAATTTCTTAACTACTGATAAAACTATTATGAACAATTTATTTTTTTATATTCATATTTTAAAATAAAAAAAATGACTACTCTAAGAATAGCCATTTTAATTAATAACCATATTCAGCCAATTTTTGTTTAAAAATGTCAATATCACTTCCACCTGGTATACTAACTCTCTCCATAGTCATATAATGATCAAAAAATTCCCCTGGCTCAGTCGACAAAGCCCATTCATATCCTACATCTTGAGCAACTCTTATAACCTCAGAGTTAAATGAAGAATTTGGATAAACTAAAAATAAAACAGGTTTATTTAATGTTTCCTCCAATATCTTCTTACTTATATACATTGACTTATGTACTTGAGCAAGCGATGTATTAATAAAGTCTTCGTTGTTATGTCCTTGACTTTCTATGTCTTGACCAGCTTCGTGCATCTCTACAAGATTATCCTTCGTAACATATCCTCTCTCTCCAAGTTGCCTTGTTGTAACAAAAAAGCTCGCCTTTAAATTCCTTTTTTGAAGTTCAGGGAACACCGTATCATATGAGCTTTTATCTCCATCATCAAAAGTTAAAACTAATGTTTTCTCTGGAATCTCCTCACAAGATTTACGTAATCTATAAAGTTCTTCTAATGTTATAACATTGTATCCATTTCCAACTATATAATCTAATTGTTTTCTAAAATCATCAATATGTACGTATAAATCATCTTCCTGACTAGCTTTCTTACTATTTGTTACATTATGATAAAGCAAAATTAACGCTTCATTCTTTTCTTTCCTACTTAACATTTCTTCATTTGTAAGTGATGGCTTTACTTCATCATATATTTTTTTAGCATCATAATAAGATTTTGCAACCTGACTTCCTATGGATAAAAAACTAACTAAAATTAATAACGGAAACAAAACTTTATAAACTTTTTTTCCTCTCAAGTTAACACATCCTTATAAAGATAATATTAAATACGCAATATATATTAATATAATTGCCAAACTTAAGACTAAATAAACAATCTTCAATTTTTTATTGCTATTTTTAATGATAAGTAAGATTGCAATTAATACTGTTGCTATAAATCCAAATAATAATAATATTTTTGTTTGAGAATGATTTGTAAGATAAAGTGATGCACTGACATATAAAAGATCTATTATCGAAATTATAAATAAGTTAAAAATATTACTCCCAATAATATTTCCCACTACTAAATTAAATTTTGCTTTTTTCGCAAGTGCAACACATGACGTAACTTCTGGAAGTGATGTTGCTATTCCTAAAAATAACGCTCCACTTAAACTTGCAGCTAGATTCAATTTTACAGAAATTATATCAGTTACATACGTTATAAAAACACTCGCAATAACTAATCCTATACTAACTAATATAAATCTCGTAAAAATTTGTTTAAGGGTAAGTTTACATTCCCCTTTGTCTTCCTCATCTGCATCTATGTCATTTGTCGCCATAAATTTAAGAGAAGTAAAATATAATACCAAAATCAAAATTGAAACAATACTCACATTAAAAATGTTAAAATCCTTTGAAAAATAAACTGGTATGAATAAAATTATGTTTATTATTATAACAAATAAAATCGTTTTAGTATGACTCTTGCTTATTTGACTTTGTACAAACCCTTTAATAAATAAAATAACAATAGCAGACAATGTAGCTAAATTAAAAATATTACTTCCTAAAATATTTCCTAAAACAAGCTCAGGATTATTTAAAATAAGTGCCCCAGAAATACTCGTAAATAATTCTGGAAGAGATGTTACTGCCGCAAGCATAACTCCTCCTATAAAAGCTCCAGATACATTTGTCTTTTTATCGATTAAATCAACATAATCAGCAGCTTTTATCGAAAATAATATTACAGTTATTGCCAATATGACATAAAGCAAATATATCAACAACATTTCCTCCTTTAAAAATTTTTTTGAAAATTATATGTAAAAACTATGTTTTATTATAATAGTTAATCTCTTTTTATACAATATGTATTAAATATCTAGTCGTCACTACGATTAATTATATTGAGGCTTGTTTACAAGGACGTATATTTTCGATCAAGGAGGATCTAACTATGAGAATAAATAAAAATTCTAATATCACAAAAGCCTTAAGTGTTTTTAAAATTGGAAAAGTAAATAATAATTTATCAAAAAATAATTCAAATTCAGACAATATTCAAATTAATTATCTTATGGATGAGCTTACAGAATCCCAATATATAACACGCAATTACCAAATAGGTATAACTTATGTACAAATAGCCAAATCCACTTTGAGTGAAGTAAAGAAAACTATTTTAGATATGAAAGAAATTTTTGATAAATGTAAAAATGAAGATAATACTTCTTTTGGTCGTGAATCACTAAATTTTAAATTCGAAGAATTGTGCCAAAAATTCAATAAAGAATCGAACAAATTAACTATAGATATAAGAGAAAATTTATTTTATAATAGCAATAACGAACTTGTATTTAAAGTATTCGATTCAAAGTCTCTAGAAAATTGTATTCTTATTCCTAAACTCGACGCAAACAAATTAAATCTTAGAAATATAAATATAAAAAACGAAATCAACGCTAATGAGGCATATAATAAAATGAATCAAGCTCTTGACTATATCCTTTTGTCAGAGAAAGCAATAAAAGATTCTGAAGAAAAACTTCTGCGAGTTAATCTAACAGATATTATGTCTGCAAATCTCATGGCGTTAAGTAGCAATGAAAACAAAGAATCTATTGAAAAATTATTAGAGCTAACAAGAAGAGGCTTGCTCAAAGAAGGCAACACCTATTTGAAAGAAATAAACAAAGATAAATAATCTAAAAAATAGAAAGTATCTTAGAGTCTAAGATACTTTTTGTATTATATACAAAAAACAAACTAAATGAAATTAGTTTGTTTATAACGAGCGATATCTTATTTCAGTGATTTCCTTATTCTAGTGAAACATTCCTTAAGCATCTCTCTTGGATAAGCCATATTAATTGCAATCTTACCTTGAAGATTTCCTTCAATTTCTTCTCCAAACTTAAGTGTAAGTTTTCCATTTCGTAAAATTCTATACTCAAGTTCTTCGGGCATATATCCATATTTTGATAAGTCGATAAATGCCAATGTTCCGCTCTCAGGTCTCTCAAATTTCATTGTTCCAAATATATCTTTAAGATAAGCATCAAATAAATCAAAATTTTTATTAACATATTCTCTAAGTTTTCTTAACCAAATATCTATTCTACTATAAAAAATATTAAATATTTCAACATCTATTGCGTTAATTGCAAACCTACTATTATCACTCAATTGCATTTTCATAAAATCCCTAAACTTTTTGTTATTTATAACTAAATTCCCCATGGTACTATCCATAAGATTTAATGTCTTACATGGACTTAGATATGTTATAACGTTACTACTATTATTAAGTGCCTTTGACAATGGAATATATTTAATTCCATCTCTTGTTAACTCATATCCCTCTTCAATACTTAAAATCCATAAATTATTTTTTCGTGCAATGTCTCCAAGTTTTTTTAATTCATCTTCACCAAAACACCTTCCAGATGGATAATGTGGATTGCTTATAACCATAACCTTAGCATCTTTAGAATATTTTTCTAAAAGTTCAAAGTCAAGCTCGGGTTTTTCTCCTTCATAAATAAGTGGTATTGATATAAGATTCCTACTTGATGCTAAAATCTTATATCTAAGTATTTTTTCTAAGGGTGAGAGTACAACCACATTATCATTCACTTGAGTTAAAGATTCAAATATCAAAGTATACGCCATTTCATCACTTGGTATATATTGTATATTCTGTATATCAATCTCCCACTCATATTCTTTCATAAAATAGGCACTCATGAGCATCTTATACGATTCTTTATCATAATAACCTTGACTTACTTGTTTCTCAAAAAGATTATAATTTTGTATTACAAACATTACAGGCTTAGGACTTAAAAAATACATTTTCTCAGTTTCATGCATTATTAAATCAAAATCATTCGTATCCAAATTTGAATATTGATAATTATTTTTACTCTTAGTTGCTTCCATACTTCTCCCCCTCAATCTAAAACTTCTACTTTACATCATTAATTTCATTCTTGTTATCATTTCCATTATTATCTCCAAAATTATCTTGATTCATAGAATAATCTTGATTCCTATCTACTATTTGTAAGTGGATATCTTCCGTAATTTTAAATTTATTTACAATATTGTTTAACTGAGATGTTGTAATTTTATTATCTTTAATAAATTGTTTCAAGCTATTTATCTTCTCAACAATTTGAAAATTCTTATCAGAAATATTTGATAATCCAATTGTTCCACTATTAACAGTCGTTGAAATTTCAGTTATTGATCCAACTATTATTTCAACCGCATCGCTTACCTTTTTAGATATATCTAAGAAATTTTTCATAAAATCATTAATTTTAAATGTGTCACTCCTATACTCCTCACTACTATCTATAAAACTATCGTAATCGAGTATAATTTTATTATCTATAAAATCTAGAATCTGTCTTGAACTTATAATCAAACTTTCAATAGACGTATTTACATTTTGAGCTATGCTCTTAATATTATTTGCGGTAACTGAACTTTCTTCTGCAAGAGTTCTAATTTCCTCTGCAACAACAGCAAACCCTTTTCCAGCTTCTCCAGCCCTTGCAGCTTCAATTGCTGCATTCAATGCAAGCAAATTTGTTTGACTTGCAATACTCAAAATAGATTCTGTAAGAGTATTAATTTCATCAACTTCCTTTGATTTAGAAATTGCTGTCTCTAAATCACTCTTAACATTCTCGTAAATCTGTATAGCCTTATCTTTAGACTCTGTAATATTACTCTTTATCAAGTTAGTTCGCTTAGAAATATCTTGGGTGCTATCATAACCTTTTTCAGCATTCATTTTTATATTAAACATCTCATCACTTATAAGTTTTGATGATGCTGTTATTTCTTGAAGAGTCGCATTTGTTTGTTCCATACCAGCATACAAATTATCAGTTTCAGAAGATGTAATCGTAGTAGAATCTTTTAACTCTTTTGTCAATAATTCAATCTCACTATACTTAGAATTTAAATCAACTATCTTAATCTTAATAATTTTTATCACTTTACCAATATTCAATCTCATCCTAATTAAGCCATTATAAGTATTAGTAAGCTCATCTTTAGAATTATTTTGAATCTTATAATTATCTATGAGTTCAAAATTAGCTGTCTTGTCAATTATCTTATCATTATCCTCTAATTTTGATAAAATAAGAATCTTAAGTGTAATCAATGATATACCAAAAAGTAGAATTGCAAATCCTGCTAATAATATAAATGACATAATTTGACTCTTTGTATATGATTCCAACATAGATGACACCGGTAGAAAATAAGAAATTTTCCATCTAAGATCTGAAATATAATAAGTCAACATCTTATAATTCTTTTTAGCAATTGTTATATCCCCTGAATACAAAACATTTCCAGAATCAGCTTTTGATATATTTGTGAGCATATTTTCATCAGTAAGATATTGCCCAACAATATTTTTAAAATCAGAATAAATTACACGCTTATCATGAGCATAAATTTCAACATTATTATTGTACATTATATCTAATTTCATATCAGAAACAATATCTTTAATTAAATTTGATGATAAAGTAGCACATAAATAGCTAAATACAGATCCTCTAGAATTTAAAATTCTCAACACTAAAACAATATTGGCTTCTCCTCCATCAGAATCAAAGTCCAAATAAATCATATAATCATCGTTAAATTTATCATATTTTGCATTATTAGCTAACTCACTTACTATATCCCCTTCTATACTTTTACTTGTAGATAATTCAACCGTACCATCATGACTGATAAATGTAATATCTTTCACAAAATCACTATTTAGATTTTCATACTCTTTAATAATAGAATAAACTCTATCTTTATTTACTTGATTATCCCCAAATATGTACTCAGAATCATCACTTTTCAACAATAAGCCAAGGAATTTAAAATCTAAAATATAATTCTTTAATCGATGTTCAATTTCTAATGATGTGATTTGCGACTTTCCTCTTATAACATCAATCTTTTGCTCTAAAAAATCATTCCTAATTATAGAAAGTCCAAATACAGAAACTAAAATACTAAAAATAGATATAATCAAACAGAATATCATTATCTTAAATTTAAGAGACATATAAAAATTCCCTCTTTCCTAAAAACACAATAAGCAATAATATATAAAGTATTATTTGTTATTTTTCTGTATTTAAAACATAATTTATTAAGATTTTTAGAGGTAAAAAAAACAAGGGATTACATATAAATGAAATCCCTTGCTTTAAAATAAATCATAAATAACCTCATGTATATATTTAAAGGCTCTTATCTCTATATTTTTAAAACTACCTACCTTATAATTTTCACCATAAGGAACATAAACCCTTTTAAATCCTAATCTATCAACTTCCTTAAGCCTAAGTTCCATAGATGGCACTCTCTTTATTTCTCCTGTAAGTCCAACATCACCAATAAATACATATCCATTATTTACTGCCTTATTTTTTAAAGAAGAAACTATACTAATAATAACCGACAAGTTAACACACTGCTCCCTAAGTCTAATTCCGCCAGTAGATTTAATTACGATATTTTTATCAAATAATTTAATTCGACCTCGTTCTTCCAAAATTGAAATAAGAGTATTTAATTGATCCCTTTTTAAACAATCAGAAATTCTTGAAGGATATGGAGTTATCGAATTTGAAACAAGACTTTCAATTTCAACAACAATACATCTATTACCTTCTTTCACGACACTTAGACAACTTCCAAAAACCTCATTACTATCATCTCTCTGTGTCATAAAAAACTGTGATGGATTATCAATAGAAACCATTCCTTGCTCTGTCATGGAAAAAAAACCAACTTCTCCAGTACTGCCAAATCTATTTTTCGTACAAATAAGAGATCTTAATTCTTCAAGATTATCTCCTTCAATCATAAGCACACAATCAACTAAATGCTCTAATGCTCTGACACCAGCTAGCTCATCCTCTTTTGTCATTTGTCCAACTATCATAACAGCTCTAGGTCTATTTGCATTTTTTGCAATTCTCAAAAGTTCATTTGCACATTCCATAGTTTGAGTAGGCGACCCTGGTCTTGATAAATATTCTTCCAATATAAATGTCTGTATACTATCAATTATTATAAAATCTGGATCAATCTCATTTATTACGCTAACTACATTGTTTAACGAGATATCAGAATATATCCATATACTTTCATCTGATAATTCAGAAATTATTCTATCTGTTCTCTTTCTAATTTGACTCTCACTCTCTTCACCAGATGCGTATAAAACCCTAAATCCTTTTTTTGAAATATCATAAGCAACCTGAAGTAATAATGTTGATTTTCCAGCTCCTGGCTTTGCAGCAAGTATATTTATAGAATCTCGTACAATCCCACCACCAACAACCCTATTAAACTCATTAATATCAGTTACTATCCTATCGCTATTAAACACTTTTACTTCTGAAAGTCTTTGAGCCTTTTTTGTTACAGTTCCACTCTTTATGTATGTATTAACCTTAACATTTCCCTTCTTTAATATCTCAGATTCTTCAAAGGAATTCCAAGTATTACAATTTGGACATCTACCAGACCATTTGACTTGTTCAAACTTACAGTTTGAACATATATAGACTATTTTACTTTTCAAATTTACCTCCAACAAATTTAAATAAAGGTAAATCAATTATATCATATCAAATATCAGCAGCTATCTTATTGTTTAATATTTTATGTTTCATATAAAAAGCAGTAGGAACTGAAATATCCAAATTCTTTGCTGCTGTTCTTATAGTATTCTCATTCGTTACCTCTTTTACACACATCTGAATTTTTTCAAATGGTAACTTCGCATTATGAAATATTGTATTAGTCGTATCAGAAAATGTTTTTCTACACTCCTTACATCTAAATCTTTCTTTCGTAACTCCATCTTTATATTTTGTATATTTCTGATGCCTTGATATAGAAATACTATTACAATAAGGACATCTTCTATTGCTTTTATCATTTATAATTTTTAACAAATATATAATTTCTTTTCTGCTTAAAATAATTTTATCATTTGCCTTAAAAATATTTATGAGTGCATTGTAATCAATCCTATCTGTACTTTTCAGATAATTAATTATATCTTCCTTACTTTTAATTTTTATATTTATATCTGTAACTTTAATATTATCCATATTAAATAACCCCCGAAGTCATATTTATTGTCATTATTTCAAGCTGAAAAATTTTTATACAAAAAAAGACTTACCAAAAAAATTTTTTAGTAAGCCTTAAAATATTATCTTAAAATATCAAACACATTTCTTATATTTAAAATTCCATATCCCCAATATCTATTAGGATATTCATACCCTTTTGGAGTAATAGCTGAGCTCACAAATAGCCACATTATAATAGTAGAATTCAAATTTGGCTTATTCTTTTTTACAATTCCCCATTCCAAAATTAGTGCAATTCCTCCAGCAGAAACAGCCGCAGCGACAGAACTACCACTCATTAAAATTTCTCTTCCACCTTTTCCTATAGTCAAAATATCTATGCCACCTGCTGCAAGTAATGGTACAACTCTATTATCCAAAGTAAATCCTTGTCCTGACTTTGTAACAATCGAAGTTAAATTTTGATTGTAATAGGCCATGGCAATAGCAAGATGTGCTGAACTTGGTTGAGTAATTGTACTGATTGAGGTTGAATTCAAAAATCTAGTATCTGGCTTCAAAAGTTCCTTAATAGGCAAATAAGCATCATACTTTACTGGAAAATTATCTTTAGACATAATAATTATTTGCCAAATTCCAGATTTCAAATTATTAAACAAAATCTCAATATCTTGTATAATTGAAACAGATGTTTGCCTAATTTCACAAAATATTTTCATCTCTGTCTGCTCTAATAAAAATTTAAAACTATAATTGTTATAAATAACCCCTTTAACATCAAACTCTCTCGTTCTTTCACCTGAAGGAGAAATTACATAAAACGATACTTTTGAATAATTTTCTATAAATATATCAATTGTTAAACGTGTTTGACCCTTGTCTGCAAAAAATTCTATAACTCCCTCCTGATTTTCCTTATAAATTTGACCTTCAACATGAATTTGTTTATTTGCCTGATCTCCACAAGGAACCGAAATAACAAATCCTGAATTTTGGGAATATTCTGTAATTTGTTTTGATACAAAAGACTCTCCAGAATGATATCCAGCATTAGTCTGGAGTGGCAACACAATAGAAACTGGCTTATTATATTTAAATCTAATCGATCTTAAATATCTAAGTGCTAAGTACAACACAACCTCATTATATATTGGTATATCTTTTGGAAAATCTAATACCTCTCTCAAATTATTAGACAACTCTCTCAATTTCACAACCACTATATTGCTCTCAGGTGCTGCCCCCCTAACTAAACCAACTCCAGAAGAACTCGTAATGCCTGCCATTGATGTTCCATGTCCATTTGTATCCCTAGATGGAACAATTGTATACGGATCTCCTCCATTCCTTTTGAGTCTAATTGCAGAATCTATATCTTCCTTTGTATATATTTTACCAAAAAGAACATTAGGTTGATGTGTATCTTCATCAATTGTTTGATCCCAAATTTCTAAAATCCTAGTTTGATTAAACTCGTCCATAAAATTCTCATTTAAATAATCAATTCCTGTGTCTACTATAGCAACTATAACATTTCTTCCTGTCAAATCTAAATATTCATTACTTTGCGTTTGATAAATACCTGAATCTGACAATGGAGATATACTCTCACTACATAGTGTGTAATAATACGAAGTTTGAATATCTACTGACCCATCCGGAAAATATCTTTCATATAACACATCTAATTTATCTATAGGAACTGATAATATTGATAAATAGACTTCTTCACTCTCTTCTTTTAAAGGATAAATACAATAATCTCCATCAATAAACTTCATATTATTTTGAACAGTCATCAAAAATTCAACCCTGCTATCATCACTAAGACTATTAAGTGGGCACAAATTAATATTCATATCGTCATATTTTAAAACATTTATATTATCTAACGGGTCATAAGTCTGTATAGGATTTATAATTTCTTTATCTTCTTCCCTATTCGCTTGAATTTGAGTCATCCTTATATCATACAAAATATTATTAATACTTTCTTCAACATCTATAAAAGCTTTAGACCCACATACAAATCCATATCCATAAGAATTATTAGGATAAGATATATTTTTAACTCTATTTGCTCCTCTAATTAAAAAATATTTTATAACCTCTCCATATAAATTAGGTTTATTTTTATTAATAATTCCCCACTCCATCAAAAGTGCACATATCCCAGAAACTATTGGAGCAGAAAAACTTGTACCCGAAACCACATATTCCTTCCCTCCAATTCCTATTACTCTAACATCCTCTCCTGGAGCTAATATATCAGGCTTTAAATTATCCTTATTATTAATTGAACCTCTACCGGAAAAAATAGAAACACTTTCACGTCTATAATTATAACTTCCAACAGAAATTACATTATATACAGTTGCAGGCGAACCTAAAGTATCATTATTATCAGGTTTTAAAAATCTCGTACCCTTACCTACAGACTCATTTGTTGGTAGCCACATATTATAAGTACTCTCAAACTCATTACATAACTTAATGTTTATACTCCAGACCCCCTCCTCAATAGTTGAATTTCTATATGATTCAATGGTAATTAAACATTCACCAAAAACATTATACCTTGTAGGACCAGTATATAAAACATTAACGAGATCTCCTCCAACTCTCACACGTTGATTACCTTCAGTTAATCTTATAAGTTGACTTACTCCCGTAGATGGAGAACTTATTGTAATCACTACATCAGACAATATTCCTTTATAAAGCGAGACTATAATGACTTCATGATTACCTGAAATTTCAATTTCTACATTCTCACCTTCTGAAACTATATTCCCACTTTTGTGATGTGCTGCACCTCCTTCATTTCCAGCCGAAACCACCACAGTAGTATTTTCTCTAGCGGCAAAATTACTTACATATTCTGCAAGCAAAGTTGTGCCTGTGTGAGCTCCATAATTAGTACTAAAACTCAAATTTACTACTAGTGGAAATCCTTCCTCATCTTGTTTTTCTGCTAAAAAATCAAGTCCCATCATAATAGTGTGAAAAAGTACAATAGTTGAATCAATATTTGTTGTACTATTTACACTAATTATAGATGCACGAGGTGCTACTCCATACAAATTACTATTTATATTCCCACCTGCACAAGCAATTGAAGCGACCTCTGTCCCATGACCCTTATAGTCACCTTCATTAATAACACTAAAAGGATTCTCATTTCTTAATGCCTCATTTATTTGCTCAGAATTATAAAGAGTTCCAGTAGAAGGATTGTACATATATTTAATTCTTGTTGTTCCATCACTATTTCTAAATGCATTGATCGTATAATCAATTCCCGAATCTATAAATGCAATAACAACACCCGAGCCATATAACTTTTGAGAATTATTAAGATCAAAAACACAAGAATTAAAATTAGAACTCGAATCATCTAGTATAATCGGATATGAAAAATCAAAATAAATTTCCTTATCTAAAGCATTTGAAATATCATTTATCGTGTCCAAATTTCCAATATCTAAATGAATAATCCCAAAATCACCTCTTAATGGACGATGTTCAACATTTAGATCTCCCAAAAAACTTTTAACGCCTTCTACATTTCTAGAGCGGTAAATTATAGGTACTTTGTCATTTAGCGTAAACTTATCATGCACAAATGCCTTATAAAGCTTAGACCTCCTATAAATAGATCTCTCTTCCAAAATCAATTTTAAAATTTCACTCATTTACCACCTATTTTAAAAATTATTCTATAATAAACTATATTTTCAAATACTAATAGTTGATTGTTATTAAAAATATTTTTTGTTAAAATTGAATTAATAATAATTTTATGGAGGTTCTTATGTGCGGTATAGTTGGATATGCAGGATCGAAGAATGCTTTACCTATATTAATTCATGGACTAAAAAAGCTTGAATACAGGGGTTACGATTCATCAGGGATTGCTGTATTATCTCAAGGATCCATATTTATAGAAAAATCAAAAGGTAACATTTCAAATTTAGAAAGTAAATTATCTCATCTAAAAATAACGAGCAATATTGGAATAGGTCATACAAGATGGGCAACTCATGGTGAGCCTTCAGATATAAATTCTCATCCACATACAAATTCAATAAACACAATTGCTATAGTACACAATGGAATAATAGAAAACTATATTGAGCTTAAACACTTGTTACAAAACAATCTTAATATCAAATTAAAATCAGAAACTGATACGGAAGTTATAGCACACTTAATAGATCATCTATGGAATGGAAATTTATTGAGTACACTCTATAAAGTTGTTCAAAAATTAACTGGATCATACGCTATAAGTGTAATCGCAAAAGATGATCCTGACAAAATAATAGCCGTAAGAAAGGATAGTCCCCTTATAATTGGAATTGGTGAAAATGAGAACTTTATAGCATCAGACATACCAGCAATTTTAAAATACACAAGAAAAGTATTATTAATCGAAAATAATGAATTTGTTGAAATTACAAAAGACTCTATCAAGATATACGATGAATTTGAAAATCCTATTGAAAGAAAAGAAATTGAAATTACATGGCAAATTGAAGAGGCTGAGAAAGAAAATTTTGATCATTTCACATTAAAAGAAATTCATGAACAGCCAAGAGCTTTAAAAAACACTTTAAATAACAATATAAATGGAAATAAATTAAATATCCAAGATCTAAATATAACAGAAGAAGAACTAAGAACCTTCAATAAATTTTACATTGTAGGATGTGGGACAGCCTATAATGCAGGATTAATTGGAAAATATATTTTTAGAAAATTTGCACATATAGATATTAACTGCGAAATAGCATCAGAATTTAGATATAACGATCCAATAATTGATGATAAAACCTTAGTCATTTGTATTTCACAGTCTGGTGAAACCCTAGATACTATTCAAAGTTTAAGACTTGCAAAGGAGAAAGGTGCAAAAATATTAAGCATAGTTAATATTGTTGGCTCTTCAATAACTCGTGAATCAGATTATATATTCTACACAATTGGAGGTCCTGAAATAGGAGTTGCATCAACAAAAATTTTCACATGCCAATTACTTGCTCTGAATCTTATTGCTTTAAAATTTGGAAAATTATTAAATATTTTAGATGACAAACAAGTCGAAGAGCTTTTAAAAGAACTTAAAACAATTCCAGAAAAAGCTCAAACGATATTAGACGACAAACAAAAAATTAAAGATATTGCACAAAAGCAATTCAAAAATGAAAACATATTTTATATGGGACGTAATATAGACATGGATATTTCATTTGAGTCTAGCCTTAAACTCAAAGAAATCTCATATATAAATTCTTTTGCAATAGGTGCTGGAGAATTAAAACATGGAACGATTGCACTTGTTGACGATAAAACTTTTGTTGTTGCTCTCTCAACTCAAGAAAAATTAATAGAAAAGATGATAGCTAATATAAAAGAAGTAAAAGCACGTGGTGCAAAAGTACTAACCGTTACAAAAGAAACTACAAAATTTTTAAATGATTGTTGTGACGAAATAATATTAATTCCTGAAACATTAGATATCTTCACTCCTCTATTATCTATAATTCCAATGCAACTTCTTGCTTATTATATTTCTACACTCAGAGGTAACAACGTTGACAAACCTCGTAATCTCGCAAAATCTGTAACAGTTGAATAAAAAAATATAAAAGGCTACTAGTTAACTAGTGGCCTTTTATTTATATTATTTTCCTTTATAAGCTCAATCATTACCTGCTCATTAAATCTACTGTAAAATTCATCACTGTTAGATATATCAATAAATATTTTTTTGATACTCTCCTTAGCACCTAAAATCCCTTTTAGATTATCAAATTCAGAAGACCAAAACTCAATTCCAGAATCATCTGGGTACCTGTCAAAAATAACATCATATATATTATTTATTACCCAAGTAGTTTCAACATTGTCTCCTTGACTTTCAATATAAGATTTAAAATTTGAAAACTTATGTTTATTAGAAACAAATAAAATTTTAAGATCATCGAGCTCATCTTCCAAAACATCTATATTAAATCTTTCTTTATAATAAATCTTAATAAACTCATCCATAGAATAATTTAGGTCATCAAGCATCATATATTTCAAATTCACAACATTATAAGAACCCAAATAATATATAGTCTTCCTAGTCTTAATCTTATCTATAAAAATCGTCTTCGTTTTTCCATTGAGCGTATATTTTATAACTACATCTTCATAAATTGTTGATGGTTCAAGATTTTCAATATAAAATTTTCCATTTTTATAGACCACTTCCGCATTATCAATAGAAATATAAAATTTAGTATAGGAATTCGGATAATTTTTAAATTCATCACTCAAAAATAATTCTACAGAATCAGTACTACCCTTACTTCTATTAAGTTCATAATAATCCATAACATAAAAATCTTCATGTTGGTTCCCATACCTAAAATCCATTTTATTATCAGAAAATTCCATATAAGTTGTAACTTCTGGAATTTCTCTCTCATCCATTTTAAGATCACTTAATATCGTCCTAAAATCTTCTGTATCCATCATATTTTTAACAATACGCATATACGCATCATTATCTTTCAAATAATAATTAGTTTTATATTGATAATGTATACTTTTCCAATGCTCCAATTCTTCCGCTGTTATATATTGAGCAAATACAGCTGAAAATATTCTACCTATAGTCTCATCTATTGAATTCACATTATATAAAACATATGGATCCTGAAGTATATCTAAAATAAATTCTTCTGGAGTAATTTCCCTCATCAAAATTTTATGTTCCCAAATATGATAATCAATATATTTAACTGATGATCTAAGAGTATATTGCAATCTTTTTGATATAAATTGCTTCAACGGATCATTAGACTTAGTTGTCTTAAAATTTTTAATCTCAATCACATATCTATCTTTCCCACGAAAAGCTTCAACAAATACTGAATCATAAAAAAAATCTGGTATGAGATTAGATACTACTATATCCCCGTTATCATATTCAACTTTATAATTTTTATTATTAATTATGCAATCTGCCGCATTCAAAAACTCTTTGTTCAAATGTTCTGAAGTTATTCTTATAGATGAATCTGTAATTTTTGATGAGTTAATTTCATGAGAAGTAAAGGAGTAATCAATGCAACTCTCAACATAATTCCTGAAACTTACAGTTTTTGCATTATAAGAATTAATTGCTAAAACATTTTTTTCAAATAAAACAAAAGTGGATATGAAAATTAAACAAAAAACTACAAATATATATCTAATTTCCCTTAAAAACATTCAACATTGATAACCTCCTTATATATATATACTTAATTTATCGTTAATCTTCTAATACAAATTTACAAATAAATCAATACTTATTTGAAAAAAATACCTAATTAAGCAATTTTCTTTAATGATCTTTTTAAACCATTTACTATATTTCTAAATTCATTTTCATTAATCATAGTTTCAACAACAACACCCAAAGCAAATTCCTTAGAACATCCTTTAGATATAAGCATATCATACTTACCAATCCAATATCTTAACCCCTCATCATCGGATTCTCTATTAACGATAACCTTATAAAGTCCCTCAATCTTCGACTCAGTTGTTGGTCTTAATGTTAAAAATTCTTCTTCAGATAACAAGTTTCTCACAAAGTTTTCAAAACTAACTTGTTCATTAGATAAACTATCAACCCAAAATCTAAATCCTTTTTCATCTGGATTTCTATTGAAAGCATTAAAATAAACACTCTTAACAAAATCATTTATCTCACTTGTTTCTTGAAGAGTTTTAAATGGTGCAATATTTAATACAATTCTATTTCCACGTTTTGAATCAAAATATATTTTTAAGTCAGAATAATGTTTTGACGGAATCAAATTATTAATAGTTAATTTACCATTCACAAATTTTATATCCAATCCTTCTATATTGCTTTTGAACTCTTTAACTCCTATAGCAAAATTTTGAATAATATCATTTAAAAATAAATCAATTTTAGTATCTTCAATATTAGACTTATTTATATCATCATTTGTCAATGTATAATATAAAATTTCTGAATTTATTGATCCTTGATTTTCATTTTTATCAGATTGAAATGTTTTAAACATACCATTATCTACAACCTTCTCAATATTTTCACCTTTAGTTACGATCTCATAAGTATAACTTAAATTTTCTCTTAATCCTGTAAGATTTAAAATTAAATTGTCTTTCTTAGGTAATTCAGCACTCTTAAATACTTGTCCATTAAGTTTTAAAACCAAATAAAGAGGATAATATTCATCTGGTAAATTGTTTTCTACAATTTTAATTTTTACATTATTGGTACCTTCGAACTCAATTTGTGTTTTAATTCTAAGAGTACTCACCTCAATTGATGAAGAAAATATTACATTCTTAGAATCACCTTCACCGTATGAATATGAAACATAAACACGATAATTAGTTGATTGCTCTAAGTTTTTAATTTCTGTATTAAATTGTCCTCTCCTATTTAAAACTAACTTCTCGCTCTCATAAACTTTATTGTTGTTTTCATCCAAAGCCACAACACGTAAATCTCCATTACTGAATTTTGGATCAACGTTTCCTCTAAATGAAATTGAATTTCTATGGCTTACCATATTTACATTTTGAACAACCATTGTTTGTGATGCATTTACAGAAGTTGCAACCGTTCCGCACACGAAGATAGGAAGTGATGAAAGTAACACAGATAATTTTTTACACATAAACTTTCTCCTTAGATTACAATTCACTTAAATCTTTATCTTAATAATATTTTAACAATAATGTAACACTGGATATAGTAGCTTCCTCACCACAATCTATAACTGGTTTAGTATTGGCAGCATCTCTTGTTATTGTAAGTTTACTAGCTCCATCTAACTTAAGTCCAGCTGTTTTCATTAAGAATGAACCATTTTTAAAGTTTATAGTTAATGGTCCAGATTTTAGTCTATTAGATAACTTAGTAATTATATCTGTATCTAAATTTATATCTAAAGTTATATCGATATTAATTGTTGTAACAGTTGTATCATCTAGAGCATTTTTCAATTGATCAATTTCAGACGTAGTATTAGTACCTGTAGGACTAGTTATATCAACTGTTTTTCTGCTTGATCTAAGTCTTTCATCTTCTACAGCTTGTCCTAATTCATCTGCAACAGTTTTTATAGGCATCATTGCTAATTTATCTTCAACAATTTCAAATTCACCTTCCATAGTAGCAGAAACTTGAATTTCTGGAGTAACTTGACTTGCTAAAGCTTGCTGATAACCTAACACTGATCCTGAACTAACTCCAACTATCGCTATACTTAATAAAAATTTAGCTAACTTCTTTCTTAACATTTTAAATTTCTCCTTATTTTTCTTAAACTTAATCGACTATTCTCAAAAATTGTTCATAATATTTTTTAATATTGATGCTAAATCTTTTTTGTCATCTTTTTTACAATTTTATTAAATTTTGTAATATTTTTTTAATTTTATTGTAAATTTATTCAAAAAAAATGAGAGACCACTTAAGTGATCCCTCACAATTTCTAACTAACTCCATTTATTATATTTCCATTCAAAAACTCTTGTAAATTGATCTTCAATTGATTGAACAACCTCTCTCTTGCCTCAAATGGACACCATCCATAATGTGGTGTAATCACACAATTCTGAACTCCTAACAATACATTGCTTTCAAACATTGGCTCAACTTCAACGACATCTAGAAAAGCAATTCCTACTTTACCACTCTGAAGAGAATCCTTTAGATCCTGTTCGCTTATAAGCTGTCCTCTTGCGGTATTAATAATAATTACTCCATCCTTCATTATTGAAAGTGTTTCTTTGTTTATAATATGTCTTGTATCATTTGTCAATGGGCAATGTAAAGATATTATGTCACTATTCTTAAATAACTCTTCTTTTGATACAAATTTTATATTATCTGTATCTTCTCTTTTTGTAGTTGTATGGACTAATACCTTCATTCCAAATACTATTGCTATCTCTGATACTTTTCTTCCAATATTCCCATATCCAAAAATTCCAAGTGTCTTTCCAGCAATCTCAGATACTCTTCTATCATAAAAGCAAAAATCTTTTGACTTTACCCATTCACCGCTATGAACTCGCCTATTGTGTAAAGAAACTTTTCTGAAATATTCAAACATATATGCAAATACTAACTCAGATACTGCATTGGTAGAATAATTTGGAACGTTTGTAACCACTATATTATTTCTAGAACAAAATTCAACGTCTATATGATTAACTCCTGTTGCCATCGATCCAATATATTTAAGATTGCTACACTTCTCAAGAAGCTCACTTCTCAAAGGCACTTTGCAAGTAAAAACATAAGTTGCATCTTTGATTCTCTCAAAAATTTCATCTTCACTTGTTCTGTCATACCTTTCAACTTCATCGACACAATCTAAGAATATATTCCAATCAAATTCTCCAGGATTAACCGAATGTGCATCTAAAACAACAACTTTTTTCATTAGATCTATAACCCCATTCAAATTTAAATTCTTTATGATAGTAACACATAAATCAATACTGTTCAAATTTATTTATGAACTGAAGGTATAGTATCTTGGAAACTCTGTCCACAAACCTATATATCGTCCCAAATAATATAAACTTTACAAAGAAGTGGAAAAAATTTTTTAATTAATTTCCATAAAGTTAAATATTATTCCAGTGCTTACGATAATTTTAAAAAACTACAAATCAAGTGAGTAAGCCTTGATTAATATAGAATTTTGATTTATATTAATATTAACATTAAATTAATTATGTAAACTTTATATTAAAATATTAAACACTAATTTGTTTGATTAATTAAAAATTCAATAATTAAGGAGATTGATTATTATGAAAAAACGTACAAAAATAATTTGTTCTGCAATCATATTATCAACAGCTTGCATAGCATCATCTGCTCAAGCTGCAAAAGCTGCAGGTATATCATCTTTATTTTCTGGAGCTAGAGGTGTTGGAAATAGAATTTCAACTGGAGTAAGAGGTGCTTTGGGTAGATTTGAAGGAGCTGTAAGAGGTCTTTGGGGTGACATGACTAGCTGTGGAAGAAGAGGCAATGCTGTAATTACAAAACCTAAAGGAGAAAGCCAACAAGAAGTAGTATATGCCTCACTTAAAATATCTGGTGGACCTACTAGCAATCTTCCTGAAAATTCCATTCTTCCTACCCCCAAAGATGACACAGTAATATATACTACTGTAAAAAATCCTACAAATAGCACGAGTGGTAGAAGTAGTCTATCAAGTTTTAGTAGTACTTCTAGCGAATCACCATATGCTACTTCAAATTCTATGTCACCAAACAACAATAGTAAAAGCCCAGTTCATACTCAAGAACCACTATATCAAAATTCAGGATATACTGGACATGATTCTGCTAAAAATGGAATTTATTCTGATGTAACTAAATTACCTAGTTCATCTTCCAAAATTAATGTAAAAGCTCAGGTTCATAACCCTGAAAATACTACAAACTTATCATCTTCTAACACTACTACAACTAAAAAGACACCACCACCAGTTGCGAAAAAACCTCAAAAACCAACACCTCCTCCAAGAACTACCTCATTAAATTCTGAAAACATACTAAAAACTACTTCTTCTTCTGAAAATACTAAACCTACACCAGCACCTAGAACTCTAAACACTAAATTTTAATTTTAATAGAAGTGATATCGCTTTAAGGTGTCACTTCTTTTTTTGTAAATTTTTTTAGATTCAAAACGATAATATTCATAAATCTAAAATTCGTTAAATTTTTAAGGATATGCGAGGTTTTAAATTATGAATAAAAAGTTAAAATCTTTATTGGCAGGGAGTGCCCTAATTGTTCCAATTATTACTCTATTTAGCTCACAAAAAGATGCCAATGCATTTAAAATAAATATGCTGAAATTACCTACTAGAACAACAAACCCAACTGTTAAACTTCAAACTCCAAAAATTACTCCAATAAAAGTTGGAAGTACTGTTAAAAAACATATACAAACATCTCCTAAAAAGACTCTTGAAAATATTCACAAAACAGATCCACAACTTGCTAAAAGCTTAGATAAACTTGGAGAAATAATAAAAACTAACAAACTTACAATAGTTAAAAACACTGATACCTCAAATAAACCCCCTACAGTACCTCCACGAAATGATCAAACATATGCAAGTGTAGGTGAATCTCCATATGAAAAACCTACTGATAGCCACATTTATGAAAATGTTCTCACTCTAAGAAATAATACTAATACTAATTCCACTGGATTAAAGAAAAGACCTGCTTATAATCCAAATAAAGGTAAAGCACCTCAACCACCATCTGTGAAATCTTCAAGCTTAGCTAACGATCCTATATACGAAGAAATAGATTAGTATAGTGGTTAAAAAGGGGTGAAGATAATGAAGAGTAACAGAAGTAAAATATTATTAGCTGCATTAATCGTAGGAATACCAGCTGTTACAACGCTAATCAAATCTCAACAATCAAACGCAATATTAAGACCAGCTACAAATTCTGTCAAGAATATGGCATCAATGATTAATAAAACAGCCCTTACTAAACCAACGGTAGCTCCTAAACCATCCGGTGTTAAAATAGCTAACAAAAATTTAATATCAAATAGAGTATCAATATTTAATAACACTAACAACCAAACTAAAACAACATGCACAGTAAAGCGTAACCAGTCAGTTGGAAAATTAGATCTTAACACAAATTTTGCTAGTAACTTAAATAGTCTTTTAGGCATTAACAATAATAATAAAGTTGGATTTAAAAAATCTGAAAGCGTATCTGTCAATAAATTAGATTCTAGCAAACAAAACAAACTTAGTGGACTTCTAGGTAGTTCGTCACAATTTAAGAGTAGCAGTCTAGACCTTAGCAAACTTCCTAAAACTCCTCCACCACCACCTACTCAAGGTCAAGGAACATCTCAGCAAACTTCATCATCACAACTAACAACCACTACAACAACACCATCAGTTGTTCCAGATGCTCCTCCTCTACCACCAATGAGTACTAACACTAGTACTTCATTCACAGGTGGGAGCTTAAAGAATCAACTTTCAAATAAACTAGATAGTGGACTTAAGAAAACTGAAACATCTAAACCTACACTTAAACCTACAACTCCTCAAGATAACATGTTAAGCGAACTAAAATTAAAACTTCAATCAAGACCAAAAAGTTAAAGTGTCTGTAAAAAATTTTACAGACACTTTTATTTTGCACTTACTGCATTAAGATCAAAACGTTTCCTTGATAAATCATTTAATTCATTCACTTCATCTAAACAACTAATAATTTTTTGAACATATATCTTCTCTTCTCTTAATCCATGTATTTTTATATCATTATTAATTATAACAAAAGGAACTCCTGTAAGACCAACATCTATAGCATGAGATGCATCATTTGAATATTCAACATAACACTTTTTCAATTCTTCATCTGTGAGATTTGTTGGTATGCCAAGGTTTTCAAATACTTGCTGTATTTTATCAAGATCACTTATATTATCAAGACTTTCAAACATCATTTTATAAATAATATTTATATACTCAGACTCTTTGTTGTATTTTTTAGCAAACTTTGAAAGTATTAATGCCGTTTTAGTATTGTATTTAATTTTAACATCATTAATTTTAATACCGTATTGTATCCCTATATTGCCCAATATTTTCAAAATAGAAGAATAATTAGGCAATGCTCCTAACAATTCAGAAGTCTCAATACCATTTTCTGAAATATCAACATGTAATTCTTTAGCATAATACTCAACATTTATTGGATATTCTTTCTCTAATTTATCAAACATTGCTTTACAAACATAACTAAATGGGCAAATAAAATCATAAAACAACTTTACATTAATCAATATTAATCCTCCTACAAATCAGTGCGAATTTATAGGCTTATTATTTGTTTAAATAAAATTTATATTCACTTAATAGCTACCAATCTATAAAAAAAGACTTTGCTATTGCAAAAATTTCCCTTAAAATATCTACTTTCCAAAATCTACTTCGATTTTTACTTCCTATTAAATTAACTTTTTTAAATCCAACTCTAAAAGCGAGCATCTTAGCTCTAAATAAATGATATCTACTCGAAATAATCATAATCTCTTCTGTATCTTTTATAAATTTTTTTGAATTATTTAAATTTTCAAAAGTACTCGTAGATTTATCTTCAACTAAAATTCTATCTGAATTAATACCATGCTCAACCAAATATTTTTTCATTACACTCGCTTCAGATACAACTTCATCCAAACCTTGTCCACCTGTAACTATAACCTTTGATTCAGAAAATTTATTCAAATATTCAATAGCAAGCATAAGACGGCATTCTAATGTCTTACATGGAGTGTTTTCATCCAAAATTCTAGCACCAAGAACTATAACGTAATCACAAAACTTATTAGAATTAATCATATTAATTTTCAAAACCAAACACAAAAATACTAACATCAAAATTAAAAATATTATAAGTACAACCATGCTGAACCCACCTCTTAAATTTCAATATCTATTTTTGGAAAATTTAAGAATAATTTTTATCATTTATTTAAAAACTATAGATATAATAAATTTTTTGATATATTAAGGAGAACATTATGTCATTAATACAAATTTATCTAGATAAATCAGATGATTCTTCAAAAAAGTATATAGACTTATTAAAAAGTAAAGATATTGATTTCTTACAAACAAATATTGAAAATGAACCAGATATTTTAAAAAGGTACAAACTAAGCAGTCTCCCTGCTATAAGATTTCAAAATAGTTTAGTTTACGACATAACAGAAAAATCAATAAACAAAATTGTTAAAAAATTCAATCAATACATCTATAATCTAATAGATCTAAATACGAATCACGGCGCAATAAACAAGTTCAAAAAATCTCTAAATCATACAAAATCCCAAAAAACTAAACTTAAAAAAACCAATGCAAATAAAATAAAGATTGAAAATAATCAAAACTTTTTAAAACTAACTAATACCCTCCTAAAATCCAAAAAATAAAATTCCCTTACTCCATATAATAAGTAACTTTTAAAATTAGGTTCTAATTTTCAAAAATAAAAACACCTTAAAAGGTGTTTTTATTCCAACTATTTATTGATAGTTTCTCTGAGCTTCTTGAAACCTTTTCTGATATCCATCAGCCAATTGCTTATTTAATTGATCAGCAAAGTTTTGATCTACTTTAAGTTTTGAAATATCCTCATCAGTTAGATTAGTTTCTACAGTCTTAGATAAAACTTGTAATTTACCATCTTGTTTTCCAACACTATAATGTATATTCCCATTCATATTAGAAGCTTTTGGCTTTTTATCCTCTTCAGATGCTGTTTCAAAATAAGTAGAAAGGGCTTGTACTTTACCTGGTTTTGCTACACTTGATGTAGTATCTGATACAGTCACTGTTCTCTGCAAATGAGTCGTATCTCCTCTTTCTGGACTTTTAGTCTTAACCAAAGCACTTGAAGAAGTTCCAGTAGATGAACTATCTATATTTTTTTTTTGACCGGAACTAATACTTTGAGCAGTTCCAGTTAGTAAAGTTTGATCTGATTTTTTCACGCTGTCTTTATTACTAGATCCTCCCCTTGTAGGAGCAGATGGCGTAATAGTAATCGAAGAAGTAAATCTAGTAGGCGTAACTGTTGTTGATGATGATGTTTGTCCATCCTTACTTCCAGTACTAGTTGAAGTTGGCGTTGATGGTGTCACTTGTCCACCTTGACCCCCTGTAGATGGCGTTGTAGTTGAAGTTGATGATGTTTCAGTTTTCACGCCACTAGCAGTAGATCCCCCTCTTGTAGGAGCAGATGGCGTAATAGTAACCGAAGAAGTAAATCTAGGAGGCGTACTTGTTGTTGATGTTTGTCCAGTTTGAGTAGTTCCTGAAGTTTCATTAGAACTTGAATCCGTTTCTTTCACTTTTAACTTGTTTGCTAAACCCTGAGCTGCACCAATTACACCTGTATTACCAAGCTTTACTACTCCACTACTAGAAGTTGTTGTATTTCCTTGATCAGTAGGTTTTGTTTCAGGACTTGTTTTAAGTCTGCTAGAAATTAATTTAATTTGCTCTTCATAAACTGGATTTTTAAACGAAACTTTACCTGTAGGGGTTTGTTGTGTACTACCTTTATCAGTTTCAGTTACATTGGTTACATCTCCTTGTGTACCTGAAGTCTGTGGAATTTTTAAAGTAACGTTTTTCACTGATTCTGTATATACCGGCTTAGAATCTTTTCCTCCAATTTGTATCCTTAATTCAGTACGATATCTAACTCTAGAAGTTCCTTGAGTTGAATGTTGTCCATCTTCACTTCCAGAACTAGTCGGACTTGTCATTGTTGATGTTACCTGTTTGCTAGAAGAAGTTGAAGTTGATGGAGTCGTCACTTGTCCAGTTTGAGAAGTTCCTGAAGTTCCAGTAGAACTTGAACTTGTATCCTTCACTTTTAACTTGCTTGCTAAATTTCTAGCTGGATCCATAACACTTGGATTATTAACTTTAACTGTACCTACAGCACTACCCGATGTTCCTGATTGTGAACTTTGACTATCAGTTTGTGAAGAAGTATTAGTAACTTGTACTGTAGGTGTTTGAGTAGCTTTATCTGGACTTCCTGTAGATGTATCATTTGTTCCACTACTTACTTTTAATTTCGATGCAATTTGTTTTGCTACATCCATAATACCTGGATTATTAACTTTAACTGTACCTACAGCACTACCCGATGTTCCTGATTGTGAACTTTGACTATCAGTTTGTGAAGAAGTATTATTAACTTGTACTATAGGTGTCTGAGTAGATTTATCTGGATTCCTTAAAACAACATTTTTTCTTTCATTTACTTTTAATCCATCAGCTATTTTTTGAG
Source organism: Candidatus Arthromitus sp. SFB-mouse-NL (assembly GCF_000709435.1). NCBI lineage: Bacteria > Bacillati > Bacillota > Clostridia > Eubacteriales > Clostridiaceae > Candidatus Neoarthromitus > Candidatus Arthromitus sp. SFB-mouse-NL. Next base: position 1,128,780 of record NZ_CP008713.1, read on the forward strand.
CTGTAGCAATAAGTTCTGGATTATTAACTTTAACCGTTCCAACACTGCCTTTATCTTCTACAAAACTTACACCACCATCAGGATTTTTAACCATATTTAAATTCAAACTAGAAGTTACCCTATTACTTGCTACATTACTTGCACTACTATTTGCACTTACACTTGATACTGAACTCACAGCAGAGTTAACACTATTAATAGATCCTGTTTCTTCAAGTTTAGCTTGTTGTGCTTGAATTATATCTGAACCAATTATCCATTTTGGTTTAGAACGATATATGTAACTTGTCACTCTTCCAGTAGTAGTATCTACATATTTATCTCTTCCAATTTCTCCTTTTAAGAACAATTCAAATCTAGTTGCCATATTTCTCTCATATGTCCTTAATTCACCACTTGAAGTAACATATTGAACATACCTTTTATTTAGATCAATAGGTCCTACAGGTACAAATTCATCTACATTAACTCCAAACTTATGCGTAACTTTATGTGTTGGAAATTGACCTTGTCCTGACGTTGGAATATTAGTTTCTACTGTTGTCGCTAATCTCAGACCACTATCAGCTGGATTAGTCAAAGCTCTTCCACTCGAACCAGTATTAGAACCCAAACCACTTCCAGTTCTAGTTACTACACTTCCAGTTCTGCCAATCAAACTACTCGTAACTCTGCTAACTACAGAACCTACTCTACTTCCAACTGTGGCATTTGCTTTCTCAGCATCACTAAAATATAAAGACATGGTCGCAACCACTGATAATACATAAAGACTTCCGCTATACAGTCCGATATTTTTTTTATTTTTAACAGCCATGTATTCTCCTCCATCTTTAATAATTAAAATCAAAAAACAACTTAATCCTTCTTGCTTAATTCATTTTTTTGTAATAATTATAACATTATTTTTGACAAAGTTCACTATTTTTTAATTTTTTATATAAATTTAATTCATATTTGCTAAAAAACTTAAAAAAAGAGATCATATGATCTCTTTCAAATTTTTATAAATTTACTTTCTCAAAGAGAGATCCTAAGATCTCTCAATAAATTCAATTTATTATGACGTTATTACAATTGTCCTGAACCAGTTGAAGTTGTTGAACTACTAGTTGTTCCAGTCGATTTGTAGTTCTACTAACAGATTCTAAAAATTGCTAAGTAAATAGATTCTTAAGACCTCTATATGAACCTTTCAAATCCTCCGTCAGAAGAAGTAGTAGTTACTTTTATCTCTGAACTAGTAGCTGGTAATGAAATCGTACTTGTGCCATTAAGTTGACGTTTCTTTTAATTTAATCACACTCCTACTATTTGGAGTTGGTTGTGGTGATGACAATTTAACCCCACTTAATGTACTTGTGCTTGATGTTGCTTTATTCGTGCTTGAAGCACTACTACTAGTTGTAGTAGTGGTTACTGAGGTAGTACTTGTACCTGTGCTACCAGTTGTTCCAGTTAATGAAGAAGGACTAACAGTTGGAGTTGGAATAGTTCCAGTGCTAGTTACTACTGTTGTTTGTGCTCCTGAAGCAGATGTTTGAATATTACTTGTACTGCTACTAGAAACAGGCGTCACAGTTGTAGTTGTGCTTGCACCTACACCAGTACTTGATGTCTTCGTACTTGAACTGCTACTAGTTGCAGTAGTAGTTACTGGAGTAGTGTTTGTACTTGTGCTACTAGTTGAAGATCCTTTTAATTTAATCACATTCCTACCAACTATAGATGGTTGTGGTGATGACAATCTAATCCCACTTAATGTACTTTTAGTAGTAGGTGCTGGAGTCATACTTGTACTTGATGTTGGTGTCTTCGTACTTGAACCGCTACTAGTTGCAGTAGTAGTGCCTGTACTTATACTACTAGTTGTCCCAGTTGATAAAGAAGGACTGACAGTCGAAGTCGGAGTAGTTCCAGTGCTAGTTACTACTATTGTTTGTGCTCTTGAACTAGGTGTTTGTACAGGAGCTGTACCTATCCCAGTAGTTTGCGTAGAAGTTGTAACTGTAGTTGTCGTAGGAGTCTGTGTTGAAGTTGATACACTTGTACCACCACTGGAAACAGGCGTTGTACTTGTACCTGTGTTACCATCTCTAAACCTATTATAAATATTTAGAGATTGTTCTAAAAAGCTAGGATTCCTAACCGTAACTTTATCTTTCTCTACAAACTTAACCTTATCTCCTTCTTTAATCACATATAAATTTAACCTAGATGTAAATTTCCCACTTCCTGTTCCAGTACCTCCTGAAGATGTAGATTGTCCTCCACTTTGAGTTGAAGAACCTGTAGATTGTCCCGCACCAGAAACAGATGAAGAAGAGACGCTACTTGTTGAAGCTACAGGCATAGTTGAAGAAGATACAGTACTAGTTGGAGCTGTAGACGTAGTTGAAGAACTAGTTTTATACATAAATCTACGCTGTCGCCCATCACTCCCCGTATATTTCTGTACACCGTATGTACCTTTTTCCCACAACAATTTTTCTTTAGGTGCTGGACCCTGTCCAGGATATAACTTTGTTGTATTATTTTCATAGTCAAAAAGTGCAACAAGTTTCTTTACTGGTGATGTAGGATCATCGGAAACTCTAAGACCAGTTATTTTACCTGAAGTAGAAAGAATATTCCTAGTTAAACCTGATGCTGAAGAAGTAAGCTTAGCCATCATGTTTCTGACCATAGCACTAGCATCTTCACCTTTAGATAAATATACAGAAACAGCGCTAATCACTGATAATGCCCAAAGACTTCCACCATAAACTCTAATTTTCTTTTTGTTGACATCCATGTATTATTCTCCTTTATCAATCAAATTTTAAATAATGATTAATTTTTATTTAATTTATTGTTTCGAAATAATTATACCACTTTTCTCATAAAATTTAATTTTTTTAAATTTTATTTTAATTTGATTCACACTTATAAAATTTTATTTAAAAAAGAGATCCGAAGATCTCTTAAAATTCTACTTAACTACTTCCTATTCTAAACTTGATTCCTCTATTATAGAAAGATTTGGAATATAACCTCCTAAACCAGGTCTATGTTTTCTACCTCCACCAGATCTTGAATATCCATCTGTCTTATCACCTGATAGAGAAAGTAAACTTTGATCTACACTAGGAGTAAGGCCTCTAGAAGAACTTGTACTACTAGATGTTGTAGAAGTAACTGAGCTAGATGACATAGAAGAAGAACTTGATGTAACACTAGATCTACTACTTGTACTAGATGTACCAGTCGTAGTACTGCTAGTGCTTGTAGAAGCACCTGAACTAGAACTCTTAGTAGAAGGACTACCAGTACTAGTCAACTTAATTTTAGTTACAGTTCTAGTTGTTGGTGTAGGAGTTTGTGGCGTTGACAATTTAAGACCAGATAATTTTCCTGATTCACTTTGTGGGTTAGATCTGTAAATAAATCCATGCTCACTTCCATCGCTTCCCACATATTTTTGTACACCAAATTTTTGAGTTCCTAACCATAACAATTTCTCTTTAGGATTCAAAGGCTGATTAGGATATACCTTTCTTGTACCATCTGGGCTAACTAATGAAACAATCTTATATCCTGAACCAGAAGCAGATGATCTAACAGAAAGACCCCTATTTTTTAAACCACTACTTGTTTTACTACTAATAATTTTCTTTACACCAACAACTCCTGAATTAAGACTATCACCAATGCCTCTAAACATTCTTGTCAATGAAAAAAGAGCACCACCACCAACTGTAGCATTGGCATCTTTAGATCCAACTACACATAAAGAAACAGCAGTAGCCATTGACAATATACAAAGACGCCCACTATATTTCACAACTTTTCTTTTATTCATTCATCAATTCTCCTTTCCAAATAACTTAAAATTAATCAATATCATAAACCAACCATTAAGTTCATTTTTCTGTAACAATTATAATATTTTTTTTACAAAATTGCACTATTTTTTCAATTTTTATCTAAAATTTTTAAAAAAGAGACCTTACGGCCTCTAAATAAAATACAAGAGATTAGTTATTCCTTGTAGTTGAGTTCTTAGGTCTTGCACCTAGCCTAGTAGAATCAATACCATTACCACCATTAATTCCAGATACTACAGTAGGAAACATACCTTGTGGTCCCGATTCTACATTATTTGTTGGAACACTCAAAGATCCAGCTCCACTGCTACCACTAAACCCACTATCAGCTAAAGGCCTTGGGCTATCAGTACCCGAATCATACAAATTAGGATAAGTTACTTTACTACCATAGTTTCTTTAATTCCAGCTGAACACAAGGAAGCAACAGTAACCATTGACAACATACAAAGACGTCCACCATACTTTATAGCTCTTTTCTTATTTTTTACATTCATTTACATATTTCTCCTTTTTTATACTTTAAAGTTAATCGGACTTCTAATCTCAATTGTCTAATTTATTCTCATTAACAATTATATCATCTTCTTTAATAAATTCATCATTTTTTAACTTTTTTGTTAAATTTAGTTCATATTTTGATAAATATTCTAAGATTCAAATAATAAAAAAGGGAAATATCAACTTAATATTTCCCAATAAATTCAAATTCTAAATACATATTTTAATTTTGTCCCCCACTAGATGTATACACTAATGATTTGGTAGAAGTTGGAGTCCCTAATCCACTACTACTGGTTCTAAATGGTAAACCATCAGTTGTTTGTAAAATAATTTTTTTAGTTGAACCATCCCTACCTACATAATCCTGTGTCTTAACTTCAGAATTCCCCAATAACAATACTTTTGACTTAGGTGTATTTTGTCCTAAATATATGTGTAAATTACCTGCTGGATTCTTTAAACCAAGTATATGTTTTGATGGATTTTCAGGATCAGGACAAACTTTAAGACCACCTACTCCAGTAGTAAGTTAGCTCGCAACTTTTTGAATAGCGGCGCTAGTTTTTGGTCCGATGCCAGGCAAAATTGCATTAGCTTGCTTACTCCCATTTGCATATAAAGAAACAGCAGTGATCATTGATAACATGCAAAAACTACCACTATAAATTCCAATACTTCTCTTACGTTTAAAATTCATTTTATTAATTCTCCCTTTAAAATAAATATGTAAATAATTAGTTAATTTATTAAAGTTTCTGTGATAATTATATCATTATTTTTTACAACATTTAGCTTTTTTATAATTTTTTTCGCAATATTTTCGATAATTATAAAATTGTTTGCCTTTAAATCTTCTTAGAAATAAATTGATATCAACAAAAAAAGAGGTTGAAAAACCTCTTAACAAAATTTATCTATTTATATAATTTTCAATTCTAACTAGTCCTCTTTCAAGTTCATCAATAGAATTACAATAACTAAGTCGCATATATCCCTCACCCATTTCACCAAAAGCACTACCAGGAACACAAGCAACTCCCGCATTCTTTAACAAATCAACACAAAAATCATAACTTTTCTCATTAGTTATACCATCAAGAGATGGAAAAATATAAAACGCTCCCATCGGCTTTTCAACTCTAAATCCCATTTTAATTAATCTATCATATATAAAATCTCTTCTCACCCTAAACTCTTCTCTCATTATTTCAACATCTCTAAGAGCCTCATCAAAACCATACAAAGTACCATATTGAACAATAGATACAGCAGAAGATGTCGCATATAAATGAACTTTATTAAGCTCCTCTATATACGGACTCTTTGCACAAATAAATCCAAGCCTTAATCCTGTCATAGAAAACATCTTGGAAAATCCAGAAACCAAAATTATTCTATCCAATAAATCCTCATATTCACAAATAGTTTCAAATTTATCATAAATGATAGTACTATACATTTCATCACTTATTATTTTACAATATGGATACTTAGATAAAATACTATAAAACTTCTTCTTATCGTCTTCAGTCAGAGCAATTCCCGTTGGATTGTTCGGAAAACACATTACGATTCCTTTAATATCTTTACTCTTAAACTCGCTTTCTATCCTATCAAAATCAATTTTACCATCCTTATTCACACTATAAAAAACAGGATTAGCTCCTACAAATTTAAGAGTATTTTCATATGCAGGATAACCTGGACTCGGAGTTAAAACGTTATCTCCTTCATTAAAAATTGTATTGAAAGTTACAAAAAGTGCCTCACTTCCACCAACGGTTAAAATCATTTCATCTTTAGAAAACTTTATAGAATACTCATCATCCAAATATTTAGATATCCTCTCTCTAAGCTCAGGTATTCCTTGATTCATAGTATAATAAGTTTTTCCCTCATCTAAAGCTCTCAAAATTCCTTTCTTAAGAGACTTTGGAAGTTTAAAATCAGGTTGTCCTACTGTTAAAGAAACGGCATCTGGGTAATTCCTAACCTCATTAAAAAATTTTCTTATACCAGAATACTGAACATTTTTCATATGTCTATTCATAACAAATAATCCTCCTAAAAACTTTTAATATTCTATGCCGACTCTAGCTAAAATGCCATCATCATAATAATGTTTAACTTTATCAATCTTACTAACCAAATCAGCATTGTCTATTAAAGTTTGAGATGCATTTCTACCTGTCAAAACTAATTCAAGACTCTTCGGCTTATTCCTCATAATTTCAATTATTTCGGCTTCATCTATAAATCCTCCTTGAATTGCACCAAGAACCTCATCTAAAATTATCAAATCGTATTTTCCTGAATTTATAAATTCCTTAGCTTTATTCAATTCAACTTTAATTTCTTCTCTAAGCAAATTAAGCTGTTCTTCGTTGAGATTGTAAGTAAAACTCTTTTTGCTCTCAATCCTATAAATTTCAAATCTATCACCCAAAAGTTTAATGCTATCCAATTCAGACGTGTGCCAATTCTTAAGAAATTGAACCATCATAACTCTAAACCCCGCTCCAATACTCCTAAATGCAAGTCCTAAAGCACATGTAGTTTTCCCCTTACCGTCTCCCATATAAATATGTATATATCCATTCTTTTCCAAGCCTTTCCCTCCTCTAACATAAATTTTACATTACACTTTTATATTAATCCATTACTATTTAATTATTTTTTATCCTACCATCCAAAATCATCAATATATAATGTATAATACTTATGAATTAACAAAAAGGAAGGAATAATATTAAATGAATTACGATATGAAAAATCCTTATGATATCGCAAGATACATAAAAGATGCTAAAAAATCAACTCCTTTAAAAGTCTACTTAAAGGGAAATTTAACAGACGAAGATTTTAATAATTTAGAATTTTACGGATCAAACGGAAATTACACTCTATTTGGTGAAAAAGAAGACATTATTTCATTTCTATCCAAAAATCAATCTAAAATAAACAGACATAGAATTGAAAATTCAAAGAGAAACTCTGCAATCCCAATGCTGAATCTAATAGATATAGAGGCAAGAATTGAGCCTGGTGCAATAATTCGAGATATGGTAACAATAGAAAAGAATTGTATAATCATGATGGGAGCAGTTATAAATATAGGTGCTGAAATTGGAGAAGGTAGTATGGTTGATATGAATGCCGTTGTTGGTGCTCGTGGAAAACTCGGCAAAAATGTACACCTAGGAGCAGGTGCTGTTGTAGCAGGAGTTCTTGAACCACCATCAAAAGAACCATGTGTAATAGAAAATAATGTTCTTATAGGCGCTAACGCTGTAATACTTGAAGGTGTACGTGTTGGTGAAAATTCTGTAGTTGGAGCAGGTGCTATCGTAACAAAAGATGTACCTCCAAATACAGTTGTAACTGGTTCTCCTGCAAGAATTATTAAAGAAATAGATCAAGCGGTAAAAGATAGAACTAAAATCTTAGAAGATCTAAGAAGTCTCTAAAAAACAGAAGAAGACCATCATAAGATGGCCTTCTTCTATCCAACATCCTCAGACGAATCAACAACTCTATTATCTTTATCTACTTTTTCCATTTTAGAGACTGACACCTCATATGCTACCTTTGTTACTTTCTCAGTTTCAGAAATCTTCTTTTGATATTCTCGACTTTGCAGTCGTCCCCAAACTCTTATATTATCTCCAACTTGTAAATTCTTACAAAATCTAGAATTCCTTCCCCATGCTATAGTAGGTATGTAATCAGATTTATTGTAAGCTCTATTAACCGCTAAAAGTACATCAGCAATTTCTCTACCAAAAGGAGTTGTCCTATAGAGTGGTTGTTTGCAAATATAACCGTCTAAATAAATTTCATTTGGATTCTTACTTCTTTCTGTACAAGGAGTAACATTACGAGCAAAAACAGTTAATATTAATTTATTTTTCCCATCCACAATTTTATTATAAGATCTCAATTGACCTTCCAACATTATCTCTGTTCCAATAGAAAAATCTATTCCAACCATTATTCTTTCTGATATAGTTACACTCAAAACATCTTTCGAATCACTTAAACGCATAACCTCTATGTCAAAATTATAAAATCCTTCTCCAAACATTTCGTGACTAAATTTAGGTTCATCTACTCCCTTTCCTTCGAGCCATATCCTATTATTAACTAGGTTTATATCCATAATACACCTCTCCACATTAGTTTTTGTTCTCTAATATGTATATTAGATAGGATTTTTTTTATTACCTTGATTGTATACAATACATTATAAAATTCATTAACATATCTTTCAATATTTTAATTTTATTAACATTTAAGTAATATTTTTCAATTGTTTCTGGACACCCATATTATCTATCTCATAATTTTCTCTATATAAAAGTTCAGATAATGTAACAAATTCATATCCCTGATCTTTAAACTCCTTTAATATCCGCTCTAAATTCTCTGGTGTATTTTTAGCATTAGTATGAAACAGTGCAATTGATCCAGCTTGGAGTTTATTTTTTACACGTTGATATTCACTCTCCAATCCATCTTCTTTCCAATCAATAGAATCAACATCCCATTGAATTGGAATATATCCTAAACTCTTAACTATCTCAACAGAATTTTGATTATACTCTCCCTTAGGAAATCTAAATAATTTGCTTCTCTTGTTTGTAATTTCATAAATTTTACTATCAGTTATCTCAAGTTCTCTAACTATTCTATCTCTATCTATGTTTGTAAAATCTGGATGTATATTACTATGATTTGCTACCTCATGCCCTCTCTTATTCATCTCTTTAACAAGATCAACATTCTCTTTGCTATAATCAATCCATTTTCCAATCAAGAAAAACGATGCCTTAGAATCATATTTATCTAATATATCTAATATTTGCATCGTATAATCCTTCCCCCAATTCACATCAAAAGTTATAGCAACTTTCTTTTCCTCCGTATCAACCCTATATATTGGTAATGATTTTTGACTGCTAAATGTAAGTACCGTTGGATTATAAAAATACACATATGTAACTATTACTGATAAGAATAACATAAAAGCTGTTCCAATAAATGAATATTTAACCTTCTTTTTATTTTTAATTTTATTACCCAATTTTTTCCTCCTAATTAATTATTTTATGTAAAATATATGCTAATTTAGTTTTTAATATTAAAAATTTAAAAAAACAAAAATATTTTTATTTGTATTATTTAGCTTTTAAGATTAGAATAACTATATATGATTAATGAGGTGAATTGATTTATGCTGAAAGATATCATAGAACTTGCAGATAATAAACTTTTGATTTTATATATAATAAAAAAATTAAAACACCCTTGCTCAAATGACTGTATAACAGATATCATACTGAGTAATAATTTTTTAAATTATTTTTTGCTCCAGCAATATTTAATTGAATTAGTCGAAAATGAATATTTAATAATTATACATTCAAAAAATGAAGAACTATATAAAATCGCACCCCTTGGAAGAAAAATACTCGAAATGTTTCAAAATAGAATATCTAAGTTTAAAATCGATTGTTTCAAAAATTATATGTCAGCAATCGAAAAGAAAAATCAAATCATTTCATCAGAGGTAAATATCAAATCCAATAACCTGGAAGTCACATTTTTAAAAAATAATAAACCTATATTAAATTTAATTATACCTAATCAATCCAAAGATCAAATTCAACTAATAACCAAAAATTGCAAAGATAATTCTGATCATATTTATAATTTAATTTTATCTGCCATAACTAAACAAAAAAAATGATACTTAGTTAAGCTACAAAGATTCGCTTATTCTAAGTATCATTTTTTTAATACCCATATATTCTAGATGGATCTTCACCAATCCTTATAGTTTCCTTCTTACGGGTATACAAATCATATTTAATTAAAAGTTCTTTATCTCCTAACACAACATATAAAAATCTCCCATTCTTATAAATTCCTCTCGGATTTCCATTTACATATATCCTACCGATCTCTCGCAATTCTAACAAATCTATTATGCTTACACAATTTCCTAAATAATTTGATACAAAAACGGATTTCGATTCATAATCAATATACATATCTACAGGTGTATTTAATTTTATACTCTTATAATTTTGACCTGTATCAAAATCATAAATACTAAAAGTTCCATTAATTTCATCACCAAAGTTACTCTCACACACAAAGATATATTTACTATCCTTATAAAATTTTGAATTCATTGGAAAGTTTCCCGTCCTAATATTTTTTATAACATCGTTAATCTTATAATCAATCATATTTATTTGATCACTCTTGGAACTTGTAACACAGATCACTTCATATTTATTGTTTATCTCCATACTTTGTGGATAATTTCCACATTCAATCTGATAACACAAGCATTTGTTTGTCATATCATAGACCACAAGACAATTTGTATCACTACATATTAAATAAATAAAATCATCTATAATCTTTAAGTCATTCGTAAACATTCCAATTTCCCAAGATTTAATTCTCCATGTATTTATGTTAATCTCATAAAAATTGTAACTATTATTCCCTGCAATATAAATTTTATCATCTAAAAAATCAATTCCATGTATTCCTATAATTTTATTTTCATCTTCTAAATGTATTTTTTGATGAATACTATCCGTTAAATTAATCTTTGAAATATAATTTGATAATCCATTACAAATATACAAATCATTCATAGATTCCCCTTTCCAATAGTTGCTCAACAATTCATGATATTCAAGAAACAATTTATTTCCAAATGTTTTTTTATTTAATTACATAAAAAATAGGTAAGGCTAAATGCCTTACCTTTCATATACAATCTTTGAAATATCCGCTATTACTTTTTCTGCATTACTTAAATCCTTAGTATAAATTACCAAAATAAATGGTCTATCTCCAAAAACAATTCCTATATCATGATAATTCCCTTGAAATGATCCATACTTATTTGCAACAATCCCCTCAGGTATATATCTTCCCATTCTAACACCTGTTGAACTATCTTTTAAATATTGAATAATATTTTTATAATAAGGATTATTATCCTTGTTTTCGTATAACTTAAGTAAAAATTTTCTCATCTCATTTGTTGAAAAAAGATTGCCTGTCCTATTTAATGGTTCTTCCAAAATTTTTCCATATTCTCTATAAAGACTTGTAACCTGATTAATTCCAGTTATTAACATATTAGCTGCAATATTATCTGAATTTAGGAGAGATCTTTTAGATAATTCAGCAAAAGTCTGTGGAGGTAAATATTCTCCCACTAGATAACCTTGTAAAACTCCTGAACCACCTTCATAATGTTGTGAATGAACATATTCAACTTTGCTATTTAAATTTATTTTACCAGATTGTACAAGATCATATAAAACAATATTAAGTGGTACTTTGTGAGTACTTCCCGCCTTAAATAATACGTCCCCATTTATGTCAAATGATTCTTTTGTTGTAACGTCATAAAACGAAACAGCAACATTATTAACCATATCTCCTAAATAAGTCAAAATTTTATTTTTCAACCTAGATGAACCTACTCTATTGATTAAATCTTGCTCAAGTCTTAGTGCCTCTTGTTTTCTCTTTTCAATCTCATCAGTATAATCCACAAGTTTTATATCATTCTCTAATAAATTATATATACTTAAAGCATCAGTCCTATTTACCGGTATATTAACATTATTCTTGTCTAACTTTATGTTCATAAGAGATATCCTTACAGCAAATTCATCACTAAAGATTAATTTGTTCATAACATCACTAATCACTTTAGGTGAATCATTTATATTCCACCTTAAAATAAGAATCTCACTATTTTTATATGTTGAAGGGTACTCACTTCTATAGTAATATAAAATCCTTCCATCTATATAATCTAACCAATATTGTTTACCCTGCTTGTCCGTATCTCTTCCAAATATAAATCTATAAATCTTACTTATAAATTCTTCCTTAAGTTTAACTGAATCTAAAAATTCCTTAGACTCCAATACAAACTTCTCTATAAATGTTCTCGCAGATACTTTACCAGTACTAAGCATATTATACCAATATCTAAATCCATCTAAATCAGCCTCACGTCCATAAAAAATATTGTAAGCTGACCCAATAAAATTTCCTAATAGCTTGTCTGAGGTTTGAGTTATAATCATATTTGCCTTAGAAGATACTTCCACAGTTTTATACGTAGATAAACACATACTTAAAATTAGAAACAACGCTAAAAAACATTTGGAAATTCTTTTCATTACTCTCTCCTTATTTTATAAAATTATTAAATATATATATATATACTTATTCTATAAATAAAATAATCTTCCTTGAATTTTAAATCCAAGAAAGATTATTTGCACATAATGTCAAATTTATTCAGATGTAACTTTATTTCTATTAAAACTTAGACTTAAAATTTGCAATACTTTTATCTACTTCCTCAACCATAGATTCATATTTTCTAAGCTTATCTTTCTCTTCTTTTATAACTTTTTCTGGAGCCTTACTCACAAATCCTTGATTTGATAATTTCTTATTCAAACGCTCAATTTCTTTATCCAATTTATCCTTCTCTTTAGATAAACGATCAAGCTCCTTATTAATATCAACTAAATCTAACAACGGAACATACATATTTGAAGATGATGAAACAACCGTCACTACTTTATTAGAATTTACAAGTTCTTCATCAATCTTCGAAACAATTTCTATATCTTTTGATAAACCCAACTTTTCTATATAAATCAAAGACTCTACATAAATATCTCTAAAATTACCCTTAGGAACAATATAAAGTTTTGCCTTCTTTGACGGTGGTATATTCATTTGTGATCTTAGATTTCTTATAGCTCTAATTGATTCTATAACATAATTCATATTATCTTCAAATTCGTTAAAATTTAAATTATTGTCAAATACAGGAAAATTAGACGTAGTTATAAATTCATTATCAAAATCTTTTAAATTTACATACAATTTTTCTGTTATAAAAGGCATCACTGGATGCAATAATTTCAATGAATCTATCAAAACTCTCCTTAATACTCTCAGAGTAACTCCTTTTTGCTTCTCACTTTCACCATGTAAAATAATCTTTGATAACTCTATATACCAATCACAAAACTCGGTCCATATAAAATCATAAATCTTAGATAATCCAACACCAAGTTCAAACTTTTCAAAATTATTTGTAACTTCATCTACTAATGTATTTAATTTATTCAAAATCCATTTATCAGCTAAACTATATTCATTGCAATCCTTATACTTCTCAATTAATTCTTCATCCAAATTCATCATGACAAACTTAGAAGCATTCCATATCTTATTTGCAAAATTAGATGCAGATTCAACCTTTTCTTTGATATATCTAATATCATTTCCTGGTGAAATTCCATTTATAAGCATAAATCTTAAGGCATCTGCACCATATTTTTCAATTACATCCATAGGATCGACTCCATTATCGAGAGACTTCGACATCTTTCTTCCTTGAGAATCTCTTATAATTCCATGTATAAATACTTTTCTAAAAGGAACTTCTCCCATATTATGTAATCCTGAAAAAATCATCCTAGCAACCCAGAAAAATATAATATCGTATCCTGTTACTAAAGTTTCATTTGGATAAAAATACTTAAGATCTTCTGTTTCGTTCGGCCAACCCAAAATAGAAAATGGCCACAAAGCTGAACTAAACCAAGTATCTAGTACATCTTCATCTTGATAAATTTCTGTTGATGAACACTTATCACATTTATCCAAATCATCAGAAGAAACCATAACGTTATCACAATCTTTACAATAAAAAACAGGAATTCTATGTCCCCACCAAAGCTGTCTAGAAATACACCAATCTTTAATATTTTCCATCCAATTAAAATATATCTTTTCGAATCTCTCTGGTATAAAAGAAATTTCCTTATTTTTAACACATTCTATTGCCGGCTTCGCAAGTTCCTCCATCTTAAGATACCATTGAGTAGAAATAATAGGCTCAATAATTGTCCCACACCTATCATGACAACTCACATTATGATCATGATCTCTTATGGATAATAATAATCCTTTCTTCTGCAAATCCTCAACTATTCTCTCACGGGCATCATATCTATACAAACCTTCATACTCAAAACCATTTTCATTTACACAGGCCTTTTCATCTAGCACTCTAATTTGTGGTAAATTATGTCTTAGACCAACTTCATAATCATTCGGATCATGAGCTGGAGTTACTTTAACAACCCCTGTACCAAATTCCATATCTACATATGAATCTGCTATAACAGGAATTTTTCTACCAACAAGAGGTAGAATAACATTCATTCCTATATACTTTTTATATCTAACATCATCTGGATGAACCATAACAGCAACATCTCCGAGAAGAGTTTCTGGTCTAGTAGTAGCAATTTCTAAATATCCATCCCCGATCTCTAATGGATACTTAATATGCCAAAACTTACCTTTCATTTCTTTATATTCAATTTCTGCATCAGAAAGGGCTGTTGTACACTTTGGACACCAGTTTGTAATTCTATTCCCTTGATATATGTATCCTTGATTATATAACTTTACAAAAACCTCTCTAACAGCTTTGCTCAAGTTATTATCCATTGTAAAAGCTTCTCTTGAGAAATCACAAGACGTCCCTATCGTTTCAATTTGCTTACGTATTTTTGCCCTATATTCATCTGTCCATTCCCAAACTCTATCTAAAAACTTTTCACGTCCCAAATCATATTTCTTTATTCCATTCTTTAAAAGTTCATTATCAACTCTTACTTCAGTTGCAATGCTCGCATGGTCTTCTCCTGGAACCCATAAAGCCTCAAAGCCTTGCATCCTTTTAAAACGTATCAAAATATCTTGCAACGTTAAATCCAAAGCATGACCCAAGTGCAACTTGCCTGTTATATTTGGAGGAGGCATTGATATAACATAAGGCCTTTTATCTTCATTAACCCTAGCCCTAAACAAATCATTTTTCTGCCAAGTATCAAAAATATCTTTTTCAAACTCTACGGGACTATACTTACCTAATTCTTCTCTCATTTAACCCTCCGTAAACTTCATAATTATCACTAATTTTTTTCTTCTACATTATCAATATTTTATCACATAGTATATCATTGTCAAAAATATTTATATGTTAAACTGAATAATCAAGGTAATTTTTGGAATAATAATATTAAGTTTAACAAGAGGTGATTAATTTTGGATTTTTACTTTAAAAAGGCGAATGATTATTACAATAAAAAAGATTACAAGAAGGCAATCTCATTATATAAAAAATCTATTCAACACCAAGGAAGTGAAGCATGCTCACTTTATAATTCTGCAGTTTGCTACATAAAATTAAAAGAATATGATGAGGCAATTAATTTATTAAAACAGGCTCTTGAAATAAAACTTGACCATAAGTACCTATTTAATTTGGCTTATTGTTACTCACTACTTGGTGATAATGCAAAAGCTCTTACATATTTTAATTGGTCATGGGCTATTAATAATGATGACTATGAATGCAAAAAAGCAATATCTATGATTTTAGATTCATTCGATAAAACTAAAAAATAAAAATAAAAGGGTAGTCTTAATCCCCCAATTAAAACTACCCTATAATTATATTTTAAACTGAAAATTCCCATATAACTCTTTCCCTTATGTGATCTTGTTCAAAATTATTAATATCAAAATAGTTGCCTGTCTCACCAAATGTAGTATCAACTTCAATCCAAGAATCTGATTCATCAATGTAAACCTCATTCCAAGCATGGTTTATCCAACTAGTTCCATTGTATCCTTTACCAACCACAATACGAGTTGGCAACTGTATACTTTCTGCAAGTACAGAATAAAGGCTCGCATAGTCAAAACAAATTCCCAATTTGCTTTCAAATGCAGAAATAGCTCCAGATAAATTACTGAAATCTTCATTTAATATATCATTTGATTTTTCCTCATCATATTCAAGCATATTTATCACATCATCATATAATTTTCTCGCCTTATCATAAGAGTTAACTAGTCCTTTCGTACTTTGTACAGCAAATTCTACAATTTCATCAGTACTTCTTGTTGCCTCATCTATCGTAACTCCATTATACAAATACTTTATGTTATTTGACCTAATATCATTAAATGTATCTAAAATAGGATTAAAAATATTAAGCATGATCTCATTTAAATCATACTTAAATGGAACTATAATTCTATTAGATATACTTTTATATAAGTTAGATGAATTTATAAGTTTATTAATCTTATTATTCTCTGTCAAAAACATGGAAAATGTATTAAGAGCGAAAATAAAAATTAATACAATAAGAATTGCTTTTGGAGCTTTTATAATTCCAAATACTACATATCTAAATATATTTGGAAGTTGAAATAAAAACTTATGAGATTTAATAACCATGTTTTTAAACAATATAATATGAATACACCTACATATTAAATTATAAATCATAAATACTAAAACGAATAATCCTACCTTCAATATAAATCCAATCAATGTATTATCTGCACGATTTATATTAAAAACATTCAAAACCAAATAATATAATTCATAAGCAATAATATCATAAGATAAATAAACAAGATAAATAGAAATTACATTTATATAAAATCCAATATCACGAAAAATATATTGTAACTTATTATACTTAACAATTCCTCTAAACAAAGTAAAAATAAACAATACCACAATAAAAATAGATATAATACCATTGTCTAAGGTATCTATTAATAAATTAAACAACCCGTAATCCCCTTTAAAGTAGACATCCAATGTAACAAAATCATCTAATTTTTCAAATAAACTTGATCTATTATTTTAGTCGCTAAGTCATAATCATATCCTTTTCCAATTAGGTGACAAAATAGCTTGTGTCTAATTTTAAATACCTCAAATTTATCTTTAATTACATCATACTTCTTTTGACATATCTTAACGCCTATTTCTATCTTTTGTTCATCAGATATTTTTGAAAATTCCGCCTTTAAAAATTCATTATCTAATCCCTTAAGAATTAAATCAAAAAATATTTTCTTTTCACCATACTTTAATAAGTTCTTATTTATGTAATTTTTAGCATATCTGTAATCATTTATAAAGTTGTACTCCAACAAGTATTTGATTACATCATCTGCTACATTTGGATCAACACATTTATCCAAAAGATACTTTTTCATTTCTTTTTGCGTTTTGTCATACCGATTTAATAACTTTAATGCTAAGTTTTTCGCAATTATAAATTCTCTACTCATAACTATTTTCCTTTAAGAATATGAACTGTTGGATTATTAAAATACTTTTTGCAAACTTCCATTATTTGTCGCTTATTAATATTCCCTATTTTTTCCAAATCTTCCATATATGATTCAATATTTTTATCATAAAGTAGTTTATCTATTAAATACAATCCAAGTTTTCTATTATCTTCAAGAATTGAATATATAGCTATCAATTGTAGCTTTTTCATCAAATTCAAATTATAATAATCAAAATTATAACTGCAATTCTTTATTTCTAATATACATTCATCTATAATTTTCCTAGCTCTATCTATGTTCTCCTTACCAGTCGTACAAAAAATATACATCCCCTTAAATTCGTCACTAATTTCTAATTGTGTATAAATATCATAAGCCAGCCCTTCTTCATCTCTTACTTTCTTAAATAATATAGAATTTGAGCCTCCTCCAAGTTTATACTCTGCTAATTTTAAAAGTATTTTCTCGCCTTGTTGTAAATCTTTAAACACAAACAAATATGTAACAGTACTTATTTCTAAATCGCTCTTTTCACTAACTATAGTCTTGGAAATATTTACCTCTTCAATCAATTTTTTATGTGAAATATGTTTTCTTTGCCAGGAGTTAAAATATTTTTTTAATAAACTAACTATGTACTCTTCACTGTATGAGCTAATAACAACCGCATACGCATTATTCGGAACATAATATTTATTATAAAATTTAATTAAATCATCAGTAGTTACACTTTCCAATAATTTTCTATCACCTGCTATGTCATACCTTATATGAGATTTTTCAAAAGCTTGTTCATTTAGCTTTAAAAAACTAAACTCCTCATAATTTGCATAACATGAATCTAATTCCGAAATTATTATATCTCTCTCAATGTCCATCTCTTCACTATCAAATTTAGGACTCATAACCATGGATGAAATTAATTCTATACATTTTTCTAAATCATCATCCAATCCATTTATAGATAATACAGTTGAACCATAATCAGTAAATGCATCATAATCCCCACCCAAAAATTCAATAATATTGTTTACTTCATAGTCTTTAAATTTACAATTTGATCTAAATAACATATGTTCAATAAAATGACTAAATCCTCTTTCATTGTCCGTTTCATATGCACTTCCAATTTTAATTCCAAGATTAAAATTAAAAAATTTACATTGCTTATTTAAAACAAGAATTTTAAATCCATTATCTAAAATAAATTCTTTAAAATTAATTTTTAAATTTTCCATACTTTCTCCTAACATTAGATAATAATACAATGTTTTGTAAAAATTTTCCAGTTCATAGGCTATAAATTTATAACTTTTTAATATGTGAATTTTTATTTAACTTTACGATATAAAAAAACTATGATCTAAAATTAATTAAATCATAGTCAAATTCTAAACTTTCAAACCTATTTCTTGCATCAATCTTAAGTATTCATCACATGTTAACATTTGTTTCAAAACAGCATCACGTGACGTTTTTTTAACTTCACCAACCCAATAATTTTTTCCATCATCATCAGGATCACGATCCAATATAACCTTATAAACCCTAGTAACAAAATCTTGATCAGATATTTGTTTGTTTTGGAACTCATTACTATGTATGATTTTTATGATCAAAGTGCTAACTGATAATGTTTTATCTATTAATTCCTGAGTATTATTTTTAAGTTCTGCACTTGACGGCTTTCTTCCTAATAAAGTTGTATAAATATTTTGTACAAGATTCTCTACAATATTTTTCTTCTGAAAATTATGTAAAAATATTTTAGTTACTTTATTAATAGATCCATCATTTAAACTCTTCTGGAATAACAAATTCGAAGTAATTTTAAGTGGATTATTTGATGGAAATCCTTCAAGATATATGTATGCATATTGTTTAAGCTCTCCAGATACTAAAATATATTTCACTTCAAAGGTAGTATTGAAATTACTCCTTAATTCTGGATACACAAGCATAGCTTGTACACTTTTAAGCATATCCCAAGGATCATCTATTTCAACTGCCAAAACTATTTGATTTTGGTTGTAATACAAAAGTCTTGGATCTCCAACCACTTTTGCAGCTCTAAATTTCTCATTCTTAGCAGTTAAACTTGCTATTCCCTTTATACTTTCCTGAGATCTATTCACAATAACATTTACACCCAATTTTACATTATTTATATTATAAGATTTTGTATTTTGGTTAACAATTATAATGTATTTGTTTTCAGAAATCTGATATGTACTTATAGGCACAATCTTATTATCAATTTCAATGAAGAACTCTTTAATAACTCCATTGATATTCTTTTCAACATCCACACTAAATATAAATCTATTCTTACCAGATAATTCTCCCAAAAATTTAGTCTTAACGGTAATACTGTTACTATCAATGGTGTTCGCATTTGGTCTTACGGTGAAAATAGATAGTACTAAAAACATAGCAATAAATAAGGTAAATACTTTATGTTTACATTTAGACAACAAATTCCCTCCATTTACTCATTGTTTGATTACAATTATATAACATTCGTGACAATTTTTCTATAAATACTTTACAAATTAAGTATTGCTCATAAAACTTATAATTACTTTAAAATTAATTTATTATTTTAAAATATTATCTTGAAATTCAATAATCTTTCCGATATAATAATAATTGTTAATTGATAATTGAGTTGTTAATTGATAATTAATTTTTACATTTTGGAGGGTTTTATAATGAAGAAATTTGTTTGTACTGTTTGTGGATATATAGCTGAGGGGTCTGTTCCTGAAGTTTGTCCTATATGTAAAGCACCAGCTGATAAATTTAACGAACAAACTGGTGATATGAATTGGGCTGATGATCATGTAATTGGTGTTGCTAAAGGTGTTGATCCTAGAATTGTTGAAGGATTAAAAATGAATTTTGAAGCTGAGTGTACAGAAGTTGGTATGTACTTAGCAATGTCAAGACAAGCTGATAGAGAAGGTTATCCAGAAGTTGCTGAAGCTTATAAAAGAATAGCTATTGAAGAAGCTGAGCACGCTTCTAAATTTGCTGAACTTTTAGGAGAAGTTGTTGATAACTCTACTAAGATTAACTTAGAGAAAAGGGTTGCTGCTGAGTATGGAGCTTGTCAAGGTAAGAAAGATTTAGCTACATTAGCTAAACAATTAAATTTAGATGCTATTCATGATACAGTTCATGAAATGTGTAAAGATGAAGCTAGACACGGAAGGGCATTTAAAGGGCTTCTTGAAAGATATTTTAAAGCATAGTTTTATTTGAGAACTCATTGATTAAATCAATGGGTTTTTTTATTTTTTTGGTATCTTCCATTTAATACTTCATTTATAAATTTTATGAAATCTGTATATTAAGTTTTAAAATTCTATTTCGATATAAATCCATATATCTCGAGTTTAAATTATTTGGAATTCACTACTTTTATGGGAGAAATCAATATGAAAAATTCAAAAAATAATAATGATAAAAAACAAAAAAATTATAGAGACAAATCTTATAAAGCAATATCACTTGCTTCTTTATCTACTATAGCGTTAACTTTAGGATTAAGTAACTTTAAAGAAGTTAAATCTCTAATGACTAAAGGAGGAACTATTAGATGGTTTGGATCATCTGTTCAAAAAGTTATACAGCCTGGAAATATGGGGTCTACTGGAAATACAGGAGCTAAAGTTGTAGCTGCAAAGAGTGGTGCTGTTGCTAACGCTACTACAAAAGTTACTGGTGGTATTAATACTACTAGCCGTGGATTTGCAAAATTCAATAAACAATGGCCTAATCCATTTGCTAAACCTTATTTAGATTCTCTTAAAAATCCTTCAATAGGAAGTACATCTTCAGTTAAAAAACCTACTAGTGGTACAACTTCATCCAGTACAAAAAATAATTCTAATAGCTCGACAGGAGCTACTGGTAGTTTAAAATTACCTGCTACTAATGGATCAACATCAGGATCCCTAAAATTACCAAATAATAACACTACAGAAACACCAAATAGTGGTAACACTACACTGGTAAAAAGACCTTCATCTAGTAGTACTTCTAGTAATACTTCTTCTAATGGTGCTGTTAAATTACCTATTGGAGAATACGAAGATGTAACACAAAATCAAAACACAAATAATCCAAATACAGGAATGTCAACTGCTAAAAAAGTAGGAATCGGTGTAGCTGCTGTAGCTGGAGCTGGAGCAATCGCTGGTATTATCGCAGGTATAATTAGTGCTACAAACAGTGCTGGAGGACAATCCTCAGGATCTAACGGTACTAAAGGTCCTACTGTTGTACCAACACCACAGACTCCAACAAATACAAATAAAGTAGTTAGCTCTGGATTAGGAAATCAATATACAGATACAAAAGCATAATAAAATCTAGTTTAATAATTCTCCTTCAATACGAAAAGAGGTGTAATTGTTATGAATAATTCTAAAAAAAATGATCACAAAGAACTTACTAAAAAAGCTGTAGCTATTGGTACTGCACTCGGAGTAGTCGCAACAATCGGAACAAATTTAAATATTAAAGAAGCTGAAGCTAGAAATCGTAATACTAAATCAAATAAAGAATCTAGAATAAATTCAGATAAAAAATTCTCGCACACTAAGAGACCTTATACAAATGTAGATAAAGCAAATCTTGATGAATATAAAGACCAACATATTACAAAGGATTTTATTCCTGAAAATACAGTCACTAAAGATACAAAAGATAATGGATTAGAAAATAAAAGTTCAAATAGAACTTCAAATAGAACTCCAAAAGTTATTCCTGTTAGTGTTTCAACTGCTAGAAAATAGTTTTATATAAGGGGATACCTCTCTAAGGTCTCCCCTATCTTATTTTTTGTCAATACCTTTTAAAATTTTTTGTTAATAAAATATAAATCTTCCCACATTTTCAACGAAATATATGATTGTAAAGCTTACAACTTAAAATTTTTATAGGATGTTTTCTAAAAACAAGGAGGTATTTTCAAATGAGTAATTCAAACAAAAAAAATAATAAAAAAGAGGTTGCTAAAAAAGCTGTAGCTCTTGGTGCTGCTCTTGGTGTTGTTGCTGGTATCGGTGCTACTATGGCTGGAGGGGCTGAAGAGGCTCACGCTGCTAGAAGACCTTCTCAATCAACTTCTTCTACAACTAATGCTGAGCAAAACACAACTACTTCAACTAAAAGACCAGCTTCTAATGCTTCTTCTACAACTTCATCAGGTACTTCTAGAAGTGCTAGAAGTGCTGGAAACAGAAAAGTTTCTGGTAAGGTAGCTGATGCTAAAACTACAGTAAATGAAAATGAAACTAATACAAGTGGCGGTAGAACTTCTGGAAGAAATACAACAACTAACAAAAAAGAGGAAACTAAAAAGACTACATCTCACTCATCTGTAAGTGCTAAAAAATCTAAATCTAAAGCTCAACAAAATAAAGATATGGCGTCAAGGTCTTCAGGCACTGAAAAAACAAATAAAGTTGTTGTTAGTGTTTCAACTGCTAGAAAATAATTTTAATATAACAAGGACACTGCGAAGTGTCCTTTTAACATAATTAAATGGAATTTTGGAATTAACATGGAGGTGTACTAAATGTCTAAGCAGAAAAACAAAAAAGATATTGCTAA
This sequence comes from Candidatus Arthromitus sp. SFB-mouse-NL, assembly GCF_000709435.1. Classification (NCBI taxonomy): domain Bacteria; kingdom Bacillati; phylum Bacillota; class Clostridia; order Eubacteriales; family Clostridiaceae; genus Candidatus Neoarthromitus; species Candidatus Arthromitus sp. SFB-mouse-NL. The sequence goes on from NZ_CP008713.1 coordinate 1,152,023, forward strand.
AAAAGCTGTAGCTCTTGGTGCTGCTCTTGGTGTTGTTGCTGGTATCGGTGCTAATATGGCTGGAGGAGCTGAAGAAGCTCACGCGACTACTAGAAGACCTTCTCAAACTAGATCAACTAAAAGTCAATCTAGCTCAACTTCTACATCTAAAAGACCAACTTCAAATGCTAAAACTACTGTAAAACAAGAGAATAGTGGAACAAATGAAAATACAAGAAACTCAAGAACAAACTCATCAGAAGAAAAACAAGAATCTACAAGAACAACAAGAAGAGGTAGGGGAGATAGCTCTACTGAAAGAAGAAAGAGCCAAGCTAAAGTTATGTCAAATTCTAATGTTGAAAGCGAAGAAGTAGACATAGATAATGAAGAAACAACTGAAGAGACTACAACATCTAAAAGACCAACTACAAACACAAGTAAATCATATAGAAGTATAAATGAGAAAAAACAAAAATCAAGAGCACTCGTTGAACAAAATAGATCTACTACATCAACAGATAGTACTTCACAAAATAAAATTGTTGTTAGAGTATCTACAAAATAATAACTCTTTAGAAACAGCAAGATTTTAACTTGCTGTTTATTTTTTTGCAAAAAAATAAAATGGAGAGGAAATTAACCCTCTCCAAAAAATTAATATTTTAATCCCATTCCAACTACCATCTTCATAAACTCTTCTTCATTAATCATTCTATCTACAATATATTTCTTTGCATTAAATACATCACCATTTGCATTATTAAGTGCCTCATTGTTGTAGAAGTTTATCCAGAAATTTAATCCTTCTGCATCTGGATCTCTATCCACAACTATAGAATAAAGTATCTCAATTAATTTTTCTGTTGTATATTCAAGTTCTGAAAACTCCTTTTCAGCAAATAGTAAATTAATTAGAAAATCCCTTGCCCCAATATCATGGGTATTTAATCGATTAATCCAATAATCATAACCAACCTCGTCTGGATCTCTTAAAAATGCTCTTCCATAAACATTATATAAGAATGCTTGCCTAGGATTTTCTGCCTCTAAAGTTATATTTTGTATATTAAATGTAATTTCTTTTCCGGTTTCTATTATAATCTTAATTTCTATTGAAGGATATTCTTTCCCTGGTACAAGTCCCATAACTCCAATATTTCCATTATCATCAATTTGAGCAGATATTCCTTCGATATCACATGATATATTCATCTCTTTTGTCAAACTAATATCCCCCAAATCTGGAACAGAAAATGCGAATTGATTGCCTTTACCATTAAACTCTTCAATTTCAACAGGATGTTCAAAGATAGTTTCTTCTACTGGTTTGGTATGAACAATTTTATCTACAGAGAATTTTGTCTTTCCTCCTCCTATTGTAAATTTCTCACTAACAGGCTCTATCATAACGCTATAATCCATATTTTCACTTACAAAATTATCTAAATTAAAACTTGTAACCGATATTATATCCGTTTCAATAGTATGAATTTTTACATACTCGCTACTAGTTGTAGTATTAGATTCTTTTTTCTTATCTGTTTCCTCTATATTATCCTCACTATCTTCTGGCTTTTTAGTTCCTTTTAAATAAATATTTAATTTATCGCCTTCTGAAAATTTCGTGTCTAATCCATAAGACCATTTAAGATCAAATGTACTCTTTTTTACCCCTTCTTCTTCTTTTTCACCCTCCTCAACGGTAGCTTTAATACCTCGATACTCTAATTCAAAATCTATAAAATAAACTTCATTAAAATATCCATGAGGATTATAAGAAATCAACAAGTCGTAATCTTCTGTATAATCTGGAATTTTACATTCAAAATCAAAAATATCATAGCTAGAAGCACTTGCAATAATTTTATCACTATATTGTTTGTGTTCTGGAAGTTTATAAAACACATCTACATATGTTTCTAAATACTTAATTACTTCCATATCATTAACAAGATCACTCTTTATTCTTAAAGTATTTCCATTCCTAGAATCTATCCTACAATTCTTAATTTCCAATTTTTTTGATCTAAAATCTATAGTTGTATCTGCAATATCATTCGCTTTCGTCTTATAAGTAAGAAGAACATCATACTCTATATCCGGTAAAATCGGAAGTATATTAAATTTAGTCAGGTCTTCTAATTTATTCCCTCCATCATGATATGTTATTATATTAGGCTCTTTAGGATAATTTTTTTCACTTTTAGGTTTAGTATATATTTCCAATGAATCCCCATCAGAAAATATATAATCTTTTGGATGATGAATATCTACAATAGCATAATACTCAGTTACATCACCTATATTTAGAGACGAATTTGCAGAAATTGTTTTAAACTCCAAAGTCTTTTCAAATTTTACATTACTTATTGTATAAACAAGTTTAGCTGTATAATCCATATCCATATAAGTTACAATTCCTTCACCTTTCAACACACCACTAACTTCAGATCCAATTTTTGAAAAAGAAGACCCAGCAGGATATCCATTGATAATTTTTCTCTTAATATAAATCTCAACTTTATCTTTTTCATCAAAGTTTATAAATTCTTCAGATACTTTCCATTCAAAACTAGCACTATTAGGTCTAATCGCTGTTGTTTTAAATTCATCTATAGTAAATTGGTTAGTCTTTTGATTTTCAAATTTCTTTTCCAAAGTTTTTATTCCATCTCCATTTGTAGAACTCTCTCTCGTCTTAATATTCCTTGTAACTAAATTTTGTGTTTCTTCTGTTCCTTCTTCTTCCTCAGATGAATCTCCACTATCTACATCTTCTGATGTCTCACCATCTCCGCTACCTTCAACAGTTTCATCAGATCCATTACCACTACCTGATTCACCATTATCTTCTCCTCCAGATGAATTTGAATCATCTCCACCTCCTGATCCTTCCTCAGTATCATTATCTTCTTCTGATCCATCACTATCTTCAGAACCACTTTCAGGTATAGTATCTTTATCTTTTAGTTCATTCTTTGTCTTAAACTCAATTTTAAAATCATATTCTTTATCTGGAACCAAGTACCCAATACTTACCTCGTTTAAACTCAACAAATTAACTGGATTATCTCCACTATTACTATGAATATATTCTTTATCTGGATCAGTAGAAAAAGTCTTACTAGTTCCATTCCTAAGTTTCTTAAATAACCTTATACTGTCTCCTTCTTCAAACTTAAAATTTTCTGAATATTCCAATTGAAATATAACTTCATTTACTTTCTTATCTTTAATTGAAATTTTCACTGTATCACTAGTGCTAGTATTTGATCCACTGCCTTCTCCACCCTCTGAATCTGTTGAATCTTCTTGCGAATTATCACTTGCACTATCTGATTCACCTTCTTTAATCAATTGGTATCTAACAAATGAATTATTAGTCAAATCACTATAACTTACATATTCTCTGCCATCAATGTAATAAACAAATTTAAAATCATATTCCTTACTTATATCTCTTCCTAAAGTCAAAATACATGATCTTAACTTATTTAAATCTCTATTCGCATAAAATTGTGGCTCATTTGGATATTCTGAACTCTCTTTTTCCTTGATAAAAATCTTAAAAGAATCATCATTTCTGAAATTAAAATTAGGTGCTATCAATTCCCATGTAAATTTCACATTTACATTATTATCACTATCCACTATAGGTTCAACATAAATATCCTTTATACTAAATGGAAGAGTCATAAAACTTTCACTTTTAATCGCCAAAGATCTCCCATCTGAATATTCAATTTCATAATCAATATTGTATTTTGTATTTGCTTTCAAATCTTTGTACTCAAACACATATTTATCTATTTTTGAAAAATTCATTAAATCCTTAGAAAAAACTTTTTTCCTAGACAATTTATCATTCTGCTCTTCAATATAAATATTTAGCTTATCTTCAAATTTAAAATTTACATCATTTATAAAACTAAATTGGATCAATAAATCTTTCAAATTAATTACGCTTACATCTGTATATAAAGTAAAAAAATCATTAATCTGTCTTATTTCTCTCTCAATTGTTCTTCCTCCGAACATATACAAGAGCTTTATATCGTACAACTCGGATAATTCTTTCAATTCGACCAAACTTAATTTAGCTTCCTCATCAGTTATCTTAACATCGGGGATAATCGAATAATTTATATCATTTTTTCCCTTAATATAAATATTAATTGAATCATTATCAATAAATTTAAACTCATTTGATGTAGTATCCCATTTTACTTCAATCAAATTGTTGTTAATCATCATTGAACTCATATTTGAGATATCAAAATCTTTGGTCCTTATAACCTTATCAAATACTAAACTAACATTATCCTTTAAATTAATGACATATCTAACATCGTATGTGGTAGCTGGGTGTAATGAAATATCTTTGAATTTAAAAATATTTCGAAGATTGTTTATTTCCTTATTTGATTTCTTAATATGAAAATCAAATTTTCCTTTCTCATCATTTTCCAATCTTTTACCATAAATTTCAATTCCATCTATAAAAATTAAATTCTTTCTATCATACCTAAATATAACATCGCAAGAATTAATTCCAATATCATGAACTCCAAAACTATTTTCCAAATATTTAAACTTCGATATTTGACTAGTTATTTCATGTGATGATATATCAATTAGTGAAACTTTTAATTCGTACCCAACATTATTTTGCAATTCATCATATATAAAAAATTGTTTATCAATTTTATTAATTTTAACCTCATCTCCAGAGATCAAATTTTTCAAACTCACATTATCTATTTCATATCTATCATTACCCGATACAATTTGCAAAAAATTTCCACCATTAACTATGTAAATAGGAACACCTATATTATCTGATGCATAACTCAGTTTAACACTTAAATTAAAACAGGACATCATAAATAAAAAAACGAACAATCCAAAATATATCATAAATTTCATTGTTGTCTTAAATAAATTATTCACCCAAATTAACCCCCCACCGAATTTATTAAAACCATAGATATTAGTTTTAAAAATTTTTTAATAATTTATTCATATTAACAAAAAAGAGATCCTTAAACCAAATGGCTAAAGATCCCTGTCAATATTAATTTTATGTTATATTATTTATTACAATTGTTCCATTACCATCAATGTTATCGCTCAAAGTTATATTTGATAATATCAAATTCGGCTTATCAAAATTTATACTCTTTACATCTGATACGACATCTTCCTTAGAAATTAAAATATCATAGCTATCTTCAGTTAAATTATTTTTTATATATTCATCATCAAATGCAATAACATTGCTTGACAAATTAAACTCCTCATACAAAAAGTTTTTCAAACTCCTAGCAAGCTCTATATAATTATCATCAGAATACGTAACTATTTTTAAAGTCGTCTTCTCTTCAAAATTATATTTCTCAAGTTCCTTCCTCAAATACTCAACATTAAATTTATATTTATTTAAACTATCTCCATTAATTCCATTTATGTGTCTTATATCCTTAACATCAACTATAAAATTCAAGAAATTTCCTTTTTCAATCTTCTCTTCCTCATTTTTAATTACATTGCCATCTTCATCTTTTTGCTCATCTTCAATATTTTTTGATACCTCTGCTATACTTTCATCACTTATATATTTATCCAAATCAAAAATCATTTTAGAATCCTCATTATGTACATAATAAATTTGGTCAGAATCAAAATAATCAGAAATAGAATTGTACGCCGTATCAAGTACAAAATTCAGTTTACCAGATTTATAAGATTCAAGTGCAAACTCTCGAGTTGGAAACGCTTCAATTACTACATCTTTATCTCTTGAAATAGAATACAATTTTCCATCCGATGTCTTGTAATTATTTAAATAATAATATTCATTCGGACTTAAGACTATTTTTAAATTCCCATTATGATCATTCTTAACAGAGGATATCTTATACGCACCTGAATAAGATATGTACTCATAGAAATCTTTATAATTATACAAATATTTAAAATTTTCCCTCAAAGAAAATTTATCCTTTGTTAAATTTTTCAAAAATAATTCATCCATCTGTTTAAGCTTAATAACAAGAACATTATCTTTTAAAGACTCAATTCCAACATGCTCAAAAAGTATTTCACCTTTATAGTATTCATCCACGCCAACAATAAATTTTAATTCATCATAATAAAATTTATCTTTATCCTTATCTAAAATATCCTTAAAGAAATTCAAAAAATCCTGTGATGTTATTTGCTTACCCGTACTCATATAAGCATCATTTCTTATATAAAATCTATACTCAAGTCCATCACTAGAAATTGTATATCTCTCTGCAAGTCCAGATGAAATATCCCCATCGGGTGTAAGATTCACAAGCCCCTCAAATAAATTCCCAAGCATAACATTACTCACATAATTATTATCAGATAGATATACTAAATTTTCAGGAAGATTAACAACTCCAATAGATAAACTTGTCTTATCTAATATTAAATCTTTCTTCTGAAAAACATTAAACGCTAAATTAAAAATCAAAAAAACTATTAACAAAATTACTTTTATTATCCTCATAAAACACCCACTAAAACTTTAAGATATATAAGGATAATTCCATATTTCAAATTTTATATTCCTATTTTTTCAATGATCTCATTAAATTCATCTTCAGAAATCATATTTAAATTTAATGATTTTGCTTTAGATAATTTACTTCCCGCATTCTCACCAAAAATTACATAATCAGTTTTCTTACTAACAGATTCTGAAATTCTCGCACCTAATTTCTCCAAAAGTTCTTTAATATCTTTTCTAGATAAATTTTTAATCGTTCCTGTAACAACAACTATTTTCCCATTAAATAAATTATCTTGAACTTCAACTTCTTCCTCATATTTAAATTTAACTCCAAGCTCAATTAGCCTTCTAATTTCTTCTCTAACTCCCTCATTATTTAAAAATTTAAATATGTCATCCAAAATAACATCACCAATTCCATATATTTTATCTAGCTCTTCTCTTGTTACACTCATTATTCTATCAAGTGTCTTATATTCCTTAACTATATCTTTTGAAGTTTTAAGCCCAACATTTTTAATCCCAAGTGCATAAATAAAATTATATAAATTACATTCCTTACTCTTCTCAATCGATCTTAAAATATTATTTGCTTTCTTCTCTTTAACTTTATCAAGAGTCAATAGATCATCAAATGTTATTTCATAAAGATTTGAAATTCTTTTAACACACAATTTCTCATAAAATTGATCAGCAAGTTTCTCACTAAATCCTTCAATATTCATTGCATCTCTTGAGGCAAAATGAACAATAGATTTAACAATTTGAGGTCTACAAGAAATAGTATTCGTACAATAAAGATGAACTCCATCACGACTAAGGGGAGATTTACAAGATGGACAAATCGTTGGTATTTCTATTTCCTCCAAACCTTCTCTACCTAATCCTTTAATAATCTCTGGAATAACATCATTTGATCTTCTTATTAATACATCACAATTAAGTTTTACATTTTTCCTTACAATATCATCTATATTATTCAAGGTTGCACGCTTTATTGTGATTCCAGAAACATCAGTAGGCTCAAGTATGGCAGTGGGCGAAACCCTCCCACTACGTCCAACATTCCATTCAACTCCAATAAGCTTAGTCATAACCTCTTCAGCCTCAAACTTGTACGCTATAGAAAATTTCGGATGCTTAACTGTATATCCAAGTATACTTCGAAGATCCAATTCATTTACGGAAACTACAACACCATCAATATCATAATTTAGATTATCCTTCAAAGACTCAATCCTTTTTATTTCTTCCTTTACCTCATCAAGAGTCTTACATAATTTAAATTCAGGATGCTTAAACTTATTGTCCTTTAAAAAGTTTAGTATCTCAAAATATGTAGAAAATTTCCCCTCATCATAATAAGCAACATCATAAATAAATGTATCTAATTTCCTTTTCTTTGTTTCATTAACGTCTAAATTCCTCAAAGCTCCTGATGCACCATTTCTTAAATTCTTAAGAGGTATATTAGCAACCCTATTGTATTTTTCAAACTCTTCTTTTGTCATAATAACTTCTCCACGAATCTCAAAAGACCCCATATCATTTATTGATAATGGAATACTTTTTATAGTTTTCGCTTGTTCAGTTACATTTTCTCCGATTTCACCATTTCCTCTCGTAGACGCCTTTATAAATTCTCCATTTTCATAAATAAGATTTATACTTACCCCATCAAATTTTTGTACAACTATATAAGAAGGACTCCCCAAATTATTTTCATTTGATGCCTTAAGGTTCTTATTGTGCCAAAGCTCCAAACTTTCAAATGATGTAACCTTATCAAGACTCCACATTCTTGCTTTATGTACTGACTTTTCAAATTTATCTAGAACAACATCTCCTACTCTTTGCGTGGGAGAATTTTTTAAAATATACTTAGTTTCATTTTCAAGTTCTCTGAGTTCATCATAGAGCTTATCATATTCACTATCCTCAATTTTAGGATCATCAAGCACATAGTACGCATAGGAACTTTCATTTAAATATAAAACAAGTTCATGTATCCTCTCTATTTTATCTTTCAAAATCTCCTCTCCCAATCCTAAACAAATTCAATCGGTGCATTATTTAATGCAAGTTTCTTAATTCCATTATTATCGAAAGCAACTATAACTTTTGGACTTTCTGGATCATCTTCAACCTTGACAACCATACCCAATCCAAAATTTTTATGTTTAATTTTCATCCCTATCTTAACATCATCTTTTGAGACATCATTACATTTTTTTGAAATATCATTATCAAGTGGATTATAACTAAATTTCCCAAAACTTCTTGATGACATAGACTGAGAAAGAGTAATCTCTTCACCTTTAAAATTAATATTCAACATCAAATCACTCGGAACTTCTCCTAAAAATTTAGATTTAGTTCTAAATCCAGTTTCACCATAAACCATTCTCATATTCGCATATGTAAAATAAAGTATATCTTTAGCTCTCGTTATACCAACATAACAGAGTCTTCTTGATTCCTCCATCTCATCAATTTCATCAAAACACTTATTACTTGGAAAAATTCCATTTTCCATACCAACCATAAACACAACGGGAAACTCTAATCCTTTTGATGAGTGAATCGTCATAAGCGTAATTGAAGAGGATTTTTCATCATATTTATCGGTTTCACTAACAAGTGAAATATTCTCAAGAAAATCTTCAATATTACTTCCAATATTCAATTGTTCAAAATTTACAGAAGCATTTATAAACTCCTGAATATTTTCAAAACGAGTATCTATATCAGAATCTTTCGACTTCTTCAAAGCATCAATGTAACCAATTTTATCAAGCATTAAACGAATAAATTCCGACGGATTTAAATCAATATATTTTCTAATTTCTTCAATAGATTTAGCAAAATTCTTTATAATATCTTGTGTTCTAAGGCTAATAGTTTCAATATCAGCACATGCAACCATTGAATCAAACAAACTAATACCATTTCTCTCAGCATATTCTAATAATTTGGACAAAGTTGTATCACCAATACCTCTTTTCGGTTCATTTATAATTCTCCTAAGACTTATCTCATCACTAGGATTAACTATTGTTTTTATGTACGCAATTACATCTTTAATTTCTTTTCTTTCATAAAAACGCATAACTCCTACAAGCTTATAGGGTATTTGATTCTTAACACATATTTCTTCAAACATTCTTGATTGTGAATTTGTTCTATACAAAATTCCAAAATCACGATATTCATATTCTCTTGAATTAATAATCCTAAAAATTTCATTAATAACAAATAAAGCTTCTTCTTCTGCACTACTTGCTTTAAATAATTTAATCTTCTCTCCCTCGTTATTTGTCGCCTTTAAAATTTTCTTCTTCCTTTTAATATTATTTAAAATTACTTTATTCGCAGCATCTAATATATTTGACTTCGATCTATAGTTTTTTTCAAGCTTAATTATCTTAGTATTCTTGTAATCTTTTTCAAAATCCAAGATATTATTTATATCTGCACCCCTCCACTGATAAATACATTGATCATCATCCCCAACAACACAAATATTCTTATTCATATCTGCAAGCATCTTAACTAAATAATATTGAGCATAATTTGTATCCTGATACTCGTCAACCATAATATATTTAAATTTGGACTGATAAAAACTCAGAATTTCGGGAAACCTTTCAAATAATTCAATCGTTTTAAAAATCAAATTATCAAAATCTAATGAATTATTTTCGAATAATTTTTTCTCATAAATTTCATAAATTTGTGCAATTAATTTCTCTCTGTAATTATCTGTATTAGAAATAGCTTCAATTGGTTTTATAAATTGATTTTTGTAATTAGAAATCCTTCTCAAAACTTCTGATGGTTCAATATTCTCCTGATTAATCTTAAGAATATCCATACACTGTTTAACAAGAGTTTTTTGATCTGAAAAATCATAAATAGTAAATGAACTTGTATAACCAAGCTTATCAATTTCTCTTCTTAAAATACGAACACACAAAGAATGAAAAGTTGATATCCACATATTATCAGAAATTTCACCAATCAATGATCTAACTCTGTCCTTCATTTCCTTTGCTGCCTTATTTGTAAAAGTGATAGCAAGTATTTGATAACTATTAATTCCTAAATTTTTTACCATATGAGCAATTCTATATGTAATTGTTCTAGTCTTACCTGAACCTGCACCGGCTAAAATAAGTAATGGCCCATCTATAGTTGTAACAGCACTATATTGCTCCTCATTTAATAACTCCCTTAACTCCATAACTCTACTCTCCTAAACCATTTTTAATAGATTAATCTCTTCAATCGTTAAATGCCTATACTCTCCTTCTTTTAAATTTTCATCAAGCCTTATTCCACCAAACTCTATTCTCTTCAAATATGTAACCATGAATCCAAAAACTCCAAACATCCTCTTAATTTGATGAAACTTACCCTCAATCAAAATAAGTTCACACTCTGACTCACCCTCATAAACTTTAAGTATTTTTAACTTCGATGATTTACACTTTATACCATCTTCTAAAACTATACCATCACTAAATATTCCAACAAATGAATCGTTTAAACATCCATTTACCCTTACAAAATATTTCTTTTCAACATGACGTTTAGGAGATAAAACCCTATGACACATATCTCCATCATTTGAAATAATTAAAAGTCCAACTGTATCCTTATCGAGTCTTCCTATTGGATAAGGATCTAGAATCTTATCTCTTTCATCTATAATTTCCAAAACTGTCCTATCAAATTTATCGTAAACTGCTGAAACAAATCCAGAAGGTTTATTCATCATCAAATAAACAAACTCTTTATACAAAACCTCTTCACCCAGCACACAAACCTTATCATTATCTACATCAATATGTACAGATGGCTTATTTACAATTTCTCCATTAACACTAACACTATTTTGATGTATCAACTTTTTAACTTCTTTCCTACTGCCATAACCATTATTAACAAGAAAATTATCTAATCTCTTCATAAATCCATTACTCCTATTTATTTCTAGAGAATATTTTACTACAACATAAGTAAATTTTTAATAAAAAATTAAAAGTAGCCTTTATAAGGCTACTTTAAAAACCATTATTATAATAGTGAATAATATTTGTAACATGTATACGAGTTTCCTTAGGAAGCATAGAAACATCTTCCAAAGACCTAAATCCACTTTTATCTAGAGCATTTCCACCACAATTATAGGCTGCAACTGCTCTAACTATATCCCCACTATACCTCTCTATCATTCCTTTTAAATGCTTAGTACCTGCATCAATATTCTCATAAATATCATACGGATCTTGAACATTAAATTTTTTTATAGTATTTGGCATAATTTGCATAAGTCCGATAGCCCCAGCATGTGAAACGCATCTGGGATTAAAATTTGATTCTTGCTTAATAAGAGATCTTATAAGTTTATCATCAACACCATATTTCTTAGAAGCTATCATTATCGCACTATCTACCTCATTATATATCGTGTTTTTATCATTCTCCTGATATGAATCACAATCAATCTCAACACATTCAAAATTCTTAGTTATATTAACCCTATAAAATTTTTTTGATAAATAAGATTGGCTCACCTCATCATTTGCCTCAACTACAACACTATTATAAGTCATACCTGATGCTGAAGTATTATGTACATTATTAAAAGCCACTTGTGATATTAAAAGTCCCACGGCACAAGCTACTTCAATGCTCTTCGCACCCATATATAGAAAATTCCTCCTAAATAATTTATATTAGTTTAGTCATTTAGGAAGAATTTATTCATTTATTTTTAAGTTACATTAAATTCATATATATCATAATCTTCATAGTTGCAATTCTTATACTCACTCTTTGTGAGAACAAGTAACTTATATTGACCTTCTTTAAACGGAATAAAACTATAAGTATTCTTCCTACTATAGGCCTGTACTCTCCTCCACATGCCTTGTTCCATTAAATAAAATTCATATCCAATATCACGTCCACCCTTTGTATTTACAACAAAGAATATAGAATTATTGACAAGTAAATAATCATCTTTGGCCTCACAAATAATTTTTGTATTAGTAATTGGAAATGAATCCTGAACATATATACGAACTTCTTTTAATGTATCGTACTCTAACTTTGAACTTTTATTTTTAGCCATAACAGAAAGCGTATACTTTCCTTTAACTGTAGGAACATAATCAAAAGATATATCATCTTTAAATTGAGTTTCAACTATTACTTGATCATCAATAGACAAAACATATTTAAATAAAGTTTGTTTAGTATTCTGAGCGATTACATTAAATATTATCGGTTCTCCTACAACGTAGCACTCCTGATTTTTATAGAGAATATAATCTATCTTCGCAGGATAATAATCCCATACCTTAAAGTGAAGTATTGTAGATACATCATACTCCTGAACTGAGAACATATCCTTAACCCTTATTTCAAGCTCATAATACCCTTGCTCTTGGGGCATAAAAGTCAAAAAGTTTTTATCACTATACTCTATATATCCAACTTCTCTATTCTCTTTTGTAATTATAAAACTATATTGTAATTTCAACCCGCCCTCAGCTTTAACAATAATACCTATAGGTTTATTCTTCACGTGCTTATTATACGAATCTATTTGTACATCCAAAATTTTCACTACTTGAGAAATGTATGGCAATACCTCAAAATTCATTTCAGTATACACATCATAACCTTGTGGTGTACTTTCATCTCTTACATAAACCTTAACATTGTAATTACCCGAAATTTTTGGTACCCATTGATAAAAATTTTCTCTTAAATAACCACTTTCTTCAATAAAAGGTTCATCATCACTGCTTGGCCCATTTATTACATACTTGTACAATAAATTCTTTCCACCTTCAACCTGAATATTAAAAGTTATAGGATGCCCTGTATAGTGTGGAGAACTTAAATTAGCAGATAGTTCTATTATTTTTATCTCATTATAGGGTTTAACATCATATATAATAATTGCCCTATCATCGTAATTATTTATAGAGTAAAGATCCTTTACAAGCACAAGCAATCTAAACTTACCGTACCCATTTTCAATAAATGAAACTATACTTTTAGTGGAATAATCCTGTACTACTTCTGCTTTACCTTCTTCATTAACCACTAAAAATTTGTATAAAACAGTTTTATTCTCTTCATTACTTACATCACACTGAAATATTAGTTCTTCACCCGAAATAAGTTCCTTGCTTAAACTTTTCAAAGACTGTATCTCAATCTTACCGACATCATTAACATAAAACTTTACAGTTGCAAAATCATCAAAATTATTTTCAGAATCCTGCTTCCTACACTGCACAAGTATCTCTTTTTCTCCTACCTCATTCAGAGTCAAAATAAGCTTATCATCATGTGTATATTCTTTTAATAATTCCCATCCATATTGACCATTTATCCAAAATTTATAAAGACTTGGTGAGTATGACGAGTCAACACTCAAAACTAATTGTTCACCAACTGAATAAATATCTTTATCCAAATGTAGTGATTTTATTATTTTTTTATCTTCAAAATCTTTACCAATTATATAATTTTCTCTAGCTATATAATCAAATGCTTTCTTACTTGAAATATTTTTAGCCTGAACCATAACTATATAATTTCCATACTCTGAAGGAATCCACACGGCCTCTTGTTTCGTAGAAAAATCCTGTATAGTATACCAAACACCATTAATTCCCACACAAAACCTGTATACTAATTCCTCATCTAATCCCGAAACCTTTATATTTATTGACACATTCTTATCTTGTGGAGACGCTAAGCTAAAATCTATCAATAATTCATTCACAGTTTATCCCCCTTGCAGCACGTAAGCATAAATATAACCATCATATATTTCGTATTTCTTAAAATTTTCAAATTTATTTTACTAAAACTATAATATATTTAAGTCAATTATACTTTATTTAATATTATGTATTCAACTAAAAACATAGTAAATTTACCAAAATTTAGCATTATAATTATTTAAATATATTTTGATTATAAAAATCACCCTCCTTTTGTAATTTTTCGTAAATATTTGAGATCCCATCCTCCAAATTTATCTCTATAAATTTTTCACTTATACATTTAATTATTTGATTATATTTCTTACATTCTTCAAGTTTTAAAATTAAAGTTTCTTTATATTTCTTAGATTTCAAAAATTTCTCATTTTCATATATATTTTCAAATCTTAATATTTCCTCTTCATACTTATGTTCTATAATATCTAAGTAATTTATCTTAAATTTTAGAAAATCTTCGCTCGAAAACCTATGAATATAAGTTAAAGCATTAATACCATTATTTTTACCTGAACAAAATTCAAAATAAATCGGACATTTGTTATAAATCTTTGAATGATTTTTAAAAAAATCCTTTAAGAAATACTGAACAATATTTTCTCTATAACTTCCACCCTTAAATCCAAGAGAGCTACAAACAAATCTTAAATTCTCATCAATAAACTCCTTATCAAATACAATTTCTAAAAACTTCAAAAATAAATTGTAAATATCATTTTTAAAATATTCCTCTGTAGAAATTATTAAAATATTATCTTTTTCTGGGTAAAATTTTTCATAATCCCTTTTAAAAATATTATCTACATTATCTATAACCTTCTCATAATCAAGCGAATATCTTCCAAACACACATCCAACAAAATAACTCAAGAAACTCTCAACAAATTTTTTCTCATCAATCTTTCTTATAGATACATTTCCATCTTCAACTTCGTAAGAAACCTCATCTGAAAATCCATAAATTTCTTTGAAAATAAAATTTATTCTCTCCTCATTTCTCTTAACCTCTTCGAACATGGTTTCAACTTCTCTATAAAAATTATCATAAGAATCTTTAAGTCTTCCACTTATCTTAAATTCAATTGATGGATGAACTTTAAAATCCCAAGATGTTTCATAAAAATCCCATTCTTTTTTGCACAAATAAATATTTCTATTAGCAAGCTTTGTTATATCATCTAAATATGAATCATCCATTATAATCGGAAGATCTCCAATATTACCTATTTGAAAATTAACTGTCGGTGCTATAGAAGATAATAGATAAAAACAAACATTTGAACACAAAAAAGCTAAAATATATTTTTCATACTTTTTATCTGGAAAAAGAGAAGATCCAGAAACATCAAAAATAAATCCATAATCTTTATACCTAACACCAAAATTTTTAAAACCAAATAAAGACCATGTAATTCCTTTTTTGAAATAATACTTTCTATTTTTAATCACAAACTCTGGATCAGTTATTCGAGGATATTTCGCCTTCACAAAATTTATAAGATTTTCTCCAGAATTCTCATATTTAATTATGTACTCATTATTTCCATACCATTTCCTATAGTCCCCACCTTTGTTATATGGAAACCATTTCTTATCTATATTCTTCACATCATTATGATTTTTAGAGCAAAATTCTATATCACTTTTGTTAAGTTCATACCAATATCTAACAAAAGTTTTATTATCAGTTGTTGCCATACCTTGTTTTGGCTCAAAATATTCTTTAAGAGGTTTAAACTCTCTAAAAATTTCTCTTGCCCTCTCACTTATCCAATAATTTATTGGAGATCCTGGAACATCATCAAATGATTTCAATTTTATCCTTGAGTTCCTATTATGCGATATTGGAAAATTAGTAGGCTCACCACTTGCATTAATATCTTCATATTTAACATAGTTGTATATTCCTTCATAATCTTCAATCGATTTCTTCTTAAATATGGTAGCACTCGTTCCAAAAGCAATTGACATTACATTATTGTCCATATGTAAAAGTGAAACTATCGTATTACTTTCTGATATAGATTTTCTAAGTTTCTCAAATTTATAAAGAAACATCCAAGATTGCATAGTGAGCATTACATTAAATCCATTATCATGTGTTAACTCAAATCCCCTCTCAATAAATACGGAAAATAAATCCATTTTACTATTTGGATAATTCTCTTTTAAATAAAGTGCAAGTTTTTCCCCCATTCCACGACTACTCATGTATGGAGGATTTGTTACAACAATGTGATACTTACTACTCAAAAGTCTTGAGAGATTAATTAAGTTTTTCATACAATAAAGCTCTTCTTCATTTAAATAAGGATATATAGCATCTTCTATTGAATCAAAATCAAGTTTCTTCACAGATAAAAGAGAACCATATTCCTTTGAATCTCTAAATGAATCCAATATATATTTAACATCATAAAATTTATCATGCTCAAGAATACTTGCCTTCGCAAGTACACTATCATATATTTCATTACTCTCAATAATCGGATAAAGATTGAACTTAATATTATTATTCCTTAAAAATTTCCTAAATCTACTTCTACCTTTCATCATAAGAGCAAAGTATGCAAGTTCATACGCCCTATCATCAATATCAATTCCAAACAAATTATTTTCAAATATTAAATACGGAATCTCACTCTCTAAATATCCGTACTCCTTATAGATCTCAAAAAGAAGATCGAATGCATAAACCAAAATATGGCCACTACCCATACATGGATCAATTATTTTTATATCTTCTGGTGAAATATTTTTAAAGTCAGGTTCCCCAATCTCTGCATCAACAAAATATTTAAGTTTTACTGGAAATTCACTTTCTCCACTATTTTCTATGTAGAATCTCCCAAGAGAATTTTCGACCATATACTTAACAATCCATTTAGGTGTAAAAATTTGAGTTACAGAAGGTATATTTTCTTTAGATATCTTTATATTTTGCTTAAGTCTCCTAAAAATTTCATCCTTCTTTTCTGTTATGTAGTATTGATAAAGCCAACCAATAATTTCAACGTTATTGAAAAAATATTTTTCATCAATTTCCTCTATAATTTTTCTAATAAAACTATTCTCATTAGAAAGATTAACTGGAAAAAGTAAATTTCTATAATCATTTGTCTTTTTAAAAATTCCAGGAAGAATTTCATTTAAAGCATTGCATTGCTCAATAAACAAATACTTAAATAATTCATCAATTTTATTCTCGCTTTTAAGCTTAAGAATATATTCTCTATCGACATAAAAATCCAAATCATCAAAATATGTAACTATATCAGGATCAATCTTATTCTTATTTAAAGACGACAAAACCCTAATACCAGATGGAAGATAATTATTAATTTCCATAAATCTTATAGCAATTACACGATTGAACCAAGTATAAGCAGCTTCCTCAACAATAGAATCAAATCCTCTTTCACTAATTTTCTTAACTAAAATTTCTCTTTTCTCTATATCTTGTCCAAAAATTCTATATACCCTATCTGCTCCTATTTTATACTCCTCATACTCATTCCCATCTCTTACACCTTCTTGTACATGATCTTTCGTAATACCAAGTAAAAGAAGCTTATCAGTTACTTCCTTTATTAAACTTTTCCTCGCCCAAACAGCAAAATTTTTAATTACATTCTTATTCATCAATAATCCCTCTATCTTTTAAAAATATGCCCTCCATTTTAATTCCATAAATATCAAACAAACTAGAACAACCATTAAGCTTATCTTTCAACTCATACAATAAATCTTCACATATAAAATCAGCAATCTCTTTATCCAAAAATTCATCAACATACTTAATATTTTGATCCAAATATAAACTATGTATCTCAAAAAAAGAATTAACATATCCTTTTAATTTTGAAATACTACGATATGGATCATCACTATGTAAAACTTCTTTAATTTTTAATGCACACTCATATACACCATTTTTATCAGGAATAAAATTCTTATCTTTATTAAAAATTTCTATAGAAACAATAGCCCTCTTAAATATTTCAAACTGAACACTCGTATAAAAATTATGAACAAGTTCAAATTTTTCAAATTTTGATAATATTAGATTTTCATCTAAATCACATAAATTAGCATCCTTAAACTCGAATATAAAATTCTCAAATTCATTTACAAAATCAATATTCAAATAAACATTATTACTTTTTGAAATACTTTTAATCAAATTAATACGCTCTAAAATCTCATTAAAATCATCAGATGAAGTTACCTTAAGTTCATCAATACTATTAACAAAATATTTCTTACCAAATATCTCTTCAAATAATTTTTTATAAATATTGAATTTATGTTTTCCTCCATTATCCAAAAATTCAACGTAAATTTTATTTAAACTTCCTTTAACCTCTACAAACTCCTTAAGCTTATCAAAACTATAATCACAAAATAATTTTCCTTCTTTTACAAAACACAAAATCCCAAATAAAACATCATGTCTATTAAATCCATAAGGTATTTGTTTAAAATGAGAAATGATGTCAGAAATTTTTATCTTCCCAACATTGCTCAAAAAATTAAAAAGTTCTTTCATAAATAAAGAATTACAAATCAATATTTCATTTAACATTTTATCATCATTCAAAGCTACAAGCATATCTTTTGTGGAATCCAAAACCTTTTCAATATAAAAAAACTTATTAAATCTACATGAAATAATATCATTTAAAGCTATTCTAAAAATCTCCCCTACACTTGAAAATTTTTTACATAAAATTTCTCCATTTACAAATATCTTTGCACTCTTAATATTATCAAGTATTAAAACCTTAACTCTCTCTAAACGATTATTATGTTCAACTTCCTTTTGCTTAATAATTTCATAGAATAAATCCTTATAAGAATCCTTATTATACTTTAAAAATTTATCTAACTTTAGATATAAATTTATCTCCTCGACTAAACTTTTATCATTATCCAAATAAACGATAACATTGTTCTCTATACTAGATATAACCCTTATCAAATCCAAATTAAAATTCTCATCGTAATTGGTCATAAGAACTTTAATTCCAATAAGATTTGCCTTTGAAACCCTATATTCTCCGTTATCAAAAAATTGGTTAATACCGAAGTAACCCTTTCCTTGATACTTAAACTTGACAATCCCTATAACTTCATCAAATATTTCCCTGCATAACAAGTTATTTATATCATGTGAATTAACATTACTCCTAATTATTTTATAATTTATATCTCTCTCATTCTTTGACAAAAAATAAAATTTATCGCCATCTCTACTAACAAATCCTTCGTTAATAAGCTTAGATAAAGAATTCTTAATTTTATTTATTATATTACTCTCTAAACTAATATTGGAAATAATTAATGATAATATAGTATCCATGTTCCCAACCATATTCGGAACATACTTAATCAAAAATAATACCTTCAATATGTTAATATCAAATTCATCAAGCATCGTATAATCTTTTAAAATCAAAAATATGTACTGATGATTATAATCAATAAAATCACTAATCGCATCATAGAACATATAAAACGGAACAATACAGTTAATATCATAATCCTTAAAATTAATTAAAACCTTTTGAAAACAATTAATAATACTTCTTTCACCTTTTGATATATCCCTACTTATAACATTGTTCTTAATCATATAAAATATAATTTCCCTTAAAAGCTCAAGCTGATAAGGAAGAAAAGGATAATAATTTACAAATTGATCTCTATTTATACTATTTTGATGATTACTTATAACTAGATCTGATCCAAACTTCGTCTTTATAAAAAACTTTTTCTCATCATAAAACTCTCCTATCAGATCTATGAACTCATCCTTTTTAAGTAACAATCTCCTATTCAAAACTTCTCCAATATTAATGCTCGATAAATGAAACTTATTTTTAAATCTACTTTGAATTTTTGAAAAATCATAGCTTTTATCATTTACCATATTTAAAATATCAACATGACTTGTAACAATAACAAACACCCTTCCTAAACATTTAATAGAAAGTTCCTCAACAATCGTCTGAAGATTTAAAATCTTATTCACATCATCAGCTATAAATTGAGAAACTTCATCTATCATAAACACAATACTATGGTCCTTACCTTTTTTCTCTATATACTCGTTAACTTTACGAGCAAAAATATCAACATTCATTTTATAATTCTTTTCAATATTAACAAAATAATCTTGTGCTACATCTAAACTAAAATTCTTACACACACTCAACGCCTTAATTAAATGCTCTTTATAAAAATAAAACTTCTCTCTTCCTTCTTCCCAACTAATATTAGAAATATCTAAAAACTCTCGTCTAAAATCATCAAAAATATTTTCATCAGATAGTTGTTCCTCAAGTTCACATACAAATCCATGACAAGATGAAAATCCCCTCATAGAATTAAACTCATTAACAAATACATCAAGCATTAATTCTTCTTTAATATTTTTCGAATCTATATTAAAGATGATAACATCCTTGGAGATACCTGCTACAAATTCAAGATCGTTTTTAATTTTAAGCAGACAATCATTATTTTTAATTAATAAATCCAAATTAATTTGCCTAAGTATGTAATATAAAATCTTAAGAAAATGCGATTTACCACTACCAAAAAAACCTGAAATCCAAAATCCGATTTCATCATTTCTAGTAACAAAAGTATTTTTATACGCTTCAATAAATTTACTTATGTAATTAAAAATCTCATGAGTAATAACATACTCGTCTATCTCAACTATCTCTCTCCCCATATTTTCTGAAACTTTAACTACACTTTGTATATCTCTCTCAACATCTTTTAAAAAAATATCTTTGATAAACATATTACACCTCAAAAAATAACAACTTATAATTCAAAAAACCAAATTATAAGTTGCTATAAAATCATTTTAAATTATAATCTTTTTTCAAGTTCATTCTTCAAACTTTCAAATCCTTTTTTACCAAGAAGTGCAAACATATTTCTCTTATAATTTTCAACACCCTCCTGATTGAATGGATTCACAGCAGCCAAGTGACCACTTATACCACAAGCTTTTTCAAAGAAATAGATCATATATCCAATATGATAAGCATCAATCTTAGGTATAGTAACAACCATATTAGGAACTCCGCCATCTAAATGAGCAAGAAGCGTCCCTGCAAAAGCTTTTTTATTAACAAAATCAACTGTCTTACCATTTAAATAATTAAGACCATCAATATCTCCATCCATGTTCTTAATTGTAAGATCTTTTAATGGATTTTCTACATTTATAACAGTCTCCATAATATTTCTCATTCCATCTTGTATATACTGACCAAGTGAATGCAAATCTGTAGACAAATTAACAGAAGACGGATAAATTCCTTTTTTATCCTTTCCTTCACTTTCTCCATATAATTGTTTCCACCATTCAGCAAAGAAAGTAAGTGATGGCTCATATGATGCTAAAATTTCTGTACTATAACCCTTTCTATAAAGAATATTTCTTGTTGCAGCATATCTGTAACAAGCATTTTCATCTAAATTGTCGCTTCCAAAATCTTTTATAGCATCTCTAGCACCCTGCATGAGAGCATCAATATCTGCACCAGAAACAGCTATAGGTAAAAGTCCAACTGGAGTTAATACAGAAAATCTTCCTCCAACGTCATCTGGTATTACAAAAGTTTCATATCCCTCACTATCAGCAAGACCTTTCAATGCCCCTCTTGCCTTATCAGTTGTGGCTATTATTCTATCCCTCGCACCATCTTTTCCATATTTTTCTTCCAAAAAACTTTTGAAAAATCTAAATGCAAGAGCTGGTTCTGTAGTAGTTCCAGATTTGGATATAACATTCACATAAACACTTTTATCTTTAATTAACTCTAATAAATCAATTAAATAAGTAGAGCTTATACTATTTCCTGCAAAAAATATCTGAGGGGCTTTTCTATCTTCTGGACTTAAATAATTAAAGAAAGTACTATTTAAAGATTCGATACAAGCTTTAGCTCCTAAATATGAACCTCCTATACCTATAACTATTAAAACATCCGCATTATCCCTTATTTTCTGTGCTGTAATCTTAATTCTATTATACTCTTCTCTATCATAATCATTTGGCAGGTTTATCCAACCCAAAAAGTCACTTCCAGCTCCCGTCTTACTTTTAAGTAATTCATGAGCAAGCTTAACCTGAGGTGTTATCAAAGCCAACTCTTCACTATTTATATAATTTCCTAATTTTGAATCATCAAATTTCAACTTACATGTAGACATTAAATACCCTCCTTGAGATTTTTTAAATTTATGAAAAAACAAATCTCTATAAAATTATTTTAAAATAACTTTAGTTAAAAATAAAGTAAATAAAAAATAAACCAAAATTATAATAAATACAAAAGGCAAAATAGCCTTATATGCACTCTTAACTAATAACCAAAAATCTTGCTTGTCTATTTCTATCTTTTTATTAATTTCATCTTTACCATCATCTTTTTTATTATTCCTATTAAACAACATATTTCAACTTTATCCTTCTAACATAACTGATACCTTAATTATAAATTTTGAGCATAAAAAAAACAATAAAAAGCGTTAACAAATTCGCTTATTTATTGTTTCCTAAAAATTATATAATATCTATAACACTTAAAATATTTTTACATGTAATATTAATAGTCTTATATACTCCATCTACTCTCCTTATATATCTACCATTTAATATTACATTCCAAGATAAATCAGTATTTAAAACAATTTCACTCATATAGGAACTAATATTACAATCAACAATTTGATTATGCATAGTATCTGCATTAGAAAAATCTAAATTAAGATTAGATACAACCGCAACTACATTTACATTTAAAAGATTCTGTGAAACACCATTAATATGCAATGTAGAAAATACTTCTTTCACATAAACTTGATCTCTACTATCCTTAAATACTCCCTTTTTATTAGTAAATATCTGTGACTTTACACAAAGTAAATAAGCCCCATAAATTAAAAATACTAATGCTAATGTAAACTCCAAGCTAATTCCAGAAAATATAATAATTAAAGCTACGCCAACTATAATAAATATCTTACCCGCAGTCTTTGTATACCTATCCTTTAACAACGTAATACCATTATAAATAAGTAAGACAGATATGATATAAATCAAAACTCTAAAACTATTAAATATATTTACTCCTCCAATAAGGAAAATTAGTCCAAGAACTAAAAAGAGTAATCCCTTTAAAAAATTATGATTTTTTGTAAACATACAACACCCCCATAACTGTATAATCAAAATCACTTATTCTTCCTTAAATTTTTTCCTTTAAATTTAATCATTTGTCTACTAAACTTAATATTTATATACACCAATATTACCATCGTAACCATCATTATTAAAAAAGCAACAATATCTTTATATATAACAAAATTATTATCAGTAATCACTATAAACGGAGTAAAAAATGGAATACATACTAATAAATTTTTCAAATAATTAGCTGGAAACTGTAAATTAACCATTGAGAAAAAATATCCTATAGAAATCAAAAATACAATTGGAATTAATCCTATTGATAATTCCTCAATCTTATCAATCACACTCCCTATCAAAGTAAATAATAAACCATATATTATAAACCCTAATATAAAATACAGTACATATTTTAACATAAATACAGTGTCAAACACTATAATTTCTTTAATTATCGGAAAATACTTATCACTCATCAAACCCGTTATTAAAAACAAAATTCCTATGAAATATAACAACTGCATTAATGCAACCAATAAATAACCAAATAATTTCCCCAATATAATTACAGGTAATCTAACTTTAGTTATAAATATATCAATTATTTTTGAGCTCTTCTCTATATTTACATTCATAGCTATAAATTGTCCATATAATACAAAAATTGTATAGATGAATAGAAGCAACAAAAACGGATATGTATAATTTTTGATAACACCTATAACTTTATTTTTAGATAAACTCAATGATTCAAAATTGTAATTAGGATAACTTACACCATCTTCAAATTTCTTGCTTAAAATATATCTATCCAATATAAATTTGATTTCAGGATAATTCTCCCTTGTAAAGATATTAATCGTATTTTTAGAAATTACATTTATGTATCCATCGATATCCCCATTGTTTAATTTATCCATTAATTTATCTTCCGTAATTTCTCTTTCAACTAATTTAAAATAATACTTATTATCTAAATTATCTTCTATATTCCTTAAATATAAATTCAGCTCCAAATCATCATCAAATATATAATTCTTACCATCAGAGATATAAATCAAATATTCACTACTATCTCCTGATACGAAATTTAACTTCACAATTAAATCTGGTAAGATCAATATAACCATAATTAAAAGAGATATTACCAAAGTAGATATCTTAAAAAAATTTCTACTAATAATATCTCTGAAGTTATACGCAGCTATTATAAAAAATTTGTTCACCTATAAATCACCAGCCGTATTCAAAAAAATTTCATGTAATGATTTATATTTTAAACCAAAGTTAAAAATCTTAATCCTATTATTGTACAAAATATTTAATATATCACCTGCAACATTTTCATTTAATATCTCTATCTCATAAGTATTCTTATTTTTTACTATTCCTTTAACACCATATATTTTTAAATTCGGCAAATTCCCGTCTATCTCAAGAATTAATTTATTTCTGCCATAGGACTTTTTAATATTAAATAAATTTCCTTCAATGGTCTGAATTCCATTTTTAAAAATAGATATCTTATCACAAAATTCCTCTATATAATGCGTTTGATGAGTACAGAATATAATGTATTTACCACTATTAACAAGTTCAATTACTATATTTCTTAATATTTCAGAATTTACTGGATCCAATCCACTAAATGGCTCATCAAATATTAAAATATCTGGATCATGAATTATAGTTGAAATTATTTGTACTTTCTGTTGATTACCCTTAGATAAGGTTTCTATTGGCTTATTGATATACTCTTCTAATTGAAACTTTTCTACCCAATAATTAATTTTAGTTTTTGACTCCTTAACATCAAGTCCAGATATTCTTGAAAAATAAAACAAATGATTCCATACCGTGCTCTTATAATAAAGGCTCTTTTCTTCTGGCAAATATCCTATTTTTTCACCAATAACATTTAACTCTTTATTTTTAAATAAAACCTGACCACTATCTTTACTTATTATATCCAAAATCATTTTAATGGTAGTAGTCTTACCTGCCCCATTTCTACCCAATATCCCATATGCTTTACCTGATTCAACTTCAAAATTAACTCTATTTACGACTTTTTTATCACCATACGTCTTATTTAAGTTTACAATCTTCAAACTCATAATCTAATTTTTCTGAGTAATATCAATTCCATAATTTTCTTTATAATAATTAATTATGTAATCTTCCGCCTCTGGAATTTCAACATTTTGGAAATGATCTCTCTTTTCAGTTAAATCCTTCTGAACTTGCTCACTTTCATAAGCTTGTTCGTTTACCATTTCTCTAAATTTAGCTTGCTGTACAATACCTCCCACTACTCCTGCTACAAGCATAGCTCCAGATACTACTCCACTAGCTGCAACTACTTTATTAAATGGATGGTTTGCCCTTTGTTGTTCGATAGTCCTTTGAGTTTCTATTTCAGTTAACCTTTGATTCAAAGTATTAATAGTGGAAGTTGGATTAAGCCGAGAAGATGTAGATAAAGATGATGAGACTCTCCTAACGTTCTGAGATCTATTCATAGCACTCGCTATAGAACTAACTACACTAGGTGCTCTTCTAATAATTGACGCATTTGCACTAACTAAACTTCCACTTAAAACGCAAAAATTAACTAAAGCAAATGTTACCATTGACTTGTTCTTATTCAATTTAAATTTACATACATTACCCATATCTTTATCCCTCAGTTCCTATACTAAATCCAGGTTTTACCTCTGGAGTACTCTCTGGTTTAGCTATTGGATTCTTATATTTTTCAGGCATTGCTACTCCCCAACTATTAAAAAGATTTTGCATATATTTTTCACGTTCTTCGTAATACGCATCATACGTATTTTCAATTATGTTTTTCTGTACTTTTTCAGATTGATGGTATTGAGATTGAGTTAATCCTAATCCAACGGCTGTACCTACAGCACCAACTATTGAAACACTTAATCCAATACCTCCTAACGTCTTTTCTTGAGGGGTCAACCTATATCTAACATTTGTGACTAATGGTCTTTGTACTGTTCTTGATACTACACTCGCTGTTCCCCTAATAGATGCATTAGCTTTTTCACTCTGAGTCGCCAAAATATTAAATGCTATAGGCCCAGCAACCAATGTGCTAAGCATGCATTTTATCGCATTCACCTTCTTTTTATGTAACATATTCTCCTCCTAAATTACCATGTGCCATAACATATTTACAACAAAACAAATATGGCAAAAAAATTTCAATACATTTTGCTAAAAATATTTAAAATTAAGTATTACCCAACAATTATAAAAATAATATAAAGTGTTAACATTTTTAAAAGAGGTTTAATCTAATGGACACTTTAACAAATACTATTAACTCAAAAGTAAATTGTTTAAATCTAGATATTGAGGAATTGCTATATACGGAACTTTCATTTATAACAAATCAAATAAAATACGATTTTAGACAAAATTCTCTAAATAACCTTTCAAAATATATTGAAAAATTAGATGAAATCAAAACGCTTAAACACGGCATAACATCATATATAAATTCCTACGATTTTTCTGCAAATCTCGATTTTACAGAAACATCAAATG
The DNA here is from genome assembly GCF_000709435.1 of Candidatus Arthromitus sp. SFB-mouse-NL. Lineage (NCBI taxonomy): Bacteria > Bacillati > Bacillota > Clostridia > Eubacteriales > Clostridiaceae > Candidatus Neoarthromitus > Candidatus Arthromitus sp. SFB-mouse-NL. Next base: position 1,179,141 of record NZ_CP008713.1, read on the forward strand.
ATATAGAAAATGCAATAGCTACATCTGGAAATGTGTATATAAAACCAAATATTCAGAAAATAAGCAATAGCCCAACATCATACTCAAATATTCCAGATAATAATTACTATTTTTATAATTTTAATGCTGACTACGGGGAAACGGATAAAAGTCTAAATCTTGTCTATAAATTAATAAAGATTGAAGACTTCGACTTGTTTCCATTAAAAATAAGTGGATTAAAATTATTTGATAATATTTTTCTTGGACAAACCTTTAGAGATTCAATGAAAAAATTGTTCTCTTTTTTATTCATGCTAAATGAATTACCAATCATAGAAATTTGTAATAAACAATCAGAATATTTTTCAAACTCTGCTGCTAATATGAATAAGCCTATTATGCTCAAAGAAAATGAATGTTATTTCGAGTCAAATGTAGATGAAGATGAGGCTATAGAAATGATAAAAACATTTTTAAATCATATAGACATTGATTTATCAGCTTGCAAAGTTTTAATGAATTGTTCTATTGACAAGGAAAATGAACATTATATAACAATTGTTTTATAAAATAAAGGCAACATATACGTATATGTTGCCTTTAACTTTAAAGCTTATTATTTAATTACAAGCTTAATATTCAATATCTAATATACATATAGCATTGTCTTCCAAAAAGTAATAAACAAACTCAACCATGTATTCATTCTCTAAACGAATTCTTATTTTGTAATATATATTCCCTAAAAAGTCAAACACATCTCTATATATATATTCAATAATATCATAATTTAAAATATCCTGAACCTTCTCTAAAAATATATCTTCATCTTTAAACTTCTTACATAAAAGAGTGTCCAATACCTCCACTAAAACTTCCCCCTTATATCGATAATAATACAAGTCTAATTGCTAAATATGTAAATTTTAAATTATTATTAATAATAATTTCATTATAACATAATATTTAAAAATTTTCCATGTATTAGAATAAAATCATTTTATTTCTAACTTCCTCACTAACCTTATCGCCTCGCAACAATGACAATAACTTAAATCCAAAATCAAATATAGATCCAGCACAATTAGATGTTATTATCTTATTATTTATTACAACCTTCTCTTTCAAATATATACCATTCTTTACAAACTGCTCAAATCCTTCATAACAAGTAAATTTATTATTCTCAAGTAAACCAGCATCACCTAAAATTACAGGAGCTGCACAAATAGCTGATAAATATTTATTATTTGAATACATATATTCAATCAATTCGTATATTGGTTTAAATTTCCTTATTTCCTCAACTCCACCGACTCCGCCTGGAAATATTGCCATCTCATAATCTGCAAAATTAATATCAAAAAACAGCTTATCACATATAATTTTTATGTCATGTGCACCAAATACTTCTAAAGAATCCGTTATAGATACCATGTGCACATCAACATTTCCTCTCCTTAAAATATCTACAACACTAATAGACTCGAGTTCCTCAAATCCCTTTGCAATAAAAATACAAACCTTCATTAGTTAATCACCACTTTTAAATAAATTTTAATATATAAATAATTGCTTAACTATGATATAATTAAGTAAGTTACAAGTTATGTTTTAGGTAGCTTCCATATATTATTAATTAAAACATATTCTTCTCCTACTTTAACCTAAAACATATCGTGTAACTTTAATTTATTCCACTTGATCCAAATCCATTAGATCCTCTGTCAGTATCATTATTTATATAATCTACTTTACATATTTTAACATTATATGTAGGTTTTAATACTAGTTGTGCAACCTTCATTCCTTCTTTAATCATAAAATCTTGTTTCCCATGATTTATAATTACTATTTTAACCTCTCCTCTATATCCTTCATCTATAGTTCCCGGAGCATTTAATACAGTTATCTGATTATTTAGTGCAAGCCCACTCTTAGGTCTAACTTGAATTTCCGTGTTTTTAGGCAATTCTAATACTAGTCCAATAGATATCAATTCACTTTCTCCACTTTTAATCAATTTATCTTCTACAGAAAACACATCCATTCCAGCATCACCAGGATTTGCGAATTCTGGTAATTTAGAGTTTGGATATAATAGTTTAACTTTTAATTCATACATGTTCATCTACCTAACCTATGTTCTTTTTACTATATAGTAATCCTTAATCTTGTTTAAAACTACCCTTAATTAATAAATTTATTTTAAAAATACATTACTCCCACCTGATGATAATTTTCTCATATCCAAATTAAAATTGTTAATCCTAATCTCTATACAATCATCAATAAACCTGACGTTATTAATATCTAAATCTAAATCCAAATTTCCAAATGCTTTCAATAAATCCTTAACAAATATTTTTATAGGAACATGCTCTATATTAATCCCTGGAAAAACACAATTTATTATCTTTACTTGTATATATAATAAATTCTCTCTTAAGTCCTTTATATTTAAAGAAACATCCCCTAACTCAAATGAACCAATTATTATTCCTTTTAAATAAATAGCTTGACTCACATCTATGCCAGAAATCATAAAATTCCCGCTTTTTACAAAATCTCTTACAAAAGACATTATATCATCACCTGAAAGTCTCAATATCGTCTGCGTAAGCTTCAAAAATATCCCTCCATTTTTATTTAAATTCTTATTTTTAGAATTAATATTTATATTAATATCTTTTGAAATAATATGAATAAACCCTTTTTTAACAACTATATTTTTAAGATTAAACCTTAAATTTGAATTCTTCATCAAATTATTTAAATCTATAACAAAAGTATGTTTATCTAATTTATTTTCATCTATGAGGTCTGTATGGAAAAACCTTATAAAAATATCAACTATAGATTTTGGAATATATATACCCTTAAAACTTATTTTTGTTATTCTAATTTGAATTTTATTATTATAAACTCCATGTATTTTCAAATGTACACTTAAATTTCTAAATATTTTATAACTAATATTTTTTATTTGTATTTCATCAGTAATCTTAATTTCTTTTATAGAAATATTTTTATTTGCTATGAACCTCATTAAAATATCTGTTAAATCTCTTTCACTGACTAAAATAGAAATATCAGTTAATTTCATTGATCATCTCCTGAGTCAAAAAATAAAAAGCACATACCTTATATATTTAGATATATGCTTATCTTCTATATTCTTATTCTCTATATTAAAACTATTTTTCTTTTACTTCTCCCTTTAACTGTTTCTCTAAAGATTTAAACTTAACGTTTGTAAACATCTTTTCAATTATAATTCTTATAGATTTACTCATATCTTCTGTTTTTAAAATCTTATTAAAATCACTCAACCACAAATTAAGACTTTGGTCACTTGGACTATTTCCAAAAACTATATTATATATAATTTTTATTCTTTCTGGATTATCTATGTATTTCTTATCAAATTCTTCATCTTTAATTATGGTAAAAATAAAATTTCTAAGATCAACTTCTTCATTTTTTAATTTGTTATACCAAAGCCAAAACTCATCCTCACTTGGAAACTCAATACTGTTCTCATTCTTGTCTACTCCATTTTTTATATTTATGTAACTATATGAAATAAAATTTTTGATATCATCTTCAGATTTTTTACACTTAAATTCTGGTAAATTTATTTTAACACATTCATCTTTGTCATTTTTAAGTTCTATCTTTAAATCTTTGTAAGTCTTAAGCGGAACTAATTTATTAATCAAAATATGATCGCCTTCAACTTTAACTTCGAGTTTTGAAATTGCACACAATACTTGATTAATTTTAAAAGAATCATCGATATTATACTTAAACTTTATATTTCCATCTCCAAATTCAATAGAATTTATATCTACAAAACTACCTTCTTCCTCATCATCCTTAATCTCTTCTTTATTTATAATCTTCTCAGCAATATCATATTGATTATCTTTATTTTCATTTTCTTTAATATTATTAAATTCTAATACAAGAGATTCCCGTGTTCCATCTTTTAAGTAATAATTTAAATATATAAAATATGAGTTATTTGGTTCAAAAGCTATTTGATCTGAAATAATTATTTCACCATTTTCATTTTTTACAATATTTAAAATTGGTTTGTTTAACAATTGATTTCCTGTCAATTTATTTTTTATTCCAACAATATCTATATTTCCATCAATATTTAAATGCTTAGAATCAAGAACTAAATTATTTTCATTTGTAAAATGTCCAGTAACAAATTTTATATCATTATTTTCTTCAACTAGTATTGGTATAATTTCATCAAACTTCACTCCGTTTATCTTAACTTTAATTCCATATTTATATTCGCTAACTATTGCACCCTTTAATTTTATAATTCCTTTTTTGGAATTTAATTTTGTTCCTTTATCCTTATCTATCAAATTAAAATTAATGTCATCTAAATTAAAAACACTATCTATCTCTATTAAATCATGATTACTAATGCAATCTATGTTTTTAAAACAAACTTCTACTTCATGACTTGTATTTTTACTTTTAGCAATTGCACCCTTAAAAGATATATTGTTGTTAACAGTTACTTTCAAAACATTATCAAGCTCGATATCATTAATTTTAAATCTCACAAAATAATTATTTTTTGTATCTAACGTTTGATTTATAAATATGCTCCCATTTAACCTTTCTATTGCAGTATTGTAATTAGACTTTAAAAGATTTTTTGCATCTCCTCCATCTCTAAAAACTCCAATTACCTTGACAATATCAGTTATTTTTAATCCCTTAGCATGATCTAAAGATATAAAAATTTTATTGCTTATAACATCTGTTAGTGCACTTGCATTTGATAAATCCACAGGAATAACTTCAACACCAAATCCATTCATAACAAATCCATTTATTTTAAGTATAAGTTCATATGCATTTCCTGCTTCAATTCTTCCAAGTATATCAATCGTATTAACTTTATTTGTTAATTTACATGGAGAAATCAAATTTTTCTCTTTATCTTTAATATCATGTAAAGATACAACTTCTATAACATCATCTTTACTTAAATTATTAATTCCACTTAAATCAACTCTTAAATCTTTTCCTATTTTCTCAATTGCAGTTGCCTTAATTTTTGAAGCATCAATATCCCTGATATTTACATCACAAGCATCATGCTGATCCAAATCAATACCATTAACTCTTAATCTTGCTTTATATTTTTTACCTTGACATAAAGTAGTTTTTAATATTATCTCTCCCTGAAGATTTTTAATTTGATTTTGAGTATAATCAAGATTTAACAACATATTTTCACTAGGATTTGATTCATCATAAACACTCACAACATAAACGTTATCATTTATACCAATTCCGCTATTTTTATCTATACATAAATTTAACTTGTTAGACACTTGAGAAATTATACTTAACTTTACATTATCCTTAACACTTATTTCTCTATATATTGGATTAATATGAAATGAATCTATTCCAACTATTTCAGAACCCTTTTTTAACAATACAGTATATGTAGATGTAGTTAAATCATTTATATCATTTACTTGTATACTTGCCTTACCTTCCCCATCCAATTTAGAATTACCAATCTTTGAATCATTTCTAAAAACACTTACTTCTGAACCAGATAAAGAATTGGTTGTATCCTGAACCTCTAAGACATTTTTTGAATCATTATATGTAACCTTAATATCTAAAACTCTGTAACCATAATCAGTTTTATTTACAACTTTATACACCTGCCCAAGCTCTTTCGTATTTAAAATAATCGTATATGTATCATCATTTAAATTAGAAACAGGAACACCTGATGAATCCAAAAGAATTCTTCCATCATTTGAGAAGGTATACGAAATTGATTTATTAATAAGTTTAATATCTAAAATATTTATATTGCTTGGAATATTAATCAATTTGTATACAGTTCCACCATTTGATTGACTTTCATCTCTAACTATGCTGAGTCCTAAAGCACTAGTGATTTCTAATTTGCTTACTATTTTTGAAATTGAACTTGCATTTAATTTGTTACCTATTAACATCATGAAAACCATCATACAAAAAACAAATGAATTAATTATATGTCGATATTTTATCTTCATTTAAACTACTCCTTTAAAATGTGGTTTGTTTTAGTATTATAATTTTATTAGATTATAATGAGTTAAAATTTTTTCCATATATAGAAACAAAAAGGCAAGTTGTTAAAATAATTAAACAACTTGCCTTAAATTATTAATTCTATTCTTCTTTATTTTCAACAACAGTTCTTAAGGATTCTTCAAAATCATTCTCTCCAGATGAAATTGAATCATCAATATAAAAACTATTTAAATAAGTTTCTATAAATTTTTCACAATTATCACGGATTTGCATTTCTATATCTAAAATATCTCCTCCACCTTGTAACACATTAAAAATAAAACTCGTCAAATCATAAAATCCATTCCAAAGTTTCCAATCGTCTGAACTCATAAACTCAGGACAAACTTTTCTGCTTGCATCATAATGCCTAACAAGCTTATCCATTGTCAAATCATGCTTAATTAAAAGTTCAGCAGCTAATCTAGCCATACCCAAAATATTATTTTTATGATCAGAATCCTTATTAACACACATTCCTATTCCAATGCTGTTATCATTTGTTATTCCATATTTTCCTCGGCCATCACCACAATGCCAAGATCTATATTCTTCACCTACAAGATTATAAATTTTATATTCATTATCTTCGTTTCCAACTAAATAATGATAACTCGCATTATCAGATACATTTTCAAAAAAATTATAATGCCTATCTAATCCAGCACCTTCGTCCCAATTACCTGTATCATGAACTACTATATATTCAATCTTCTTATTTTCTCTGTTTGAAAAATTATTAGATATTAATTTTTCCTTCAATAAATATTGTTTCATAATTCACCCTAAAAAATTATTATTGTATATCATTAATATTTATAAAATATTTTTGATATTCATTTAATCTCCGTTAATTAAAAATTAGTTTCTCAGTAATCCTCTTCACCCTCACAACAAAATTTATAAATAATAGAGATAACCCTTCAGAAAATATTAAACTCATCCATATTCCAGTTAATCCAAATAATCTTGATAAAATTAACAGACTTATAGGGAGAAATATGAAAGATCTAAATATACAAATTACATTTGAATATCTCGGGATTTCCATCGCTTGATAATAAATACTTGTAGTCAAATTTATCCCTAAAATAAAAAATGCTAAATTTGACACATTAAGTCCAAAATACGCAATCCTTATAATTTCTAAATCAGATGTGAATATTTTAATTAAGTTATTTCCCCATATTAAACATATTAAGACATAAATAAAAGTCAACGAAAATCCAAATCTTTTTGAAAATCCATAAAACTTAAGCATATCCTTTCCATTCTTTTCACCAAAAGAATAACTTATAAGAGGTTGAACTCCAAAATTCATACCAAGAAGTACCATATAAATATTTGAATTTATATAATTTATAACACTAAAAGCCGTTAATGCCTTGCTACCAACAAAAAATATAAGAGCAATATTATAGAAAAATATAATCATAGAAAATGTTATTTCAGCAAGGAAAGATGGAAAACCAATCATTACTATGCTTTTTAAAACATCTGAGTTAAATGAAGCTCTTTTAAATCTCAATGCTCCCTTCTTAAAAATAAAATGGTTCATCAAAATTATTATAGTCATGATTTGTCCAATTCCAGTTGCTAAAGCTGCACCTTGTATTCCCCATTTGAATTTAAAAATAAAAATATAATCGAGCACTATATTTGTTATTGCTCCAAATATATTTGCAATCATTCCAAGTTTTGGATTACCATCATTCCTAACAAAACTATTTATAACAATCCCTATTAGATTAAAACTACAAAACAAAGAATAATATTTCAAATACTCTGATGAATAATATAAAATTTCATCTCGTGCCCCAACTAAATACATTATTTTATGACACCCAAATAAAGCAATTACACTTAAAAATAAACTTAACAGCACAATAAGTCTTATAGTTTGTCCAAAAATATTTTGTGCCTTAATCTCATTATTTTCCCCAAAACTTTTAGAAACAAGAGAACCTCCTCCAACTGCTATCATGGTAGCCAATCCAAAATACATTATAGTAATTGGCAAAACCATATTTACAGCAGCAAGTCCAGTATCTCCTATTCCTCTTCCAACAAAAATACCATCCATTATCGTATAAAGAGATGTCACTAACATAGCTATCATAGATGAAATTGAATATTTGAAAAATATTTTTACCATAATCTATCTCCAAATAAATAAATTTAAAACATCAATTTTCAAAGATAGTTTGTACAAATCATAAAATAAAATCCACTAAATTTTAAATAATTTAGTGGATTGAATCTACTTTGTTGTTTCACTTACTATTCTGTAATACGAATTTGATGTAATTTTGTATATAATCATATAAAATACAGCAAATACAATAAAACTACTTACTGTTGTTATAGCAAATAGTACCACATTATTAATACTAACTGTTAAAAGTAATCTACAAATAATTGGAAAAGCAAATACCAAATGTATAAATGCAATAATTAGTGGAAGAAAAAATACGGTTAAAAGTTGCGAATTAATACTCTTTCTAATTTCTTTCTTGGTCATACCAACTTTTTGCATAATTTCAAAGCGTGATTGATCCTCATATCCTTCTGAAATTTGCTTATAATAAATAATTAATACTGCTGCTGTGATAAATACAATACTTAAAATAATTCCTATATAAAATACTGCTCCAAAAAGACTATTAAAACTTTCACGTTCAAATTCCTGACTTACTAAATAAACAGTTTTATATCTAAAATTTTCCTTAATTGATTCATCTGTAAAAATATTTAAAAAACTATTGTAAACTTCTATCTGTTTATTAACTTCTATTCCAGTATCAAAATTGTAAATAAAACTCATCCTAGCTAATTTTTCTCCATAAAAATCTGATAAATTATCAAAACTTTTAATAACACTTTCTATATCTGGCACAATTAATATTATATTGAATAACATATCAATTGCACTATCGCCAGTTTTAACAAAATTATCAATGTTCCTTTTAATATTAAATGTTTTCCCATTATTAAAAGAAATTTTATCATTCTTATAGCTATTTCTATACGAGTATAATAAAGCTTCTCCATCATTCAATGTTTCGTTTGTATTCATAACCTCATTGTAATCATCAAGTGAGACAAAGTTGATTGAATATGTACTTATCCCATCTGATAAATTATAATTTGTTAAAGTCGTTTCAACATCACTACCATTAACTATTCCATAGATAGCAACATTGCGATAAAAATATCTATTTTCTGGTATAATATTACGCTCTCTTAACTCAGTTGATAATTTATCTTTTAATTTCTTAATATTTTCATCTGAAAAACTATCTAATTCATCAAAACTAAACTCTAAATTAATGTCACGTGGATATCTTGTATTTATTGCATCTTCTTTTCCAAAATAAAGACAAGCTGTAGAAGCCATCATAACCAGAACCATTGTAGCTAAAATACAAATAGACGCAAGACCTGCTCCATTTCTTTTCATACGATAAATCATTGAAGAAACAGATATAAAATGATTTGTCTTATAATAGTACCTCCTTCTCTTTTTCAAAATACGCAAAAATACAACAGATCCTGAAATCATCGTAAAATATGTACCTATAATTACCATGATTACAGCAATGGAAAATATAAGAATTGCTTGAATAGGCTCTTGAATCGTAACTGATATATAATAAGCAACCACCAAAATTAAAATTCCCATGATACCAATGAACCAATTACCTTTTGGAGGTTTTTCTCCAACATTCTCACTTCGCATAAGATTAATTGCACTCGAAAATTGCACTTGACGGATTGAATTAATCAAAATCAAAATAAATATAATTCCAAAAACTTGAATAGTTCTTTCAATTGAAATAATTGAGATTGAAAAAGTATAATTTACAATACTACCCATAAGATTAACAAGTACAAGCTCAGCTAACTTCGAAAATATAATTCCTGCCAAAAGTCCAATACCAATTGATATAATTCCAATAATCAAAGTTTCCCAAAATAATATAATCCCTATATTTCCTTTTCCCATCCCAAGAATGTTATAAAGACCAAACTCCTTTTTTCTACGTCGTGCTAAAAAAGAATTTGTATAAAATAAAAAAATTCCAGAAAAAACTGCAATAACTTGACTGCCAAGGGAAAGAACTATTCTAATTGTTTCCCCACCTCTTAAATTATTCAGTATATCGCTCACTCCTAAAAACATAACAATATAAAACATCATTATCATGCCAATACAAGTAAAAATATATGGAACAAACATCCTCTTATTTTTTAGAATACTGCTTACAGCAAGTTTAGGGTAAAAACTCATTTTCATTTTCTTGTTCCTCCTGTTATGAGTAAAGTCAATGTATCTGAAATTTTTTGGTAAAATTGATCATCTGTATCATTCCCACGATAAATCTGGTGAAATACTTCTCCATCTTTAATAAATAAAACACGATTTGCTACACTTGCAGCTCTAACTGAATGTGTTACCATTAGAATTGTTTGACCTATCTTGTTAACTTCTACAAAAAGACGAAGCAACTCATCGGTAGCTCTGGAATCTAATGCACCTGTCGGTTCATCAGCAAGAATTATTTTAGGATTGTTTATCATTGCTCGTGCAACAGCAGCTCTTTGCTTTTGACCTCCAGATACTTCATAGGGATACTTTTTAAGAAGATTATAAATTCCAAGTCGTTCTGAAATTGGTAACAAACGATCATGCATTTCCATGTAAGATTTCCCTGCAAGTACAAGAGGTAAATAAATATTATCCTCTAAAGTAAAAGTATCCAGCAAATTAAAATCCTGAAATACGAATCCAAGATTATCTCTCCGAAAATTTGCAATTAATGATTCTTTGATTTTAGAGATATCATTACCATCTAAAATAACATTTCCACTTGTTGGCTTATCAATTGCTGCCATAATATTCAAAAGAGTAGTCTTACCTGATCCAGATTCACCCATAATAGAAACAAACTCACCCTTCTCCACACTGAAATTTACATTTTTTAACACCTCAATTTTATTCCCTCCAAAACGAGTACTGTATACCTTTTTTAAACTATTTACTTCCAAAATACTCATAGATGTTGTTCCTCCACTCAATTTTATGATGTTATTTTAACAAAAAAGGGAAATGACTCACCATCGATTTGGCTTACATTTCCCAAGTTAAGTCTTACATTCTTGTAAGATGCTAATCATTTTTTAAATTATTCTGTTCTAGATTAATATGTACTGTTGTCCCTCTATAAAGTTCAGATGTAACATAGATATCAATCTCAAGATTATTACAAATTCGCTTACAAAGGTAAAGTCCAATCCCACTAGCCTTTTTATAAATCCTACCATTATATCCTGTATATCCTTTCTCAAAAATACGAGATAAGTCTTCTGATGCTATACCAATCCCAGTATCCTCAATACAAAGTATTGTATCTTTCATATAAATTTTAATACTCCCCTTATGAGTATACTTCAAAGCATTAGATAAGAGCTGATCAATTACAAAAGAAAACCATTTCTCATCTGTTACAATAATCTTTTCTATAGGTTCATATTCAATCCCAATCTTCCGATCAATAAACTCAGAAGCAAATCTCGTAATTGAATTCTTTATAATATTACCAACATCATGTTTCTTAAAAACATAGTCACTATAATCTGATTCAAGTCTCATAAATGCTAAAACCATTTCAACATATTGACTTATTTGTGATAAATCTGAGGATAATTTCCTAAAAATTGGAGTATCTTCATTTTGTAAAGTAAGTTGCATCGAAGTAATAGGTATCTTGATTTGATGTACCCATAAAGTATAATACTCCATAAGATTTTTGTAACGTTCAGTTGTAGATGCACTTAAATTCAAAACTTCATCTTTCAAAGATTCTATAACTTCTTGGTAATCATTATCTTCAATACATTCAATAGGTGGCATATAAGAAATCATATCAGCTGTTATTTTTTTCATTGTGACAATCTGATTATGTTTACGCACTTTATTTAAAAACCCTATACAAATAAATATAACACCAAAAATTAAACATATTAATGCTGGATATATAACAGCCTTAAGTGGAAGACGATATAAAATAAAACTAATAATGAACAATAAACAAAATAAAATCCAAATAAATATTCCTTTTTTATGTTGCTTTATGTATAGCAAAAATAATTTCATTGAAACCTCTCTCATTTTAATATCTTAATTATTTGTTTTGATAATTTTCCCAATTTCACTCAACAATATATCCAACACCAACTTTAGTAGTAATAAAATTTTCAAGTCCTGAAGAATCTAATTTCTTTCGTAATCTATTAACATTAACTGTTAATGTATTTTCATCAATAAAAGATTCTGTTTTCCATAACCTTTCCATAAGTTTTTCCCTACTCACAACCTTGCCTTTATTCTCCATAAGACATAAAAGGATTCGATATTCATTTTTGTAAGAGTTATCGTGTTATTATTAATCATAAGCGTATTATCCTCCATATTTAAAAATGCACCCCTATGTTCTAACATTAAAATATTCGATGTAAAATCATAAGCTCTACGTAACATAGCTTGCACCTTTGCCACCAACACATTCATATCAAAAGGTTTAGCAATAAAATCATCTGCTCCCATATTCATTGCCATTACAATATTCATGTTATCAGATGCAGAAGATATAAATATAATCGGAACCTTTGAAATTTTTCGAATTTCCCCGCACCAATGATATCCATCAAAAAATGGAAGAGAAATATCAAGCAAAACAATATGTGGATTATAAAATTTAAAATCATTAAGAACAGTCCTAAAATCTTCTACAATATGTAAATCTAAATCCCACATCTTCATTTTATCTTTAATTGCATCAGCAATCCTAAAATCATCTTCAACAATTAATATCCTATACATTTTTTGAATACCATCTCCCACCAGAAATTTTCCCAAAAACATAATAAATTTAAGTTTAAAAATAAAAATACCGCAACTGACACATCACATCAATTACGGTATATTATGGCGCACCTAGCAGGGTTCGAACCTGCGACCTTTGGATTCGAAGTCCAACACTCTATCCAGCTGAGCTATAGATGCAAAGTATAAGTAATTATACTAAAATTTCATTATTAAATTCAATACATTACAATCATAAAAATTTAATTTTACAATTCTTCCAAATCTATAAGTGGTATTATATTAATTAGTGGTTCATCATATGGATGAATATTTTTTATTTGCTCAATCACCATCTTTAAATCTTCTTTATTACAAATAGCTTCAACCTTATTTTCAAGTACTTCACACAACTTATTCTCGAGTCCTAAATATGGATTTGATCCCTCAAGAGGCCTAAATACACCTTTAACTCCAGACACACAAACGCAATTATCATAGTTCCCTACTTTACCAACTCCTGTAGAATTTAAAAGTTCACGTATCTTATCTGTGAAATTATATGGTATATATACCTCAATTTTAAATCTGTTAAAATGCATAAAAAACTCCTTAAAATATTTAAGAAAACTCGTATAAAAACAGCTTTCTCTGATTTATATTTATTTTTATCTAACATTATTAAGCATTGACCACATTTCATCCGCCGTACTTATTCCTTTTGTTGCCATTTGGTATGCTCTTTGTGCAAGGATCATCTCCGTCATCTCTTGTGCAATATCAACATTTGACATTTCAAGATGACCTTGATAAAAATCTGATTGCACTTGAAACATTATAACATTTTCTCCCGAAGGAACAAAGCTATTCTCACCTTTAGATATAAGCGTACCATTTCCAACTGTATCATAAAGATTTATTTTGCAAATCCATTGACCATCAGATGTAGACACTAGTCCGTTCCTATCTATAATCATGTTGCTTGCTGTAAGTCCTGTATTCATTAAATCTACTCCATCAAAATAAGAAACTTCAACTAAGTTTCCATTCTTATCAGTAATTCTCCCGAATGTATCAACATTCATGGCTCCACTTCTCGTATAAAATACTTGTCCGTTTCCATCAGTTATTTTAAAAAGTCCATTGCCATCTATAGCAATATCAGTATTTATTCCTGTTGGTTGAAGTGATCCTTGAGATTTATTTTTACCAATACCTGTTAATTTAACTCCATTTCCAACTGATGAATTAAAATCACTGGTCGGCACTCCCTTTATATTTAAATCTTTGTGAAATAAACTAGCAAATGAGCTATCAATCTTCTTATATCCATGGGTATTTACGTTCACCATGTTATTAGAAATTATATCCAACTTTTGTTGCTGTGCTATCATTCCACTTTTACTATTATTAAGGATATAAAACATACTTTTACACCTCTTACTCTAATAATTTTTTATTAAACTTTACCAATATCATTTGCAGAAATACGTAAGCTTTCATCTAGATACCCAAGTACCTTCATTGTGCTTTCGAAACTCCTAAGAGTATTTGTTAAATTCACCATCTCAATTGCTGGATCAACCTCAGAAACCTCAATGCTATTATTACGAACTCTTGAAGTTAATATCTCTGTAGCACCTTCTCCTCTATACAGATTGTTCCCAACCTTTTCTATAACCTGCTTATCTTGAAAATTTGAGATTCTAATTCTATAATACGACTGTCCATCCACAATTAAATTGTTATATCCTTCTACAGAAATATTTGTTGCAAGTCCAACATTAATTGGTTCATAATTTCCGTCTCTTAAATTTATTCCCATAACTGAAGCTCCTGTTGATGTCTTTAAATTTCCAGCTTCATCGAGGACAAAAGCACCATCTCTTGTATAATACTCTTGCCCTCCTTGAGTAACTGTAAAAAATCCATCTCCTATGAGAGCAAAATCTGTAAATTTATCTGTTTGCTTTAAACTACCTTGATCAAACTTTATCCTAGTAGAATCTATTTTTGATCCAATAGACATTCCTCCTAAAGTTTTGAAACTACTAAATCCATTATCTTTATTAGCCATCATAACTTTATCAAACTGAGAAATAATTAAATCATCAGGCTTAAATCCAGGCGTGCTTATATTAGTTAAATTATTAGTTATAACAGCTTGCTTAGCTTCAAGAGTTATAAGTCCAGAAATTGCTGTATACATACCCCTAATCATAGATTCACCTCATCAACTGCTATTATTTTGTTTACGCAAACTTTCCAAAGATGTCTTAATCTGCTCAATCTCTTTTTGAATTTCAAAAATTGTTTCTCCCATTTCATGCCTAAATGAAACTAAATCAGACTTTGTGACATCATCTCCAAAATCTGATTTATTCATAAGATTATCAAATTTATTTTTATTCTTAACACAGGCAATTCTTTCTATAACAAAGAAACATACTATTAATCCAAAACATAAAAATATCAACACTAGGTCTTTCCCCTCCTCATAAGCTGACTAATTGTAAATAATACTTGTATCAATAATATTTTTCCATAATAGTCTTCAAATTTTTAAGAGCCCTATTATGGATTTGGCAAACTCTAGACTCAGATACTTTTAATATTTTTCCAATTTCTTTAAGAGTCATACCTTTTACATAATAATAATAAATAACTTTTCTGTCTTTCTCTCTTAAACTATCTATAGCACGTTCCAAATATTCTATAAGCTCCTTATCCTCAAGAGCACTCTCAGGATTTGGACTATTACTATCCTTTATTGTATTTATTAAAGAAATACTATCGTCCTCCGAAAATATCATGCTCTCTAAAGATACCTTTGAAACATAATTAACATAGTTTTCAATAGTTCCTATCTCATCGACAGACAATTCAAGATAGTTTGCTATATCTAGTACCCCCGGTTCTCTCATTAAAGTGTTTCTCAAAATTTCTACCGCTTTGTTATACCTATTAAGCTTGTCCGCAACTCCCTTAGAGACAGGACTATTTTTTCGTATTTCATCAATCATAGCTCCTTTAATTCTAATAGAAGCATAAGTTGAAAACTTCATTCCCTTACTCTTATCAAACTTGCTAATAGCATCCATAAGTCCTATCATACCATATCCTACAAGGTCATCAAACTCCATATATTTCGATTTACCCGTTATAACTTTTGATGCTATATACATAACAATGGGAATATAATTTTCAACAATTATTTCTCCATTATCTATTTTTTCAGTGCTTGTACTACTTTCCGAGTCATCATTATAGTCATTTCCTTTTTTACTGTCATCTACTTTAGTTACATCTGCTATCATAATAATTTCCTCCTAAGTTCTCCAATCATTCCCCCATTTTGAAAATTTTTAATCTAAAACATTAATAATAAAATCTAAAAAATTAGAATTTTTGCTCCCATCGCCTCTAACTGTATTTAAATAAATTTTTTCAGCTATTTTATATAGCTCTATATTTAAAAATTCCTTATTTATCAAATCTAGTATCTTAAAATTTACACCGCATTTCTCTGAAATAATCTTTATAAAGTCCTCAAAATAATTTTGCCAATCCAAATCATGTCCATCATTTACCAAAATAATTTGGACTTCTTGTCCACTCAATTTCCCATAACCAATTTTTTCGATAATTTCATTTAAGCTGTCTTGGGTAGTATTTGCTAAAATCAAAATATTATCACTAATTTTTGAAATTTTAGAATGAACCTCTTGAAATATATCTGTAGCATCTATAAGAATAAGATCTAAATTTTTAAATTGTTGTTCATTCATCAATCCACTAATTTTTAAAATTTCTTGATTATATTTACTTTTAAAAATATCATCCAAAAAAATGTTTCTACAAATCAATTTTTTAACATCTTTTTCAATAAATTTAATAGACTTCCCTTCATAACTATCATCACGCAAATCCTTAAATATCACAGTTTCCCTGCTCTGTAAAAGACTCCTATTAATTACATCTAAAACAGTTTCGTTATCATTATCTGAACAATTTATAAACCCTATAACTCGTAAAGTCTTTTGAAGAGCACTAAGGCTCCTTAAAAGACTAACAAGTGAGTTTGCTTGATCTCCAATCATAACTTTATTATTCTCCTAAAATCATATTTAAAATTTCCTCTTTATCCGCTTGCTTTATATCTAATGGAACATCTTGACCAACCGTAACAAAACTTATAGGTAAAGAAGTTTTGTAACAAATATTTACAAACATCCCAAAACTATTTGTCTCATCTAATTTTGTAACAATAACATTTTTGAATTTGATTCCTTTAAATGAATTTATAAATCCATTTAGATCTTGTTGTTTCATTCCCGCACTAACAACCAGTGTCACTTCATCTGATTGAATGGATTGAACGAACATATTAAGTTCGTTTAAATGTATAATATTTTTATTGCTTCTGCCTATTGTATCTACCAAAATAACTTCACATGATTTCATATAATCAAATACAGTTCTTATATCATCCAAAGTCGTAACATATTTATACGGTACATTCATAATATCTGCATACATTTTAAGCTGTTCAACTGCTCCAACTCTAAAAGTATCTATCGTAACCAAACCTACACTTTTATTTAAATTTAGAGAAAGCATCCCTGCAAGTTTTGCAATCGTTGTTGTCTTACCAGAACCCGTTGGTCCAACTACTACTATTTTGTTTGAAATATTGGAATCATAAATCTTAATTATGTTTGAAAAAACTCCTCTTAAATATTTCTTAACGATCGTTTTATTCATAAGCTCATCTTTTGTTAATGTACAATTAGCTTTAATTTCATCGCAAAGTTCCCTGCATATATCCTGACTGTACAAAATTTCATCCAAATAACTTGATGATGGCTTAAAAGTCGCAATCTCTCCCACAATACTCTTAATTTCATGTATCTCTTTTTTTAGTTCATCAAGTGTAGAATTTTTATTCTCCCCAATATTGTTCTGTTTTATTAAATCAGCGTAGCTATTTATTATTTCATTTTGATTTTCATTGATTCGATCTGAAATTGCATTATTATTAAGATTTCCCGATTCATAATTTGAATCCACATTTAAATCCATAATAGATGAGGTTGGTTTCATATTGTAATTCTCTAACCTATTCTTACTTTCCATATTAAATGAAGTTAAATTATTGTTTTGATTTAACTGATATGAGCCATCTTTCATTTGATTTGAAAATATGTTTTCTGAATAACCATTAAGTTCTTTATGTTTCTCCTCGAACAATTTATTGTAATAACTCATAGATTGAGTTTGTTCTTGGGATTTGTACTTATTAGGCTGAAAAGAATTTGCTAAAGATGAATTTGGATTTAAATTTTTCAAATTCGATAAATTATTTAAACTATTTACATCAATCTGCGATTGTGTTTGAGTAACAGGTATTGAACTAAAGTTAACATTCTTATCTAATTCATCTCCAGTTAATAATTTATTTTCATTGGCATTCCCTGGATTTACAACTCCTACTGTAACTTCCAACTTTTTATTTGTAAAAAGCCCTTTTATTCCTGGTTGTCTAACTTGTTTCTTACTTATGATATAAGCTTCATCTCCAAGCTCATGTTTAATACAAAATAAAGCCTCATTTATGTCATCTACTAGATACTTTCTAATTATCATCTATCTCTACCATCCTACTATTTATTATTTGTACATCGGGTACAATCTCATTTAAGGAAATAATAAACAAATCCCCAAACACCAGTTCCGTAAATCTCTTAAATGCTGGTCTAATTCGTGGTGAAACAAGAATAACAGGCTGACTATAATTAAATTGAACTCTCTTAATTGCATGACTTATTGCCTCAAATACCTTCCTTGATAAATTTGGTTCTAAAGCAATAAAGCTTCCTTGTGTTGACTTTTGTATACTTTTTGTTAAAAGTTCTTCAAGTTTTGGACTCAAAGTAACAACAACAATTTTTTTATCTTCATCAACAAACATGTTAGAAATAACTCTACTGAGAGCAAATCTCACATGTTCTGTTAAAACTTCAATATCTTTTATAGTTCTTGAATTATCAGCCAAGCTCTCAAAAATTGTTACAAGATCCTTAATAGGAATTCTCTCTTTAAGAAGATTTTGTAAAACTTTTTGGATATCTCCAATATTCATAAGATCAGGCACAAGTTCTTCCACAACAGTTGGATACTTTTCTTTTATTGTATCTACAATCTCTTTTGTTTCTTGTCGTCCAATCAATTCAAATGCCTTAACCTTTATCATCTCAGTTATATGTGTAACAATTATTGTTGTTGGATCAACAACCGTAAATCCTAAAAGCTCAGCCTCTTCTCTTTGAGATTTTTCTATCCACTTAGCATCAAGACCAAAGGTTGGATCTTTTGTCATAAATCCTTGTATACCATCAAGCTCTTCATTAGATGTCGAAATAGCCATTAACATATTGGGAATAACTTCTACTTTAACCACTATTGTTCCCCAAATTTTTAACACATATTCATTACTCTTAAGTTGCAAATTATCTCTGATCCTTATCGGTTTTAAAATGAGTCCAAGTTCTAATGCAATTTGTCTTCGTATTGATGCAATTCTACTTAAAAGATCTCCTCCACTTTTCTCATCAGCTAAAGGAATAAGTCCATATCCAATTTCAAGTTCAATCGGCTCAATTAATATAAGTTTGTTTACATTTTCAGGCTCAGTCTTAACTTCTTCTCTAGAATCATGATCTTGTTGTAAATTTTCTTCTGTTGAAACTTCCTTAACCTTATCTTGATTTTTCAAAATCAAAAATCCTCCCACACCTGTAGTAACTGCTAAAAGTAAAAATGGAACTGTTGGAAGTCCTGGGATTATTGCAAGAAATCCAAGTATTCCTGCAGATGTCAAAAGTACAATTGGAAACGATGAAAATTGTTCTGAAATTGCACGACTTAAATTTCTTCCATCTCCTGATCTAGTTACAATTACACCAGAAGCAGTTGATATTAAAAGAGCAGGTATTTGTGAAACCAATCCATCCCCAACGGTTAACCTAACATATGTAGATGCTGCCTCTCCTACTTCCATTCCCATCATCATCGTACCTATAATTATCCCTGCAACAATATTAATCATAGTAACAATTATCCCTGCTATGGCATCACCTTTAACAAACTTTGATGCACCATCCATTGATCCATAAAAATCTGCCTCAAGTTGGAGATTCCTTCTTCTCTTTTTTGCTTCTTCCTCAGATATAATTCCGGAATTTAAATCAGCATCAATACTCATTTGCTTACCTGGCATAGCATCAAGTGTAAATCTCGCTGAAACTTCTGATACACGTCCAGAACCATTTGTTATGACAAGAAACTGAATTATAACAATGATTAAAAAGATAATTACTCCTACTACATAATTTCCTCCTATAACAAACTCTCCAAAAGCTTTTATAATACTTCCACCATCAGCTTTGGAAAGAATAAGTCTTGTTGAAGATACATTTAATGCAAGCCTAAAAAGAGTTGTAATAAGTAGAATACTCGGAAATATTGAAAACTGTAAAACCTCTGTAGAAAATATAGTAATCAGAAGTATCATTACTGAAATCGTTATATTAACAGCAATGAGTATATCCAAAATAAAAGGTGGCATTGGAATAATAATCATAAGTACAATACAAATTATCCCAGCTGCCACTCCAATATCTATTAAATCTTTTTTACTTAATCCTAGGGCTTTTGTGTTTTCCAACCAAACAACACCCCTCTCTCACTAATACTTTTTACTTTTGTTATTAAGTTTAAATATGTACGTTAAAATATCAGCCACTGCCTTATATATATCTTGTGGTATCTCTTGCTCTAATTCCACATTATTATAAATAAATCTAGCAAGTTGTTTATCTTCAACAATAGGCACATTATTTTCTTGAGCAATTTCTTTTATCCTATATGCAACATGATTTATACCCTTTGCCATTAGTTTAGGAGCCATATCCTCCCCCTGCTTATATCGAAGTGCAACTGCTATATGTGTTGGATTCGTTATAATAACAGATGAGTCTTTAACGTTAGACATCATGTTCTGCATAATTATCTGTTTACCTTTTTGCCTAATTTGAGATTTAACTTGTTGATCTCCTTCCATTTGTTTGAATTCTTCTTTAACCTCTTGCTTCGTCATTCTAAGTTTTTTCTTGTAGCGAAACTTCTCAATCGTAAAATCAACAACTCCTATTACTCCAACTACAACAAAAATTTTAATAAAAATGGATATAAAAAGTGGTACAATAAATGAAAAAGATTGACTCACTTTAAAATTACCTATCCTTAAAAAAGTTTCCACATTATCAATGATAAATTGATACGATAAATAACAAAGAACCACAACAATAATAAGATCCCTAAACAAATCAAATAATGATTTAATGCTAAAAATACTTTTGATTGTATTCAATGGATTTAAATCTTTAAAATTCGGTTTTAAAAGTTTTGAAGTAACTAAAAAACCCGTTTGAATTATATTTGATACAATAGAAAGTCCTATAAAAATAACTCCAGGTATAAGTATCATAATTAAAATCTTTGGTAATACAAGTTTAAAAATATAAACGACATCATATCCACCATAATTGTAAGCAATCCCATCACCAAGAAAATATGCCATTATTTTTTTGAGTTCCCTTAAAATAAATTTCCCAAGTATAATCACTCCGACAACTCCAAGAATAGAAATCGCTGAAACTAGAAATGTAGATTTAGCAACATTCCCTTCCTCTTTTGCCTTCTTTTTCTTATGGGGTGTTGCCTCCTCTGTCTTATCATCAGAAAATACAAAAAGCACTGGTGAAAAAGAAAATACTTTGAAAATTAAATTATTAAAATCTACATAGATGTCTGTAAA
This sequence comes from Candidatus Arthromitus sp. SFB-mouse-NL, assembly GCF_000709435.1. Lineage (NCBI taxonomy): Bacteria > Bacillati > Bacillota > Clostridia > Eubacteriales > Clostridiaceae > Candidatus Neoarthromitus > Candidatus Arthromitus sp. SFB-mouse-NL. Next base: position 1,200,986 of record NZ_CP008713.1, read on the forward strand.
CCTTGTAAATATAATTTTTATCGATATAATTAAAAGAGATATAGTTACAGCTATCTTAAATGGAAAACTCACAAGTATCATATTTATCTTCGGGATTATTTTTGATATTATTCCTAAGATAATATCAACAAATATCAAAATTATAACGATAGGAATTATTATCATAAATGATGTTTTAAGGATCGTAAGCATTGAAAAAATAAAACTATTTAAAAAGTCCGAAGAAATATTCAGGTTACCAATCCCTATCTTTTCATAGCTAAATATAAATGCCCGTATAAAATAATGGTGACCATTTAAAATTATAAATACGCTAAGTGAAATCCAATAAAAAATCTTCTCTATTACACTCGAATTATTATTAGTCATAGGGTCAAATACCTGTACAGATGAAAATCCACCCTGAGAATCTAAAATAGATCCAATTCCACTAAAAAGTTGAAAAAGTAAATTAACAAAAATCCCAATCAACAACCCTATTAATGTTTCCGATAGAATTAAAAATATGTACTGTTCATCTCCACGAAGATTAATCTCAATATTCTGATAAATGATTGGAAACAGCATAAATGCAAATATAACTGAAAACATAATCTTAAAAACATTGCTAATACCTCTTGGAAAAAATACTTGAGATACAACAATAAATGAACTGACCCTTATAATTATCAAGAAAAGAATCTTATAATCGATTTCAAAATTCAATGTAATCACCTAACCAGTTGTAATTTTTTGAACTATATTAAACATTTCATTTGTAAACTTAACCATCTGCTTAATAACAAAAGGTGCCATCATAAGTCCCATCAATGATAATATTAAAACCTTAGGAACAAAAGTTAAGCTCTGATCATTTAAATGCGTAATAGCTTGAACTATACTTATAACTATTCCAATAATCATTGTAATCAATAAGAATGGAATTGATATTTTAAATCCAGTAAACAAAGCCTTTCTTATTATCGCAATCGCTAAATTTTGACTCATCAAACACCTCCAAAACTTATAAATAATGATTTAATTACAAGTCTCCAACCATCCACGAGTACAATAAGAAGTATCTTAAACGGGAGCGATATTATAGCAGGTGAAACCATCATCATTCCCATGGCCATTAATATACTCGCAACAACCATATCAATTATCAAAAATGGAATAAATATCAAAAATCCAATCTGAAATGATGTCTTAAGTTCACTAAGTGCAAAAGATGACATAAGAGTTGTAATTGGAATATTCTCTGATGTTACTTCCCCTTCATATTTTGAGAGCTCTAGAAATAATTCCAAATCATCTTGCCTCGTCTGATTAAACATAAATTCTTTGAGAGGTAGAAGTCCCCTATCATAAGCTTCCTTCCCACTGATATCTTTATTCATATATGGAATAATCGCATCATTGTTAATCCTTTCACCAATCGGCATCATTATAAAAAAAGTCAGTATTATTGAAAGTCCAACCAAAACTATACTAGGTATTGCATTTTGGAGCCCTGAGGCATTTTTTAAAAAAGCAAATGTAATAACTATTCTTGTAAAACTCGTCGTCATTATTATTAACATAGGTAAAAAAGTAAGAAGCGTAAAAAATATAAACAGCTCAATATTCTTACTAATAAATCCTTCATTACTATCTGAAAAAATGCCTAATGCACTCACCCTACACTCAATAAGTACAACCGCTAAAGTAACTAACATACATAACCTACAGAAAGCCTTCTTCATAAACAATTACCTTCCCTCTGAAAATGTACTCTTCCTATTATTCATACACTCCAAAACCTTGCTCTCATCTAAATGCTCAATAACATTAATTCCTCTCTGAGTTGAGGAACATAAATAATACTTGTCAATAACCCTTATAATCAAAATGTAATTGTCCTTTGAAATAGCCACTCTCGAAATTACCTTTATAAATAAATTCTGACTTTGAATACCTTTAAAATTTAATTTCACATAAATTAACATAAGGATTACTAAAATTAAAATTAATGAAAACACATTCATAACATTACTCATCTTAATCTTCAATTCACTAATAAATTTGTAAAGTAAATAGACAAAACCATTTCGCTTTCAAGAATCGAATTAATTGTATTTTTAATCTCAAGCTTAACCGATTCAATTCCCTCACTACTTTCAAGTTCATTAACTGATTTATCTTTAAATATCGTTATAATCGCATCCTTTATTTTATAAATATTTAAATTGATACTCTCAAGTGCTTTTTTATTCTTTGAATCATAGGTCATTGCCAGTGAAACCTTTACGTATTTTTTATTAGAAGGATCTTTTATATTAACTACAATATCATCTAATTGAATCACTTCTTCAACTATCTTCTTTGGTTGATCACTATTATTCATCTTCGAAATTATAAAAAATCCTCCAACTGCACCCAAAATAATCACCAAAAGTAAAATCACTACAACTATAATAATCCCCTTACCTGACTTCTTTTTTTCATCACTTGCCATAAAATCACCCTTCTACTTTATTCAAAATCAAAATATTAACCCTTCTATTTTTCGCCTTATTCTCAGCATTATCATTCAATGCAATCGGTCTAAACTCACCATAACCTTGAGCAGATATACGCGTAGGATTAACCTCTGCAGATTCAACTAAAAACCTAGTAACAACAACTGCTCTTGCGGTTGATAATTCCCAATTACTTGCAAACATATATGTGTTGATTGGAACATTGTCTGTATGTCCCTCAATAATTATCTGGTTATCAATTTCATTCAAAACTCCAGCAATATCTTTAAGAATATGTTTACTTTCTCCTTTCAAATCAGCTCTTCCTGATTGAAAAAGTAATGAATCAACAACCACAACAGAAACTCCTCTTTCAACTATTTCAACTGAAATAAAATCCTTAAGTCCTTTCTCAATAATCAACTCATTTAATATGTTTACTAAAGAATCCTGATGTTCCTCAATTTCCTCTTCCATACTTCCGTTATTTAAAGTTTCATCACCAACTCCTTCATCAACAATAGGATTGTTGCCTCCACCATTAAATATATTATTAAACGCCATACTAAGCTGAGCTTCCTTCTTTGCATCTATAGTTGACATTGAAAATAGTAGTATAAAAAACACCATAAGCAGAGTCATCGCATCAGAAAATGTAACCATCCACTCAGGAGCTCCACCGCCTTGTTCCTCATCTTTTTTCTTTCCCATAAACTTCTCACTCCAAACAAATTAATTATTTATTAGCCTTTATACTCTCTTCAAGTTTAACCTTTTCACTTTCTTCTAAATATGTACTTAAAATTTCTTGTATCATCTTTGGAGTATATCCAGACCTTATACACCTTATTGCCTTATACTCAAGCATAATAAAATCCATAACTTTACCAGAATTAAGTGATATTTTATCTGCAAGAGGTAACATGATTAAATTTGCCGCAATAGCCCCATAAAGTGTAGTTATAAGTGCAGTAGCCATACCTGAAACAAGCTTATTAATATCTTCCATATTACCGAGGAGCTGAATAAGTCCAATAAGAGTTCCTATCATTCCAAAAGCTGGTGCATATGCTCCCCACTGTTTAAAAAACTTGACTCCTCGCTTCATTCTTTCCTCGTAATTTTCCATTTCACTCTCTAAAATATTAACTATAGCATCTTCCTCAACGCCATCAACAATTAACTTAATACCTTGCTTTAAAAAAGCATCATCCATATTCTCAATCTCAGCTTCTAAAGATAACATTCCCTCTTTTCTAGCTTTCTTAGAAAGATTTATTATTTGTGTAATAAAGGCAATCTTATCTCTATTAGTATCCCTAAGTACAACATTCATGTAAGACCCAACAGACTTTATTTCATTCATTGAAAAACTAACTAATAAGGCAACAAACGAACCAACTATAACAATTACAAACGACTTAATGTCTACAAATGCCATGAGCGAGGTTCCTGGTCCTAACATCCCATAGAGTAGCATGACAATACCAACTACAATCCCAATAATGCTTAAATTATCTTTTTTCACTGTGTTCACTTCCTCAAAAATCTAATTATTTGTATCTTTTATTATTCTTCTAACTGCTCATTATAATTCAATCTACAACAATGGAATTATTTCCAATATTATTAAAAAAAAAAGTACATACGAAACGTATGCACTTCAAATTAAATTTTAAATATATTATAAAGCCTCAGCTTTCTAAAAACTTCAAGCACCTATCATAAAATTCTTTTAACTCCCTATCAAATCTTGTAATCTTAAAATCATCTTTGGTTACACAAACAATAGTAACAAATGCTCTAGTCTTTTCTTCATTTTTATCATTTAAAATTCTTTGCTCATATACCATCTTAACTCTTGATAATTTATGTATGGATGTTTCTACATAAATTTTTTCATCATAACGAGTGGGACTTATAAACTTTATATCCATTTCGTAAACAGGAAATAAAAATCCATCTCTTTCAAAATCTACCATATTAAATCCAATATCTTTTATAAAATTTGTTCTCCCAATCTCCATCCAAACCAAATAATTAGAATGATAAACAACACCCATTTGATCTGTTTCAGAATATCTAACCTCTATATCCCTTATTGATTTCAAATTATTTCCTCCTTAAAAATTATTTCAAAATGCCAACTCTCCTTAAAATCACATCAACATTTTTCATATAATAATCAATTGTAAAACATTGCTCAATTTCATTTGGAGTTAAATGTTTCAAAATTGAAGAATCATTAAGCAACATTTCTTTGAAATCCAAATTATTTATGAAACAATGCATCGCTAAAGTTTGAATAATATCATAGGAATCTTCTCTGGATAATCCCTTATTTATCAAACTGTTCATAACTCTTTGAGAAAAAATAATACCATATGTCCTATTTATATTCTCAAGCATATTATCTTTAAATATAACTAGATTATCCAAAATATTCTTCATCCTATTTAGCATATAATCAACTAAAATTGTAGCATCAGGAAGTATTATTCTTTCCGCACTCGAATGTGAAATATCTCTCTCATGCCAGAGCTGAATATTTTCAAAAGATGTAATCATATAACCTCTCAAAACACGAGCACAGCCCGATATATTTTCACTAGAAATTGGATTCCTTTTATGTGGCATAGCACTTGATCCTTTTTGTCCATTTGAAAATCTTTCCTCAACTTCTCGGACTTCTGTCCTCTGGAGATGCCTTATCTCTATTCCAATTTTTTCAAGCGTCGAACCAATTAAAGATATTGTCGAAATATAAAATGCATGTCTATCTCGTTGAAGTGTTTGAGTTGATATATTCGATGAATTAATTCCAAGCTTATCACACACATAATCTTGTATAAATGGATCAATGTTTGCATAATTTCCAACAGCACCACTTATCTTACCAATCTCAACACCCTGTGAAGACATCTTAAACCTCTCTAAATTTCTCCTCATTTCATCATACCATAGGGCAAATTTAAGACCAAATGAAGTTATGTCTGCGTGTACACCGTGGGTTCTTCCTATACAAGGAACCCCCTTGTACTCAATAGCCCTCCTGCTTAAAACTTCCAATATCTCCTCTATATCTCTAATTATAATTTCATTTGCTTGTTTCAAAATGTATCCATATGCTGTATCAACAACATCTGTACTTGTAAGACCATAATGAACCCACTTCTTCTCTTCTCCTAAATATTCACTAAGTGCCCTCGTAAACGCAACAACGTCATGTTTCATTTCCTTCTCAAGCTCAAGCATCCTATTAACATCAATTCTACAATTCTCCCAAAGTTTCTTGATATCATCTTTAGGTATAACTCCAAGTTTACTAAAAGCTTCACTAGATAATAATTCAACTTTCATCCAAGCATTAAATTTATTTTCATTAGACCACACATCTAACATTTCTTTACGTGAATATCTTTCAATCATAATACCCTAATCCTTCGTTTTTCGATACTGCTATTTTGTGCAGTTTCAATAATTCGCATGACATCAACAGCCTCTTCTGGTTTTATAAATAAATCATCACCATTATTTATAACACGATAAATATTATCATAATATCTCCCATAATCACCTAACTCTGTTACTATCTTCTCTTCTAAAAATCCATGATCAGTAATCCTACAAAGTGTTCCAAAATATTTTTCTTCATCACGACCTAAATCTGATTTATTAGGACGCATTCCAGAAATTAATCTACTCTCCTGTAAATCATTCCCATATTTTATAAAGCTTCCCTTAGATCCATGAATCATAAAATGAGGACCAGACATAGCAACAACTTCTCCAGCTGATAACGTAATTTTCTTATCTTTATAGTACAAATACACTTGAAAATTATCAATTCCAGAAGATTCGTCACGCTGTTTTCTTAAATCTGCATACACTTCATCTGGCATTCCAAAAATACTATAAGCCTGATCAATCAAATGAACCCCAATATCATATAAGAGATCTATTCCTTTTCCACCATCAGCCTTCCATTGTTTTTTACTCTTTCCAGTTACAAATCGATCAAAATGACATTCATAGTCCAAAATTTCACCAATCAAATTTTCATCTATTATTTTCTTAACAGTTAAAAAATCTCCATCAAACCTTCTATTTTGGTAAACAGAAAGTAAAACCTTCTCATTCTTTGCAATTTCGCATAACTCTCTCGCTTCTTTGCTCGTTGATGCAATAGGTTTCTCTACAACAACATGCTTTCCAGCCTTCATAGCTTGAGATGCCATAGAAACATGATAAGGATTTGGAGTTGAAATTACAACGAGATCAATATCAGTCGTCAATAACTCTTCAAAACTCCTTACAATTTCAACTTCTGGATACTCTTGTTTTGAATTATTTGAAGTCCTTTCATAGACTTTTTTAAGATTAAATCTAGTATCTGAATGAAGAAATGGAGCCTGAAAAAACCTCCCCGATAATCCAAATCCCGCAAGACCTACACATATCCTATCATTATTAATTTTTTCCATACTACCCTCCTTAATGAACATAGATAATATTTCCTTAACTCTACGATAATTTTAACAAAAAACAAACTTAAATTCTATAATTTCTGATATACTTAACTTGAAACTAATCTTTATTTTGTGTTAGGAGTTGTTTACATGAATTCATTAGTTGTTGTTGGAACAGGATGGGGAGATGAAGGTAAAGGTAAAATTACTGATTATCTCTCAAATAAGTTTGATGTTTGTGTTAGATACCAAGGTGGAAATAATGCAGGACATACAATAAAATTCGATAATAAACATTTTGCTCTTAATTTAATACCATCTGGCATTTTTAATCCAAAAACTATTAACATATTATCAAATGGAATGGTTATAGATCTCAGCGTTCTTGTGAAAGAAATAAATTCTCTAATAGATCAAGGTATAAATTGTCAAAATCTCTACATATCAAATCGAGCACACATACTATTTCCATATCACATTGAACTTGATGAAGCATTTGAAAACTTAAAGGGAGATAACAGGGTTGGAACAACAAAGAGAGGAATCGGGCCATGCTATATTGATAAATATATGAGAATAGGTATTAGATTCGGAGATTTATTAAACAAAGACTCCTTCTACGAAAAACTTTCTTTAAACGTTGATTATGCAAACAAAATACTATCTCTATTTGGAAATAAAATTTTTGATAAAGATAAAATTTTTAATAAATACACATCTTATATAGATACAATAAAATCAAAAATAATAGATACCTCTGTATTTATAACAAACTCTTTAAATGAAAATAAAAATGTCATATTCGAAGGTGCCCAAGGTATAATGCTGTGCCTAGACCATGGAACTTATCCATACGTTACAAGCTCATCACCTTCAGCATCATCTGTTGCTCTCAACTGTGGAATCTCCCCACAATATATTCAAAAAGTTTTAGGTATAACAAAAGCATACTCAACTCGTGTTGGTGAAGGAGCATTCCCAACAGAAATATTCTGTGAAACTTCAAAAAAAATACGTAAGATTGGAAATGAATATGGAACAACAACTGGACGTGAAAGAAGAATTGGATGGCTGGATACTGTGATCTTAAAACACGGGAAAAGAGTTTCCGGAATTACAAATTTAGCAGTAACACTACTAGATGTTTTAACAGGATTTGATAAATTAAAAATCTGTGTAGCATACAACCTAGACGGTAAAAAAATAGAATTTATTCCATCAACAATAGAGGAGTTTTCTAGATGTGAGCCCATCTACATTGAATTAGACGGATGGATGGAGGATATAACACAAATAAAATCATTTGATGATTTACCAGATAACGCTAAGAAATATATAAAAACAATTGAGCTCACTACAGGAATTAAAATTTCGATAATATCTGTTGGACCAAACAGAAATCAGACTATAGAAATATAGTTTTAGATATAAACATTAGGAGGATGATTTTATGAAAAATATAAAAGTATATGGAAATGAACAATGCCCAGATTGCTCAGCATTGAAAAAAGAACTCTCAGATAAGGAAATCAAATTTGAATTTATAAACATAATAGAAAGTCTTGAAAACCTCAAAAAATTTCTACACTTTCGTGATAACTATGAAGACATATTTAATGATTGTAAATTAAATGGTAAACTAGGTATACCTTTAATTGTACTAGAAATTGATAATAAAATAAAATTATTTACTAAAAATACTAAAGAAGACTTTCTAAATCAACTCTAGCACACATTTTATTGAATAAGTTTTAAATATAAAGGACAATATAACAACAGGGCCATTTAAGATTATAAGAATTAAGTTTTATATAATGTTATACAACATTTTATAAATATAAAATTTAAGCACGTTGATTATATATTTAAACTGCAACTTATATCTTAAATGGCCATGTTAATTTTTTATTGACTTCAATACTAAATTAGTATAATAATATCTCCATAAGGAGGAGATTATTATGTCAAAATCTAACGTATTTTTTATTAGAAGATTATTATTCGCAATCATTTTCTTTTTACTTGGTTGCCTTATAGGATTTATTTAATCATCAATTTGTACATCTTCAAGAGCTGGAAGTTCTTCTAATCTTTCAATCCCAAATTGCTTTAAAAAATTATCGGTTGTTCCATATAAAATAGGACGACCTATAACTTCGAGTCTTCCAGATTCTTTTATAAGATCTTTATCTAATAAGGTTTGTATTGCCTTATCACTTCTTACACCTCTTATTTCTTCAATCTCAACTCGTGTTACAGGTTGTTTGTATGAAATTATTGACAATGTTTCTATCGCTGCCTGAGATAAAGATTGACGCTGATTAGTTTTGAGCAATTTAACTATATATTTCTCATTTTCAGGTTTTGTTCCAAACTGATATTTATCATCTATCTTAAATAATTTTAATCCCCTATTAGAATTTTCATATAACAATTCAAATTCATCCATAAGAAGTCTTACAAAGTCGATTTCCTCCCCAAGTACAACACTTATATCTTTTAAAGAAATTGGATCTCCATGTACAAATAACAATGATTCTATAGCAGAGAAAAATTTATCTTTAATCGCTTTATTCAAAATAAACCTGTCATTCATCTTCATATTCTCCATATTCCATACTATTTTTTTCCAATATGATATCAGTAAATTTACCAACTTGTATAATTTTAAAATAATTTTGTTTAACTAGTTCCAGTATTGCAATGAAAATAATAATTATCTCCACTTTATCGATACATGGCTTAATTATTTCATTAAACCTTAAAACAACCCCAGAAGTGTTTTTCAAATCCCGTATTTTATCCTCAACTCTAAACTTATCCAAATAAATATTATTTTGTATAGGATTAATATTGTTTTGCTTCTCTATATAAGAGTTAATCAGTTTCTTATACTTCTCATAAAAATACAATATATCTATATCTTTAAATATTTGATTTAAATCAACGACTTCATCTTTTGGCTGATCGATTATTTCAGGCTTTTTAAAATATGCATTTCCCTGATCCTGATATCTAGATAGCAACATCTCCGATACCCTTTTAAATTTTTTATATTCTATGAGCCTATCAAATAATAAATCTGTTGATACTTCCTCTTTCTCTTCTTCATTCACTTTGTTTAACTTTTGTGGAACAAGATGACGAGACTTCATTTCAATAAGTGTTGCGGCCATAACAATAAACTCTGATGCAATATCAAGATCAAGTTCCTTCATTTCATTTATGTAATCTATGTACTGGATGGTTATATCATAGATATTTATATTATAAATACTCATCTTATTTTTTTTTATAAGATGTAACAACAGGTCAAATGGACCTTCAAAGTTTTCAATTTTTATATCCATTACTTAATACCCAATATTTTTTAAATTTTACTTAATTAAATACTATCACATATCCTCATATCGAGTAAATTCTTCAAAAGATAAACTAACTCTTTTTAAGTTCTTCAAAATTCAAAAGCTTGTCCTTAAAATGGTGAGATTTAAATTTTAAAGTTATAATCCTCTCAAGTATCCTTCCTTATAATAATCTTTTTCAAGTGTACCCACATAATTGGAATGTATATTTTTCTTTTCTCGTTCCCAACTATATCGATAATTAGAATATCCATCAATATAATTCAAATATTCATCCACTTTCCCTAAAGCATTTGAAACTTTATTAAGCTGATTAAATAATACTGTTTTAACCGGCTCATCTATAGAAGTAATCATTTTATTTTCATTAAACCCATTCTGCAAATTAACTATTTTCGCATCTAAAATTGCATTATTCAACATAAGGTTCCCCACCGTAACCTTAATAATATCTGGTCCTATTTTCATACAAAACCTTTGATGCATTTTTTTAAACATATTTTTCTTAATAAATGGTGTATAATCAACACTCTTTAATACATTAACCTGACATCGAATATTTTCTGATCTTTGATCTAATAAATTAGCAGGAATAGAGACTCTCGTGTTTTTTTGATACTCGATTATGTTTTGTTCCATTAAAAATAATTCCATATATAAATAAACTGTTTGATAAAAAATATATCCCTCAACGCTCTTCTTTCCCGTAATGTATTTTTGTATCTCAGACATTAAAACAACAAGAACACTTGTAAATATTCCTATAGATATTGTAAAAATAAAATCATTTATAAAATTTATTGGAATTAAATAAGATACAATGCTTGCCATCAAGGATATAATTGAAACAACTATAGTAAATTTTATTAATTTAACAGTTCCTTCCACTCGTATCACCCTTTCTGTTTATTTCTCAAGTTCTTTAAAAGTCAAAAGCTTGTCCCTATAATACTCATATTGTTTCTTCCTCTCATCAATCTCTGCTGGAAGTCCTTCAGATATATCATTACACAATTTATCAAACTTATCGAGTATTGAAACTATTCTTTCTTGTTCTGGAAGTGGTGGAAGAGGTATTAATATATTTCCTATTGATTCAGCATTTGTGTGAACTACTTTACTTTTAACTTTGCCTTTCATTTTTTGTTTTTTTGCATCTTCAGTTGAAAGAAAATACGATAAATATTTTGGATTTTGATTATGTTTCAAAATCAAAATATCCCCACCAGCTAATACTTTTTCATTTCCAATATAAGCAGTAGACTTTCCAATCTCTTCAACACTTTCACCTGTAATAGCAAATAATATATCTCCATATTCTATATATTTTTTATTTTTTACTTGATTTTCATTAGTAAAAGATTTACATTTTTCAAAATGTATACCATACTCTGTATAAATTTCACCATATCTTACACACGGTGTTCCATCATTTGTTAAATCATCTCTTTTTATTCCGTTACCTCTAAATAATTTAATAGCAACATCTTTCAATTTTACTCTTTCAACCTCATCACCAAAAGTAAGCAAACTATCTCTATAGAATTCATATTGTTTTTTTCTTGCTGTAAGCTCTGCTGTAAGCTCTGTAAACGAATCTAAAATATGTACAATCTCTTCTTGTATTTCTAATGGTGGGATTGGAATTTTAAATTTTGTAAACTCTTCTTTAGTAATTGTTTTCAATGTACTTCCCCTAGCAGTTTTCTTTTCATAATCAAACTTTTGTTTTAATTGATAAGCAAAATATTTCTTATTTATATCTATTTTATAATCTTGGAACAATGCTAGCGTCCTATCTATATAACAATCATATTGAGTTATAGCAACTCTTCCAATCGTTCCTTGCAAAGTAACTATAACTGTTCCCCTTTTAACAAAAACACTTTTTTCTATTGCAATAGTTGATATTTTATGTCTTGTATTTGCTACTAAATTAAAATTATCATCTACATCTGCTACTTGTACAAATGGCATAGAATTTTCCCCTCCATACCATTTAGCATTTCCATAAGGTTGCGGAAATGCACCTCTCCTAAAATTTGCAACTTCTCCCAACTCTTTCCACTCAACACCATCAGGACAAAGTCTTTCTATTAACTCTTCAATTTTACTCATCATTTTTTACCCCTCATACAATTAAGTACATTACATTATAACTATAAACTATAAAAGATGTAAAATTAATAACTAAATTATAAAAAGGGATAGCTTAATTAGCTATCCCTTTTTTACTTAACTTTACTCTAAGGTCTTATTTATTATTTTCTTCCTGCTTACTTGAATTTTCCTCAACGTTTGAATTATCTTCTACCTTATCGCCCTTCTTAAAGATTGAAAATAATTTATCGAATACACTACTATTTTTCATATCACGATCACTATATACTTCCACTCTTCCAGCTTCTTTCCCATCAATTAAGAATATAGCTGTTCCCATAATATCTCCCTGCTTAATGTTCTTTTTACTCTTATCCACTTCAAGCTTAGTTGTTATTTTAAGCTCATTTGCTTTTTCTACAACCAGACTCAATGGTTGAGCTGCTTTTAAAATTATAAAATTATCTTTATTATTTCCTAATTGAAGTTTAGAAATTTCAGAATCTTGTTGTATTACTTCTTTTCTTTCAAACAATGAAAATCCATAATTTAAAAGCATACTTGCATCTCTATTTCTTATTTTATAAGTTGGAGCTCCCATTATTATACATAACATTCTAACACCATTTCTTTGTGCTGTAGCAGAAATACAATACTTAGCTTCATTAGTAAATCCAGTTTTTAACCCATCACATCCATTAAAAAATCTAACGAGTTTATTATGATTAACAAGCTCTATTGGAGTTTTTCTATTTGTAGAAATTGTTTCCATATATGTACCACTATACTTCAATATAGTTTCATGCTTTAATAACTCTCTAGACATAATTGAAATATCGTAAGCTGTTGTCAAATGATTCTCTGTAGGCAGTCCTGTAGGGTTTTGAAATGTTGTATCTTTCATTCCAAGCTCTCTTGCCCTATCATTCATCTTCTTAACAAAATTTTCAACCGATCCACCTAGATATTCAGCAAGTGCAACAGCTGCATCATTACCAGATGCTATTGCAACACCTTTCAATAAATCTTCAACAGTTCTCAACTCACCTGCCTCTAATAGCATAGTGCTTCCACCCATCTTCTGGGCATTTTCTGTAACTGTCACGACATCATCCAATTTTATTTTTCCACTATCAACAGCCTCCATTGTTAAAAGCATTGTCATTACTTTTGTAACTGAAGCTGGGGCAAACTTTTCTTTTGAATTTTTATCAAATACAATCTTTCCCGTTTCAACTTCCATTAATATAGCCGAACGTGCTTCTACATCCGTTCCATTACTTGTATCATTTATAGCATGAACTGGCAAACAACCAACTATAAAGGAAAATAACACACCAAATAAAACCGATTTAAATATTCTCATGAATATCCTCCCTTTGATATAAAAAAATAACCATACAAATATAATCACCAATTTTTGTGAAAATATTTAATATGGTTATAATGTTAAATATTATTTTATAATTTTATATATTAATTCACTCTTCGTTTGTTTTTGTTCAGAAATATTAATATTTTTATTAAGATGCTCCATTATCATGTCAATATTTCCATAATTATTATGATGAATTTGGCATATTACATCTCCAGCTCTAACATAATCAGAAACCTTTTTCTCAAAAATCAATCCAACAGATGGATCAATAATACTTTCCTTAGTTTCTCTTCCAGCACCTAAAAGCATTGCGACTTTTCCTATTTCCTGTGCATTTATTGAACTTATATATCCTTCCTCTTTCGCAACAAATATATCAATATTGCTCGCTTTTCTATATTCAGAAATATTATCTATTACTGATAATTTCCCTTTTTGACACTCTATCCACTCTCTAAACTTTTTATAGGCACTTCCATCATTTATACTTTTTAAAACAATCTCTCTCGCCTCTTCTATTGAATTCGACTTCTTACCCAAATAAACCATAATAGAAGATATAGTTAAACAAACCTCTACTAAATCCTTTGGTCCATTTCCCTTTAATACTTCGATGGCTTCTCTAACCTCAATAATATTTCCAATTCCAAATCCGAGTGGCTCATCCATACTAGAAATTATACAAATCGTTGTCCTATTTAAACTATTTCCAATACTAACCATAGTTTTCGCAAGAATTTCAGCATCTTCAATAGTTTTCATAAAAGCTCCACTTCCAACTTTTATATCGAGAACTATCGCATCAGCACCCGATGCTATTTTCTTACTCATTATACTGGCTGCAATTAGAGAGATATCATCAACAGTTGATGTTACATCTCGAAGAGCATATATTTTTTTATCTGCTGGAGCTAATTCATCCGTTTGCCCAGATATAACAATTCCATGCTTTTTAACATAAGATTTAAACTCATCAATTGTCATATCAGTCTTAAATCCTTCAATAGATTCGAGCTTATCAATTGTTCCTCCTGTAAAACCAAGTCCCCTTCCACTCATCTTGGCAACTGGTATACCACAAGATGCAACTATAGGAGCAACAACTAAAGAAACTTTATCTCCAACTCCACCAGTTGAATGCTTATCAACTTTCACTCCTTCTATATCGCTCAAATCTAAAGTTTGACCAGAATATGCCATAGCAAGAGTTAAATTAGCAGTTTCATTAGGCGTCATCTTGTTTATGAACATTGCCATAAGAAGTGCAGATGCCTGATAGTCTGGAATATTACCATTTGTGTATTCATTTACAAAATAATGTATTTCTTCTTTTGATAGCTCTAATCCTTTCTTCTTCTTATCAATAATATCTATAATTTTCATACTGTCACCTAACAATCACTTATAATATCACATTTAAAACTCTTACCATGTAGATCATTACCTATCCCAAACACATCTAAAATTGTCTTCCCTATATCAGAAAAGCTTTCTCTTAAACCAAGATTTGAAACTTTTATATTTTTACCATAAACAATTAATGGAATTTGCTCTCTTGTATGATCAGTCCCAGGTGTTGTTGGATCACATCCATGATCTGCTGTTAATATTAACAAATCTTCTTCTTTCATATTATCTATTATTTCTGGCAATTTTGAATCAAATTCTGATATAGCATTTGCATATCCCTCAACATCATTCCTGTGACCATACATCATATCAAAATCAACCAAATTCGTAAATATCAGACCATTAAAATCCTTCCTCATTAACTCAATTGTTTTATTGATGCCATCAAGATTATTCACAGTTTTAAATTTATCAGTAATACCAGATCCATTAAATATATCATATATCTTACCAATGCTTATAACATCTTTTCCATTCTCTTTCATATAATCAAGCATTGTCTTCCCTGGGGGATCTATAGCATAATCATGCCTGTTAGCAGTTCTCTTAAATGCACCAACTTCTCCAATAAAAGGTCTAGCTATTACCCTTCCTACCAAATTATCTCCAACGAGCATATCTCTCGCAATTTCACACATTTTATAAAGTTCATCTACAGATATAATTTCTTCATGAGCTGCAATTTGAAAAACAGAATCTGCAGAAGTATACAAAATAGGACTTCCTGTTTTCATATGCTCTTCTCCAAGTCTTTCTATAATTTCAGTGCCTGAAGCAACACAATTACCTATAACTTTTCTCCCTATTTTACTCTCAAATTCATCTATAATTTCTTTAGGAAATCCATTTGGAAAAGTCCTAAGAGGAGTTATTGTTAAAACACCTGCTATTTCTAAATGTCCTGTAATAGTATCTTTACCTCGTGATAATTCATTACATACACCGACAGATGCAATTTGTCCACCTTCGCTGCTCAAATTTAAAGATCCTATCCTACCCAAACCTAATTTCTTAAAATTTTCTATAGATATGTTACTAGCTTTTTCTATTATGTGTCGAAATGTATTACATCCTTTATCTCCGTATTCATGAGAATCATGCATTTCTCCAACGCCTAAACTATCTAAAATTATTAAAATAACCCTTTTGATCACAAATTTTCACCTCGTATTCGTTTAAAATATCAATTTTATTATAAATGGTGTTAATAAACATTTAAACAACAAAGCAATTAAAACACTAAATATTATGAACAAAATCAGAAATCTTAATGTAATTGAGTTATCATTTGAAGAAAATCTTCCCTTAAATCTAGTTCTCGATATTCCCCTCGATATACTCTTAACACACAACAATATGTAAAGAAAAATAATCAACACATTAGGCACTATTATCGTAAAAATCGTTAACAATATACCTTTAAACTCAAAATTTGTTAATAAAAACGTAGTCGTAAATCCTAAAGTAAATCCTTTTAAAGACAAAGTAACTAAACTTATTGGTGAAAACATAATGCTCGTACTAAATAACACAAAAATAGCTATAGGCACAATAAGCACAAGCGAGCTAAATCTAAGATTATTTAAAAAACTAAATTCTCCTTCTTTAACCACTTTCATATACTCTATAAAATCATTTCTAATATACGAAACAAGTTCGGAATCTAAATAGGTAAATAAATAAACTCCAATCAAAAATCCACATAGTAAAAATAATAAAACCATCATATAAATAATAAAATTTTTACTATAATTCTCCTTTAATCCAACTGTCAGTGTTCTACTTTTTACCATATCTTCTCATCCCCCTTTGTTAAATAAGTATGAGAAAAATATTTTTTATATTCTAAATAAAAAAATAAATTTTTGATTGTTTTTTATTTTTTCATAATTTCAAATAATTTTATTCCACTTATAGTTTTACTATCTAATATTTCACCTCTTGATATCATAAGATTTACTTCATCAAGTGTAAACTCACAGACATTTATAAATTCATCTTCATCTCCACCCTTCACTCCAACATTTAAATTTTTCGCAAAATAGAAATGCATAACTTCATCACAAAATCCTGGAGTCATAGCAACCTTCCCTAAAAACTCAACATCACTTGATGTATATCCCGTTTCTTCTTCAAGTTCTCTAATCGCACATCTTAAAGGATCTTCATTTAGCTCAAGTTTCCCTGCAGGAATTTCAAGCAAAACTTTATCAACTGGTTTTCTAAATTGTTCAACAAATAGTATTTTTTCATCTTGCGTAACTGCAATAATTGCTACAGCCCCACAATGCCTTACAATATCTCTTGTCGATGTATTTCCATCTGGAAGTAATACGCTCAGCTTTTCAACTGTAAAAAAATTCCCATTATATATTTCTTTCTTAAATAGAGTTTTTTCAAATAAATCCATAACCTTTCCTCCTTACAAATTTTATTAAATAAAAATGGCATAGTCAAAAACTACACCATAGTCAAAACACAATTATAAAATTAAAATGCTTAAAAAATTCAAATATTTAAACCTATATTATTTCTAACAAAAGCTACACCATTTAATTAAAAATTAAAACCCTATCGTCACAGTAACATTCCTAATAATTATTTGTCAATATCTAAATTTATTATTTTATTAATTATAAATAATCTAATTGAATAGTATTCATCTATATAATATAATTTGTTAACATTTATTTTTAAATTTAGTAGTAGATAATGTTGAAAATATTTTTAAAAAATTTTTTAAAATACCTTTCATTTTCACTACTAATAATATTTGTATTATCAGGATGTGCTAGCAATAATTCCCAAAATAATAATAGCGCCGTATCTAATAACACTGAACAACAAAACAAACAATCTGAATCTGCAATTATAAATATCGATGAAACATTAAATAAATTTCTTAATGGACTTGAAGAAAAGATAGTGAAAAATTGGCCTAAAATGAATGAAATTTGGCCAGGATTAGATTATACTAAAAATAATGCTATTAATAATGCTATCAGTAAATAAAAATAGTCTAAAGGATACGAATGGTACTCATAAATTCATAAATGATACTTATGGACTCATAACTCACGAATTAGTTCATTTTTACTATCAAAATGATTTAAGTGTAAAAGAAGGATCCCGTAATCAGTAATATCCTTTAAAATATGAACCAAGACTTTATAAAACCATGATATATAGAAACTTGGCAAATGCTATTATATCAAATGATGATGCAACTTCTCAAAATTACATACAAAAGGCAGCTTACTGGTACAATAAATGGAAAAATGAATACGAAGATGAATTCAATTATATTAGAAGTACAGATATTATTGAAGGACATGCAGAATATATTGGCGTCCTTAGTAATTTTATAGGTGATGGTATTACTAAAGATGATATTATCAAAACAGTATATCCAGATGCTATTTTAAAAACTTTAGGAACAGATAGCTATAGCTTAAGTTTTATTTCTCTTACATTATTAGATAAATATAACCCTAACTTCAAAAATACTTTCTTTGAAACTAAAAAATCTCCTATAGAATTATTATTAGATGGCGTTACTGAAATTGAAGATACTATAGATAATAAATTAGTAGATGAATTAAAAAAACAACTTGATTCATTAAATGATCAGGTTAAAATACAAATTGAAAATATTATTACCTCATTAGATGATAAAAATATACCTTATTTAAAAATTGATCCAGAATACATAGTAGGTAGTATTGCTTTAAGTGGATTTTTCTTATATAATAAAAATGATATTTACGCTGAATTTTCTGCAAATTATGAGCAAGACTCATCCAATACCTTAAATGTTGATAATCTTAGCATTTTAAGTAAAGATGGTTTTGATATTATTCCTCTAACTGAAGAATTTGAAATAAAAGATGACATAATAATTCTAAAAAGTGATAAGTTAAAAGGAACCTTAAAAATAACTACTTCCACTGAAGATGGAAGGACGGTTTATACCTCTAAATAATTTTGACTATTTACCAAATTATTTGGTAAATAGTCATTTTTTCTATATTTAAAAATTTAATTAACTATAACCTAACTGTTATTTTTAATATACAATAAATATCATTTAAAAAAACTTCAAATACAAATAAAAAAATATAATAATTCCCTAAGAAATTATTATATTTTTTACAAATGCTATCTTAAGTTTATCATTAAAAATGGTGCTATTAATTAATAAAATAAACCCTTAAAATTAAGAGGATAAGAAAATTAATTAATATATTTTTTAAAAGGAGTTCATTATTATTATTACACATTTTAAGTAATTTATACATATTAATTTGAACTTTCCTATTCCCCCTATAAATCCGTTTTTATTCTACTACCATTACTTGAATCTATCACTTCTATTTTAGATCTTATAAAATCTTTTAGTTCCTGAACGTGTGAAATTATTCCAATAAGTTTTGACTCATCATTAGCTTCGATTAAACACTCAAGAGCATTTTGTAGTGAATCAGAATCTAAAGATCCAAATCCCTCATCAATAAATAAAGTATCTATTGAAACTCCTCCCGAATATCTTTGTATAACATCTGATAATCCTAAAGCCAAAGCAAGTGATGCTTGAAAACTTTCTCCCCCAGAAATTGCATTAACTTTCCTCTCTTGAGATGTCCTATTATCAAATACACTTATCTCTAAACCCTGTTGAGATCTCATATCTGTATTCTCTTTTAAATGTCTAAATAAAAATCTTCCATTTGTTAATTTTAAAAGTCTAATATTAGCGGTATATATTATCTCTTTGAAATAAATACCCAGTATGTATCTCTCAAAACTAATTTTATATTTATTAATTCCATTTGCAATTTTGTTTAACTCGTTTAAATTTATCCTTAAATTTTCAAAATTTGATATATCTTTATTTATCGATAAAATGCTTCCATATACATTTTCAAGTAAAGATTTATTCTGACAATATTTTATCTCCAATTCCTCAACTTCTTTTAATTTATCATTCAAATCTTTTAAATGTATTGATAACTCTTCTTTAGTTTTATATGGTGAAGATGATATGTCTTTCTCTAGTTGTATTATTTTTAAATTAATATTTCTAAATTCTTCTCTTTTATCTTCTATAAATTTAGTTCTCTCATTAAATTCACTCTCTGATATCTTAAATTTTTTATATTCATCTATATCCTTAAATCCATTTTCTTTAAGTGACTCCATAAATATTTCATAACTTGTCTTAATTCTAAAATTTAAATCTTCTATGTCTCTGTTCTTTATATCAAATTTAGATTGAAATTTTAATATCTCATTATTACATTTAGTTATATTTGAATTTATGACTTCCCTCTTGTTTATTAAACTTTTCAAATAGTTGTTTGTTTGTTCTAATGTATCTAGATAATCATTTATTGATGAAATATTATACTTCAATAATCTTGATGTTTTATCATTTAAAATTATTTTTAGTGCTGATATATTACTCTGCTTTTGTATATAATCTTTTTCAATCTGATCAAAATTTAATTTTCCCTCTTTGATTTTACTTTCTATATTTGTAATTTCTTCTTGAAGTTCAACTAACTTATTATTTATATCTCTACTATTATTCAGTGAATTTCTCAATGAAAGCACTTTTAACTTAACTCTTGATATAGTATCCTCACATAATTCAAACTCTTTGAAACTTATAAACTCATCAGTTTTATCCTTCTTTAAAACGTCCTCATATATTTCTCTTATCCTATCTTCTTTAGATTTAACATCCTTGTTTAAGTTGATTTTTAGAGTTACTGTCTCCTCAAGTTCTTTTTTTATCATTAAAATTTCATTCCTTAATTCTTTCAATGATTCTTCATTTACGCTGACATCAACGAGATTTGCTTTATTAGGATGAATCGTTGATCCACAAACAATACAAGGACATCCATCTTCAAGTTTATTTGCAAGGAATCCAGCCTGATTTCTAAAATAAATATCTTCGCTTAATGAAAGTTCTCTTGTCTTATTTTCATATAAGTCAAAAATCTTATTATACTTACTTTCACATTTTTCACATTCAATATTCAATTTTTCATAAATCTTAAGTTCACTCTCATACTTAAGAAGTCCTTCTTTAATTCCTTCTAAATTTAATAAATCACTTTCTATGTATAAAATTTTCTCTTTTATATCCTTATGCTCTATACTAAAACTTAAAATTTGATTATACCTACGATCAAATATTTCTAATTCTTTTTTTATAGATTCCTTGTTATCATCAAAATCTAACAATTCTTTCTCTAAATCTTTAATTTTAAATTCATGTTTTTGTTTCTCTTCTACAGTATTCTTTAAAGATTCAAGATCTATTATTTTACTTTTAAGATTTTCAATCTCAATATCATAAGATTTAGTTTCTTCAAACTCTTTATTTAAAACATCTAGATTATTTTTATGGAAATTGAGATCAAAAATTATTTTCTCAATCTCTTTTTCATATCCGTCTCGTGTATCTTTAAAATTTTCTAAAACTTTCTCTTTATCTCTTATTAAAAATGTTTTTTTAACCTTATCTAAAAAATTTCCCTCATCCTTTAATGAACTAATATCAAATGATGATAACTCATTTTTTCTAGCTATCAAAGAATTAAAACTATCAAAAAAATTATTATTACGTAAAATTTCATTTTTGTAATATTCTTTCTTAGGTTTTAATTCCTTTAATTTATTGTCATAAATTTCTACTTCTTTACTTAAAACGTCTAATACCTGATTTATTGTTAAATCTTCATAAGATATTAATTTTATAGAATTGATTGAATCCAAAAGTCCTCTTATCCTTTGATCAAAATTATCAAACTTTTTTTCATATTCAGATGCTCTCTCTTTTAAAGTATTTTGAATATTTTCAAACTCCATCGTATTAAATATCTTTCTGTATATACTTTCCCTATTCCTCGAATCTGCAGATACAAGGTCTCTAAATTCACCTTGAGCAATCATAACAATTTGTTTAAATTGTGAATGATCAATACCTAAAATATTTTTGATTTCTTGATTAACATTCTTAATCCCACTTACTACTTCATTACCTATTAAAATTTCTGCCTTAGCTCTTTGTAAAATCTCTTTTCCTCGTGAAATTTTAAATTGTTCAGGTGATCTCGTTATTATATAATCTTTATTTCTATGAGAAAATTCAAACTTAACATATGTAATATCCTCTCTACTCGCAAATTGGCTTCTTAGTGTATCAATCTCTCTATATTGACCACTTACATCTCCGAATAAAGCATAGCATATTGCATCAAATATCATAGTTTTCCCACTACCTGTATTCCCAGTAATCAAAAATAACCTATTATCAAAAAATTTCCTAAAATCTATTGTTTCTTTTCCTTTATATGGTCCAAATGCTTGTACAGTTAACTTTATTGGAATCATAAAAATTCCCTCCTAGTTATTCATCTAAGATATTTACTTTCTTTATAACATCTTTCAAAATATCTCTTTGAACATGATTGAGTTCCTTATCTGTCATGCTCTTATAAAACATTTCGAATAATTCAAAAGGAGATTTTAATATAATATCTGAATTACTTATCTCCTCATCATTCCCATCACCAAAACTACTATCTCTAAATTTAATCTCCATAAAATTTTTATAAATCTTTCTAATTCTAGTTGCGGGATCTCTAACCCCAATAGAATCATGAAGAATTATTCTAAAGTAATCATCAAGATTATAATTCTTATAAAATTCTTCACTCGTTATAGTATCAATATATCCTTCTATTTCTCTCATGTCATGTTTAAGTCTAAGTTCAACTTGATTTATTCTAACATCACCTTTATCTCCCAAGTCAACAATTGTTACACTCTTTTTATGATTCATCTCTGAAAATGAATACTTCACTATAGAACCTGAATACCTTATATGATCCAAAATAACTTTTTGATTTGCATGAAGATGTCCAAGTGCTACATAATCAAAATTTTTAAGTATAGATGCATCCATAACATCTTGTCCACCTATCGATAATCTTCTTTCGGAATCACTTTCAATCATCTTATCTCCATCTTTATTAGAAAAATATCCATGAGCTATAAATATATTCCTCTTGCTGTAATCAACATCCATACCTTCTATTATCCTAATTAAAGCATCATTAGATGTCTTAATTGAAGAATCATTAAATAAGTGCTTTATATGAACCTCATCAAAATATGAAATAGGATAAAAGTTAACATCTCCAAACACATCCTTTAAAGATATTTTGCTAACCTTACCCTCAAATTTTCCTTCTATATAAATTCCTGAATTAACTAAAAATTCCTTAACAAAAGATATTCTATCTGCACTATCATGATTTCCCGCTATCAAAATCACTTTAGCTCCACATTCATTCACTATTTTAACCAATACATCATTTAAAAGTTTTATAGCATGTGTATCTACAATGGCTTTATCATACAAATCTCCTGCAATAATTACAACATCAATTTTTTCTCTCTTTATAATGTTACAAATTTGATCTAAAACATATCTTTGGTCATCAAGCATATTAAAATCATTGACCTTTTTCCCAATATGCCAATCTGAAGTATGTAATATCTTCATAGTTTCCTCCTTAAAGTTCCATATTTTTCAAGATATCATATGCAAAAACAAGTGCATCAAAAGTCGTTCTCTCACGAATTCTCATTCTATCTCCTATAATATTAAGCTCCTTTACATACACTTCTCCGAGAACACAAACAGCTATATAAACAAGTCCTGGCTTTTTTCCTTCACTTTCGCTTGGCCCTGCAACTCCTGTCGTTGAAATACTAACATGACATCCCGTCTTATTTAAAACTCCAAGAGCCATCTCTCTTGCAGTATTACTACTCACTGCTCCAAATTTCTCAAGAGTTTCATATTTTACAAAAAGATTCTTCATTTTAGACTCATTAGAATAAGTAACAAAAGATTCTCCAAAAAACTCAGATGCTCCACTCAAATTTGCAAATCTTGAAGATAGCATTCCCCCTGTTAAGGATTCTCCAAATGAAATCCTAAAATTTCTTTTTTTAAGTTCTGAGCAAAGAAGCTCTTCTATATTAGATTCTCCCTCTGCATATATAAATTGCCCAACTCTTTTATAAATCTCATCTTTTAATTCAGATATAAGCCTTCTTCCTTCATCATCATCTTTACACTTAGTTGTAATTCTCAAAACTAAATCGTCTTCTTTAACATAAGGAGCAAGTGTTTGATCACTTCTATTAAATAAATCACTTAAAATTCCATTTATATCTCCTTCATTTACCCCATACAATCTTAAAAATTCTGAATAATACTTATATCCTGACTTTTTTTCCAAATATGGTTTAACCGAATCATTAAACATCTCATAAAGTTCACTAGGAGGCCCTGGAAGGTTAATTATAATTTTATCTTCATTCTCTATTATGATTCCAGGAGCTGTGCCTTTTGAATTTTTCATAACTATCGATTCTTCTGGAACATAGCTCTGCTTTAAGTTTGCTTCTGTGAGATTCTCCCTAGAAGACTTAACAAATTTTTCAATATTTTTCAAACTCTCCTCATGGGATACAAGTTTACGGTTAAAATACTCAGATGTACATTCCTTTGTAATATCATCATCTGTAGGTCCAAGCCCACCAGATGTTATTATCAAATTCATTCCCCTATTAAAAGAGTTCTCCATAGCAAGAGTAAGTCTTTCAAAATTATCTCCTACAACTGTATGATAATAAACATCAATTCCAATTTCTGCTAAAGACTTGGTGATAAAATGAGAATTAGTATTTACAATATCACCAAGTAAAAGTTCAGTACCAACGCAAATAATTTCACATTTCAAATCCATAATATACCCCCGAGATAAAATTTAATTTTATTATATCATCAATTTATAACAAAAAAATAATGGTCTATAAAACATAGACCATTTTATTTCTTAAACGAAACTATAACCTCTGTAAAAAGGCCAAACTCGCTTATTATTTTTAACTTACCTTTATAAAGTCTAACTAATTGAGTCGCTATAGATAATCCAATTCCAAAACTATTGTTATATTTTCTAGATTCATCAACTCTATAAAACTTATCAGTAACTTTAAGTATATGCTCTTTCTTTATTCCAATACCGTTGTCTCTTATAGATATATAAACATTATCCTGATCTTCATACGATCTTATATTAATAAACTTTTTCTCTTTATCACAATACTTTATCGCATTATCCACAAAAATTATCAGCAATTGTTTCAAATGCTCCCTCAATATTTTTAAATAAATATTATTTGACTTATCAAAATTAAACTCTATATCTTCAGATAAAATATCAAATCCATATATAACTTCTTCTATTATCTGATTAACATCAATGTATTCATCAACCTTAAATGAAGAATATGTTTCCATTTTATTTAAATTAAGAAGATCATTTACAAGTTTTATTAATCTCTCTAATTCTTCGGAAGCAATCTTAAGTGATTTATCTAAAGTTTCTGGATCATTTTTACCCCATCTATTTAACATCTGAAGATGTCCTTTTAATATCGTTAAAGGAGTTCTAAGTTCATGAGACGCATCTTGAACAAATTGTTTCTGTTGATTAAACAATTTTTCAAGTTCATCCATCATTGAATTAAATACAATACCTATCTTATAAAACTCATCATTTCGATTTAATATCTCAACACGATTAGATATTCCCTTCTCTTTAACATTCTCCATTGTAACTTTTAAAAATTTGAGTCTATTTACAAATTTCCTCGATATAAACATACCAGCAATCAAACTTATTATCACTATTATAATAATAGATAGTATAACTATAGGTACTAAACTATCTATAAAATCTTCGAATATTTCAATTTCTTTCTCTATATAAACATAAAATGTTTTGCCATTTAAATAGATAGGACTATTTAATACTATCTTATCTTCCCCATCTACTCGATTCAAATAAATAATCTTTTTTGATGGAAAATTGCTATATGAAATTTTATTCGGAACATCATCTGTTGCCAAATAAATATTCTTCTCTGCATCATATATCCAAAAATCAACATCCTCAAACTCAAAAAATTTAAGATGTGTTGCCTTTTCAACACTATGATAATCAAAAAACGATTCTATTTGTTTAAATGTATTTTTAATACTATCTTTCTCATAATCAATTATCCATATCCTAATTATAAAAAACTGAAATATATAACTAATAGATACAATAACTATCATAACGGAAAATATCATTATAGACATTTGCCAAAAAGTTGATAATCTACCCAAGATTTTTTTCATATCACCTTACCACATACCCAACACCACGAACAGTTTGAATATAATCATTGTTATTTAATTTTGACCTTAAATGTCTTATATATACATCAACAACATTATTTTCTCCATCATAATCATATCCCCAAATATGCTCTATTAAGAAGTCCCTCGATAGAACTTTATTTTTATTTTTTATAAGATACACAAGTAACTCATACTCTTTTGTAGTTAAATTTATTTCTTCTCCTGCACATTCAACAGTTCGAGATTCTATATTAATTACAATATCTTTGAACTCAATAATATTTAATACTTCTGTAGAATTCTGTACACGTCTTAAAAGTGCTTCAATCCTTGCAAGAAGTTCCTCTATGGCAAATGGTTTTACTAAATAATCATCGGCTCCCATTTGAAATCCAGAAACCTTATCCATAACGCTATCTCTTGCAGTTAACATTATTATAGGAGTTTTCTTGCTCTTTCGAATTCTTCTACAAACCTCTAGTCCATTTAAATATGGTATCATAAGATCCAAAATTATCAAATTAAATTCAGCACTTAATGCCTTCTCTAATCCTTCCTTACCATCATAAGAATTTTCAACTTCATACCCTTCATATTCCAATTCCATTTTTAAAAAAGAAGCTATATTCTTTTCATCCTCTATAACAAGAATCCTAACCATTTACTGCACTCTCCTAAACTTTTACTCCACTGTATTATAACACACATAAACGCTTTCTTTTATAAAAAAAGAGGCTAGCATAAAACTAACCCCTTCATAATCTCTCTGTCTAATTAATCTTCGTAGAAAATTCCGTTAACGTATTTTCCCTCCTAGTCTATATCTTTTATCCAATTATTAACAACTTCTACATCATAAACAATTCCATCTTTTGTCTTAATTGTAAATTCATATTCCATAACTCCGTCATCCCAGTCTTGCTTAATTTTCAAGAAAGTTGCTCCAGGAAATTTCTTTAAAACTACATTTTTTGCTGTTTCTAATCCATTGTTAGTTGATGCTACTTGTTGAACTTGTGGAGTTTGAACTGGTTGCTGTACTGTAGTTTGTTGAGTAGATGATACTTGAGTATATTTATAAAAATCAAAATCATCTTCTAATTCTACTTTTGTAACTGTTCCATTTTCAGTCTCAACATCTACTTCATAAAAAAGTCCATTAGATCCCTTAACTATAAACTCATAAATAAATTTTCCTTTATCAGCATCTTGCTTATGAGCTATAACTTGTCCTCCTTGTATTTGTGCAGCAGCAACTTGTTGACACTGTTCAAATGTTTTATTTACAGTAAAAAGACTTTGATTTATAAATCTATTCCCATTTGCATCAATATCATAATCTATATCCCAAACTCTTCCATTTGAAGTTACTAGATCTAAATCTCTTTTTCTTCCATTATTATCTCTAATTTCAAATTCTACTATTTGTACACCATCTTCATAATCATATTCATACTTAACTACAGTTCCTGGAATTATGCTTAATGCCTTTTGTTTTAATTGATCAAAACTTAATCTAGCTGTTGTAGATGTATTAACAACATTAACCTGATTTGTAACTGGTATGCTAGCAACTGATGCTTCAGTAACTGCATTCACCTCAGTTACATCACTCCTTTGACTAATCACAGAACCTGCTGCTACTAATAAAGCTGCAGAAAAGATACTTGCTACTATTTTCATTCTATTTTTCTTCACTTTAAACCACCCTCCAAAATAAATAAAAAACCATACCATAATAATACGATTCTTATTCTAACTAACATTACATTTAGATTATAATCTAGTAACAATAAGATAAACTTAAATATAAATTAATCTTACATAAATTATTAATTAAAATTTTTTAATAATTCGAGAACTCAAGTATCTCAAATGCTCTCTTTATATATTTATTTCTATTTACAAGATCCCATATAAGGCCTGTCCTATAATTCTCAATCATGATCATAGTTATTCCCTTATCGATACCTATTTCATAATCACAATACCAATTCTCATCTAAATTATAAGAATCTTTAAACCCATATTTACCCCACACACCATCCTTCAAATTATTATACATATATTCTATAGCCCCAATGCTCTCGTCTGGAGTAAATACCAAAGATGAAATCGCTCCATATATAGCTATTGTTCCATCGTTCGTTGAAAGATTAAGACATGGTTTCGTTCCAAGCGTTCCTACATATCCTCTTGGAGTTTCACATGGAGTTATTCCCCAAGAATTTTCCCCATAAGATTTAAATTTTTCAGAATTATCAATACAATGCTTTCTATTTAAAATAGTTGCTATCTTAGAATTCAAAAAGAAATCCATTCCCTCCCTATCCTTTTTACCTCTAAAATCAATAAATCCATGAGAAAATTGATGGGTAAATAATGAACCAAATGGTGAAAACATAAATTCATCACCACTGACATGCACCTTGTGTCTATCAAAATCATAAAACATTTCCTTATTTATACTATAAAAGGGAGAGGATACCCCTAAAAAATACATAATAAGTTGCTCAGCATAGCTATCCCATTCACCAAAATGAGTATTTGTTCTGTCATCATAACCCATATAAAATCTATTGCTCCCTTTATTTCTAAAAAACCCCCAGTCAATCCTACTGTAAATTTTTTCAAAATACTCACTAACTTCAAGACCAAAATATTCAGAAGATACCAATGCTCCCATAACAAATAATGCTGTATCTATAATAGAAACTTCAGAATTCCAAGCTGTCTTACCCGTTTCCATATTCAAGAAATGATTAAAAAATCCTTTTGTATTAGATGCATTAAAATAAACACTCTTAAGCGTATTTAGACTTCTTTCATATGCAGACTTGTAATCAATATATCCTCTAAATGCACCTATAACTATTGCACATAGCCCAAACCCCGTTGAAGATATTGAAGAAACATTTTTGTGACTATCAAATTTGGCTGTGGAATCTTTAACAAGTCCATATCCATCACCAGTTTTACTTACTTCATTCCAAAAAAAGTCAAAGCATCCTCTATTCTCGAGTTCCAAAATACGATCAATACTCAATTATCAATCCCTCATTTCATAACTCTCATTAATATAATTTTCGTAATTCTTATTCAATACTTCATAAAAAATAATAAAACCTTATAGAAAATTTCTATAAGGCTTACGGTATAAACACTTCAATTATATTTTTATCATGTCTAAGTCTCTCATTTAAAATTTGTTTTTGAATAGACATAAATTCTCTTCCATAAATATTCTTTTCACGTACAAACTCTATATCTTCTCCATTTAATTTTATATTTAACTCATTATCTCTTATATATAAAATCTCACTACCATTTCCTAAAATTTTATAACTACACTTTAATTCTTCAAATGTTCTTGATATTATAGGATCGAAAATAATTCTATCTTTAACTTCCCGTATTCCTATAATATTTGAAATGAGTTGATTTATATATATCCCTGGTCCACTTGAATATATTCTCCATCCCCCTTTAACTTCCACATTTCCATGCTTTAATTCATTAAATCTATCTTGAAAATCATAACGATTATTAAATGCCCCATCAGAACTTGAAAAATATACATTACTTTGCCTAAAATTTGCATTTTCTACATAATCATTAAGTTTTATTGGAATTATTTTGTATAAGGACTCCCAAACTTTCTCTTCACGTCCAAGCTTGCACATACTCTCAATAAATCTAATATGTGCATGAACATATTGAAGGGATATCTCCCTTCCAACATTTGATGCTTGCTCTGCACGCTTAAATATCTTAGGAATTCCCCCGTTATATCTAGGAGTATTATTCATAAGCCGTACTCCATCATTAAAAGTCAAATGATCATCTATTATTTTTTCATTGATCATTGCTTGCTCTAAATCAATTATTTCTGAAATTATACTCCTCGTAAGTGGGAGAAGTCTATAATTTATCCCCGTTATTTTATCAAAAGGATGAAGAAGATATTCTATTTCATCATCTTCATTGAAATATAAAAATCCACTTACTACATCATCTTTTATTGCGTATTTCAAAAAACATTCTCTAATTCCTATATACATCTTACGTATATTTTCTTTAAAATCATTGTCAGGTATAACATTATATAAATCCTTTAAGGTTTCATAAGAAAGTGCCATAGTCCAGGTTGAAACTAATCTCTCTTTAAAATTTTCATTAATTGGTTGGAGTGTATCATCCCAGTCTCCACCAGCATAACTTATCAAATAACTATCTTTTATAAATCTACCTTCAATTGAACGCACTGCTCTCTTAACATGATTCAATATACTCTCTTTATGAGTTATATCACATGATGGAAAACTTCTATATACAATTTCCTCACTAAAAATAGAATCATCGCCAGTATTCAAAACATATTCACTAAGAGCCTTAAGTGGCCAAAATATGATATCACCATGTGAATCATCTTGTTGCATATTATATTTATCAAACATAAACCACTGAGGGAATTCGCCATTTTCTATAAATTGATGGGAAAATAATTCAAGAAGTACCTCTTTAATTATTTTATAATTATTAGTACAAGTGAAAAATTCAATAGGTCCCTGACAAACATCTCGAGTACCCCAAGCAGCACCTGAAGATTGCTCTAAACCATGAGGAGAAGAAAAATGTATTAATGCATCATGAGTATAGAAATATATTATTTCATTGAGCTTATCAACATCATATTTGGAACTTTTTCCTTCAAGTTTAAACCCATTTAATAATTCTAAATAAAATTCATTAAATTTTTCTCTCTCATGATCAAGAGAACTTAAATCAGAAAATGAAATATTTTCTTCAAATGATCCATCTATTGAAATAGAAAATTCTTTACTCTTTTCAATTTTAAAAGTTATTATACTTTTATCTCTTCCTAAATTATCTTTAAAAAAAATTCCATCATCACCTAAATTAAATTTACAATTAAAAAAATTAATTTGATAATTTATATTCTTATATGTATTACTTAGAAAAGATCCTTCAAGAGGCTTAATCATAACTCTATCTAATTCCCTATTTAAATAAAATCCATTACTATACTCTCTATCACCCATAACAATTTGATTTGTAATAATAAACTCATACTCGATCTTTTTCTGAGATCTTACATTTAAAACAATCTTTGTTTGATCCCTCAAAACATAATTTTCAATTATAATAACATCATCATTAAATTTATAATACCATCTAGAGAAGTTCGTACCAATCTCATAAATACCTGAAAGTGTAAGCATCCTAAATTTATCATTTATTTTTATATAAATCCTTTGACCTGAATTTTTGATAACATTTAAAAGACCTCTATTACACGACATCATTTTATTTAAACTAGTATTCCCAAGAGCAATCTGTGAATTAAAAAGTCCAAACATATAATTTGTAGAAGTTATAATATTTGTATTTATCTTCTCATTATCAATTTTATTTATAATAATATTACCATGTGGCCGCTCACATAAAATTTCCTTATCTTGAAGAACAACATGAGTATGATAATTTGTAAAAAACGAAAGTAATTCATTATCCTTATACTCTTCAAACTTCCTCTCGTTATATATAGAACATATTTCATTATGCGTAAACTTTTTAGAAGAAATTTCTGCTCCAAATTCTTCCTTCATCTGAACTCTTTTAAGTTTTTCGAAATTGTTTCTAAGCCTTAAAACTTTTAAATACTCAATAACAACATCCTCTTCATATTTAAGAGTTTCAATTGAAGTTTTATAATCTTCTCTGAAAAGTCCATAAAAGCAAATATTTTTATTATCATCCACTCTCATTTTCTCAGTTTGAAGAACAATATATGCGAGCTCAAATTGATAGTTTTCCTTAGGAAGATCTTTGTCAATAAGATATGGTACACCACTTTTTTTATACTCTAATGAAAAAAATTGTGTTTGATCAGTTGAATAAGAAATAATATTCCCATTTATACATCCGTGCTCAACATATGGGAATTTCCCTCCTTGATCTTGATTCTGTCTTGAACAAACAACAAATCCATTTGAAGATTTTATAGCTTTATGGTCTATATATTGACTCGTATAAAGTTCATTATTTAAACAAGCATTCTTATTTGAAATTGAAATATCTTGGCAATACAAAAGATCAACCTCAAAATTTTTCCCATTTAAATAAACTTCATAAAACCAAATAAGATGATTCGAAAGAGTAAACCTCACACGATATGAAATTCCAAAAGCATCGCCTTCAAACATCATAGAATTTGAATCAAAATAAATTTCTCCATTCGACTTTCCTCCTATAAGTGGAACAACTTTAACTCCATCATGCTCATATATTCTCAAATAAATATTGTTGAGTGACCCATCTCTAAACGTCCCGTTAAACATATTAATCATAATGTCTTTATGTAAAATTTCAAAAATATCTCCACTTTTTAAAAATTTAAAAACCATATCCTCCTTCTCAAAAGTTAAGAATTCAAAATCTGGTTTAACTATCATCAAAAGTCCCCCTACAACACAAAATCTTTAAAATTATTTTCTCTCACTTAAATAATAAATATGTAAATAAAAAGGTGGATCTAACAAGATCCACCTAATACTTAAACCTTTTAAACTGTACTATACAAACTTTTATAAACTCCACCCTTATCTATTAATTCATTATGAGTTCCTCTCTCAACAATTCCACTCTTACCTATTAATAATATCTCATCAGCATTTTGAATTGTTGAAAGTCTATGAGCAACAATTATATTTGTTCTACCTTTTGATAGCTCTTCTAAAGATTCTTGAATCTCACGTTCTGTTATATTATCAAGAGCTGATGTTGCTTCATCCAATATCATAATTTTGGGATCCTTCAAAAAAACTCTCGCAATAGATATCCTTTGCTTCTGTCCACCTGAAAGCTTAAGACCTCTTTCCCCAACAAAAGTATCATATCCATCCTTAAGACTCATTATAAAATCATGAATTCTTGCCTTAATACATGCATCCATAACTTCCTCATCAGTCGCATCAGGTTTACCTATGATTATATTATCCCTTATACTCCCCGTAAACAAAAAAACTTCTTGAGAAACAATCCCAATATTTCTTCTCAAAGAATCCAAAGTAACCTCTCTTATATCAATCCCATCAATCTTTATACTTCCATCACACACATCATAAAACCTTGGGATCAAACTACATATAGTTGTCTTCCCTCCCCCTGATGGGCCAACAAGAGCAACAGTTTTGCCCGCATCTATCTTAAGATTAAATCCATTAAACACTTCCTCATTGTTGCTTTCATATCTAAATGTCACATTATCTATAATAATTTCTCCATTAACATTTTTAAGTTCCTTCGCATCTTTTGACTCTTTCTCTGTTTCAACTTTCAAAAGCTCCTCAAATCTTTGAAAACCACTCATACCATTTTGAAATTGATCGGAGAAATTTATAAGTTTCCTTATTGGTTGAATAAACATCTTAACATATAGTACATAAGCAACAAAATCACCTATAGTAATATATCCATTAAATGTAAAGACAGCAGATGCTATAAGTGCAATAAGTTCAAGCATATCAACTAAGAAAAAAGTTCCTGAAAAAAACTCTCCCATTTTCTTATACGCATATTCTCTTGCTTCTCTAAACATATCATTTGAATTATCAAACTTATTAAGTTCACTCTTCTCATTTACAAATGACCTCGTAACTCTGATTCCTGAAATAGAATTTTCAATAACAGCATTTACATCTCCTGTCTTAATTCTAGTTTCCCTAAACGCACTACTCATTTTTCTACGCTTAATTATTGAAAATACAACTATCACGGGAACAAAGGCAAATATAATAATAGCAAGAAGTACATTTATTCTACAAAGCAAAGTAAATGAACCAACAAACATTACAAGAGAAACAAACACATCTTCTGGACCATGATGTGCAAGCTCAGATATTTCCATAAGATCATTTACAATTCTAGACATAATAGCACCAGTTTTATTATTGCTAAAATATTCATTAGGCAATTTTTGAAGATGTTTAAATACCTTTCTTCTCATATCACCTTGCATTCTAACTCCTACAACATGTCCATAATACTGAATAAAATAATTGAGTCCAGCCTTAATAGTAAAAATAACAAGTAAAATTATACAAAACACAAATATCATTCTTATATTTCTATTTGGAACAGCATCATTTATTATATTGCGTGTTATCATTGGATAAACAAGATCTATTATAGCCACCATAAACGCTGCCAACATATCCATAAAAAACAATTTTTTATATGGAGCATAGTAACTTATAAAACTCTTTAACATATCTAAATCCTTTCTTAAAATATCAATTTAATTATCAAATAAAAAAACTACATCATAATGACGCAGTTTTTTTATTTCATTCTAATTATACAATTAGTTACAAATATTTTTATATCATTCACTAGAATTTACTCATAAAATTTTCAATTTCAGCTATCATACTATTTGTTGAATTAAATCCACCAGAAACCAAATACCAAACTTGAGCATCTAAATACACAATATTTTCATTTTTATATGAATCTGTTGATTTTATAAGATCATTATCTAAAACTGTCTCAGCAGCTCCTTCCCCAGAAGTAGCCACTCCTCTATCTATAACAAACAATACGTTTGGATTCTTATCTACTACATATTCAAAAGATACTTGCTGTCCATGTGTTGAATCCTGAAGAGTCTCATCAACATTCTTGAAACCAAAACTATTATATAAAATACCGAATCTTGACTTATCACCATAAGCACTTAAATTTCCTTCACTAACTAATAATGTTAATGCATTTAAGTTCTTTGAAGTTACTAAAGTATTTAATTCACTTATCTTAGATTGAATTTCGTTTAATTTTGTTGCAACAATATCCTCTTTGCCAAATATACTTCCCAAAACATTTGCATTATTAGTTAAGTCTTCCATATATTTTGAACCATCTATACTCAAAAGTATAGTTGGAGCTATTTGAGAAAATTTATCATACATATCAGATTGTCTACCGCTTATTATTATAAGTTCTGGATTAAGTGCATTGATTGCTTCAAAATCTGGTTCTTTTAATCCACCTAAATTTTCATATTTACTATCTTTATATTTTTCAAACATCTTTGGTAAAGTTTCTTTTGGAAGTCCCAGCACATCAATTCCCAAATTTTCTAAAATATCTAATGATCCATAATCAAATGTAACAACTCTTTGAGGATTTTTATTTACCTCTGTTTCACCTTTTGTATGTTTAACCATAATAGTTTCAATATTAACTCCTTGATATGCATTTTGATTATCGGTTTTATTTGTAGTATTTTCACCTACACAAGAAACTAAAAATCCAATAAGCAACATTGAACATGTTATAGATAATTTTTTAATAAACTTCATAATCTTAATTTTCCCTTTCTTATTAATAGTAAATACTGATCTTATTTCCATTTATGTTTTGGACATCAAATTTAATTTGATAGATCTCTTCTAAAACATTCTCATCTATTATATCACTTGTTTTTCCCTGCTTGTATATGACTCCATCTTTAAAAGCAACAACATAATCTGAATAACAAGAAGCAAAATTTATATCATGCATAACAATCACTATTGTTTTTCCTAAATCATCACAAAGTCTTCTTAAAACTTTCATCATTTGAACTGAATTGCTCATATCCAAATTATTCAAAGGCTCATCAAGAAAAATATATTCTGTCCCTTGAGCAATAACCATAGCAATAAAAGCCCTTTGCTTTTGTCCTCCACTTATTTCATCTAAAAATTTATCTTGTATATCACAAAGTTTCATATACTCAAGAGCTTCATCAACAAATATTTTATCTTCATTAGTTAATCTACCTTTAGAATATGGAAACCTTCCAAAACTAACTAAATCACGTATGGTCAATCTAATATTTAAATTATTTGATTGTCTAAGAATAGATATCTTTTTAGATAACTCATCTTTTTTATAGCTACTAATATCCCTGCCATCTAAATAAATTTCTCCGCTCTCTTTTTCAAGTAATCCAACTATTATTGATAAAAGAGTACTTTTACCCGCACCATTAGGTCCAACAAAGGAGGTAAGCTTCCCCTTTTTTATATCAAGAGATATATTGTTAACTACACGATTACTACCATAAGACTTAGAAACATCTTTAATCTTTAACATACCTTACTCTCCCTTAATAGCAAATACATAAAATAAATACCCCCAATTAAATTTATAACTACACTCACAGGAGTCGATATTTTCAAAACCCTCTCAAGCAATAACTGTCCAAATAACAATACAAATACCGATAATAAACTCCCTATAGTAACTATATTAGAATGTTTATAACTTTTCACAATTTGCTTAGTAGCATTAACAACCAGTAGTCCCAAAAATGTAATCGGTCCAACCAAAGCTGTAGATATAGATATTAAAATAGAAACTATAATGAATAATTTTTTAGTTAACCTATCATAATCCACTCCTAAACTTATCGCATGATCCCTACCCAAACTCATAACATCTAAATATTTGAAATCCTTTAACACAAATATCAATGTAATGACTATCATTATCACTGATATAAACAAAATATCTTCATTTATATTGTTAAAGCTTGCAAAAAGTTTATTTTGAAGCATTAAATACTCATTGGGATCAATCATTATTTGCATAAATTTTGAAAGACTACTGAAGAGAGTTCCCAATATAACACCAACTAGTACAATTAAAATAATATTAGCTCTATTCTTTTTCATCAAAGACGAATAAAGAAATGTAGATATAACAACCATCAACACTATACAAATCAAAAAATTAATTCTCTTATCACTAGTAAATATGTGTATTGATCCAAACACATAAACAATCACAGTTTGAATCAAAACATAAAACGAATCAAGTCCCATTACATTTGGAGTCAAAAGACGATTATTTGTAATAGTTTGAAATAATATTGTAGAAAAAGATATTAATGATCCCGTTAATACGATTGCAATTAATTTAGGTATACGCTGTGAAAGTGAGTACTCTAAGTTCCCTTTCCTAATACTCATGAACAAATAAAATAGAGAAACTATTACTATTAGGATCGCAAGAAACATCGTAATTTTTTCAAAAGACCTATCTTTATTAACACGTTTACTTCCCACGATTATTCCTCCTTAATACTATAAAAAGAAACAATATACTTCCAATTACTCCTACAGTAACTCCTATTGGAAATTCATATGGATAAATAACAACTCGTCCAATTATATCACAAATAAGTATAAACACAGAACCAACAAGCGCAATATCAAAAATACTTTTATTTACATTATCCCCTTTATACATAGCAACTAAATTAGGAACTATAAGTCCAATAAAAGGTATACTTCCAACTGTTACAACCACTATAACAGTTGCTAATGCAACTATAGAAACTCCAATATTAACCACTCTATCATAATTAAGTCCCAAATTTGTAGCAAAATCTTTTCCCATTCCAGCAACAGTAAACATATTTGCATAAACTATAGTAATTATAACAAGAGGAATGCTCAAATATAAAAGCTCATAATTTCCCTTCAGAATCATTGAAAAATTACCCTGCATCCACGAACTAACACTCTGCAATAAATCAAACTTATATCCCAAGAAAGTCGTTATGGATCCAATAATATTACCAAAAATAATTCCAACTAATGGTACAAATACCACGTTCTTTATCTTGAGATTTCTCAAAAATATTATAAAAATAAATGTACCAATCAATGCAAACACAAAAGATATAATTGTTTTTTGCATTATACTTGCACTAGGAAATATAATCATAGCTACCATTATTCCAAGCTGTGCTGAATCAATAGTTGCTCCAGTTGTTGGCGATACAAATTTATTTTGACTAATCTGTTGCATTATAAGTCCACATATACTCATAACAACTCCCGCAATCAAGATGCTTATGAGTCTCGGTAATCTACTCACCAAAAAAATCCTAATACTGTCAATATCTCCATTTAAGATTTCCCATATCGTTATATTTTTAGCTCCTAAAAATAGTGAAATCAAAGATAAAACAACTAAAAGTAGTATTAAGATTAAATACCTCTTCTTCATTTAATTTCCCCACACCTAACTAACTTGACTTACTTTATAAATATGAGTAAAATGATACTTATTATCATTAATGATATCACCATTATAATATCTAAAATTAAACTTGTCTATCATTAAATGATAATTAATATTACTTTTTATTTTATAAAGGAGATATTTATAAATGAAACTATTGTCAATTTTAAAAACTACATTTATATGTTTTTTTGCTGTACTTATTGTTGGATGCACATCTTCAAACAATAATTCTAATGATAATAATTCTACAAATAATACATCTCTCGAAATGATAACTGTTAAAGACTCAATTGAGGATGTTCAAATACCTAAAAATCCTAAGCGTATCGTAGACCTAAGTGGTAATAGCGATATACTTAGCATTCTTGGATATTCTGTTGTAGGTACAGCAAACTCTGATGCTTACGACTACACTAAATTCCCTTCTTATCTAGAAGAAACTTTAAAAGATGCTAAAATTTTAGGTTACAGTATGCAAGATACTGTAGATATTGAAGGTGTATTAAATCTTAATCCTGATTTAATTATAATTTCAAAAACACAAGAGAAAATGTACGAACAATTAAAAAGCATAGCACCAACAATAATGATAGAACTTGAACAAATAGATTGGAAAAAAGATATACTTAAAGTTGCCTCTATATTAAATAAAGAAGATGCTGCAAACAAATGGCTTGAAAATTATGAATCAAATGCTAAACAAAAAGGAAATGAAATTAAAGAAAAATATGGTAATGAAACAACCTATCTTTCAATACTTGCAAGTGGTGGACAAATATTTGTATTTGACTCTGCTGGGGTTGGTGGAATATTGTACGAAGATATGGGGCTAAACAAACCTGCTAAACTCCCTGTACAGGATACTATAAGTCTTCCTGTCGTAAGTTACGAAGGATTATTAGAAATAGATTCAGATTATATGATTCTAATAGGAACTGATGAAGATATAAATGCTTTGAAACAAAGTCCTATTTATAATAACTTAAATGCAGTTAAAAATAATAATGTTATCGAATTACCATCAAGTCCATACTTCAATATGGTCTATAGTTCCATTGGAAGAGATATATTTGTAAATCAATTTGTTGATTTAATGGGGAATTAGTTATGAAGATAAGTAAAAGATTAATCTCAATTACTGGATTTATTTTACTTCTTATAGGGATCTTAGCCTCAATTAACATTGGGGCTAAAGATATTCCTCTAAAAAATGTGTTTAATTCCATATTTTTTTATGATGGATCTGTGGAAGCACAGCTTATAAGAGATGTGAGACTCCCTCGAGTTATTTCTGCTCTATTAAATGGAGGCATTCTTTCTATATGTGGAGCAATGATTCAAGGAGTTATGCGTAATCCTTTAGCTGATCCATCTATAATCGGTATAACCCAAGGAGCTACTTTAGCTATAGCGCTATCTACAATTTTTCCTATAGGTCTTGGAATCTATGGAAATTTTTTTATGGCTCTTATAGGTTCTGCATTTAGTGGTATAATAGTTTTGATAATTATGAAAAATTCTTCACTAAACCATAACATATCTAAACTACTCCTTGCAAGCACTGCGATGAGTACACTTTTCATATCTATTGCATCGATGATTGCTCTAATTAAAAATAAATCTCAAGAATTAGCATTTTGGATTTCTGGAAGTTTAAATCAGAATGGATGGTTACAAGTTATTTCATTAATAATCATAGGTTCTATATTCTGTTTTCTATCTATCTTGATGATTAATGATCTTAATATTTTAAATCTCGGAGATGAAAATGCAATAGGTCTTGGAGTATCTCCATCTAAAGTGCGTTTAAAAATTATTTCCATAATAATCCCTCTTTGCTCTATTTGTGTCGCAACATCTGGTAATATTAGCTTTATTGGACTTCTTGTACCACATATAATAAAGAAATTAGTCGGAACTAATTATAAAGATGTATTGCCTCTATCTTTCTTATTTGGAAGTGCTCTACTTATCTTCAGTGATATAATTGCTAGAACAATTCTATCTCCATATGAACTTCCTATAGGAATATTTACATCATTTATTGGAATTCCTATATTTCTATTATTAATTAGAAAGGAGAATATATAAATGAAAAAAGCTTCATTAGTTTTTTTAATATCATCAATAATACTTGTCTTGTCTGTTCTCCTCTATTTAAATCTCGGTAGTTACAAAATGAGTATAGCCGATATATTTAAAACATTTTTAGGTAATGGAACAAATCCTCAAAATTTTGCTATATTTGAGTTAAGATTACCAAGAGTTATATTAGCTATTATTGTAGCTTTTGCTTTAAGCATATCTGGAGTGATATTCCAAACAATAACAAAAAATCCTTTATCAGAACCAGGCATAATCGGAATAAATTCTGGGGCAGCATTATTTGTTATTCTATTAATTTCATCTAACACAAGTACATATTATTCCAAACTTCCAATATCAACTGTCTTACTCATGCCAATCGTTGCAATAATAGGTGCAATGTTTTCAATAATTTTGATTTATTTATTTGCATACAAAAAAAGATTTAAGCCAATAAAATTTATTTTAACTGGTATTGCTATAAATACAGGATTTTCTGCTATAATTTCATTTTATCAACTTAGCGTTTCTAAAGGCGATTATAATCAAGTTTTAACATGGACTAGTGGAAGCCTTTGGGGTAGCAACTGGAATTATATACTACTAACTCTTCCATTCATATTAATTTTAATAATTGTTACCCTAATTAAAAGTAAAACACTAGATATACTCACTCTTGGTGATGAATTGTCTTATGGAATTGGTGTAAATGTACAGAAAGAGTCAGTATTATTTATATTTATAGCATCATTCCTAGCTGCTATTGCCACATCAGTTGCTGGAAATATTGCTTTCTTAGGATTTATATCACCTCAAATATCAAAAAGTATAATTGGGTACTCTCACTGCAAAATAATTGTGTTATCTGGAATCATAGGTTCTATAATTTTAGTATTATCTGATGCTATAGCAAAAAACTTATTTTCTCCAATTGAAATTCCTGTTGGAATAATTGTATCAATCTTAGCTGTACCATATTTTATATTCTTAATTATAAGAGATAGGAGGTTTAAATAATGAGAATAAGAACTCAAAATCTTCAAGTTAATTATGATGAAAAAATTATAATTCCTTCTCTAAATCTTGAAATACCTGAAAATAAAGTAACCATATTAATTGGTCCAAACGGATGTGGTAAATCCACACTCTTAAAATCAATTATGAGAATTATACCAATAAAAAGTGGAAAAATTTTTCTGGACGATAAAGACATGAAATCCCTATCTCAAAGGGAAATTGCTAATAAAATATCGATATTACCTCAAACTCCAATTGTTCCTGAAGGCATAGACGTTAAAAATTTAATTTCATATGGTCGATTTCCTCATAAAAAATCACTTTCTGGTTTAAACAAGGAAGATTACGAGATAATTAACTGGGCAATGGAAAAAACAGGTATACTAGATATAAAAGATAGGATTGTATCAAACTTATCAGGCGGACAACGTCAACGTGTTTGGATATCATTAGCACTTGCCCAAAAAACGAATACAATAATATTAGATGAACCAACAACATACTTAGATATGGCACATCAACTTGAAGTATTAGAGTTACTTCAAAAACTAAATAGAAATAATAAAACAACCATAATAATGGTAATTCATGAATTAAACCACGCAACAAAATTTGCTGATAATATTATTGGAATGAAAAATGGAAATGTACTTTTTCAAGGTGATCCTTCAAACGTGATAACTAAAGAAAATTTAAAATTACTTTATGAGATAGATGCTACCCTAGTAAAAAATGAAGAGAAAGGATATCCAATTTGCATGGATTACTCAATAATTAATGAAAACTAATAAAAATTTTAAATTAATTCTATTAGGTCAAATTATAAGTTTATTTGGAAACACAATACAAAGATTTGCATTATCTCTTTATATATTAGACATAACTGGTAATCCTGCTATATATGCTAATATTCTAGCATTATCAATCATTCCATACATAATTCTAGCACCAATTGCAGGTAATATAGCAGACAATTATAATAAAAAATATATGATGATATTTCTCGATATCATATCAGGAATTCTTATGGTAATTTGCTTTATATTTTTTATATTTAAAATGGAATCTATATTCCTCATAGGTCTTGTTATGATTTTATTATCTGCTATATCTGCATGCTATGGCCCCGTCGTAACAGCATCTATACCTCAAACTGTTAAAAATAATTATCTTCAAAGAGCAAATAGTTATATAAGTCAAGTAGGATCATTATCAAATATTCTAGGTCCAATACTTGGAGGTATACTCTATGGATTTTTAGGTATTAACATTATACTCATATTAAATGGATTAAGCTTTATTATATCTGCCATATTAGAATGCTTTATAATACTTCCAAAACAACAAAACACAATACATAAATCTTTAAACCTATTTATCTCATTTGCTCATATTACAAAAACATTTAAAATACTATCCAAAAATTATAAAACAATCTTGGGTATAATTTTATCATACGGATTATATAACATTTCAATAGTACCAATAAACTCTGTACTACTACCAACAATAATAAACTTAGATTTTAACTTACCATCTCAAATGTATGGAATAATAGAAAGTATAATAGCTAGTGGTTTACTCATAAGTGGGATTTTAATAAATTTAAAACCTAATTTATTTAAATTTAGTACCCACTATAAACTGAATTATTTAATGCCATTATCAATGTTACTTGTAGGCACACTATTAATAATAACAAATAATATAAACATAGGTGTACTTGGAATAACATTGGGAGGATTTATTATTATGTTTTGCCTCGGCATAGGAAATATTGTAACTCTTACATATATACAAACTTCTGTACCCCAAAATATATTAGGTAGTGTAAGTGCATTATCTACTGCAATTGCAACTGGATCAATCCCAATTGGACAGATATCTTTTGGCTACTTACTTCAAGGACGATTAAATAATGGATCCATTTTATTAATATCTGGTATAATAGCTATTTTGGTTTGCAATTTTGTCAGATCAAATATCAAAAATAATTTAATAAAAATATAAAAGGAAAGAGCACTCTAAACTTGAGCACTCTTTCCTTTTTTAATATTCTTTGCAATATAGACAAATGGTGTATCCATTATTGAAGTAACCACAAAAATTATATAACTTGATACAATCATAGAAATAAGTGTATTTACATCATATTCACCAACAAAAGCAAACAATGTAAAAAGTACTGTATTAAAAATTTGACTTATAAGCGTTGACCCATTATTCCTAATCCATAATAGCTTATCTTTACTTCCAAATTTCTTTGAAGTAAAATTCCACCATTTATGATAGAGCCAAACATCTAAAAACTGACTTATAGCATAAACACCTAATGATGAAAAAATCATTCTAGGAATATTTGTAAAAATATTCCTAATAGAATCCATCTTAACATCATTAATACTCGGAATATATCGTATCCAGCTTTGAGATAGAACTAAGAAAAATATCATCATAAGTATACTAATAAATACAGCCTTGTTAGCACTACTTTTACCTTCACATTCGGATAAAATATCTGTTATTAAAAATGTTGACGCAAACAGTATATTACCAAGAGTTTGTTCCATCCCGAAAGCATCTACAAGAAGTACAACTTCAATATTTGCAAGAATAGTCACAACTCCAATCATCGCATAAAGTCCACTTTTCCCATAATACCTATAAGTAATAAGTATCATTCCATATATAAAAAATAATGATAAAATAAGAAGTATCTCATTCATTCTAAGCACCTACCCCAAAATCAGTATTATTAATTAAAATGTCTACTCTATAATCAT
This sequence comes from Candidatus Arthromitus sp. SFB-mouse-NL, assembly GCF_000709435.1. Lineage (NCBI taxonomy): Bacteria > Bacillati > Bacillota > Clostridia > Eubacteriales > Clostridiaceae > Candidatus Neoarthromitus > Candidatus Arthromitus sp. SFB-mouse-NL. The sequence goes on from NZ_CP008713.1 coordinate 1,245,456, forward strand.
CTTTATATTTTGGGTATATACTCCTCATGAATTCATTTATAACATTTTTATCTGGAATCATTTCCGTACTATTCTCACACATTATATTTACACAAATTCTATCAAAGTTCTTAAGTCCTAATTTTATATCAGTTTCTATACTTTCTATAGTTTGTCCACTTATTCCAAAAAGAAAATTTGCTTCATCAAAATACTCTGATATAATCTCAGGATCCTTATCATGTATCCCTTTATTAAAAATACCTTCCCTAAGATCATAGTCAAATGTTTCAAGTCCAAGTTTCATTTTTATATCAAAATCAGAAAACTCTTCCTTAAGTTCAGGAATTCGTTTCTTATAAAGGTAATGACTTTCAAAATGAATAATTGAAATACCTTTTTCTTTACATACACTCTTAATAAGATCTATCGTTGTCTTATCAAGTTCAAACACCGATCCAGAATTAATAACTTCTAAAGTTCCATGTTCTCCAGTAATATTATCAATTACAGATTTGTTTAATAAATAATTTTCATAAGAGTCCTTAGACATATCCAAATAATAATCACAAAATGTACATTTTTTATAAATACATCCAGACCCTCGAAGAAGAACTATCTCCCTCTTGTTCTTCTCATTAATGACACTGTATCTTTTCATAATTTCATTGTAAAGGCGAACACCCTTTACTACCTCCTAGTTTTGATTTAGATAAAACTTTTTATCCGAGCAGGATGATTTCGAACTGCTCTTTTGAAAATATATACAAATTAATTTATTTTTCTTTATTAGTATAGAAAATTAAGTCGTTAAAATAAACATCATATGCTTTAAATATATTTCTTAATATAAATAATTTTCTCTCTGTACTTGTACATAAATTTACATGTATCCCATCATAAATCTCAACACTATTAATAAAGTCAGATTTATTAAAACTAAAATAAGATGCAATACCAAAATATGAAGATGTTGCAAATTTTGTTATAACACTCCTATCTTCAATATAAAGTATTTGCAATACTTTTTGAAACATTTCTATCCATGATGTTACTGCATACTCTGCATTCCTAAAACTAAAACACTTGATTTTCTTCCCACTAAAATCAATATCTTCATCAATAAGCGAATAAACATCTACTTGCTTCTTCTCAGGTTCAAACCCACTTGATGGTAACATCCATATTTTAATAGCTTGGTTAATAAGATATTTACTACGCTCTTCAATTTCTGTACTTGTCCACTTTTCATTTTTTGCAATATAATTATTCATACGAATACCACTATCTTCAAAACCATTTTCCATAGTTTTCTTTTCTTTAAAAGTCTTATTACTATATCTTGAATTATAAGCAGTTAATGTAAGATTCCCAATTCTATGTAACCACGTTTCATGAATTTCTCTATAATTATCTCCTAAATCTTTTATCCATGCTGGTGTTAACTCTCTAGGCATAATATGTTCAATTGAATAAATTCCTTTATCATATTTTTCATATACATCCTTACATTCTTTTGTTTTATAATTTTCAAAACGCTCTAGAATATAGATTTTATTTTTAGGAGTCATATTATAAACTTGTTTTTCCATAAATTTTTTCTTAAATTCTCGGTTACTTGGAAAAGATGCCCTTCCATTTTTAGATAAAAGTACATATTTAAATTTCTCGAGATAATTTTCACAAGAACTATCATTATATCTCATAATTTCACGATGAAGATTTGAAAACATTCCATTTAAAACATTGGTTTGCATATCACAAATTATCCTTCTAAACAAGTAACTCTCAGTAATCAAAAATATATCTGTTACTTGAGAAATACTTAATTCTCCCTCATCATATAAACGCAATACTTCAAGAAAAAATGGTCTAGTAACACTCTTCTCCAATCTATTTAATCTATCAATACAACTGTATAAACTATCATTTTTATTATCTCCATTTAAAAGTACACCATATCTCTTTGCATAGTCTAATAAATCTTTAAATAAATCCTCAACAGTCAAAGATAAATCTTCAACATATTGTTTAAAATTAGTATAAATTTTTTTACTACTACACACTTCCCCATTTTTAATAGTAAGATAATCTCTTAAAAATGAAGTTACATCGTAGTTTGTAAATTTTTCTATTCTATTCCAATATTTTGTATAATAATCATCTTGTAAATCTGCAGGTAGTCCCATAAGAATAAAATTTCTTATCTTATCTCCTTCACTTAAAGCAAGTCCAGTTGAGTTAAGACTCTCAAAAATAAGTTGTGGATTATCTTCTCCACTTAAAGTAATGTTAATTATTTCAAGTCTACATATAGCATCATATAATTCATCAATTGTAATTTCATTTTTCTGAATTCTATTATAAAAATATTGATAATTTATCGTTAAATTAGATTCTCTAACATACTCATATACATCACCATCAAAAAGTTTTTCAAATGCTACACGATCATCTTTAACAGGTCTTAACTTTATACGTTCAGCATCTGTTTGATATTTATCAACAAGAAACTCTTCATAAATTTGAATCCCGAGGGAACCATCTATAGGTTTAATAATTCCTTTAAAAATCAAATTATACATAGCTAAAAAAAGTAATGAAATAGTAGTTACCCTCTGTTGACCATCTATTATAACGTATTCTGTATTTCTTCCAGAACCTTCGTGAACAGATACAATACTCCCAAAAAAGTGACTCCTTCTTTTACCTCTTACAATTTTTATAAGATCATCAAAAAGCTGTTCACAATTCTTTTCTTTCCAATCATAATTACGTTGATAAACTGGAATAATAAATCGTGTTTTAGAACCTTCTATATATTTTATTAATTTACCTTCTCGTCCCTCCATTGCTTCCTCCAAAAATTACAATATAATTAACAACATATCTTGATTTAAATATATCAAAATTACTATAAATAAAACACATATTTAATCTCTAATATTATGACTCTACTTAAAAAAACTACTTGTGAATTATCCCATCCTCCATAGTATATCCCTCTAAAGAATTTTCTTTAACCTGGATACAAATAAATTTCATTGCCTCATCTTCTGATGCAAAAAATTGACGTTGCCCCTTTGGAGCGACACGAATCCAATCTCCAGCTGAAAGATCTATATTTTCTCCATCTATAATCGCTCTACCTTTCCCCGATAAAATTGCAAAAATTTCTTCATTTTGTTTATGTGAATGAACAAACGGTATACAAACACCTGATGGAATAATATTTATACTTACTTCAGCTCCTGTCAAAGAAAGTACATCATGAAGTTCTGCCCTTTTTATAGGAAGTTCATTGCTAAACTCTTTTAAATCTTCATTTGTTAAATGTGTTTTGCTATAATTTTTCATATTTATTATATAACTCCTTTTTAAACTTTCATTATAATCCTAAATATCACACTAAAATTATATACATCCCATATTTTAATGTCAATTCATCTACCTAAAAACAAAAAACCCTAGATTTAAACTAGGGATATAATTTTTTATTAAGTATCATTAATTTTCCATTGTAAATTAAATTAATTATCATTAATAACTTCTAATTCCAATTTATCTCCATTAAAACTTAAAACCTTATATTTAGTAGTTCTATCTAATATTATTTCCTTATGGTTTAACCATCCTGAATCTTCTCCAACATAAACAGCCTTACTTACACTTGGAACTTTAATCTCTATCATTAAAGAATCCTCTTTATTCCTTTTATTTTGCGCAAAACTCTCAGCCACATTTTTATCAACAGAAGTGCTAAAATAATAATTTGGTTTAAAAATTTGACCAACTTTTAAATCCTTAAAATATCGTCTATTTGCACCCTTAAAAACCAAGATATCATCCTCTAATTTGAATTTAAGCAATACTCCATCTAAATTCTTAACCACATCATCAATATTTTCATAAAAAACTTGCTTAATATGATCTTCACCTGACAACTTTCTATTTATATCGCGACTCCTATATGTATACATCAATAAAGATTGTTGTTCATCAAAATTAAGATTATTAAAAAAAGTCTTACCAAGTAAATTATATTTTTTAACTTGAATTTGAGATAAAGCCTTATATTTTATACTAGAATTTTTAGTAATTAAAGAGCTACCCCCCCCCCATCAATTTAGCATTATTCACAGAAACTACTCCATTTGATGGCAAACTAATACGAAAAAATGATTGAACATCTACTATACTACAAAAACTTAAATAATAAGTTGTAACTATTGATGTAAACAGTACTATGTTTTTTATCATAATAACTCCTTAAAAACACAAACATACTCTAATTATTCGGTTAATCAGATGATATATTTATATACTTTTTAATATAAATGCTGTCTTAATTGTTATTAGTATTTTTTTAACTATTTTAGATAAAGCTAATATAAAAACTTAGAGGAGTGTTTATATGTTCAAACATGAAAAACAACTGTTATGTAATGTTGAAGTAGAAAAACCAAATCCACATTATGCAGCTCTTTTACAAGAACAATTAGGTGGTGCAAATGGTGAATTAAAAGCAGCACTACAATATATGTCACAAAGCTTCAGAATAAAAGATCAAGAGATAAAGGACTTATTTCTTGATATAGCAGCAGAAGAATTAGGACATTTAGAAATCATATCTCAAACTATAATGTTACTAAATGGTCATGATGTAAATGCAGAGTCAACTCAAAGTGGTGAAATCCAATCTCAAGTATTATTTGGACTAAACCCTGGCTTAGTCAATTCATCTGGATATTCTTGGACTGGTGACTACGTTTCAGTTACTGGTGATTTATGTGCCGATCTATTATCAAACATAGCTTCAGAACAGCGTGCAAAAGTTGTATATGAATATCTATATAGACAAATCCATGATAAAAAAGTTAAACAAACGATTGACTTCTTATTAAATCGAGAAGAAGCTCATAATGCTATGTTTAGAAAAGCATTCAATAAAATACAAGAAAGCGGATCAAATAAAGATTTTGGAACAACTCCTGATGCTCAAATGTATCTCAATTTATCATCACCTTCACCATCTGACAATAAATTCTCTAATATAAATATTGACCCACCTTCATTTAAATAATAAAAGTCCCTCACCAATAATGATGAGGGACTTTTACTTCATTATAAAAAATTATTTTACTAATAATTTTCAGCGTGAATCTCAAAATAACTCTTAGGATGTGCACATACAAGACATACCTCTGGTGCTTTTGTTCCAACTACAATATGACCACAGTTACGACACTCCCAAACCTTTACACTACTTTTTTCAAATACTTGTGCTGTTTCAATATTTTGAAGAAGCTTACGATATCTTTCCTCGTGATGTTTTTCAATCTTACCAACTTCTCTAAATTTTACAGCAAGATCGTGGAATCCTTCTTCTTCTGCAGTCTTTGCAAATTCTTCATACATGTCGGTCCACTCATAATTTTCTCCATCTGCAGCAGCCTTAAGGTTTTGTTTTGTATCTCCAATTCCTCCCAATTCCTTAAACCATAACTTCGCATGTTCTCTCTCATTCTCAGCAGTCTTCATAAATAATTCAGCCATTTGCTGATATCCTTCTTTCCTAGCTACAGATGCAAAGTAGGTATATTTATTTCTTGCCTGAGATTCCCCAGCAAAAGCTTCCATGAGATTTTTCTCTGTTTTTGTTCCTGCGTACTTATTTATTATAGTTTTTTTATCTGATTGATTAGATACTTTTTCAAAATCTGATGCAGGATGTTTACATATAGGACAGATAAAATCATGCGGTAATTCTTCGCCAACATATTCATATCCACAAATCATACAACGCCATATAGTTTGTCCATCTTTAGTTAACCCAACAGCTTCAGGTTTTGGTTTAATATTATTAAAATAATATTCATATGTTAATGACGGTGCAGAACTTAAAACTTCCATATCAGTAACCTCACCGATAAACATAGTATGAGTTCCTAAATCTTGAGTTTTAGTTACTTTTACTGATATATAAGCATTAGTCCCCTCTGTGATGTAATAAATACCATTAGAACCTCTTGTACAATTTTTATAATCTTCAAATTTATTAACTGTTTTTCCTGTTTGGAATCCAAAATGTTTAATTAAACTAAATTTTGCATCTTGACTCAAAACTGACACTGTAAATTCTCCAGTTCTTTCAATCATGCCATGAGTATAATTCAATTTATTTAAACAAATACTTATCTGTTTTGGCGAATCAGTAACTTGAATAGCTGTATTTAAAATACACCCATTATCCTTATCTGCTTCTCTTGCAGTTAAAACAAATAATCCATAACTTAATTTAAATATTGCTCTTTGATCCATACTTATTAACCCTCCTACTACAATAATTTAAACAATCGTCTCTAAAAATACTCCATAATAAAACAAGCAGAAGGGCAAAATTCTTCGAAAAAATTAGATTTCTCGCAAAATTTAAAGTAGCGTAACTACAAACCCTTCTGCTATCCTCACAATAGTATTTATATCGTTAATTCTATTTATTTAATAATACCATAAATTAAATTATTCGTAAATTAAATAATTTGCTTATTTTCAAAGTATCTATTAAGATCTCAATCCTCTAGATTTAAAACTTGCCTTCCACTACATTTTTATAAATACCTATACTTGCTCCTCTTTCCAATAATAAATAAAACTGTTATCAATACAGCAACAATCTCAGCAGCTATAACTGAAAACCATATACCATCAATTCCAAAAATTAATGGTAGAACAATAACTGCTACAATTTGAAATACCAAACTACGTAAAAACGAAATTAATGCAGAAGTCACACCATCATTTAGTGCGGTGAAAAAGGAGGAACCATAAATAGCAAATCCTGAAAACAAGAATGAAATAGAGTAAATCTTAAATGCCCTCTCTGTCATACCCATAAGCTCCATATCATACCCTACAAAAATACTTGCCAACGTTCCTGCTAAACTTTCTGCTAATCCAAACATAATAAGTGCAAAAATACAAATAATAATACAACTCTTTCTCAATAATCCTTTTAACTCTGAATAATTCTTTGCTCCATAATGATATCCAATTACTGGAGCTACCCCTGTAGAATATCCAATAAAAATGGAAAGAAAAATCATATTAACATACATAAGTACCCCATAAACAGCAATTCCATTTTCTCCTGCATATTTCATAAGCTGAAAATTATATAACATACTTACAATTGATAAAGAAATGTTACTCATAAGTTCAGAAGAACCATTTGTGCACGTCTTTAACAAAGCCTTTACATTCATTTTTGTCTTTGTTAATCTTAATACACCAGCATTTGGCCTACAAAAATACAAAACTGAAATTGTAGCCCCAAGTATTTGACTTATTGTTGTAGCAACAGCTGCACCAACAATTCCCCATGGAAAAACTGCCATAAACAATGCATCTAAAATCATATTTGTAACTCCACATACTACTGTAGTAATAAGAACCATATGTGGTTTGCCAGCTGTAATAAAAAAGCTTTGAAACTCAAACTGAATCATATAAAAAGGCAACGCTACCAATATAATTTTACCATAAATAATACAATTCTCTAACATTTCTCCATCTGCACCCATAAAAGATACAATAGGCTCAATAAAAATAAAACTTACAATAAAAATAATAATTCCACAAATAATCGTACTATATACAATCAAAGAAAAAAGGCGTCTTGCCTTATCCTGATCGCCTTCCCCCAAAATCTTAGAAACAAGAGCACTACCACCTGAACCAAACATAAAACCAATAGATGCCAAAATAATAAGTACTGGCATAATAAAATTAACAGCAGCAAATGGAACCTTCCCAACAAAATTAGAAACAAAGAATCCATCTACCACCATATAGAGAGAAGTAAATACCATCATAATCATAGATGGAAATGTAAATCTTAATAACTTTTTATAATTAAATTTATCCGAAAGTTGTATAGTACCCATATTAAAACTCCTTTACCTTTTTCTTAAAATCTCTCAAATATCGCTGTGTTAATCCTATGTAAATTTTCCTTTCTTCATCAGACCATGATGAAAATATATCATTCTCTACTTTAATTACACGAAGAACTGTATCTTTTACAAATTCCTTTCCTTTTTCAGTGAGATATACTTTCTTTTTTCTACCATTAAAAGTTTCTAAATATATTATCTTATCTGCTTCCAGTTTGCGAAGTGCCGAATTAATAGTCTGCTTACTAGCCCCAGATATAATATCTCCAAGCATACACTCTCCATTATTAGAACAAAGTGCATAAAGAATTAGCATAGAACTATCAGTAATACCCAGTCTAAGTGCTACTTCATGATAAACTACATCTATTTTTGACATTAAAAAATTAAATGATCCTATTTCTTCATTAAAACAAAATTCCATACCCACTCCTTATTGTACGATTTCGTACATACACAACGACCAGTATACTGTGATTTCACATTTTTGTCAAATAATCTTTATTATCTAAATTCTTAAACATAAGATACTCAAATAAAAAACACTACTAACTCTTATAGCAGTGCTCAAATTTTTGATTACGATTTAAAACATATATAAGATTATCTATATTTCATTAAATAATTAAAAATTTATGAATTACTGATAAATCCAAATAAATATATTCATAATTGTCTAAATATCATACAAAAAAATAAATGGACAATGAAATCTCATTATCCATTTAAAAAATTATATTATTTTATTTCATCCATAGAAATTCCTAAAACATTAGCAAGACCTTGTCCATATTCTGGATCTGCTTTATAACAATTTGATATATGTCTTATCTTAATCTCTTTTGGAATATCTCCCATGGAACGAGCAGTGTTTTCAAATAAAACTTTTCTCTGCTCTGGCGACATCAATCTAAAAAGCTTTCCTGGTTGTGTATAGTAATCATTATCATCTTCCCTAAAATTCCAGTGATCAGCGCTACCACTTAGTGATAATGATGGTTCCCTGTATTCTGGCTGCTCTTGCCATTTACCATAACTATTAGGCTCATAACCTAAAGTACTTCCCGAGTTACCATCTACTCTCATTTTACCATCTCTATGATAACTATTAATTGGGCATTTTGGCGCATTAACAGGAATCTGATTAATATTTACACCCAATCTATAACGTTGAGCATCACCATAAGCAAATAATCTTCCTTGAAGCATTTTATCAGGTGAAAAACTTATTCCAGGTACCACACTCGCTGGATTAAATGCTGCTTGTTCTACTTCTGCAAAATAATTGTCTGGATTACGATTAAGTTCTAAATATCCAACTTCAATCAACGGAAACTCATCTTTATACCAAACTTTTGTTAAATCAAAAGGATTATACGGCATCTTTGATGCTTGTTCTTCAGTCATTACCTGAATATACATCTTCCAACGTGGATAATCTCCTTTTTCAATACTTTCATATAAATCACGTTGATGTGCCTCACGATCTTTCCCTGTTATTATTTCAGCTTCCTCATCTGTTAAATTCTTAATTCCTTGTTGAGTAATAAAATGAAATTTAACCCAAACACGTTCATTTTTATCATTTATCATACTAAAAGTATGACTACCAAATCCATGCATATGTCTATATGATAATGGTATACCTCTATCACTCATTGTAATTGTAACTTGATGGAGTGCTTCTGGAAGTGATGTCCAAAAATCCCAGTTATTTTTTGCACTTCTCATATTTGTTCTTGGATCTCTTTTAACAGCATGGTTTAAGTCTGGAAATTTTAGTGGATCCCTAAGAAAAAATACTGGAGTATTATTCCCAGCTAAATCCCAGTTTCCCTCTTCTGTATAAAACTTTATAGCAAATCCCCTAATATCACGTTCCACATCTGCAGCACCACGTTCACCTGCAACTGTTGAAAATCTTAAAAATAAATCTGTCTTCTTACCAATTTCTGAAAATATTTTAGCCTTAGTATATTTTGTAATATCATGAGTAACAACAAAAGTTCCATATGCCCCAGAACCCTTTGCATGCATTCTTCTCTCTGGAATTACTTCCCTATCAAAATGTGCAAGTTTTTCTAAGAACCATACATCTTGCAATAACATAGGTCCTCTTGGCCCAGCTGTCATAGCATTTTGATTATCTGATACTGGAGCTCCAAAAGCAGTTGTGAGCTTTTTCTTATTATCTTCTGAATTCATTTACACTACCTCCTTCAATTATCAATATTCAAAAATTTTTTAATGATTTATGATAATTAAATGAAATTACATGATTCTCACACGCTATCTAATACCTGAATACATTCTGAACATAAACCCTTAAAATATACATCTTTTTCCTGAATTTGGAATTGATTTAAAGAATCATTATAAATTTTATCAACATCAATTTCAAAATCATATATCCTATCACACTGTTTGCACTTAAAGTGACCATGGCTAAATGTCATAGCATCATATCTTAACTCATTTTCTTCAATGTAAACACCCTTTAATATATTTGCTTCAATAAAAACATTAATTGTATTATATACGGTAGACTTTGACAAAGTTGGAATCTCCTCCAAAACCTTATTATAAACTTCATCTGCCGTTGGATGATCATTATACTTTATTAAACTTTCAAGTATCTTTATCCGTTGAAAAGATGGCTTTATATTATGTTTAACTAAATACTCAGTCAAATTTTCAATTTTATCAATCACGAGAAATCACTCTTTCTTAATAATAATTATCATTTTATATTTATTATGATTTAATTATAATTATATTTTGATAATATGTCAATAAAAAAACAATGTCGTAATAACAATAAACCACTTATATGTTAAACCACAAAATTAATATTATCTACCTTATCTTAAAATCTAAAAATACAAACCACTTCTTTCCCCAATCTAACAACATAAACTACATAAATAAATAATATAAATGTGTGATTATTAGGTACTAATAATAAAATCGTAAGTTATTATTATACATTTAGTTAAATTAATTTCTTTCTATCTAACCACTCTTCGGTTTTAAAACATATTAACCTGGAAATCATTGTTATCAGTACAAAATAAAATTATTCATAGAATACATTTAAATCATAAATATGTCCATTTTATTTATACTAGTAGAACAATATCAGAAATTAACATTGCTAAAAAGAATCTTCTGTAAAAGGAGATGCTAAAATTATATTAGTAAATTATTTTAAACATTTGGAATCACTCTACGTATCCTATTACACACTATAAAAGCTAATGCAAGCTTTAACAAATCTGGAACTATGTATGGAAATACACACATTGACAATATTTTTATAACTGAATGTTCTAATCCTTGAACTTCATATATTATCTGAAACCATAGAGTACCCACCACATAACATAAAAATAATCCAATCAAGAGAACAAATGCTTTAATTCTTGGATGCTTTAAAATCAACGACTCAAATAAACAATAACAAAGTGCAGTAAATATAAATCCTATAATATACCCCCCTGTAGGTCCTATAATATGACCAACACCCCCCTTAAAACCAGCAAATACAGGCAATCCTATACATCCTATAAAAATATATAAAAAAATCGCCAAAAGACCATCTTGTCCACCCAACAATAATAATGCACAAAAAACTGCAAAAGTTTGCATGGTAAAAGGTAGTGCAGAAGGTATATTGATCCATGAACAAATTGATATAAGACATGTCATCATAGCTATTAAAATAATTCTTTTTGTAGGCATTATCCTTCCTCCTCAAATTAACATTTATCTTTATAAAATTATTTTTATAAATAGCATACTCCTTTACATAAAAATATCATCAACCAAACTAATTAATATTTTTCTCCATCAAATAATTTATTAATGTAATTCCCTCCCTCGCTTACTTAATCACTTTATATCCCCTTTCCTAAAAAAGATTTTGAAATAATGAGTATATGTACCGTTATCATATCAACATTAATTTCACATTCCAATTTATTATAAATAACAGTGGCAATTCCTCTATTCTGATAATCATGACGAATAATTAACTAATCAATCAGTATCTCCGAATCCAACAATAATTCCATTATAAACTGCAACCAAACTATAATTTTCTTTTAAATACTCATCCCATTTTCTAAAATCTATTTGTTCTATCTCTCAAACATATAATTGATCTTTTAAATAAACTTCTACGTTTATTGTATAAACTGTATTATAAAAAAGTCTGACAATTTAATTACAATAATATGGTGTATATTTTCTAACAATCATAATCAGAAATCTTATTAATAGTAAGAGAAAGAATAGTCTGAAAATAAACATTATCCCCTTTATTACTCCCATACATAAAAACTTTTAATGTCTTACTTATATATCTCAAACAATCTTCATAATTTAGCACAATATTATTACATCTTATCTCATACTGTACTGTTGCAATAAAATCCAAATCAGATTGAATATCTCTAATCAATAATTCATAACTACTGACAACTGCAACTTATGTATTATTTTCCTTAATAACTTACATCTTCACTATCCAACACCTCTTTTTTATATAAATACCAAAAAATACACAAATTCAGAGACCTAAATTTTTATTCAAGCCTCCGAATTTTATATTATTTTGAATCCAATTTTCAATATCATTTGCAATTACATCATTATTAAGATCCTGAAACATCATATGGTCGTTACCGTATATTCCCTTATATGGTAAATTTATAATTTCATAAACCCCTCCATCACCTTTATACGCTTGCTAAAAATCGTAAGCCATAGATCTCATCATTGCCCACATTTCAGAAACAGGTACATCACTAAATTCTTCTCCTATATAATCACCATAGTAAAATACCACAGGAATATTATTTTGAAGCATTGCTTGATAATCCTCGCTTCCTACAACTGGTGCCGCTCCTGATTCAATAGCTACAATAGCTGCAATATTATCTGTATATTTTACTGTTTCCCATCCAGGATTACCTCCTTGAGAGTGTGTAACAAGAATAAATTTCTTACCAGTTTTTTGATATGCTTCATCAATAGTAGCTGCAACAGCTTTAGCCACAACAGTTACATCAATACTTTAATCGCCATTCGCAGAATCCATTGCAGTATCTAGTGTCATTTGACGGAAAAATTGATCTAATAATTCTTCTCCTTTTGGAAATTGTGAATTATTATTATAGGTAAAAGCATTATCTATATACGTTCCTATACGAAACTGTGTATATCATGTTTGATCGGAAGGCTCTGTACTTATTGTTCCAGCTACTGAAGTTTGTCCAGCTTCTCCTCGTCTTGGTTGATCAATTAAAAATACACTATGTTCCTTTTTTAAAAACATATCATAGCAACCTTCCCTTCCATCTGGTGTGGTCATAAATCCTACTCTAGATTGTCCATATCCATGCAAAAACACCATAGGAAGTCCAATTTCTTCTAACGGTATTTGATAAAATACATTAGCATGATCGACATGAGATGTAGATCCATCTCTCGATATATAATAATTTGAAATATCAAATGTCCCTTCAGATAAAGTTACTGTACCCTCCCCGCCGAAAAAACTCCCTGTTCTTTGATCGATAATACACTGTCATTCTTACTTAACACTTCATTTTCTGCTACTCTATTTATACTAACTGTGTTATCCCCACAAGAAACAAACGTCATTAATACCATAAGACACTGCACCTATAAAATCACCTATTTTTTTATTCATTATTGTACTATTCCCCCTAAATTGCAAAATCAAAAATATCCGTCCGTCGTTATATCATAAAACAAATAAAATATCAACTTTGAAATATACCTACCAACAAATTCATATTCAGGAAACTATAGGCACTAAAAAATATATCTTACTTTCAAATATTCTATAAGTAACTCAATATATATGTAAAAAATTATCTTCTTAATTGTCTCTATGTATTTGTTATACCTTTCATATAAACATCATTCTATATGTTCCAAGAAACAATCTTTCTCATGGGAATAAATTACTCCTACTGCCTGCATATAAGAATAGATAATAATAGTACCTACAAATTTCATTCCACGCTTTTTTAAATCTTTCGATACAGAATCCGAAATTGGGGAACTAATCACATCATTTTCATAAATCACTCTTTCTCCCGTCCAATTCCAAAGATAATTTGAAAAATTGCCATATTCTCTACATATTTCCTGAAACACATTAGCATTATTTACAGCAGCTTTTATTTTTAGACGATTTCTTATAATCTCTTTATTCTCACACAATTCTTCTATCTTTTTATCACCATATGCACAAACTTTCTCCAACTCAAATTCATCAAATGCTACACGAAATGCTTCCCGTTTATTCAATATACATTCCCAGCTTAGTCCTGCTTGAAAACATTCTAAAATCAACATTTCAAATAATTTATGGTCATCATAAATAGGAATTCCCCACTCTTCATCATGATAACGCAAATAAATATCATTGCTTGGATTTGCCCATTTACACCTTATCCTTCCATCTTTCCACTTTATTTCCATAACTTCTCCTAAAAATTTCCTTGTGACTTTTTAACATTATCATTAATTAGATTCCATTTATGTAAATAATGTCACTGAAAAATTTCAAAAAAATAAAACTTTCTACATGGTTCTGATTATACATTTTAACATTAACCATCGAGAAAGTCTTATACATTCAGTTATATATTTTTAAATAAACATTTATAATTTTTTACAGTAACTGCATATAAATTAGCACATAGATGCTGCCTGAATCCCTGCAATTGCCCCATCAGCAACAGCTGTAGCTACCTGTCTTATATTTTTTACACAAATATCTCCCGCTGCAAAAACACCAGAAATTTCTGTACGCATCGCATTATCTACCGGAATATATCCACCATCTAGCTTTAATTCCCCATACATCTGTGTATTTGGAACAATACCAGCATAAACAAATACACCACACGTTTTATCCTTTACAATATGCTTTTCACCCGTTTTGTTGTCAGTAAATTCTAATTCCTCAATTGATTCATTTCCATATACTGCAGTAAGACTAGAATGAGGAATGATTTCAATATTATTACAAGTATTTATCTTATCCTTAAATTCCTGTATACACGACAACGCATCTTCCACACATACAATAACAACTTTAGATGCAGTTTTAGCAAGATAAAGAGCTTCTTTAATCGCTCCATCTGCTCCTCCTATAACATAGACTGTTTTCCCATGATAATTTGGACCATCCTTTGGTGCATTTAAGCGAACACCATTCAAATTTTCACCTGGTATACCAAGCATACGTCCTGATCCGCCATTTGCCAAAATCATAGTTTTAGTTTCATAAGATCCTTTATCTGTTACAACCTTTTTAATTTCACTTCTAAGTGTAACATCAGTTACAGTTTCATATCGAATTTCCACACCTATATTAAATACCTGTTCTTCCATACGTTTAGCAAAAGTTTTTCCAGTCTCTTCCTTAACGATTGCAGTATAGTGCGTGACAGTAGACACGCTTCTAATCAAACCACCAACCCTGTTTTTCTCCAAAACTAAAACACTTTTTCCTCTGCTTTTACCGTAAATCGCCGCACTAATACCTGCAGGTCCCGCTCCAATAATAATGATATCATACATCTATATTTCCTCCTTTACATAATTACACATATTACGCCTAACATACACTACTCCTAGTCTTGTAATTCTATCAAAAGACTAAAACAAACAAAATTACTTTGAGATGACAAAATTAAATGAATAAATATCTTAATACAAAAACTCAATATACAATTACTACCATTTAACATTTACTAATTTTGATGTTTTCATCTATAATTATAACATATTGTAAATTGAATAATTACATCATAATTTTCTTTCACTTCATCTATTATTTAGTAATCTATCAAAATTCTTTTATATTAATCACTATTACACTTTATTTTTCAGATTTTGACATCAATACTATGCACTCAACGTGATAAGTATTAGGAAACATATCCACACCTTGAATATTTTTAACCTTATATCCATTATTTATAAACTCTTTTAAATCTTCACATAAAGTTTGAGGATTACATGAAACATAAACTATGTTTTGGACACCGAATTTACAAATATTTTTCACACTTTTTAACCCAATTCCAGCTCTAGGTGGATCAACAACAATAAATGAAATTTTATCTTTTATATCTTTAACAACCTGCGAAACATCTCCACATATAAACTCACAATTTAAATTGTTTAACTTTGCATTTTCCTTTGCCATTTTTACAGCATCTTCAACAATTTCTATCCCTATAACTCTATTATTTTTACTTAAAACTTGTCCAATAGTTCCGACTCCAGAATATAAATCAAGAATAGTACCTTCAGGATTTCCTACTCTATTTTTCACTTCATTGTATAAAATCTTAACGCCTTCTGTATTTGTTTGAAAAAACGAAAAAATACTCACTTTAAATTTAAGACCAAATATTTCCTCATATATAAAGTCATTACCATAAATTATTTCTATTTTACTTGGTTTTATTGCGTCACTTAATGAATCAGATACAATATGTACAATTCCTCCAATAGATTTTTGTAATTTTAAGCTTAATATCCTCTCCTTAAAATCTCCAAAATCCATATTATTTTGACTTGAAGTAATAATAGCCAGAAGTACTTCCTCTTTTCCTTCTCTTAAAATAAGATTCCTTAAATATCCCGTATGAGTTTTAAGCTTATATACCTCTGCTCTAATTTCTCTAAAATAATCAATCGTTGAGTTCATTATTTTTCTGAAATCTTCACTTATTAATTTACAATTATATGTTGGAACAATTCCAAACGGATTTCCTTTTTTATGAAGACCAAGTTCAAGCGGACCACACTTAAATTCATCTCCAAAAGAAAATTCCATTTTATTTCTATACTCAAATTCTTTCGGAGATTTTAATATACCAAGAAACTCCTCATACGGAATTTCTTTTAAAATATCTTTTAAAGCTTTTTCCTTGAATCTTATTTGATCCTCATAAGAAACATTTAAATATGTACAACCCCCACAATCTCCAAATTTATCGCAAGAAGAGGCTATCTCTATTTCAGAGTTACACAGAACTTCAATAAGCTTACAAATCTTTCTACCTCCTTTTGATTTAATAAACCTCACCTTCAATTTCTCATAAGGTATAGCTCCCTTAACAAAATATCTTTCTCCATCAATCTCTCCATATCCTTCCCCTTTAAAATTAAATCCAATTATATCCAGTTCAAATATTTCTCCCTTTTTCAACTCTTATACCTCACAATAAAAAAATGATATAGAAAAACTATATCATTTTTAATTAAAATTTACACCATTTAAATAGTATTCAAATAACTCTTCATTCATCTTTCCATTAAAATTTAAGGATACATATTTATCAATTATTTTATTTGAATAAAGAAAATTAAGTGCAAGATTCTTAACTTTATCAAACATATCTAAATCTAATTTATATTCATTAAGATTATTCATTGCACCATATTGATTTTTATACTTGAGAAATAGTTTTAAATCTATATTAATGTAAGAATACAAATGCATAATAGAATATCTCTTTCTTATTTCATTTATAAAAAATTCAATACCCAAAGCATCTATACTATGTCTTGGAATTGAAAACACACTCTCAATTAAATTTCCATATAAATATAATATACCATATCCAAATCTATCTACAAGTTTTGATGATTCAGCACTACACCTTAATACAGTTTCACGAAATAATAAGCTTCCACCAAACCTATCCCCATTTTCTAAAATCATTTCTGCATCTTTTAAAACATTGCTAGCAAACTCTTTATTTTCTTTATCAACATTGTCACTTAAAATAGTATCGATTAAATTTACAATAACTGAAAACATATAGTACATTGTGTAATCTAAAGATGAACTCTTTGCAATATTTGCATCCAAAACTATTTTATCTATCTTACACATTGGATCTCCAAATATTGTAACTTGAGAAGAATCACTATCTATTAATTTAAAATATCTATGACACTCACTTCCTCCACCTGTTGTTGGAACAAAAATAGTTTCTCTTAACTTTCCATATCTCAAAAACATTTTATTTTCTTCAAGTTTATGCAGACTATCTATATTTTTATTGTTATAAAAAACTGTGATTCCCTTTATAAGATCTGCTAAAAAATCTTCACCAATGCCAATTATAGTATCGATATCATATTTCTCCATAAACTCAATAATATTAAATATTCCCTTTATAGATTGATTCGATTGATTCCCACCTTCAACCTTAAAATTATGTATCCTCGCATTGGACGATTTAAGCTTAATTATTAAGTCATTCAATACAGAATCTCTTTCATCAAAATCATATGTCATAATCATAACAATTCTATCTGACATATCTATACTCTCTAAAAAATTTTTATAGCTATTAAATATTTCTTGATTTTTTATAGGCTTATCTAAAACTAAATTCATAAACTCACTCCTATCTTAATTTAATATTCTCAAATAGGGCAAGTTTTATAATAAAAATGCTATCTTAAAATTTTAAGATAGCATTTTTATATAATGTCCAAAATTTCCATTAAACCCTCTATGTAATAATCCGCATCCATCTTTAGGATTTCATCCTTCATGAAACTATATAAAACACCACAAGTCTTACTACCAGCATCACGTCCACTTATAATATCATAAATTGAATCTCCAACCATAAGTGCTTCATTAGGAGATATAGATAAAAGATCACATGCACTTAAAACCGGCTCCTTGTGAGGTTTATGATTTTGAACATCATCACTTGTAACTATTACATCAAAATAATCTTTAATTCCTAAAAGTTCTAGAGCCCTTATAGCAGTACTTTTATTCTTAGAAGTTACAATAGCAACTTTATATCCTTTTTTATTTAATGCATTAAGCACCTCTTTTGTGTTGTCATATAGAGAAATTCTTTCATCATGATACTTAAGATTAAATTCTCTATACACATCAATAGCTTCATCAACATCATCAAAGAATTTACCCATAGTTACAAACAGAGGCTCTCCAAACCATGAAATAATTTCATCTCTATTAGGATATTCATTTTTCAAAATCTCAAAAGTATGTTCAAATGACTCTATTATTAACTCATTTGTATTAATTAATGTTCCATCTAAATCAAATAAAACTGCTTTTATCATAAAAATCCCCCTTACGATTCTAATATAACTAAATTTTAACATTTTATATTTATAAAAGACAACAAAAGTTTAAATTTTTTAATACTAACCATCTTTTCTGTGCATAATAACAGAAAAGATTTTTTAATGTTATTTGTTAATTTCATCACTTTTTAAAAAACAAAAACCAATATAAGGAGGTTATTACTATAAAAAAGATATTTTTAAATAGTTTAAAAGGAAAATCATTAATTAGAAAAATGCTCCTCCAAAATTTTGGAATAATGTTGATCGTAATTATATGTTCAATATTCATATACTTCAGAATCATTATAGGAACATCAGATAAAATATTTATAAATTATTACAAAAATATCCTCCAGTCACTTAGCTATGATTTGGATTCAAATACATACAAAAATTTTATAGAAAATCCTATTAAAACATCAGAAAGCTACAAAGGGCTCTTTCAATATTTAAACACCTACTCAACCAATTTAAACATAAAAAATATTTATATATCAAAAATAGATGAAAAAACAGGTAAAGAGCTTCTTCTTATACATGGATCAGATGAATCTTTACCAATTGGTGACCCCATAATTACAAAATTAGGAACTAAATCTTTTAGATTAAAAAGAGTCGTATGTGAAAAGGTTATACATAATAATCAAAATACCTATAGTTTCTACTCACCTATATTAGATAGCACAGGGAAATCTATAGGACTGCTTGCTTTTAAAATACCCACACATACCTTAAGTTACCGTAACGGATTTAAAATTTTAAGTAATATCTTTTTTATAATTTTATGTAGTGTGTTTTTCATAGCTCTCTACATTTATATATCAACTGTAGCACTTTGGAATATATTAAAACCTATTTATATTATCAAAAATCAGGTAGTGGCCTTATCAAATAAAATTCTATCAATAAACAAAAATATCTCATTCTCAGGATATGAATTTAACTGCATACAACAATTACTTGTCAAAAGTATTGACATTATCAAAAAATTCATACTGAATCTCATAATTTATCTTGAATATATAAAATTTTCTATTGCCAAGACAAAAGTAAATTCTATTGAAATTATACACAAAATCAAATCAACAAACTCAACTATAACAAATGTTTCTAAATCAACTGAAGACGTAAATTTAAAAGTCCATATTTTAAAAGATGAAATTAAAAATTTTGCTGATAACATTCTTGAAATTAGAAATGAAATTAAAGAAACCCTAAACTCAAACATATTAGCAACAAACATATGCCAAAATAATAATAACCTACTTAATATATTCCTTATGGAAATTTCAACCCTCATTAAAAAATTTAAAATAGAACAAATTGAGTGTAAGAAACTAAAATTCTTATCAGATAAAATAAACAAAATACTATCTGATATCTTAAACATAACTAATGAAACAAAATTACTCTCTTTAAATGCATCAATTGTTGCAATCTCTGCAGGAGAGCATGGTAAAAGTTTTGGTGTAATCGCGAAAGAAATCGGAGAACTATCCCAAAATATCATAAAATCAACTAGTTATATACAACAAACACTAGTAAAGATTAGTGATACTATAAATTCACTAAATAAAGAATCAATAGAAATTTTTGAAACATTCAAAGTTCATTCTGAAAATTCAAAAATTTTTATATCAAATTTATCTGAAATGTACACATCAGTAAAAGATATCACTAACTTCTTAAAAAACATTTCTTTCTTTACAGATAAAATTAGCAACAAAAACAACACACTCATTGACAGTATAACAAGCTTAAGTTCAAGCTCATCATATAATCTAAATTCTATAAAACAAATAGAAAATTTAATTACAAAAATAAATGATAATGCACTAACTTTTAAAAATAGCTTTGAATCTTTAAATAATACTATAAGTCAAATAAAATCTGATCTCAATGAATTTAAATTATAATTTTAAAAATTGGAGTAAAACTCATGAAGCAATCAATATCAAAAAACAATTTTTCATTTAAAAACCCAATACTAAAACTTAATTCTATAAAAATCAAAATCTTACTTGTAAATTTATTATCAGCTCTTGCATTGTTTCTGTTTTTTACAAATTCTTCTCTATATCTTGTAAAAGCATCATCAAATAAATCTATGGAAACATTTGGAGAAACACTGTTAAGAAATTACATTGAATCATTTAACATAAATTACTATATTGAATTTCTAAAAAACCCTGTTACAACAAATCCTAATTATGATAAATGTCTACAATCAATAACTAACTTTAAAAATATGGTGGGTGCTCTCTTTGTTCATATAGTCGCATTAGACAATTCAAATAGAGAAATCATGCTTATTGACTCAAGCGAAGGAGAGCTTTATTTGCCTCCTGGATATGTTCTTAGAGATAAACCATATGAAATTGTTTATAACACCTACAAACGCGGAAAATTTATTCGTGCTCAATATATAAATAACTCTTGGGGAGAATATTTATCATTTTATTATCCACTAAAAAATGATACTGGTAAAACTATTGGAGTTATAGGAATGGATTTAGATATCAACTCCTTAAATTCAATTCAAATGACAACTAAAAATGAAATTATATCTTTTATATCTAGATTTTTAATATTGTTATACTCATTGGCATTATTTATATTATTGATTTTTATCATAAAACTATCAATCCCTATAAGAAATATTGAAATATTCTTAGATAAAATATCTCAAGGTAATCTATCTGAAAATTTCAATTACTCAAGTAAATCAGATGAATTTTCATCAATACAAAATATTTTTATAAACATGATTGAAAATACTAAAAATATACTAAAATCCATAATATCAACATCTAAACAAATTGATTCAACCTTTATAAATGTTGAAACAAAAAAAACGGATATTATATCCAAAATTTCAAATATCAATGACCTAACTTATACGATTTCTAAATCAAATGAAAAGATACTTTTAAATACAAACAATGTTAAAAATGAAATTTTCTCTTTCAACTTATTAATAACTAAAATGACAAAGGAGATATTTGATACAAAAGAAATCAGCAAAAATACACAAAATATTTGTATAAACAATACCGAAAAAATTAAATCGTTTATACTAGAGATCGAACCTCTTATTGGTAAGTTTGAGAGCTTTAGATCAAAAACTACAATTTTAAATGAACTTTCAAGTGAAATAAAACAAATACTAAAAGAAATTCATGATATTGCAAACCAAACTAAACTCCTCTCACTAAACGCATCAATTGTTGCTGCATCAGCAGGAGAGCATGGAGATGGATTTGCTGTAGTATCTCAAGAAATTGGAGAACTATCTTATAAAAGCAGTCAATCAGTATCAACCATACAAGACACTTTAGCTACTATAATTAAAACAATATCATTTATAAACACAGATACAATAGCAACATCATCAATACTTAAAGAGCAGGCTCTAAAATCTTCAATATTCTCTAAGAATCTTTCATCAATAAATGAGATTATCGGAAAAATGTCATCATCATTTGAAAGTATCTCTGAAAGATCTAGCGAATTATCAAAGAAAAATGATCTAATGCTATCATCGATAAAATATATAACTGATGAATCAAAATCCAATAACTATTCATTAAAATCAATATCAAAGTCAACTAAACAACTTTCTGATACATCAGAATACTTCAAAATAGAACTTAAAAAGATCAATAGATATATAAAAAATATCAAAAACTCATACAAAGTATTTAAAATCAAAAAAGAAGAGTAGTCCAAATACTACTCTTCTTTTTATTTAACCAAATATAGATAGCAATACTCCAGCTGCCACAGCTGAACCTATAACACCAGCAACATTGGGACCCATTGCATGCATAAGTAAAAAATTTGATGGATCTTCTTCCAATCCCATTTTATGAACAACTCTTGCTGCCATTGGAACAGCACTAACTCCAGCAGCTCCAATCATAGGATTAACCTTACCTTTAGTTATAACACACATTATTTTACCAAATATAACACCAAAAGCCGTACCAAATATAAACGCTATAAGTCCCAAAACTATTATCTTAATAGTACTAAATTGCAAAAAACTTTGAGCTGTTGCAGTAGCTCCAACAGTTATTCCTATAAAAACTGTAACTATATACAACAAAGCATTCTTAACATTCTCAACCAATTGAGGAACAACTCCACTTTCTTTTATTAGATTACCAAACATAAGCATACCGATCAATGTTATAGAACTCGGTATAATTAATACCGTTAATGCCGTTACAACAATAGGAAATAATATTTTTTCTGTCTTTGAAACTTCTCTTAATTGAACCATTTTTATACTACGTTCTTTTTTAGTTGTAAATAATTTTATTATAGGCGGTTGAATAACAGGTATAAGTGCCATATAAGAGTACGCTGCAATTGCAATTGATCCTAATTGATGTGATGCAAGCTTGCTTGTCAAATATATTGCAGTTGGACCATCAGCTCCACCAATAATTCCAATAGATGCTGCCTCACTTCCATTAAAACCTAAATAAACAGCAATCAAAAACGCAACAAAAATTCCTATTTGTGCTGCTGCTCCTAATAAAAAATTCTTTGGACTCGCTATTAGTGGCCCAAAATCAATAGATGCTCCAATAGCCATAAATATAAGAGGGGGAAATACTCCTAACTTAACACCTTGATATAAACTATATAAAAGTCCTCCTTCATCCATAAGACCCTCCCCAAAAGGAACTGGAAAATTAACCAAAAACATCCCAAAAGCAATAGGTAAAAGAAGGTATGGTTCGTACTTTTTAAATATAGCAAGATACATGAACACCAACGAAATCAATATCATTATCAAATTCTTAGGATTATCTATTAAAAATCTAATTCCTGAAACACTATAAAGATCATATATCATATCTAAAAAATTAATATCCAAACCTACATCTCTCCTAACTTATAACTAGCAACACATCTTCATTATTTACACTTTTACCTTCAGATACAAATATATCACTAACCATACCCGAAACTGGAGCAAGTATTTCATTTTCCATCTTCATAGCTTCAAGAACAAGCAATGTATCTCCCTTTAAAACCCTATCGCCTTTAGATACTTTTATTGACAAAATACTTCCTTGCATAGGTGCCTTAACATTTTCACCATTGCCTTCAGATTTATCCCTTTCTATAACATTCGGAACATGGCTTTCTTTATTTGGTGTTTCTGTCAAATTTCCATCTTTATTCTCAACCAATTCAACCTCTACCTCATAAACCTTACCATTAACTTTTATTCTATAAACCTTCATGAAGCTTTCCCCCTATAACCTTTTAATGCTCTTAATTCTTACACTCTTATTATCATTTTCTTCAACCGAATCAATGGATGCAACAAATGCTGCAATCAACATATCTTCATCATCTATATCTTCAAATTTAATTTTATGGTTATCTTCTAAATGTTTTTTTACCTCTCTCACATATTCTTCTTTTTTATGATCAATTATCTTACTTTTACTATACAAAAAAATCTTAATTAAATTTATTCCCAATGAAATAACCATCAAAATAATAAAAACTATTAATATACAAAATATCGAAAGTATTACTGCATCCTTAATACCAATCTCCATATAAATCCCTTCCTAATTTTAATTAAACTCTAAGTTTATATTAATAACTTGATTATCATTTTGATTATATTTTTTCTCCAAAAATTTCTTTGAGATCTGTGGAAATAAAATATAACTTAACACATCTTCATCACTTTTTGCAAAATCTAAAGACTCTTCTTTTATTTTCAAAAACTCATCTTCAATCAAATCTGCAGGTCTACAAGTAATCTCCTCCCCATCTTTTAATATTTTATCTTTCAATTCTTTGCTTATCTCATATGGTGGACAACCATACAATCCCTTGACATAATCCTTTATTTCTTTTGATATCATCTTGTATTGTTCTCCACTCAAAATGTTCATAACAGCTTGAGTTCCAACCATCTGAGAAAGAGGAGTAACAAGTGGTGGATATCCAAGATCCTTACGTACCTTTGGTATTTCTTTTAAAACGTCTTCAAATTTATCCTCAGCACCCTGTGCTTTCATTTGATTAATCATATTTGAAATCATCCCTCCAGGTAATTGTGTTTCAATTATCTGAGGGTTTATGAAATATGACTTAGGACTAAGTATACCATCTTTTAAATATTTTTCCCTAATAGGTTTAAAATAATCTGCTATATCCCTTAAAACATCATAATTAACATCACATCTGTATTCTGATCCCATAAAAGTTCTTACCATTGATTCAGTAGGAGGCTGACTTGTTCCCCCACCTAAAGTTGATATAGCGGTATCAACTATATCTGCCCCTGCCTCAATAGCTTTTAAATAAAGCATCTCTCCAATTCCACAAGTTGAATGAGTATGTAACTCCAATGGAATAGAAATATTATTTTTAATTTCTCGTATAAGTTCATATCCATTATAAGGTAATAAAATGCCCGACATATCCTTAATACAAATTGAATGTGCACCCATTTCCTCAATTTGCTTAGATAAATTAATATAATAATCATGTGTGTGAACAGGACTTACCGAATAACTCATAGCCACTTGCAAATGACCACCATATCTTCTAGTCGCATCAATAGATGTTTTCAAATTTCTCAAATCATTCAATGCATCAAATATTCTAATTATATCAATGCCATTTTCGAGAGATTTATATATAAACTTCTCTACGACATCATCCGCATAATGCCTATACCCTAAAATATTTTGTCCCCTAAATAACATTTGGAGTTTTGTATTTTTAACGTTTTCTCTTATACATCTAAGCCTATCCCATGGGTCCTCATTTAAATATCTAATACAAGAATCAAAAGTAGCCCCACCCCAAACCTCTAAGGCATGATATCCAGCGCTATCCATTTTATGTAATATAGGTAAAATTTCATCTGTAGTTAGGCGCGTAGCCATAAGGCTTTGATGTCCATCACGCAAACAAGTTTCAGTAATTTTAAACTTTTTCAATGTTTCCCCAAACCCCTTTTACCGAATTTTTATAATTTAGATTTCAAAATAACATCATACATATATAGAATTTCCATAATAAAATAAAAAATAACTAAATTAATTTGTTTAAGATTATACCATACAAAAGAACCTACGTAAAACATTGTTCTACATAGGCCAACATATATTATTTTTTAATTAACTTGCCTTATATCTTATATAATCATATAGATTTACTGAACCACCGATAATTATAATTATCCCTGGTATTAAAAAAGGGATAAGTGAAATTATTCCACCTATTATCATAATAACACAAGACAATACACTTGAATTATTCCAACTCATAATAGTCCCAGATATTGCAAGT
The DNA here is from genome assembly GCF_000709435.1 of Candidatus Arthromitus sp. SFB-mouse-NL. Classification (NCBI taxonomy): domain Bacteria; kingdom Bacillati; phylum Bacillota; class Clostridia; order Eubacteriales; family Clostridiaceae; genus Candidatus Neoarthromitus; species Candidatus Arthromitus sp. SFB-mouse-NL. Next base: position 1,271,909 of record NZ_CP008713.1, read on the forward strand.
ATAAATCCAACGAAAATAATAATAAAAATTAAAATTGATATATTAAATGAAGAATTGTAAAATTCCTCTGCTATTTGTAGAAAATTTAGTATTTCAAACTCCATAAGTATTTCTGCAATAATAGATATTATAATATCTTTAACTAACTTTCCAAATAGGATTATAAAAATTCCCATAAAAAAGGCTGTCATCCCAGATAGAATTGATCCAATTAAACCTAAAGTATAACCCAAAACTCCATTTTTCATTCTTTTGTTAACCGTATTCCGTTTTTCATACTCTATAGCTTCCATACTTCCTCCATAAAACATCAAATAATTTAATATTAGTTTTGTATTATTTCATTAAGTGTATGCCAAGCCAATGTAGCACATTTAACCCTAGCCGGCATATTTTGTATATTTTGAAATACTATTCCATCACCAAGCTCACTGATCTCATCTTCCGTAACTTCCCTACGTATCATCTTTATAAATATATCAACAATTCTCTTAGCCTCTTCAACTTCTTTGCCTTTCACCAAATCAATCATTATCGATGTAGATGCCATAGAAATCATACATCCATCTCCAATAAATGCAATATCATCAATTACACCATCACGAACCCTCATTGATATCGTTATTTCATCTCCACAACTATGATTTACACCTCTTTTTTTAAAATCATATGGTGAAACTTCTCTTCTATTTTCTGTATTTTTACCATGATAAAGGATAGTATCTTTATACAATTCATCAAGATTCATATCATTCACCTCAAAACTTTAAAATATTTCTTATTTCTGATACTTTATCAAAAAAATAATCTATCTCTTCCTTAGTATTATAAAAACACAAACTAGCTCTAGTCGTAGAATTTAATTCCATTCTTCTCATAAATGGTTGAGCACAATGGTGACCTGATCTTACTGCTATTCCATATGAATCTAGAATAGTAGATACATCATGTGGATGTACCCCAATCACATTAAATGAAAAAACACAAACTCTTTTATTATCATCTTCAGGACCATAGACCTCTATATCATCACAACCACTGGATTTATAAAGAAAATATTTTTTAAGTTCGTTTTCATAATTTATAATTTCTCTAAGTCCAATAGAACTTATATATTTAATTGCAGAATTAAGTCCAGCAATAGACGATACATTTTGAGTTCCTCCCTCAAATGCTTCATGAAATTTTTTAAACGTAACCTCATCTTCAAATACATAATCGATCATATCTCCTCCATATAAAAATGGATTCATATCATCAATCACATCATCCGATGCATATAAAATTCCAACTCCCTGAGGAGCTAAAACTTTATGTCCAGAAAAAACAAGAAAATCTATATTATCAGCATCTACATTAAACTTTATATGAGTCATAGATTGTGATGCATCAACTAATACCTTAGCTCCGAATTCCTTACTCTTTTGAATTATAGTTTTATAATCATGAACTACGCCAAAAGTATTGGTAACTGGGGTAAAAGATACAATTTTGGGTTTTCTCTCAAGTTTATTTAAAAAATCATCGATCAAGATCTCCCCAAATTTATCTACATAAAAATAATTAAGCTTAATACCCCTGTTGCTACAAAGAACCTTCCAAGGTACCAAATTAGAATGATGAGAATCTATTCCAATTAAAATTTCATCTCCTTCATTTAAATTATTAATAGCATAAGAATAAACAATAATATTTAGAGCCTCTGTAGCACCTTTTGTAAAAACTATATTTTTCTTATCCTTTGCACCAATAAAATCTTTAACACTACTTCTTGTTTCATCCATTATTAAAGATGCTCTAACCCCCGCAATATGAGATCCTCTATTTGCATTTCCAAATGAATTTATATAAACATCAGTCATCGCATCAATAACACACTTCGGTTTTAAGCTCGTGGCAGCATTGTCAAAATATATTATTGGAAGTCCACTATCTGTTTTGCATAATAGTGCTGGAAAATCTTCTCTAATTTTAGAAATATTCAACCTAAATTGCCTCCATTAAAATATCCATAAATTTATTAATTATCTCTTTATCCCTTATCTTGCTTAATATATTTAAAAATTTACCCTGCAATATCAAACCCTTAGCCTGCTTCTCTGTAAATCCACGACTCAATAAATAAAATACTTTATCTTTATTGATTGAATTAGCTGTAAATCCATGACTCCCTTTGACATTTTTCTCATTACACAAAAGCAACGGAAGTGATTGATTAACAACATTTTTACTTAGTACAATAACCTCTTCAGTTTCATTTCCATTTGCATTTAAGCAACCCTTTTTAAAATCAATAGCCCCTCTAAATATCTTTTTACTATTATCAAGTAAAATTCCCTTGCCATTTATTAAAGCATTACTCTCTTTACCAAGCATAGCAGAAGTTAAATTATAATCATACTTAAAATCTTCTGTACAAATATAGCAAACATCTATTTTACCTGAAGATTTATTGCCATTTAAATATAATTCACAATTTGTATATACATTGTTCTTATTTACATTCACAAATAAGACCTCTACATGTGCATCATCCTCTATTTCTCCCAAAACATTTATAAATCCCTTAGAAGATGAACTAGTAAACACAATAAGCGTAACCTTTGAATTCCTTTTAGCATTTATGTAATAAAAATAATTAAATTGGTCGCCACTTCCAGAAATTTTGCTATTAACATATAGGGTCTTATCTTCATCGCATTTCATATTAAAAGTTACGGCAGATACTCCGCCATTTAAACACTCTTTCAAATTTAATTCGGCATTCTCCTCACTAACCTTAACATTAATAAACTTACCCATAATTAAATCATTGATAATGTCCTTGTTAACTCCACCATTTATCTTACAACTTAACTCTGAAATATTATCTTTAATCTCATCTCCAAAATCAATCAATACACCCGAATTATCTATCAATACATCTGAGTTATTAACCCCATTTAATATAAAATCATCTTCACTAAAATTTCCTTTAAGATAACTATAGGTACTTACAATTGTTTCATTAATCTTAACTTTTTGACTCATATTTCTATAACCCCTGCATTTCAACATTTATAAGATTATTCATCTCAACTGCATATTCAAGTGGCAATTCTTTAGAAATTTCTTCTGCAAATCCTCTAACAATAAGTGCTTTGGCATCTTCTTCACTTAATCCACGGGTTTGGAGATAAAAAATCTTATCATCACTTATATTTCCAATTGTAGCTTCATGTCCAACATCGACATTTTCACAATTTATTTCAATATACGGAATAGTATCTGATGAAGATTGATCATCTAACACAAGCGAATCACAAGTAATATTTGTTTTAGATCCCTCAGCATTTTTCTTAAATGTAACCATACCTCTATAGTTCCCTACACCACCAGATTTTACAATAGATTTCGAACATATATTAGAATAAGTATTCGGTGCTGCATGAACTACCTTAGCGCCTGTATCTAAATACTGACCCTCTGATGCAAAAGAAATTCCTAAAAAATCACAGGTTGCATTTTCCCCCCTTAATATACTCATAGGATAAAGCATAGAGACTTTAGATCCAAATGAACCTGACACCCACTCAATTCTACCATTTTTCTCAACCATCGAACGCTTTGTATTTAAATTAAACATATTTTTAGACCAGTTTTCAATCGTAGAATATCTCAATGTTGCATTCTCTTTAACAAACAATTCAACACACCCCGCATGCATATTATAAACATTATGTTTAGGTGCTGAACAACCTTCGATAAAACTCAAATAAGCTCCTTCATCTACAACAATTAAAGTATGCTCAAATTGCCCTGCTCCTTTTGCGTTCAGTCTAAAATAAGATTGAAGAGGAATTTCAACTCTAACTCCTTTAGGTATATAAATAAATGATCCTCCAGACCATACTGCACCATGAAGTGCTGCAAACTTATGATCAGTTGGAGGTACAAGCGTCATAAAATATTTTTTCACAAGTTCCTCATGCTCTTTTAAAGCAAGCTCCATATGCATATAAATAACTCCTTGAGCTTTCAAGTCCTCGCGAACATTGTGATAAACTACTTCTGAATCATATTGAGCTTCAACACCAGCTAAGCATTCTTTCTCAGCATTTAAAATTCCAAGCTTATCAAAAGTATTTTTTATATATTCTGGAGTCTCTTCCCAATCATCCGAAAACCTACTATTAGGCTTAACATACGAAACAATATTATCTATATTAAGCTCATCAATATTAGGCCCCCAAACAGGCAAATTCATATTATTATAAATTTCAAGAGATTTAAGCCTAAAGTCAGTCATCCATTTAGGTTCATCTTTTTTCCTAGAAATATCGATTATAATATCTTTTGATAAACCTTTATTACTTATGAATTCTTCATAATTCTCGTGTTTAAAATCATACTTACTTCTATCAATATCATCTATTCTCATAACAAACTATTTCCCTTCTAATAGAGTTGAATACCCATTCTTATTTATCTCATTAAACAACTCTATACCTCCAGTTTTAACATTACGACCATCTTTTAATACATGCACATGAGTCACATTAAGTTCACGAATAACTTCTTCTCTATGAGTAATTATAATAGCAGCCTTATCTTGAGTTAATAATTCTTTGAGAATACTACAAACTGAACGGATAGCATCAATATCAAGACCCGAATCAATCTCATCTAATATTATCAACTTAGGATCTAAAAACTTCATTTGAAGCAATTCACTCTTCTTTTTTTCGCCGCCAGAAAATCCTTCATTTAAATATCTCATCATATGAGATTCTTTCAACCCAACATCTTCAAACTTTTTATTCAAACTCATATTAAAAGCAAGATTTGGTTTTTCATTTTTAACTTTAATTTTTAATTCCCTCAAATAATCTTTATATGTAAGACCCTCTATTTCCTCAACCTGTTGAAAGCACAAAAATATACCTTTCCTTGCCCTCTCATCTGAAGTCAAATTATTTATTCTTTCTCCCTCAAAAAATATATCTCCATTTGTAACTGTATATTTAGGATTGCCAAGTATACTCATGGATAACGATGACTTACCACTTCCATTTGGCCCAAGTATAACATGCACTTCCCCAGAATTAACTGAAATATTTATATCATCTAAAACATTTTTTTCATTTACATTAACGCTAAGATTTTGTATATATAATAAATTCATAAAGTTAGCTCCTCAAAATTTCCAGATTAATCTATACCTTTTTAGTATGAATTATATTTTAACTTATACAAAATACAAATTGCAATATCAATTACACAAAAATACTAAATAAAACTTAATAGTAGTAAAAAATATTTAAGGATAGCATTAAACTAATGCTATCCTTTTATTAAACTACCTCAATTAATGGTTTATTCTGTATACTTGACTCTTGATCTTTCAATATTAAATCATTTATTTTTGCTAATTGTACATATGTATTTATATCATCTTCATTTTTAAAAAACATCAACATTGATAAATCATAATGTGTAAATACCATAATATCTAACTTATCAAAATAGAAACTAGTAAAATGAATTTCTCTAGTACAAAGACTCAAAAACATTTTAAAAACACCAAAATCATTAATTTTGTAAACATCCTCATCTCTTATATGCGAACGTAAAATATTTATAAACTTAATTGAATCCTTATAATCCAAATCTCTTAACATATATAAAATTTTCATATTATCTATTTTATTTATATTAAAATTACCCACATACATAATTCCCTGATTCAATTTGAAAATATCTTCAAAAAATCTAAATATTTTATCTTCAAATCTTAAATTATGCTCTAAATTATGCTCAGCAAAATCTAATCTAGTTTTATTATAATTTATTTTATCCCCGTTATTTATGTATAATACCTTCAAAAAGTATTCATTAGTTATATTCTCCATCCCAAAATTCATGAAGTCAACAAATTTCTTTGTCGTATCTCTTTCTAGCGTATTAAGTATATGTAACATAGCTACCCCCTAAATTCCCAATTTTTACCATGTTACATTTATTATACATAATTATACTTTATAAATAAAGTTAAACCGAATACAAAAAAAATATTATTTTTTACAAAATTTACTAAAAGTGTTCCAATAAATTTTTTATAGCATATGCAACCCCATCTTTATCAAAATCAAGTGTTATAAAATCAGCTTTTTCTTTTAATTTATCTATTGCATTATTCATGGCAACCTTATATCCACATTCTCTAAACATAGATATATCATTTTCACTATCACCTATGCACATAATATCTTTTTTATCTATATCCAGATATTTTCTAAGTTCAATAATTCCTTTTCCTTTTCCTTCACCTTTTTTCAATATCTCAATAGTATTAACCCAAGAGTATTCTATCTCAAATTCCCCTAATTCCATAACTTTTAGTATTAAATCATTAAGTTTGTTCCGATCATTACTTGAAACAACAACCTTACATATGTTGTCACCATGATTTTTAAATACATTATCCCAGGAATCTTCACTATCAATTACTACCTCTTTCATAGAATATTCCTTCTTATCTTCCTCATTATGGTAATCTTCTAATTTATTATTAGAGTAAATTGTATCTATTGTAGAATAATGTGTATTAAAATGTTTTTCTCTTACAAATTTATGTATTTTAACTAAAAAATCTACACCAAAAAAGTTTGAATACACAACTTTATTATTTTCAACATCATATACATATGTTCCATTATTCCCTACCGCATATATAGGTATCCCTAAAACTTTAGAAAAATATAAACAATGTATAAATAACCTTCCTGTAACCAATGCTATTTTTATTCCACTATTATATGCTTTATTTATATACTCTATATTGCACTCAGAAATATTTGAAATATCCTTAAGTGTAGTACCATCCAAATCCAAACAAATTAATTTTATATTACTATGCATAATTAACCTCCTTAATACAAATAAACACTTATAAATCCATACTCAAACACCTTATATTTAACTCACTCAATGCAAAATCCAATAAAACTACAAATACAAATACAAATCCTCTTAAATAATAAACAAAATTAAATAAACAAACACTTACTGTTATAAAAATTAAATTTATAAACAACAAATGCCACAGTTCTTTTATTTTATTTTTAATATAATTAAATTTATACCTATCAAATCTCGTATCAACTAAATTAAATAATTTAATATTATACATAAAATATATAAATGTTAAAACTATTATCATAAATGCTATCATTAAATATCTGATTCTACTAAAAAACAAACTCATTAATAACAAACCTAAAATTATTATCCCTAAAAATAAAAACAGAATAAAATTAATACCTAAAAATTTTTTGATAATATAAATACTTGTTTTAATATAACTATTACCTTCCAATATTGAATGTACATTTCTAAACTTAATTCCCTGAATTAAAAGCTGAAATAAATAAATATAAACCATTATGTACACAGTCTTAATAATTGATAAATTATTTAAATAAAATTCAACAAAATTTATCAATATAACGCCAATTATATATGAAAATAATATAGCTATTAACTGATTAATTCTAATTAATCTCATTCTTTTATTATAATCCATTATTTAATCCCCTATCATCTAAAATATATAAAAATTTATATGATCTTAAATGATATTTTTATTCCATACAAAAAAGCACATAGACCTATATACTTTTATTTTTTAAATTATTCTATTATTAAATGTTGGTTTAGCTAAAGATAGATCAAACTTATTCCAATTCTTAACCAACTTAATTTTAGTAAATACATCAGATAAATTAACAGATATCGTTTTTAAGATACTCACAAATAAAATCACAAGTCCTATAAATTCTCCAAAATTATTTTTATCATATAAAAATGGTAAACTGTATCCATGCTAAGATCCATTATCTATAAAAATTATAAAATCACTTACTTAATAATTCCATATAATGTATCTGTTAACCCTAGTTGTATACTTAATAAGTTTACAAAATTAGAAATTTCATACTCTTTCCCACTTGCATGTGTAAATGACAAAAAGCAAAAACTAAAAATCATAAATCCCAATAATAGTTTCTTAATAAATCTTAACTTCATTATATTTTTACCTTTCTTGATCAATTTACCTACATAAGTTACATTTACTAGAAAACATTTACAATAACTTAGTTATTAATTTTTAAACAAAAAAATAAATAGGTCAAAAAAACCTATTTACTTAATATCAATATTTATAAGAGCAATTGTTACTACATATTCTTTACTATTATTTTCCTTATTTAAAACAGATTTTAATTTTATATTAAATACTTTGAAATTATCATTAATATTTATCTTACCTATAAATTCTTCAGCATCTTTTATTATATCTACTTGTTGAGGAACTTTATTATATACCAATACTAATTTCTTATATTTAAATACTGGAAAATTATTAAAAGTAACGAAATCATTAAATTTTTCATGTTTATCATTAAATAATGATTCGCAATTTTTACTATATGAATCATTTAAATTTATTTTAGAGTAATCTTTATCCTCTTTAAACATAATCTAGCTCCAATCTTCATCATTTAAAATCTTATTTGAATCTATTTATATTTAAACTACTAATATATCTTATTTTCGTTATAAAAATATATTTACTTTAACTAATTAACTTTATTTCAAATCAACGATGTGATTACAATTTGAGAATATAAATTAGTCATGAATCTTAATGTATTTCTCACTCTATCTTTTTCATACAAATTATAAACATATGTATTAGAATCGTCAAATGTAAATCTAAGTTTAGATAAATCAGAACTCAAAATTTTATTTAAAAGCTTCAAATCTTCTACCGATTCAATTTTAATTTTAAACTCATGAACAGAAATTCCTTTTCCTTCATATTTACTTTGATCTGTGTATTCAATCTCCAAATCTATAAATTCATTTCCTAAAATTATATCAGATTTAGTTATTAATTTCCCAAGATTCCTAGCAGTAATACTCAATCCTAAAGTTATAAAATCATCATTATTATCAATATCTAATTGTATAAAAGGTGAAATATATACAGATTCTTGTATATCATATGGCAACTTAACTTGATAATCAAGAGCATACACAAGTCTCTTTATGTTGTCACTTGATACACTTTTTAACTCCTCATATATTTCATTTTCTGTACTATCTGAAAAAATTGGTAACAATGATATTATATCATTAACATCTAATACATTCTTATCCTCACTAGAATCTTCACTTTGAACAGAAATAGCTTGTTCAAATTCATTGAAATCTTTATAAAGGTTATTTATATATTCTATTTTTTTAGGATCGTAATCTTCTCTTAACTCCGCAACTCCCAGATTATTTAAATTTTGAAATTGTGGCGTAGTTCCAATTTCATATGAAAATTCATTAAAAAAATTCTCATTAAACATTATTTTACAAACTTCATACCTTGCAGAATTTATATCATTTAATTTATTGTTCTCTTCCTGTATTTTACCTACCCAATAACTACTTTCTTCTTCACTTGGAACTTTATTTAATAATAATTCATAGATCATATCTATAAATTCCTTATCATTTACATTTTTAGATAAAAATTCTTCTCCTGTTACCAAAGAAATCATGTAATTATACAGTGATTCATTATGATTCCCGAGCAAATAACTCCAATGTTCGATACCAATATCGTCTAAATTATTCCTATTTAAAAATATTTCGTAACTCTTAATTACAAAATCATTTACAGAATTATATAATTTCTGGGCATTAACCTTAATTGAGCCAAAACTTAGTGATAAACAAATAAGTGAACCAAATAATATTTTACAAAATTTCTTCCTTAACATAATTCCTCCTTGATTAAAAATGATACTTTGAAAAATTAAATTCCTTAATTTCATTTACTGAAAACATATATTCTTCTACCTTAGATGGAGATATTGGAAGAATAAAACTGATCTTACTAAATTTATTTTTTTTATCCATTAACAATGCTTCATAAAATCTATCTTCATTTAAAACATTATTATCAAATTTTATACCAAAACTTTTTAAAATCTTATCTATGTATGCAAAATATGTTTCGTCTATTAAATTAAGTTTAAATGCAATCAAACTCTCATAATACATTCCTATAATTACAGCTTCACCATGAGTATACACTGAATAATTAGTCACACTTTCTATAGCATGACCTACAGTATGCCCATGATTTAAAATTTTTCTAATTGACGTATCATACTCATCTCTTTTTATAATATTAATTTTAATCTTACAGCTTCTTTTTACTATTTCCCTTATAACTTCAATTTCCCCTCTCAATATATCCATAAGGTATATATATATATATGTCAAAAAGTCATACTCACATACTATACCATATTTTAAGGCTTCAGCTAATCCAGAAATTATTTCCCTCCTCGATAATCCTTTTAAAAAATTATTATCTATAACAATAAAATGTGGTTGATTAAATGTTCCAACCAAATTTTTACATCCCGAAACATTAATTGCATTTTTTCCACCAATTGAGCTATCAACTTGAGCAAGAAGAGTGGTTGGTATATTTATAAATTTTATCCCCCTCATATATATTGATGAAACAAATCCAGCAATATCTCCTACAATTCCTCCACCAATTCCAATCAATACAGAATCTCTTATATATCCATTTTGACTTAATATTCTTATAATCTCTATTACTATGTTTATATCTTTGTTCCTTTCCACGCATTCAAACAGATATATATCATGATTTAAATCACTAATTAATTCTTTCAAATATGTACTATAAAATTTTTCATAAACTATCTTGTCTATAATAAAAAAACATCTCCTATACATCAATATCTCTTTAAGATATTTTAAAGAATCTTCACCCACTAATATCGTGCATTTTCTTTGATTTAATTCAAGAATGAATTTTTCCAACTTCTTAACACTTCCTTTAAACTATCTCCGGAAAACTTTCTCAAAAATTCCTGACATATAACAGTCATAGCTACACTCTCAGAAACAATTGAAGCTGCAGGTATAACTGTATAATCACTTCTCTCAACACTTGCAAATTCAACCTCTTTAGACAATATATTTACAGTCTTTATAGGTTTATATAGCGTCGGAATTGGCTTATGGTAACACCTAATCACAATCTCTTCACCATTACTCATACCGCCTTCAATACCCCCAGCTCTATTAGTAATCCTTCTATAATTTCCATTTTCATATATTATTTCATCATGAGAGTTTGATCCTCTATCCATGAAAGTTTCTAAACCATCTCCAAACTCTATGGCCTTCATGGAATTAACACTTATTAAAGCAGATGCCAATAGCCCGTCCAATTTTCTATCATAATGAGTATAGCTCCCAAGCCCTACAGGTACATTTTTAATCCTTAATTCATAGGATCCTCCTACTGTATCACCCTCCGATTTTATACAATCGATAAGAGATACTATCTCATTCCTCCTCGTTGTATCCAAAAATCTAAATTCATACTCATCACTTCTCTTAATATCATCAAAACAATAAATATTGCTGTTCTTAATTTTCCCTATGGATAAAACATGAGATGCACTCTCTATATTAAAATTTCTTAAAAATTGAGTACAAATCGAACCAATAGCTAATCTAGTTGCAGTTTCTCTAGCACTACTTCTTTCAAGAACATTTCTGCAATCATCAAAATCATATTTAATTATACCACTTAAATCAGCATGTCCTGGTCTAGGTTTTAAAACCCTTTTTGATGAAATATCACAATTTACAGGATCCATATATTTCTCCCAATTTTTATAGTCGGCGTTCTTTATAAAAAATGATATAGGCGATCCCAATGTTTTTGAATTCCTTATACCAGATATAAACTCAATTTTATCACTTTCAATTTTCATCCTATCTCCACGACCATAAGAAGATTGCCTTTTTTCTAAAACATTATTTATTTCATTTTCATCTATGTAAACATTAGATGGTAATCCCTCTATAATCCCAATAAGACCCTTCCCATGCGACTCGCCAGCAGTAAAATATCTCATACTAATCCACCTTACCTTAAAACATAGTTTAAAATATCATAGAAATTCGGAAAAGATACATCAACACAATATTTATTTAAAATCCTTATATCCTCACCACTTATTACTGATAATATCATAAATGACATGGCTATCCTATGATCATTATAACTATCAACTTCACATCCTTTTATACTTCCTCCACCAACTATCCTAATTCCATTCTCAAGTTCATAAATTTCAATCCCAAGCTTACTAAATCCCTCTACTATACTCTTTATTCTATTACTTTCTTTATACTTAAGTTCTTCTATATCTCTAATTATAGTTTCACCTTTCGCAAATACAGCAAGAACACAAATAATTGGTATTTCATCAATAAGTGTAGGTATAATACCCCCTTCAATTAAAGTACCAACTAAAAATTTGGTTCCATATACTTTAATATCACATACTTCCTCAAAATAATCACAGTGAACATTTACAAGTTCAATATTAGCTCCCATACTTCTTAAAACATTAATTATACCAATCCTTGTCTCATTAATACCAACATTTTTAATCAAAAGTTCAGATCCGTCAATACAAGATGCTAAAACCATAAAAAAACTAGCAGATGATATATCCCCAGGAATTGAAATTTCTCGCCCTTCCATTTCACCTTTTTGAATTAAAATAGTATTTCCATTTATTTTAATATTCCCACCAAAATAGCCAATCATTCTCTCTGTATGATCTCTCGTCTTTATATTTTCACTAACCTTTGTAATACCGTCACAATACAATCCTGCAAATAAAATACATGATTTAACTTGAGCACTATCTATTTCCATTTTATAAGAAATTGAATTTAATTCCTTACCACAAACACTTAAAGGAGCATAATTATCACTATTAAGAGCATAAATCTTTCCCCCCATAAGAGATAATGGTTTTATTATTCTATCCATCGGTCTAAGTCTAAGTGATTTATCACCATCAATAATTGAATCAAAATTACTCCCACTTAAAATTCCACTCATTATTCTAATCGTTGTGCCAGAATTTTTAGCATCCAATATACCTTCATATTTCCTAAGAGAATATAATCCATTTCCAAATACTCTAACTTTATAATCTTCGACCTCAATCCTAATACCCAAATTTCTAAGGCACTCCATTGTAGCTAAAGAATCTTGACTAAACAAAAAATTATGTATTGTACTAATCCCATTTGATATAGCTGAAACCATAAGAGCTCTATGGGATATGGACTTATCTCCAGAAATATTTATTATAGATTTTATCTTCTTACTTCTTATATTCACAACTTATCTCCTAAATAAATTAAAATAAACTCTTCCTTATCTTATGAATTTTCTTATTCATATCATCAAATCGTTTAAATTTTATTGATTGATATCCATCAGATAATGCATTTTCAGGATCATTATGAACCTCAACCATAATTCCATTACACCCAGCTGAAACAGAAGCTAATGCAAGAGGCTCAACCAAATCAAATTGGCCAGAAGCATGACTAGGATCAACTATTATAGGAAGATGAGATAACTTCTTAACAAGAGGAACTGCTGATATATCTAAAGTATTTCTTGTAGACTTCTCAAAAGTTCTGATTCCTCTCTCACAAAGTATAACATTTATATTTCCCTTTGAAACAATATACTCAGCACTAAGTAAAAACTCTTCAATCGTTGCACTTAATCCTCTCTTTAACAAAACTGGCTTATTGCACTCTCCAAGTTTCTTTAACAATTCAAAATTCTGCATATTACGGGCTCCAACCTGAAAAACATCTACATATTCATTAAAAAATTCTATATCCTCTGTAGACACAATCTCACTAACAAGCTTTAGACCAAGATCTGACGTAATTTTTCTCATACTTATCAAAGCATATTTACCAATTCCCTGAAAAAAATAAGGAGAGGTTCGAGGCTTAAATGCACCACCCCTTATTATATTTACCCCTAACTCCTTTAAACTCTTAGCTATCTCCATAAACATATCTTCATTTTCAAAAGAACATGGTCCACCTATAGTTTCAAAATATTCTCCACCTATCTTAACATCCCCAATATGTACAATAGTATCCTCTTTCTTAAAATCTCTACTAACAAATTTATAAGGTTTATCTACATAAACTATATCTTTAATTCCATCAATACTATCATATATAAACTTCTCATCAACATCACTTAAGATATGTATTCCTATATAATTTTCATCAAAATTAAAAGGCACAAAATCTAATCCAGAAATATGTTTTATATTTTCTATAGAACATTTTCTATCAATATCCTTCTTGAAAAATATGATCATATATTTACATTCTCCTATATATTCTTTATCTTAAATTTATCAAATTTCAACTTAAAAATAATTTCTATAATTTTACCTTCTTAAATTATTTTTTTCAATTAATTTATTTATCCAAACACTTTTTATTAATTTATCATATATGATTTTTATGATAAAATATTGCCACGTTAATTTTTAAAGGTGGTTATTATGGAAAATATTGATAATATTTTTAAAAGATATTTTACTCAAAGTCTTGAAAATAACAAAACTAAAGATGTTTTTAGTTTGTTTAAATGGAAAAAAGTAAATGTTCTACTTAAAGACTATAAAACAGGAAATACAATTTACGATATGAAAAACTTAGAATTTCCCGATCATTTCTCACAAACTGCTTGCGATATAATAGCTACAAAATATTTTAGGAAAAGCGGTGTTCCAAATGATTGCGGAATGGAAAATTCATTCAAAATGGTAGTACATAGACTTGTAAATTTTTGGATATCAGCATTAAAAGATCAAAAGTTAATTAAAACCGATCAACAAGAACAAATATTCTACGATGAAACTGCCTACGCACTAATTGATCAAAGATTTGCTCCAAACTCACCACAATGGTTCAATACAGGTCTTGCATTATCTTACAATATAAAAGGAGAACCTCAAAATACCTATTACTACGATATAAACGAAAAAAAAGTTGTTAAATCAATAGATTCATACACAAGAACTCAAGCATCTGCTTGCTTTATTTTATCAATTGAAGATAAACTTCTAGGTCCTCATTCTATTTCTGAACAATACATAACAGAAACTAAATTATTTAAATTTGGATCAGGGACTGGGACAAACTTTTCAAATATAAGATCAATAGGAGAAAAACTATCTGGTGGCGGATCTTCCTCAGGTCTTATGAGTTTTTTAAAAGGCCTTGATAAAAATGCAGGTGCAATAAAATCAGGTGGAACAACAAGAAGAGCTGCAAAAATGGTTTGTCTTGATTTAGATCATCCTGAAATAGAAGATTTTATAAAATGGAAATCTGTTGAAGAAGATAAGGTACGTGCATTAGTAAAAATGGGGTATGATGGAACATTCGAAGGGGAGGCATATAACACAGTATCAGGACAAAATTCCAATAACTCAGTAAAAATAAAAGACGAATTCATGAAGAAAGTTGAAAATCTAAATAATGATCCTGATTCTAAAGTTATATTAAAAGGAAGAATTGATTCCTCAGTAGATAAAGAGATCAATACTAAATATCTGTGGGATATATTTAATGAAGCTTCTCATAAATGTGCAGATCCAGCTCCACTTTTTGATGATACATTCAATGCCTGGCACACTTGTCCTGCTGGTGAAGATGGTGTATATAACGCAAAATATAATAGGATAAACTCTACAAATCCTTGTGCTGAGTATGCATTTTTAGATGATACATCTTGTAATCTCGCTTCGATAAATGTACTAAAATTTTACGATGAACATAACAAAATATTTAAAATAGATGAATACCTACATATGATTAGGATTTCTCAATTAATTCTCGAAGCATCAATACATTTTGGACAATTCCCAACAGAAGATATAGCAAGAAAAACTCATATGTTTAGAACGACAGGACTTGGAATATGTAACATTGCATCATTACTTATGATTATGGGAATACCTTATGACTCTGATGAGGCAAGATGTTTTACATCAAGTATAGTTGGTATATTAACAGGAGAAAGCTACTTCATATCATCTATTATGGCAAAAGAAATAGGGGCATTCGAAAAGTATAATATTAACAAAAAATATATGTTAAAAGTAATTAGAAATCATGCACGTGTTGCTGGATATTTAAAAGATTCCTTTGAAGGATTAAATTATACTCCAATGAAAGTTGATCATGATCTATTAAATAAAATGGAATTAAAATACATATCAACATGCTTAAAAAACGTCTGGAAATCTGCCTATGATTCTGGAGAAAAATATGGTTATAGAAATGCTCAAGTATCAGTAATTGCTCCAACAGGAACAATTTCATTTGCAATGGATGCTGCATCAACATCAATTGAACCATTTTTCTCACATATAGTTTATAAAAAATTATCTGGCGGAGGACATCTAACCCTATCAAATCCAATGATTGCATCTGCTCTTAAAAATTTAAAATACACAGATGAACAAATCAAAGATATATTAGCTTATATAGAAAAAACTGAAACTGTTGAATCCAATGGATTAAAATATGAAAAATTATCTGATGGGAAAATTGAAGGTGCTCCTCATCTAAAACAAGAACATATAAATATATTTGATACTGCAAACACATGTGGAACTGGTGTAAGATTTATATCTCCAGAAGGACACGTAAAAATGGTTGCATCAATCACCCCACTAGTTTCTGGTTCAATATCAAAAACTATTAATCTTCCAAGCAATTCAACAGTAGAGGATTTTAAAGAGATGACAATGTTAAGTTGGAAACTTGGAGTAAAAGGAATTTCTCTATATCGTGATGGAAGCAAATTTGCACAACCACTCAATAAAAATTTAGAAAACATTAGTGATAGTGACGACTTAGAGAATTTAAATTACAATGAACTCCTAATACTATCTAAAAACATGAAGGAATCGTTAAAACATAATCCAAAAAGAAATAAACCAATTGGGATAAGAAGTGGTACAACCCATCCAGCTGAAATTGAAGACATAAAAATATATACTACTGTAAATAGAAATACAAACAATGAAATATGTGAAATTTATATAACAACAGATAGAGAAGGTACTATCATAATGGGGTTATTAAACTCACTATCTAAATCCTTATCTGTGATGCTACAACACAAGGTTTCTCCTCAAGATATTTCATCAATGCTTAGAGGTCAGAAATATGAACCACATGGTTTTGTGAAAAAACATCCTTACATAAAACACGCATCATCAATATCCGATTTAATATCGAAAATAATTGATATAGAATTAAATGATTACAGATTTTGCCAAGTAAAACCTTCTGATTACCCAAATGATAATCATACTGATGAATCCCTAAATTCAGAATTTAAATTAGACTCATCAGATTACAAAAAAATTTATAATAAAATATGCTCTAACTGCTCAAGTGTAAAGATGTTCAAAAATGGTACATGCTATGTATGTAGTGATTGTGGTTCAACAACAGGATGTAGCTAAAGTATATTAGTATAATTTAATAAATTTATAAATATATTAAATAAAAACAATATCTAAGGATTTTATCATGTCAAAAACTTTCCTAAAAGGAATGTATTACGTACCTAAAGATAGTAATGAAAATCCATATTCTATTTTGAAAAATGCAAACAAAAACAATCTAAACTTTATAATAATTGAATACAGTAATAAATATCTGTTCAACGATTTATCTAAAGACAAATTTTCTAAACTCACCTATATACAAGATAAAATCAGCTCATTTGAAAAAAAATATAGAAATACTGTAGGTATAATTTGCTTTAAATGCCATTCAATTATGGGTCCAATTAGGATATTACTATCGAAAAGTATATTTAAAGGAGAAGTATTTAAACTTAAAAATTTCTATTTATGGTGCTATTTAAATAACCCAACTTTAATACTATCAAGCAATAATTTCACACAAATAGAAAATGAAAACATAAAAAAATATTTTACTTTATATAATGATAACTTCATAAAGACTGTAGATAACTACTTACAATTGTTAAATATAGGTATGAAAATAACTCCAATATATATAAACAACGGGTTTATCTTTATAAAAAATAAATCCAATGATATATTTGATTTCAAAAATTTAAAGCAATATATAACTTCACAGATTAAAAATGGAAATTTTTATATATCAAATTCAGATAAATTATACTTAAATTACACTCTAACTAACTCAAGTCATGATAATAAAAGATATCTTTCTTTAGATATCAAATTAAATAACACTAATTTTTTGAATCAAAAACTAATTCTACTAAATAATGAACATAACTCTATAATTAATCAAAATCTATACAACCTTAAAAATATATCCTATAATATTGATATAAAAAAAGGTGCAAATAAGTTTTTTATACTTAGGATTTTATCCCACAATAACTTATTTGCACTAACTTCTCCAATTTATACTAACTTTTAAAAATTAACCTTTATTTTTTATTCTATTAGGTTTTACCTTAGGTTTATTTTGCATGACTTTATTGTTTTTATTCCTTAACCTCTTTCTTCTATTATCAACAAAGAGGTCAACAAACCAAAGTATTAAAACAAAATATAGCCATTGAATTATATACATAACAAAAGTTGGTACTTTTAAGAAAAGTGAAACTACACAAAGGCTTATTCCTAAAGATAAGATTAACCATGCATTAACCTTAATATTTGATAGCACAAATATTTTTAACAAGTTATATGTAATTAAACTAAATAAAATAAATACTACAATACTTAAAAAATTCATTTTATATCCTCCTAATTTATATAATTCACAAAGGAAGTGGTAAACATTTGAACTCGCAAGTTTTTAACAATTTAGACAAATTGGATTTAGATATACTCGGTATACTTATCAAAGATTGTAAAACTCCATATCTTGAGATAGCTAGAATGTGCCATGTTAGTGGTGGAACCATCCATGTTAGAATGAAAAAAATGGAAGATATGGGTATACTGCTTGGATATAATTTATCATTAGATTTAACAAAACTTGGTTTCGATATATGTTGTTTCGTTGCTATATACACAGATAGTACATCATATATCCAAGATGTAATAAATGATCTCCAAAATATAAATGAAATTACAGAGCTCCATGTAACTACAGGAGATTTTGAAATCCTCACAAAAGTAATTTGTAAAAATATTGAACACCTACAAGACATGCTTGTAAATAAAATTAATAAGATTAAAGGAATTAACCGAACAAATACATTTATATCATTAATCCAAAAAATTAATAGGAATGTACTTTTAGGTTAATATTATTTTCTGATCTCTCAAATATTTAAAATTATTTTAGACAATACTAATAAATATAAATAAACTTATATTTTAAGAGAGGGTTGAAAAATGAGTAAGTTCCTAGATAGTATACTACTGTCAATCGTATTAATTGGTGCTCTTAACTTAGGATCCATAGGATTATTACAATTTGATTTTATTTCTTATTTGTTTGGAAATTTTACATTTGCTACAAGATTAATTTTTTGCTTAATTGGCTTATTTGCTATGTACTCTATAAAATTTATTTTTGAAATATTTAAAAGGTAATTATTGGGAAAACCAAATTAAAGAGTACCTCCTTAATTTGGTTTATTTCTTATTAAATCAAATAAATCTAATGCTGCATTCTTAGGACCATCTTTTTCCATACCATCTATAGCTAGACAAGTCTTAAGTTCTCCTACCTTTACCTCAAATTCAAACATCTTTTCAAAATATTTATTAAGTAAAATATCTGTTTCGTTTTGTTTTTGCATAGGTCCAAATGGATTTGCAAAATAAGAAGATACCAATCCCTTTTCATGTGTTGTACCTTTTGCAAATCTATTACCATCTCTAAATATTTTTATTATATCTTTTATTTTATCCTTACTATATAATTTAATCGTACTACCACTTGCTTTTTCATAATTATTTGCATATAGAATAAAATCAATTTTGTTGCCCATTATAATATCACGATAGCTAGAAACAGGCATAACAAGTCTTGCATTAGTTTTATCTGGATTCATAAATATGCTTCTATCAATTTCCTTAAATGCATACCCCTGATCTAAATCATCAAGTCTTACAAAAGCCCCTATTTCAGTACCATACCCATAAATTCCATCTTGAGCAATCTTTAAAACTCCCATATCATCAAATATTACTGTCATGTCAGAAATATATTCTTCCCCAAGGCTCCTAAAAGCTTCAAGTGATTCTGATTTACCAGCCCCTGAATCTCCAACAATTACAATATTTGATGATGTTCCATCTTTTAAAGTTATAGAAACCATAGCTCCATGAATTGGTAGATATCCCCTTTTAATCATAACCAAATTATGAAGTGTTAAAGTCATCTTTTTTAAATATCCAAAATAATCAACATCTTTGCTATAAGTAACGAGTCCCACCATCATATTATTTTCTCTATCATCATAAAAAACTGTTTTATGCTCAATTTTCTTATCTATAGTCAAGTCTTCTGCACCATAAACATACATTATATCTGGATTTCTTCCAACATACTCATCCCTATTTGACATTTCAAATAAATTAGATAATGCTATCCCATTAGCCATAAAATCTTTATGAAAATAAATAAATGCCAAAAGTTCCCCAACCTTCGCAGGATAGCAAAACCAATTTTCATTATCTATTTCACAGTTCCTAAACGGATTCTCAAATACTTCCGTAAAAGATCCACTCCTTGTATTTTTAGTTGGATATGAAATAAACGGAGTTTCTAATGAAATTGTATCTATAAATTTTATATCTTTGACCAATTCATAATTATCTAATTTCCAACTGTAATCATTCAATACAATAGATGCATTATTACCTGACTTTAATTGCCTATAAACCAATGGTACTTTTGATGTAACAGAGTTTTTTACTTTACGATAAAGTTGCATTATTAAATTCGTAAATTTTGAATTAGCATCGACAAACCCAAGTTTTATAATTCCATCCCCAACAGAAGTTTGAGTGAGTATTGTATACCTCTCAAGTTTTATCCAGTAAGAATAAAAGTCTTCTATAAAATTATCAAAACTATATTTATCCTCAAGAAGATGACAATATCTAACCCTCATATTGATAACCTCTTCTCTCTCAAATATAGTTAAAAGTTCTAATATTTTTATAAGAGACATAACAAATTCATCTAAATCTTCTATCCCTCTTAAAAAATACTTGTATATACTATCTTTTCTAGTTATCTTCTTATTTAAATAGTGAGTCAATACCTTTTTAAATCCATTGCTCTCAAGTACATCTTCAAACGTACTACAATACTTTTTAGTAAAATTCATCATTACTTTATCATTGCTTATAGAAAATTCTTTAATCATAGTAATTGCCTCCATATAAAATTTATTTAAGCTGCTTATATACCTCATTCATTCTATCACGAACTATAACATGTAAATTTCTAAGTTCATCAGAATCTAAAGAGTGTATGTCTATAGGATCTAGTATACGAACTTTTACGTTTCCATCTCTAATCATATTATTATTATCTTCATAAATCTCCCTAGTACCATACAACACCATCGGAAGAATTTTTACCCCAGATTTAAAAGCAAGTTTAAAACTACCTTTTTTAAATTCCTCAATTCGTCCTGTATTATTCCTCTTTCCTTCTGGAAACACACACATACTGGTTCCACTTTTTAATACTTCAATTCCCCTATTTAACTCAATTATAGAAGACCTATTATTATTTCTATCAATAAAGATAGATCCAGCAGTCCTCAACCACTCACTAAATATTGGAACTCTTGATAATTCAATTTTTGAAACAAAACAAATTGGCTTAGGAAAAGATTTTATTACAGTTGCAATATCTGCTATTCCTAAATGATTCGAAACAACTAAATACGTTTCATTTAAGTTAATTTTATCTTGTCCAATAATATCAAAATCTATTTTCGCACTTTTATAAAATATTTCTGAAAATAATTTACAGGATTTTGTAAATAACTTAGTAAATTTTTCACTATCATTGTACTTTTTAGACTTCTTAAAACTCCTTAAATTTAAAGTCATAAAAATATAATATTTCACATAAGCAGTCCAATAAAAAAGTATTTTATACAAGTTTTATCCCTCGCATTTTCTTTTTAAAAATATTTATTTTTATATTATATTAATTAGATATTAATTTTTACAAGTAATTTTTTATTTTGTTTTCAATGAATAATTTAATATAAACTATGAAAAAATTTTTAAAAATATACTAAATATATACGAGGTAAAGTTATGAAAAAGATAAAAAAATTCTTACTCTTTATACTACTTCTTTTTCTTATTTCATGTTCAAATAAAAATACAAAAGACTCCTTCAATCTCTTCTTTTTCGATGTTAATCAAGGAGATTCTAGTTTAATCAACTATAAAAATGTATCAATTTTAATTGATACAGGAGAAAAAGAATTTATTGATAATATTATAGACATTATCAAATCTAAGAATATCAAAACGCTTGATTATGTAATACTCACACATGATCATTCTGATCATTCATCTGGATTCCCTAAAATTTACAAAAATTTTAAAATAAATAATATAATCTTACCTGAAATTCTTAAAGATGAAACTTTTAATGAAGTTAAATCTTTAATAAAAGGTTCCGAAACTAAATTATTATACATTAACAAACCAACCACACTAACCATAAAAGATGATTTTACTATCAAATTCCTACGTGATTTTTCCAAACCTATAGAAGAATTCAACGATTCATCCCTTGTATTCCAAGCTTCAGTCAAAAATTTTGATGTTTTATACACTGGTGATATTGAAGAGAATGGACAACTTGATATTTTGAACATGAACATAGAAAGTGAAATATTGAAGGTACCTCATCATGGAGCCTATAATAATGATAAAAATAATGTCAAAAAATTTATTGAAAAAGTTAATCCTTATATATCTATCATTAGCGTTGGAAATAATTCATATGGACATCCCAATAAAAACACTCTAAATATCTTAAATGATATAAATTCTAAAATATTAAGAACAGATGAACTTGGAACTATTATTATAAACTGTGATCTTAAAAATAATACACTAAGCATAAATACAATTATTTAGTATTTAACGTTTTATTTTTTTTGTGTATAATTCTTATATAAATTTTTATGGAGGTAATGCTATATGGTAAGAACACGTTTTGCTCCAAGCCCTACTGGATATATGCACATCGGAAATCTAAGAACGGCTTTATATACATATTTGATTGCTAAAAAAGAAAATGGTAAATTCATTTTAAGAATTGAAGATACAGATACCGAAAGACTTGTTGAAGGAGCAATCGAAATAATTCTTAATGTTTTAAAAGATACTGGTCTTAATTACGACGAAGGACCTGATGTCCCAGGTAATTATGGACCTTATATACAAAGTGAACGTAAACATTTATACGAAGAATATGCTGAAAAATTGGTAAAAGATGGCCATGCTTATTATTGTTTCTGCACAAATGATAGACTATCAAAATTAAGAGAAGAATCAAGTAAAAAAAATGAAATATTTAAATATGATAAACATTGTCTCCATTTAACTAATGAAGAAATTAAAGAAAATCTATCCAAAAAAATTCCTTATGTAATAAGACAAAATAACCCAACTCATGGTATTACTACATTCAACGATATTTTGTACGGTGAAATTAGTGTTCCAAACTACGAACTTGAAGATATGATACTTCTTAAAACTGATAAAATGCCAACGTATAACTTTGCAAATGTAATTGATGATCACTTAATGGAAATTACACACATAGTTAGAGGAAAAGAATATCTTTCATCTGCACCAAAATACCAAAGACTTTATGAAGCATTTTCTTGGAAAGTACCAACATACATACATTGTCCTCATATCATGAAGAATGAAACAGAAAAACTTTCAAAAAGAAATGGAGATGCCTCATACAATGATTTAATATCCAAAGGATATTTAAGTGTGGCAATACTAAATTATATTGCTCTGCTTGGATGGAGTCCTGAAAATAATGAAGAATTTTTCACTCTAGATGAACTTATCGATAATTTCAATTATAAAAACATATCAAAATCATCATCAATATTTGATATTAAAAAACTTACTTGGATGAATTCTGAATACATCAAAAAAATGAATAAAGATAAATTTTATAATATAGCAACTAAATATTTAAAAAATCTTCCTCCTCAAATAGATAAAAAACTACTGTGTGAAATGATTCAAAATAGAATTGAAATATTATCCCAAATTCCTGAAATGATAGACTTTTTAATACATATTCCAAATTATGATTTAAGCATTTTTGAACATAAAAAGATGAAAACTACTATTGAAACATCTAAAAATATTTTAAAAGACGTACTTCCTATTTTTAGAAATACAAATGATTATTCTATAGAAAATTTAAATTCACTAATCAATAACTATATAAAAGATAATTCTTATAAAAATGGTTTTGTATTATGGCCAATAAGATGTGCATTATCTGGTAAAAATTCAAGTCCTGGTGGTGCTACAGAGCTTGCCTACCTACTTAAAAAGGAAGAAACATTAAATAGACTAGAAAATGCAATAAACAAATTATCATGAAAATAAAGAGGACTTACAAATCATCTTGTAAGTCCTCTTTAATATCTAAAATATATTTTTCAATCTTTTTCCATCTAACGTATATATAAAACAAATTAACTACATCATCTAAATTATAGTTTAATATCTTTTTAACCTTATCTTCTGGTATCCTATTTATATAATCATAATCTTTGACAATCTTTGCAAATGTCTTAGCAATAGTAACTCCACTCATAAGTTCATTTTTTCTATCAATACCAGCTATCTTTTCCAAATTTTTAAGACCTATGTTATCTTTATTATTTGAAATTTTAGAAAATTCCTTCTGTAAATCAATCTCTTCAAAATAATTCTTTATATCAAAATCCACATTATACTGATTAAAAAGATAATTTATAACAGTAAAATCATTATTTCCAGAAAACGTTATAATATATTTTTTACTAAATTCTAAATACATCTTCTTAAAATAATCTTTTGCCAGCAAAAGCAAAGTATGTATTTCATATTTGTTTTCTATCATATACTGAGTAACCTTCAATTTCTTAAGGTCATCATCATAATAGCAACACCCAAAAACTCCTATACAAATAGGTTTCTTATACACATAGTGTTCCAAATCAAAATAAATAGCATGTTTATACACCTCAATATCTACATCTCCATTCAAAACACTATCTATGTCAAATTCCTCAACATCGCAATACTGCTCCAATATCCTCATAAAAATTACCGCTCATTTCTCTTCACAGATTACCTTTACTATTATAAAATTAAGATAATAATAAAACAATATAAATTTAAAATATTTAATTTGTATTATATCTACATTATTAAAATATATTTGTTAATTATAAAACTTTTTTATTTTATTATAAGGAGGATTATATGAAAAATTTTAATAAAATATTAGTTGGTGAATCATATAAAATTGAAGATATATTATGCAATACTCCTATAAAAAAACGTCTTAATTCACTCGGTATATTAAAAAACTCCTCTATCGTTATATACGAGAAAATACCATTAGGTGGCCCTATAATAATTAATGTTAATGGATGCAACATAGCATTAGAAAAAAAAATATTCAATACTCTAATTCTTAATAAACATATAGGAGAATAACTTTATGAAATGTTCTTTGATCGGAAATCCAAATGTTGGTAAAACAACTATATTTAATATATTAACAGGATCAAATCAAAAAATTGGTAACTATCCTGGTGTAACAGTTCAAAAAAAAGTGGGTAAAATAAAAGATAATATAGAATTAATAGATCTTCCTGGCATATATTCTTTAGACTCACTTTCGATTGAAGAAAAAATATCACTTGAATATCTAAAAACCGAAAAACCCGATTTAATTATAAATGTTATCGACTCATCAAATTTATATAGAAATTTATTTTTAACCCTACAATTAAAAAGTTTTAATATTCCTATGATATTAGTTCTTAACATGATTGATATTGCAGAGAAAAATAATATAATAATAGACACTAATAAGCTATCCCTACAATTTAATTGTAAAATATTTGCTATTAATGGAAATAAAAAAAGTAGCACAAAATCTCTTAAAAATTTTATTGAAAATTATCAACCTATAAATATTAAAAACGACGAAATCAATAAAGATGAATCATATGATAAAATTTATGAAGAAATAGATTCAATTTTAAAATCCTGTCTTAAAAACAATAAATATATAGGAAAAAATAAATCCGAATATATAGATAAAATCATTTTAAACAAGTATTTATCATTACCAATACTTATCATAATTTTCTATTTAGTATTTAAAATAACCTTCTCTTGGGTTGGCGGACCTTTATCAGATATATTTTCTAATTTGATATCAAATAAATTTATTCCAACAATTGAAAATTTACTATTATCTTCATCAAACCTAACTAAATCATTTATATTAGATGGTATTATAAGTGCAGTTTCTACTATTATATCTTTTCTTCCAATAATACTATCAATGTTTATATGTTTAACATTTTTAGAAAGTTGTGGTTATATAGCAAGATCTGCAGTTTTATTAGATCGATTTATGGGTATATTCGGACTATCTGGTAAAGCATTTTTACCTATGCTTATGAGTTTCGGATGTACTGTTCCTGCTATAATGGCAACTCGTACATTTGAAAATGACAACGATAGAAAAACTTCTATATTTCTATTACCTCTCATAAGTTGTAGTGCACGACTGCCTGTTTTCTTATTATTCACAAACATATTTTTTAAAGAACATAGAGAGATTGTAATATTGTTCCTATATGTACTAAGCATTATTCTTGCTATAATTATTGGTCTCATAATGAAATCATTTTCTAAAAAGAATTATTCAGGAGAAGTTTTTATTTTAGAACTTCCGAATTATAAACTTCCCTCCCTATCGTATATTTTTAAAGAATCTCTAAATAAAATTTCTTCATTCTTTAAAAAAATAGGTACCCTTATACTATCAATATCAATAATAATTTGGTTTTTATCTAATTTTAATATTTATGGATTTTGTTCTGTTGAAGATAGTTTCTTATACTCTATAGGTACATATATTTCAAAAATATTTATCCCACTAGGATTTGGTTTTTGGCAAGCAGCCGTGTCACTAATAACTGGATTAATGGCAAAAGAATTTATAATAAGTTCTATGGGAGTTGCATTCGGATTAAATTTACATGAAATCCTTCCAACATTTTTCAGTGTACAATCATCAATATCTTTCTTAGTTTTCGTACTATTATATACACCTTGTATTTCTGTATTGTCTACAGTAAAACATGAATATGGAATGAAACTTACAATTATATTAACAATATATCAATTCCTATTAGCATACTCCGTATCATTTTTTGTATTTAATATTATAAATTTATTTTGGTGATAAAATGGAAAAATTAATTATAATAACAATAGTTACCTTAAGTTTTATTCATGTTTTAAAAACAATTTTTAAAAAAGATACTTCTTGCAAAAATTGTAATAAATCCTGTAAAAAAAATGATATAATAACAAAAGTTGAAAAAAAGAGATAAAATTTATAAACAATTCATGAGGCATTTTATATACCTAAAAATATCATAAATACTAAATTAAAATTTTTTAGCATTTAATTATTCCACAACTTCCACATATTTATTCACATATTTTCGTTAGTATATTGTTATAATCTATCAAATTCAAATATCTATCCTATGTTTTTAGGTTAAAATAACTAAGTTATACACATTATGTTGTTAACTATGTGTATAACTTTATATTATTCATGTTAATATATGTTGATATTTAAAATAAACTTATTTTTTAATACTTTAAATAAACTTCAACATTATATTCCTTATTTTTCTTAATATCTTTTATAATATTCCCAATTATTTTCTCTCCATTTACATAAATCTCCAAATTATTAACCTTCATACGTTTAAAATTTATGTTAAATTTTGATCCCCTATATTTTTTTATTATTGAAAACTCATTCCAATCTTCAAAAGGTTTTGGATCTATCAAAAGTCCTTTAATATTTCCTCTAACTCCTATCACAAAATTTGTTATAATCCTATGGAACCAAACAGATGATCCAGTATTAAAGCTCCAGTTTCCCCTACCAAAATTAACAGAATAGTCTCCCTCAACACTTGATGGCATAACGTATGGCTCTATCTGATACAAATCAATTTTATCATTCTTCTTTATTGGATTTATATTATCTACTATCTCTTTTGCAATATCTAATCGATTAATTAAAATAAATGCGAGTATTCCCCACATACATGAATGATAATATATAGAACCATTTTCTCTTATCCCTTCTGCATATCTTGTTATATACCCTATACTCTTATTTAAATTATCATATGGAGGATCCAAAATCTTCAATCCAAACTCTGTATTCAATAATTCATATACCTTATCCATTATATATATTTTTCTATCATCATCACACACATCACTTATTACTCCAAAAACTTGAGGAAGTAAAAATATCCTATGATCATCATCACAACAACCTATTTTTATATCCCTAGATATACCTCTTAAATACCATTTACTATTAAATCCAAAATTATTTATTGAATTCTTCAAAAGTTCACTATAATATGTAATTTTATTTATAAAAAATAAATCACCCATGATCTCACATATAGGTTTAAACTCTATTAAAATTAAATAAAGAAACTCACTTACAAATATACTATCTCCATCAAAATTGCTTATAGCATCATTCCAATCATGTTTTAAAATTAATGAAAGTCCTCTATCACTCAAATTCTTTAAAGAATATTCTATACTCCTCTTTAAATGATTATATAAACTTTCCTTAATAAAACTATCTAAATATCCTAAATTCTCATTTAAAATACTAAAATCAGATGTTTCATTTATGTATATTATTGTTATATATACAAGCCATAGATGATCATCGCTTGAATTTGTATCTAACCCGCACCTAGATTCATCCAAAAAATAATGTATAACTCTTCCATCTATAAATTCCATATTCCCATGCTCCAAAATCTGTTTCCTAGTCAACTCACTCTTACTGTTTAAAAATATCATGGAGTCCTGAAGATGATCTCGAAATCCAATTCCTTTATTTATTTGATAATAAGATCCTTTCCCCAAAAATCTGCATGAAATAGTTTGATATTTACACCATATATTAACCATAAAATCTATACTTTTATCAGGTGTAGATATGATTTCATCATCTATAAACTCCCTCATATAATTTTTAAAATTAACAAATTCATAAATTATATCATCAATAGATTTATATTTAATAAGTAATTCTCTAAGTTCAGCTTCCGATTCGCATATTCCCATATAAATAGATGTTTCTTTTTTATCACATGGATTTAAGTTCAAATATATCTGAATACAAGATACCATATGAAAATTTTTCCCAGATTTATTTGACAAATATTTCTCATTAAGAGACTTTGGATTTTTAAGAGAATTATACATACCTATAAAACTTTCTTTACATGTATCATAAGAAACTACTTCATCCAAAGATGTCATAAAAAATATATATCCGTATTCTCTGTTGTTACAATGTCCATATTTATCCATTACTCCCCAAAATGTTTTATTAAATATAATACTATTTAATTTTGTATCAAACCTACTTTTCATAAATAACTTATCAAACTCTTTATTCTCCTCAGGGAAATTTGATAAATATAATTCGGCATAACTAAATATACTTAATCTTCTATAAGTGTCCGATAAATTTTCAAGCTCTAGTAAATAAAACTCTACTCTGTCATCTTTTGATAAAAAAACCTTCAATGTAGACCTAATACCATTATATGTATGAGTAAAAATGGCATATCCAATTCCATATGTAACTGTATAATCATCTCCACATAAATCAAGGGGCTTATATGTAAACCCCCAAACATCCATTGTATCCTCATCTCTTATATAAAAATATTTCCCAAAATCATCAAGTATTGAGTCTTGAACAAATCTTGTAATTCTATTTTCAATAGAATTTTTCCCCCAAGAATATCCTCCACCTGTTTGAGTTACCAAAATCGAATAATTTCCATTACTTATTATATTACTCCATGGTTTTGGGGTTCTTGGATTTGTTATTTTATATTCATACCCATCGTTTGAAAAATAACCATACTTACAGGAGAACATACAAACTACACTCCACTCTAAAATCGTTTTAATTTATTATTGCTATAACTTTATAATTATATTCTAATATTTAAAACAAAAAAAAAGTAGAACATAGTCCTACTTACCCATATAAAATTAGTCCTGATATAACATTATTTTCCTCCATGTCAAATTCTATTTTTTTAAACAGTGTAAAATCTTTAGCATTATATATTTGTAAATACTTATCAGATAATATAAAAATTTTATCTTCTGATATATCAAATACCTTTATATTATAATAAAATTCTGTTTTACTACTCTTCAATGTTTTTCTATCAATTCTTATTACGCTATCTTTATTTATATCCGAATTATCCCCCCTAACTGTAACGTAAATATTATCTTCATATAGAAGTATCTTATCCAAATTATTACTAATCGTATTTATGTAATCAAAAGTTTCTGTGTATATATCATAAATTCCTATTTTCCCTGATTCACTCTTTGCATTTGCATCATAATTTGTAAAATATATTTTACCATTATAATAAAACATATCATTTTGATACAATCCAAATTTTGATAAATTAAATTTATTTATGATTTCTAAATTATTCTTATCTAAAACATTCAAATAAGAATTTCCATTATTATTTCTACTAAAAATATATACATTATCATCATCAATATATATTTTCCCAACCACGTGATCATCTACATTAATTGTTTTAATTTCATTTGATAAATCCTTATTATAAATACTCAACTTATTTAAAGAATGCGTTATGTAAATTCTATCGTTATCTATAAAAATTTTATAAATATCTTCAACGTCTAAATTAACTTTTGTATATCCATTAGTATATTTATCAACCTCTATTAAGTAACTATTACCCTTAGTTGAAACTATATCATTTGATTTAAAATAAAAATTCGAATCATCAGATGGTACAAAATCTCCAAGGTAACTTATACCTTCTAATGAAAACTTTATCCTATTACCTTCGTTACCCTCATAATCATATTGATTTATAAAAGATTCCCTCTTATCTTTATTAAAAGATATAATCCCAACATAGTATCCGTAATTTAAATTACTTGCATACTCTACATTACATGATACAAAAGACATAAGTATCATGAACATAATAAATGTAGATTTGATAACATATCGCATTTTTACCTCCTAATTTCTTATGATAGAGTATCTTTGTGTTGGTAAAATGATATTTTGAATTAATAATCTATCCATTATTAACTGCCTTAATTCATTCTCTATACACCAATGGGTCAAAGGCTTTGAATATCCAATTATCCTATATGTTATACTAACTTGATCCAAGGAAACAGTACCATAAATATATGGTTTAACCGTTATATCATCATGTGAATATTTGTTCAAAACATAATTTATACTTTCAACAACATCCTCAGATTTTTGATTTAATCCAACCTGTATATCTATTAAAATTCTGGAATCTTTCCTCGAATGATTTGTAATTTGGTTTATAGCTCCGTTTGGTATCACATGATAATCACCATTAAAATCCCTAAGCTTAGTTACTCGGGCTTGAACACTATCTACAATCCCCTTAAAATCATTTGATCCCTTATTTATAGTAATATAATCTCCCACAGTAAATTGATTTTCAAATGTTATAAATACCCCATTAAATAAATCTTTTAAAATATTTTGAGACGCAAATCCAAGAGCAACTCCAATAATACCTGTCAAAGTTATTCCAATAGCTCCTACAAAATTTTGAATCATAACTAAAATTAAAACAGTAATAAAAGAGTAACGTGCTATACTCATAACAAGAGTTTGAATTGTATGTAAATGGCCTTTGTCTATTCTACTATTAAATACTTTTTTACTAAACACACTCTTAATTACTTTACACACAATTTTATAAATAATATAAATCACTATAACACTAAATACTGAATCCAAAATTTTATTCCCAAATTTTAAGGAAGAATCAATTAAACTCTTAAATAAATTTTCAAATACCTTCATCACATAATCCCTTCTATTTATAGATCGTTATTATATGTTAAATTAAAAATGGGGAATTTAAACAAAAGAAATGCTTTACAAATTAATAGTAAATAATCAGAAATGAATATAAAAAATATAAGAAGATTGACGAATAATAAAGTAATGTAAAAATCTTGATAGTTATCTAAATTTAAAGATTATAAATAATATTCTCTTGATTATATCATAATCAAAAATCTAAATCTACATAAAACTTTTTATTATATATTGAGTTTAGATTTGATTCATTGTATTATTGTTAACATACTATTAATAATAAGTTTACTTTTTACATAGTTTACTTATTTTTTGTAATTTCGGAGGAACTTATAATGAATAAATTAAAGACAATATCTTCTATATCTTTAGGTGTTGCTGTTTTGTCCCTCTCGCTTCCAAGTAATTTAGTGCATAAAGCATCAGCATTATCAAACACTTTATATACATTAACAAATGAAGATTATAAAATACAATATACAAATAATACTCTTACATTAACTTTCAGTAATTCTGCTGTTCATAACAATATAACTACTATAAAACTTAAAGATAAAAATGGTAAATACTTAAGCTTTGATAAAAATTCAGAAAATTTTACACTCAAAGTAAATGAGGGTTTAGTTAATGGGATTTACTCTCTAGTATTCTCTCTAAAAACATCTAGCTCTCAAACAAAAGAATTAATTTCACCTATATATGTAAATTTTTCTCAAGTATCAAGTCAAAAATTATCTATCACTTCATTAAATCCTATAGTAACCCTCACAAACACCGATGGAGTAAACAAATTAACTGCTCGCTTTACAGTACTTAATATACAAGAAAAAATTCGTGGTGCTAGAATTTTAAGTTCTAATTTTTCCCAAATTGGTTATTTGGAAAATGCATCTAATACAAGAAATTATGTATTCAATTTAGGAACAAACAATCTTTCATCAAACGAAATTTATTACATTGAATATACTTTAGAAGATTCAAACAATAAAACATATACAATAAAGATCCCATTTACACACTCACCAAACTCAGTACAAATTAATCAAATAAATACAAATGGCTTTACTTATACTTCAAACGAAAATTCAAATGGAAAAATGGATCTTACTCTAAACTTTAGCGGAGTTGATAATAAAAATATCACATTTACTCAAGTCAATAATTATGGAGTTGGTATACTTCCTTCTTATGACAACAAAGGACACATAATTCTAAAAGATCTTCAAAAAGGATCAACTATCCAAGCTAATATTAAATATCAAGATGGGAAATATATAAATTTAGTCTTTAAGGTGCCTGATAAATCTCAAAACAATGAATCCGCTATACCTTTTTTAAGATTCATAAACACACCATCAATAACACTTAAGAGAGGAACTAAAATTACTATTCCTTTAATAAAAGATGATTTCACTAGTGCAGAATTTACAACTCCAAATAATTATTTGAAATTTGTTAGTATAGATCAATTTGGAACAGAAATTGATTTAACAGATGAAGTTAGAGTTTCTTCATCAATGAATAAAATAGATGTTTCAGTTAATTCAAATATTGAAACATTGTCACAAGATTCACAAGTTTATGTTAAGGTCTATAGCCCAACAAAATCTTGCTTTTTCCCTTTTAATACATCAAATACAACTGCAACTACAAAATCATCGGCTTTTGATGTTATAAAAAGCAGCACAAATCTCGATTCTGTTTCATTAACATTTAGACCAAACAGTACTGTTTTAGGAAATAACGAAACCTTTTCTGATGGAGATATACTTATTTTAAATGATTCAATACAAGCTACACTCTCTTCTGATAAAAAAACATTCTCTATTAACACAAAAGTGAACAAGCTTGTAAATGGTATCAACACATATACATTTATTAGAAATTCCTCAAGTGGTAACTCAAATTATGTAACTGGTGAATTCTTAGCAAGCTTCAATTCATCATCGAGTGATATATCTCCAGCAATAACTAGTTTTAATGTTAAAACTAACAATAGCACTAATCTTACACTCAATTTAACCATAAATCAGGATATTATTAATTCTGGTACAAAAAATACAATAAAAATTCGTGATGAGTTTGGAACTAATATAAATGTAAAGGCAAACTTGAGACAAAATGGATCTGAAAAGTACTACGAATTAATAATCGATCCTCCAAGCCAACTTGTTCCGAATAGATACTACACTATAGAATTTTCAAATGGATTAAATTCATTCGAATCAAACTTCATATTTAACAACAATACAAGCTATAATCCAAGAATAAATTTATCATTTAACAGTAATTCTACGTTTACTCTCAAAAATTTAAACAGTATCCCTGGATACTCAAATTATGAATTTAATATCAGAATTACAGATTACTATAATAAAAATAATATTTTCTATGAAAATTTTCCTCAAAATTATTATGGAGAAAAACTAACCCAAACTTCTATTACTAGAAATTTAAACAATGGAAAATATTTTAATCATGGTGATAGGTATTTGTTGGAAATTTCAAATGTTACAACTGGTGATATTTATAGAACTGATTTCACATTCAGAGAAGGAGATGTATTAAGTGGTGTAGGAAGCTTGTCTCAAATAAATATTTCCTCAAGCTCACTTATAAATACTGATGATAAAGTTTCATTCTCTTATTCAATTCCAAATAATAAATCTATAGCAACTATAATCACAAATACTAATGGAATAACAGGAGAATACTACAATAATAGAATAAACCTAACTAATATCGTTCCAAATAAAATTTATACGAACTTGAGAGTAACAGTTAATTTCACTGATGGAACTAATCAAAATATAATCATAAGTGAGTTTAAAGCTAATAAATCATCAGATGAACTTAAAAATTACATCGCAAAAGTTTATACAACTGCTTTAACTCCTATAAACGAAACTAACAAATATAAAATCAGATATGCAGATGAAGAAGGTTTTAAATATTGGTACGATATGCTCTACAACAAAAAAATATCTGGACCAGAATTCATTTATAGAATTCTAGATGCTTCTGAATTTAATAACGTTCAATCATCACCTCAAAACAAAATAAGAGCTCTTTATCCTATAGTTACAAATAGGGAAGGAGATACTAATGGAATAAATTATTGGATTAATGAATTTAATACAACATCTTCATCTTTAAACAGTGAAAGTCTTGCACTACAAATAACACTAAGTAAAATGCTAAACGAAGCAGAACCTCAAAGATTATTTCAAAGTCTAGGAATAAGATTAAACTAAATCACTCACCCTACAATTAGATTGTGGGGTGATTTTTATATTAAAATTATTTATTTACCTATTACTTATACTAAATATTTCTGCATTCCCTCTTAAAAATACGTTTCCAATAAATATAAAAAACTCTTTAACATCATATTCAAAATCTTTATACTTACCAAACATTTATGTATATGGAAATAATTCAATCGCCTTTGATATTCCCAATCACCTTAAATTTTCATATCTAAATGTAATTTCATTTATCTCACCCTCAGGTAAACAACTAATACACACAATTCCTCAATTGATAAACATAAATTCCTCTCCTGTATATATATCACTTAGAAAACCTCTGAACGAGATAGGAATATATAAAATTATCTTTTCAGGTAAAGATGAACTAACAAATAATCAAATCGATTTAATTGGAAATTTCACATTTAGATAAAATAAAGGAATGCATTATATATGCATCCCTTTATTTTTTACATTTCATCAACAGTTTCAATACCTATTAGATATAATGCATTTTTAATTACTATTGTTGTAGCATAAACTAAAATAAGCCTTGAAATTTTTAAGTTCTCATCTTCAAGATTCAAGATATTGTTAGAATTATAAAATTTATTAAACGCTTTTGCTATATCAATCACATATCTTGTTATAATCGATGGCTCTAAATAGGATATAGATGATTTAATGTTATTATTAAAATCACTAAGTACTTTAATTAAATTATTCTCATTATCATGCGTAAGAAGTCCTAAATATTTCTCAGTATCTATATTTTCAATATCAATTCCACTCTTTTTTAAAATAGATTTTCCTCTAGCAAAAGTATATTGAACATAAGGTCCAGTTTCTCCCTCAAAAGATAAAATATCATCGAAATCAAATATGATATCCCTTTCTCTATTCATTTTTAAATATGTAAAAACTATAGCTCCAATACCAACTTTCTTTGAAACACCATCCTTATTCGAAAGATTAGGATTCTTTTCTTCAATTACATTTCTTATCTTATCTATAGACATATTTAAAAGATCTTCAAGAAGAATAACTTCTCCTTTTCTCGATGAAAGCTTCTTATCTTTAAACTTAACAAGTCCAAATCCAACATGAATACAATCCTTCGCCCATTCATAACCCATAAGTTCTACAGTTTTAAATACCTGCTTAAAATGAAGTGCCTGAGGAATACCAGCTACATATATATTCTTATAAAAATTATAAGTTTTCTTTCTATATAACAAGGAAGCTAAATCCCTAGTTGCATAAATCGTAGCTCCATCTGCTTTTTTTATAATACATGGTGGCATATTATAATCATCAAGTCTAACAACTCTAGCACCAAATGAATCATCTAATAGATTTTTATCCTCAAGTTCACAAACAATTGCATCCGTCTTATTGGAAAAAAATGCTTCTCCGTCATAAGAATCAAACTTAACTCCTAAATCCTTATATAATTTTTCAAACTCCAAAAGACTAAGCTCCCTAAACTTTTTCCAAAGCTCTATACACTCCTCATCTCCATCTTCAAGCATCTTGAAATACTTTCGACCCTCATCTTCAATCGATGGATCATTTTCTGCTTCATTGTGAAATTTTACATATATCCTAAATAACTCGGATATAGGATTCTTTTTAAGTTCTTCAATATCAACCCATCTCTTATATGCATAAATAAGCTTACCAAATTGAGTTCCCCAGTCACCTAAATAATTAATCCCAACAACATCATATCCTTGAAACTTATGTAATCTATATAAAGAATTCCCTATAACAGTTGTAAATAAATGACCTATATGAAATGGTTTTGCAATATTTGGCGAAGAATAATCAATCACTATCGTCTTACCTTCTCCATCATTTGACTCTCCATATCGATCTTTTAATTTTAATATACTACTTAACACATCTCGCGAAAAACTGGACTTATCCACGAAAAAATTTAAATATGCTCCAACAGTTTCAATTCTATCTATAAATTCATGCGATATTTTAAGTTTTAAATCCTCTGCAATAATTTGTGGAGATTTTCTAAGTTCCTTTGCAAGTTTAAAACACGGAAATGCTAAATCACCCATATTTTTATCAGGTGGTATCTCTATAGAATCATAAACATTTATACCAATGATTTCTTCTATCAAATCACTTATAATTTTTCTATAATCCAATTTATTTTCTCCTTCCTTTATATTTTGAAACAAAATACATTATCCTCATGCCCTTATTCATAAATTTTTCTTCATATTCCGTCATAATATTTTTTATATTCTCACTATGTAAATCAAAAGTTTTATATATAATCTCAAAATCATTCCCTTCTAAATACTCTATAGAATCTAAAAAGAAATTTTCATGATCAGTTTTCAATATAATTTTAGAATCTTCTTTCATTATTTCAATATACTTTTGTAAAAATCTAGGATGAGTTAACCTCCTTTTATTATGCCTAGACTTTGGCCATGGTGTTGAAAAGTTCAAATATATATCCGAAATCTCCCCCTTCTCAAACACCTCATCTATGTAATTAATATCAAATGATAGAATTCTTACATTATTTAAATTTAAGTTCTCACACTTACGTTTAACATAAACTAAAACTTCATTCTTTAAATCTACTGCAACAAAATTTTTATCTGGATTCTCATCTGCAATATTCTCCATAAATCGTCCTTTACCACATCCGAGTTCTAAACAAATATCATTTTCATTATTAAATATCTCATTCCATCTACCCTTAAATTCTCTAGGATCCTCGATAAATAAATCACTCTCTAAAAGTTCTGGAAGTGCCCAGGCTTTCCTTCTTAATCTCATTTTATCTACCTCAAATAAAGAAATACTCTTAACAATTTATTATTCTATCATATAAAATATAAAATTTGACATTATTTGAAATATTTTTTATAATTAGTAATCTAAATTTCAATGCATTGGAGTATAAATATGGACTTAAATAATATATTTGGTGCACGAATCTACGAATTTGAAACCATATCTTCAACCAATGACTTCTCCAAACAACTATGTATGGATAATCCCAAAAATGGAACAATAGTTATCGCCAACGAACAAACAAAAGGTAAAGGGCGTTTAGGTAAAACGTGGTCATCAATAAAAAACAAAGGTTTATATTTCTCCATAATATTTAAATGTGATAATAACAAATCAAAATATGAAACCTTAACACCAATAATATCCCTCGCAATTACGGACCTCCTTAAAGATTATTCATTAAATCCCAAAATAAAATGGCCAAATGATATATTAATAAACAATAAAAAAGTATGTGGAATACTTTGCGAATTTAAACAGAGTCCTCACGGAAATTTCATAATATGTGGCATAGGTGTAAATCTTTATCAAGATATTTCAGACTTTAATGAAGAACTAAGAGATAAAGCAACAAGTATCTCTATAAACACAAACATAAAAATAATAAGAAATGAATTTATAAATAATTTAATTTCCAATCTTCATGTTTACTATAATAATTTTAACAGCTCATCCTTAAAACCATTTTTAAATAAATATACAGAATTATCCTCTCTCTTAAATAAAGAAGTATCTCTAAAAATAAATGGATACGATACTTCGGGTAATGTCATTGGATTCAATGAACTTGGATACTTATTATTAAAAACAGAGAATAAAGTAATCGAAATATCCTCTGGAGAAGTAACATTAAAAAATACATATAAAAAATAAAGGAGCAATTACTGCTCCTTTTGATCTTTTTTATCCTTGCATTTATTTTTGCACTTACCTCTATGTTTAAACTCACTATCTAAAATATTTTTAATTTCATCCTTAAATTTAGCAGAATTTATTTTTTCTCTTACTTCCTTAATTTTAGAAATTCTACCCTCTAATCTTTCTACCTTTTCATTATCATTTTCACCTTTATACTTTTCAATCTCCTTCTCCATAAAAGAAATCTTACTATCTAAATGATCCAAAACATTTTTCTTAACTTCATCAAATTTTCCATATTCTAATAATTTGATTATAGATTCCTTATGTTTACCAATAATTTTCTTATCATGTGAACACTCTGTACTCTCACTATAAAATTTTTTACTAAACTCTTTGCTCACAACTGATTCTCCTTGAACCATACCTGTTAAAAAAACTAACAAGCATCCTATAGCCAAAATAAAATTTTTAACTCTATTATTCATATTTATTCTCCTCATCGTACTTACAT
Source organism: Candidatus Arthromitus sp. SFB-mouse-NL (assembly GCF_000709435.1). Lineage (NCBI taxonomy): Bacteria > Bacillati > Bacillota > Clostridia > Eubacteriales > Clostridiaceae > Candidatus Neoarthromitus > Candidatus Arthromitus sp. SFB-mouse-NL. Next base: position 1,311,611 of record NZ_CP008713.1, read on the forward strand.
TTTTTAAGTTTATACTGCCTCTTTATGTCTAACCTGCATTGCTTCTTTTAAATCACTCTTAGTTTTTGCAGAATTTATATTATTTAAAATTTTGTTCAACCGTTTAATCTCATTTTCATATAACTTAATTTTATCCTCATTATTTTCTCTTTTAAAATCTTCAAGTTTTGTAACTGTTAATTCCATCATGTTATCTATGTATCCAAGTATCGATCCTCTAATCTCTTCAATCGGTGTATTATCCCAATAATTATTTGGATCAACTTCATCTTTCATGTTCCCAAAAGAAACTACTGGATCCTGAGTATTAATACTTACTGTTGCATCTTGTTTATTTGAATATCCAATACAAAATGCTGAACATACTAAAACTCCAATAATTGAGAATATAAACATCTTTTTCATAAAATTCCTCCTAAAATTTAATAAATTATACCATCTGCATAATTTCTCTCTTCTCCGTCTTTAATAATTAATATCTGCTCATTAAGCCCATTTTCGAGTCTGAAACTCGGTCTATATCCAACTTCCTCTGGCTCCTTCGGAAATACTAAAAGTACATTATTCTTATCGCTGTTATTCCCAAATATCTGTTTATAAAGACCCTCAAGCTCCTCTTCAAATACTTTATCTAAATTTTCAACTATAACAGAGCAATGACGAACATTCTCTCCATTTTGCTTGTATTCAATAGATTCAAACACATTATAAAATAACTCATTACTCTCATTATCAATTTCATGTTTTAAATTTCTAAGAGTATCTTCCCTCAAACTATTTTTCAGTTCGAGCTCCACAAAATCTCTATACTCTTTTTTCAAATCAACCCTAACAGATTGTTCAAATTTATCATATAACTCTGAATATAATTCATTCTCAACCTCTGTCTTTACCTTAGCCTTCATATTGGTGAAAACTTTCTGACGTTCACGATTTATATTGTTTATAATTCCAATTATTGCAATACAAATCGATGCAACCAAAATAATTAGAAACTTCACCCACTCTTTCTTAAAAACATTTATTCTACTATTAGAATGTTTCTTTTCCTCATCAGCAATAACATTACCATTCTCCACTTTATACACCTTTTCTCTCCTCCAATCAAAATTCAAATATCAAAATATATCTAAGATTTAACCCATTTTCTCTCGAGTCTAATCTCCTTTATCAAATCTTTCTTAAGACTATCCATAACATCATCCAAAAGTTCTACTCTAAGCTCCTTAAGTACCTCAGATTTTAACGAATCTTTAAGTTTTGCCTTAACTTTCGTCTCAACTCCATTTAAAATTTGCTCCTTTACATCCCTTTTATAATTTGTGAGCATATATCTTGAAGACTCTACCTTCACAAAATTAATTATCGGTACTTGAATAATAGTTGAAAAAAATAAAACAACAACTGGAATAAGTGCGTATTTAAATTTTATAAACTTCATTAAAATCTTCTCCCTTGTTCTTAATCATTGTATCTATTTTGGTATAATTGGATAATTTTAATACATTTGTAAACTTTAAAATTTTTTAGTCTTTTTAAACAGGATAAAAAAAATATGAAGAATAACTTAACAATTATCTTCATATTTAAAATTCCTCTATTTAGTTGTATAAAGCAAAATGTCACTAAACATTGAATCGCTCACATTTTTAATTATCTTCTCATAATTATCAAATTGAAGAGATAAATCTATATTTCCATTCGGATGATCATATCTATCTATATTTCTTATCTCTGTTAAATAAATCACCTCTCGTGAACCCCCATTATCTGGAGTAAACACTATTGAGTTTCTCGTAACCTCAAAATTTCCAAGGACATCGATACCATCTAAATTATACTTTCCATAATATGTATTTTTGATATTAGCTAAATCTTCACTCTTAAAATTTTTCTCAGATGGATATATATTATTTTCTGATTTCTTTCCTACGTTATCTTTCCCCTCATAGGAATTCTCAAAAGTATTAGTTTTTGTATCTGTATTTTTATCTTTATCCTTATAATAATTATCAACAAATGATTTATCATTCACACTACTTAAAGCACTCTCAAATTTATCAGCATTTGCCCGTTTACTACAACTAACTAATATGATCAATATCAAAACCATACAAAACACAATTATGGGTTTTGTTATGTCAAAAGGATTTCTACCATTATTCATTTTAAAAATTCTCCTTCCTTAAAATAACAATTTTTGTTATAATTAGCTTATTTAAATTTAATTATACTTAAAATTATGTATTATATTTCCAGATTTATCGACATTTTATACTAAATATTTTAAAATTAATAATTTCGGAGGATCTTTGCCTAAGATGAATTTAAATATAATAACTGTTTCCACATTTTATGGATGTGATAAAAAAGGAGTTGAACTAGGACCTAAAGCTCTAATCAACAATAATCTTTTATCTATTATCAAAAATTGTGGACACACAATAAATGAAATAATCGATATACCAGTAGATATAGATAATAAAAATAAATTTGATAATAATAAACAGATTAAATACTTTGATAAAGTTAAAACTATAGTTAAAAATCTTTCCATCTCAATTGAAGAAAGCTATAAAAATAATACATTTCCACTAGTTTTAGGTGGAGATCATGCCATATCTATCGGATCACTAGCTGGTTTTTCTAAAAGTTTCAAAAATACTGGAGTAATCTGGATAGATGCTCATGGCGATTTGAATATCCCAAGTTCATCGCCTTCATACAATGCCCACGGAATGCCACTCGCATGCTCACTTGGGTATGGTCATGAAGAATTTATATCAATATTTAAAAAAAATATTGATCCCAAAAATGTATTTCTATTTGGCATACGATCTCTTGATAATTGGGAAAAAGAATTTATAATCAAAAATGAAATGCACATATACGATAGAAATTCATTTGATCAAATTCCTCAAGACTTAATGATTGATACTTTAAAAAAATATACAAATAAAAATAAGATTGAAAACTTCCACTTATCATTTGATATTGATGTATTTGATCCTTTAATCGCACCTGGTACCGGTACTCCAGTCAAAAAAGGATTGTTAATGGATGAAGTTAAAAATCTTATGAGTAAGTTGTTATCTTCCATAAATATAGTTTCAATAGATTTTGTTGAATTTAACCCTCTACTCGATAAAGATAATAAAACCCTTACTGCTTGCCTTGAAATTCTTGAATTTATATTTAGGAGGATAAAAAAATAATGAAATTATTGTTTTTAGATACCGAAACTACGGATAAATCTCCAGGTCAAATATGCCAATTAACATACATAATATACGATACGGATTTACCTAAAGAAAATAGAGTTAGTGCAAAGAACTTCTTTTTCTCTGTTGACTTTGTATCAGATACTGCATACAATGTCCATGGATTTGATGTTAATACACTAAAGAGTCTAAGCGGAAACTTGACATTCAAAGATCTTTACAAGTTATTTAAAAAAGATTTAACAGAAAATGATTTTATACTTGGTCATAATATAAATTTCGATATTTCATTTTTAAGAAGGGAATTCGATAGGATCAATGTTGAATTTAAACCAAAAAACTTGTTTTGCTCCATGAACTATTTTAAAAACATACTTAAACTTAAAAATTCAATTGGAACGATTAAATCACCAAAATTATCAGAACTGTTAGAACATCTTAAAATTACTGAAGAAAATATTTTAAATTCTACAAATAAACTATTCAATAGCGACGAAACCTACTTTCATGACGCACGTTTCGATACAACGGCACTATACCTTGCAATTATAAAATCCATAAAGCTTAATTTAATAAACAATGGATATTTTTCGAATCAAATATAATTTTAGGAGTGATTTTATGATTAATGTTAAAAATTATATAAAAGATATTTACGAAAAAGTTATATCTAAAAATCCATCCGAACCTGAATTTCATCAAGCGGTACATGAAATTTTATTCTCTCTTGAACCCGTATTAGAAAAATACCCAAAATATATCGAACACAACATATTAGAAAGAATTGTTGAACCAGATAGATTCATTCAATTTAGAGTAGCTTGGCTTGACGATAATGGAAAAACTCAAGTTAATAGAGGTTTTAGAGTTCAATTTAACAATGCAATCGGACCATATAAAGGAGGACTCCGTTTCCATCCAACAGTTTACTCCTCTATAATTAAATTCTTAGGATTTGAACAAATATTTAAAAATTCGCTAACAACCCTTCCTATGGGTGGAGGAAAAGGTGGATCTGATTTTAATCCAAAAGGAAAATCAGATAATGAAATAATGAGATTTTGTCAATCATTTATGAGTGAGCTTTACAAGTATATTGGAGAAAATATAGATGTCCCTGCAGGAGATATTGGCGTTTCATCAAAAGAAATTGGATATATGTTCGGCCAGTATAAAAGACTCAAAAACGATTTCACTGGAGTTCTAACTGGAAAAGGAATTCCTTTTGGCGGAAGTCTTGTTCGTAATGAAGCCACAGGATATGGAGTATGCTATTTTGGAGAAGAAATGCTAAATACATTTTCTAAATCTTTCAAAGGCTCTAAAATTTCTATTTCAGGTTCTGGAAATGTTGCAATTTACGCAGCTCAAAAAGCATATGAGCTAGGTGCAACCGTAGTATCCATGAGCGATTCATCAGGATACATCTACAATGAAAATGGAATAGATTTATCTATAATAAAAAAGATTAAAGAAATTAAACACGAAAGAATAAGTGAATATTTAGAATTTGATAAAAATACTAAATTCAATGGAAACTTCAAAGAAATTTGGAATGAAAAATGCGATATTGCTCTACCATGTGCAACGCAAAACGAAATAACTGAGGATTCTGCGAAAGTTCTAATTAAAAATGGATGTTTCTGCGTTTGTGAAGGATCTAATATGTCATCAACTCCTGAGGCTATAAAATTATTTTTAGATAACAATATTTTATTTGGTCCATCAAAAGCTGCAAATGCTGGTGGAGTTGCAGTCTCTGGGCTTGAAATGTCTCAAAATTCACTTAGATATTCGTGGTCTTTTGAAGAAGTTGACGAAAAACTTAAAAATATAATGAAAAATATATTTAAAGTTTGCTATGACACATGTTCCGAATTCTCACTTGGAAATAATTTTCTTGCTGGTGCAAATATCGCAGGATTTAAAAAAGTTGGAGACGCAATGATATCCCAAGGTATATATTAAAAAATTAAACGGTATGAATATCATACCGTTTTTCTATTAATTGGCATTATTTACTACCTTAATTAAATTCTCAAAAATCGTAACTGCATTATCCGCTATAATATATCCTTTTATATTTCTATCACTAAACTTCTTAACATTCTTGATAAGTTCATATTGATCAGGTAAATATCTGCTCCATGTAGCATCCAAGTCCTCTAATCTTCTTGTAATACCTTTATCAATTAAATCTTCTTGTTCCTTAGTTGAAAACTTAAATAACGCAATTTCTGTTGCTTGAACATTCAATGGACTTAAACAAAATGTTGCCTCATCATAACTTGAAGAAGCTATTGCCATTAAACTTCCTATTTCACTATCACCTAATTTCTCTAATTTTGGTATATCAACTCCACTTATAATTTTCTCATAAATTTCATCGGTTGAAAGGTTAACATTTTTAGACGCATTAGATCCTTTACAAGAAGCCATAATCCCTAATAATAAAAAACATACAAAAACAAATGAAAATCTCCTTATATTGTTAAACAAAAAAACCACCTCTTTAATTTATTAATGTTATTTTATATCACATAGAATTATTTTATACAAAAAAAGCACCACATAAACGCAGTACTTTAATCTCCAAATCCAATTCCCATACTCTTAGATATCTTTATTAATTCATGATCAGGATTAACAAATTTTTCATTTCCAATAACACCTTCAAGCTTTATACACGAAATTTCATCACCATCTAAACAAACCATATTACCAAACTTTCCTTCATAAATAAGTCTAGCTGCTGCAGCACCATATCTAGTAGATAAAATTCTATCGTATGTTGAAGTATTCCCTCCTCTTTGAATGTGACCAAGTATTGTTGATCTAACCTCCTGATCTGGTATTCTCTTCTCTAGATCAATTGCAAGCTTATTTGCTATTCCACCAAACCTTATTGGATCTGGAGAATCCTCAACAACTTTTGCAATAACAGTTTCTCCTAAAACTGACTTAGCTCCTTCGGATACGACTATTAAAGTATATTTATATCCCATAGCTTTTCTTTCATTAATCTTCTCTACAATTTTATCCAAATTATACGGTATCTCAGGTATTAAAATTATATGAGCATCTCCAGCAATTCCAGCATGAAGAGCAATCCACCCTGCATTTCTACCCATAACTTCAGCAATTAAAATTCTATGATGTGATTCAGCTGTTGTATGGAGCCTATCCAAACAATCAGTAACTATCCCTATCGCCGTATTAAACCCAAATGTAAAATCCGTAGCTCCTAAATCATTATCGATAGTTTTAGGTACACCTACAACATTAACACCTTTACGGGCAAAATCTCTCGCTGATGTAAGAGTCCCATCTCCACCAACTATAACCAAAGCATCAATATTTTCTTTCTTAAGATTGTCAACAGCGATATCTGAAACATCTTTCTTAACTTTTTGTCCATTTTCCTCTACTATATAATCAAAAAGATTATCTTTATTGGAACTCCAAAGTATAGTTCCACCTTTATGTAAGATATTATCAACTGCATTAATATCAAGGTTAATATAATCATTATTATACAAACCTCTATATCCAAACCTATACCCTATAACTTCATATCCATATTCTAATATAGCTGTTTTTGTTACTGCTCTTATAACTGCATTAAGACCTGGACAGTCTCCTCCACCTGTAAGTATCGCAATTTTCTTTATTTGATTCATAGTAATCCTCCCAATATCTGAGTACACTGAGATTAATTGTAACATAAAACATAATATGTGTAAATATATTATAATCCTATACTTTAATAATATTAAGATTAACAAGTATGATAAGAAGTATCGCTATAATTATCCTATAATACGCAAAATATTTCATTGGATATTTCCTCAAAAATTTTATAAACGTATCAACGACTAAAATTGCAACCAAAAACGCAACTGAAAATCCAACCACAAGGGCAATTGCGTGACCAGATGTAAATGATGAATAATCCATCCCAAAAAGTTCATAAACAGATGCCCCAATCATAGTTGGTATAGCAAGAAAAAATGAAAATTCCGCTGCCAATTTTGTTGAACATCCAAATATCCACGCTCCAGATATAGTGGAAGACGATCTACTCATTCCAGGCCATAGAGATAAAACTTGAAAACATCCAATTCCTAAGGCTTGTTTAAGTGTTACATCACCAATATCTTTAGTCTGCTTGTCTACATTTCTATTCGAAAAATACTTTTCTACAAATAAAAGTATAATTCCCCCAATAATAAGTCCAAATGACACACTAAATGTATTGAATAACTTAGATTTAATTATATCATTTATTAAAATCCCAATAAGTGCAGATGGTAAAAACGCTATAAATATGTAAAACCACATCTTAAATCCATACTCTTTTAAATGGACAATCGAATCTATGATCTTATTTCTATACAAAACCATAATAGCAAGAATAGCTCCCAATTGAATAACAACTTCGTACATTTGTACAAAATCCACACCGGCAGTTTCGATAAAATTTATTATATCACTTGCAATTATCATATGCCCAGTTGATGATACAGGTAAAAACTCTGTTATACCTTCAATAATTGCAATTACAACTGCCTTCAATAACAATAAGATCTCCAATCTTGTATCCTCCTTTTAAAATTAAGTTAAACTCCAATACATATATTATCATTTTATATTTACAAATACAAAAAAACTTTAGGAAAATACTTCCTAAAGTTTTTACAAATTTTAGTATAAATAATCTAAAATAGGTATCTCTTCACTCAATGTTTCACCAGTTGCATTATCATAAATCGCTTTAAGTTTAAAATAATTTTCCCTTATTATAAATGCTTCATACTCACTATATGAATCATCAAGACCCTCATAAGCTGATTCAACATTTGAAAATGCCCTCTGAATATTATTTTCTATATTCGCATAATAAGCTCCCGCATTATTTAAATTTAAAATATCCTTCGGATTAAGTTCATAGGCTCTTCTGATACTATCTATTCCAGGACCTACTTCTCCCATATTTAGGAGTAAAACTCCGTATGTTCTCACATAAATAGAATCTTCATTTAATGCTATTGCTTCTCTAAGTTTAACTTTCGCCTCTTCATATTTTTTCAAATCTATATATATCTTAGCTGCTTGATATTTAAGGCCAGATTCATATATCGAAATTTTATTAGAAAATTTAAGTATATCTAATGCACTATTTACATCATTAAATTCATTTGTATATTTTAAGACAAACTCCTTGTCAATGTAAGTATTTAATATATCAAGTGATTTCATCTTAAGATAAAAATAGTTCATATTTAAAATTTTATTTTGTCCAACGAGCACATTGAGTAACACATCATAACTTAGAGCAAAATCACTATTTAATTTAATGCTCTGAGTTATATTATTTAAAGACTCATTATAATTTTGAAGTTTCAAATTATGCTTGGCCAAAATATAATAAACATAAAAATTTTTATCTTTAATGCTCTTTAACTCATTCAATAGTACATCAACATCATCTAATCTATTTGCATTTGTAAGTATCTCAAGCCTTATACCATTTGATAACATATTCCCATGATATTTTTTTGAGAACTCATAAACATCTTCAAGATTTGATTGAGTTTTAGACACATCTTTTATATTTATGATAGCACGAATAAACCTAAGTTCTGGGGTAGCTCCTTGAGATTCAATGAAAAAATTAAGAGAATCATTAGCCTTATTCATATCATAATACTTAATCATATCTATAACAGATAAAACATCCGTATTCTCAGGATCACTCACAAGTATCTTAATTATCCCATTTAAACTATTATCAAATCTATTAAATATAACACTAAGTTTACTATAACTAATAATGTCATCTATATCATTAATGGAAGATAAATCTATACCATTATAAATAAACAAAGCATTATCAGGATTATTTGATAAAAGATTATATAATATTTCCTTTTCTTTAAATCTTATCTCATCACCTAAATTTTGAACATTTTTATCCAAAATCTCTCGTGCCTCTTCAAGACTATTATATAAAAACAAATTATCTAAGAGTTTATACACATTATTTTTATGATCGCTCTGATTCCTTACAAGAGTATTATGAGATATTTTATTTTTAAGTAACGTAAGTTCCTCTTTTGCTTGAGAAATATTATTAATAGAACTTAGTAGTGTCACAAGTTCTAAATGGCTTTCAATAGAAATTGATGAGTTGTTTCTATACGCATTTATAAGATTTTGAAAATCTCCATGTATTACATAATCTAAATAACTTTCTATTATATCTGATTCATTATTCTTTCCATCTATCTTATTTACCAAAATTTCTATATTTTGATTAATTACACTATAAGTTCCTGTAATGCTATAGCTTAATACTAAAAAAACCATACAGCATGAAATAATAACCGTACGTTTAAAAAATCTATTTGAGGGAAGCACTTTATAATTTTTCCTTATATCTTTCTCTCTTAAATAATTAATTATCTCATAAGGTGACATTCCACTGAAGTCTACTTTCTTATTTTTCCTTTTTACTATTTTATCTAAACGTTCAAAATAAACTTCCCTACTCTTATCACCCTTCAAATTTTTCTTCATATTTAAAAAACCTCATTCAACTACATTTTTATTATCTAGTTTGATAATACTAAATACAAACTAATTACAAGGGGACTTAAAATGAAATTTTTAATAAAATCATTAATCATCATCACGTTCTTTACAGGATTTTATCTTTGTACATACGAGAATTTTTTTTCTGAATCCATACATTTTTTAACATTTTATTCTCAAAACTTTAAAGATTACATGAGTAACATTGTACTACAAAATAAAAATATTAACAACACACTAGATGAAACAAATACCAAATCATTATTAAACGAGTACTTCATAACAATTTTTAACGAATGTCACATAAACGACAACTTCAAAGAAACTCTCAACTCTTCAAATTTCAAAATTTTAAATTTAAGAAATGAATCAGTCCAAAATATAGACTCAATTTTATCTATAAATGAAAAAAATTTATGCGTGTTAAATGAAGTAGAAGACATGTTACAACTAAAATATTTAAAAATAGACGAATGTACTTACCGTTTATTTGGCTACGACAATTATTCAATTTCTTACGTTAATCCAATACTTTTGACAAATAAAGATCTCTTAGATATCTATAAATATTTAAGAGTATTTGAGGACAACTTCTACACTTCTATTATTTTTGTTAATCAAAAAGATCTAAATAAAAAACTTATACCCCATATACTAAATAAAAATAGAATACTCTTAACTTTTGGAGAAGAATTTTCGATTAAAAATCACAAAAATTTTCCTTTAATAACATTCGGAAAATTTAAAGATGTAGACTTCTTATATCAATTAAATCTCTTCATATCAGATTATTCTATAAACAAAATAAAAATCAAATTATTCCCAACAATTGAAGAAGGACTTCCTCTTCCATCCGAAAAAATAAAAGAAATGTTAGATGATTTTAATGATAATTCTAAATTAAAATTCTCGATTAGTGAAAATGGTGACTATATTTATAGTGAATATGATATACTTAAGGATAGTTAATAAAAATTTTAGAGGTTAGAGTAAAATGAAAAAAATATTATCAATCATAATAACCAAAATAGCTATTATGGTTTTAAAATTAAAGAAAAAAGGAAGTTCATTCCCTGGTAAAATTGCTTTAAAAATTTGTCCTGATATATTAAAACATGTATCAAAGAATATAAATACAATTTTAATCACAGGAACCAATGGTAAAACCACAACAACTGCTCTAACAAATCACATATTTAATAATTCATTTATCAACTGTTTCTCAAATTACACAGGAGCAAATATGCTACCTGGAATAACTACAACTTACATAAAAAACTATAATTTATTTAACAAAAAAGTATCTAAGACCGCAATAATAGAAGTAGATGAAGCTAGTTTAAAATATATTTGCAAATTTATCGAACCAAAAATAATTGCCGTTACAAATATTTTTCGCGACCAATTAGATAGATACGGAGAAGTCTATACAACTCTAAATCATATTAAAGAAGGAATAAAACTCTGCAGTAACTCAAAGCTCATATTAAATGGAGACGAACCTCTGCTATGCTCTCTCGAAAAAATATATAATAGCAAATATTATTTTGGATTTGAAAACTACAAAAGTAGTTCAAATCAAGAAAACCTAAATGTAGAAGCTACTAATTGTAAGTTTTGTGGATCGCCTTACGAGTATAATTTCATAACTTATAATCATTTGGGAAATTTTAAATGCAGTAGATGTGATTTTAAAAGAGAAGAGCTTGATTTTTCTGTTGCAGATATTTTAGAAAATAATATAAATGAAAGTATTATAAAAATTAAAAACAACGTTATAACAATAAATCAAGGTGGTATTTATAATATATATAACGTTCTTTGTGCCTATGCCATCAGTTCAGTTTGCAATATACCAGATTATATTATAATCGACTCTATAAAAACATTTTCAAATGTATTTGGACGACAGGAAAATTTTAAAATTAAAAATAATGACATAACTATGTTCCTAGTAAAAAACCCTGCAGGCTTTAATGAAACACTAAACACTATAAATTTAAATAAACAAAATGAATTTTATCTTGGATTTTTATTAAATGACAACTTTGCAGATGGTCAAGACATATCGTGGATATATGATGTAAATATTGAAATGATAAATGATTTTAAGCTAAAAGAAGTATTCACTGGAGGAACAAGAACCCATGACATGGGTTTAAGATTAAACCTCGGAGAAGTTAAAAATATAAATATCTTTGAGAAATATGAAGAGATTTTAGATTATTTAGAAAACAAAGAAAATGAAACCGTATATATTCTTTGTAGTTATACTTGTATGCTTGAATTCAGAAGATTCTTGTATAGCAAAAAATACATAGATTCAATTTGGTAAATTAGGAGGTTTTTAATATGGAAATAACAATACACCACTTTTATCCCGATCTACTAAATACATACGGTGATATTGGAAATATTTTAGCCTTAAAAAAAAGATGTAAAGAACGAAGAATAGAAGTTAAAATAAATAATGTCCACATAGGCGATGATATTTCTTTAAATATTGGCGATATTGTATTTATTGGTGGTGGACAAGATTTCGAACAGTCCTTAGTCGTAGATGACTTATTATCAAAAAGAAATGTCATAAAAGATTTTATAGAAGAAAATGGATGTGTACTTGCTATATGTGGCGGGTATCAACTCCTTGGAAAAAGTTATACAACTCAAACTGGTGATATTCTAGAAGGACTTGGTATATTAAATATTTATACAGTCGCATCTAATATTCGTAAAACTGGAAATATTGTAATAAAAAATGAAGAAAATGGGGAAACTTACATAGGTTTTGAAAACCACTCAGGTAATACATATATAAATGATCACACTCCTCTTGGGAAGTGCATAATTGGTTTTGGAAATAATGGAGAAGATTCTTATGAAGGACTTGTATATAAAAATACAATATGCACATATATGCACGGTCCACTTCTGCCCAAAAACAGAGAAATTACAGATAGATTAATATCAAATTGCTTAAAATCAAAATATCAAAACTTTACAGAATTAGAAGATATTGACTCAACATACGAGGATAAATGTAAAGACTTTTTACTTAATAGATTTAACATAAAATAATATAGTTTAAAATTTTAAAATTTTATATATTTGGAGTAATTTTCATGAAAAAATTTAAGACAAAATTATCAATGTTTTTATTTGCTATTTTTGCAATGACTTTGTTTTTAACAAATATTTCTTTAGCTGCAACCCCTTATTCTTATAAAATAACTCTAGAAGAAGATATACACTTCATACATAATACAATAATAAATTATGATGGTCACGGTGGTAATCAAGAAGTAAATTATATTGAATTTGATTTAAACAATGAAAACATTTCTTTAGCATTAATTAAAGCAAACAACCTAACAGCATCAAAAGAAACTTTATTAACACAATTAAATAATTCCGAATACATAACAGGTAAAAATATTATTGGTGGAGTAAACGGCGAATTCTTTCAAATGTCAAATGGTCAACCGCTTTTCACTACAATATCAGAAGGTGAAATATTCTCTATAATAAGTGATCCTTCTGATTCAAAAAGGCCTTTATTTTACATAGACAAATCTGGAAAATATGGATTTGATTTTTTTACAGTAAGTGGAGCTATAAAATTTATAAAAGGATCTTATAAAGATCTCCAAATAGAATCTATAAATAAGCTTGATTCATACAAACACACAAATATATCAAATTACAAAATAAATGAAGAATCAACTTACTACCCACACGAAGGTTTACCTTCACGCTATATGCTAATAGAACTTTTTAATAGCGATGGAAGTATTTTTGCTGGAACAACAATATACGGAAAAGTAATTGATATAGGAGAAATGAACGAACCTAAAAAAATCGAAAAGAACCAAGTTTTAATCACATCTTATGGTGATGAAAATTATTACAATATTGATTATAAATTTTTAAACGAAATCGTATCATTCAATTTTAATATTTATTCTAAAAATGAACAAAAGTTCAAAAACGATATTCTCCACGCCTTCACAGGTCATGAATATCTAATATCTTCAGGTAAAGAGATGGGAATTGATTATTATAAAACACTAGGTGATACATCATTTATAACTGGAAGACATGCAAGAACAGCCTTAGGTATAACAAGTTATAATAAAGTAATATTATTTACAGTAGACAAATCAGATGATAGCCTAGGTATGACGCTTTCTGAGCTTTCAAAATATTTAAAAGATCTAGACATAGTTGATGCAATAAATCTAGATGGAGGTGGTTCAACCTCAATAGCACTTGAAAATAATACATACACTTTAAAACTAATGAATGATCAAACAAAATATCAAAGAGAGATAACAAACGGAATTGGAATAGTAGTAAATAAGGCGTAGATATTAAATCTACGCCTTTTAGTTATAACTATTTGCTTTTTAGGAAAATCACATGTGTTAAATTAAAATTTCAAATTCTACCACTCAAAATTAAGCTTTTGAGCTAAAGTTTTTAATTCATTTTCATTAACCATTCTATCAGCTAAAGCTTGAAGAGTTGCAGAAGATGATCCATAAACTGATAATAATTTTTTGTATTCTGCCACCCAGAATGCCTTACCTTGAGTATCAGAATCTCTATTAACTATAGCATTATATAAGGCTTCTACCTTATTTTCAGCAGTTGTATATAGCTTGTCAAATTCTTTTTCATTTATCATATTTAATAAGAATGCCCTTAAAGAAACTTTCTTACTAGTTAAATTTCCTAAATGGAACATATATCCATTCTCATCAGCTGGTCTATTAAATACGACATTATAAACATTAGCTAAATAACTTTGACCTTCAGATGTAGAATCAATTTTTACATTTTTAAGAACTAAAGTTTTAGTTTTGTTATTTTTATCATTGTAATTAATACTTATTTCAGTATACTCTTTTCCTGGAACTAATCCTTCAAGAACTACCTTTCCATTCTGGAATCTAGCTTTAACATTTGAGTATTGATCATTAGTTTCAATTACAATTTTACCGTTCTTATCTTTATATTTAAATCCAACAGGTGTAGGATTTGCACTACTTTCAGTATAAGAAACGCCTGAAGGTATAGTTACACTTATTGAAGTCGAACCTTTAGTTGAATTAGTACTAGTTACATTAACTGTAGTAGATCCAGTTGATGAAGAACTACTGCTTCCTCCAGATATTGTTCCACCACTACCTGATGAAGAACCAGGCTTTGTTGTTGCCACAGCTATATTAGAATAAATATCTCGGACTTCTGAATTTCCCTCTTTGTATGAATATGTCACCACAAACTCATATTCTTTACCAGCATTCAATCCTGTAACTACCTTAGTTACTGGATCTTCTTTTATATCACTAGATGAAATATCAGCACCCTTTGCAATTTCCCATCCATCATTAGCACCTAATCCAGCTTTATATTCTCTGTAATAAATTATTCCACCTGTTATATTTTTAATCAAATCATTATTTCCGAAGAAATCCATATCAATTGTCAATCTAACTGAAGATGTTGTAGGATTATCAGCTTTAAGTAATACAGTTATAGGATTATAATTTGCAATTACTCCAGCACTATAAGTTCCTTGATACTTTCCACTATTTACAACATTATGAATTGTATTACTTCCTGATTTAAATTGATCAAATGTAACTCTATCACTACCACTAACTGGATTGTTCACTCTTACAGTTCCAGTAGGTACCGTAGAATTAAATTTAGCATCTATTTTAAATTGATCAGTTATATTTTCTGTTCCGCTGTTAGTAGCTTGAACACTTGTTAAATTTACAGATTCAACTACTCCAGGAGTCAAGTCTACCTTTCCTTCAACTCTCTTACCTTTTATCTCAAGAACCCAAGAAGCATCAGTTTTATTTGGAACAGCTCCACTAAATTGAACATCAAATACTAAATTATTATCCTTACTATCAGTAGTATTAACTGTAGCTTTAACACCATCAATTGTTAACACTGCTTCATTATAATCTAATTTACCAACCAAATCATTTAATAATTTAGATCCACCAACTATTGTAACTTGTCCTTCTGAAGAACTAGTTTTTACGAACTTAGACTGTACAGCAACACCATCAAATAAATCAACACTAACTATTATAGAAGCTTTTACTGGATCTTCAGACGTACTTGCTGTATTAATAGCAGCTATTACATTATTAGCTCCTGTCATACTAGCAGTCAATGTACTTATAGTACTCTTATCATCCTTTGCATCAACTTCAAACGTAACTGGAATTGCATTATATCCATGCTCAAATTTATTAATATCCAAAGTTATTGATTGAGTCTTGTCAATGTTTGTCATATGAGTTACAAGCTCAGAATTACCACCAATACCTGTACCAGTAAATGCTACGTACGAATAATCAGTACTATTAATATTTTTTGTCATAACAGAAGGAGCCAAACCACTCATAGCATCTAAACATGTAATAGTATCATTATTTATTGTTAATGTATAATCACCAATTAGTCCAACACTTACAGTTGAGTCACCTATTGTATTTATTCCATAACTTAACATTACATTAGGAACATAATTATCTTCAAGTTGTGTTGCTTTTGCTAAAGTCGCAGATTCAGGAGACAACTTAACTTGACTTCCAGTTGTAGTTAAAGTTAACAATGCACCACCAAGCTTATCTCCAGTACTAACTGTCTGATCGTAAGTTAATATTTCTTTTCCATCAAATGATATTTTATAACTATTCGTAGCATCCACATAAGTTCCTATCTCTGGATCTGTAGCAAGTCCAAAATCAGTCTTTATCTGTTGTTTTATATTTGGAAATTTAGTTTTATCATTTGAAGCCACAGCATTAGTTATTTTTTGATTTTTCTTAACTAGTACAATGTCTGAACTCAATGTATATTCATCCTTAGCACCATATGAAAAATTTGCTGTCAATTTATCAGTATCCTTTAAATTACCCTTATTGCCTAAATCTAATAAATTTAATACATAATTCCCATTTCCATCTGGGTCAACCTTAACAGGTGTTCCACCATTTAAAGAAAATGAAACTTTTGTTGGTTTAAAACCTGTAACTTCTGAACTTCCGTTATCAAACTTAATATTAGATAATTTAACTGTTCCAACTCCAACTTCAGTATCAAAAGTTATAGAATCACTTGGCTTTTTAACTAAGCTTAAAGTATATTCTGCTGTCATCTTATTTGCGTAAACTATAGTAACTTTTCCAGTATAAATTCCTGGCGCAGTTATTCCACTTACATTAAATTTTCCAGTACTTTTATCCCATACACCAGTAGCTTTTGATGCAGTCTCTTTAAGATCAGATCTCTCAGTAAAAGGTTTATACTCAAACTCTCCTGTAACATTACTTATAGTTTCAGGACTTATCTTAGTAAATGTAACCTGAGCTTTACCATCTGCACTCATATCTACAGATGTCTCTAGAGACTCTATTTCTAAAGTTTTTAACTTATCTAATAAATCTGTACTTAATTTAGAATCTTGTGCATGAGCTATAAAAGCTTGTCCACCTACTGCACCAACAGTAACCATTAAAGAATTCATTCCAAGTGCTGCTACCAAAGCAAGCGCTACTCTTTTTTTATTCATATTATTTTTGCCTCCATTTTTCATTTAAAAATAATCTTATTTTTTCTTATCTCTATGTAAATATTAACTATGCAAATTATCATATAGAAGTGTCAAATCTTTTCTCAGATTGTCCCTTTACTTCCGAATATCCAACTAAAAATTATAATCAGTATTTCTTCATCTTTTGTTAAAACCATTCCATTAAAAAGGATTAATCTAATCCTTACTCGCAATCTTATATTAATGCTCCATTATACTAATTTAACAATACTTATTGCTTGTCCATTTATTAAATATAGTAACAACACATTGCTATAATAAAATTATTAAAATACTTTGAAAACAAAATCAAATCACTAAATTTTTTCTATCAATTTTCGGTTTTAAGTCAAACTTTCCAGTCAAAGATAAAACTTCTCCTCAAAAATTTTATCTACATTGTTATACACTATAAATTTACAGAATTCTTTTTATATGTTCCCTCCAATTAACTTAAACACAAAGAATCATATTAATTTTTATAAAATAATAACAATTACATTACAATATTAATACATTTCGCATACTAAAGTCAATATATTTTATAACTATTTTACTATAATTTTGGTTATTAATCCATAATTATTTCTCTATTTATGCGTTATATTTTTTATAAAATTATGATAAAACTATAAAAGTGTTACACTACATTAACTTTTAAAAAAACAAAAAAGCCATTTGAAAAACCAAATGACTACACAAGTAAAAACAAATTATGAAGATGCCTATATCCAAAATCTAAAAGTTGCACCTCTATACCCTTAATAAATCCTAAGCCACTAAGTATTGCAGTCTTACTGCTATCATAACTAAATATGTCCTCACTCATAAAACAATTAAAACCATATTCATCAATAAATCTACACCTAATATTCGGATAATACCTTGAAAATATGTGATTGATAATATTTATTATCTCTCTCTCATATACGATTATAATATTATCAAAACTTTCTATAACATTTTTAAATAAATAAGTAAGTTTAAGCTCAATATTTCTATACAACATATCATATGAGTTACTAGAATCAAGAGAAGTGTTCTTTTTATGAACCCTATAGTTATAAACCACCTCAGGTAAATTTCCTATCTTATACCCAGCATTATGAAATTCTAAATAAATAAGCTTATCTTCAACAATCGAAAACTCTTTCTTAAACGGCATAAGTTCTATAAATAAATCTCGCTTTCCAAATAATCCTCCCCCGTTTATACAAGACCCCGAATATATCCTAAGAAATTGATGATAATCATCTAAAACTTCATAATTAAGTGATTCCATCATCTTCATGTAAATCTCGCTACCATTCCCAAAACCTTTTAAGTAGCACCCTATAAGATCATAATTTCCCTCTTTTAAATATTTAAGCTGTTTCTCATACCTATAAATATCATTGATATCATCCCCATCACATCTTGCAATGTATTTACCATTAGAAAGTAGTACTCCCATTTTCATTGCTTCACATATTCCACCATTTCTTTTAGTAATAACCTTAATCCTCTTATCCATCTTCTCATATTCTATCAAAATATTATAACTTCTATCAGTTGAACCATCATCGATAAGAATTATCTCAAGATTACTGTAACTCTGATTAATAATACTATCTAATGAATCTCTTAAATAAATTTCATTATTATAAACTGGAACAATAACACTTATTAAATCTTCCATATATAATTCTCCTTAAAATTATACAATACTTTATAAAAATAGCTAGAATTCTTAAAAATTCTAGCTAAATCTACTATATATAAAATCAAATCCAAATTTAAATTTGATATTAATAATTTACGTAAACCAAAAACTCATTTAATTACAATTTTTATAAAAATAATTCAAGAGTGATATATCACCAGTTCTAATAAACAAAACTATAAACTGCTAAGCTCATCAATATATCTTTTAAGTGCGTTATTATCTTCTCTTTTAAGTGCATATTCACATAAAACTGCTAGTACATTTCTTCCTACAAATCTGTATAATTTCTCATTTAATCCAAAATAATTCTTATATTTACTACCTATACTTAAAGCATATTTTTCTATAACTTCATCTAATTCCATATTTTTAATTTTAGAGTCAAGTATATAATAATCCCAAATAGGATTATCATCTAGTAAACTTAACCTATTTAATATAAATCCATCGATATCACTACATTCAATTAACTTTAAATAATCTCTTATCTTTATAATATTTATCTTAGTATTTACAAAATTCTTATATTGATAATTACTTATCCTATCTTCTAATACAACTTCATTATTAATTAAATCATTAATAGTAAAATTTACATTACATGGTACTATCTCTTTTAGTATGAAATATAGTTCACTTAATTCTAAATAATCTTCTAAAAAAAGCTCATCAGCATTTAATCTTATAGCTATCTTATTAGAACAATCATAATTATGCATGTTTGGATACGTTTTAGAACAAATTTTATATAAGTTTTTATCTTGAACTTCATCTATAAGATCAATATCTATTCCATAATCTCTATAGTATAGAAGATTCTCAACAAAACAATCTAAATCCTCATATATGTTATAATAATCTAGTACCTCTTCATAATCGTTTCCAAAAAAATAATTCTTCAACCCATCAGACACAGAATCTATAAGCTTTAATACTTTAATCCTCCTTTGTACTTTTAAAATTAAATTACTATTTATCTTTTCTCTTCCTAAAAGTTCATCAATTATATAGTAGAAAAAGTTAATGTTCCCTATTAAAAATTTGGAATACGCATGTACAAAATCTCCCAATTTATTCTCCTTAAAAATTAATCTTCTTTATATAGATAATTATTTAATAATTAAAATATACCCATAACAAAAGGCATGTACATAGTACACGCCTTAATTTATTTACTCTACTCTCAATCCAAGACTATATAGGAAGTTTCTAGTTTCTGATTCACCAAGCATTCTCTCAGATATAGCTTGCATTGCTGCAGTTCTATCTCCGATTTCTGCAATTGTCTCTTCTAGAGTCTTAACCCACCAAGCAAGTCCCTCAGCATCAGATGTCCTTCCTGTAACTGATCTATACATACGCTCTACATATTTAGTATTATCTAAGTTCTTCTCCTTGTACTCTTGCTCATTAACTATATTTGATGTAAAGTAATTAACTGAAAACTCTTGAGAAGCAAGTTTTGATGTCCAATATGCCATTCCATCTGGGTCTCCATCTCTTAAGAAAAAGATATTGTAGAATCCTTCAATCCACTCTTTTGCATTTGTGATTTTCTTAGTTGTAAATGGATCTATATCCATAGATAACTCTTGTCCATCTGTAAGAGTAACTATTAATTGAAGCCCTTTAGTTAAATTGTTTGGAATCAATCCATATAGCTTAACCAAATTTTCCTTAGTATCATAGAATGAACTTGCAATTGAATCTCCAGTAATTGAAACATCCTTTATAATTCCATCTGGATCATTAAATAAAATTTCAAATTCTGCCTTAGTTGGAGTAACATTCTTAAGTTCAAAAGTATCTAATAACTCTCCTTCAGCTGAAGCCTTACCTCCCATTGTTCTTATTGTCATAGGATTTACAGAAATAGGATCATAATTTGTAAATCTCCTATTGATATCTCCATCTCCTGAATTAAATGTTACAATTAATTCCGTAAACTTATAATCAGTTCCTGATTTTAATCCAGTTATCAATATATCTTTATATTCAGCAGCATTCTTCTGAGGATCTTTTACAGTATCATCAAGTTTAGCATAGGATTGCATAACTCCAACTTTCTCAGCCTCTTTTAAAATCTTGCCATCATAAAGTTTCCCATTTGAATCCTTCATTTGTATTCTTTTAATTGTATCTTCTGGGTCATATAACGCATCATAAAATACGACACCATCGTCTATAGGTCTTATATTTGCATGGTTATAGCCTTGAGATTTATCATCTTCTGAAGTTGGACCCACGTAGCTAACTATATTACTATCACTTGAGACAACCTCACCATTTTCATTAAAATCCAAATCAACAAAGTAAGAAACAGTTGGCTTAATTGCTAAAGGATCTAATGGGTTTGTATTATCAATGTTTATATTTTCTGTTAGTAGTGGATCTAAATATGGGATTATACCTGTTTTACTATTTATACTTGTTTGGATAGATGTTTTTTGTACTACACTCTGCTCTACAAGAGTTGGAAAAACTAAAGAACCCCCAAATTCCACATTAGTTATCTCAGCTCCTGTTGGTAAACCATAAATTTTAAAATAAACATTACCATCATTATCTACAATTTTTGGAGCATTATAAGTATTCGTATACTGGTTCCTCTTAGCTGTTGTAGTATCCATAACTAAATCTTCAATTGATATCTTTTTAGTTTCTGTCTTGGCACCACTTGTATATGTTACATTAAGTGTAAAATCTTTATTTACCAATTTCCCTGACTCATCTTTCATACCAAGTGAATTTTGTAAAACTGTTGCAAGAGTTTCTTGTTGAATCAATTCAATTTGACTACCTTTACCTTGAGAAAGCAATGTTGCATTCTTAGAATATTCCTTAACAGCTGCATCAATGGTAGACTTTAATGCAGTTGCTACATTTCCAGAAAATTTAACTTTAATATAAGCATATCCACCATTAGATGTATCCCTTAAATAAGACTTTTGATATCCCTCCATATCTTCTCTTGTCACAACCGAAGTATTACGAATTACTCCGCCTTCAATTCCTAATATCGTTAAAAATTGTTCATCTTCATTTTGTGATGATGAAGACTTTACAAAATCTTCTGTTCCCTTTAAAGGAAGTATTTCATTCTCATCATACTGACCATTACCATTAAAGTCAACTGCTCCAGGATTTGCTCCAGCTGGTATTTCTACATTTGAAAGGTTAACTGTAAACTGATTATCCCCTTCAACATATCTACTTTGTTGTGCTGGTACAGCCCAAGCATATTTTGAACCAAAATGAACTATAACACCAGAAGCAATAGATAAAGATAAAAATATCCCAATTAATCTTTTTGTAAATTTTTTACTAAACATTTTTTCCTCCTTGAAAGAATTAAATTCTAAACATTAATCTTCCAAACCGATGAATTTTTAAATTTAAATTCATGTTATGTTCACATAATCGGAATATTTTTATTTTTATTTACTATATGTAATTATTTTTATTTGATTTTTTATGTTTAAAAATTCAAAATTGATTCCATATATTCCTTACTTGATTCCATATTTAAAAACTTATCTAAAATTTCAAGTTTAGCTTCATTAATAAATTCCGCACTTGATAATTTTGTATTAAACTCTTCCAATGTAATTATAGATAATCTTCCATTTATTACTTTTTTATTTGATAAAAAATAAATACTATCAACCATTTCTTTAGGAGTTGTATTCATTCTATCAAATTCATCGCTTAAAATAATATCTACCAATATACTTTTCAAATCAACCGTATTGTCTAAAATATTATGTAAATTTTCGGAGTACTCTTTTTCAGTGGGATATCTTTTCAATACCTGATAATAAATTTTAACAAAATAACTCTGAATTTCTGAATCATGTTCCATTAAGAGTTTTGGAATAATAAATTTCATTTTATTTGAACTATTCTCATCAGCGATTATTTCCACATTTAAATACTGTTTGCCCGGAACCAAATTCCCAATTATTATTTTTTTATTATTTTTATCATAATCAATACTTAAACCCGAAATTTTATTTTCATTAAAATTTGCTGTAATGGTAAACTTTGAATTTGAACTTATGTTTATATTTTCTGGAATATTAACTAGGCTAGTTATCCCCTTTATTGTATAATCATTTAGTGTAATAACATTTTCATAACTTTGATATAATCCATCATCTATATTAACCACAAAAATATCACTCATATAAATTTTTTCGTTATTTTTAAGAAATATCTTCAAATATAAATCTTTATTTTTATCTAACAAATCCAAACTTTTGTATAAACTACTCTCAAAATTTTCATCAATATTAATATTAAATCTCTCTATATAGCTATCTTCTGTATTAATGTCTTTACTATGTATAGAAAACTTATACTCATCTAAATTTTTCAAATTAATTTCTTGTAAATTATACATAATATATTTAACCAAATCGTCTTTAGTTAATTTATTTGTATCAATGGATGATAAAAATATCTTGCCATCCTTTATACCTACAAATTCCTTACCTAAAATTTTTATATCAACAGTTTTCAATATAAAATCTAAATTTATAGTTACTAATAGTATGCAAATAAAAGCGACTATCCCAATAAGATTACGTAATTTATAGTTCAATTATATACACCACTTCTCTAATAAACTTTAAAAAGCTAACTAATACTCTACAATAAAAGCATATTTCTACTCGTACAATACTCACATTTTAATTTTCTATATACTTATCCTTTAATACTAAATCAACCCAATTCAAATTATCCAAATACCAATTTATAGTATTCCTAATAGCTACCTCAAAATTGGTATCACATTTAAACCCCAGTTCAGAATATATTTTGCTACTATCAACTGAATATTTTATATCGTGACCCAATCTATCATCAATATAAGTTATGAGAGAATAATCCTTATTTAATATATCCAATATTTTCTTTATCAAACTTAAATTATCAATCTCATATCCTGAAGAAATATTATATATTTCTCCTGTTTTACCCTCTCTTATAATTTTATCCACTGCTATTGAATGATCATGTACATATACCCAATCCCTAACGTTACTTCCATCACCATATACAGGTATTTTATTCTCTCTAACTGCATTTACAATAACAATAGGTATCAATTTTTCTGGAAACTGATAAGATCCATAGTTATTTGTGCATCTCGATATTGTCACATGAAGTTTATACATTCTAAAATAACTCATTACTAACATATCTGCTGATGCTTTTGAAACTGAATAAGGTGAAGATGGTTTTAATATATCACATTCTTTAAAACTTCTTCCATCATCTAATCTTAAATCACCATATACCTCATCGGTTGAAATTTGATGGTATTTATTAACACCATACTTTAAACACATATCCATTAAATTTTTTGTTCCTATAATGTTTGTCTCCAAAAATACTTGTCCATTATAAATTGATTTATCTACATGAGATTCTGCAGCATAATTTATTACAACATCAAAACTCTCATTTTGAAAAATATTCTCCAAAAACTTTATATCCAAAATATTCCCTCTATAAAATTTAAAATTTATATTTTGTCTAACAAGCTCTAAATTTTCAAGGTTTCCCGCATAAGTCAATGCATCTATACAAGTAATATCTATATTTCTATACTTGTTAATCATATAATGAATAAAATTACTTCCTATAAACCCTGCTCCACCTACTACACAAATCTTCATAAAACCCTCCTACTAAAAATTAAATATAGAAATCTTCACACATATCTTATAATTTAAAATTACAAATTTATCTAATCCGTATAACATTAATAAGTCTACTATAATTTCTAAATTTCTTCTACTTTAATGAACATAATTTCCTTGAATTAATTCTAAATCATAATATAATAATTCTTAATAATCTTCATAAATAATCACAATATTACCTTAAAAATATTTTAATGGAGATTATTTAATTTTTAATAAAGGTGAATTTATAAATGAATAAGAAAACTTACATTGAAAACATACAAGCATCCATAAAAAATATTCCATGTGATTTAGTGATAAAAAATATAACAATCATAGATGTATTCCAAAATTCCTCATTTGTATCAGATGTTGCTATTCATAATGGTTATATTGTTGGCATTGGAAATTACTCAGGACAAAATGAAATAGATGGAAATAAAAAATATATTTGTCCAGGTCTTATAGATGCACATGCCCATATAGAATCATCTCTATTAACACCAAAAGAATATTATAAAACTGCTCTTATACATGGAATAACTTCAATAATCATAGATCCTCATGAAATTGCTAACGTTCTCGGAATTGATGGAATCAACCTAATGATAGAACTATCCCAAAATATTCCATTTGATTTTTACTTTATGCTCCCTTCATGCGTACCTGCAACAGAATTTGAAAATTCTGGTTCCATATTAAAAAATTCAGATCTTTATCCATTTTATAAAAATAATAAAATCCTTGGACTTGCTGAAGTTATGGATCTCAGAGCTGTTCTTGAATGCAATGAAAATATGATAGATAAAATTTACGATGCTTATTTAAATAATAAAATTATAGATGGTCACTGTGCTGGATTCTCAATCGATCATATAAATGCATATACAACTGCTTATATAAAAACAGATCATGAATGTCACACTCATGAAGAATTAATTGAAAGAATTCGTCGAGGAATGTATGTACATATAAGAGAAGGTACTGTTGCCAAAAATTTAAGAGAACTAATAAAAGGTGTATCAATACACAATAGCAGAAAACTTTGTTTATGTACTGATGATAAACACATAGATGATTTTGTAAAATATGGTTCCATAGATAATTCAATAAGAATGTGTATTAGAAGCGGTCTAAGCCCTGAAACCTCAATTCAAATGGCCACTATAAATACATCTGAATGCTATAAATTAAATAAAAAAGGTGCTATCGCTCCTGGATATATTGCAGACTTTTTAATATTAGATTCACTACACGATTTTAAAATTTCATCTGTATATAAAAATGGAAATTTAGTTGTTAAAGATAATGAACTAATAAATAATGATGACTCTACTACAAAAATTTCATTAAAAACTCAAATAAATATTCCAAATCTTGCAGAAGATCATTTTAAAATCTCTATCAAAAATAAATCATTCCTAAATGTCATAGAAATAATACCTAACAATTTAAAAACTAATCATCTTAAAATAGACATATCTTCTCTTAATTTGAAATGCAATGAATACTTTAATGCACATATCGAAAATGATTTATTAAAACTAGCTATTATAGAAAGACACAATAATACTGGAAACATTGGACTCGGAATCGTAAAAGGACTTATGTTAAACTCTGGAGCAATAGCCACAACAATCGCTCATGATTCTCATAATCTAATTGTTTGTGGTGCAAATGATCAAGACATGATTCTTGCATGTAATCACATAAAAGAAATCGGTGGTGGAATTACAATTGTAGATAATGGGAAAGTACTCTACTCATTAAGATTAGAAATTGGAGGTCTTATTACAAATAGAAAAGCTTCGGATGTTATAAAAGATTTAGAAATTTTACACAACAATATTAACATACTGTCACCAAACTTAACCTTCAATCCATTCTTAACATTATCTTTCTTATCTCTTCCAGTAATTCCTAACATAAAAATTACTGATAAGGGTCTATTTGACACTATAAATTTTAAATTTATAGATGTATGTGAATAAAATATATTGATTTATAATCACAATTAAGTATATAATATCTTTCAAGAAAACTAGTCCTTTAATTTTAGTCCAGAGAGACTAACAAGGCCTTATACGAATATGTTTTTTATATAATTTAAGATAATTCATTTTTTGACGGCCTTTTGGTCGTTATTTTTTTATGCTAGTTTACTAAAAATTTAATATAATTGGAGATGACTAAATGAATAAAAACAAAATGTCAGATATAGATTATTCTTTATCTTCTGTAGATCCAAATGACAGAAAAGGATTATTTTCAATATTTGTTGTAATGCTAGGATTTACATTTTTTTCTGCAAGTATGCTAACAGGTGCAACTATTGGAGTCTCTCTCAGTTTAAATGACTTCCTAAAATCTATATTAATTGGAAACTTAATTCTATCTATATACACTGGATTATTATCATACATAGGATCTGATACTGGATTATCACTACATTTATTAACTAAATATTCATTTGGATTAAAGGGATCTTATCTCCCATCATTTATTACAAGCATAACTCAAATAGGATGGTTCGGTGTAGGTATTTCAATGTTTGCAATACCCATATCAAATAGATTCAATATAAATCTTTATGTTATTGTTCTAATAACAGGAATTCTAATGACTAGTACTGCCTACTTTGGAATGAAATCACTTACTATATTGAGTGCAATCGCTGTACCTGCTATTGCAATACTCGGTGGTTTATCACTATTTATAGCACTCCAATCAATTGGCGGATTCGGTAAACTATATAGTATCACTCCGACAAATCCAATGAATTTAATAACTGCAATAACCTTATGTATTGGATCTTTTATAAGTGGGGGAACTGTTACTCCAGACTTTACTAGGTTTTCAAGGACAAAGAAAATCGCAGTATCAACAACAGTAATAGCTTTCTTTATCGGAAACTCCTTAATGTTCTTGTTTGGTGCAATTGGTGCAATGGTTACTGGAAATTCTGACATAGCCGATGTAATGTTTTCTCAAGGACTTATTATACCAGCTATAATTGTACTCGGACTTAATATATGGACAACAAATGATAATGCAATATATACAGCAGGACTCGGACTTTCTAATATAACAAAAGTTAAAAAGAGTAAATTGGTATTAATAAGTGGTTTAATTGGAACTCTAGGATCTATATGGATTAATAATAATTTTACAGCTTTCCTAACTTTATTGAACTCAATGCTGCCTCCAATTGGGGGTGTTGTCATCGCAGATTACTTTTTCATAAAAAAACTCAAATACAATAAAATAGAAGTTACTAAATTCAAAGAGATTAATCCAATAGCTATAATATCATTCATTATTGGATTTTTAGTTTCAAACTTTATATCATTTGGTATACCTGCTATAAATGCTATTATTTCAACAATAATTGTTTATATTATTGGAATGAAAATTTTCAAGGATAAGGATGTGTAATATTGTTAATTAAAAATTTAAAACTCAAAGGAAAAAAAGACGTTTATGACATAAGAATTAAGGATGGTATATTCCATGAAATCTCAAATAATTTAATACCTCTTAAAAATGAAGACATAATAGAAGGAAACTTTAATTTAGCACACCCTCCTTTTATAGAGCCACACATTCATTTAGATACTGTATTAACAGCTGGTGAACCTAGGTGGAATAAAAGTGGCACACTCTTTGAAGGGATACAAGTATGGAATAAAAGGAAAAACTTCTTAACACATGAAGATATTAAAAATCGTGCAAAAAAAGCAATTAAATGGCAAATAGCAAACGGTATACAATTTGTTAGAACTCATGTTGATATTACAGATAAAAACTTAACTGCAATGAAAGCAATGATTGAACTAAAAGAAGAACTTAAAGAATCTATAGAAATACAAATTGTCGCATTTCCACAAGAAGGAATTTTATCCTATCCTAATGGTTCTGAGTTAATAGAAGAATCTTTAAAACTTGGAGCAGATGTTTTAGGTGGAATTCCACATTTTGAATTTACTAGAGAATATGGCGTTCAATCTATAGATTTAATTTTTTCCTTAGCTGAAAAATATAACAAACTTATAGATGTACATTGCGATGAAATTGATGATGAGCAATCAAGATTTTTAGAAGTACTCGCAACTCGTGCATATGAAACTGGATTAAAAAATAAAGTTACTGCAAGTCACACAACTGCAATGGGTTCATATAATGATGCCTACACCTATAAATTATTTAGAATCCTCAAGATGAGTGAAATCAATTTTGTGTGTAATCCACTTGTGAATATACATCTTCAAGGTAGATTCGATACTTATCCTAAAAGAAGAGGTGTTACCCGAGTGAAAGAATTAAATAAATCTTCAATAAATGTTTGCTTTGGTCACGATGATATTTTCGATCCATGGTATCCCCTCGGATCTGGAAATATGCTGGAGGTTCTTCACATGGGATTACACGTTTGCCAAATGATGGGATATGATGACATAAATGATTCACTTAAATTTATATCACATAATAGTTCTAAAACTCTGAACATACAAGATAGTTATGGAATAAAGGAAGGAAACCCTGGAAATTTAATAATACTTAATGGTAATAACGACTACGACATCATTCAAAAAAGAAGCTCAGTACTATACTCAATACGAAATGGAAAAATAATTTCAAATACTATTCCTTCAAAAACATTTATTAATATAGATAATAAATCAGAAGAAATAAACTTTAAAAAATAAGAGGCGCAATAAGTGCATCTCTTTTATTTTTATTTACACATAAAAGACCTCTAAGCTCCTTCTCAATCTAATTGTAAACATTATCCTTTAATGATATAATTTTATATCATTTGAAATAAATATAATAATAAATTTTTATAATTAAAATCTGAAAGGTGGTTAACTATGATAATCATAGATTCTATAATAAATAGTATCGATACAGATTATTTCAAGTTTAATTTAAATTTTCACAAATATGTACTTCACAAACTAAAGACAGATAATTTCCCAATTGATGAAAAATTTGAAAATAAATTAACCAAACGTATAAAACTTTTAAGCACAATAAATGGTACATGCCCTAGCATTTTAAAATTTTTCATAAATGATGATTATATAAACTATAAAGATGACTTAACTAACGAGAACCTAATAGAATTAATAAATATTTTTTCTGATGATACACCAATAAAACTAAGTGTAAATCTAATCGTATTTAATGAAGAACGTTGTATTGAAAGATCCCTAAATGCTGTTTCCACTTTTGCTGATGAAATCCTAGTTTTAGATACAGGATCAACAGATAATACGGTAAAAATAATTGAAGAAAAATTCCCAAATGTTAAATTATATAGAGACAAATGGAGAAAAGATTTTGCATATTCAAGAAACTTACTAATAGATAAATCTACTAATGACTGGATCTTATCTATAGATGCAGATGAAACCCCAACAGATGAATTTTATCTCATAAAAGATGTAATTTCAATATTTAACAATTTTAATTCAAACGAGAAACATCCATTAGTATTTTCTCCTACAATAGATTCTCTTGGACAAAAAATAAATACCACAAAGAGAATATTTAATAAAAAACATGAAATGAAATTTGATGGTAAAATTCATGAAGAAATCGTATCTAAAAATGAATCAGAAATCAATTATATCATGCTTAACTTAACACTTCTTCATGATGGATATCACCCAGAAATATTTAAAAACAAAAATAAGGCTGAAAGAAATACTGAAATACTCGAAAAGATGATAAAACTCGAACCTAATAAAATTAGATGGTATTATTTTCTCGGACGTGAAAAAAATATATTAGGACACGATATAGACGAATGTATAAAAATCTTAAAATCAGGATTAAAATTAAAACACACTCAAAATTCTATCGAAAACTTTTATTACAATATACTAACACTTTTAGCTAAAATAGCTGTATCACATAAGAAATATGATTTATTAAAAGAAGTCATAGATCTTATGGAATATGAAATACCAAACTCACTAGACAGCTTTTATTTTCAACTTATACTTGAGAATGATTCTGTAATGAGTGATAAATTTGATCAAATCAATTCAATGGTAAAATCTATAGGTGATATCACAAATAAAGTTAATACAATAGATGGAAGCTATTCACATGTACTACACACTCTAGGGATTATATATCTAAGTTTCAGAGATTATACAAGAGCATTTTATTATTTCAATCAAATAACCTCACCTAAAAATATAGAAGCAATTAAATCTATTTTACTTCCTTTAAGAGCTCAAATAGATGATTTCCTAAAAAATAAATAAAAGTGAAGTTCATATGAACTTCACTTTATTTTCATTAAACATTACTCAAATTTAATTCCTAATTTATCAGCCATCGATCTTACTTCATCAGTATCTAACATTCTTGACACAACAGAAGCTCTAGCTTGACTTTGAGTTTCTCCAGACTGTATACCCTTCTCAATTTCAGCTGTCCAGAAAGTAACTCCTTCAGTCTCTCCAGCTCTATCTACTATAGCATACATAGCCTCAACAAACTTAGTGTTAGTCAAATTCTTCTCTAATAATTCAGGTGTAAATGAAAGTTGTCCTAAGAATCCTTTTAAAGTTTCTTCCTTAGTAGCTAACTTATTTACCCAATACATTAAACCTTCTTTATCAGGCTCTCTATTAAAGAATGCTCTATATACTCTTGTAACATATCCAGCAATACCTGTTTCACTTTGTGATTGAGTGCTTGTCTTAAATGTTGGAACAGATAAAGTTGTACTCTTATCTCCATATTTTAATGTTAATTTAAGATCTGTATATTCTGTATTAGATTTAAGATCTGATAACTCAATTACATTTTTCTCAACATTATAAGTAGCTTTGATCCCATTAACTCCAGTTCCTGAAACTTCAACAGATATCATTTCCTTATCAGTATTTTTAATTGAAGCATTAACTACTGCTGTACTTGTAGTAACACCAGTTACACTAACATTTGAAGTTGAAACTTCAACTTTTGTAGTTCCAGCTCTTCCAGTTGCATATCTAGTAATAGACTGTTGAGTTTTTGTTCCACTAGCTGGTATTGAACCAAACGAACCAACTTCCCCAGTTCTTATAGATGATACTCTATTTCCATTTTCTGTAGTTGAGAATTCAAATCTAAAGTCTTTAGATTTTCCTGCTTCAATTCCTGTTATAGTAATTTCAACCATTTCGGAAGCTGACTCAATTTTACTTTCACTTCCTTGTATAACAGTATTATCTCTACTCTCTAACAATGGATAGCTAAAATTATAGACTCCGGATACGCTACCATTACCATTAACATCTAAACCTTTAACAACTCTGTAATTTGTTTCAAGCTTAACCTTTGAATCATCTATTTTCTCGTAGTTTCCACCATTATTTACATAAACATTAACACCATTTATAATATCATCAGCATCCTTAATTCTTCCATAGAATTTTACCCCACCTGGAATTTGCTCATATTTAAGCTCTGAATCTATCCATAACTCAGATTTATAATCTTTATTTGTTTTTGCAAAGTAATTATAGTTTACATTACCATCAATATTTGTACTAGAGTATGGGAATAATGAATCTCCACTTATAGAATTATTTCTTCCTAAAGATATCGGATTTCCATACCTCTCTCTTCCATTCTCATTATAAACAGTTTCAATTGATAAGAAATCATAAGTCCTATTAGTATCTAAATTAGAAATCTCTACAGCAAACCAGTTAGATTTCTCTTTTTTACCATCTTCAGACTTAACATTTTTAATTGTGTAAGTTTCATCTGCTCTTAATCCTCTAACTTCAAGTCTTTCTAAATTAGTAACATCATCAACTTTAACTAAATAAGTCAATTTGTTCAATCCAACATTAGCTTGATATAATAAATCTCCTTTTACTAATCTATCAAATCCAAGCACTTGTGAAGCCTGATAATTACTTGTAGATACACTCAAATACTTATTTCCTGTTACATAGTTAGCAGCTTTTCTATCATCAAATCTTATTCTTTGAGTTCTTTGATCACCATCAATTGTATAATGAACATCTATATATTCAAAATCATAAGTAGTATTTGAATTCAATCCACCTATTTTAAGATCTCTATACCTTTTATCGTGGTCAACTGTATCACTTGTACCATTGCTATAAGTAATCTTACCAATTTCAAAATCTCCAACTTGAGCACTATAACTATCTCCACGTCTATCAACTACAGTAGCTCCTGTTATAGTTTTATTTGTATCTCTAAAGATATCTATCAAAGTTATTGTAGATCCTGTAGCCTTAACAAACATATGCTCGCCATTATCAATTACATTATTTCTACCAGTTGATAATGGTATATATTGATCATAACTACCAACTTTTGCAAATAAAGCATCAGTTAATGTCCAAGTAGCAGTAGGTATTACAGCAGTGCCTGCATTATACGAAATGCTATTTTGCACTGAGTAAGCTGTAGCTTCAAGTTGATCTTGTCCATTAACAGTTTTAATTCCCGCATTAGTAGCCACTGTTAATTTATCTCTAGAATCTATCTCAACGTTGGTTATTGTAACGTTTGTTGGAAGTCCTCTTAGTGTAACATATATTAAACCACTATCATCAACCAAAGATCTTAAATCACTAGAACTAGAAATTCCTGATGTCGCAGGCATGTCCAAACTAAGATCGCTTAATCTTGCAGTTGTTGTTCTAACCCTACCATCATTTAATGTATATGTGATTAAAAACCTAACATCGCTATTTCTATAACCCGCAACATCAAAAGCTTGCAATAATTTTTCAGCTAATTGCAACTGTTTATTTGTATTTATTGCAACTCCATTATTATGTCTATTTGCATTAACAGTATTCACATTACCCCTATGCTCAGACACCGCATCATCAATAGCTCTCCTAAGAGTTCTTTCTAATTCTCCTGATAATCTAATACCAAATCTTACAACTCCACCTTCATTTTCATCAGCTTTATAAATTTTTTCTGAATTATTTGAGGCAACAGTCGTATTAGAAGTTAAAACTTTTGTTTCAAGCTTTTCTATAGAAAAAACGCTCTCTTCTGTTTTCTTAGCATCACTGCTTAATTTAACCTGACCACTTCCATTTACAAATGAATTTATATAATTCCCACTATTTAAAGTCCAATTATTCTCAAATCTTCCATCTGTAATTGCTGCTGCATTAGCTCTTACATTAGTAGGTAAAACTGACAAAGTCATAGCTAGCATCGCAATACCTGCAACTAATTTTCTTAATTTAAAAGATTTCATACTTGTCCTCCTAATTTTCAAAACAAAGTTAAAAATTATTTTTTATTATCTTATTATCATTATTGAAACTTATGTTGTGATTCTTCCTCCGTTAAATAATAACATTTGTAATCTTTTTTTAACATATTTATATATCTTCATTTAATTAATATTTTTGGTATTATATTGTATTTATCTTCTATTTTCTCTATTTTCCTTAATATTTTGTTTTTTATTGTATAAAATATCATGCTTATATCATTTAAAAAACAATATAGAGCACCTAAATTCAGATGCTCTACTATAAATTTAATCAAACTAAGGCATTACAAAAGATATTTTATAAATCAATCATCAAACGTTAAAATAGTTATAAATTAATAAAAAAACTAAACTACACTACTAAATTTATTAAGATAGGGATAAATATATAGATAACTATACACTATAAATCATACAATAACTATAAATAAAAGTATGTTCATATTATACATAATGCACATAAAATATTCAATAATATAAATAGTTATTATTTTTTTTAAATAGATTGATTTATTTTTTTATTTGTTATAATTATAATTTATATTAATGAATCGATATAAATAATCATAGATTGGAGATGACTTAATGAACAAAAAATTAAAATTAATTCATTTTCTCATGGTTTATCCCTCTCTTTGGCTTGTTTATTACATGTTTGAACTAATATCAAAAAATATTTCAGATACATATAGCATAATAATGAACTTATTACCTGCATTGCTGTTACTTGTTATTTCGTATTTATTTTATATGTACTACAAGAAATCTGTAATTCTTAATAACACATATTTAGCAATAACAATATCTGTGTTATTTTCAATTGATCAATTATCTAAGTTAACTATTTCTGCAATATTCGACGAAAATAATATAAATTCTATAAATCTAATACCAAATTATTTATCTATCACACCAGATTTAAACGATAAAGGATCATTTATAGCATCTAGATTTAATATAAATGCTCCATTCATAATTTTTATAGCTTTGAACTTTTTAATTCTATTATTTATATTTTTTATATATAAATATATTTCCTATAAGAAACAATTAAATTCTATGAACCAATTAACTTTTATACTTTTATTTTCAGGTGGTTTATGCTCTCTTATAGACAAAATATTCTGGGGTGGTAGCTTAGATTTTTTACATATACATAATTTATTTATTGCAGATATTAAAGATATTTTTATAACAATTGGGTTAGGTAGTTTCATTATGTCTAGTATAATTTCAGATTACCAAATTGAAATGAAAGAACTAATAAACTTTATATTTAAAAAATTTTTTAAAAATTAAAAGGAGGAGCCATGAGTCCTAATTTTTTAATTGAATTATGTTTAATACTATTACTTACAAAATTTTTAGGATCTATAACAAATAAACTAAGACTTACAAATGTTGTTGGAGCTTTAATTGCTGGAATTATATTAGGTCCATCAGTGCTAAAGATAGTTTCATACGATACGTTCTGGGAATATGCAGCAAATATAGGTGTAATACTCTTAATGTTTAACGCAGGATTAGAAACAGATATAGACCATTTAAAAAAGGTTGGTTTATCTTCTTTCTTAATAGCCTTACTCGGAGTTATAATTCCTTTAATCGCAGGATTTTCAATTGGATATTTTGTAATGAATTTATCTTATTTAGACAGCTTATTCTTAGGAATTATATTCACTCCAACATCTGTATCGATAACATCTCAAACACTTAAAGATCTTAAAGTATTTTCATCAAAATCTGGTTCTGCAATTATGGGAGCTGCGATCATAGATGATATTTTAGGAGTATTTATTCTAACACTTTTTGGAGGATCACTTGGACAAGAAGTTAAAATACAATCAGTTATAATAGGATTACTTTTATTTTTTGTATTTGTATTCTTATTAATTAAGTTCTTACCTCCATTCTTAAATAATTTAAGCATAAATAAAGACCACAAACACAGGATGCCTTTATATGCTCTCATATTATGTTTTGCAATAGCATTTATTAGTGAGGAGTTTTTTCATGTTACTTCTATAATAGGAGCATATTTAACTGGTATTGTATTTTCTAAATATGTCTTCCAACACACAGTTTACAAACAACTCAACTATTTAAGTTATTTCATATTCTCTCCTATATTCTTCGCAAGTATAGGAATGCAGACAACATTATCATCTTTCAATAAGACCGTAATAATATTTACCTTAATTCTATTTATAGGCGCAGCATTAAGTAAGTTCATTTCATGCTTTATAACATCAAAAGTATTAGGATATAATTTTATGGATTCTTCACGTATAGGAGCTGGGATGATTTCTCGGGGAGAGGTTGCATTAATAATTATAAATATTGGAATAGCTAATCAAATACTCAGCGAAAACCTAATTTCACCTCTCATAATAGTTGTAATTCTAACTACTATAGTTACCCCAATACTTTTATCTAGACTTTATGCAAACAAAAAAGAAGTTTTATTAAACTAAAAAAGGGATTAACTTAAATAAGTTAATCCCTTTAAATATTTATAATATAAGCATTTCCCTTCAGATAATCCATCTCTCTCTTAGTAGATGTAAATAAAATAACTTGTCTATCTTTTGAATATTTCTCAAGTATCATAAGCGCTTTCTTCATCCTATTAGAATCATATTTTAAAAATAAATCATCTAAGATAAGAGGAATCTCACCCTTATATTCATAAATAAAATCTGCAATAGTAATCCTCAAAGCAAAATATATAAGATCCCACATTCCAATACTTAAAAATTCAATTCCAAGTTTCTCCTTAAGAAGAATTGAACTATTATCCCTATCATATTTATAAATTTTTTTGCTTGTACTTATAGAATCCTTTGTTAAATACTTAATTAAATATTCTACTCTACTAGATATTTGTGATGATAAGGTATCCATAAACTCATAATAAATATCAGTAATTTTATTCCTATATATGTCTATATTAGCTATCTTATTCTCTAAATATAAAATCGTATTCTTAAGATTAAGTATCTCATCATTTATATTACTTACTCTATTTTTATTCGTTTCTGCACCTTTTAAACTATCTTTTAAATAGTTTATATCATCATCTATCTCTTTAAGTTCAATTTTTAAAATATTATATTCCTTATCTACAAGATCTTTATCTTTAGATACTTCAATATTAGAATATTTTGCAAATATAGATAGTTCATTTATTAACTCACTTTTTTCCTTACCATTAAGTGCTTCTAAAAGTTCATTGTTTTTAATTTCTAGCTCTCTTTCAATATTAAATTTATAATTTAACTTAAACTTCATATTATCAATAAAATTCTCTATATCCTTAATATAAATATCCTTAAATCCAAAATTACTTAATATCTCTAAAAGTTCATCTTCCTTTTTTTTAAAATCTTTAATTACAGATGTATAAGATAAATCACCAGTCTTAAATCTATAACTTAATGAATCTAACTCATTCTCTATCTTTTTTATATTTTCAATATCCATTCTAAGTTTATAGTAATAATACGGATACAACTCTTTCTCTAATTTTGATATTTGATCCTTGAATTCATAAAATTTACCTGCTTTTCTATGTATCTCTCTATCTTCTATATCTTTATAATCCCTAAATACCATATAAACGTATGATAAGCCTATTAATCCAAAAGCAATTAGACTAATTAAAATTACATTATTAACATTAATTTTAAATAAGGGCGCTAAAATAGTTATTAAAATTGATACTATTACTATGGCTATATACAACTTTGAATCATTACTTTTTTGTTTATTTTTCCTAACTCTCGAAATTAACTTATATTGCTTAAGTAAATACGCAAGTCTTCCATTTCCCCTTATATTATCTATTTCCTTATTTAACATTTCAATTTTTTTAACTCTTTCTGAATAAAAAAGAAAGTTAGATTTTATGTCAGAATATCTATCAAGTTCTTTATTTAAATACTCAAATCTCTTTATAGCATTAGACTCTTCATCGATATCTATTTTATTTACATTTAAAATCTCTTTTTTACACTCCTTATAATCAGAAAATTTATTGATAATATCTTCTATAATTGAACTATCTATCATTTTTTCATTTATCTTAGGTATACCATCATTTGCATTTTTAATATCTTGTTTAATTTTATTAATCTCATTTTCTATACTCAAAATATTATTTACATTTTCTTTAATCTCAAGATATTTAAAATATTTACGTTCATCTTCTATTAACAAATATTTACTTAGTAACAATTCTTTTCTCTTCTTTAAGCTATCTAACTTAGAATAATCTATATTATTTAAATTCACTGCCTCAATTGCCTTATGTAACTTTTCATTTAAATCTGAATATCTTTCATATAACTCACTTAAGTTTTCAGATATTTTTATATCTCTTATAACACACTTAGCTTTATTTATTAATTCAATAGATCTGTCAAAAGAAAATCTATTGTCGAAATTCTCTTTAATTTTAGCTACATCACTCATCAACTTAAAATTTTTATCCTGAACATTAAATTCATCCATACTTTTTATAAACATAGTTCTATTAAAAGCTTCAAATCCTATATCTAAAAAAGTCTTGCCAGGTTGATCTAAATCAACATTGAGTATTTCTTCACTATCAATAACTCTTCTAACAATACTAGTATCATCTAACTTTGAATTTCCAAATGTTCTATCTATACAATATTCAATATTATTTATTTCAACGATGAGTTCTCCTTTTGTTTTATCCATGAAAAACGGAGAATACTTACGTCTAAATACACTTTTAAATACTTTTCTTTCATCATCCATACCATACAAGAAACACACTATAAAATTTTGAACAATAGACTTAATTTGATTATTTCCACAATAAATAATATTAATACCGTCTTCCAAATTTAAATTCTTTTTATTTATTAAACCGAAATTATTTATATTAATTTTCTTAATCTTCATAGAATTACACGTCCTTAGTAAAAACTAGTCTCATATATTAAGATTTACTACGAAAAATTCCAAAATTTACTATATCACTAATTATATTATATTCATTAATTTTAATATTGCAATATTAATGAAAAATGGCTGCTGTTTAATAAAACAGCAGCATAAACTAAAATATTCGTTTAACTCTTTTTTTGTTTCGTATTCTCTTAATAATAACTATTACAAGAACTATAATAACAATTATTAACAATATTGACAACGCATAAACCAAAATATTTGACATAATAATTGGCATCATATCTACAGTTAAATTATAAGATGACTTACTATCTAAAACTGAAACTTCAAAAGTTCCAATCGATTTATTAATATCGGTAAAAATATTAATATTATTTTTCAAATAAATATTAGTAGATAAATTCTCTTTATTATAGTCATTATCATACATATATACATCATTATCTAAAATTAATGGAACTTCAGCAATTTTCTTAGGTCCAAAAAATCCAAAAAGCTTATACTCTAATGGAAAACTTTCAGAAACAATACTTCCCTTTTCATATAATAACGATTTTTCCTCGTTTTGTGCCATCTCCATTAAATTATACATATCCCTAAATACATAGGAATCTTCCGCATCATATACAGACTTTAAAACTGTAATTATGTATAAATTCCCATCCTTCTCAAAAGCACCTACAAGATTTCTTCCTGACCTAGATGTATAACCCGTTTTACCACCAATCATACCATCTATGCCCAATAATTTATTAGAATTTTTATAAACTATAATAGATCCATTTGGTAAAGAAACACTTGTTTCCTTAATAGAAATAGTTTCTCGTATCCACTCATAACCAAGTGCCGCCTCTAAAAGTAATGCTAAATCATAAGCAGTCGAATAATGCTCATCATCATGAAGTCCAACAGCATTCTTAAAATATGTATTTTTAAGTCCTAATTCTTTTAACTTATCATTCATTATATCTTCAAAAGGTTTTCCCAGTTCATCAGATAAATTATCCGCAACAACCTGTGCCATATCATTTGCGGAAAATATAAGTATAGATTTCATAACAAAATCTGCACTCAATTCTTGACCTACAGCAATAGAAGAATAATTTAAATTTACAGAATATTCTGGCATATCCTTAGCCTTAGCACTAAAAAACAACATATCCTCTTTATTTTTATGTTCAGCTAATAAAATAGCTGTAACAAGCTTTGAGATACTAGCCGGATACATTTTAACATTTGCATTTTTTGATAAAATAACCTCATTACTGTTTCCATCTATAACTACATACGACTCTCCATAAACTTTATAATCACTTATCTCCTCCGCTGATACACTTGTAAAAATAACACTCAAAGAAAAAATAATACTAATTAACAATTTAAACATACTAATCCCCCAAAATATTACAAATAAAAATTATCACCTTACTCCTTTATTTATAACAGATTTCTTAATAAAATAATCAAAATCTTTTTCAGTTATATCCTCTAATGTTCTAAACTTATATCCAAGTTGTTTCGCAGATAATATTATTCTCTCCAATGAATTAACAGTATTTATATTACCATATCCATCGTGTAAAAGAACTATAGCCTTTGGTTTATTACTAAGCTGGTTAATAGTAGAATTATATATCGTATCTGAATTTTCAGGAACTCTCTCAGCATCCAAACCATATACATTCCATTCTATAAAATAATATTTATTATCTAAAAATTTACTTTTGATCTCATCTAAAACACTCTCTCTTAATAACTCGTTATTAACACCCCCTGGAAATCTAATGAAATTAACAGGCTCTTTTAGAATAACATCTTTTATTTTAACTACACAACTGTTTAAATCAATAAAATAATCATCAGCTGTATCATAAATTTTTCTATAATTGTGGCAATTTGTATGTGGTAAAATACACATCCCATCCCTTTCTAACCTTTTTACAACATCTTTATGCATTTCTACTTGATTTCCAATTACAAAAAATGTAGCTTTAACATTATTTCTATTTAATATATCCAGAACCTTATTTGTATTTGGACTAGGTCCATCATCAAAAGTTAAATAAATCACTTTATCATGTTTATATGGTAAATATTTGTACTCATCTATACACTTAACATTAAACATAATCATATTAATTAATAAGCAAATATTAACGCATAATATAATAATTTTTTTATACACTCTTTAACTCTCCATTCTTTGCTAATTATAGTTAACTTACCCAATTTTCAAGAAAATTATCTAAAAATAAAAAAAGAGCACTTGAAATTCAAGTGCTCTTTTAAATATTAGTCTAAATTTATCAACATAAATACCAATTCCCTATCAGTATTTATAATTCTATTTATATAAAAATCTCCATTACTAATCTTTATCTTATATTCCTTTATAGTATCTTTAATTACATTATCCATAATTTCCCTCAAACTATTAATAGATATATCAAATCTCTTATTAGAAATTATTCCTTCAATTAAAGAGATAAACTTATTTTTATCTGCTTTTCCACATAAATTCAAATCAATAAAACCAGCTATAGATTTAAATTTGTTCAAACTATTAAATGAAATATTTAAAGCAAATGACCTATAATAAATATTGCAAGTATCACATTTAAAATCATATTTAATACCTGTGTTCTTGCAAATATCACTAACTATATATCTATCATCTAATTTCTTAAACTTGTCTAAATCGACAATATCCATAAATAAAGAATCTTTTTTGCTCAATAGTTTTTTATCATAATTATGCTCTGACCTCACCTCAAATCCCCTCCTAAGTAAACAACTATAACCGCCTCTTTATTTTCAAAGTAAATTATATTATCATCAAAATAATTTATTACAATAATTTTATTATGGTTTTTTAAATAAAATTTAAACATTATTTAATAAATAAATTATTATTTCAAAAAGCTTGTATATTTTTCCTAATTAAAAGAAATAATTTGAGTATGTTTAAATTAGGAGTTTGAAATAAATGAAAAATTGTTATTGTTGTGGTAAAGAAGGAACAAATATTATTAAACTAATTTACTCGAATTTTATTTTGTGCAATTATTGTGCAAAAACTTATTACGATTCACTAAAAATTTTAAATAATTACATATAAAAAGAGAGACGAAGTTTTCGTCTCTCTTTTTCACAATATGGCAGGGGTAGCAGGAGTCGAACCCGCAACCAACGGTTTTGGAGACCGCTACTCTACCAATTGAGCTATACCCCTAGATTACCATAATATTATACTATAATTTTTATACTAAATCAATGATAAAATTAAATTTACATTACTACCAAAAATTATTAAAATTATTCTATACAAATATAAAATGGAGTTGTTTATGGAGAATACTTTAAAAATAAATAATATAAATGAGACAATTAATATTGGAAAATTAATTGGAAAAAACTTAAATAAAAGCGCAATAATTGCATTAGATGGGGATATGGGGTGTGGTAAAACACATTTAACAAAGGGAATTGCTATGGGACTCAATATTAAAAATAATATAACTAGCCCAACATTTAATTTAATAAATGAATACTACGATGGAACCTTACCTTTATATCATTTTGATGTTTATAGATTAAATTCTTTAGATGAATTATTTTTAATTGGATTTAATGACTACATTAAAAATGACGGAGTCAAAATTATAGAATGGGCCTCAAATATAAGAGAGGCTCTCCCGAAAAATACGAATTACATAAATATCTTTAAAGTTCCCACAAAAGATAATGAGCGCATAATTGAATTTAATTTTAGTAATGAATATATTGAAGTTCTAACTATAATTTTAAATGATTTTAAAAAGGAGGTTTAATAATATGATACTTTTAACTCTAGATACAAACTCAGACATACTAAGTGCCTGTGTTACAAAAAATGAAAAATTATTGTCAGAAATAAACATATATAATTTGAAAAATCATTCTATAAACTCTATAAATATCATAGATTGCATTTTAAAAAATTCAAATATAGCAATAAACGACGTAGATGGATTTATTTTATCTAAAGGTCCTGGAAGTTTTACAGGACTTAGAATAGCCTTCTCAATAATAAAAGCTTTCTCATTTTCTTTAAAAAAACCAATGATCTCTCTATCATCTTTGGACTCTTTATGTTTTAGAGAAAATTTTAATGGTATTGTATGTAGCATAATAAATGCATTGAGAGATGAAATCTATATAAATTCATTTAGATATAAAGATGAAATAATACAAAATCGTTTTGAAGGAGAAATTATACATATAAATAATATTAAAAAATATTTAAAATCAAAAAATACTAATCTAGATAACATACTTTTTACAGGTGATGGAACAATAAGATTTGAATCTGAATTAAATTCGTTTTTCCCAAATGCATA
This sequence comes from Candidatus Arthromitus sp. SFB-mouse-NL, assembly GCF_000709435.1. Taxonomy (NCBI): domain Bacteria; kingdom Bacillati; phylum Bacillota; class Clostridia; order Eubacteriales; family Clostridiaceae; genus Candidatus Neoarthromitus; species Candidatus Arthromitus sp. SFB-mouse-NL. Next base: position 1,355,054 of record NZ_CP008713.1, read on the forward strand.
TTTAAATAAAAAGCCTATAACTTCATATGATTATGCACTATTAGGACTAGAAAAATTTAAATTAAATTTATTTGACGATACAACTTCTTCTGTTCCTTCATATATACGAATGTCCCAAGCCCAAGAAATGCTTCTTAATAAAAATTATAAATTCAAAAATGATTAATTTAAAAGATATTTATATACAAAAATCTAAAAGTTCACATATAGATTCTATCTACTCAATAAGTAATTCAAATATTAAAAATTCATGGAGCATAAAATTATTTAATGAAGACTTTAATAGTATATTCTCTGAATATTTTTCGTTAATGTATAAGAATCAAGTAATTGGATTTTTGAGTGTATGGATAATAATAGATGAAATAACCATTACCAATATATCCATTCATAATGATTATAGAGGTCTGGGATTATCAAACTATTTAATGGAATATCTCATAATAAATTATAATGAATATACTATACTTCTTGAAGTTCGTGAATCTAATAATATAGCAATAAACCTATATAAAAAATTTAACTTTAGAGAAATATGTATAAGAGAAAATTATTACAAATTTCCTGTAGAAAATGCCATAATAATGAAAAAATTCTAGGATAAATTCCTAGAATTTATTTTTTGAGTCTAGCAATAATAGCAACGGTTGGGAAGAACACTATCATAGATTTTATTATATTATACGGAACGATATATATAATCAAAAATTTTAACAATGTATTTCCTTCCCCAATAAAAGAACTTAACTCAACCCCTAATAATTTTACATAAACAGGTAATATTACCGTAGCATTTAATATAACTCCTGCTAAAGTAAGTCCAATCATTCCAGATAATAAACTAAAAATATATTTCTTATTTCCATCAAATTTTTTATAAAAATATGCTCCCGGAATTATAAAAAAAACCCCCATCAAAAAATTTGCAAGCTCCCCTATGCCAAAAGTAAAACTTCCCATAGTAAAACACACCAATAAATTTTTTAATGCTAAAGATATAACACCCCAAATAGGAGAAAATATTATAGTTATAAAAAATATCGGTATATCTGATAGATCAAACTTTAAAAAATTTGGTAAAAATGGAACGCTCAATCTAAAATACATAAGAACAACTGATAAAGATATCAAAATACATATTTTAATCTTACTATTAAATTTAAAATTTTTCATACATTAATACACCTCTAATAATTATTAGAGTCTCATTGTTAAAGAAATTCTATTTCTTTCTTTATCTATTTTAAGTACCTTAACATTAACAATCTCACCTAATTTTACTACATCTAATGGATGTCTTATAAATTTATCAGATATCTGAGACTTATGTACTAATCCATCTTGATGAACTCCAATATCTACAAAAGCTCCAAAATCAGAAATATTTCTAATAGTACCAACAAGTATCATTCCTTCTTTTAAATCATCCATAGTTAAAACTCCCTTTTTAAATATAGGCTCCGGTAAATCTTCTCTTGGATCTCTAGCAGGTTTTTTAAGTTCTTTTATTATATCTCTCAACGTAATCTCTCCAATACCTAACATTTTAGATATTTCAAAACTATTTTGTTTTTTAAACCTCTCATCTAGATCAACTATCTTCCCATGATACTTTAAATCATCTATATCCAAATCAAACATATTCAAAAGTTTTTTTGTAGCATCATAACTTTCAGGATGAACTGAAGTATTATCAAGACCATTTTCTCCATCACTTATTCTTAAAAATCCAACACATTGTTCATAAGCCTTATTACCTAGACGTTTAACCTTTAAAAGTTCTGCTCTACTTTTAAACTTTCCATTTTCTTCTCTGTACTTTACAATATTCTCAGCAATAGATGCGTTTATTCCGGAAATATATGATAATATAGAAGGTGTTGCCATATTTAAATCTACTCCAACCGAATTTACACAATCCTCTATCACAGTTTTAAGCGACTCTTCTAATTTCTTACCATTTATATCATGCTGATACTGTCCAACACCTATTGATTTAGGATCTATTTTAACAAGTTCAACTAAAGGATCTTGCAATCTCCTTCCTATTGAAATTGCTCCTCTTATAGTAACATCTAAATCAGGATACTCTTTACTTGCAAGTTCAGAGGCTGAATAAACAGAAGCTCCAGCTTCTGATACTATTACATAAGATAAATCTATACCCTTCTCTTTCTTAACCTCATTTATAATTTCACCAACAATTTCTTCAGTTTCACGACTTGCAGTACCATTTCCTAACGAAATTAAACTTACGTTGTATTTATAAATTAACTCCTTTAACTTTTTCTTACTTTCCTCAACTTTTTTAACAGGCTCATTTGGATATATAGTAGTCGAATCCAAATATGTTCCTGTATCACTTAATATACAAACTTTACAACCAGTACGAAATCCAGGATCAATCGCCATGACAACTTTATTTTTTATTGGAGGCTGCATAAGCAGCGCTTTTAAATTCTCCTTAAATATAATAATTGCACCATCTTCTGCCTCTATGCTTAAATCCTTTCTAATTTCTCTGATAATCGAAGGTACTATAAGTCTTTTTAAAGAATCATTTATAGCCTCTAATATTAATTCATTACATTTTTCATTCTCAACCATAATATTAGAAAATATCATATTTATAATTTCACTTTCTCCGAAAGATATCTTAACTTTTAAAATTCCCTCTTTCTCTCCTCTATTAATAGCTAATATCCTGTGAGGAGGTATCACCCTTACTTTTTCACTATATTCGTAATATCCCTCATATTGAGTCCTCTTATCACTTTCTCCACATGTTTCAATAATTCCATTCTCAAATATATAATTACGAATAAAATTTCTAAAATCTGCATTATCTGAAATTGTTTCAGATATTATATCCTTAGCTCCATTTAAAGCATCTTGTCCACCTTTAATGCCTAATTCCTCATTTATATACTTTTCACTCTCTTTCATAATATCCCCATTAAACTCTTTATGTAAAATGATATCCGAAAGTGGTTTTAATCCTTTTTCCTCTGCAATAATTGCACGGGTTCTTTTCTTTGGTTTAAATGGCCTATACACATCTTCTATTTCAACCAATGTATTAGCTTTTAAAATATTATCTCTAATCTCATCTGTCAACTTCCCCTGTTCATCAATCAAACGTATAATATTATCTTTCTTTTCATTCAGATTTCTTAAATAATTAAGTCTAACCTCAAATTTTCTTAATACAACATCATCGAGACAACCTGTTGCTTCTTTCCTATATCTACTTATAAATGGAACTGTATTACCCTCATCTAATAGGTTAATTACATTATCAACATATTTTTTATCAATTAAAAACTCACTAGATAAAATTTTAGAAATATCCATATTAATTCCTCCCATTGTCATAAATTTACTTTTCTCTATCAATAGAGCCTTTTATATGATTTTTTATAAATATATCAATATCTCCATCAAGCACCTTATTTATATCTGATATTTCAACATTCATTCTATGATCCTTAACAAGTGTATATGGATGCATAACATATGACCTTATTTGACTCCCAAATCCAATTTCTTTTAGATCACCCGTTAAATCCTCAAGTTTCTCCTTATGGGTTCTATCCTTAAGTTCAATCAATTTAGATACTAGCATTTTCATCGCAGTTTCCTTATTTGATAACTGACTCCTCTCATTTTGACATTGAACAACTATACCTGTCTTTAAATGAGTTATTCTAACTGCAGACTCCGTTTTATTGACATGCTGTCCCCCTGCGCCACTAGCCCTATATGTATCAATTTTAAGTTCACTCTCATTTATCTTAACTTCCTTTATATTCTGTATCTCTGGTAAAATCTCGACAGATGCAAAAGATGTTTGTCTTTTACCATTAGCATTAAAAGGGGAAATTCTAACAAGTCTATGTATGCCTCTTTCCCCCTTCATATAACCATAAGCATACTCACCTTCAATTTTTATAGTAGCACTTTTTATTCCTGCTTCATCACCTATAGTGTACTCAATAACATTTAAAGTAAATTTATTTTCCTCTCCCCATCTCATATACATTCTAAAAAGCATCTCACTCCAGTCTTGAGCATCAACTCCACCAGCACCAGCATGAATAGTTAAAAAAGCATTATTTTTATCATACTCACCGTTTAAAATAGTCCTAATACTAAGATTATCTATAAGATCTTTAAATTTATAAAAATCATCTTTAAATATCTTTATATATTCCTCATCATTATCATCCTTAATAAGCTCTAACGACTCTAATAAATATTCATAATCTTTAGATAAATTATTTACTTCATCTATTCTATCTTTTAAACTCTTGCTAATCCTAACTATTCTAGTGCTATTTTCAACATCGTCCCAAAATTTAGTATCCTCCATCATAATAGAATACTCTTCAAGTTTCTTATTTAAATTATCTAAGTCAAAGAAACCCCCTTATAACATCAAAATTCTCCTTTATATCCTTGAGCTCACTCTTAAAATATTGATAATCAAACATAACTTTCTCCTCTGTATATAAAAAGCTGCTAAAAAGCAGCTAAAATAAAATTTAAGAATTTTTACCACAACAAGACTTATATTTCTTTCCACTCCCGCAAGGACAGTTATCATTCCTTCCAACTTTAGCTTCTTTCCTAATTGGTTTTGCTTTAGTATCAGAAGAAGTTTCATTCGTACCTGTTTCCCTAGCAACTCTTTCTCTCTGAGGAGCTTTATCACCTCTAACGTGCATTAAATACTTGATAGTATCCAATTTTATATTCATTATCATCTCTTCAAACATAGCACTTCCCTCATATTGATATGCCTGAATTGGATCTTGTTGTTTATATGCTCTAAGCCCTATACCTTGTTTTAAATGATCCATATTATTTATATGATCCATCCATTTAAGGTCAACAACTCTAAGTAATATTACTCTCTCAACCTCACGAAGCTGTTTTTCTCCAAACTCTTCCTCTTTTTTTGCATATATTTTCTTTGCTATAGACACATATTTATTTATTATTTCCTTTGTATTTAAATCTTCAAGCATCTCAGGCTTAATTAACCCAACAGGAACATACAACATTTCCATATATTCTATAAGTTTATTTAAATCATTCTCTTCAGAATCAGATCCAAGTAAGTGTACATTAACCTCATATGAAACAACATCTTCAATCATAGAAATTATTTGTTCCTTTAAATTTTCACCCTCAAGTACTCTAGAACGTTGAGAATATATTATCTCTCTTTGCTTATTTATAACATCATCATATCCTATAAGAGATTTTCTGACATCAAAATTGTTACCCTCAACATTTTTTTGTGCATTCTCAATAGCTTTAGAAACAAATTTACTCTCAATAGCATCATCATCTGAAAGCCCAAGTCTATCTACAACAGCTTTTAATCTATCAGATCCAAATATTCTCATCAAATCATCATCTAGACTTATATAAAATCTAGAACTACCTGGATCTCCCTGGCGCCCAGCTCTTCCCTTCATCTGACCATCAACTCGACGAGATTCTGCTCTTTCAGTTCCTATAATTTTAAGACCTCCTGCTTCCGGAACACCCTTACCAAGCTTTATATCAGTACCTCTTCCAGCCATGTTTGTTGCAACTGTTATCATTCCTGATTGACCAGCCTGAGCTACAATTTCAGCCTCTTTTTCATGTGATTTAGCTGTTAGAAGTTGGTGCTTCATTCCTTTCCTTCTCAATTCATCAGACATGGCCTCAGCCTTAGAAATACTAGGAGCAACAACCAAAACAGGTTGACCTTTAAAATTACTTTCCTCAATATCTTTTATTATTGCTTTTATTTTCCCACCTTCAGTTTTAAATACTTTATCTGAATGATCAATTCTCTTAATAGGCTTATTAGTTGGAATAACTACTATATCCAAGCTATATATTTCTCTAAATTCATTTTCTTCAGTTGCAGCAGTACCTGTCATACCACTTAACTTTTTATACATTCTAAATAAATTCTGATAGGAAATAGTCGCAAGCGTTTTCGATTCCTTTTCAACTTTTACACCTTCCTTAGCTTCTATAGCCTGGTGCAAACCATCACCATATCTTCTTCCTTCCATTACCCTACCAGTATTATCATCAATTATCTCAACTTTTCCATTTACAACAATGTAATCCTTATCTCTTTTCATAGCATAGTTAGCCCTTAAAGATTGGGAAACATGGTGTTGTATACTCATATTTTGAGGGTCTGCATAATTATCAACCCTAAAGAAAGTTTCTGCTTTTTTAACACCATTATCAGTTAAAATTACAGAATTTGTTTTCTCATCTTTCTTATAATCATCTTCCTTAAGAGTTTTAGCAAAATAATCTGCTATCCTATAAAAATCAGTAGATTTATCTGCAGCACCAGATATTATTAAAGGAGTCCTTGCATCATCTATAAGAACAGAATCTATCTCATCTATAATTACAAAATTCAATCCTCTCTGAACTTTCTCCTCTTTAAATATAACCATGTTATCTCTTAAATAATCAAATCCAAACTCATTATTTGTTCCATATGTAATATCACAAGCATAAGCTTCCTGCCTTTGTTTAGATGTAATTCCATGAACTATAGGAGCAACGCTAACACCTAAAAAATCATATATAGGCTTATTTATTTCACAATCTCTCTGTGCTAAATAATCATTAACAGTTATTATGTGGACTCCCTCTCCTGTTATAGAATTCAAATAAGCTGGAGGTGTAGAAACCAATGTCTTTCCTTCTCCAGTCTTCATTTCCGCAATTCTTCCCTGATGTAATACAATTCCACCAATCAATTGAACATCATAATGTCTCTTACCTATCACTCTCCTTGAAACTTCCCTTATTACAGCAAAAGCCTCTGGAAGCATTTTATCAAGAGATTCACCTTTCTTATACCTCTGTCTAAATTCATCAGTCTTACCTCTTAACTGATCATCTGATAAATTTTGTATTGATGGCTCTAAAGAATTAATCTTTTTTATTATCTTGTTTATTTGTTTCAATTCTTTATCGCTATATGTACCAAATATTTTTGTTAATAATCCCATTAATTTTCATCCTCACACTACACTAACACTTATAATTATATTATCTTAATTTTATATTAAAATTAAACATATAATTTATTTTTTTATTCTATATGCTTAATAAACAGGTTAAGGTGTTCAATTGAACACCTTAACCCAAAATTAATATTCTGCTTCTATAAGTCCATAATTACCAGATTTTCTCCTATATAACACATTAACATCATTCGTCTCTGCATTGATAAAAACATAAAAATCATGTCCAATAAGTTCCATTTGGAGTATTGCCTCATCTTTATACATAGGCTTAATTGGAAACTTTTTAACTTTTATAATAATATCGTCTTCTAAATCATCATTTTCTATATTATCAAGTAATATATCCAGACTTCTTATATCTTTATTACTATATTTCTTAACAAGCTTAGTCTTTTGTCTGCGAATTTGCTTATATAATTTATCTACAACTAAATCTATAGCAATATACAAATCACTATTTCTCTCCTGAGCTCTTAAATATATACCATTAAATAAAATACCAACTTCTATTATTTGATTATTCTTTTCAACGCTCAGAGTAACGTGGGCTTCTAATTCTTGTGAAAAATAATTATCTAATTTAGATAATTTTTTATTTATAGCATCTTCCAACGCACGAGTAACTTCTATATTCTTACCATGAATAACAATTTTCATTAACCTCAAGCCCCTTTATTTTAAAATTAAAGCTAGTTGACCTGGTCTTTTACCCCACACTCGCCTGCTGGAGCTTTCGCTAATAAAAACTAATTCCTCACTACTAACCCTCTCATACCTAAATGGCAGGTCTTACTCCTAAGCCGCACCATGATAATTAAAAATCTATTTTTAATTTACGTGGATCGTTTCGCCTGCGACTGGCATCGATTTTCAACCACAAACCTAGCTTTACTATATTTTAAATTAAAGTTTTCGCAATTGTCAATACACTTAAATCCATTTCAAATGTACTTTTTTTAATAATCCCGCAAACCTCATTTAAAGTACTATAAGTTGTCGCTACATCATCTATAATTAAAACTTTCTTATTCCTTAACATACTCAAATCTACATGCTTATTTATAAAAAATTTATCCTTTATATTAACTGTTCTCTCCGATATATCTAACTTTTTTTGATCATGTTTTTTACCAATACAATATAAAAGCTTAATATACGGTATATCTAAACTCTTACTTAACGTCTTAGTCAAATAATGACTCTGATCAAACCCTTCTTTTTTAATCTTGTTCCTATCTCTAGGAACATAACTCAAATAATCTATTTTGATATTTAACTTCTTAATATAAGAATTTAAAATAATACTCAAATACTCACCAGACCTAAAATCTTTATGTATTTTAAAATTGTATATTATATTTTTCATAGTGCCAAAATAATAGCAAGCATTATATGCATGAAAATCATTAAAATCAACTCTATTAAAATCCTCATTAAACTTAATATCCCGCATACATTCGTGACAAATAAATTTATCATCTATTTTTTCATAACAACTTACACACAAATTTAAATTAGGATAAATCAAATCTAATATTTTCTCACTCCACTTTCCCAAAGTTTCTTATTATAACTCCTTGAAATTACTTTTGCCATAATTATTTCTATATTTTCATAATTAGATACAAAAATAATTTCATTTTTACGATTTGTTAAAAATTTACACATCCCACATATAGTAAGTAAACTTTTATAATTAAATTTACTGCTACAAGCAAAAAACACTATTATGTTAAAATTATTATACATGGGATTATCAACTATAAAATTATATAATTCTAAAAGATACTCACTAGTTGTCAAATATATATAATATCCATCATTAATTCTATTTACAAAATCATTAAAAGATTTAAATTCATTATACATATATATCTTCTTAATCTTAGGAAATAGTAAACTATATTTCCTCATATATTTACTTACATTGAAACATGATTTATCATCTTTAGTAATAAGTATAACCTTTGTTTTATTAAGCATAAACCACTTTAAAAATTCAAATACGACATGTGGCATATCTTCATTTAAATTTATTTTAGTTTGTATACTCCTAGGTTCTTTAAATAAACTCAAATCTTCGTTCATTTCATACAATACTTTATCCTTAAACATCTTCTTCATACTTATTATAATCTTTTTACTTATACGTATGTCTTCAACATATTCTCTTATAAAATAATCATCAACTGAAGATATTCCTGTCACATCATCTACAATTAATAAATCAAATTGATTTCTTCTATCTATATTTAAAAATGTACTTAAAAAAACTATAGAATCTACATCAACTCTTTTACTCAATAAAAATTTCTTCACGCATTCCTCATTATGAGTTATATACAATATTTTCTTATTGCTACTTAAAAGATTATTTATTAATAAAATTATACTCGATAAATTATAAAATGGATGAGATACCAAATTTAATATGCCTTCCCCTGATGTAGAAAACCATTTAGTTAGGCTATAAAAATTATAATTTATATTATTATTCTTACTATGCGTTAAAATTTTAAACTCACTCCTAATTTTTATCTAATAAATTAATCACTTCATTAAATAAGTATTTTAAAGATGAATATCTAATAATCTTTGAAGTATTTTTTATCATATATGTTAAATAATTTATATCACCAACTAATACAACATATTTTTTAGCTCTAGTAACCGCTGTATACAATATATTTCTATTCATCAGCATACTAGAGAATTTAAATATAGGCAATATAATAACTGGAAATTCACTCCCTTGACTTTTATGTATAGTAATAGCATAAGCATGTTCAATTTCACTTAATAAATTCTTTGTATATTTAAACACCTTACTGTCATCATATATAATACTTAATTCTTTTTCGTTTATATCTATAATATACCCAATATCCCCATTAAACACTCCTATTGCTTGTTCTTCATCATGTATATTATATCCTCTAATCTCATAATTATTTTTAATCTGCATAACCTTATCTCCAACTCGATAACATTTTCCCCCATATATTAATTCATCCTTATTAATATCCTTTGGATTTATGTTCTCTTGAAGTAAACTATTAAGATTTGAAACTCCCAATACTCCTCCTCTTATTGGAGATAAAATCTGTATGTCTTTTAACTTATCAATCTTATATTCAAAGAATTTAGGTATCCTAAAAGATACTAAATCTACTAAAATTTTACATATATTCTCCTCACTACTATCTTTTATAATATAAAAATCACTATCTTTTTTGTTTAATATAAGTTCCTCTCCATTATTAATCTTATGAGCATTCAAAACTATAAAACTATTTTGCTTTTGCCTATATATTTTATTTAAATATGAAACTGGAAATATACCACTGTTTATTATATCTCTTAAAAAATTTCCAGGACCAATTGATGGAAGTTGATCAACATCTCCAACTATTACTATCTTTGTTCCTATTTTCAATGCTTCAAATAATTTGCTTGCAATCAAAACATCAACCATTGATGCTTCATCTATTATTATAGCATCACACTTTATTTTATTATTTTCATTTTTCCCTATATATCCAAACTCTTCATTATCACTAGTTGAAATTTCAAGAACTCTATGTATAGTTTTAGCTTCAAATCCTGTAGTTTCCATCATTCTTTTTGCTGCTCTCCCAGTTGGTGCAACCATTATTGGATTAAATCCATAATTAAGAAGTGTGCTTAAAATAAATTTTATTATAGTTGTTTTCCCTGTACCAGGTCCACCCGTTATTATATGCACACCATTTTTTATACCACCAACTAGTGCCTCAATCTGATCTTCCGAAAATTTAAAATCATTCTTATTCTCAAACTCAAGTATATCTCTATAGATATCAATATTAAATTTATCCTTATATCCTATATATAACCTAATTAAATTTGAACATATCTCATATTCTGCCATATATATGTTTGTCAAAAAAACACATTTTATATTACTATTTTCATAGTTAAATTCCTTCTCTACAATAATACCACATGATAAAATATCATTATAAACTTCAATTATTTTTTCTTCAGAAATACATAATAACTCTTTACTTTTCTCAATCATCTCATTATATAATATAAATGTATTTCCAAATTTCAAATTATCCTTAAGCACATAAAATATACCGCTTCTAACCCTATTTGAATTCTCATTTGGTATATTTAGTTTCTTTCCTATTAAATCCACCTTCTTAAATCCAAATCCATTAATCTTTCCTATAAGCATATATGGATCCTCACGAATAATATTTACAGCTTCTTCACGAAATAAACTATAAATTTTATTTGCATTATTTAAAGAAAATCCAATATTTATAAGATCTAAAATTATCTCTTTATCATTTTTATCTCTATTCAAAGCACTTTTTATCTCTAAGAACTTCTTTTCCCCAATACCTTCAACTTCTTTTAATCTTTCAGTATAATTATTTATTATATCAAGAGTTTGATCTCCAAACTTCTCAATTATTTTCTTAGCTGTTTTCCTACCAATTCCAACAAATAAAGAAGACGATAAATAACTCTCTATGTCATTTGTAACACTTAAAATCCTCTTCTCTAAAAAGGAAACTTTAAATCTCTCACCATATTTACCATTGATTTCAAAATTCCCATTAACTTCCACGTAATCATTTTTATTAATATTATTATCATTATATACACATATTATTTCTTTACCTTCATCGTCTACAAGTATAAATATAGAGAACTTAACAGAAGTATAAATAATATTTTTAATAGCACCTATTAATTTTTTCATTCGTCCCCTCATAAATAATCCTAAAAAAATATAATATATTATATCACAAATATCTTAATCATTTATTTGACACGCATACTCTGATGAAATTAAAATGTATAAAAAGGAGTTGAAATAATTGTTAATAAAAAATGTTAAATTGATATTTACTGATTCAATTGTTCCTGGAAGTGTAGTTATACAAAACGGCAAAATATACAAAATATTTTTAAACCACAATCCAAGATATGAAGGTGAAATTTTAGATGGTGAAGGACTATACCTATCTCCTGGATTTATAGATATTCATATACATGGTGCAAGTAACCACGATACTATGGATGCATCTTATGAAGGTATTATAGAGATATCCAATACTTTATTGAAACACGGTGTAACATCATTTCTTCCAACTACTATGACATGTTCAAAAGAAGATATAAGAAATGCTCTTAAAAATATATATCAAATAATCAAAGACAATACATCACCTAACAACATACTAGGTGTTCATTTAGAAGGACCTTTTATTAGTAAGGAAAGGATCGGTGCACAAAATCCAGAATTTTTGTTAGAACCATCTATAGATAATTTCAAAGAAATAGTTGAAGATTATGAAGAAATTATAAAAATCGTAACTTTAGCTCCCGAAATTGAAGGAGCATCGAATTTAATTAAATATTTAAACGATAAAAAGATAGTCGCATCAATAGGTCACACTAATGCAACATATGAAGAAGCTCTATGTAGCATTAAAAATGGTATATCTCATGCAACTCATCTCTTCAATGCAATGACTCCATTTACTCATAGAAGCCCTGGAGTTGTAGGTGCAATATTAAATTCAAATATTACAGCTGAATGTATTTTAGATGGAATACATATCCATTATGCCGCACTAGACATGGCAATAAAAATTAAATCAAATAATAAAATAGTACTAATAACAGATGCTATGAGAGCATGCTGTATGAAAGATGGAAACTACACATTAGGAGGTCAAAATGTTATAGTTAAAGATTCTAATGCAAGACTTGAAAATGGTTCTCTTGCAGGATCGGTATTAACATTAAACAAAGCAGTATATAATGTCAAAAATAACTTAAACATCCCTCTTAATGAAATAATAAAACTTGTTACCATAAATCCATCAAAAATATGTAAAACTCAATTAACTAAAGGACTCATAAAAGAAGGATATGATGCAGATCTAGTATTATTTGATGAAGACATAAATATAAAACACGTATTTGTTAATGGGAATAAAAAAGAAGGTATTAGCTAAATACTAATACCTTCTTTCTTCAATAATGATTTTATTTCATTTACCTTATCTAATTTCTCCCAAGGAACATTTAAATCATTTCTCCCAAAATGACCATAACTAGCAACTTGTCGATATATAGGTCTCCTCAAATCAAGAATTTTTATTAATCCTCCTGGACTCAAATCAAAAACTCTATCTATAATATCATATATATTACTCTTATCTATTTTTTCGCTTCCAAAAGTTTCAACAAATATAGACACAGGACTAGCTACTCCTATTGCATATGCTAGTTGAATTTCAACCTTATCACATAAACCAGAAGCAACAAGATTTTTAGCAACCCATCTTGCTCCATAAGCAGCAGTTCTATCAACTTTTGTTGGATCTTTCCCTGAAAAAGCCCCTCCTCCATGCCTAGAAAATCCACCATATGTATCAACAATTATTTTCCTACCAGTAAGTCCACTATCTCCATGAGGTCCACCTATGACAAAACGTCCAGTCGGATTTATCAAATACTTAGTATTATTATCTAATAATTCCTTTGAAATAGTGGGTTCTACAACATTTTTTATTAAATCAGTTCTTATCTTATCTTGGGTCACAATTTCATCATGCTGAGTTGATATCAGTATAGTGTCAATTCTAAAAGGCTTGTCTCCATCATACTCAACCGTAACTTGAGTTTTTCCATCAGGTCTCAAATAATTCAATATACCTTCTTTTCTAACTTCTGCCAATCTTTTAGCTAATTTATGAGCCAATATTATAGGAAGTGGCATAAATTCCTCAGTTTCATTACAAGCATATCCAAACATTATGCCTTGATCACCAGCACCTATAAATTTATTCTCACCAACTACATCATTTCTTTTTTCAAACGATTCATCAACACCTATAGCTATATCAGATGATTGACCATGTATAAAATTAGCTATCGCACAAGTATTAGAATCAAAACCATATTCTGCCTTATTATATCCAATATCATTTACTATTTTTCTTACTATACTTTGAACATCTACATAACAATTAGTTGTAATTTCACCAATAACGTTTACAATTCCAGTTGTAACACTAATTTCACACGCTACTCTAGCTAAAGGATCTTTATCTAATATAAAATCTAATATACCATCAGAAATTTGATCACACATTTTATCTGGGTGACCTTCTGTAACAGATTCTGAAGTAAATAACCTTTTCATATCAACGCTCCTAGATTATAAAAATTTACACAAAAAATAAAAAACAACCCTCCTATCAAGAAGGATTAAAGTATGGAGCTGGCAATAGGACTTGAACCCACAACCTGCTGATTACAAGTCAGCTGCTCTACCAATTGAGCTATGCCAGCAAATGGTGGGCACAACAGGGATCGAACCTGTGACCTCCTGCTTGTAAGGCAGATGCTCTCCCAGCTGAGCTATGCGCCCTTAATGGTGGAGGAAGCTGGATTCGAACCAGCGAAGTCGAAAGACAACAGATTTACAGTCTGCCCCCTTTGGCCACTCGGGAATTCCTCCATGTTACTGGAGCTGGCAATAGGACTTGAACCCACAACCTGCTGATTACAAGTCAGCTGCTCTACCAATTGAGCTATGCCAGCAATATCCATCAACATTTTTATTATATTATATATAATTTGATTTTGCAATACTAATTTAATCTATTTTATAATTATTTATTTCGTTTTAAGCCATATTTTATTATATTATCTATAATTTACTTTAAATTAGTAGCAATTATTAATTTTCTCCACTACTATATTTCATTTTAGTAGCATTACCTCCACGTATATGCCTTTCTGCTTTATTTAAATCCAATATATACTTAGCTTCTCTAGCTATTAAAGGGTTAATTTTAGGCAAACGTTCAGTCATATCTTTATGTATAGTGCTTTTGCTAACTCCAAAGGCTCTAGCTGTTTTTCTTATAGTAGATTTAGAATCTATTATATATTTTGCAACACCTAAAACCCTTTCTTCTATATAATCTTTCATGTCATATCTTCCTTTAATAGTTGTCCAGTCACCTCGACTGGACAACTACTTAAAATTTATATAATCTGCTGGATTTACTTCTTCATTATTTAGATACATTACAAAATTTAAATGTGATCCATAATCCTCATTTGAATAATTACCTGATGAATTTCCAACTGTTGCTATAACTTCACCTTTCCTAACCTTTTGACCATTGACAACCTTAATCTCTTCATCTAAATTTGTATACACACTTTTAAATCCATTATCATGTTTAATTACTATATACTGTCCCTTTTCCGTTAAATCATTATCTATTTTTTCGACAACACCATCTAAAACAGACATAACAGATTCACCCTTATCAGCCTTTAAATCTACACCATCTCTAGTTCTCCATGTATTTAAAGTCTTAGAATACATCGTATCTACTGAATACTCTCTTATTAATGATCCCTCGACAGGACTAGAAAATGTTAATGTGGATGCTGAAACTTGAACATTATCTTTATCTAAATCAACATCAACAACATCTTTGTTAACCAAATCTTTTTTATCCTCAATTAAATTTGTTGCAATATCGGTATTTGACAATTTATCTAAATTATCATTTTTACTTACAATATCTTTTACTTCCTGATTATTTGAAGTATTCAATACATCTTCATTTTTAGTATTAGTATCACTCGGTATATTATTAACTTGAAGGGCATTATCCATATTACTCTCATTGATATTTAATTCTTCATTAAATTTCGTATTATCTGTAACCTGAGTTTTATTACCCTCTGCGTAATTATTGTTAAATGATGAATTACTAAAATAAATTATTAACGCTAAAACTATTGCTATCCCAATAAAAACAAATAAATTAATCTTTTCCTTCTTGCCAAATACTTTTGTCCTTTTTAAATTATTCATTTTTAACACCTCCATTCTAATTGTGTCCACTTTTAGTAAAAAAATACATTTTTAGAACATTTTGCACAAAAAAAAAGAAAAAGGCATCACTAAATTGAAACCTTTTTAATCTTAACACCACTATAATAATGTTTTAATATTTCATCATACTTATAACCAAGCTCAGCCATCTTTCCTGCTCCCCATTGGGACAAACCAACACCGTGACCATAACCTCTAACTTTTATAACTATATTATTATCTTCCTTTTTCATATCTATATTACTCGAATTTAACTCGAATAAATATCTGAAATCTAATCCTCTAATAATCTCATTCCCCAATCTTATCCTATATATTGATCCTGATTCCGTATAACCCAAAATTTCAATATCATCATAGTTTTTAACATTCGCATTAGAATATTTATTATTTATCCTATCTACAAACTCTCTCTCGCTAAATACATATTCCTTGGTAACATTTGGTGCATCTTGATCAAATAAACTATTAACAGATTTTAAATATGGCTCGTCAAACGAGAATACATCTGATGAATTTTCGGTATATCCACTTGAAATTGCAAAATATAATGCATTATTAACAATTTCATCATTGTAATACAAGACTTCTCCTCTTGTTTCGTCTATAGCTCTTCTTATTTTTTCTATATATTCATCTTTCTTACTACCAAACTTCTGCTCATACATACTCTCATCTATATAAGCCTGAGAATGGACTGTATCACAAACATGAGCAACATTATGTATTTTTACCCCACTAATTACCTTGCTAATTGCATATGTTCTAGATGTAACTGCCTGGGCCTTTAAAGCCTCTATATCAAATTTCACAGGCATTTCAGCTGCCAAAACACCTTCTAAATATTCTTCTAATTTCAATTCTTCTACACTATCTGTTTCATGTCTATATAATTTTATAATAACATCCTCCTGATTAACATTAATGAAACCTTTAAAATCTTCATTATAACTAATACCAATAACTGCTAAAGGCAATAAAAAAAATACACACATAAAAATTAATAACAATAATGAAAACTTCTTTAAAATATATTTAATCAAAACATTTTACCTCTACTAATCTTTAATATATAATATTTTATTTATTAATATGTTATATATTCTTACAAAATAAAAAACATCCAAAATAATGGATGTTTTTTATTCTTAATTTATATTCTATCTATACTAGCATTCAATTTTCTTAATTTATACTCTATTCCTGAATATCCTCTATCAATATGATATATATCGGTAATCTCACTTTCACCATCACAAGATAGTGCTGAAAGTATAAGTGCAGCTCCAGCTCTTAAGTCTGTAGCCTTTACAGTCGATGATATTAGTTTACTCACACCTTCTATTATAGCAACTCGATCATATATAGAAATATTAGCTCCCATTCTACACAATTCCATAACATGCATAAACCTATTTTCAAAAATAGTTTCAGTAATAGTACTAACACCATTTGTAACCGATAATAATGCCATCAATTGTGGTTGCATATCAGTAGGAAAACCAGGATGAGGTAAAGTTTTTAAATTAATAGCTCTTAAATCAACATTACCATTTACAAAAATTTCATTCCCATCAATATTCATATCAAGTCCCATCTCATAAAATTTAGATAAAATCGGATTTAAATATTCCTCATTTATCCCCCTCACCTTAAATCTACTCTTAGTAATAGCTGCAAGTGCTATATAAGTTCCAGCTTCTATCCTATCATAAATAGGAATATGCCTAGTACCTCTCAAATTTTTGACGCCATTTATAATTATTTTGGATGTCCCTGCACCTTCTATATCTCCACCCATACCATTTATAAATACTACCAAATCTACTATTTCAGGTTCTTTAGCTGCATTCTCTATTATAGTTCTTCCTTCAGCCAATGTAGCAGCCATAATTAAATTCTCAGTAGCTCCTACTGAAGGAAAATCTAAATATATTTTAGATCCAAGTAATTTTTTTGCCGTAATTTCAACACATCCATTCACAATTGAAACATTTGCTCCTAAAGTTGATAATCCTTTCAAATGCAAATCAATTGGTCTAAGACCTATATTACATCCTCCTGGCATATAAATACAAGCTTTACCAAATCTAGATATTAAAGGTCCTAATACTAAAAATGAAGCTCTCATCTTCCTTACTAAATTCTCAGATAAATCAAGTGGAAGCATATTCTTACTATTTATACTAAGAGTACTATCTATCTCATTTATATCTACCTTTACTTTCAAACTCCTTAGTACATCACATATAACAAAAACATCATCAAGCATAGGTATGTTTTCAATTATACATTCATCATCACATAGTATTGTGGCCGCTATTATAGGTAATACAGAATTTTTAGCCGAACTAACCTCAATCTCACCGTTAAGCGTCCTACCGCCTCTAATTCTAAATCTTTGCATGCTAGCCGCTCCTCCAAATATTAATTTATCTTAGATTAAATAAAACCACATTATATTATACGGTACCAATATACAAAGTTAATTATAATTTTTTAATTATTACCTAAATAGTTTTTTTCTAGTATGCTAACTATCCTTTTTGATGTATTCCCATCTCCATAAACATTACTTATCACCTTATCCTCAATTCCATTATCTATCAATTCTTTTGCAAATTTATATATTCTATCTCTATCCGTTCCAACTAATTTTATCATCCCTTCTTCTATCATCTCTTCCCTCTCAGTCTCATTTCTTAAAACCAAAACAACTTTACCCAAATGAGGCGCCTCCTCCTGTATACCACCTGAATCAGTCATAACAAAAAAACACCTAGATAATAAATTATGTGAATCGTATATATCTATAGGATCTAATATATATACATTTGATATGCCATTTAAAATAGAATTTACTGTATCCCTAACTATAGGATTTAAATGCGTTAAAAATACAATTTTTATATCCTCATATTCCTCTGATATTTTTTTTACAACATTACAAATATTTATTATAGGTTTTCCCCAACTCTCTCTCCTATGTGCTGTAACTACAATTACTTTACGTGAAAAATCCATATCTCTTAATATTTTGTTTCTAAATATATAATTATTACTTATTGTATATTTCATTGTATCTATAACTGTATTACCTACAACATATATATTCTTTTCATTTACACCTTCTTTTAAAAGGTTATTTTTAGATAAATTAGTAGGTGCAAAATGATACTTTGCCAATACTCCAGTTAATTTTCTATTTGCTTCCTCTGGAAATGGAAAATATAAATCATTACTTCTTAATCCTGCTTCAACATGCCCTATATCAATCTTTTGATAAAACGCTCCTAAACTAGAACAAAAAGTTGTGGTTGTATCACCATGTACAAGCACAACTTTAGGTTTCTCTTCTAAATATATTTTTTCAAGATTTATCATTATTGATGTAGTTAAAGTTGGTAATGTCTGCTTTTCTCTCATGAGGTTCAAATCATAATCCGGTATTATATTGAACTTATTTAATACATCATCTAACATTTCTCTATGCTGAGCGGTCACACATACAATATTTTCAAAATTCTTATTATTCTGTAGCTCCTTTATAAGCGGAACCATTTTAATTGCTTCTGGTCTTGTTCCAAAAACACTAATAACTTTTATACTCATAATATCTCCTTCAAAATATAAATTAATTATTCATCCTTCTTCAGTTGAAAAATATCAAGCTTAACCATTAAATAAATAACATAAATTACACTAATAATTAACAGAAATAAGAAATTGATCCTATTTGATATGACCATGAAAATAGCTATTACACTAAATATAATCTCAATAAAATACATAATAATAACTGCCTTAGGATGCGAATTACCCAATCTTATTAACTTATGATGTACATGACCCTTATCAGCCTGCATTATAGGTAAATTTTTCAATTTACGTCGTATTATTGAAGTTATAGTATCAAATAATGGTACCCCACAAATAATCATTGGAATCAAAATAATAAACTCTCCATTTATGGTATTACTTCCATCTATTAAAATAACAGACAAAATAAACCCAATAAATTGAGCTCCAGAATCACCTATAAATATCTTGGCTTTATAAAAATTATAAGGAAGTATACCAATTAGCGTACCACATAAAACAGATGATATAATAGCACTAGATAAATTCCCAGATATCACACTTATTATAAAAATAGTTATAAACACTATAAGTGAAATACCTGCAGCTAAACCATC
Organism: Candidatus Arthromitus sp. SFB-mouse-NL; assembly: GCF_000709435.1. Taxonomy (NCBI): domain Bacteria; kingdom Bacillati; phylum Bacillota; class Clostridia; order Eubacteriales; family Clostridiaceae; genus Candidatus Neoarthromitus; species Candidatus Arthromitus sp. SFB-mouse-NL. Next base: position 1,375,246 of record NZ_CP008713.1, read on the forward strand.
TAACCCATCTATCAAATTAAATGCATTAGTAAGCACTATTACCCATATAAACATCAAGGGTATTCCTAAAAAATCTAATGAATATGTACTACCCCCAGGTATAAACGTTATATCCTTTATATAAATATCATTAAATACCAAAATACTAATAGCAATAATCTGAATAATCAGCTTTTCTTTTGGTTTAATAGGATATATATCATCGATTATGCCCCCAATTAAAATAATAGTTGAACTAACTATTATCCTAAAATGATTATTATCAATAAATGAATTTTGCAAAGTTAGTGTTATAAGAAATGATATATATATAATTATTCCACCCAAAAAAGGCATTGGCGTTCCATGAACCTTTCTCGTTTCCCTAGGAATATCTAAAAACTCAAATTTAAAGGAAATATTCATAAATAATGGCGTCAAAAACAACGATATCATCATACTAAAAATAAATAATGTTATATATTTCATAAAATCATCCTAAATATCTCATTTTAAATATGTACTTATAATTTCCAATAAATTCAAAAATTATTCTGATACGTATTAAATCTAATGCGTTCCAAATATCCTATCACCAGCATCTCCTAATCCAGGAACTATGTATCCCTTTTCATTTAACTTATCATCAATAGCTGCTGTATATATATTAATGTCATCAAATTTAGTTGTTATTTTATTCAAACCCTCTGGAGATGAAATTAATGATAAAACATTTATATCCTTAACTCCCTTTGCTTTTAAAATATTTATAGAGTCAATTATAGATCCTCCAGTCGCAATCATTGGATCTAATAACATAACTTTTGTATTCTCAATTCCACTTGGTAGTTTAGAAAAATACTCTACAATTTCAAGTGTATTTTCATCTCTATAAAGTCCGATATGTCCTACTTTAGCACTAGGTATAACTTCTAAAATCCCATTTAACATTCCAAGACCTGCTCTTAAAATAACCACAAATGTTATATTTTCTTCCTCTATCATTTTACCTGACGTAAATGTTATTGGTGTTTCAATCCCTTTATCCAACATTTTAATATCTTTAAGTGCCTCATAACCTAAAAATACCCCAATTTCATCACATAATTTCCTAAAATCACATGTACATGTCTCTTTACTTCTTAACTGTGTTAACTTATGCTGTATTATCGGATGCTTTATTTCAAAAACATTTTTCATTTTATCCTCCAAATTCATTTAATTTATCTAATACTTTGTTTAATAAATAATCAAGTTTAAGTAATGTACCCCTATATATCTCTATATCACCCATGTAAGGATCAACTATATCACAACATTCATCAACAAATTCCGAAATTGTAAATAATTTATTATCCTTTACACAAAAATTGCTTTCTATAAATTTTTTATGATCTCTTGTAACTGCTAAAATAATATCACAATTATCTATAATTTTACTATCTAATAATTTACTTTTTCTATTACTATCAAATTTCTTATTATAAAATTCTTCTAAAACCTTATTGGCATTAGATGAAATATAAGTTGATTCATCTGCCATAATACCTGCAGATTCAATTCTAAATGATTTCAAATCATTTTCACCAAATCTATCCATAATTTTTTCTCTAAGGATAATTTCAGCCATAATACTTCTACAAGTATTTCCAGTACAAACAAATAATATATTCATCAAATACCACCCCTACAAAGTAATTAACCTATGTCCAGCCGCCTTAAGAAGCCTATTCATAATAGCATTAGAAAAATCATCGCATAAACATTCACTAACTATAAAGTCACATTCTAAATCATCAAACTTCCTTATACTCTCAAATAAATTCCTACTTAATTCTAAATAACTATCTCTACTTCCAACAACTACAACTTTAAGAATATAATTTAATGTTTTATTTAATTCATCATAAAATTTATAATTTTCTCTTAAACACAGAACACCTATAATCTTATAAGAATTTACTCTCTCTTTTATATACTTACCTATACTATTTAAATCTGATTTTAGAATAATCATCTCTCCCTTAGGTGCATAATGTCTATACTTCAATCCTGGAGATATAGGTTTATCCTTAATAAATTTATCATTAATTTTACCATATAATTTTGCATTAGGTATAACATCTTTTATATCATTAATTGTAACATATCCTGGTCTTAAAACTACAGCCTCATCATTAACCATACTAATAACAGTAGATTCAAGTCCTATATAACTTTGCATACCATCTATAATAAAACTAACCTTTCCATTCAAATCATCAAAACATCTTTTTGCACTAGTTCCACTAGGTTTCCCAGAAATATTTGCAGATGGTGCTGCAATTGGAAATCCACTTTTCTCAATTAAATCAAGTGCAATTTGATGATTTGGCATCCTAAGCGCTACAGTATCAAGTCCTCCAGTAGTTTCATAGGGCATTATTTCCTTTTTTTCTAAAATTATAGTTAATGGTCCCGGCCAAAATTTATCTATAAGTTTATACGCACCATATCCTATATTCTTTGCATACCTTGAAATCTCCTTATCTGCTATATGTACAATCAAAGGATTATCTCTTTCCCTACGCTTAATGTCAAATATTTTTAATACTGCATTTTTATCTAATGCATTAGCTCCAATCCCATATACAGTTTCTGTTGGAAATACAATAATCTCACTATTCCTTAAAGCTTCTATGCATAAATTGTATTCCTTCTTATCATTATAAAAATCTACAATCTTAGTTTCCATACAAACACCCATATATGTATATGAATTTATCGCCATAAGAAAAATCTTATGGCGATAAATTCAAATACTATATACTTTCTCCCATTTGCTTCATTTTTTCTGATTGATCCTCTGTTATAAGTCCTTCAATTATTTCATCAATATATCCATCCATAAAACTATCTAACTTATAAATTGTTAACCCTATTCTATGATCGGTAACCCTACCTTGTGGATAATTATATGTCCTTATCCTCTCACTACGATCTCCAGATCCAACCTGACTTTTCCTATCTTCAGCAATAAGCTTTAATCTCTCTTGCTCCGCAATTTCAAATAATCTAGCTCTTAAAAGTTTCATTGCCTTTTCTTTGTTTTTTAATTGAGATTTTTCATCCTGACATGATATAACTATTCCACTTGGAATATGAGTAATCCTAACAGCTGAATCTGTCGTATTTACTGACTGACCACCATTACCAGATGATCTAAATACGTCTATCCTCAAATCATTTTGATTTATTTCAACATCAACATCATCAACCTCAGGTAAAACTGCAACTGTTGCAGCTGATGTATGTATTCTACCAGAAGCTTCAGTATCAGGTACCCTCTGAACTCTATGTACTCCACTCTCATATTTAAGCTTACTATAGGCCCCACTACCTTTGATCATAAATACAATTTCCTTAAATCCACCTATATCAGTATCATTTACACTTATCATTTCTATTTTCCAACGTTTATTTTCTACATATTTAGAATACATCCTAAATAAATTCGCAGCAAATAGAGCGGCTTCATCCCCTCCAGTACCTGCTCTTATCTCAACGAACACATTTTTTTCATCATTTGGATCTTTAGGGAGAAGTAAAATTTTCAACTCATTTTCAATAGTTATCTTATTATTTTGCAATTCTTTAATCTCTTCCTGAGCAAGTTCTCGAAACTCTTTGTCTTCTTCATCATCTAACATTTCTTTACTATACTCTATATCATCCAAAACTTTTTTATACTCTCTATACTTTAATGTAATAACCTCAAGTTCCGAATGATCTTTACAAAGCTTTTGCCATTCTTTCTGATTAGACATAACCTCGGGATCGCTTATTTTGATAGACAATTCTTCATATTTTTGCTCTAAAAAATCTAACCTTTGAAGCATTTAACTTTCAACTCCATGATCTTTATTTCATCTAGTTAATTATTATAAGTTTTATTTGTATAAATTTCAACAATAAATGATATTATAACCCTACTCAATTTTAGATTTATAATATCCAATTATAACCCTATCATGCTCATTAATATCTTTATAAATATCTATATTTACAAAATTATTATTAGTCATTATATACATAATATCAAACGCCTTATTATATGGTATTTCAAATGCAATAAATCCATTATCAACCAAAACTTCCTTAGCTTGCTCACAAATTTTTCTATAATACGATAAACCATCATCACCACCATCTAAAGCTTCATGAGGTTCATAATCCTTAACATCCTTCATTAAATTCTTTATATCTTTACTTTTTATATATGGAGGATTTGACACTATACCATCAAGCTCTAATCCATTTTTTATAAAAAATTCTAACAAATCACTCTTAACAACATAGCTCCTATCCTTCAAATCATGTATATATATATTTTCCTCGGTAACTTTTAGAGGAATTTCGTAATTATCTACGTATGTACAATTCACATTCTTATTATTTTTTTGTATAGATATCCCAATAGCACCACTCCCTGAACACAAATCACATATACTTAAACAATTCTCATTATTATTTAAAATTTCTAAAACTTTATCTACAATTATTTCGCTGTCAGTTCTAGGAATTAAAACACCCTCTTTAACTATGAAATCTATTCCATAAAATTCTTTCTTTCCTACCATATAAGCAATTGGTTTCCCATTTTTTCTTTGCTCAATTAAATCTAAATATTTCTTCTCATCTTCCTTAGAAACCTCAACCTCACTCGTAAATACTTGTGTTGGCGTAATACGCAAACAATATTCAATTATTAATCTAGAATCTAATGAATAAGACTCTATATTCGCATCTCTTAATATCGATCTACCCATCAAAAACAATTCTTTTATAGTATTTTTCACTTTTATACCTTCTGATATTTTCAATGCAATAATTGCAACTTCTATCTCATCATCTTTAGGTTCCTTAGTCGTAAATTGTTGAATAAGCTTTGAAATACTAAAAAGCATAGATGAAAAAATACTTTCGCTTCTTTCCATATAATCTAATATTTCATAAGATATCCCAATTACAATTGGAAAAATTATTAATTCTATCAATATATTAATTAAAAAATTATATCTCGGTATAATAAAAAACAACATTAAATAACAAATCAATATGTAAATTATAAAATTAGTTCCACATCTCTTATGAAATCTTGATGATTTTTTTACATTTTCTACAGTTAATTCACCCTTACTTTCATAACAATTAATAACCTTATGCTCAGCCCCATGATATCTCAAAATTTTAGATAATTCAGAGCTTGATGATATTCCCATAATATACGCAAATATCAAAATCAATCTAATTATAAATTTAATAAAAGATATCAATTGAATATTTTTAATAGATAGAATTATAAATACAATAAATTCAGGCAAAATAAAAAAAATAAACATCAAAAATATACTGCTTAAAACAAACATTAATACTCTATTTCTTGTAATTACCTTTATAAAACTATTGGAAATATTAGATTTACCATTTTCACTACTAATCTCCCATAAATTTAAATTTTTCACACTATCTCTTATAGTATTTATAAAATTAATCATACCTCTGATAATAAATATTTTTTCAATACCAGAAGGTTCTACAATACGTTTTTCTCTAGTTTCTATATCTATTCTCCCGCTTAATTTCCTTCGAACAATTGCACTACATTTTCTTCCAGTCATGATTATTCCGTCTATAAGTGCTTGTCCTCCCAATCTTTTCAACTGTCACACCCCAAACTTTCAACAATATTAATATTATATATCATAAACTTCTCTTCTTTTAATAAAACACTTACCACACAATGGTTCATAAGTCACATCTTTTTCACCATCTATCGCACACTGATCTCCTGAAAAAACAAACTTTCCGTTAATTTTTCTTCCATTAGTTATAGCCTTTTTCCCACATTGACATATTGTTTTGAGTTCCTCTATAGAGTGAGCTATAAGTAATAATCTTTCACTACCTTCAAACCCATTCATCAAAAAATCCGTTCTAAGTCCATAACAAATAACTGGTATATCCCAAATAATACTTATCTCAAATAATTCATCAATCTGGAATTTCTTCAAAAATTGAACTTCATCTAAAATAATACAATCAACATTATCTCTAAATGGTTTCAATAAATTCTTTAAACTCTCTGTCTGTGAAATTAAAAAATCAACCTCTCTATCTATTCCAAGACGAGATACAACTTTGTTATCTCCCTTTGTATCAATGCTCGGTTTTAACAATAAAACTTTCATTCCTTTTTCTTCATAATTATGTGCTACTTGAAGCATAGCTGTAGTTTTTCCTGAATTCATTGCACCGTACCTAAAATATAATTTCGCCATAATTCATACATCCCCTCCTATAATGTTAATTATACGTACAAATCAAAATATTTAAAGAATAATTTTAAATAAATATTTAAATAAGAATACCTGCTCATATAAAATTACTTTTGCTCTTATTGACTAATTTTATTTATATATGATAGAATACAGAAAGGTGTATAATGAAACGAAAGAGGTATATGTAATGAAACAAAGTATTCACCCAAATTACAATAACAATGCCGTGGTTAAATGTGCTTGTGGAAACACATTCACAACAGGCTCTGTAAAAGACGAATTAAAAGTTGAAATTTGTTCCAATTGCCATCCTTTCTTCACTGGCAAAAATAAAATTGTGGATATTGGTGGTAGAGTTGAAAAGTTCAGGAAAAAATTCAACATCAAATCTGAAGATAACTAAAAAACCAAAAGGACCTTTCTTAAAAAAATTTAAGAAAGGTCCTTTTATTTATTATCATCTTTATCAATTATGGCTTTATAATAATCAATAAATTCTTTATTATTCCTAGTATTCTGGAATACCTTTATTAAACTCTCTATTATATTTTCAGAGTTCCCCTCCCTATGCATTATTCTTCTAAGATAGAAAGATATTTCCCTTTCATCATTTGTAAACAATAAATCCTCTTTTCGAGTTCCTGATTTATATATATCAATACTTGGAAACAATCTTCTTTCTTGCAATTTCCTATCTAAATGAACTTCCATATTACCTGTACCCTTAAATTCCTCAAATATCATATCATCCATCCTAGATCCTGTATCAACAAGAGCTGTCGCAAGTATCGTAAGGCTCCCACCTTGTTCAAAGTTTCTTGCAGCACCAAAAAACTTTTTAGGTATTCTCAATGATCCAGGATCAAGCCCCCCTGATAGAGTCCTACCTGTAGGTACAATTGTTAAATTACATGCCCTAGCAAGTCTCGTTAAACTATCCATTAAAATAAACACATCTTTCCCATGTTCAACCATACGCTTAGCTCTTTCAAGTACCATTGTAGCAACTTTAACATGTTGATTCGGTTCCTCATCAAAAGTAGAATAAATAACTTCCCCACCTTCAATTGTTCTTTGCATATCAGTAACTTCCTCAGGCCTTTCATCTATAAGGAGAATTATTAATTTTATATCTTCATTATTTTTCAAAATATTCTGTGCTATTTTTTTTAATATACTTGTCTTACCAGCTTTAGGTGGTGCAACAATCATACCACGTTGTCCTTTACCTATAGGACATATTATATCCATTAATCTAGTCGATAAATCACTTCCATCTCCACTCTCAAGTTTTAATCTCTCATTTGGATAAATAGGAGTAAGTTCCTCAAAATTCTTCCTCTTTATCGCCTCGTCTGGTAAAAATCCATTAATCTTCTCGACATATAAAAGAGCTCTATACTTTTCACCATCTTTAGGATCTCTAACTTTACCTATTATATGATCCCCAGTTTTTAAGTTAAATCTTCTTATTTGAGAAGGAGAAACATAAACATCTTCCATACTAGTCAAATAATTCTTTCCTCGTAAAAATCCAAAACTATTATTATCATTTATTTCCAAAACACCATTAGCATTCTCAGAATTTAAAATCATATCCTGAAATTTATCTAATTTATCCCCACTATTTTCAGTGTTAATATTACAATCTTGTTCAGTAGATTTAACCATCTTCGACTTTATTTTTTCAACCAAAATAACACCATCTTTTTCAATTATAGTTGGAGATAATTCAGAAATCCTATGAATAAGATCATCCTTTTTTAATTTAGAATAATTTTTAATATCAAGAGTCCTAGCGGATTGTCTAAGCTCTGATAAAGACATTTCTTCTAATTTCAAAATATTCATATATTTAAATATTTTACAATAATAAATTTATTGTAAAATCCTCCTCTCAATTTAAAAAATATGTCTCTAAAAACAAGGTAATTTTATAAGAAAAGATTCAAGAAAGGCATTTCTAAAAGGATATATTTTATAAAATATAATTATAAAATTACTTAAAATTTGTCAACAAATTTATCTTAAATCCTTATATTCTTTACTGTATCTTATGAAATCTACAAATAGTGGATGTGGATTATTAGGCTTTGACTTAAGCTCAGGATGGAACTGAACTGCAACAAACCACGGATGATTCTTAATTTCAACAATCTCTACCAAATCATTATCAGTATTTATACCAGATAATATCATACCATTATTTAAAAACAATTCTCTATACTCATTATTAAATTCATATCTGTGCCTATGTCTTTCGTATATTATTTCAGAATTATAAGCACTATAAGCTTTAGAATCTTTGTATAACTTACACTGATATGATCCGAGTCTCATTGTACCACCAAGATTTTCAATATTAACTTGATCAACCATTATATCTATAACTTTATGTTTTGAATCCTTATTAAACTCAGATGATGTAGCATCTTTAAATCCTAAAACATTTCTTGCAAATTCTATAACAGTACACTGCATGCCTAAGCATATTCCTAAAAACGGTATATTATTTCCCCTTGCATACTTTATTGCAGAAATTTTACCTTCTATACCTCTATCCCCAAATCCTCCAGGAATGAGTATACCATTAACACCCTTTAAGGAATCAAAAACATTTTCTTCTTTAACACAAGACGCATTAATCCATCTTATTTTTACATTAACTTTATTTAAATATCCTCCATGATTTAAAGATTCAACTATAGATATATACGCATCATGAAGCTCTACATATTTACCAACAATTGCAATTTCAACATCATCTTTAATTGACTTTATATTGTCAACAATACCAATCCACTCAGAATTATCTATGTCCTTCGTATGAATATCTAGTGATTTACAAACCTTCTCATCAAATCCTTCCTTATGCAAAAGAAGAGGTACTTCATATAAATTACTCGCATCTAAATTTTGAATAACATTCTCTTGAGATACATTACAAAATAAACCAATTTTTCTTTTAAGATCACTAGATAATTCCTTCTCCGTCCTGCAAACTATAATATCTGGCTGAATACCTATACTCCTTAACTCTTTTACTGAATGCTGGGTCGGTTTTGTTTTAAGTTCTCCAGCTTTTCCTAAAAATGGTACAAGTGTTACGTGTACATAACAAACGTTATCAGAACCTATATCAAACTTAATTTGTCTGATACTTTCCAAAAAAGGAAGAGATTCTATATCTCCAACAGTACCTCCAATCTCTATAATAATAACATCATATTTATTATCTTTAGATAAATAATAAACAAAATCCTTTATTTTATCTGTTATATGTGGAATTACTTGTACAGTTCCTCCTAAATAATCTCCTCTTCTTTCTTTTGATATAACCTCCCAATAAATTTTACCGGTAGTTATATTATTATCTTTTGTGAGACTTTCATCAATAAATCTTTCATAATGCCCTAAATCTAGATCAGTCTCAGCCCCATCATCAGTCACAAAAACTTCCCCATGTTGATATGGACTCATAGTTCCAGGATCTATGTTTAAATATGGATCAAATTTTTGAATAGATACCCTAAGACCTCTATTTTTTAAAAGTCTTCCAAGAGATGCTGCTGTTATACCTTTCCCCAAAGATGAAACAACTCCTCCAGTTACAAATACAAATTTACAACTCATAATTTCCTCCTAAAAAACTACATTTAAATAAAATAATTTGTAAGATGTATATAAATGTTTTATTTTAATTAAAATAATCTCACTACAAAAATAAAATAAAGCTATAACAATCCTAGTTTTACATTTTAATTAATTATATTGAAACTTAAATAAAATATCTATATAATTAAGCATAAAAAAGTATTTTTTTAGTGTAAATATCAAATAAACGATGCTTATAAATTATATTTTTTGAGGGATATTAATAAAATGAATATTTTAATTTTTACGTCAGATATAGGTGGTGGCCATATAAAGGCTGCCGAAGCGATTTATGAACACATTAAATATAAAAATTTAAACTATACTGTAAAAACACTAAACACAATAGATAATATTAATCCATCGTTTAACAAATTACTAACATCCTCTTATAGTGAATGTATTAAGAAATACTCAAATTTATATGGAAAAATCTATTATTATGCTGAAAAAAATCATACTCCCTTAGACGTTTTTTATTCAATTTTAAAAAGTTTATCCAAAAAACTACTTCCAATTATATTGGATTTTAAGACTGATATAATGATTTCTACTCATCCATTCTCAACTCAAATGGTATCATATCTAAAAGAGCTTGGAAATATACCCGAAATTAAATTAATTAATTTATTAACTGATTATGGACCACATAGATTTTGGATATCTAACAATGTAGATGCATATATAACGGCAAGCGAACAAATGACTGATGATATGGTACAAAGAGGAGTGGATAGAAATATAATTTATCCGATTGGTATACCTGTTAGTGTTAACTTTTTAAAACCCTATGATAAAAAAGATGTTCTTAATACTATAGGTTTTAATGAAAATTGTTTCACCATACTAATTATGTCAGGTAGTCTAGGAGTTGACTATGTAATTAAAATATTTAAGCTTCTAATAACAATAAATAGAAACCTCCAAATAATTATCATAGCCGGACGTAATGAATATTTATATAAAAAATTTAAGCGTATTATTTCAAATTATACCGGAAATTCTATAAAATTCCACCTACTTGGTTTTACTAAAGAGGTCAGTAAATATATGAGTGTTTGTGATGTCATAGTTACAAAACCTGGTGGACTTACACTTACAGAAGCCATTTCTTCAAATCTTCCTATAGTATTTTTTGATGCTATGCCTGGACAGGAAGAACTAAATGCTGATTTTATCATAAAAAATAATATAGGTATGAGAATAACACAAAATCAAGAAAGTATTAACAAATTTGTTGAATTAATAGATAACTCTGAAATTTTAACCTCACTAAAAAATAATACTAATAAGATTAAAAAATTAAATTTCATAGAGAACTTATCATCTATAATAAATAATCTTAGATAAAATTTAAGCTATACTTATTTAAATAGTGTAGCTTAAAATATTTTTTTAAAAAACCCTTTTACGATCTCAATTATTTTAAAAGATACCTTAACTTCATTCACACGACTTACCCTTGATTTATCATTTGAGCTAAAAACTTCAGAATCCTTTTTATTACTTTTTATTATAGATGGAATAGAATCTATCTTTTTATCATCACTTTGTATAAAACCTATACTCGAAAATAACAAACTCCAAAAATTTTTACCAGATGCCTGTCCTATATTCAATATAAAATAATCATATATGCCTTCAGGAATTATATAAGATCCATACACTCTTTCATCAAAATATTTTTTACCAATATCTATGGTAACCTCATCATACACTCTATAATCATTAAGAACATTTATAGCAATTTCCCTTATTTTGTTTAAATTTCCCTTTAAATAGTCAATATTATCAGATTTACTTGATTTTAATTTTGAATCTTTTTCAAGATAATCCATAATTTCATCCTTAACAGCATTTTTAACATATTGATCAAAATCTAAATCACTATTAGCTATAAAATGAAATCTTATTATATTTTCACTCAATTCTTCATAATCAAGCTCTATTAAATTCTCTCTTGACTTAACACATACCTTGTCCATATTTAAAAAATTTAAGCTTAAAATAAATACCATAAAAAATAAAAATTTGATAAATTTCATAATTACACCTCAAGGTAATTGTTACATTTATCAAATTTTTTATTCATTAAAACGATATATTTTCTGTATTTGTTATATTATTTATTATGTTTAAATTTATACTAAAACCTTCTATCCAATTAGGATTTCTCCTGATCTCACTTCTCCAAATCTTTGGACTAAATTTATAAAAATAATTCTCTAAATTTAATATATCTATACCATTTTTATAAAATCTATCTAATAAATTCATACAATCTATTTTAATAATATTATCTAAATTATTATTTAAATCATCCATGATATTATATGAAAATATATGATTAGGATCCAAACAATTTTTTATAGTTGTATTCAAATTCAATTCCAAATTCATATTTTTATTACTTATAATATTTATTCTTCTCTTGGTACTCTCAGATTCATAATCTATATACCTGCTTTTAAAAGGAATACTATATATAATTTTATCATTATCTCCTCTTAATAAGTTAATTACCCTAGTATTTTTAAGATTAAGCTCATCTATATAACTTTCATTATCTAAAATATAACTTCCTTTTATACTCATTACATTCTTATCATTATTTAATCTTAAAACAGGTATTAATATATTCTTATTTTGAGAAAAATAATCCAACATATTACTTAATGTCACAGACTTAATTCCATTTTTCTTACTATTATATTCAATTAATTCCTCAATAAATATTTGAGAGTCTTCACCTGACTTAGATTTAAAATTTATAAAATCTTTTGAATCTCCATCTCCTATACACATGAAAATCCTCCTACTAATTTGAGGATTATGAGATAAATAGTCCAATACTTCACAAAAACTATTATTATTTTTAGCTAATTTAGAAGATATAACAACTATCTTAACATGATCAAGATCAATATTTTTTTTAGTTTTACTTACAATATCATACATAGCTTCATAAAACGTTTTACCAAACCCATCGATGCTACCTGCCCCTTTAATTTTTGAAGATTCAGGAGAAAATTCTGATATATCAGGATAAGATAAATACAAAGAATAATCACCATCATCATTTATATCAACACCTATTCCTGATACAAAAAGTCTTGTATCAATACTCTGAGAATATGTACATGATTTCATAATAACACATATAAAAATACCCCAAAATACAAACATTAATTTTTTCATTTTACACCCTCTCCTTTTACAATGCTCCTCTTTATATAAGTCGCTAAAAAAAGAACTACAGGTACAAAAAAAACTAGAATTAAAGATATATAAAATACCCACGTATTTATTATAAAATCAATATCCTCAACTCCTTTAGGAATCAAAGTTAAAATATATATAATAGGTATAAACATTGTCGATGAAACTTTATGCCTAAATAATCCTAAAGATTTACTATTTACATAACTAGCATAAAAATATAAATTTATAAAATTTACTATAAAAAATATAGTGGCTATAGTTATAACAATTCCCTCAACTCTCTCAATAAATCCTCCAGGAACATCTATCGTAGTAAATGCTATGATTATAGGCCAATTAGATTTCACAGTTTGATTTATATTAAGTATTCCAACACATGTAAGAAATAATAATGATAAAAATACAAATGATAAAATCGTCGACTTATAACTTACATTTACCTTCTCATTACCCTCACTCCTGTATCTTGGAAGAATATAATAAAGCATCATAGATCCAATAAAATAACTACTAAAAGTTAAAAACCCTTTTAAATATATATACCCACTTTCTATGTTCATAGGTAACATATTATCTAAATTTATATTTTTGCATACTATGGCAAACGTTACAAAACAACATATCAATAGAAACACGAACATTATTTCATTAATACCAGTTAGAACTTTATCCCCAAATCTAACCACATAATAACAAATTATAAGCGTCGCTCCTATCATAAACTCACTATTTATTTCTGGAAATATATATAATTTTATAGAATCAATAAAGATTCTAAGCTGCATTGATATCAAAAATATGATGCCTATACTAATTAAAAATAATAATATTCTCCCTATAAACTTCCCAAATAAATTTTCCACAATAATATTCAGTTCATTGTTATTATTTATCTTAACAGTATTATAAATTATATAAATAACAGCTAAATAAATAATTCCATATATAATGGTCGGAAAAAAAGCGTTGTTACCCAAAATTTTGCCTATATTCTTGGTATAAGTAAAAACTCCAAATCCAACTAAACTTAAAAAAAGTGTTGAAAAAACCCCAAAACTTCGTATAACCTTACGATCTGCATTATTTCTCATATATAACTCCTTTATTTCTGTCTCTTTTTATCCTGAGTATCCATATACTTAGGCCTATCCTTAAATAAATAAAGAGGATATTTTACAAATATATCTTTAAAATCCTTTTTTCTCATATTAACAATTGGTGATAAATAAGGAATCCCAAAACTATCCATTTTCAATAAATATGTAAGAAAAACAAACGTTCCTAAAATTATTCCATAAAATCCAAAAATACCAGATATTATTATATACATTATCCTAAATAATCTAATAGACAGCATAACCTCGTAGTTAGGCGACATAAACCCACTTATTATTGTTAGAGCAACAATAACTATCATAACAGGACTAACAAGACCCGCACTTACAGCTGCCTGACCTATTACAATTCCACCAACAATACCAATCGTTGATCCTATAGCTTTTGGTAATCTAACAATTGCTTCAAGCAAAAATGCTAAAAAAACTTCCATTATAACAGCCTCAAAAATCGGAGGAAATGCAATCCCTTGACGAGAACTTGCTATAGAATAGGCAAGTTTTGCTGGAATAATAGACGTATGAAAACTAGTCACCGAAACATATAATGATGGAAGTACTAAAGATATAATAAGAGCAAAAAATCTTATTAATCTAGAAAATGTACTATAAATCCATCTAAGATTATAATCATCTGGAGTTTGAAATAAATTAGAAAAAGTTGCTGGCGTTATAAGAACAAAAGGGGAATTATCAACTATAATACAAACCTTACCTTCATAAATTGCAGATGATACAACTTCTGGTCTCTCAGTTGCTTGAACCTGTGGAAATATAGACCATTTATCATTCTCAATCAATTGTTCAATATATCCACTATCTAATATTGCATCTATATCTATACTTTCTAACTTCTTTTTAACTCTTGTTAAAACATCTTCATTAACAATATCATCTATATAAACAATAGCAGTATCAGTTTTAGATCTAACCCCAACTTTAATAGATTCTATCCTAAGCCTTGTATCTCTAACTCTTCTCCTAATAAGAGCTGTATTAGACCTTATAGTTTCTGTAAAACCATCTCTAGATCCTCGTATTACAGACTCACCCGAAGGTTCCCCTACACCACGATTTGGCCATGACCTTGTTGCAATAATATAACATTCACTTTTCCCTTCGATAAAAAGAAGGGTTTCTCCAGATAATAAGTCGATAATTGAATCTCTTAAATTAGAAGATTTTTTCATATCAGAAGTAGTTAGTATATCGAATAATTGTTTTTCACTTAGATTAACTAAACTATTATTATCTAAAAGAGTTTCCATTACAAAATTATTTGTTAAGTTTTTATCCGATATACCATCTATACAAACAAGTAAACACTTCTTACCCGACACATTAAATTCTCTAAATACAACATCTGAATTATCCTTAAGCAATTCCTTTAGATAACTATTAATTTCATTTACATTCGGTGAAATTATTTCTTTAATTTTCTCTTCCATATATACCTCCTATTTCAAAATATTGATAATAAAAATACCTAAAGTTCCAAAAGAATAAATCCAAATTAATGCTTTACATACATTTTTATCATTCTTTAATTGATTTACCTCCCTTAATTCAATAAAAGCTAATATTCCAATTACAATTATCATTAACCAATAAAAATTTTTATTCATAACATTAAGTAAATTCATCATATTAATTCCTTCCAAACTAATTAATAATTTTATTATTTACTATTTTTTTGTAATTATGCACAAAAATAAGGCATGTAAATTAAACATCTACACACCCTACTCATTAATAGTTTTTGTTAAAAATACTTCATTAAATTCTTTTTTAAATATATCATACGAGCGTTGAGCTAAATATAAATTATCAAAAACTCCATATACTGCTGACCCGCTACCACTCATAGAAGCATTAATGGCACCACTATTTATTAATCTATATTTCATATCTCGTATAACATCCATATTCTCTACATCCGAATATTCCAATATATTTGAAATATTATTACAAACATCGTAGAACTTATCATTATTCAAATAATTAATGATCATATCCTTGTTTATATTATATTTTATATTATATAAATTAAATTTATTATAAACATCTTTAGTAGAAAAACCAAAATCAGGTTTTATAATTAAAATTATTTTATCTTCAAAAGATTTTAATTTCGTTACTTTCTCTCCTATACCCTCACATAAAACACTTCCTCCTAAAATACAATAAGGAAAATCAGCACCTAATACAATACTATCCCTACATAAAACATCTATAGGAATATCTAATTTATATATATAGTTTAAGGCTTTTATTATTTCAGCTCCATTACTTGTCCCACCACCAAGGCCTGAACATACGGGTATATTTTTATGTATTTTTATATATATTTTCCCCTTCAAACCATACTTTTCTATAAACCACATACAAGCTTTATAGCACAAATTCCTATGATCTATAGGTATTTGATGATTATCACATTCGATTTCTATGTATACTCCTTCAAACTCTTTATCTACTTTTAAATATATATCATCAAACAAATCAATTCTCTGAATCAATGTTTCAATATCATGATATCCATCTTTTCTTTTCCCCAAAATATTTAAAAAAATATTAATCTTGCCATAACTCCTTAGTTTCATATAACTCTCCCATTTCTCGTATAACTTATTAAATTATATAAAAAAGAGTATTTAAAATCAAAAAATAATCAGGGATACAAAAGAAACCCTGATTATTTTTTAAGCTAATCCCTTTTTAGGAGTTATATTCTGTTTATCTAAAATCACCTTATACAACTTATCATAATCCTCATAAAAAGCTACTATTAAATCACCCTGCTTAGCATTATCAATAGCCTCACTCAAAGCTTCTCCCTCATCGAGTATTATTTTAAAATTACTGTTATTCCCAAAACCTTGTCTAATAATATTTGCAACCTCATTCTCTTGTCTTCCTCGTTTATCGCTATCTTCTTTTATATAACTAAAACTTAAATATTTAGAACAAAGTTTTCCAATTTCAAATCCAACACTATCATTCCTATCTCCTGGTATTCCTATAACACCAGTTACTTTACTATACCCCATATTCTTTATACTACTAAAAATAGCATTAAACCCTTGAATATTGTGAGCATAATCTAAAATTACTTTTACTCCTCTAACATCAAACTGATTAAATCTTCCTTTATTATGTTTATCATCACACTGAAAACTCTTAAGCCCTTTAGATATTATGCAATAATCTATTTCAAGTCCCACTAAAGATGCAGTTGCTGTAAGAACATTTTCTATATTATGAGTAAGAGCCCCATTAAAGGTAATAGGTATATCTCTTAAATCAGCAATATGAAATATCCTTCTATTTTTCTCTACATAAATAGAATTATTAGATATATATATTCCATAGTTTCCCTTATCTAAATTTTCTCTTAAAAACTCATTATCTTTATCCTTAGAAAATACTATCAAATTACCTTTTGCTCTAGACGATATCTTCCTACACATATCATCATCACCGTTTATTATTGAATATCCATCAGGTTTAACTGCTTCTATAACTAAAGACTTTACATGTGCTAATTCCTCTAAAGTGTTAACACCATCGATACCCAAATGATCATCACTTATATTTGTAATTACTCCAACGTCAGCTAAATCATAAGCCAAACCATTTCTTATAATTCCTCCACGAGCAGTTTCTAACACAGCCACATCAACATCTTTGTTTAATAATATACTCCTCGCACTAAAAAAACCAGTCATATCTCCTTTAACTATACATTGATCATTTAAAAACACTCCACTAGTCGTAGTCATACCAACAGTATAACCAAGTCCTCTCAATGTATGAGCTACAATCCTAGTTGTAGTTGTCTTACCATTAGTTCCTGTTATCGCAATCAATGGTATACTCTTAGGAGAATTCTTAAATAACGCAGAAACAATAACATTAGCTACATCCCTTGGTGTTCCCTCACTTGGATAATGGTGCATTCTAATACCAGGAGCTGCATTAACCTCAACTATAACTCCATTATCATATAAAGGCTTTGAAACATCCATACAGCAAAGATCTATACCACAAATATTAAGTCCTATAGCCTTAGAGGCTCTAATACAAATATCAATATTTTCTTTACAAATTTTATCTGTACAATCTTCTGAAGTACCTCCAGTAGATAAATTTGAATTCTCCCTTAATACCAACTCCTTACCATCCTCTAAAACACTATCTAAACTATATCCACTTTTAGATATACAAAAAATCAGCTCATTATCTATCTTAATTTTAGTAAGTGGTTTCTCATGCCCATCCCCTCTAGATTCATCAGAATTCAAAATTTCTATTAATTCCTTAATAGTAGAGACTCCATCTCCTTTAACTATAGGCGGATTCCTCCTAGATACTGCAATAACATCTCCATCCACAACACAAACTCTATAATCATATCCTTCAACATATTGTTCAACCATAATATCCTTATATTTTGACTTAATTTTATTATAAGCTTCTATTAACTGTTTTTCATTTTTAATGTTTAAATATACTCCTTTACCCTGATATCCATATCTTGGCTTAAGAACAACTGGATATCCTATAGCCTCAGCTTCTATCAATAATTCTAATTGGCTATTGATCTTATCTCCTTTTGCCACAGGTAAAAACTGCATCTCTAAAAGTTTTTTAGTTAAAACTTTATCACTTGCAATATCCACACTAATAGAACTTGTATTTGAATCTATTGTCGCTTGAATCATCTTACTATATCTTCCATATCCAAACTGAAACATTGAATCATCATCAAATCTTATAATAGGTATGCCCTGTTTTTTTGCAGCTTCACAAAGAGCCAAAGCACTTGGTCCTAAATTTTCATATTCTAATATATTTTTAATATCTCTTATCCTTGATTGTAAATCTATATATTTCTTCGATATCAAAGAATTTATCAAATCTATGGCGAGCCTGGCTATAGCTAATGCCGTTTTCTTGTAAATGTATTCAAAAACAACATAATAAAGATCTCCTTTTATCTCCCTAGCCTTACCATAAGCTATTTCTAATCCAACTCTACTATGTAACGCAATAATAGTATGCTCACATACGTGAGCCAAATAAGTTCCTTCTCTCAATCTCTTTACAAACCCATGGTCCTCATCTATTCCACATCTATGCTCCCAAATTTCCGGCAATAACTCTATCAATTTATCATTGAATCCATCTATGCACTTACTAGGTGTTTCGCAATATCCTTGTAAATCTACATCCATTCTGACCACTTTTCTATGAGAATAAATATTTTTACCCTCATAAGCTCTGTAATTTAAAATTTTCATTATTTTACTCTTTCCTCCTCAAGTGGTTGCTTTCTATTTAAATCAAAACAATTTCCACTTTTTAAAACATGCATTTTAACATTGAATAAACTCAAAGGAACTTCATTTTCTTGCTCTAACAAACTACTATAAGTTAAATATCTACCATCTATTATATAAACAGCTCCAGAACCTATAACACTAAAATAACCTTCTTTCTTATTCACTACTATTGCCGTATCTTCATCTATACCAATACCTAGAACACTTGGATTTTCTGCAATAGCACCTAGTAGTCTTCCTATTCTTCCTCTTTGGGCAAAATGTTGATCTATCATAACTCCTTGCATAAATCCAAATCCTGGACATTTAGATAAATTATTCTTTCTTGGCGACTCTTCATCAGGTCCTCTAACAATCATAGTCTCACTCATAACCGATGCCCCCGCGGAAGTACCTGCAAATATACCTCCATTATCATGAAATTTCCTCATTTCTTCATATAGAGGTGTACCCCCTACCAAACTAGTTATTTTGAGCTGATTACCACCCGTAAAAAATATTAATGAGGCTTTTTTTACCATATCTAATAAATCTCGATTATCACATTGATCTCGAGAGGAAATATCTAAAATTTCAATATTTTTAACTCCAAGTTCATGAAATAAATTTTTATAATCATATCCAACTTCTCTACCTAAATCAGAAGCTAATGTAGAAACTATCATAGTATCTTTTTCTTTATCAATCATATTCGCAACTCTTCTTAATATTTCTCTGCTTCCACTCTTGTCTTCCGCTCCACCAATAATTATAAGTTCACCCTTAATACCATAACTCATTAACTTCTCACCTCATACACTTTAATATTTTTAACCACTATAAAAAATAATATTCATAATTTTCTAATAATCCTTATATACCATTCTTTAAACAAGCCATATTTATTATGTACATTTTTTTTATAAAAATTCATTGCAAAAAAAGAGCGTAGCATCGCTACGCTCCTACTTAAAATATAGCTTTAGATGGTATTAATAATTTATACCCAGCTATTTCATCTTCTTGATCCAAATTATTAATCCTACATATATCTTCTATTGAAACACAATATTTCTTAGCTATACCCCAAAGAGTATCTTCTTCTCCTACAATATATATTATAACACTACAATCTTTAACAGGAATTTCTTCCTGAGTTTTATACATATCAACCAATATATCTTTTTTAATTTCAGAATTAATATAAACTCTTATATTTACAACCGCTTTTATACCTATAGTCTTAGCTTCAATAAACGCTTCAATATTTTCTAAATTCTCATTAAATACTGAATCCATATCTATTTTAATATTTTCATTCTCAAAATTAGTGTTAAATGGAAATGCTTGTTTTACATTTAAGAATTGTCCATCACTATTTTTATATATAATTTCAGCATTAATAACACCTTCTATTACAAGCTTACCCTCTAAGATTTTTTTATTTAATATGCTACACCTACCGGTAGTATAAATTATAGAAACCGGTACATCTTCTACGTTTATATTATCCTTAATTATTGTATCTATATTGCCATATGCCTCTACATTATTAATTTTATAAGTATTTTTAACTAAATTAACTAAAGAATTTTTACTATAAGCATCATCTATTATAGACAATATGTTCTTACTTAAAACTTTAAGATTACATCTTATGTTAATATAACTATTTATAACTCTACTTTCTCCAGACTCATCTTCATCTATCATATATTCAAATCCAATTATATCCCAATTATGTACTGGGATCATACTAGAATCTATATCATCCACATCACAATCTTTAGTTAAATATATATCCTGCTCTAAATAATTTAAATTATCAGAATTAACTTCTTTATACAATACCTTCACTTTACAATAAGCATTATATGTTATCTTATTATCCAATAATTTACACTCTGTTTTATATATATATGAATCGCATATTAATACTTTTCCAATAGCACCTTTATCTAAAGGTACATTTATTGATGTTTCATTCATTAATTCCTCAGTAAATGTACCTTTTAGTTCACATATCTCCAAATCTTTCATTAAAAGCTGTATATCATCTTGATCCTCAAGATCATTCATAATATCTATATCCAATATTTCATTTGAATTCGAACTAAATTTCAAATGTGCCTCTATACTAATTTTCCTCTCATTTAACAACAATGATTTTTTATCCAAAATATCTACTTTAATATTATATAAATTTTCTTTTCTCATCCCAAAACTTTCAATATATAGGTTAAATTTATCAGAATAAGAAACATTGTATGTATTATTTTTCCCATCATCTACTGCAACATAAACAATGCTGTATATTAACTCTCCCTCTACAAATATCTTATCCATAAATGCTTCAGTATTAATAATCTTAGGTTTTACATCTATCATTAATATTTTATCTACATCTGGATGAGTATCTGGAATTAAATATTCACCTTTAACTACAAAATCATTATGTCCCTCTATATTTTTACATTCATAACTAATTTTTTGTTTTACTAAATTTATCTCTTCCACTTTATTACCTCCACGACTTAATTAATATATAATTATTAATGTAAAAATAAAAATATTACATATTTAATAATAAAAAATTTAGGTTTATCTAATCAATGATAAACCTAAATTTTTAAACTATCATATGTTTAACCTATATATTCTACAAGTACTAACTAGCATAAACTATCTGAACAGTATTAGTTAATACATCAGAATAACTATATGTTACTATTCGTTGGGTGTCATTCTTTAATCTTATTAAAAAAATACTATGATATGTTTTTTCTATAGTACCCTCATTTATAAAGACCTTTCTTCTTCCTCCGCTAGCTTTTAATGTTACTTTAT
The DNA here is from genome assembly GCF_000709435.1 of Candidatus Arthromitus sp. SFB-mouse-NL. Classification (NCBI taxonomy): domain Bacteria; kingdom Bacillati; phylum Bacillota; class Clostridia; order Eubacteriales; family Clostridiaceae; genus Candidatus Neoarthromitus; species Candidatus Arthromitus sp. SFB-mouse-NL. The sequence continues at coordinate 1,397,707 of NZ_CP008713.1, forward strand.
GACCAACGTGATCCTCTATGTCCTTTTTTATGGATGCTAGTGTCTTAAAACCATCCAAAATCAACACCCTCTTTCCAAATACAATTATATCATAAATACATACTATTTGTCAAAATTTACCAAGCAAATAGTATGTAAATACTAAAATGATCTATTTCACATATAGAAAGATTTAGGAAACCCCTCCCTATATTTTCCTCTTGTCTGTATTCCTCCAATACCATTAAATCCAGTTATAGTCTCACTAATAACATCACTTATCTTGATTGTTTTATCAATAGATGTATTAAAAATTTTTGAACACACAAGAACCGGATCCAAGCAATGCACTAAAACTCTACCAGGAGAAGTCGCAAAATTAGCACCGGCTCCAATTAAAGCTTCATAACAACTCTGACAAGCACCTGCAAATATAACTAAATCATCCAAATTTTTTTCATAAGAACGTAATTTACAAACGCTTTCCATAAAATATTTAGAATTTTTATAACAGTTCAAATCCATATAATCAACTATATTCTTACTCATACTATCATGCCCTGTTAAAACCACAATATCTGGTTTATAAAAACTTACTAAATCTAATATAACATCAGGTTGTTTACTTTCATCCACACATTCACCATATACATTGACAAAAAGTTCCTCATAAACTTCTATACATTTATTTAAATATTCAAGATCTCCATCTACGTGTAATATCTTACCACTTTTCCCAAATGTAAGACCTTTTTTTTTATTTGCCTTAAAACTTCTATTTTCATCATTTTTTATATCATTACGATAATTTTTATCACTAAATCTGCAATCTAAATTTTTATTATTACTAAATGCCTGTTTAAGTTTACCTTTGACTAATTGGGATAAATTGTCATCATATTTGTTATCTACAATCTCTAAGTCATCCTTTAAAGCATCGGCTATAATCCTTATACTTTTTCCCTTTAGTATAAAAATAACTTCTCCATTAATATCTTTAATATCTGCTATCTTAAATTTTATATCCTTATCATAAGATTTTCTAACTACTATATCTCCTATTTTCATAAATCTTCCATAACAATAAATGTTTACTTCAATTTATTCACTAGGTATAAATTTTGATACAATTTATATAGTATTTCTTCCACCTAAAATATTAAATCCTGAATCTACATGTATTATTTCCCCAGTTATACCCCTTGATAAATCACTCATCAAAAATAGTGCTGTATCACCAACCTCTGATGGATCAGTTAAACGTCGAAGTGGAGACTGTTTCTCTATTTCATCTAATATTAAATTAAAATCAGACACTCCCTTAGCCGATAACGTTTTTATAGGCCCTGCCGAAATAGCATTGACTCTTATATTTTTACGTCCTAAATCATTAGCTAAATACTTAACACTCATATCAAGCGAAGCCTTAGCTACACCCATAACATTGTAATTCGGAACAACTTTTTCACTTCCATAATATGTAAGAGTAACTATACTACCTCCCTCATTCATATACTGCTCAGCCTCTTTTATAACACCTGTCAATGAATAAGAACTTACATTTTGAGCCAATAAAAACCCATCTCTAGTTGTATTTAAATACTCCCCTTTTAATTCATTCTTATTTGCAAATGCTATAGAGTGAACTATACCGTGTATTACTCCAACCTTTTCCGATATAACTTTAAAACAATTACGTATACTTTCATCATCTGTCACATCACATTCAACTATTAAATAGTTATCATTAAGTGATTTAGATAATTTTTCTATATTATCTCTAAATCTATCATTAACATATGTAAATATTATATTAGAATTTGCATTATTAAGAGATTTAGCTATATGCCAAGCTATACTAAAATTATTCGCAACTCCCATAATGACTATATTTTTATTATTTAAATTTAACTCCATAATAATCCTCCCTAAAAATAAAGTTAATAACCCCCTATTTTACTTACTAAAATAGTACACTTAATAATAATTAAAAGTCAACAAAAAAAAATTAAAACGTGTAAAACTCTACACGTTTTAATTTACTTTTATTAAAAACTCCCTCTCAAAATTATCTATAAAATTCATATAACTTTCGCGTTCATTTACTAACTTTTCTAACTGACTTAAAAATACATTTTGCCTTATTAATACATCATTATAAAAATATCTGTTGCAAACCCTCCAAAACCTTTGAGGAAATAACAAAAAACCATATATTAAAAATATATCTTCATATCTTAATTCTAAATTACTATTATAACTCTCAATTATACTCTTGCAGATATTTATATCCCAATTATTCTTTTTTAAAACTCTTATTATATAATTCGCTATATCATAGCTTCTTACTTCTCTTTTACAATAATCAAAATCTAAAATATTTATATTATCATGTTTGTCTATCACTATATTATGATGTGTATAATCATGATGACAAAAACTCTTCTCATTCTCAATTTCTCTGCAAATATCATAATAATTAGATTTTTCAAAAATATTATACGCCTTTTTAGCTATATCTTTATAAAACTCATAATTTTTAATATATATCATATCTACATCGTTCTTTAAACCCTTTTTTCTAACTAAATCTCTCATCTTATCAAATGATCTTATCCTCTTATCCATAATACTTGGCCATCTATCCAAATCACTTTTAAGTTTTGAATGCTCAGGTGGATCATATCCTTTAGATGATATATGAAGATTCGCAAGAACTTTTGCTGAATTATTAACATCATCAATATTTAAAAAATCACATTCTCGCCCATCTATCCAATTCGATAATGTATAGATATCTTCATTTACTATAGCATATGGATTTCCCTCTATGTTCAAATAAAATCTATCTATATTTTCAAATCCATTCTTTATTAAATGTTCCTTTGCTCCATATATAAAAACTAATTTTTGTATTCCATAAGATACCTTTTTTAAACACATTTCTCCCTTATTGGTCTTCAAAAAATAGATTCCTCTATTAGGTTTAATTTTCTCTATTTTTAAATCAAATTGTCTCTCTATTTCAAATTCTCTCATCATAATACTCTCTTCACCTCCTTTATATCATTATGACCAAGCATTAATAATTATTATTTGATTAACAATTTAAATTAAATTTAATATTATAAAACTATAATTTTTCAGAAGGTACTTATATGAAAATATCAATAGATGGACGCTCTGCACTATTTTATAATGGTAGTGGCATAGGTAATTACTCATCAGAAATAATAAATAAATTACTTAAAATAAATAAGGAAGATTCTATAAAAATCCTCCCAAAAAATACTAATATACCTAAATTCTCATCTTTTTGGGAAATCTCAAAAAATCCCATAGAATTAAATGATAAATGTGATGTTTTCTTCAATCCACACAATGGAATAGGACTCCCAAACAAAAATGCAAATAAAATAGTGACTACATTACACGATATCATTCCTTCAAAACTTCCCAACACTGTTAGTGAATCATATCTAAAAATCTATAATGAAAATATATACAAAATACTTAAAAAAAGTAGTTATATACTTACAGTATCAAATTTTTCAAAACTAGATATCATGGAAACATTTAATATAAATGAAAATAAAATATTTGTAACCCACCTATCTCCATCCAAAATTTATCGCCCTATAAACCAAAAACTTGCATTAAGTTTTTTAAAAAAAACCTTCAACATAAATTATAATTACATTTTATATATTGGAGGTTTTAGTCCAAGAAAAAATATCACGAGACTAATTGAAGCATTTTCAAAAGTACATGATCACAATAAAAAAATTAAATTAATCATAGTTGGAACAAAAGGTAAATCATATAATGATTATCTAAATCGTTGTATTAAATTAAATCTAATAAATAATGTAATTTTTACTGGTTTTGTTAAAACATTATATCTCCCTCTTTTATATAATTGTGCATCATGTTTCATTTATCCCTCATTATATGAAGGATTCGGTCTTCCCCCACTAGAATCTATGGCATGTGGAACACCAACTATAGCATCAAATTTAACATCTATCCCTGAAGTATTAGGTACCGCTCCTTTATATATAAATCCTTATGATGTAGATGATATATATGAAAAAATCAATTTGATATTAAATAACAATAAAATTAGGAGTTCCATCATAATAAATGGTCTGAATCATGTCAAAAATTTTTCATGGGAAAAAACATCTCTAGAAACCCTTAAAATAATTTATAAAGCAAAAGAGTGCTAATTTAATTAGCACTCTTTTTAATAATCTTTTAAAATTAGTCAAAATATTAAATTTTTTATTCTGCACCCTCTATATACTTTTCAGCCATGATTGAAGCTATCGCTCCGTCAGATGCAGCTGTAACAATTTGTCTTAAAGGTTTTTGCCTTAGGTCTCCAGCAACAAATACTCCAGGTATATTTGTTTTCATGTCTTCTCCAGCTATAACATATCCTGCATCATCCAAATTAACCTTATCTTTTATAAGATTATTTATAGGATCCAATCCAACAAACACAAAACATCCTGCTACATCTAATTCACTTTGTTCATTTGTAATTTTATTTCTTACAACTAATTTCTCTAAAACTCCATTCCCTTGCGCTTCTTCAACAACACTATTCACTATAAATTCAATCTTCTCATGCTCTTGAGCTCTATTAAGCAATGATTTAGCCGCTCTAAATTCATCCCTTCTGTGAATAATTTTTATTGATTTTGCAAATCTTGTAAGAAATAATGCTTCTGTTATAGCAGAATCTCCTCCTCCTATAACAGCTATATCCATTCCTTCAAAAAACGCCCCATCACAAGTTGCACAATAGGATACTCCCATACTCCTAAATTTAACTTCGTTCTCAAATCCAGCAAGTCTTGGTTTTGCACCCATAGCTAATATAATAGATTTAGCTCTAAATTCATTCTCATAAGTTTTAACAATTTTTATTTCAGAATCCAAAGTTAAATCATCAACATTTTCCTGTATTATTTCAACTCCAAAACTTATAGCTTGCTGTTTCATATACTCAGATAACTCAGGTCCTGTTACTTTAGCTATACCAGGATAATTCTCAACTTCATGAGTTGTAGAAACCTGACCACCAAAAGATTCCTTCTCAATTAAAAGAGTCCTAAGTTTCGCTCTACCAGCATAAAGAGCGGCTGATAATCCAGCAGGACCAGCACCAATAATTATAATATCATAAATCATCAATCATCACCTCTATATACATTTTATAGAAATACCTAAACTCTTACTTCCGCTATAGGCTCCAACTACACAGCCTGTATTTATACTATAATATTTATATTGATTTTTTTCAAGGTAATTTTTAAGAAGTCCTGTTAACTCATCCTCATCAGAATGCGCTATATAAATAATACTACTATCATCCAAATTTTCTAACTCTAAAAAATTAATTAAATAGTCTAATATTTTCCGTTTCCTAATTATTTTTCCTATAAAAGTAACTTCCCCATCTACAATTCCAATAATAACTTTCATACGGGTTAATTTAGAAATTTTACCTAATGTTTTATTAACCTTTCCTGAAATAATCAAATTACTCATATCATTTACTATAGCTATAGATTTTACATTAGATATCCCATATCCAATATTCTTACAAATTTCTTCAAATTCACATCCATTTTTAACCATCTCAGCTGCTTCCACAACAATCATTGCAAGACCACTACTTAAATTCAAACTATCGTAAATATATATATCCTGAGTTTCTAATATATCCTTTGCAATAAACGCCGACTGACAAGTAAAACTAAATTTACTTGATATATGAATAGAGATAATTTTATACCCCTTTGTTAAATATTTCTCATATACTTCTTTAAAAACGTCAAGATTAGGGGGAGATGTAGTAGGAAAATCTCCACATTCCAAAATAATCTTATTTAATTCTTTAAAATTTATATCAACTCCATCTACATAAGATTTAGAATCTATATTAACCGTTAATGGAACAACTTCAATATCTAGTTTTTCTATAATATCCTTAGATAAATCACATGTACTATCTGTAATAATTTTTATCTTATCCACGATATCCTCCACTTACTTCATATTAGGAAATCCAACTTGCCTTAAGGCTTCATACAATACTATATTAGCTGTGTTTGCTACATTTAAAGATCTAGTCGTGGTATTTATCATCGGAATCCTTATCTTATTTTCATCCTTTATTATATCCATTATTTCCTCAGGCAATCCTTGTGATTCCTTACCAAATAAAAAACAATCCCCCTCCTTGAATATTGACTCAGTATAAAATTTCTTACCCTTAGTTGTGCATATATAAATGTTATGTTCTCTATATTTTTCATAAAAATCATAGAAATTTTCATATAAATATAAATCTACTTCCTTCCAATAATCTAACCCTGCTCTCCTAACATTTTTATCATCTAAAGAAAAATTAAATGGCTTTATTAAATGCAACTTTGAATTCGTAAGTACACATGTTCTTCCTATATTTCCAGTATTTAAAGGTTTCTCAGGTTCAAATAATACTATATTAAAATTCATTTTCTACTTCCTTCCGTAAAAATAGAGGATTATATTTACAAATATAATCCTCTTTAAATCAATATTAAATCTATTTTGTTCCAACTCTAACAACTTTATCCTGCGGAGCATAGTAATCATTCCAGACATGTTTCTTCTCTATAACTTTACCAGTCTTCTTATCCTTAGAAACAAGATATACTTTAACTTTACTTCCATTAACTCCATTTTTTTGAACAACTTGAGTTCCTTTAGCTAATGTATTATCATTAACGTATTTAGTAGAATAAGGAATTGACTCCTGAGTTTCAGCAACAGTTGAATATGTCTTATCTACAGCTGTTACATCTCCATATATAGATACAGTAAGATTTCTTCCTTCTGTTGATATATCAATTAAGATTGGAAAACTATATGTATTTTTAAATACATAATCAAGGCTTCCCCAAGCAACAGCAGCATCAAATCCAAGAGGCATATAAGACGTAGGAAGAGAATGATTTCTCCTCTGAGTAGGTATTATACCTGCTCTAACAACAGCTTGATGAAGAGTGCTAGATGTTTGACAAATGCCTCCACCTAAACCAGATTCATAAACATTGCCAACTATTATAGCCGCATCCTTAAATCCTCTCTCTCTAGTTCTTTGTCCAACTATTCTATTAAAACTAAAACTTTCTCCTGGCATAAGTATAGTTCCATTTATAAAGCTCGCAGAAAGTTCAACATTAGTTGCCCTCTCAGAAGATGAACTTTTATATGATGTGGAATAAGATGAAAGTTTTCCATTTATTTTACCAAGAATATCAGATGTATATTTAGAGTTTAGACTTTTCGCACTTAAATTCATACCATTTTGAAAAGCCGATGATGGATCTGTATCACTTATCATACTTATAAGTGATTCCTTATCAATTTCAATACTACTATAACTTTCCTTAACGATAACAGGTTGTCCATCTACTATAGATATCTCTGCATTAATGGGATCTACATTAAACCTATTTGATAATTTGTTATACAAACTCTCCACTTGATAATCAGAAATATCAAATATTTCATTCAACTTAATATCTTTAATCTTTTGAGGATTCAAGATTTGATTTACTTTTTGAGTATAAGTTAATCCATCTGAAAAACTAAATGCTTCATCTATAGCTCTATCATAATCATAAGTTATACCTAATTCATTACTCTGTATATCTATTCCTTTTCCATTTAATCTAAATTCAACAATATCGTTAGTTATACTACCAGAAAATTTTTCTACCAAAAAATCTTTAAGAGCCGATCTACTTAATCCACTTACATCTACATTATTAATTGTTACACCACTATAAACCTTACCTTCCCAACTGTTAACAAGACTTGAAATCCTATAATTTACAAAACTAATAGGAAAAACAATACTTAAAATAATCAAAATAGTAAATATAACCGATGAGATACTTTTTTCTAATCGTAAATTTTTATATGTTTTTAGTATTTTATACATCCTTATACTCCTAGATCTTAAATTAATTTACAAATATGTTAGAATGATATCACAAATTAAATTATAATACTATAAAAAATACAAACCATTAAATGATTTGTATTAAATATATTTATTATTAGAATTTTCTATTATATTATCTAATAATGATTTGAAATCTAATCCTATAAGCCTAGCTATTTTAGGAAAAAGACTTCCTTCAGTCATTCCAGGTAATGTATTAATTTCAAGAAAATATGGAATTCCATCCCTCAATATGAAATCTACTCTCGAATAAACCCTACAATTCAAAACACTGTGACATTTTTTTGAAATTTCCTTAATCTTATTATCTAACTCAACAGGTAAATCTATAGGTTCCTCAATAGTTGTATTATCATACTTAGACTTATAATTAAAAAAATCATTATTCCTAGGAACTATTTTAAGTATTGGAAGCGACTCCCCATTTAATATTCCACAAGTTATTTCCTGTCCTCCTATAAATTCTTCAATTAATAGATGATCATCATATAAAAAGGACTCCTTTACATTTTCAAATAATTTATCTTTAGTTTTACAAATAACTACCCCAACACTAGATCCTCCAATATTTGGTTTAATAATAACTGGAAAATTTAAATCAATATTTAATAAATCATAATCCCTATCTACAATAATTCCCTTTGCCATAGGTATATCATAATCACTCAATACTTTCTTAACTAAATATTTATTCATACATAGTGAACTAGTTAAAAAGTCAGATCCATTATATCTAATCCCCATAGCATCTAAAATACTCTGAACTTGTCCATCTTCACCAAATTCTCCATGTAAAGCAATAAATACAAAATCAAATCCCTTACATTTAAACACATCCTCTTTATTATTTAACAATATCCCTTCAACATCATACTTTTCCTTATTTAATGCATAAATTATTTGTTTCCCTGTATTTATAGAAACTTCACGCTCAGATGATATCCCTCCATATAGAACACCTAATTTAAGTTTTTTACTCATCCATACTCTCCCTAATTATTTTGTTTATAATATTTACAATATTCACTTATTTTACATTCTCCACAATTTGGCTTCCTAGATGTACAGCATCTCCTTCCATGAAAAATAATAGTATGATGGCAAATTGTCCATAAATTTTCATCAATATTTTTCATAAGATCTAACTCGGTTTTCTCTGGAGTCGGTGAATTAGCTATACCTATTCTATTAGACACTCTAAATACATGTACATCAACTGCAAAAGCTTGTACACCAAAACAGTTAGATATAACAACATTTGCAGTTTTACGCCCTACACCAGGTAAAGTTATCAATTCATCTCTAGTTCTGGGAACTTCGCTATCGAATCTTTCCTCTAAAATCCTACATAAATTTATAATATTTTTACTCTTCATCCTATATAATCCAATAGATTTTATCTTGTCTTGAAGCTCCTTCTCGTCTAATTTTAAAAAGTCTTCCAATCTTGGATATTCTATAAATAAATTCTTTGTCACCTCATTTACTTTTTTATCTGTAGTTTGAGCGGATAAAACCGTAGCTATAAGTAATTGAAATGGACTCTTATATTCAAGTTCACACCTAGCATCAGGATAACTCTCAATCAATTTATCTACTATAATCTTAAACTTCTTCTTCATATACCCCTCTATACTCTCTAGGAAGCATAATTGCTATCTTATGCATCAATGTATTTATAAATCTCCCTTCAAACTCTTCCTTAGTTTCACTTTTAATTTTCTCTGGAATATCTACTTTGTCCCCAATACTAACATATACATCGGCATTATTGAAAGTCTCATTATTCATATTACCATCTTTATCTATTGGCATAAATTTTTCACTTCCATAAATAGCAATGGGGATAATTGGAACCTTACACAATTTCGCTATTAAATATATACCTTTTTTAGCTTTTATCATTTTCCCATCACGACTACGTGTACCCTCTGGAAAAATTAAAATATTATTTCCGCTTTTAACATGTTTTACTAAATTAGAAATTGCATTTTTATCAGGAGAAGAAGGAGTTATTTGTATATTTTTAACTATCTTACATCCTAAATTTGTCATCGGATCTTGCGTTAACTTAACTCCCATTATAAAGGTTACATCCTGATCTTTTAATACTTTATTTAATATAAGTCCATCTGCATTACTCAAATGATTGCAAATAAAAATAACAGGTTGTTTTATTTCTCTAAGTTTATCTTTACCTATAATTTTCAATTTTGCATATTTGTTTATGTATACATCCACACCAAAATTTACTATTTTCTTCATAATACTATCTGGTATTATTTTCTCTGAAAATAATATTATATTTATCAAAATTTTCATTAAAGATATCTTCTTCATTACCTATTCCTCAAAATTATTATCTAAAAATAAATTCTTATAATTATTTAATTCATCATTATTCTCGAGAGATAATCTGCACAAAAAATCTTTATTATATCTATTTTTAATCAAAGAGTTCCTCTGCAAAATCTTTTTACCCCTCCATGAACAAGCAACTTTTTTAAAGTTTTTTTTAAAAAAACTATTATTCATATTTACAATATCTTCATCACTTATATTCTTAATAAACTCTAAAGCATCGAATCTATCTATACTAGAATACTCTACATTCTTATTTTTAGGACACTTATCCTGACATATATCACAACCAAAAATCATACCATTTAAACCCTCTATATCATGGAGTCCTAATTTCTTCTGCTGTGTTAAATTAGATACACAACATCTAAAATTTTTATCAAACAACACTTTATTTGGACATCTATGTAAGCACTTATTACATATACCACATTTTTCAAATAATCCTATATCATTAAATTTTTTTTCATAGTATTCACATGAATTTTTCATACTTAACTTCGCATTTGTTATAATTTCTCCTAAAAAAACATAAGATCCATATTTACTTGTATAAACCATACTATTTCTACCAATATGACCAATACCACATAAATACGCTATATACCTCTCAGGTAAATTATTAGTATCACAAAATAATCTATATTCATATCCACTTAATTCTATAAAATGAGATATCTTTTCCAAATACGACAAAACTACCTTATGGTAATCTTCACCTTGAGTATATTTAGAAAACATTTGATTATAAGATGAATTCTCCCTGTAATACGGTACAGCAATGGAAATTATTGTTTCCCCATTTTCTAAATATAAAAAAGGGTTTATTCTATCTTCTATATCCAAACTCTCAAACTCTGTTAAATATCTCCTATCACTTTTAATTTTTAAATAATCATATAATTCTATAAACTTTCTACACTCAGTAAAACCATACAAAACATCTAAAGAATTCATATAATCTATAAGTGTTTTTCTTAATTCATTATCCATTTTATTTATAATCAACCTAAATCCTTAAAAATTCTTTCGTTAATATATCATGTATAAATAATGATCCCCTTAATTTTCCAGAATTATCTATAACAGGAATAGTAACTAAATTATATTTTAAAAAAACTTCTACAGCTAGTTCTAAATCATAATCATCATATACATATATAAATTCTTTATTCATTATTTCAAATACATTAACATTTTTATCTACAAATATTAGCGACTTAAAATCAACTACTCCTTTTAAAATATTATTTTCATCAAGTATATAGATACTATATAAATACTCTTCTCTAACTTTGGTATTCCTTATAATATCAATTATCTCACCAAGTTTTAAATTTATATTAAAGCCTATAAACTCAGTATTCATTATACTTCCAACCTTATTTTCAGCATAAGACATTATATTTCTTATATCATCGATATCACTTTTTTCCAAATTTATAAGTATTCTTTCCTTTAAAGATTCATCAACTTTCTCTAAAATATCAACAAGCTCATAGTTTGGAATATAATTAAGTATACTTATAACCTTAGAGTCACTTAAATTTTTTATTATATCAATTCTCATATCTAAATCTTCCATCTCTTCTAGTATCTCACTAGCTAAATTATCATTAAAACTCTCAAATAATTTTTTTCTATCATTATCATCTAAATCCTCAAGAATTTCAACAATATCAGCTGGATGCATTTTAGAAAGTTTAGACTGCGGTACTGATATAAGTAAACCATTTTCAATAAACTGAATTGATTCCATATCTTCCCACTTTATAACCGTATCTTCAAGATTCTTAAATATTTTATTTGTAAGTTTTTTAATAAATTTTGGAACATATTTTATATTATACTTCCTTAAAAAAGTTGTAACCCCACTCTCAATGGCAACAACTCTAAGCTCATTTCCTATACTTGCTATATGAACATCTATTATTTTAACAACTTTTTTACCATTTATATCTATAATTTGTTTATTTAATATTTCTTTAGAAAGTCTGTACTTATAACTCTGAGGTATTATGTTAAAAACCCCCAATACTTTTATTATAATATTGCGTTTATATCTATAGAATTTTATCTGTTTAAACTCATAATAAAAGTCCTCTCCATCCCTTAAAACTTTATATCCTATAGATAAAGGATATCCCTTCTCAGTTGAAATATAAATATCTTTTAATTTTCCTAAAATATCCCCAAACTCATCATAAATTTTTTTATTCAAAATATTCCTAAAATAAACTAAATTAAGTTTCTCCAACAAAATCACTCCGTACTAATCTAATTAAAAATAATAAATCAAGTAATTTAAATATAATTTATCATAAAATAAATAGGAATCTCAGCTAAATAAAAAGATTCCTATTTTTAAAATTTTTTATATAGAAGACATCTATAAATTATTTTCAGATTTAATCAATGATACTGAATTATCTTTAGGTGAATATATACTTAAAAATTTATGCTTAAAATCAGTATCCAAATTAAGTAATAGTTCCTGTTCAATCTCAAGTTTTATAAAATCCCAATTTATAATTTCACACAAAACATCGCATTTCATCTTTACATATCGCAAATAACATTGTTGAGCTTTACATATGGATTCAAGCAACGCATCTATTATACATCCCAGTTCCTCAACTTGCTTTATAGCTCTCCTCTTTTTCCTCTTAGATATCAAAATATTTAAATTAATATCATTCAAAGTTGATACTAAATTCCTATAATTTATCACATAAATATCAAGCATTTTTAACAAATTCACCAAATCATTATGATAAATATCTACGGCACTTTTATAAGACATAAGCCTAAATAATCCTTTAACACTCTTTGAATCTAAAGTATTATATTTACCCTATTATATAAATGTGATACATAACCCAATAATAAATCCTATATATAGATTTGTTTATATACTTACATAATAATCTTATTTAAGACAATACTAATTTAGATTAATAATTTAAATATACGGAGGATAAACCTAAAGATGCTTATAGTACTATCGCGAACTATAATAATTTTTGTCGTAATGTTTTTTACAATGAAGATGATGGGAAAAAGATATATAGCACAATTAGAACCCTATGAATTTGTCGTTTCCATAATGATTGCAGAACTTGCAACCCTTCCTCTCGAGGATGTATCAATTCCTCTTTTGTATGGGATTATTTGTATTTTCACAATATTATTTATTGAATTTATTATTTCTCAAATTCAACTTAAAAATATAAAACTCAGAAAATTATTTGGTGGTAAATCTGTTATTTTAGTCAAAGATGGCAAATTTATCAAAGAAAATTTGAAAAATGAAAAACTAACAATAAATGACGTATTAGAAGACTTAAGATCTGGTGGAAATTATGATCTATCTAAAATAGGTTTTGCTATACTAGAACGTAGTGGAAAAATAGCAGTTATACCAAAAAATAATGAAAATGAAAAAGTATATCTCCCAACCTCCATAATAATAGATGGAGAAATTGTGAAGGAAGGACTTAAATACATAAATAGAAATAATGACTGGCTTATGAAACAACTTAAAGAAAATAAAATAAAATCTCCAAAAGATGTACTCTATGCATATACAGACTCTAATGGTACATTTAAATACCAATTAGAAATAAAATAATAGTTTGAAAAGGAAAATACAGTATGAAATTTAATATAAAAAATATATCAGTATATGGATCATATACCTTACTTATATTACTTATAATCTTTTCATTTTTGTATGTTAAGCAATCAACGTACCAGATAAATAAAAAACTTGATGTTATCAAAATATCTCTAGAAAACGATGACTGGGATTCTTCGATAAGTTTATTTAGTGAATTTGAACTAATGCATAAAAAAGAACTAGAGTGTTTCTCATTATTTTCAAATAAAAACGATTTACACGAAGTCTTATTATCAATTAAAGATATTTCTACAAATATGGCAATGAAAAATAGGGATATTTGTTTATCAAAAATTGAAATCCTAAAATTTTATATCGAACACATATATGATTCACAGATTCCTAAGATTAGAAATATATTATAAAAATATTAACGATTTTTTTAATAATATTATTTAATTTTGTAATAATATTGTATTATAAAATTTTTACTTATCAATAAAATTTGGATTTTTTCTATTTTGATATTATAATAAATAAGTAGATAATTTCATATACAAAGTTATAGTAATTTTTATTAGGGAGTGATTATATGCCATTAGTTACAACTAAAGAAATGTTTAAAAAAGCCTATGAAGGCGGTTATGCAATAGGTGCTTTCAATATAAATAACCTAGAATCTATACAAGGTATTATTGAAGCATGTAAAGAGAAAAATTCAGCTGTTATACTACAGTGTTCTACTGGAGCAATAAAATATGCTGGTATAGAATATTTAATATCACTTGTTAAAACAGCTGCTAATGAGAGCGGTTTAGATATTGCTCTTCACTTAGACCATGGTCCTGATTTTGAAACTTGTAAGAAATGTATCGATGCAGGATTTACTTCAGTTATGATAGATGGTTCTCATCATAGTTTCGAAGAAAATATAAATCTTACTAAAAAAGTTGTTGAATATGCACACTCTAAAGGTGTATCTGTAGAAGCTGAGCTTGGTGTACTTGCTGGAGTTGAGGATGATGTAGTTGCAGATAGTCATATATACACAAATCCAGATGAAGCTGTAGAATTTGTTAAACAAACAAACTGCGACTCATTAGCTATAGCTATAGGAACATCACACGGTGCATTTAAGTTCCCTAAAGATTTCAAACCTTCTCTTAAATTTGAAATTCTTGAAGAAATCCAAAAAAAGTTACCTGGTTTCCCTATAGTATTACATGGTGCATCCGCTGTTGATTCAGAGAGTGTACAAACTTGCAATAATTATGGCGGAAAAATTAAAGATGCCGTGGGTATACCTGTTGATATGCTTAGACGTGCATCATCTATGGCTGTTTGTAAAATAAATATGGATACTGATTTAAGACTTGCTATGACTGCAAATGTAAGAAAAGTATTTGGAGACACTCCTTCTGAATTTGATCCTAGAAAATATTTAGGAGCTGCAAAAGATGGAGTTAAAAAAGTAGTTCTCTCTAAAATTGAAAATGTACTTGGATGTCAAAACTCAAGCTCAAAATAACAAAGAAGCGTAGAATATTTCTACGCTTCTTTGTTTAAACTCTTTATTATTCTATTTAAAGGCATACATGACATAACTATAGATGTTAATAATACTTCAATCCCAATGCTCGAAAAATTATATACAAGAGAATATATCCAGACATTACATCCTTCTGGTGCAAATTCACTAAAAAATAAAACTCCTGACACAACATTAAACATAACACATAAAATTCCACTAAATAAACTTCCTAAAAATATCATTATCCTATTTTTATTTCCAAAAATATTCGAAAAACCTAAACACATATTAGATAATAAATAATCTAAAATAAATTGAAGTGGATTAACAATAACCAATCCATCAAATGTTTTTAACACCCCCAATAAAAATCCTGATGTAAGTCCAACACATCTACCACGTATGAACGTAATCATCATAACAGGAAGCATTGAAAAAAATGTAATAGATCCACCCTGAGGCATCCTTATAAATTTAAACAAATTAAGTACATATCCAAGAGCTGAAAAAACTCCTATGGTAATTAATGTTCTTGTATCAAACTTACTCCTTCTTAATTCAAATGCATAAATCAATATAAATATAATTATCAAAATCAAAACTAGAAAATACATTTTCAAGTCATCTCCCATAATAATAATCATAAAAAAATGACTATGCTCAATACTGAACATAGCCACACATTATTCGTATATTAACGCTTTCCTACGCTGGCATTATCCAGTTCAGGTTTAAGGGTTGACAATATATCTCATACCATCTCTCAGCTTAAAGCACCCCTAGCAAATATTCAATTACAAATCCATTATATATCTAAATTAATCACATTGTCAATTATATCTGTATCTTGGATAATTCTTGATAAGCTTCTACCATTTTATTCCTAATTTCAATAGCTGTCTGAAGTGTAAGTCTAGCTTCTTGCATAGCTATCATAACATTATGAACTTCACTCTCATCCCCTTTTATAAAAGATACAACACTATTATCAGCTCTCTTTTGATAACTATCCAAACTATTTATATAATTGTTTAACATTTCAGAAAACACATTTGGTCTACTACTACCTACGGTTAAAATTTCTTTATTAAAATTATTAAATCCACTAATAGAATTTATCATCTATACATACCTCCCTATTATCTTGTATCTTCCATCATCCAAGATTTTATAATTTCAACTACTTGGCTTGGTTTATTTATTGCATAATTCTTAATAGCATCTTCAAGCATTTTATTCTCTGGATTTGTATCTTCTATACCATTTTTCTTAATATTTTCTTCAACATTTTGTTGTATCATCTCTTTAGCATCTGAAATCGATTGTGGTAAATTCTCATTTTTGGATGCAGGCACTGAATCCTTATTCTTCTTAAATATCTTTATTAAAAATAAAATGACTATTAATGCAACAACTGAAACTATTATAGGAACAATACTTCTTCTCTTTATCTGAGAAATTTCTTGTTTAAGTCCATTAAATTCCATTCCAACTACTGAAATTGAATCCCCTCTTTCAGCATTAAAACCAATAACTCCATTAATTAAGCTCTCTATATTATCTCTCATATCTTGAGTTATATTTCCATCATATACAAAAGATGCTGTAATCCTTTTTATCTCGCCTGGAGCATATATAATAGTCGATTCCTGTTTAGAAAGTTCATAATTGGTTATACTCTCTTCTCTACTTGACCTATCAGAAGAATTATCTTCTTCAACATTTGACATATTATTATCAATAGGTCCACCTCCAGCGTTTGAAGAAGTCCCATTATTTTCTTTTATAAGATGTTCACTTATAGGAACCTTATTATCATCTACTATTATTTCAGTTTTCTTTTTTGAATCAAAATCTAATTCTGCATTAACACGAACTCTAACCTTATCATATCCAAGTACTGGCTCAATTATAGATAAAATTCTACTCTCAAGTTCATGTTCAAATTTCCTCTCTAAATTCATTTGAGTATCTAAATTCCCTGTAAAATTCACTTCATTACTTCCATCATATATTCCTAAAGATAATAAATTCATCCTTGCATCTACTACCTCTACATTCTCAAAAGGTAAATTATTCCAAGCTGCTGATACTAGGTGAATTATGGATTTAACTTGCTCTCTTGATAAAGATTCTCCAGGATTTAACTTTAAATAAACAGATGCTTTAGCAGGATCTTTCTCAGTCATAAAAACACTAGTCTTAGATGGCGAAATATGAACTCGTGAGTCTTTAACCTGAGAAAAATTTCTTATGGTTCTCTCAAGTTCTCCTTGTACAATTCTCTGTTTTTGTATTAAAAATTCCTCATCCGTATATCCAAATCCGCTGCTCTTATCTAAAAGTTCAAATCCTTTACTACCACCTTTCAACTCTGGAGAAAAAGTAAGTCTTAATTCATCAACCCTATCTCTTAATACATAAATCGACTTCCCTCTTATTTTAACATCTAAACCCATATCTACTAATTGTTCATGTATATACTTGCTATCTGCAGGATCCAAATCTGAATATAAAAGTCCATACTTAGTAACATTAGAGTACACTAAGAAAAAAGAAAGGAACAAAACTAAAATTATAAATGCAGTAATTATTATCTTTTTTGTTTTAGAAGAAAGCTTTTCTATAAAATCTTTAACTTTTTTAAGTATTTCTTTTAATTTCCCCATAGTATACTCCTTTCTCTCTTATTATTACCAAATAATTTTAAAATAACCCCTTAATTATATTAAAAATGCAGGATAATATTATATAAAAATAAAAATGTTGTAAACGCTACAACACTTTAAAAATAATATTAAAAAATATATTCACAAAAAAACAAACTATAAATGCTACACAAGTTGGAATTAAAAAAGCCAAAAATGTCCACTTATTACTACCAGTTTCCTTCTTTATAGTCCATAAAGCAGTAGAACAAGGAAAGTGCAAAAGAGAAAATAACATCATATTTATCGCTGTTATTATAGTCCACCCATTATCTCTTAAAATCATTCCAAGAGAATTTGCTGTTTCAAAATCAATTAAAGATCCCGTAGACAAATAACTCATAAGTAAAATAGGCATAACAATTTCATTTGCTGGTATTCCTAAAAAGAATGATGACAATATCGCTCCATCAAGACCTATTAATTTACCTAAAGGATTAAGAAAATTTATTATATGGTTTATTATACTTACGTCATTTATAAAAATATTTGCAAGTATCCATATTATAATCCCAAATGGCGCTGCAATCATTATAGCTCTACCTAATACAAAAATTGTCCTATCAATTAGTGAGGTGTATAATATAGTTCTTATCCTAGGCCTCCTGTATGGTGGAAGTTCCAATGTAAATGATGATGGTTCACCTTTTAATAATGTCTTAGATAAAATATAAGATACTAAAAAAGTAACACCAATTCCTATAAGAACGATAATAGTTACAACCAATGTAGTAATTATAGAGTTAAAAAATAAACTCGTTGTAGATGAAAAAAATATTGTGGATAATACTATCATGGTAGGGAATCTTCCATTACATGGTACAAAATTATTTGTAATTATAGCTATTAATCTCTCTCTCTTGGATTCTATTATTCTAGTCCCAATAATACCTGCACAATTACATCCAAATCCCATACACATAGTCAAACATTGTTTTCCATGACATCCCGATTTTTTAAATAAATGATCCATATTAAATGCAACTCTAGGTAAGTACCCTAAATCTTCTAAAAAAGTAAACATAGGAAAAAATATTGCCATAGGAGGTAACATTACAGATATAACCCATCCAGTCACTCTAAAAAGTCCATAAACTAACATGTCATGTATCCATATCGGAAATCCTAAATTCATAATAAATATAGATAATTTACCTTCTAAAAAATTAAACATACTCGATAATAAAGAGGATGGAACATTTGATAAACTAATTGTTATAAATAATACCAATCCTAAAAGTATAAACATTATAGGGATACCATATTTCTTTGAGGTTACTATATCATCAATTTTTCTATCCCTTGTATACTTATCTCCTAATTCTTTTACACACTTTTCCTTTACTTTCTTGCATCTTTTGTATACACTACCAATTATTCTCTCTCTATTTTCCTCTACTTTATAGCTATCAAAATTGCTTTTAAAATTTTCTATATAATCTATATCATTTTCATTCAAATATTTATACATAAATTCAAAAAAACTAATATCGCTATCTATAAGTCTAAGAGCAATCCACCTTTTATTTAAAAAATTTATAGAATCATCCATTTTATCTAAAATTTCGCTAACATTATTCTCAACTTCATCATCATATTCTGTATCTAAAGTTTTAAAAGTATACTTTCCTTTTATAACATCATTTATCCTATCTTTAAGTTTATCAAGTCCTATATTCTCTTTCGTAGATGTTATTACAATTGGAACTCCGAGCATTTTTTCCATCTTATCAACATCTACATGTATATCCTTCTTTTTTGCCTCATCATAGAGATTTAAACATATGATTATCCTATTATTAATTTCAAGCATTTGAAAAAATATATTTAAATTCCTCTCAAGAGAAGTCATATCACAGACTAAAACTAAAACATCATATTTCCCAAAACATATAAATTCACGAGCAACTTCTTCTTCTTGAGAATACGAAAGTATTGAATATATACCTGGAAGATCTATAATACCATACTCATTTCCCGCATGAATATATTCTCCATATGCATTTACAACAGTTTTACCCGACCAATTCCCCGTATGTTGATGCATACCTGTTAAAGAATTAAATATACTACTTTTCCCCGTATTTGGATTTCCAACTAAACATACAATACTTCTTGATTCATTATCTGTGTTAAAAATATCTTTCATAAATTCTTTCTTCGAAGATATATTAGTAAGTCCCATAAACCCCCCTAAACTTTTATTCCATAAATAAATTTAGATTCTTCATCTCTAAGAGCAACCATTATACCCCTGACATCAAATAATACAAGTCCTCTTTTATAACCAAATCTTAATACTTCTATGACGGTTCCTTTTGTAAATCCCATGGAAAGTATCCTCTCTTTTTGATACTTCAAAAGATCAATATGATGTATCTCTATAAAATCTCCTACGTTAAATTCACAAATACTCTTCATATATTGGTGCACCTCAAAAATTAAATTTTAACTATAGCTAATCTTTATAAAATTATATGTATTACTTTTAAAAATAGTTCTAACTACCTATAAATACCCAGTTTATTATTCGTACAATCAAAAATACGTATAATAATCTTTAATCTCAAATTTACAAAAATAATTTTCGATAAAATTATTCATAAAATTCTATATTTTTTTAAAAAAAATTGTTATTAAAAAATATAGTGATTTTTATATAAATATTAAAATTTAACTGTTTTTTTCGATAATTAATATGTATATTTTAATTTTTGGAATTGGTAAGTTTTATATATTTTCGGAGGTACCTATGAAAAGAAATTTAAAATTATTATATGGTATATTAATGGCATCTTTTATATCAAACTGTGCAGTTAGTCATATAAATATAAATTCTGCAAAAGCTAGTCGTACATCTAGACCAGTTGTAGTGAATAATTCTTCAAATGAAAAAACTACAAACGATACAAACGAAAATACTGAAGATGATGCATCTTCTACTACTAATTCATCAAGTTCAAATAACAGTTCATCATCAAATTCAAGTAGTAGTTCATCATCAAATGTAGATTCCAATTCTTCACAAAATACTACTTTAATGCAAATGCTAAACTCTAATAAAGATTTAACAGTAGAAGAAATAGCAGAACTAGCTTTATCAGCATCACATTCAATAGGATTTATAGAGGAATTCAAAGAAACTTTTCCAGAACTTAATCCGCTTAGACAAATCACACCTATAAATAACAACTTAAATAATTATTTGGATGTAAATAATGGGGAAATTAGCAAATTAACTCAAATATTAAATACATCAAATTCTCCTATTTCTCCTTATGCAGATCAAAATAGCTGTAACCTATTATTAAATGAAATTTCAATAACATTATCAGAACTAAAAGAAGCAGTAGAAGAAGAACTACCTTCAACAATTTTTTCATTAGTGCCAACTATAACAGTATTTAATGACACATTCAAAATATTATCTGAACAATATTCAAATATAGTTCAAAGCGACTATAAAAACCAAATAACATTAAATATATTACTTGATGAATTAAAACCAAAGTTAACTTCACTTCTTAGTTCTATGCAAGAATTTAAAATTCAACTTCCTGATCTTATAGATACATTAAATGAATTAGCTAAAGAACTAGAAGATAAAGATGATGATATAAATGAAGATACAGAGACACCTAGTGATACAACAGATGAAGAAGAAACACCTTCTGATGATATAGACTCTGAAAACACAGATTCTGAAACCTCAAATCCAGATAATAATGTGAATTCAGGAAATACAAGCTCAGGAAACACAAACTCAGGAACTTCATCAAAAGAAGACAGTACTACAAATGAAGACGTTAATTCTACAGAGGAAGAAATGATTTACTTAGGTGAAAATGGACAAGAGCTTATTTATAATCCAGATGATGATAAATTCTACGAACTTAATCCAGAAGATCCTGAATCAGAAGAATTTATAGAATACACAGGAGAAGTATTATCAATGCCACTTAAAGAATATCTTCAAACTGAAGTATATTTCGATACAGATGGTAACGAATTATTATACGATATGGATACAGATTCATTCTTAAAATACGATGAGGAAACTGGTGAATATGTGCCATATGAAGGAGAAATAACTACTATGACTCTCGGAGATTATTTAGACCTTCTAGAACAATAAAAAATGGGTTGGACTCAAAAAGTTCAACCCATTTTTTTATGCAAAAAAACAAAATTAAAAGATAGAGTAAAATTACTCTATCTTTGAGCTATTTCTTCTATTAAACTTAAACCAGCACCATAATATTCGTCACTTATATCCCCATTATCGTACATAATATCAAGAATCTCTCCTGTTATAGCTCCACTTCTTATAGCAAAATCAAGAAGTATTAAATCTTCAGCACTCAAATATCCATCCTTAACTAAATGATGGTTTTCGGCATCTTCTGTTGACATAAGCATATCATCGCTTACTCCTACTTCAACTCCGTCATATTTATTTTTATTAGTTCCTGAGTTTATTAAAATTTCCTCATAAATAATTCCGTCATCATCTTCTTTTTCATTTATATCAAACCTTATAACATTAGAAGGTGAATCATCCTCATCATCTAAAGAATTTCCTATATCTATACTTATTCCATTATTACTTACATTCGTTTCTACCTTTGTTGGACTCTTCTTATTACTTTGAATTAAACTGTTCTTATTTAAATTAATTTTCTTAGTAATAGTTTCTGTTTTTTTAGTCTCTACTACCTCACCTTCATTGGACTCATATGATTCGTCAACTGAATTATCAACATCAAATGATTCTTGTAATGACTCTTCAACCACTTCATCATGAATTTCCTCTACAAAATCATCAACTATTTCCTCAACATATTCATCTGAAGCATCTTCTTCTACTATATTTTGAATTTCATCATTCTCTTCTACTTCGTCACTTGCTCCGAATCCTCCAACATTTATCCCTTTAGGTGGTGAGCTTGGCTTCTGCAAACCTCCCTTAGATCTCATTGCATGACCCAATGCCTGACTCTCTTGAAGTGATGAGTTATCGGCAATAGATATATTTATCTCTTTGGAGTCACTAACCTCTTGTTCTGCTAATCTAACATTGTGTTCAGCAGATGTTTCAAGCTGCTCTCTCATCCTTTCTTGTCTTGCTTGCTCTTCTGCCTGTCTTCTTGCCTCTTCCTCTGCTCTTCTTGCTTCTTCTGCTGCCTTCTGTTGAGACACAATATCTGCAGCAGTCTGTCCAATTCCAGTAGCAACACCTATAACTGTAGATACAATACCAATTATAGCTCCTATTAAAGCCTCAGACTCTTTTGGTTTTTGGTTACCTATAGCAGCTGCGCTAGTGATACTAGCAACAGTTGCAAGTAATGCAGCCTTCTTTAAAATACCCTTTCTTTTACTTTGATCAGCCTTTGTGGATACATTAACATTTCCCATTTTTTCATCCTCCTTGAATATCAAATCCTTAAATATTAAAGTTTACCACTTGAATTAAAAGTATCTAATAGTTGATTTATAACTTCTATTTGAGCACTTGTAAACGCTCCATCTTGTCCCATCTTTTCAACCATAGATTTGTTAAGCTTTGAAGATATAATTAAGTTAACTACAGCATCATATTCCCTTGCAGTAAATATACCATCTGTAACACTTTTATGAGATACCGCTTTCTCTTGTGCTCTATCATATTCATCTCTACTATATGCCTTATATCCATAGTTCTCACTCTGTGCGATTACAGACTTACCTCCAAATTTAGTATCTGTATACATTCCTCCATATCCAGCACCTGTGGCCATTCCAACTATTTGATTCATACTTCCTGATGACACAAAGTTACCATCCTTATCAAAATATCCTGATCCATCTTCTAAAACCAAATTACCATCCTTATCTATAGTACCTACCCCATTTATATCAATAGATCCATCTGGCTTAATAACTCCACTTCCATCTGGTAGATGTAAATTACCATTTTGATCAGTCCAGCTTCCATCTGGATGAGTAACTATTCCAGTTATAACATGTAATTTACTTCCATCTGGAAGTATTATAACTCCAGCCTCAGGGTCATATTTACCACCTAATTGAGCTGCCAATTTCTCATATTCTTGTGTTTGTTGATTTTTCATTAATTCTTCCTGAGCTTTTATAGCTTCTTGTTGAAGCTTAACTTGCATCTCCATACTCTGTTGTCCTTGAATTATACCAGCTATGGCTGTACCTAAAAATGCAACAGTACTTACAAGACCAATCGCAGTCATAAGTTTACCCATTTTCCCACCACCTGAGCTACCTTGTTGCACATTAGCATTTCCAACTCTATTTGTATTTACATCTGCATCACCACTAGTTTTTAAAGAAGCTGATTTAGTACTTGGAGCCTTTGACTTTATACTTGCATTTCCATTTGAACTAGCTGTACCACTTCCTGATCCGTTATTTCCTCCAGTTGGTTTTAAGCTTCCACTAGTTCCATTTTGCGTACCTGCTCCATTTGTTGTACTTCCTTGACCTTTATTTCCAGTTGTACTTGCATTAGTTGTACTTCCTTGACCTTTATTTCCACTTCCTGTTTGAGTTACAACAGGTTGTTTTTGAGAACTTGATCCAGAGCTAGTATTTGGCTTTAATCCATTTTGATTCGAAGAAGTAGGTCCATTAGGTTTATTTTGTGAGCTTCCGCTTGAAGTGCTTGAATTTGGCTTTAATGTTGACGAACTTCCTGCACTTGAACTAGTCCCAGTTGTTGGTTTTTTACTACCATTAGTTTCAAATTTACTAGTTAAATTAGCAGTATTCCCTGGTTTTATTCCTGTACCGCTTGTACTACTTCCACTTGTAGTACCTGTACTAGGTTTTTGCGTGCTCGTACTACTACCATTATTTTCAAATTTACTAGTTAAATTAGCAGTATTCCCTGGTTTTATTCCTGTACTACTTCCACTTGTAGTACCTGTACTAGGTTTTTGTGTAGTAGTATTATTATTTGATGTTGGTTTAGTTGGTGCTGTCACAGTACTTCCAGCATTTGGCTTAGTCGGCGCTGTCACGGTACTTCCAGCATTTGGCTTAGTCGGTGCTTTTACACCACTACCTGTACTTGATGTATTACCCGACTGAAATTTATTAACTAAACTAGCAGTATTCCCTGGCTTTATTCCTGTGGAACCTGTAGTTGGTTTTGTTGTTGTAGTAGTATTACTAGGTTTAACTACATTATTTGGCTTAATTGTTGAGGACACTCCAGTACTTGGCTTAACTGCTGAAGACACTCCAGTAGTTGGCTTATAACTATTTGTAACCCCGTTTACAGGTCTTTTAAATCCATTACTACCTACAAAAGTAGGTGTCTTAATTGGCGATGTAAACCTATTTGGAATCTTCATCATCGCAGATGCTTTCTTCGCAGTTCCTATCTGATGACCTGCTATACCAGTAACACCAACTAGTGCTGTAGCCATAGCTACTCTATTTAAAAATTTCTTCCTTGATGAATTAAAATCAACATTAACTTGATTCTGTTTTTTATCATTTGAATCCATAATTCTTCTAACCCTCCTTGGACTTATAAATAATCCTCAAACCATTTTATTTAAAACTTCCATTACTTTGGAAATACTCAAGCATCTCTAACGCAGCATTCGATTGATCTAAAGTTAATATATCTTGCTCATACATATACTCGATCATGAAGAAATTCATCCTACCTCCCTCGATATTTTCTTTAATAGCTTGAAGTTGCCTATAAGTAAGAATTCCTTCATCAATAAATTTTTCAAATCTGTCTTTATTTTTAAGCGTTCTAGCCTCAGATACACCTGTCTCAAATTTAGTAATATCATTATTATCGTAATCTACATCCTCATAATACATAGCATAAGTACTTCTTCTTTTACTATCTTCATTTTTTTCAAGTAAAACTGCATCTTCAAATCTTTCATCAACAATCTCATCTTCGTCAATATTATTTCCACCATCTTCGGAAGGAGTAAAATTACCATCTTTATCATAAACTCCAGATCCATCTGAAGGATAAAAATTACCATCTTTGTCATAATATCCTGATCCATCTGAAAGGAAATAATTACCATCTTTATCTAAATATCCTGATCCATCTGAATAATAGAAATTCATATCTTTATCATAATATCCTGATCCATCTGCTAAATGAAAATTACCATCTTTATCTAAATATCCTGATCCATCATTAAAATGATAGTTACCATCTTCATCATAATATCCATCTGCATCTGTTTGCTCAGAACCTCCTTGTGATAAACTATTCATCGCTTCTTGAGCTCTTAACATTTCCTTCTCATGATCCATTTGTTTTTGCTGCATTTTCTCCTGGGCAGCTATAGACTCAGCCTGAAGCTTTTCTTGAAGTTTCATACTTTCTGCAGTTTGTATAGCACTAACTACACTAGATACCATAAATCCTGCACTCATAAGATTCCCAGCAATACTTGAACCTATTTGAATTTTATCTGTAGTAGTTGGTTTCAAACTCTGATCTAAACCTGGTTTTTCATCAGTACCAGGTTTTTTATTGCTTGAGCTTGACTCTCCAGAAGATGGTTTTTTGTTACCTGTATCATTAGAACTCGGTTTATTAGAGCTTGATGAACTATCAGAACTTGGTTTATTGCTACTTGAATTACTGGAATTTGGTTTATTAGAGCTTGATGAACTATCAGAACTCGGTTTATTGCTACTTGAATTGCTAGAATTTGGCTTATTAGTACTTGAACTATTAGAAGAAGTATTCCCACTACTTGGCTTATTAGTTGAACTTGAATTTGATCCTGTACTCGGTTTATTAGTTGAATTTGATCCTGTATTTGAATTACTAGATGCCGAAGTATCTGTTTTATTACTTCCAAAACCTCCATTTTCACCATTCGATGGTTTACTTGTACTATTTGATGTATTATTAGTTGGTTTTTTTGTCGTGCTCGTACTACTACCTGTGTTTGATGTCGGTTTACTAGGTGCTGTAACGGTATTTGATGGCTTATTAGTACTTCCTGTAGAAGTATTCGTAACAGGTTTATTATTACTAGTAACTTTATTACCAGTTCCACTAGAAGACGAGCTAGAAGAAGTTGATGATCCCTTATTTGATGTAATAATATTTCCAGAACTTGAACTACTTGATCCACTTGAAGGTTTTGACGTTGTACCACTTGGTTTACTTGAAGTACTTGACCCTCCTACAGGTTTATTCGTTGATGTTGTACCACCTGGTTTACTTGAAGTACTTGACCCTCCTACAGGTTTCAGCGTCGAACTGCTTGAACTACTTGATCCACTTGAAGGTTTTGAAGTTGAAGTAGGTTTCTTAACAGGATTTTTAAGACTGGGTTTTTTAAAACTTGGAAGTTTAAATTTAAGTGCTTGAACCTCCTTAAGGGGAAGTTCTGAAATTCCAATACTCGTCATCGTAGCGAGAGTCGTTGCGATTCCTAATGATTTAATAAGTTTCTTTTTAAAATTTTTATCATTTTTAACGTTATCTGTATCCCTACTCACTAATTTCTCCCTCCTTGAAAACGCATGAATAACGAAAATAAATTATCTATTTCTCTAAATAATCACTTTTATTCCTATTATCGTAACATCAAAAATTTTTTAAATAAAAAAAATGAAAACTTTAATCAAAAAGTTTTCATTTAATCATTTTTATTAATTTTAGATAAAATAATTTTAAGAAGCACATAACATGCAATTAATACAATCAAAACTATAGCTAGAGTTTTTATTAACATTTCATTTTTACTATCGTCTTCTTCCTCATAATCACCCATAACTCCAGAGGAATAATCAAATAGAAGCTTTTTAGCTCTAATCTCAAACTTACTATTCTTAATATCTTCTCTCACTGAATTATAATTATCAGTAAATTCTTTCCTATAAGTGTAAGTTACAATCTCATCATTTACAAAAACAAATTTACCATTTAAATCACCTTCAAAATTAAAATCAAATTCCTCTATATCTTTCAAAAATTCAATTTCCTTTGGACAAACAACCTTAACAGTATAATTTCCTTCATCCAAATCTTTAAATTCAGTGATTAAAGTTTCATCTAATGAAATCTCTTTCAACTTTTTATTTCCACTATAAAGTTCATATTTTATCTGAGATATCTTATCAATATTCTCTTCTGATAACTGAGTAATTATTTTTATACTTCTATCTTCTCTAACCAAATAATTAAACACAAGTTCTACAGAATTAGATAAATTTTTCTCAACATTATCAATGAAATTATTCATCACATAATCATAATTATCATTACTGCTTCCCTCGATAATTCCAACACCTTCTCCAGTAGGATCATCGGGCAACCCATACATCTCATCCAAACTTTCAAGGGAAGTAGCTTCAATTTTACCAAATGGAACATTACTATATTTAAATGCAACATGATCACCTATATCATTCCAAACTCCAAATGGAATACCTTCTTCCAAATTTCCCTCAGGTGTAAAAAGATCAATTTTCAAATCTTTAGATAATGCTAATAATTCATCCCTAACAAATCCCTTATTCCCACTATTACCATAAATATATAAATTTTTACCACTACCAAGAGATGTTATATCTAAAAAATACATTATATTATTCAATTCATCTTGAGATCTAGTTGAAACATAATGTGTTGGTCCTATCTCTCCATTTTTTCCACTACCAAACAACACAAATTTCAAAGTAAATGGGAAACTCATATCCTTAACTCTCTCAGCAATCTCTAATAAGACAGATACACCAGTTGCTCCCTCAAATCCTGTTGATCCATTAACATCTTCAGAGTCATAAGAGGTACCAATTATAACTTCCAAATCACTTGCCCCTTTTTTAGTTGCAATAATATTGTGAGATAAATAATAGCCCTGAGTAAAATTCAAAACCGTATCATCTGGAAAAGAAATCTCCTCAAATATGGTATCATATCCAAAATCTCTCAATAGTCTTCCTAAATAATCTGCCGTATAAACCTCTCCGTCACTAAAGGAAACCCTAGGTATCCTAGATATCTGTTCTAAATAATAAATGGCATATTCTCCAAATCCACTAGCTTGTACATTAAATTTAAAAGTAAATAAAAACAAAGCAATAAAAACAAATATCTTATATATTCTCTTCAACTACTATCACCCTCTCCAACCATTAAAAACTTAATTCCCAAATATATAATCTATTAATTATTTTAAAACTTTTCGTTAAATATTATACTTCATATTTAAATTTTTAGTAAATATATTTAAAAAAATAAAAAGACGATTAATTAATCGTCTTAATTTTATATATTTTTCTCTAAAATATCTAAAAGCTGCGAAAATCTACTTAACACATTTTCCATTGGTTTTTTAGTCGTTATATCTACTCCAGAAGATTTCAATATCTCTATTGGATAGTTAGATCCACCCTTCTTTAAAAAATTATTGATATAATTTTCAACAGCATTCTTACCATTTTTTAATATGTCTTGAGAAAATGAAAAACTAGCTGCATAACCTGTTGCATATTGATATACATAAAAACAAGAATAAAAATGTGGTATCCTGCTCCATTCGTAAATTATACAATCGTCCAATACCAAATTATCTCCATAATATTTCTTATTTAATTCTCTCCATATTTCACAGAAATTATCACTAGTTAATGATCCACCCTTTTCAACCTCCTCATGTACAATAAGCTCAAACTCTGCAAATAGCATTTGTCTAAATACAGTAGTCCTAATATTTTCAATTTCCTTATTTATAAAGTATAAATACTCATCTCCAGTTGAATTGTCCTGCATATATCTATTTAATAAATGTTCATTGCAAGTCGATGCAATCTCTGCCAAAAATATTGGATATCTAGAGTTAAAAAACGTCTGACTCCTATTTGAATAATAAGAATGAATTGAGTGTCCCATTTCATGAACTAAAGTTGATACATCATTAAATGAATTTGAATAGTTTAAAAGTATATATGGATCAGTATCATAACTTCCTGATGAATACGCCCCACTTCTCTTACCTTTATTTATATAAACGTCTATCCATCTGTTTTCTATTGCCTCCTTAAATATCTCCAAATAATTCATACCAAGTGGTTTAAGCGCATTTAAAGATATCTCTAGAGCTTCCTCATACGGAATGTCTTTAATTGGATTTTTAAACAAAGGTACATATAAATCATAACTTCTCAGTTCATTTAATCCCAACATACACTTCTTTAAATCTATATATCTATGAATCTTATTAAAATTTTCATGCATAACTTCAATTGCATTTAAATAAACAGACTTATCCACATTATTACTAAATAAATTTCCCTCAAGTGTAGAATTAAATCTCTTTGCTTTAGAATACAAAACATCATTTGTAATTGATGTAGATAAACAAGTTGCTAAAGTATTTTTGTAATTCCTATATGTAGAAAATAATTTTTCATATGCATTTCTTCTTACTTCTCTATTATATGATGTTAAAAAAACTCCATAATTTCCTTCATTTAGCTGAACTTCCTTACCATTATCGTCAATTACATTTGGGAACTTCAAATCTACATTTTTAAATACAGATACTATATTATCTGGAGCATCGATAGATGACCCAAACATACTCAACACTTTTTCTGCTTCTTCAGATAAAATATGTTTCTTTCCTCTTATCAAGTTTTGTATTCTAAATCTAATATACTTAAGATCATCATCTTCTATAAGAGACTTTAAAAATTCATCATTTTGTGAAATAAGTTCTGTATCTACAAAACTACTCATAGATAAAAATTCATAATAAAGTTGCTCAACCCTTGTATATATACCCTGATATAAGGTAACAGATCCATCTTGATCTTTTTTCATATGAGCATAATTCATAAGTTTCATTACTACTCTTAATATTTTTTCAAGATCATTAAATAGATTTAATACCTCTACTTTATTATTAAGCTTACCTTTATAATCCTCAATTTTTCTGGAAAACTCTTTAATCTCCTTAAATTCTTTTTCAAATTCTTGTACATCTTTATAAATTTTCTCTAAATTCCAAGTATATTTCTCTTCTATAATATCTCTATTTTCAAAATACTTTACATTCATCTAATTATCTCCTAATTCTAAATTTGATAAAAATATTAAAATATCATTAAAGGCATCATACTTAACATCTTCAACAAATATTTCATGTCTCGCACCATCATAAATTATATGTTCAACATAAATTCCTATATCAGTTAATGACTTGCTCAATTTATTAGACCCTTTATTAAAAGAACAAACAGGGTCTAAGCTCCCAGTCAATAACAAAATATTTAAACTTTTTGGTATGCCTCCTAAAGATTTAGTACTTAAAGTACTTTTAATTCCACTAAATAAATCATGGTAGAATTTCAATGTATACTTCTTTATTCTTAAACTATCTTTATTATAATTATCAATAACCTCTTTATTTGACGTTGTAAATTCAAAGTCATCGATTTTTTTGTTTTTCCCTCTAAAACTCCTATTTAATGTATTGTAAA
Source organism: Candidatus Arthromitus sp. SFB-mouse-NL (assembly GCF_000709435.1). NCBI lineage: Bacteria > Bacillati > Bacillota > Clostridia > Eubacteriales > Clostridiaceae > Candidatus Neoarthromitus > Candidatus Arthromitus sp. SFB-mouse-NL. The sequence continues at coordinate 1,429,440 of NZ_CP008713.1, forward strand.
ACGTATTACTCACAAATTTACTAGGTTTACTTGCATCCATAAATCCACACATAAATTTAGATACTAAATAACTGCCATATACATTTGTTTTACTCCCAATACCAATTCCTGACAATATGAGACCGTCTATAGAATCACCATAAACTTCAGAATATTTAAGTGACAAATATGCCCCCATACTATGTCCTATTAAAAATACTCTTTCATCCTTAAATTTACATTTAATAAATGAATTAATTGCCTTTAAATCTTTAACCATAACAGAAAAAATATTTTCTTCAACATTTGAGGTAAAGTACTCTTTACCTTCATTATACTTTCCATGTCCTCTATGATCGTGTATGACAACAATATAGGAATTATTAACCAAAACTTCTATTATTTCTTTATATGATCCACTGTGTTCTCCTTTACCGTGAGAAATCTGTATAATTCCCCTAGTTCTATTTGTGTATTCTCCATAAATATAGACATCTAAATAAAAGTTATCAAAACATCTAACTTTAATATTTTCCTTTTTTATAATAACCCTCTCCTACAAAACTAAATCTTTGTATTTATAATATTTATTTTTTAATATTTCTATAGATCTTCTAAAAAAGTCCTTATCACTTACATCAATATTAAATATTTCTCCTAAATCCTCTAAATTATTCTTCCCAGACTTACTAAGTAATTCTTCATATTTTACATGAAAATCATTACTATTATTCAAATAACAATCATAAATTCCAAGTGAAAAAAGTAATCCAAAAGCATATGGATAATTATAAAAATTATAATTAAAATCATAATAATGAGATTTATAAATCCATGCTTCCTTAAAATATTCATGATGCATTGAATCCCCGTAAGCTTCTTTTTGAGCATTTAGCATAATAGAATTCAAATTATCTGAAGTTAAAAATTCATTTTCACATCTCTCAAATACATCTCTTTCAAATAAAAATCTACTATATATATCAACAATTACTTGGGTAGCACTATTTAGTTCATATTCTAAAATAATAATTTTTTCTCTCTCATCTACACTATTAAATGCCTTATCACAAATTAGAGTTTCAAAAAAAATGGATGCTGTTTCGGCAATTGTCATAGGGTAATCTGTATTTAATATTCTCTCATTTTTAATAAGTTCTCCATGATAAGCATGTCCAAGCTCATGAGCAAGTGTAAATATAGAATCATATGAATTATTAAAATTCAATAAAATCCTACTCTCCTTAATAGAGTTAATATTTGAACAAAATGCGCCTCCAACCTTTCCTTCATAAATATCGGAGTCTATCCAATTATTATCAAAAGCATTCTTTACAAAATCACCAACCCTAGTAGAAAAATCATAAAAATTCCTTATTAAAAAATCCCTCGCATAAGAAAAGTCTATCTTATTTTTAGATTCAAGAGTCTGAACAAATAAATCACTATAATAAATCTTATTATGTTTATCTCCAATAATCCTTCCCTTAAGTTTAAGAAAATCTCTAAATAGTGGTAAACTCTCACGCATAACACTAATTAACGAATCAAAAGTTTTTTCAGAAATTCTATTATCCCTCAAAGATTTACTCAAAGGTGAATCATATCCCCTTTTTTTATTATCATATATAACACTTTTCTTAATGTTATTTAATGCAAACGATATTGGATCCTCCATATACCTATACAACTTTTTTTCTGCCTTTAACGCTTCAAATCTTAAACTCCTATTTGAATTTTCAAGCATAGCCCTACATTCTGTGAGAGGTATCTCTCTAATACAACCATCAATATTAAGTTCAACTTTATATTTAGATATCAATGTATCTTGAAGTGTAGAATAAGATATTGCACCATAATTTAAAAGAGATACCATAGTCTCCTCTACTTCATCTGATAATAAATATTTTGAATTATCAATAAGTTCTCGTATCAAAAAAGAATATTCAACTAACATATCGCTTTTATTCAGTATAGATAAAACATTATCACTAGTTGACAATACCTTAGTTATTATAAAATCTATTAAAGCTACATCAACATAAATATTTTTTAACACACAGTCATTATCCATAGCCTCTTTATTATTAGAATCACATGCCATATTTAAGAATACAAAAGATGATAGTTTCGTAAATAAAATATAAATTTCATCATATTCTGAAAATATATTCTCAAGAATGCTTATAATCTCGTCATCTTTTTTACATTTAAGGCTAATCCCTTTAAACCTCTTAAATCTCTCAATGCTTTTCTTAAGAAATAATAAATCACTTTTAAACTTGTCTGAAGAAAATCCTCCATATATACTGTCTAAATTCCACTTCATAAAATTATTACTCCTATTTCTCATTATAATTAATTATGTATTTAATAATCATATTAAGACTTCCATCACCATTTCTTTTAACCTCAAATCTATTTATATCATAAAAAGAATCCTTATTAATATAAAGATCTATGTCCTTATCTATTTTCAATCTGATTCTCTCATATTTTTTTAATACATAATTCTTATCAATCTTAATTTCTCCATCTATTCCATTATCCTCTGTAAAATCAATGAAACTCTCAAGACTACTCTTATCATCTTTAAAAATATCTATAGCTAAAGAATTTATATTTAAAATATCTCCATTTGATATTTTCTCCTTAAATAACTCCCTAATTCCAAATGCTTTATCTGCATCATCCTTTATATTTTTACGTGTCCATTTTTCCGTAAAATAAATTAAATCCTTAGTCTTTGAAAAATTAGAATATATCCTCTCACAATTTAAAAATTCATCCTTAAAATAAGTTCTCTCTTTTGTAACACTTGTAGATGACTTATCCAAAAAAAATAAATTAAAATTATCATCTGAATCTCTTAAGAAAATACACGCTTTATTCACTCTCTGAGATACACTTGGGAGAGTAATATATTGAGGAATTATATCTATCTTCATTTTATCATCAACATAATCAATCTTGTGTATATAATTTTTCATATAATCTAATTTTATCATACATAAGGCATTGCCAAACTCAGTTTTAAGCTTTAAAAATAAAAGATCACAAGAAATACCCCCACCATGCTCAACTAAAATATTAAAAAATTTCTCTGATATATCCTTTGATACCTCAATTAAACTAAATTCTTCTCTTAAAAATCTATAAACACCTAATATAAATTCAGGTTCCTTGCAAAATTGTCCCAAATCAAGCTCATCATCTTTTAAAATTTTTTCCATATGCTTTGTTAAAAATAAATTTATCTCTTCATTCGACAAATTTAAATAATTTTCATTTAAAATTGGATAATCACAGTTCACATCAAGAACATGTATTATTCCCTCTTCTATTTTAAATTCTTTAATTTTCAAATACCCATCCTCCAAGATTAAAACAATAAAATTAAGTTTAGATCATTTTACAATAAAATTTTTTCAAATTAAAGGACACTATAAAAATAGTCAAAAAACAAAAAAGAGCCAATAAATACGACTCATTATAATTCTAAATCCTTGTTGACTCTCTTTCTAATATATCACACTTTATTTGCATTTTACTTATACTATTTCCACTTACTATACTTTTAAGAGTAAAATATGACTTAACACCAAGTTCAAATTTATCATAATTAACAGTAGACAAAGATGGATTTAAACAATTAAAAATAAAATTATTATCAAATCCTATTATAGAAATATCTTCAGGAACCTTATATCTTTCTCTCGTCAATATATTTAAAATTCTATATGCTGTAAAATCATTATCTGCACATATAGCATTAACATGAATATTTTTTACAAACTCCACTATTTGTGAATCAAATTCTTCACTAGAAACATTTAAAACATTTTTAGGGTTATAATTTATCCCAAAAGAAGTCAATGCTGCAATATATCCTACAAGCTTATCTTGATAAATATAATCATTACCTTTTATATTAACAAAACTTATATCCTTATACCCTCTATCAATAAAATACTTTACAACTTTACTCATACCATCTATCATATCAATGCCAACATATCCTATGTTCTGTTTATCAATATTAAGATAACTATTTGCCATAACAAGAGGATAAGATAGTTTAAGTATAGACTTTCTTATAGAATCTGAAATATTATTTAACACCAATAGTGCTCCTGATAAATTATTAGATCTCATAATAGAATCTATACATATTTTTTTAGCACTACTTTTCAAATAAATTATTGACGTAGTATTTCCATCTTTAATAGCTTCACTATTAAATCCCTGTATTATATCATAATTTAAAATTTTGTTATATTCATCACAATTTTGATCAACAATAATACCAAATTTTAAATTAAGTTTATTAGATATAGATTTTTTAATATATCCAAGTTCATTTGCAACTTCGATAACTTTTTCTCTAGTTTTTTGACTTATATCTGTTCCACCATTGAGGGCTTTAGAAACAGAACTTATAGATATTCCTAAACTATCCGATATATCCTTAATCGTTACCATATTTTCACCCCTTAAAAATCTAAATTTATCAACATGCATTATAGATTTTTTCGTAAACAATCTTAAATTCTTTATAAATTTTACAAAAAATAACCAAATTTTTTATTATACTACATAATGTTGACAACTTAAAAAAAATTCCTATATACTTAGCTTAATTTAAGATTTAAGCATATATATAAAATTTTTATTTAAAGGATGGTATACAATGAGTACAGGATACTCTATTAAAATAGATAAGGATTCCCAAAAATTTTGGGAAAATCAAAAAATAGCTGAATTCAATTTAACAGATGATAAAGAAAAATTATATATTCTTGAAATGTTCTCATATCCATCAGGAAGTAATTTACATGCTGGACATTGGTTTAATTTTGGGCTAGTAGACTCTTATGCGCGATATAAAAAAATGAATGGATTCAATGTATTTCAACCAATGGGATTCGATGCTTTTGGCCTCCCTGCGGAAAACTATGCTATAAAAACTGGGATACACCCTAAAGATTCTACAATGAAAAATATAGATAACATGAGACTACAGCTTAGAAATATGGGAGCAATATTTAATTTTGAAAATGAAATAATTACATGCACACCTGAATACTACAAATGGACTCAATGGATATTTCTAAAACTGTATGAAAACAATTTAGCCTACAGAAAAAATGCTCCTGTTAATTTTTGCCCTTCTTGTAATACAGTTCTAGCAAATGAACAAGTTATAGATAATTCCTGTGAAAGATGCTCGACTGAAATCAAAAAGAAAAACTTAACTCAGTGGTTCTTTAAAATAACTGACTATGCTAATGAACTAGTAGACAAATTAGATTCATTAGATTGGCCAAACAAAACAAAATCAATGCAAAAAAACTGGATTGGAAGGTCATTTGGAACTATAGTTAATTTTTCTATCGAGAATTCCATTAAAACATTTGATATATTTACTACAAGGGTCGATACTCTTATGGGAGTTTCTTACGTAGTTTTAGCTCCTGAGCACAACTTAGTTTTGGAAATAACTACTGAATGTAATATAAATAAAGTTAAAAATTACATAGAAGAATCATCTAAACAATCAGAAATAGATAGAATAAGTTCATCTAAAGAAAAAACGGGAGTATTTACTGGATCTTATGCAATTCACCCAATATCAGGTAATAAAATTCCTATTTGGGTTTCGGATTACGTTATAGCAACCTACGGAACTGGAGCTGTTATGGCAGTTCCAGCACATGATGAAAGAGACTTTGAATTTGCAACTAAATTCAATCTTCCAATAAACAAAGTTATTTCAAATAGTAAAAATGATAAACTTCCCATGACTAAAAAAGGAATATTAATAAATTCTCTACAATTTGATTCATTATCATCAGATGAAGCTAAAAATAAAATTACTAAACACTTAGAAAGTATGAATAAAGGTGGTTTTAAAACTACATTTAGGCTTCGTGACTGGCTAGTATCTAGACAAAGATACTGGGGAGCTCCTATACCTATTGTATATTGTGACGATTGTGGAATTGTACCAGTTCCATACTCATCACTTCCAGTAGAGCTTCCTTACAATGTTAATTTTAAATCAAATGGTAAATCTCCACTTGAAGAATGCTCTGAATTTAAAGAAACAACTTGTCCAAAATGTAATAAAAAAGCCACAAGAGAAACAGACACACTAGATACATTCGTCTGCTCTTCATGGTATTACTTAAGATACGTTGATCCCAAAAATGAAAATTCTCCATTCAATACTGATAATGTCAATAAAATGCTCCCTGTTGATAAATATGTCGGAGGACCTGAACATGCTTGTATGCACCTTTTATATGCAAGATTCATAACAAAAGCTCTACGTGATATGGGATATTTGAACTTTGATGAACCTTTCATATCCTTAACTCATCAAGGACTAATACTCGGTCCTGATGGATTTAAAATGAGTAAGTCTCGAGGAAATACAATTTCCCCAGACAAATATATAGAAGAATACGGATCAGATGTATTTAGAATATACTTGATGTTCTCATTTACATACACAGAAGGGGGAGCTTGGAGTGATGACGGAATAAAAGCTATTCATAAATTTATACAACGAAGTGAACGACTCATAAATAGGGCATTAGACATATTAAAAGACAAAAATTTTGATTTTGTATATAATGAAGATGTACACAAAGAACTTCTATTTGCTCTTAATACTTCAATTAAAATGATAAGAAATGACATAGAAGAACTTCAATTTAATACTTGTATTGCTCATTTTATGAAACTTACAAATGAATTTTCAAAATATTTAAACACAAATAAAATAACTTATGATGTTTTAAATAATCTGCTATTAAATTATATAAAAATATTTTCACCATTTGCTCCTCATTTCTCTGAATATTATTTTGGTATAATTAAAGAATTAAATAATGAGCCGAAAACTTCTGTATTCTTTGAAGAATATCCTAAGGCAAATCAAAAGTACTTAACTCGAGATGAAGTGGAAATTGCTATACAAATTAACGGAAAAATTAAAACCAAAATATATGTAGAAACAAACTCTAGCGAAGAAACTATTAAAAATATTTCTTTATCAAATAATGAAATATTGCCCCATATAAAAGGAAAAAATATAACCAAAGTTATAGTAATTAAAAATAAACTTGTAAATATTGTTGTAAAATGATAAAAAATATTATAAAATTTTTAAGTATCAAATACCATGGAGGTAGAATATATGAACTTTGTAACTATTAGTAATGAAACTTTTAATGAGTTTAAAAAATTACTTTCAGACAATGATATAGATTCAAATATAATCAGAATCAATTTAGCAGGTATGGGATGCGGGGGGCCAACATTCAATATCGTTATAGATGAAAAAAAAGAAAATGATATATCATGTACAATTGAAGATATAACATTTATTATATCTAATGAATTACATGATAAATTTGGAGACTTCGTAATAGAAGGCACTGCTGAAAATAATAAAGGCTTAGTTTTAAGACCTATAAATAAGCCTAGTGGCGGTGGATGTGGCAGCTGCGGTGGCGGATGTCAATAAATAATAAAAAATGCTTAGATTAAAATCATTAATCTAAGCATTTTTTATATAAAATTCCCCTACAAATTTACATTCAAAATTTTAACTCTATTATAAATCTTGTAAAATAAATAAAAATAATATAGAATATACAGATAGATTAATTTACATAAACATTATGAATAAACTCTTTTAAAAACTTGATGAAACTTTCTAAATACAAATTTTAAAAATTTTTTCTACGAAAGTAGGCATTTGATGAAAAAAGTCAATATAGGAAAGATAACTGAGTTTTCCAACTTTAATAATGGAAATGACGGTATTACTATTTACAAAAAAAATAAATTAAATATGAAGTACTATGAATTTACAAGAGATGGTATACATGTTTGGTTTGATGTCCCATCTATGCGCAATATAACATACATAACTAAAATATATATTGATGATCAAAATACTTTGAAGGGATTTTCTTGTTCTTGTACATATAAAAATACGATAAATGATGTTTGCAAGCATATTATAGCTAGTTATATATTTTTCTTAAATGAACTTAAGGATAATATTAAACCTAATGTAATATACGATTTTTCACAATTAGACCAAATAAACAAATTAAATGAAGAAAATACATTAGATATTGATATAGACTATTTTAAAATAGATTATTTTGTATATGTAAATGATATTAATGATATCATGTTAGAAATTAAACTTATATCAAACAAAACTTATTCTGTATCAGATATATCTGAATTTCTAAATTCTATATTATCATCACATCCATACAGTATAAATAAAAATACTTCGTTAAATATAACTACAAATAGTTTCAATGAAAAAGATAGAATTTTTATATGTAAATTATTAACTATATATTCTCTCATCAAAATCAATGCTGTGATTATAGAAAATATATTTTCTAACCAATATATAAAACTAAACTCTTATCTATTTGAGAGTTTGGTTACCTCTTTAGGGGAAGATAATTTACATATAAAATTTAAACACTTATTATTTGAATCCTGCAAAATAATAAAAGAAGATTTAGATATATCTCCTGTTATATCAACGGATGAAAATAATAATATAACGCTATCTTTAAAGGCACTAAATATTATTGAATTATTTAGCAATAAACCTTATTTCTATTATGATGGAACAATATTTGAAACTTCACTCTCATTTATAAAAAATTATAATTGTATAAAAGAGTTAGTTCTACGCAACAACACTTCCTATTTTACAATAACTGATGATAATAAAAATATATTCCTTAATCAGATCATACCAAAACTATCTTTAAATTTTAATTTAAAAATTTCAGAAAGTTTAAATAACATACTAAATATTGAGGAATGTAAATGTAAATTCTACATAAACAAAGTTTCGAATGATATAGTCATAATAAAGGTTATATTTAATTACAAAGATTTAAACATAAACCCACTGGATACTAGCTGTCTTAATACATCTATCCTTAGAGATTATAATATTGAAAATAAAGTATTAACTACATTAAATAGACTTAGTGAATCTAAAAACTCAATTTACTACATTATTAAATCACCTGAAAAAATAATTGATTTTAAAGAAAATGGAATTCCTACGCTTAAAACCTTAGGAGAAATTTATTACACAAAAAAATTTAAACAATACAAAATAATTTCTTCATCTTCTTATAAAACTTCCTTTAGTATAGGGTTAAATAATCTATTAAATATATCATTCTCATTTGATGGAATAACAAATGGTGAATTATATTCTGCAATTAAAAACATACGAAAAGGTGAAAAATACCTGAAATTGAAAGATAAGGGTATCCTAAATCTGGAAAATGATTACTTAAAACAGATTAATTCAATCCTTAAAGATTTAGATATAGATGAAAAAGAACTTAAGAATGATTCATTAAATATTGATAAGTATTATGCATTTTACATAAACAACACATATTCAAATAATTTTAAGTCAATGGGTGAATTAACTAAAAATGAAAATTTCTTAAAAATAACAGATGATCTTTCTAACATTTCTAATATTGATTTATCTCCTCCGAAGAATTTAAACGCTTCTCTTAGAAATTATCAATTAGAAGGATTCAAATGGATTAAAACACTAAAAGAATACAATTTATCTGGGATCTTAGCAGATGAGATGGGACTTGGTAAAACTCTACAAACCATAGCATTTCTTCAAAAAGAATACGAAAATAACTCACTTGAAAATGCAATAATAATCTGCCCTAAGTCTCTTATATACAACTGGTTTGATGAGATTAAAAAATTTGCCCCAAATCTTAAAATTCTTATATTTAATGGAAACAAAAATGTTCGTTCAAAACTCATAAATGAATTTCAAAATTACGATATCATATTAACTTCTTACGGAATAATTCAAAAAGATATAGACCTCTTAAAGTTAAAAAATTTTAATATTTGTATAATAGATGAAGCTCAAAATATAAAGAATAAATCATCCAAAAACACAATCTCTTTAAGAGAACTGAATGTAAATTACAAATTTGCATTAACAGGTACTCCCATAGAAAACTCCATAGAAGAACTATGGTCTATATTTAATTTCCTAATGCCAGGATATCTATATTCCTATTCAAAATTTAGATCGATATATGGGGATCAGGAAAATTATACTTCATCTAATTTAAACAAAAAAATATCTCCTTTCATATTAAGGAGACTTAAAAAAAATGTATTAACTGAACTTCCACCTAAAATTGAAACTAAAATAATGATTGATTTAAATAATGAACAAAAAAAATTATACTATTCATACATAAATAAATTTAAAGAAGAATTTAATTTTGAAAATAACAGCTCAAATGATAAAAATCTTAAATTTAAAATGCTAAGTGCATTAACACGTTTAAGACAGATTTGTTGTGATCCTAAGGTAATATCTGAAGATTATTCCTATGGTAGTTCCAAAATAGATACATTAATGGAAATAGTAAATGAACACATTAAGAATAACAAAAAAATTATAGTATTTTCAAATTTCACAACCGTACTTGGAATTATTAAAGATAAATTCATAAAAAATAACATTAAATATACATACTTAGATGGAACAATTCCTTCCAAAGATAGAATTGATATTGTAAATGATTTTAATCAAAATGATTATAATATATTCCTAATTTCTCTTAAAGCTGGGGGATTTGGTTTGAATATAACATCTGCTGAAATTGTAATTCATTTTGATCCTTGGTGGAATAATGCTGTTGAAGATCAGGCCACAGATAGAGCACATAGGATTGGACAAAAAAATACAATTCATGTTATAAAATTAATAACTAAAGGAACTATTGAAGAGAAAATATTTGAGATACAGGAGAAGAAAAATATATTAATAAATTCTATAATAAGAGATAATGAACTAGAATATAATTCAATCTCTAAAATGTCTATTGAGGATCTTAAAAATTTATTTACAATTGATACATTATAGAAAACCTGTAGCAATAATTTTTGCTACAGGTTTTCTAGTATATCCTATTCCTTTTTGAAAACTTAGTAAGCATCAATAAGAGTCCAACTATCAAAAATATGTTTAATGAAAATCTACCAAAAAATAATATCAACAATGATATTCCAGCAATAACAGTAAATTTAACTAGACTATGTAAAATTCGGTTCATTACTTATTCACCTCATAATAATAGTCTAAACGGTAATAATATTATTACACCTTGTAAATATTGAGAATAAACCCCATTTATTAAATAAATCCAATTTTTTTCTTAACTTTCCTAAGCATTCTATAAGATGCTTCTCTTGCCTTATCTGCACCATTTTTGTAAACACTCTCTAAATAATCCTTATTATCCATAAGTTCCTTGACCCTGTTTTGTATTGGAATAAGTTCATCTATTAATGCATCTGAAACCTCATTTTTCAACTCCCCATAACCCTTATTTTTAAATCGCTCTACAATATCATAAGTGTCCTCTCCAGTTATAGATGATAATATATTAACTAAATTTTTAATACCCAATTGTTCATTACTATAGTTAATAGTTCCTATAGAATCCGTAATACTCCTAGATATTTTTCTTCTTATAAGACTCTCATTATCTAAAATTTTTATGTATGAACTCTCATTTTCATCAGACTTAGACATTTTTTTATCTGGACTTTGAAGATTCATTATTCGGGATGATGTTGAGCTTATATAAGGATCTGGTATTTTAAATGTATTTGAATAAATATTATTAAATCTTTCTGCAAGGTCACGCGCTAACTCTAAATGCTGTTTTTGATCTGATCCAACGGGAACGAGATCTGTATTATAAAGCAATATATCAGCCGCCATTAAAATTGGATATGTAAACAATCCAACTGGTATAGACTCACCTGATTTTAATGACTTTTCCTTATATTGAGTCATTCTAGATATCTCTCCCATATATGTAAAACAATTTAATATCCAAGAAAGTTCGGAATGAAAAGAAACGTGAGATTGGATAAACAATGTATTTTTGTTCGGATCTATTCCTGATGCGATATAAATTGCTAAAGTTTCTAATATTTTTTCTCTAAATTTTTTAGGATCCTGTCTTATAGTTATAGCATGCAAATCTACAATACAAAAAAAACAATTATATTGATATTGTAATTTTAACCAATTTTTTATTGCCCCAAAATAATTACCAATAGTTAAATCTCCTGATGGTTGTATACCACTAAATATATTTTTTATATTATCAATCAATTTAATTCCCTCCCTAAATTAAAAAGAGATCTTATAAATAAGATCTCTTTTTAAAACTATCTTCTTACTTCTCTTCTTTGATTCTTTCTTGCACGTCTGCAATCTGGACATCTTACTGGATCATTTTCAAATCCTTTTTCCTTAAAAAAGTCCTGCTCCCCTACCGTGAACACAAACTCTTTTCCACAATCTTTACAAGTAATATTCTTATCACTCACGCTAAACACTCCTCACGTTCATAGGAATTATTTGAATGGGACCCCTTATCCTCTCATATCAAGAATTTATGAACGAAAGAATGTGTGCCTTAAACCAAATCTATTCCTTATATTTATTACAAATGTAATTATATACTTAATTTATAAACAATTCAATATAAAAATTTATTATTTTTTTTATAAATGTAATTATATATTCTATATTTCTATACTAATTTCTACATATTTTTTATTAAATTAATAAACATTATATATTTAGTTAATAATAAAGATGAAACTTTTATATAAAGAAGGTGTTTAAAATGACATCATCAAAGAATACGATCAACAATACTCCATCCATAGAGCTTGATGTATATAAGAAGCTTGTAAAAGAAGAATCTGATAGATTAAAACAACAAAACGATTCTCTTCAGTATAAGCTTTCAATAACAAGCAATCTACTTGATATAAGCAAATATTTAAATACACGTATTGCTAATGATAATATTTTTAATGTAATAAATGACGTTGCAATAGCTATATTTGGAGTTAAATATTCCACAATTATAGTAAAAGAATCAGAAAATACTTACTTAAACATTTCAAATGTAAATAGTAAGAATTATAAAAACTTTAACTTTATGCACAAGTTTTTTGGAGAAGAAACATTTCTCATATCATGCAAACAAAAATTAAATATAGACTCCATAAAAGAACATGACTCTAAATCTCTACTTGGTTATCCAATATTCCGTAAAAAAGAATTTGTTGGATACATGATACTTGAGCATCCGTACGAAAATTTCTTCGATACTCATAAAGTTCATTTCTTGGGAGCTCTTGCAGATCTTTTAGCTATGACATATGAAAACTATATGTTATATAAACAATTAGATGAAAAATCTAAAAATGATCCCATATTAAATATTCTAACAAGAGCTGAATTCATAAATAGATTAAATAAAATTATAAACAAAAAACCTCAAAAGGATTTTGCATTAGTTATGATAGACGTTGATAATTTTAAACATATAAACGATTCACATGGACATATATTCGGAGATTCTGCTTTAATACAAACAACAAATGTTATAAAAGAACTCTTAAATGAAAATGATATATTTGCAAGATATGGAGGGGATGAGTTTATCCTATATACAAACTCATTTGACTCCATAAAAGAATTAGTAACAAAGATTGAAAAACTAAGAATGAGCGTTGAAAAAAATACAATTGAAGTTAATGGATCTAAATCAAGTGTTACTATGAGTTTTGGGATATCTGTATATCCATATGATGGTAAAACACTCGATTCTTTATTAAATTTTGCTGATAATATGCTATATAAGGCTAAAGAAAATGGAAAAAATAAAGTAGAAATAAATTTATAATTTATTGATGCCCTTATGCGTTGTATGTATAATATAACTTGCAGAGATTTTTAGGGAGTGATTAATTTGAACTTATTTGCAATATCAGACTTACATTTATCATTTAATTCTGAAAAACCAATGGATGTTTTTGGAAAAATATGGATTGATCACTTTAATAAAATTAAGGAAAATTGGTTAAAACTAGTTTGCGATGATGATTTAATTCTAATATGTGGAGATACGTCATGGGCAATGAACATAAATGATGCCATTCCAGACCTTAATTGGATAGATAATCTTCCTGGTAAAAAAATCATCATAAAAGGCAACCATGATTTTTGGTGGACTAGTATAAATAAATTAAACTCTATTTACGAGAATATAAAGTTTATTCAAAATAATTATATTTCATTTAAAGAGTATGCAATCTGTGGAAGTCGAGGTTTTAATATAGATATTCTAAACTCACAAGATGAAAAAAATCATCTAAAAATATTGGAGAGAGAAAAGATAAGAATGAATTTATCCTTACGCTCTGCTAAAAAAGATGGATACGAAAAAATAATTTATATGAGTCACTATCCCCCTTTTTCAATAAATAATATCTCTCCAAATAAAAATATTTTTATAAATATATTGAATGAATATAATGTGGAAATAGTCATATATGGACATATCCACAATAATTTTGAAAAATTTTATGATAGAAAGATAAATCATACAAAATACTACTTAACATCTTGTGATTATTTAAACTTTATTCCCCTAAAAATCTTATAAAATTATTTATTTTCTAGCTAATGGGTGATTATTATGGCTATAAAACAATGGAAAACCTTTCTTATGCCATACCAACAAGCTGTTGAGGAACTAAAAATTAAATTTAAAAGTATTCGTAAAGAGTTTAAATTTAAAAATGAGTATTCCCCTATTGAGTTTGTTACAGGTAGAGTTAAAGAAGTGGCTAGTATACTTGAAAAAGTTAAGAAGTTTAACATTCCTATAGATAGAATAGAATTTGAACTCGAAGATATCGCTGGAATTCGAATAATGTGCCAATTTGTAGATGATATAATGAAGGTAGTAAATATAATAAGAAAACGAAAAGATTTAACTATTCTATATGAAAAAGACTACATAACAAATGTAAAAGAAAGTGGTTACAGAAGTTACCATATCATAATTAAATATCCTGTTAATTTATCCATAGGATGCAAAGAGATCATATCAGAAATACAAATTAGAACTCTTGGAATGAACTTTTGGGCAACAGCAGAACATTCCTTAAACTATAAATATAAACAGCATATACCTAATAATTTAAAAAATAAACTCAAACAAGCTGCAGATACTGTATACAAACTAGACGAGTTAATGATGCAAATAAAAGATGAGATAAGAGATGCTCAGAGATTATTTGATGTTAAATCACACATAGTTTCAAATATAACTGATGCCCTAACGAGTTTAATATCACTAGGTGGACTAAAAGAGTTTACAAATTATCAAATGCAACTTACAGCGCTCATAGAAATTGGAGATGTAAATCAATTAAATTCTCTGCTACTTAAAATACAGAGGGATATCGATAAATATAAAAATTTTTAAAGACTTCTAAACATATTTAGAAGTCTTAATTTATACTAACGAGGTTTAATAATGAATAATTTTATAGATGAAATTAAAAAAAGAAGAACATTTGGTATAATATCACATCCAGATGCAGGTAAAACTACTTTAACAGAAAAATTATTATTATATAGTGGGGCGATACGTCTTGCTGGATCTGTTAAAGCTCGTAAATCTTCAAAACACGCCACATCTGATTGGATGGATATAGAAAAACAGAGAGGAATATCTGTTACAAGTTCAGTTCTTCAATTTAACTATGATGGATTTTGTATAAACATATTAGATACCCCTGGACATGAAGACTTTTCAGAAGATACATATAGAACTCTTGTGGCATGCGATTCTGCTGTAATGGTTATAGATGGTTCAAAAGGTATTGAGTTACAAACAAAAAAACTATTCCATGTGTGTGCCATTCTAAACATACCTATTTTTACTTTCATAAATAAAGTTGATCGTGAAATTAAAAATCCTTTTGATTTAATTGAAGAAATTGAACAAGAACTAGGTATAAATTGCTATCCTATGAATTGGCCAATTGGATGTGGAGATAATTTTAAAGGAATATATCAAAGAGATGAGGAGAAGATATATACATTCTTAAATAAAAATCATGGACAAGATATTATAGATTCATATGACGGTAATTATAAAGAAGAGATTTTCAAAGATATATTAGGAGAACAATTACACAAAACTTTAATTGAAGATATAGATCTATTAAACATATTAGATACACCATTTGATCATGATAAAATATTAGAAGGTAAAATTACCCCTGTATTTTTCGGATCTGCAATAACGAATTTTGGAGTTGAAATATTTCTAAAAAACTTTCTTAAATATTCTTCAATTCCAATTAAACGTGAATCTACAATTGGCTACATTTCACCTTTTGAAGATTATTTCTCAGCATTTGTGTTTAAAATACAGGCAAATATGAATCCAAAGCATAGAGATAGAATAGCATTTATGAGAATATGCTCAGGTAAATTTCAAAAAGGTATGGAAGTATCTCATATACAAAACAACAATAAAATTAAGCTTTCTCAACCCCAGCAATTCTTTGCTCAAGAAAAAGAACTAATAGATGAAGCATATGCAGGAGACATAATAGGTGTATTTGATCCAGGTATATTTTCAATTGGTGATACACTAACAACTTCAAAAACTCAATTTAAATTCAATGGTATGCCATCATTCTCTCCTGAATTATTTGCAACTATTAAACCAACTAATTCAATGAAAAGAAAACAATTTTTAAAAGGAGTTACTCAAATTGCCCAGGAAGGAGCTATACAAGTATTCAGAGAATTTAACTTTCGTATGGAAGAAGTTATAATTGGAGTTATTGGAAATCTACAATTCGAAGTTCTTGAATATAGATTAAAACACGAATATAACACAGATATTAAAATAAACAAAATCCCTTATTCTTTCATAAGATGGATTGAAAAATCAGATGTTCCAGTTGATAATTTAAATCTAACTAATGATACTAAAAAAGCAATAGATTTGAAGGGTAGAAATATATTGATATTCCAAAATAATTGGGAAATACAATGGGCATTAGATAAAAACCCATCAATTATTTTATCTGATATAGGAAAATTTCAAGATTAAAATATTAATAAAATGTTAATACTAACCTTAATTAAAATTTAAAAGGAGTTGTTTTCTTATGGATAGAAAGTATGGTCCTAAGATACGTATATCTGATAAAACGAACAAGGCTATTGAAAATTATAATAAGGTTAATAACACTAATATTCCAAACCCTAAAACAGACCCTATCGTTGTTAATAATATAGCTTCTATGGAATTTGATTATACAGAGGAAGATTAAATGTGCCTCATTGAGGCACATTTTTATTTTTTATAACGAATTTTAGAATTCAAAAATAAAGTATCACTTTGAATGCACATAACATAAACTTACATATTATCATTAAAAAATATTTTCTAAGGAGAATAATGGAATGAATTTATTAATTATCGGTGGAGATGAGAGATCAATATGCTTAAAGAACATACTTGAGAATAATAACTTTAATACACATTCCTTATTTTTAAACACGGACAAAAATGAAATTAAAAATTTAAACAATTTCGATACAATTTTCCTCCCAATACCATTTGAGAGAAACTCAAAATTAAATGCACCATTTTATAATGAAGAAATAAACCCCTCATATATACTCGAAAAGCTAAAACATTTTAATGGAACAATAATTGGAGGATTTGATAAAAAAAGTGAAGATTTCTTTATAAACGAAAATTTAAACTTTAAAAATATATTAAAAGATGAAACTTTCACATTAATCAATGCCATAATAACAGCTGAAGGCTCAATAGAAAAATTAATACATGAAAGCGAGAAAAGCCTATTTGAATCAGATGCATGTATATTAGGGTATGGACGAGTAGGAAAAGCCCTTGCTAGAAGAATAGATCCTATATGTAATAAATTAATAGTATATAATAATCCATCTATAAATTTAACTCATACAAGAATAGATAACATAAAATCTTACCAAATCAAATATTTTAAAGATCATGCATCACAATATGACATAATAATAAACACCATACCTCATTTAATTATAAATTCAGAAATCTTAGATAATTTAAACCAAAACACACTAATATTAGATCTTTCATCTTATCCTGGTGGCGTTGATTTTTCTTATGCCAAAAAACTTAAAATAAAAGTTATACATTACTTAGGAATACCAGCTAAAGTCTCAAAATATAGTTCATCAAATGCAATTTTCAATTTCTTTTTAAAAACTTTAAAATAGGCTGAATAATTTGTTTACTTTCTTCTAAAAATAACACAGAAGGAAGTGATTATACATGGATCCTAGAGATATTTGGGATGTAGAAGATATATTTGATTTAGTTGAAAATAATCATAACAAATTCAACAATAATATAGAATACAATGAATTTGAAAATAATAAAGATGATAATTTTTATGATTTCTCAAACGATGATTTACCATATTAAAAAGGCTAGTTTAAAAACTAGCCTTTTTAATTTAATAAATTTAATATGTAGAAATTTTTCTTGCCTCTTTTTAAAATAACTTTCCCATCTTTAAAATGCTCTTTCTTTAATAAAAAATTTGAATCAGTTATCTTTTCATCATGTATTGAAACTCCACCCTGAGATATAAGTCTTCTTCCTTCAGACTTTGATGGTAATATCTTAAGATCAACCAAAACATCTAAAAATAAATTTCCACTTTCTTGAATCTTAATATAATAATTAAGTGCCCCTTCTAAATTTCCAATACCTGAAAATAAAGCTCTAGCTGCTTCTTGACATTTAATAGCCTCATCTTCACCATGTATTATTTTAGTAACCTCAAAGGCTAAAACCTCCTTAGCCTTATTTATTTCAGCACTCTCAACTTTACATAAATCTTCTATCTCATCTAATGGTAAAAATGTTAACATCTTTAATGTTCTCTCTACATCACCATCTCCAATATTTCTCCAATATTGATAAAAATCATATACAGATGTTTTTTCCTTATCAAGCCATACAGCACCACTCTCTGTCTTACCCATTTTTTTACCATCACTTGTAAGAAGTAAATTACACGTCAAAGCATACACCTGTTTACCTGTCTTCTTCTTAATTAAATCCATACCAGCTATCATATTTGACCATTGATCATCTCCTCCGAGTTGCATTATACAATTATACTTCTCATTTAAATACAAAAAATCATATGCTTGCATAATCATATAATTAAACTCAATAAAACTTAATCCCTTCTCAAGTCTCTGTTTAAAACACTCTGCTCTGAGCATATTATTAACAGAAAATTTGGTACCGATTTCCCTAAGGAAATCAATATAATTAAGTTTTAAAATCCAATCAGCATTATTAATCATAATAGCTTTATTATCCGAAAAATCTATAAACTTTTTCATTTGATTTTTTATCTTATGTAAATTATCACTTATTGTATCGACAGATAACATTTTTCTCATATCTACTTTACCTGTGGGATCACCAACCATAACAGTACCACCGCCAACAAGTACAATAGGTTTATGACCATACTTCTGCATATGAGACATAAACATAAGCGTCACAAAATGACCAACAGTTAAACTATCTGCTGTAGGATCATATCCTATATAAAAAACCACTTTTTCATCATTTACAAGTTTCTTTATTTCTTCTAAATGAGTGGCCTGTTTAATAAAACCCCGATTCTCTAATTCATTAAATAAACTCATACTAAATTCCTCTTATTCCAAAGTTTTATATGCTCATTATATCATAGAATAACATTTTATAATAGAAATCGTATCACCAATAGTAATATACTCTTTATTCATTATTAAAAAAATGACTTTTACACAGTTACAATGTGCAAAAGTCTCCAATAATAAATTTATATAGTTAAATCTATTATTTTTATATCTTTATCTTTAAATCTTATAAACTTATCTTTATATTTTTCACCATTTATTTTTAAACAATGATTATGTCCTTTTCTAACAACAATTCTAAAATATTCATTAAACAAACTACATTCTACTGTATAACTACTCCAAAAAGAGGGTATACGAGGTTCTATATAAAATCCATCCTTTCTCAGAATTATACCCAAAACCTCTTCAACAACTATCCTATAAAATAATGAAGAAATATAATTAAAATCCTCATTTACTACCTTAAATAAACTATTTCCCCTAAATAATAATTTGTATGGAATTAAATAAGGTTCATATCTATATATATTTACATCATTTCTACTTGTTGTTCTTAATATAGGGTTTAAAAACTTCATATACTTGTATGCCTTATCATTGAAATTAAGCCTAAGTAACTCTTTTACAAATAATAATAATGTTTTATTATTTTGAATACTATCAAATTCTTTTACAATATTAGTTGTTTTATCAAAATACTCCCTTACAAATCCTAAATCATCATTAACCAAATATTTTTCAATAGTAAACATTACCTTATCAATAGTATCTGGTATAATTCCCAAAGACAATACTTGTGGCAATAAATATACCTCATTATAAAATTTACTACTATCTTTAACATTTAAATTATTTATATAAAACTCTCCATTAAAACATTCATTTCTAATAAACTCTAATAAACCCTTCTTAGTTGCAATAATTAACTCCTTAGTACTTATATCACCCATATTTATAGATATATCCAAAAAAGAATCTAAAGTTTTGTATAACATAAATAATACTTTAGTTTCATTAATATCCATACCAATTAATGACCTAAATTCAACAAATTTATTTATAATTATCAAACATTTGTCATATATAGTAGAAAATTTAATCACTGAACTCTTATTATCATTATTATTTAAGAACTTTATATCCAAATTCAATAAATCAATATCATTAGTTACTTTTATATAATCAGTAACTAAATATACTAAATTTAATAAATCATATGGATTTGAATTTATTTCAAAATTTTTATTTAAATAACTCCATTTATCCTTAAATTTACCATCTTCATACATGTTTGAAAAAACTTTAATTATATTCCTTTTACTTTTATCAGGATTTATATAATTATAAATTAAACATTTTTCCATTAAATCAATACATGAATTCAATTCACCCTTAGATGAACTATTCAATAAAAATTTCTCATTAGTATTTTGATGTAATACCCAACCATTAATAAGAATATCTATAAAATCATCAGGAGTATTTATTTTAAATTTTTTATATTCCTTTTTTAACAACTCATCATTCTCATCATTCAATGCATCAAATAGAGTAGGATTTTTTATAAATTTATTAATTTCATTATTTATATTTTCAATATTATCATCGTAACCTAAAATTACATATACATTTTTTTCTTCATTAGACTTTAATTCTAAATCTCCTAAAATACATAAACATGACTCTGAAAATATGCCTGACAAATTACTAAGTTTATCCTTATACATACCAATAGGATTAAAATATCCTTTATTAATACCCAAAAACTCCCTCTTACTACCAGTAAAAGATACATTATCACATCCAAATAATTTTAAATAACTCTTAATATTACTAAAATCTTTAGATAAACTATTCTGTCCATACATATATTGTAAATCAAAATCTACATATGTATATAATTTTTTGGAATAATCATTGTTGGCAGACAATAATAGTGGTGCAAAATAACATACATTTAATAGCTTATCGTATGTAGAAAGATTCTTAAAATTAATTCTTATTACCTTATACTTCTTATCTTTAGGTATAAAATATTTAACTTCTGTTTGTAGATCATTATATTTATTTTTTATTTTAGTATAATTAAATGAATTATATACTACATAATCTTCACCATTGCTAATAGGATTTAATGTTGGAGACCATACCATATCTCCATCTTTTATATAAATGCACTCTCCCTTATAATTATAATTATCCTTCCCCAATTCTTCAGTAAGTAAAAATTCTCTACATTCAAAAGCCCAAGTGTTAACAAACCCTTTAGATGATATAATAGTGAAAATATATTTACTACTTAATATATTCCTATAATAATTTGGAGTTATATTTGTTTCATTCAGTTTGAGTATATACTCAAACTTATTTTGATCAAATCCTCCATAAGAATTATAAAATTTGAGTTTCCTCTTAGGCATATCATATTTTGTTACATTATCATAATTAACAATTTCATCAGATACTTCAAATAAATATTTACCAAATAAAGTACTATTACCAAATATATCATTATGATTATTACCTATTTCAACTAATCTATTACTTCTCTCTTCCCTTAAAATTTCTTGAAAATCCTTAATTTTAAACCCAATCTGGTTATATATACTCTCTCCTCCAGAAACTATATGTAAATTAGAAATATTTTTTACGATATCGCAAGCACTCTTATACAAACTAGATAAAATCACATATATACCATTATCCACATTTATTTTATCCTTCAAATTATACTTTAATATAATCCTATCTATTTCATTTTCTATATTTTTATCATAACTTATATAACTATTTAAAATTATCAAATTAATTTCTAACTTATTTATTGAAAAATAACAAAAAGCTTTAACTAAAATTTCTAAATTATCTAAATCTCTAAATGAATTAACCTCTATAGATAAAATTGGTATATTAGGATTAACATTATGTGAAGTTAGATCTTTAATATTTAACTTATTATTAATAACTTTATTATTATCTAATGAACCATATATTATAGATGATGTCATATAATTAAATAAAGATAATTCTACTAATGTTATATTTAAATTAGACATCATCGATTTTAAATTATATATATTATTCTGAAATAATCCATCCATAACATCTATATTTCTATATTTATCAATAATACTACATAAATCCATTTTACTTTCATTAATTGAGTTTAAAAAATATACACTTAAATGATCATATGGATCTAATTTTATTCTGCTCCTTAAACTCATAATAACATCATTACCATTTGAAATATAATTTCCATATGAAGATCCTGCATTCATAGAAATTGGAAATTGAATTGTTCCATTTCTTCCTATAAAGCCTTCTTTCTTACCTTCAAACTCTACATGGTTTAAATTACCATTATCAAAATATATACTATGACCTATAAATAAATCATTATTTTCATTACCACATATACATATATTATTATCATTAATATAATCTATACTATGATTTATAATATCACTTTCAAAATAACTAGTTATTTCTATATTCTTTTCATTAGGTGTTAAATTTTTTAATATTACCTTCCTTATCTCTATATTTTCATCTTTAGATACTGTAATCTCACTTATAACATTTATTGTTTTATTTTTACATATAAATCTAACCTTATTAAGATCAAATTCACATATATAATCTAAATTATCATTCTTACATGGCAAATATGTATTACTAAATAACTCATGCTCATCTAAATCTTTTATGTAAATATTCCCCCATGAATTCTCATTGGTAAAATCTCTACTTAATTTTGAAACATACTTACCTTTATATTTTAAATATCCTCCGCCACTACTGCTAATACACATAGAATAATCATCATTAGAGTAAATTTGCATATCACATATATCATTTTTTCGATATTTAACTACTCTAGGAATAAATTCATTTTCTAATGAATCTATGCTTCTCACAAAATTAAATTCATCATTATCTTTTTTAATATTTATATTTAAACTACTCTCATTTAATAATTCTCCTATACTTTGAACATCTACTATATTTTCAAACCTACTCTGAAATACGTCATCCATTAATAAATTTGAAAGTGCCATCAAACTCATTCCTTGATGATGTGCCATATAGTTTTTTACAATACAATATCCATTGTTATTGTTTATCCTAGATTTAGTAAAATCCAGAGCTTCGTAAAATCCATATCGTCCTAATGCTCCTAATTTACGCAAAACATTTAAATTCTTCATAGAACTTACGTAATCCACCATTAAACTCATTATGCTTGAATATGAACTCACAACTAAATTATCTAAATCTTTCTTAATAGACAAATTAGGAACTCCAAATGCCTTATACTGATAATTTAATTCACTATCTAATTCATAAAAACATGATTCTGATATGCCAAATGGTATCTTATTTAAACTTGCATATTTAATTTGTGATAACACACATCCCCTATACGTATCAAAAAACATAGTCCCAGGATATGCTCGCATATATAACATAGGCATTAAATATTCAAACATAGTTCCACTCCAAGATAATAAACTACAGGTACCATTTTGTTTAATCCCATTTCTTCCCAATTTAAACCAATGATCAATAGAAATATCCTCTTTAGCAATACCTAAAAAACTTGCAATCCTAACTTCTGACGCTAATAAATCATAACAATTTTCATCTAATCTATCGTTATCACAATCATATCCTATAGACAACAAATTTTTCCTATCATTATATAAAAATTTAAAATCCATTAAATTAATTTTACTAGATAATCTATCAATTAAAGAATATATATTACCCGTTAATCTCTTAATATTGTCCAATATATTCGAAATCCTTATATCTACCAATTCATTTCTAACAGAGGAATTATTATAATTAAGCTTATATTCTAAGATCTTTTTTTCAAGTTCATTTAAATTAACATCTATAAATAACTGACCAAACTTATTTATTTTAAAATTATTTATCTCATTGATATTACAAGTTAATCCAAGAATCTCATTCAAAAAACTATTTGAAGTTTCATTTATCTTTATATGCCAATACACATCATCACCATTTTTACTTAAACTATCAATATTCTTATTTGATTCATTTAACATATTCTTTAAAAAATTAATGTAACTACTATAATCCGTACACATAAATCCAGACGCTATAATATCTCTATATAAATGATCCTTGCTAAAATTACTTGATAAATAACTAAGTTCTTCAAAAGTTTTTATTAAGTCACTATGTATAATAGGCTTATTTAACATATCCTCTAATGATTTCCTAACCAAATAATAGCTAGCAAGCAAATTACCACTATCAACCGTAGAAATATATCTATTACAAAGTGAAATATTATTCTCTATATCATACCAATTATATAGATGCCCCCTATGCGTTGGAAGCATATCTATAGAATCTAATATATGTTTCAATTTATCTACCATATCGATAAGTGTTATAAACCCAAAATCTCTTCCCGATACAAAAGAAGTTAAACTCATTCCTATATTAGTAGGTGATGTTTTTTTAGCTACTCCAATAAATGGATCTTCCTGATAATTATCACATACCAAATAATTTGTGCTTTCATTTACAAAATCTTCAAAATAAGCAAAGATACTCCTTGATAACGATCTTAAAAATATATTTTGCTGACTACCAATACGTGGCTTTCTTATCCTATACTCCTGAGATAATCCATATGCAATAAATGGGGATAGTACAAATATAAACGATGGAATAATCATCTCATATAATTTATAATAAATACTTAATCCTAAAAATAATGATCCTAAAATTAAAGCTGGAAACATGAATATTAAATAATTTAACAATAAATTATTAGTTTCTTTCTCAACCTCACTAAATGATTTCCACTCCAATAAATTTTTCTTTGTAAAAATAAGTCTAACAAAAACCCTAACCATAGCATCAAAAGTTATATATGCCTGATATGGTATAATCGAAAACATTACGAAACTCTGTATCAGTCTATCTTTTAATTCATTAAAACTAAATAATATTTTATCACTTGATACTTTAATCAAATTAATAGATGGTATAGTTAAAATAAATGGAAATATTATCCCTAAAGTTAATATACCGTAATATAAATTTTTCTGTCTTACTCCTATAAAAAACAATCCAATGATAAGAATTAAATAGCTTATAGGTAATAAAATCTTCCTCAAATTATCTAATATTTTATATTTAGAAAGATTATTAATGCCTCGTCCGTTTATTAAATAAGGTATTAATTGTAAATCTCCCCTATTCCATCTGTGTAATCTCATGAAATTAGATAAAATATTCGATGGGAAAGACTCTTGAAGTTCAATGTCAGAACTAAAGGAAACTCTTGAAAAACATCCCTCTATTAAGTCATGACTTAATATTCTATTTTCAGGTATAACATCCCATAATACCTTATCAAAAACATCTATATCTATAATTCCCTTTCCAATAAATATACTCTCGAAGAAAATATCATGATATATATTAGAAACACTTGAATTATATGAAGATGTTTCCGTATTACCGCAAAATAATCTCGAATAAATAGTATTTAAAGAACTCTTAAATGAAATCGACACTTTAGGTTGGACTATACCATATCCTCGTACAACCTTATTTTTATTATTTATATTTTTAACAACGGCTCTATTTAAAATATGATCTATTGCTCCAATTAACTTAAAAGCTGAATTTTTTATAAGTTTAGTATCAGAATCAATTGAAATTATATATTTTACATTCTTTAGTTCCTCATAATCTAAAATATTATTTTTATAACTGCTCTCCCTACCCTTGAGAAATTTTATAAATTCCATAATTTTGCCACGTTTACGTTCCCATCCCATATAAACCTTATTGCTTTCATTATAAATCTTATCCCTTATGAAAATATAAAACTTTTTATTGTGAAATTTATATTTACTATTTAAATCTTCAATTAATTTATTCACATATTCTAAAATTATACTATCTTCAGATTTATCATAAGAAATTGTATCAGTATAATCCAATAATAAAGAAAAATATAAATTATTATTTCTATTACATATATATGCTAATTCTAAATTTTTTACAATATCTTCCATATCTGATTTATTAGTCAATAATGCTGGAATAACAATAACTGTCTTTGAAGTATCTGGTATTTTCTTAGAATAATCCATTTTAGGCACAAATCTTTTCTCTACTTTAGCTAAAAATATATAATTAATAAAATTAATCCATATATCACTAACTATTAACAATATAAAAAAACTAAAAATAAACAAAATATACTTATTTTTAAACACATTATTTAAACTATACAATATGGCTACTCCGCTTAATATTATTGAAGAAAATATACATAAAAAATAATTTATTCTATTACTTATAATATTTCTTTTAACCTTATTAAATCTATAACTTCCATTATCAATTAAATAATATCCAATATGCCTAGAATAACTAGTATCTCCATTAGAACTTAACTTCACAATGTTCACTGCTTCTTCATATTCATTTAATTTATTTATTTTACACAATTTTTGCAAAACATATCTATAATGATTTCTACTTTCATAATCCATATTAGGATATACCCCAGATGGATCTTTTAAAAACTCTTTATGAACAGAGCTAACTTTCTCTAATTGAAGTTTCCAATTAAAATCAGATAAATCTTTTAAATGCTGTATATAAATACTTATTCTAATCCTATTATCTTTCAAATTATCTAAATTTTTTTCTTTAAATTTCTCATAAGTTAATTTTTCATTATTCAATATATTATCTAAAAATTTATTTATCAAATTATTATCAATTCTATTATCTTCCACAAGTTTCATAAAATAATCCAATGTATATAAAGAAATATTATTTTTTAATAAATATGATAATTTATTTGAAACTAATTTAAACCTTCCATTGTTTATATATTTAATAACATTATTAAATAACTTATAACCTTTATAATAATCCTCTTCAATTTTTCTTATATCATTTGCTAAATTAAATATTTTTTCTAATACTACATAATTTAAAAAAAACGGTATACTCCATAATTCATCTAAACTCGGTTTATACTTACTCTCATATAAGTTCAATTCATTAAAAAATTCTTCCTCTCGCAAAACAGTTTTTAAATTATTACAAAAATCGTTACAAAATAAATAAACACTAGGAAAATAAATATCATTTAATTTTATACAATTAAATTTTCCATTTCTAAAATACTTGCTCTCTAATAAATTAGTAATCCTATTTTGAATATACAAAAAATTATCCGTTAACCATAAAGAAGCTTCAGTTACATTACATCCCAAAGATTTTACTAACTCAATATACTTTATATTATCTAAAAACATCTTATTTTTACCCTTAAATGTACTAGCTAAATTAACTCTTTTTCTATAAATATTACTATATAAAATGTTCTCATCTGATAACATGCCATTTATCATATTATATCCCCTTTTCTAGTTAAAGACTGTAGCTTTTCCTATGATTTTTTGAAATATATTCTATTATTACCAATTTTTTATTATATATTCACTTTTTAACATTAATCCAATAATTAACTATTGATGTTTTTAAAACATTAGTGATATAATAAATTTGTTATTAAAATAACACTATAGGTTATTTTAATAACAAATATGAATATTTTCTTATTAAAAATAGTAATATAATTAAGTAATTGCTGCTATTATTTAGTACTACTATCTATTACTTAATAATTTAGAATTGGAGGATAATAATATCAATGAAATCAAAAAATCAAATACAAGAAAAAGAAACTTCAAATATAAGCTTAGTTATTAATTCTCTAGTAAATAATGCTAAAAAAGCTGAACAAAAACTTTTGAAATTAAATCAAAATCAAATAGATAAAATTGTATCAGCTATGTGTATTGCTGGTGCTGATAAAAACATAGAATTATCAAAATTAGCTATCGAAGAAACTAAACGTGGAGTTTTTGAAGACAAGGTTATTAAAAACCTTTTTGCTACTGAATACATTCATCATGATATTAAACATATTAAAACTGTTGGAATTATAAATGATGATCCAACTAAAGATTATTTTAATGTTGCTGAACCAGTTGGTATTATCGCTGGGGTTACTCCAGTTACAAATCCAACATCAACTGCTATGTTTAAAGCTATAATATCAATCAAAACAAGAAATCCAATAATATTTGCATTCCATCCGTCCGCCCAAAAATGTAGTTCAGAAGCTGCTAGAGTAGTTTATGAAGCTGCTATATCTGCTGGGGCTCCAGAACACTGCATTCAATGGATAAACGAACCATCCATCGAAGCTACTAATTTACTAATGAATCATCCAGAAATAGCTCTCATTTTGGCAACAGGTGGATCCGGAATGGTTAAATCTGCATATAGTTGTGGAAAACCTGCTTTAGGAGTTGGCCCTGGAAATGTTCCAGCTTATCTTGAGAAAACTTGTAACCTTCAGAGAGCTGTATCAGATATCATCATATCCAAAACTTTTGATAATGGTATGATTTGTGCATCAGAACAAACTGCTGTAGTAGATGAAGAAATCTCAAAATATTTTGAAAAATTAATGAAAGAATTAAATTGCCATTTATGTTCTGAAGATGAAATTAAAAAACTCGAAAAATATGCATTTCCTGAAGACAAAAACTCTTGTGTCTTAAATGCCAATATAGTCGGAAAATCAGCTAATGAGATAGCTAAAGAAGCTGGTTTTGAAGTTCCTGAAAAAACAAAGATATTAATTGCAAAAATAGATTCTATAGGCTCTAACTCTCCTCTATCACGTGAAAAATTAAGTCCTATTCTCTCATATATCATTGTTAAAAACTCTGATGAAGGAATCGAAAAATCTTGCCAAATAGTCGAGTTTGGAGGTCTTGGACATTCTGTAGCTATTCATTCATCCAATGAAGATATTATTAAAAAGTTCTCAGAAAAAGTTAAAGCTGGAAGAATAGTTGTAAACTCACCATCAACTCATGGAGCTATAGGTGATTTATATAATTCAAATAGAGCATCCCTAACATTAGGATGTGGTTCTTACGGTAAAAATTCGATAATATCTAACGTTACATGTGAGAATTTAATCAATCTAAAGAGAGTCGCAAGGAGAAAAACTAATATGCAACGATTTAAAATACCAAAGAAAATATTCTTCGAATGGGGTTCTACCTCATACCTAGAAAAAATGCCTGATATATCTAAAATAATGATAATTACTGATGCTGGAATGGTCAATCTTGGATATGCAGATATAGTTGTAAATCACTTAAATAACAGAATAGATAAAGTAAGTATTGAAATTTTCTCTGATGTTGAACCAGATCCATCTGTTGAAACTGTATTTAATGGTGTTAAAGCTATGAACAGATTTAAACCTGATTGTATCATTGCTTTAGGTGGAGGATCTGCAATAGATGCCGCAAAATCTATGTGGTTATTCTATGAACACCCAGAAATAAACTTCAATGATATAAAACTAAAATTTGTTGATATTAGAAAAAGAATTTACAAATTCCCTAAACTTGGTAATAAAGCTCAATTAGTTGCAATACCTACAACATCTGGAACAGGATCAGAAGTTACTTCATTCTCAGTAATTAGTGATAAAACTAAAAATATCAAATACCCTCTAGCTGATTATGAATTAACTCCTAATGTAGCTATAATAGATCCTCAATTTGTTATGAGCTTGCCAAAATCTGTTACAGCAGACACTGGACTTGATGTTTTAACTCATGCAATTGAAGCATATGTTTCAATATTAGCATCAGATTATACAGATGCCTTAGCTATAAAAGCTATACAATTAGTATTTGAATACTTACCAAGAGCATTTAAAAATGGAAATAATGATAAAGTTGCTCGTGAAAAAATGCATAACGCTTCTTCTATAGCTGGAATGGCATTTACAAACGCCTTTCTAGGTATAAATCACTCACTTGCTCATAAACTTGGAGGAGAATTCCATATACCTCATGGACGTGCAAATGCTATACTCTTACCTCATGTAATTAAATTTAACTCTGAAACACCAACAAAACTTCCATCATTCCCTAAATATGAGAAGTTTATTGCACATGAAAAATATGCAGAGATTTCAAGATCTCTAGGACTTAAAGCTTCTACTACAGAAGAAGGTGTTAATAGTCTAATTAGTTCTATTAAAAAACTTATGAGTGAACTTGAAATGCCGACAAAAATTTCTGAATGTAATATAAATAAAGAAGAATATATGAGCAAAATAGAATTACTTGCTCTCAAAGCATTCGATGATCAATGTACTGGGGCAAATCCAAGATATCCTCTTGTTGAAGAATTACACGAAATATACAAAAATATATACTAAAAAAGAGTGTATCACTGCACTCTTTTCTTATAACCATTTATAATATAAAATTCTCTTCTATTACTCTCACCTAAAACTTTAGCCCACTTGCTCTCAAAAGGAATATCATCCTTTAATATTAAATTAATCTCTTCTATTTCTATATTATATTTATAATATAACGGTCTAAAAATATTTCTAAAATACTCATCATTAAATAAAGGCAAATTCCTCTTCTCTATCTCCATCTTTTCAAATTTATCATTATAGGAAAAACATATTTTAATCATTCCACCATCTATCAATAATTTAGATATATTATGTACAATACCTAGTTCTTCCTTAAATAAACCTTCAAGTAAACTACCCCAAGGTAAATTTATATAAACTTCTGAAAACATATTATATAATAAGTTATCTATATTCTGAACATTCATAATAATATAAATTAAATTACTTACCTTATTTTTATATTGCTTAATTGCATACTTTTTCATAGAATTTCCACAAGAATCTAACCCAATATAAAAATTATTTTTATTATCCAATGCACTAAAATATACAAATGCTCCCTGTCCTGTACCCAAATCAATTATCAACTTATCATACGACTTTATCTTATCTAAAAAATCCTCATTACCTAACTCAATTTCCTTACTACTCCTAAGTATCCTCATAATTCACCTCAATAAATAAGGATAATTTAACCAAAATTAAATTATCCTAAAATCTAGAAATTATTTTAAAAATATAAACGCTTCTGGTCCCAAAGGTAATTTTAAAACCATCCATAATACTAATAATGTGATCCAACTTACTAAGAAAGCTATCGAATATGGCAACATTAATGATATTAATGTACCTATTCCACTTTTTTTATCATATTTCTTAACAAGCATTGCAATTATTGGGAAATATGGAAGCAGTGGAGTTATTATATTTGTAGTTGAATCACCTATTCTGTATGCCATCTGAGTAAACTCTGGACTATAACCTAGCCTCATAAATAATGGAACAAACACAGGAGCTATTATGGCCCACTTAGCTGATGCACTTCCTATAAATAAATTTATAAAACCAGTTATAATTATAAATCCTATTATGAGCGGTATTCCTACAAACCCTATATTCTCTAGAATTTCAGCTCCATCTACTGCAATTATTGTAGCAATCTTACTTTTCTCAAATAAATTTATAAACTGTGCTGCAAAGAATGACAATACCAAATATGACCCCATAGATGACATAGATTTTGACATAGCATTGATGATATCACTATCTTTCTTAATTTTCCCTGATCCAATCCCAAAAAACACTCCAGGAATTAAAAATAACAGCGCAAGTATAACAACAATACCACTAATAAATGGTGATTTATTAATTATTGAACCTGTCTCTGGATTCCTAAGCATCCCACCAGGCAAAAGTCCTATTCCAATTATGATACAAAATACCAATAAAGAAATTCCTGCATATAAAAGACCTTTTTTTTCACTTTTAGTAAACTTAAATGAATTCTCATCTTGAACTTCAACTTGCTCAACTAAATTATCAGGATTTTGATTTTTTTCAAGTCTTGGAATTATTACATATTCGGTTATAAGTGTTCCAACTATAGTTATTAAAAAAGTAGAAACTACCATAAAATAATAATTACTTGTTGGATTTACCATATATGATGGATCTATTATATTTGCTGCTGATTGACTAAGTCCACTTAATAATGGATCTATAGTTCCTATAAGAAGATTTGCTGAAAATCCCCCAGAAACACCAGCAAAAGCAGCAGCAATACCGGCTATAGGATTTCTACCAAAACTCTTAAATATTATAGCACCTAGTGGAACTAACACAACATATCCGGCATCAGAAGCTACATTAGACAAAACTCCTAAAAACACAACAACAATTGTTATCAATCTTTTTGGAGTGCTTAATATAAGTTTCTTTATTAAAGCATCTATTAAACCAGTTCCTTCAGCCACTCCAACTCCGAGCATAGAAACCAACACGACACCTAAGGGCGCAAAACTTGTAAAATTAGTAACTATACTGGTCAGAAAATTAGACATAGCTTCTTTTGTAAGTAAATTTGTTACCTGAACTTTAACTGCCTCAGATACACCATCTTTTAATGTTTCATACTCAGCTACAATGTTCATATTACTTAAAATATAAGAAGCAATAACAGTTATTATACTTAATAAAACAAACAATGTTACTGGATCTGGTAACTTATTACCTACAACCTCAATAAAATTAAGACTTTTATTAAGTATCCCAACTTTTTTATTATCTAATGAATGTTTCTCTTTTCTACTTCTTTTTTGAGTCAAATTATTTATCTTCCTTTCATTTATAAATATTTTAAATTATAATACTAATATCTCAATATTATTTTAGTATTTGAACAATTATTATACAATATTATTATAAATATCTCAATGAAAAAAACATTTTTTTGTTAAATTATATAATTAAAGGAGATTTTTAAATGTCAAATATAAAACTTTGCGTATTTGATTTAGATGGTACACTTTTAAATTCTAACAAGGAAATTACAAAGGAAACACTACAAGCTTTGCAAAAACTAAAAAATAAAAATATACAATACACAATAGCAACTGGAAGAATAGACATCCTCGCTAGAAAGTATCAAAAACAAATAAAATCCAACTTACCTATAATATCCTGTAATGGATCTCTCATACGTGATTTATCTAATAATATACTTTATAAAAAATCTTTAGATTTCAATATTGTTAAAAATTTAGTAGACTTCTATAATTTAAATAATCTAAACTTTATGTTATATACTGAAACTGCTATATTAAGTACGCCCAATAATCCAAGATTAAAATTACTAGAAAAACTAAATCTATCATCGGATCTAAAAGATAAATTTGAAGTTGAAATAATACATAAAGATATACAAAACTATTCTAATCTATCATTTTTAAAATCACTAACACACATAGATAATAGAGAAAAACTTTTAAATATAGAATCTCAATTAAATAAAAAATTTAAAAATTTATCTATTGTATCATCAGATGAAAAATTACTCGATATAATGCCTCCAGGTGTAAATAAAGGAACTGCACTCCATAATTTATGTAAAATATTAGACATCGATAAAAATGAAATTATTGTATTTGGTGATAACTTTAACGATATAGAAATGATTAATTTTGCACATATATCTGTTGTCCCTTCAAACGGTGAACAACATATAAAAAATATGGCAACATATGTAACAAAAAGTAACGACGATAATGGTATTGCCTTTGCAATAAATGAATTCATACTAAAGAGTGTGTAGTATAAAAATACTACACACTCTTTAATTTAAAATTAATAGCCCCTACAATATCATCAACAATATTTTTAATCATATCCATATCTTCACCTTCAGCCATGATCCTAATTAAATTCTCTGTTCCGGATTCTCTAACTAAAATTCTACCATTCCCTGAAAGCTCATTCTCATATCTATTTATCAAGTCATTAACTTCTTTATCCTCTTTATATATCCTTTTATTAAATTCATCAACCTCTATATTAACTAATAATTGTGGAAATTCCTTTATAACTGAACATAAATCTTTTAA
The DNA here is from genome assembly GCF_000709435.1 of Candidatus Arthromitus sp. SFB-mouse-NL. Taxonomy (NCBI): domain Bacteria; kingdom Bacillati; phylum Bacillota; class Clostridia; order Eubacteriales; family Clostridiaceae; genus Candidatus Neoarthromitus; species Candidatus Arthromitus sp. SFB-mouse-NL. The sequence continues at coordinate 1,464,034 of NZ_CP008713.1, forward strand.
ACTCTTTCCTTTTTCCTTAACTATCTTGCTTATTATTAAAGATGTTAAAATTCCATCACCTGTTTTATTATCAAAAAGTATTATGTGCCCAGATTGCTCTCCTCCAACTACATAATCATTCTCATTCATGTTTTGAAAAACATACTTATCTCCAACACCTACTGTAGATATAGATATATCAAACTTATCTAAAGATTTATAAAGTCCCAAATTACTCATAACTGTTACGACTATTGTATTCTTATTTAAAATTCCTTGTTCCTTAAAATAAATAGCAATTAAACCCATTATATGATCACCATTTATTATATTACCCTCATGATCAACAGCTAAGCATCTATCTGCATCTCCATCATATGCAAATCCTAAATCGCAATTATTTTCAACAACAAATTTAGATATCTCATCCATATATGTAGATCCACATTTATTATTAATATTAACCCCATTAGGATAATCGTTTATAATCAAAAACTCAGCACCTGTAGCCTCAAATACTCTTCTTGCAATAGAATAAGCTGCACCATTAGCACAATCTACACCAATTTTCAACCCACTTAAATCATTTTTTCCCAAATTACTCAACAAAAAATCAATGTAATCGGTAATCATTTCACTAGAAAATTCAATTTTACCAATATCATCAAAACCATCCATATTGCTAACATTTAATAAATTAAAATACAAATTCTCAATTTCATTTTCTAAATCATCATTAAGTTTTACACCATTACTATCAAAAAACTTTATTCCATTATACTCATATGGATTATGTGATGCAGAAATCATAACACCACCAAGCAACTTAAATTTTTGAATTAAATAAGCTATAGCTGGTGTAGGAACATTCGATACTCTTATAACATCTATACCAGTAGATGCTATACCTGCACATATACTATACTCAATCATAGAGCTTGAAATTCTTGTATCAATGCCCACAACTATTTTTCTATTATCTATCACACCTTTAGATAATACCTTAGCTCCACACTTACCAATATTATAAGCAAGTTCTCCAGTTAATTTAATATTTGCGATTCCTCTAATACCATCCGTACCAAATAATTTACCCATAAATTAACTCCTTATTTACACAAAATCATATCCTATTTTCAAAGCCCTTTTATTATCTTCAATACTAAATTTAGCATTAGTATAACTAGTAAAAACATCAAATATAGAATCCATAGATATTTTATTCATAACCTTAATTAAAGATCCAAGCATAACAATATTCCCAAAAACCTTTTCTGATATACTTTTAGCCATACTCTGAATAGGTATATCCAAATAATTAACACTTGATCTTCTATTATATGATTTAACTATATCTGAGTTAATAAGCATAAATCCACTATCCAAAACCTTACTTTCATATTTATTAAAAGATGGATAATTCATAGCAACCATGTATTTAGGCCTAAGTACAATCGGCGATAAAATCTTTCTATCACTCATTACAACAGAACAACTTGCTGTTCCTCCTCTCATTTCTGGGCCATAGGATGGGAACCATGTAACATTTAATCCACTCTCAAGTGCAGCATAAGACAACATTTTTGATATAAATAATATACCTTGTCCCCCAAAACCAGAAAATAAAACTTCCAAATTCATATTATCAACTCTATTCCTTAAATATTTTAATATCAAATTCTTTACACATATTCTCTTCAACCCATTTTAATGAATCTACTGCACTTTTTCCCCAATTAGTTGGGCATGTTGATAATATTTCTATTAAACAAAACCCTTCACCATTTCTAACATACTCAAAAGCTTTACTTATGGACTTTTTAGTATTTATAATACCCTTTAAATTATGAGTTGAAACTCTTTCCAAATATCTAACACTCTCTATAGTTTCAAGCATTTCACATATCTTAATAGGAGTACCATAATGATCCTTATTTCTACCCATAGGAGTAGTCTCTGTAACCTGACCATTTAACGTCGTAGGTGCCATTTGCCCTCCTGTCATTCCATAGGTTCCATTATTTATAAATATAACAACTATATTTTCTCCTCTTGAAGCTGCATGTATAATTTCAGAAGTCCCTATAGCAGCCAAATCCCCGTCCCCTTGATAAGTAAATACAACTCTATCTTTTAAAAGCCTTGACACAGCAGTTGCTACTGATGGTGCTCGTCCATGTGCCGCACTAATAAAATCACAATTTATATACTCATATATAAAAACTGAACATCCTACTGATGCAATCCCAACTGATTTATCTAATATATCAAGCTCATCTAAGACTTCAGCAATAATATTATTTATTATTCCATGAGTACATCCTGGACAATAATGACTCTTAACATCTATAATTCCTTTAGAAGGTTTAAACTTTATACTCATTAACTTCTCCTTTAATAATACCTTTCACATATTTGATTACACTCTCATAATCTATTATATCTCCAGAAACCTCTGCATAAGAATAAACTTTATTATTACCATAAGAAGATAAAATTACATCTTCAATCATTTGTCCAAAATTCATCTCAACACATAAAAATCCATATTTAGTATTCTCAGACATATGCTTTATAATATCATAAGGAAATGGCCATAAAGTTATGGGTCTAATTATACCAACTTCTATATTTTCCTTCTTTAATTCCTCAGCAGCTTTTTCACATGTTCTTGAAATCATGCCAAAACATACCAAAATAATATCTACTTTTTTATCTAAATAAATTTTTTCATATCTAATCTCATTTTTCTTTATTTGTAAATATTTATTACTAAGATTATCCATATGCCTCTTCAAATCATCATTATCTAAATTTAATGATTTTATTATATTTCTATTCTTCCTATGTAATTTACCATTTGAACTCCATGGCTTTAAGCTTATTATATCACTTAACGTATGCACCTTATCTTCATATTCATCCTCTATATCTAATGACTCCATAACTTGTCCGAGAGTACCATCTAAAAATATAATTACTGGATTTCTATATTTATCAGCTAAATCAAACGCCTCTATCGTTAAATCATATATTTCTTGAACACTGTTTGGCGCTAAAACAATGGCTCTAACTCCTCCATGCCCCAATCCTTTAGTCATAAAAAAATAGTCCTGTTGAGAAGGTTGTATTCCTCCTAGTCCTGGTCCAACACGGCACACATTAACTATAACGCATGGAAGTTCAGATCCAACTATATAAGATATACCTTCCGCTTTTAAACTCATTCCAGGACTAGCTGTTGAAGTCATAACCCTAAATCCTGCTGCTGCTGCTCCATAAACCATATTAATCGCAGAAATTTCACTCTCAGCTTGAATAATTAGCCTATTATGTTCCGGCATTTTTTTTGATAAATATGCAACTAGCTCTGTCTGCGGAGTTATAGGATATCCAAAAAACGCATTACATCCAGCTCTTATAGTAGCCTTCCCTAAAGCTTCACATCCTTTACATAAAATTCTCAATATTATTACCCCTCATTATTAATTATAGTTATTACTGAATCTGGACATATCCTAAAACAAGATCCACATCCTATACATTTTTTTTGATTATCTAAAGTTATCCTAGCAAAATTATATCCTATTATATTTAAATTATCTGACATACTTATTATCCCTTTAGGACAAAATGTCTCACATAATCTACATCCTTTACACCTATCTTCCCTAAATAATACTTTATAAATAATTATCACCTCTATTCTAACATTAAAATTTAATTCTACTGATCAATTTTACTAACCTTAACTTTTATAACTACAGAATTTTTATTATCAATAGTTTCTATACCACTTGCTATCTTAAAAGGTACTTCTATTATGGAGTTTTCAGTTATTTCTGACAAATTTACACTCTCAGATGAAATTTTATATATATTTGATATAACATCCTCTATACCTATTATTTTTATTACCTTAGGAATAACTTCAACACTTTCTAGTTTCAACCCTTCTGGTAAATTATTAATAAATGGTACATCAATTTCTACTTCTTTCATAGCCCTAACCATAATATACATCTCTACAACATCTGGATATATATCTAAAAACTCATTTATTTCCTTACCATCTTTATTTAAAAATTTAACCTTTAAACTCTGATATATATCCTGTTTTAAATCAGTAAAACTTGCGTTAACAACTGCTTTATCTACTTCATTTACATATTTAGATGCTCCCGATACTATAACATATTCAGGAGTTATTACAGGTTCAAAAGAATAAAATCCATCTATATTAACATTATCAATTACTTTATCTATAGATACTCTTTTCTCAACAAATTCATCTATTTGAACTTTAATATCCAAATCATTAGGCTTTGTTATAGATATATTTTGAGGAATACTCCTTATATATCCCCTAACTATATTTTCACCCTTTTGAAGATCATATAAGCTTAAGTCTAAAAATATCTCAAAATTATCAGGTTTCAAATTATAAATATCATTTGCCTTACCTTCTACACTCAAATTAACCGTAAATTTTTGATTAGGTAAAACAATCAATCCATTTTTCTTAAGACTCAAACTATTTATAACATTAACAGGTATATTATAAACTTTAGTAGTTAATACAGGATTCAAAGAGATAACTATATATACCCAAAGTATAAATGAAATTACAAAACATAATATCTTCACAATTATTCCTTGTGTTTGTTTTTTACTTTTCCCCTTATCCAACCTTTTACCCTACCTTTAAATGATGATGTTTTTAAGCTATTATACTCAAACATCCTATTTAGTAAAGAATTTAACTTTTCAAAATCATAATTTCTAGTCATCTTACCATTTACGAATAAAGATATAATTCCTGTTTCTTCTGATACCACAATAACAGCAGAATCACTTACCTCGGATATACCAAGAGCAGCCCTATGACGTGTCCCCAAACTCTTATCTATATTTTGATAACTCAACGGAAGGAAACAACCAGCCGCCTCAATTAAACCACCCTTTATAACTATAGCTCCATCATGAAGAGGACTATTAGGAAAAAATATAGTCTCTATTAACTCAGATTTTACCTTCGAATTAATCGTTGTACCACTCTCTATAATATCTCCAAGTTTTGTATTTCTCTCGATTACAATCAATGCTCCAATATTTTTATTAGACATGTTCGCAATAGCTTTACATATTTCCACTATAAAATCATTTTTAATATACTCATAATTTTTATTATATCTATTTCTATCTGAAAATGCACTCCTGCCTAAATGTTCTAAAGCCTTTCTTATCTCTGGTTGAAACAATATAACAATTGTCAAAACTCCTATAGTTAAAGTATTTTTTAATATTGAATATACCATAGTTAAATTTAAAAGATAACTAATAGGCATAAGAAATAACATAAATAAAATACCCTTTAACAATTGTTCCGCTCTTGTTTCTTTTATTAACATGTAAACCTTATATAAAGCATATGCTACTATAGATATATCTATTAAATCAAATAGATTAATATTTTTTATAGTATTAAAAACTATATTTAAAAAACCCAATTATTTACCTCTTTTTTCTTTTTTAAGAATTTATTAACTAAATAAATAATATAATAAACTAACTAATTTTAAAAGGGGAGAAAATTTTGTATATAAAAAAAAATCTATTTAAATTTATATCCATATTCCTATTTGTTATTTTTTTTAGTATATGTTGTTTTATAACATACTTAATTATAAAGAAAGAACATAACCATAAATATAAATTAGATTCCTATATATCATATCTAAATAGCACATATAAAATTTTAGATGATGATATAAATTCCGAGGAAAACATAAATAAATCTCTTGATAACATAAATATAATGCAAAAATCTAAAAAAAATTTAAATACATCTATGAAATTAAATGAGATAGAAACATTTAATCACCTAATACATTCCTCTGAATTATATATTAAACAATTACAAAACCTCAAAAATGACAAAAACACTATAAATGAAAATATAGTTTCCTTAAAAAACTATTTTGACGATATATTATCTAGTCTGAAATCTTTACCCGCAAATTCAAATTTATTAAATGAAATAATTGAAACAATCACAAATGTACAAACTGCATATGAAAATAATTTTTATACAGAAAAAATAAACTCCATATCAAATGTAAACTTACATAATTTTATAAATAAACTCAATTCTATACTGTATGATTTTCTCCCACTTATGGAAAACATAGAGGAAAAACTAAATCAGGCTAGAGAAAATAAATATGATTATCAGCTAATTATTAATAAGTTAGAAAAAAATCTAACTGTAAATGATAATCTTAAAATATCTTTGTCGAAATTACCTATTCCACAAAATGGACTCAATTTATACCATCAAATGGAGGAAATCTTAGAAACATACAATGAATATAATACAAAATTAAAATACTGTATTAAAAATGAAAATTTATCAAAAAAAGAAGAATTGACTAAAGAATTTATAGGTAAAATATATGAACAGACAGATTATATATATTCAAAACTTTTAAACCAATATAACACCTTAAAGCATAAAATAGATTCTAAATTAAGTATCTCAACTTACTTATATAAATAAACTAATAATTTTCAAAATTTTTGTACAAAATAAAAACGATTGACTATACCTTTAAATTTTTCGGAGGTATTTATGAACAATTTAAAATTTATAGCATTAAGTTTATCGTTAGGTACAATGACAATAATTCTTCCTTTCATAAACACACAAGCCCTACCTATATATGATGATACTAATGAAAAACAAATAATTACTCCATTAAATATGTTTAATACTGAAAACAAACACATCAAAAGAAACCAAAAGGAAGAAATGAGTGAAATCTTAGTAAAATTATATAATAATTATAATGCAATTTTAAAGAGAGGTCTGGAAATAAATGATGTGAAAAATTCAGATCTATATTTTAATATAACCAAACAAAAATCTAATATAAAAGAATTATTGTATGATATTATAAATTATCCGTACTATATTGTTAATTCAGAAATAGAACAGAATTTTTTAAAATCTAATATATCATTTTGCAACTTAAGTAAAATATATATACAAGAAGAAAATTTAAATCGCATATTCAATATTACAAATATAGATGAGATAAAATATGATTTAAATAATATATTAGATATTATAACATTATCCGTAGATATAGTAAAAATTTTTGAAGGAGAATATAATAATGACTTCTTAAATGAAAGTACTCTCCATCTAAATTTCTTAGTTCATAATAACATATATGATATGGATTCATTCAATGAAAATAAATATACTATTAAAAATTTAATAAATAAAATATCTTCATATATTGATAATATTTTAGTAGAATATAAATAATAAAAGAGATGCTATTTAAGCATCTCTTTTATTATTTATTCTTATTAACAAAATCAACTAAGTCTTTCTTTTGCATAGCACCAATAAACCTATCACATACCTCCCCATTCTTAAATAAGATAACAGTTGGTATACTCATAACCCTATATGTTCTAGCACTTGTACTCTCATCAACATTCATTTTAACACATTTTACGTCACTAACTTCTTTAGAGAACTCTTCAAATATAGGCGCAAAATTTTTACAAGGACCACACCAATCTGCATAAAAATCTATCAAAACAATCCCTTTATGCTCTAAAACTTCTGTTTTAAAATTTGTATCATTAACCTGAATCATATTTTTTTACTCCTTAATAAAAGTTTCCTTAGCTAATATTTTACCTTCCTCCATCATCTTTTTACCATTTGAAAACACGTATTTTAACTCATAATCTTTATTATCTACAAGTATAAAATCCGCATCATTATATCTCTTTATTTCACCTTTATAATGTAATCCTAAAATATTAGCCACATTTTTAGTTACAATAGATATTATATCACTTTTCGGCAAAGAATTGCTAATTAATAATTCTTTAATTTCATTGTAAAGAGATTTTGGTTTTCCTATTCCGATACCAGCAAACTTTCCATCATCACCAATAATAGGAAGACTACCTTGAGCATCTGAAGAACAAGTAATATGAGATATTGCTACTCCATCAGATATAATATTTGGCAATATATTACTAACTCTTAATTCTTCTTCTTCTTTTATTCCTCTAACATAACTACTAGTTAAATCAAAGTATCCACCTTTTATTCCATATTCAATCGCACTATTTAAAAGTTTTTTATTCCTATTAACATGTGTTGGTATAATCTGATCCAAAGATATATCCTTATTCATACACAATTCAAATAAATATTTTAACCCATCTTCAGAATCTCCTATATGTATGTGGACAATACCTTTTTTATTTGCCAACAATCCTCCAACTCTTGCATCATAAATAACCTTAATAAATTCTTCAAAACTTGGTTTAGAAGATCTATAATCAGATAAAGCAATTTCTCCAACTCCAATTACTTTAGGAATTAGCATTAAATCACTCTTTATGCTATTTGTTATAGTCTTAACTGGTATTTCATAAGATCCTGTATAGATATATGAGCTTATTCCTTCTTCCTCAAGTCCATATGCTTTAGCAAGTAAATTATTCATATTTCTACATATACTATCCGTACCTAAACATCCAACAACTGTTGTAATACCACCAGATATTAGGTCAAAAAAATTAATCTCAGGAGTCCTACTCTTAAATCCAGATTCTCCTCCACCTCCTGATATATGAACATGTGAATCTATAAGTCCTGGGAACATAATTAATCCAGTACCATCAATTATTTCATATTCAGTAAAACAATTACCATACTTAAATTCATCATATATACCCTCTATTTTGTTAAATAAAATAACAACATCTTTTTTCCCAATATTATCTGGAGAATATATTTCCACATTTTTAACTATAGTTACAATTAAAATCGCCCCCATAAAAATAATATATAAATTATTTCTTATTTAATATTTCTAATATTTGCTTTTTTGCTGGCAGAATAGATGTTGCAGACATAGAAAATTCATCTAATCCATATTCTAATAATTTCGGAATAGCCTCCTCATCTCCTGCCATTTCCCCACACATTCCTACCCATTTTCCTTCAGCATGTGCTCCATCTATAGTCATTTTTATAAGAGACAGTACCGATGGATTCATTGGATTATATAAATATGATACTTTTTCATTCATCCTATCACATGCAAGTGTATATTGAATTAAATCATTTGTACCAATGGAAAAAAAATCAACTTCTTTTGCAAATTCTCTGGCAGAAACTGCTGTAGAAGGTATCTCAACCATAATCCCAACTTCAATAGAATCACTTACATCATATCCCTCATTAGTAAGTTCACTTCTACATTCTTCTAAAATTTTCTTACACTGTGTAAACTCTTCAATACATGAAATCATAGGAAACATGATCTTAAGATTACCATAAATAGATGCACGTAAAAGAGCTCTCAACTGTACCTTAAATATATCAACTCTATCTAAACAAAGTCTTATCGCTCTATATCCTAAAAATGGATTCATCTCTTCTCCAACATTTAAATAACTTAATTTCTTATCTCCACCTATATCCAATGTTCTTATAACAACAGGTTTACCATTGATTTTATCAAGAACTTCTTTATAAGAATTAAATTGTTCTTCTTCAGATGGCATAGAATTTCTATCCATATATAAAAATTCAGTTCTAAATAAACCTACACCATCAGCTCCATTTTCAATTACCTGATCTATATCTTTAACAGATCCAATATTCCCACATATCTCAATATGCCTCTTATTAGAATCATAAATTTTAATATCTTTTAATTCCTTTAATCTCTCTTTCTCTTCTTCATACATCTTTATCTTAGATTTAAATTCATTAATTTCACTATCACTTGGGTTTAAAATTACAACTCCGTTGATACCATCAACTAAAATTTCATCTCCAGATTTGACAATTTCAGTTATATTACCCATCCCAACAATTGCAGGTATTTCCATAGTTCTTGCCATTATAGCAGAATGTGAAGTCCTCCCTCCAATATTGGTTAAAAAAGCACATACTTTTGATTTATCCAATTGTGCTGTATCAGACGGTGTTAAATCATGTGCAACAACTATAGTGTTATATTCATTAATACTTACATCATTACTAATACCTAATAAATTTCTTATTATCCTATCTCCAACATCTTTAATATCTGTAGCACGCTCTCTCATATATTCATCATCAATACTTGACATTATTGATACTAACTCATTTCTAACCTCATCTATAGCATAATCTGCTGTTATAGCTTTACTCTTTATAATATCCTTAGCCTTATCTATAAATTCAGGATCATCAAGTATCATCTGATGACTTTCAAATACTAAAGATTCCTCCTTTCCTACTTCAATTTCAGTCATCTTTCTTAAGGTCTCCAATTGTTCTCTAGTTTTATCTAAAGAAACATTTAATTTTTTTATTTCACTTTCTACATCATCAATTTTTGATTTATTAATTTCTATCTTTATATCTTTCTTTATAAATGCTTTTCCTATAGCATACCCCTTAGAAGCCGCAATTCCCTTCATCATAATAAAGCATTCCTCCCATAAAATACATAAAAAAAACAATAAATTACTTTTAAAATTATATAATTATAATTCATTTTCATTTATAATAAATATACTAAAGTAATAAATATACAATAACTATTTTTACAATAATAAGTGTAAAACTTTTCCCAAATATATTCAAGCACAATTATGACAAATATTTATCTCTATACTACTGAAAAAAAATATTTCCTAAGTTCTGAATACTTACTACTTAAAAATTTTATTATTTGCTCTCTATTATGTTTTTTATTTATATCACAATTAATATATTCTTCGTTACGACATATAGGACAAATCCTATAATCTGAATTAGACTCACTTCTTTTTATAAATCTATTCTCTATTTTATCATATACCATATAAACTCCCAGCATTCCTAAGTCATCCTCATCCTCAAATACAGACATATCATGCTTTAAACTAAAGGAATCTTTATTTATAACAACAAATATTATAGGTCCTTCTTCATCACTCATAATCATTTTAAAAGTCATATAATCTCCATATAATGACTCAAGCTTATCAATAATCAAATTTAAAATAGAAAGAGACACCTCTGCTTTTTTAACTTCCTTATAATAAATAGGTCTAATTATCACAATATTACCTTCAGATTTTGCAAGCAAATTGTCAATAAATATACTTGATTGTATCTTACCTTTAAAATTAAATATCAATATTCATTACCTCCCATTAAAGTAATCATCAATAGCCATTCCTAAAGAATTACAAAATTCATATTGGTATGATTCATCCTTCAATTTACGCTCTTCCTCATCATTAGAGATAAATCCACATTCAACTATAACGGATGCACCATCATAGCCATCCCTTAAGATTACATAATCATTTTTAACACCTTTTGGTTGTCTATTATGTTGTTGATTCAAAGTATTCTTAAATTGTTTGTGCATATTTTCAGCTAACTTTTTACTCTTCTCGCTATAAAATGGATACCATACTTGGGAACCTTTAGCAGAAGCATCTGGAAACTTATTCATATGAATACTTATAAAAACATCACAAGCAACCTCTCTTTTCATAATACATCTCTTATTTAAATCATCTCTTTTCTGCTGTTTAACACTTCCACCACTTGATAAAGAAACATCGTTTTCTCTTGTCATAAATACCTTATATCCTTTATTTTCTAATATCTCCTTCAACTTAATAGACATCTCTAAATTTAAATCTTTTTCTAAAGTATTATTTCTAGAAACAGCTCCGCCATCCATTCCACCATGACCAGGATCTATTAATATAACTTTTCCTGTATTATATATTTGTGCTTTTACATTAAAGGAAAGGCATGTAAATATAAAAATACATATCAAAAAAACTTTACATAAATTATATATTTTCATTTTTAAAAACTCTCCTACACAATCTAATCTCAGTTTTTATAATTAACATTTTTAATTATTTTTATGTAAACTAAAATAAAGTCCGAACAAAATTTGTTCGGACTTTATTTTTAATAAAACTTATATTATCTCTTAGAAAATTGAGGAGCTCTTCTAGCCTTCTTCAATCCATATTTCTTTCTTTCCTTCATTCTTGGATCTCTTGTTAAAAATCCTTCTTTTTTAAGAATTGATCTTAAATTATCATCAACCTTAATTAAAGCTCTCGAGATTCCATGCCTTATAGCTCCTGCTTGACCTGTAAGACCTCCGCCATGAACATTCACCTTGACATCATAACTCGACATAGTATTTGTTAAAACAAGTGGTTGATTAACTATATACTTTAAAGTATCTAATCCAAAGTAATCGTCTATATTTCTCTTATTTATTATAACATTACCACTCCCAGGAACTAAAAACACTCTAGCAACAGATTTCTTTCTTCTTCCTGTTCCCATATACTGAATTTTACTCATCTACTAATCCTCCTCTCAAATTAATACTTCAATTCCAACTTTACTGGATTCTGAGCTTGGTGATTATGCTCATTTCCCTTATATATCTTAAGTTTCTTAATTTGACGTCTTGCAAGAGGACCACTTGGTAACATCCTTCTCACAGCCTCATAAAATAAAAACTCAGGTTTTTTATCTAAAAGCTTATTGTACGAAATCTCCTTACGTCCACCTGGATAGCCTGTATGGTAACTATACATCTTTTGACTAAGTTTTTTACCAGTTAAAACAATTTTATCTGCATTCAATACTATTACAAAATCTCCTAAATCCATATTAGGTGTAAACTCTGGCTTGTGCTTACCTCTTAATATAGAAGCTATTTGACTTGCTGCTCTTCCTAAAACCATTCCTTCTACATCAACTACATACCATTGTTTCTGAATATCATTCTCTTTTGGTAAATGTGACTTCATAATATCCTCCTAACAAAAGTGATACTTCTTATTTATAAAAATCCGGGGCAGTGGATTTATTTTTCAACTTAATACATAACATTGCTATTATAATAAAATTTAATTTCTATGTCAATTCTCATAAAAAACTTTTTTTAAGCATAAACCCTTTGCTTCGCTAACAAAACCTGCTTTATTCCTATTCCTAGATTTTATTATATGTTGAATATCTTGAGACTCAATTTTACCCTGACCTACCATTATCAAAGTACCTACAATTATTCTAACCATATTATATAAAAAACCATTTCCTAAAATATTGTAAATTATAATATTATCTTCCTTATAAATACTACTTTTAAAAATTATTCTAATCGTATTTTTTATTGAAGAATTACTACTCATAAATGCCCTAAAATCATGTTCACCTTCAAAATACTTACATGCCTTATACATAGAAGTAAAATCTAATTCATATCTAAAATGCATATAATATTGATATTTAAAAGGATCCATAACATCTCCGTTAAATATCTTATATTCATATTCTTTTTTCAAGGCATCATATCTCGAATGAAACTTTTCATCCACATAAAATACATCTAAAATTCTTATATCATAAGGTAAATAAGTATTTAATGCATTCTTTATATTTACACATGACACTCTAAAATTATCTAAATGAATATTAAAATAAAATTCTTTAGCATGAACACCAGCATCAGTTCTACTACATCCTATAATATTTACTTTTATTTTAAATATTTTGTAAAAAACATCCTCTATAACACCCTGTATACTTATTTTTTCCTTCTGTTTTTGGAATCCATGATAATTTGATCCTAAATAACATATTTTAAAACAAATATTCAATTTTATATCACCTATAAAAAATAAATCAAAATAACAAATAATATAAACAAAATTAAACTTAGATAATCTCTAATATTAAATTTTAAAACTTTAAATTTAAATCTATCTTCACTTCCATTATAACACCTAGATTCCATAGCTATAGCTAATTCATCAGCTCTCCTAAATGAATTTATAAATAATGGTATTAAAATTGGTACTATATTTTTAACTCTACTTATAATACTACCCTTTTCAAAATCAACACCTCTCGATTTTTGAGCCTTAATAATCTTATCTGTTTCATTTAAAAGTATAGGTATAAATCTTAATGAAATGCTTACCATTAGAGAAATTTCGCCAACCGGAACATTTAACTTTCGCAAAGGATACATCATAGATTCAAATCCATCAGTTAATTCAACTGGTGATGTTGTTAATGTCAAAATAGTAGATCCTAATATCAAAAATATTACTCTAAGACTTATAAATATTGAAGTTTCTATTGCTTTATCATATATACTCAAAAAACCTAATTTAAAAATCAAATTTCCTTCTCTAATAAAAAATACATTAAAAAATGCAGCAAATATTATAAACAAACTTACTACTTTTATGGAATTTAAAATATAATAAAATTTAATCCTTGCACCCAATGTAATTAAAAATATCATAATTAAATAAAATAAATACTTAAATACACTATCAATAAAAAAAATACCAATAATATAAACAATATTTAATATTATCTTAACCCTAGGATCTAACCTATGTATAAATGAATCAATCTTTAAATATTGTCCAATTATAATGCTTTCAATCATTATTTACTCCTTTTATATAAATAATTATAAATTAACTTCTCCATATTCTCTATATCTCTTGGACATTCCTTAATATCGATTCCATTTTTCCTCAATTCTAAAAACAACTTCACTAAATATGGCTTCTCAATATGATACTTATTACATAAATTTTCATCAGTAAAAATATCATATGGATAATCAAATCTCACAATCTTTCCATTATCTAATAACATAACTTTATCAGACATACCAAAAACCAAATCCATAATATGTGTAACCATTATGATTGTTTTATTAAACTGTTTATTTAAATTCTTAATAATTAATTCAACTTCTTCACAACTCTTAGGATCAAGACCAACAGTAGGTTCATCTAAAATTATATAACTTGGGTCTAATACAAGTATAGATGCTAAAGATAATTTTCTCTTCTCACCTCCACTTATATCAAATGGATTTTTATCTTTATATTTATCAAAATTAAGGCATACCATATCCATAGCTCTTCTTATCTTGTTTTCAATTAACTCTTCATTTTCTCCCCTAATTTTTAATGAAAAAGCAATATCCTTATATATTGTATCTTCAAAAAATTGATATTCTGGATACTGAAAAGAAAATCCAAACTTTTTCCTAATCTCTGCTTTATTTACCTTCTTATTCTTTACATTCAATGAATCTATAATTATATCCCCTTCAAACCCACTAAGTAAAAGATTCATAAGTTGAATCAATGTAGACTTACCACTACCAGTATGACCAATAATAGAAATAAAATTTCCCGTATCAATTTTAAAATTAATATCATGTAAAACCTTTTTTTCAAAAGGTGTTCTCTTGAAATATGCATATCCTACATCCTTAAATTCAATTGACATAATAAATTCACAAGCTCCTCTAACTCAAATATATCTTTATTATTATGAAGTCCATATTTCATTAAAGTATTTGAAATTCTACATGAATATGTAGTAGTAAGATTATTCTTAACTAAAAAATCTTCATTGGATAAAATATTCCTCGGATCACCATCATACTTAATAACCCCATCTGTTAAAATTATACCTCTATCACATGCCAAACACTCATCAACAAAATGTGTTATTAATATCACTGTTATACCATAATTTTTATTCAAATCTGTTAATATATTTAATACCTCTTTTTTTCCAAAAGGATCCAACATAGAGGTAGATTCATCAAAAATAATATAATCAGGCTTCATAGACAAAACACCTGAGATGGATACTCTCTGTTTCTGACCACCAGATAGCATATTTGTATTATAATTTCTATAGTCAAACATATTTACTTTATGTAAGGCATCATTAGCTCTTCTTTCCATCTTTTTTCTATCTCTTAATATATTTTCAAGACCGAATACAACATCATCCATAACTATAGTTGAAACAATCTGATTATCTGGATTCTGAAAAACTATAGATACTTTTTTCCTAATATCTAAAATATTCTTTCTATCCTTAACACTAAGCGAATCAACATATATATCTCCATACTTTAACTCATAAATACCATTGATTAATTTAGACAATGTTGATTTTCCTGAACCATTTCCACCCATAATACATACAAATTCCCCCTTTTTTATATTAATATTTACATCCCTCAATATAAAATCATTTAACTCATCATATTTAAATGAAACATTCTTAATACTTATACAATTATCCATAAAAACACCTTTTCCAAATTGATATGTAAATTATAACAAAATTCCCATAAAAAAAAAGAGAAATTAAGACATTATTCCTAATTCCTCAATAAAAGATATTATACAAACTCCAAGATAACCATTTCTGATCCATCACCTTTTCTTGATCCAAGTTTTATTATTCTAGTATACCCACCATTTCTCTCCTGATACTTAGGTGCAACATCTGAAAATAAACTAGCAACAACTTTCTGCTCTTTAACAAAAGAAAGAACCTGTCTTTTTGCATGCAGATCTCCTCTTTTAGCAAGAGTTATCATTTTTTCAGCTAAACTCTGAGTTTCCTTAGCTCTAGTAAGTGTAGTAGTTATCTTACCGTGCTTCAGAAAACTAGTAACTAAATTTTTTATCATTGCAATCCTTTGATCTGTTGACCTCCCTAATTTTCTTTGCCAAGCCATCTTAACACCTCCTATTATTCATCACTTTGTTTTAAACTTAATCCCAAATCCTTAAGTTTCTTTTCAACTTCTTCTAAAGATTTCTTGCCTAAATTTCTAACTTTCATCATATCTTCTAAAGATTTTTGTGCAAGTTCTTGTACTGTATTTATACCTGCCCTCTTTAAACAGTTATAACTCCTAACAGAAAAATCTAACTCTTCAATAGTCATCTCAAGTACTTTCTCTTTTTTATCTTCTTCTTTTTGTACCATTACAACAACTTCATTTGCCTCTTTAGTTAAACCTAAAAATAATTTAAAATGTTCAATTAATATTTTAGCCGAATAACTTATTGCCTCATCTACTTTTATAGAACCATTAGTCCATACTTCTATAGTTAATTTATCATAATCAGTAACTTGCCCCACTCTAGTATTCTCAACGGTAAAATTAACCCTCTTCACTGGAGTATAAATAGAATCAATCGGTATATATCCAATATTCCCATCTATTTTATTCTTATTTTGGGGGACATACCCTCTTCCTCTATTAACAGTTATCTCCATATTTAAATGCCCATCATCTTCAAGTGTTGCTATATGTAAATCTTTATTTATAATTTCAATTCCTTCTTCTTCAATTATATCTGCAGCAGTAACTTCCTTGCTTCCCTTAATATCTAAATGTAATACTTTACTTCCTTCTTCTTCCATCCTTAAAGCAAGTTGCTTAATATTCAAAATAATTTCTGTTACATCTTCTTTTATACCCTTAATTGTAGAAAATTCATGTAATACTTCGTTAATTTTTATAGAAGTAGTAGCTACACCAGGTAGTGATGATAGCAAAATTCTTCTTAATGAATTGCCAAGAGTTGTTCCATACCCTCTTTCAAGAGGATCTATAACATATTTCCCATATGTCCCTTGTTCATTAGATTCTATACATTCAATCTTAGGTGTTTCAATATCAAACATATATAATAAACCCCTCCCTTAATATATATTTTTAAGGGCATCTGATTCAAAAATTATTTGCTATAAAACTCTACTATTAAAGTTTCATTAAATGGCACATTTAAATCATCTTTAGATGGTAATGACATAACTTTACCCTTATATTTATCTTCCTCTACACTAATCCATTGCGGAATTACTTTCCTATTTTCAATTAGTATCTTAAATTTTTCACTTGATCTACTTCTATCTAATAATTCAATAACATCATTTATTTTAACAACATATGATGGTATATTAACCTTTTTACCATTCACTAAAAAATGACCATGAGATACTAATTGACGTGCTTCTCTTCTAGAATTAGCGAATCCTAATTTAAAAACTACATTATCTAATCTCATCTCAAGTAAACTAATTAAATTTTCGCCAGTAATACCAGGTTTTTTATCTGCTCTATTATATATAATTCTAAATTGCTTTTCTAGCAAACCATATATTTTTTTAGTTTTCTGTTTTTCTCTTAATTGAAGTGCATAGTTGGATAATTTTTTTCTATTCTTACCATGTTGACCTGGAGCTCCAGCACTTTGTCTCTTAACAACAGAACACTTAGATGAATAACATCTATCTCCCTTTAAAAATAATTTTATACCTTCTCTTCTACACAATTTACATTGTGGGCCGTTGTATTTAGCCATTTCACACCTCCAAATTACACCCTTCTTCTTTTTGGCGGTCTACACCCGTTATGAGGAATAGGTGTCACATCCTTTATTAAAGTTATTTCTAATCCAGCTGCTTGCAAAGATCTTATAGCTGCTTCTCTTCCTGATCCAGGTCCTTTAACATATACTTCTACACTCTTAAGTCCATGTTCCATAGCAGTAACAGCTGCAGTTTCAGCTGCCATTTGTGCAGCATAAGGTGTACTCTTTCTAGACCCTTTAAATCCTAATGAACCAGCGCTAGACCAAGATAAAGTATTACCATTGACATCAGTTAAAGTAACAATTGAATTATTAAAAGTTGATTTTATATGTGCAGATCCCCTATCTATATTTTTCCTATCTTTCTTACGCCTATTAACTTTTTTAGATTTTTGCATTGCCATTTAGCTAACTTACCTCCCTACTTCTTTTTATTCGCTATAGTTTTTCTTGGCCCTTTAATAGTTCTTGCATTTGTTTTGGTTCTTTGACCTCTTAAAGGCAACCTTTTTCTATGTCTTATCCCTCTATAACATCCTATCTCTATCAATCTTTTTATATTCAATACTATATCTCTTCTTAAATCTCCTTCTACTCTAAGGTTTTTATTAATAAAATCTCTTATTAAATTCACCTGTTCTTCAGTTAAATCTTTAACTCTTATATTAGGATTTATATCTGTTTCCTTTAAAATCCTTTTAGATGTAGATAATCCTATACCATAAATATAAGTTAAACTCACTTCAACTCTCTTATCCTTAGGTATATCTACCCCAGAAATTCTAGCCATTTTAAATATCCACCTCCATCTTATCCTTGTTTTTGTTTATGTTTTGGCGTTTCACAAATTACCATAATCCGTCCTTTTCTTTTTATAATCCTACATTTTTCACATATAGGCTTTACAGATGCTCTTATCTTCATAAATTATCCTCCAACAAACTTTACTTAGCTCTCCAAATTATCCTACCACGGGTTAAGTCGTAAGGCGACATTTCTATTTTAACTTTATCTCCAGGAATTATCCTTATAAAATTCATTCTTAATTTACCTGAAATATGTGCAAGAATTATATGTCCACTCTCAAGTTCAACTTGAAACATTGCGTTTGGTAACGACTCTTTAACAATTCCTTGCATTTCTATAATATCATCTTTAGCCATTCACTTTAACCCTCCCTAAATAATATTTTACATTTTACTTATAGTGTTATAATTTCCGGATCACCGTCAGTTATAATAACAGTATTTTCATAATGTGCAGATAAACTATTATCTATTGTCACAACTGTCCAGTTATCATCAAGTATTTTAACATGTTCCTTACCTAAATTAACCATAGGCTCAATTGCAATAGCCATACCCCTCTTGATATGAAATCCCGTTCCTTTTTTCCCAAAATTCGGAATTTCAGGGGCTTCATGTAAACTCCTACCAATACCATGGCCCGTAAAATCCTTTACTATAGAATAACCTTTATTTTCAACATATTCTTGAATAAAGCTAGATATATCACCAATAAAATATCCTTCCCTCGCATATTTAAGAGACTTGAAAAAACTATCACAAGTAGTTTCTATAAGATTTTTAGCCTCACTTGATACATTACCGATAGCAAAAGTCCTGGCTGCATCAGCATGAAATCCATAAATATTGGCTCCGCAATCAACACTAACTATATCTCCCTCTTTAATAATTCTATCAGAAGGTATACCATGTATAACTTGATTATTTATTGATACACATAATGTTGATGGAAAACCATAATATCCCTTAAATGATGGTTTGGCTTTGGATCTTATTATATAATCTTCTGCTTTACTATCTAAATAATTAGTTGTTACACCTTCCTTTATAATTGATTCCACAATTTTCAAAGTATCACCAACTATTTTACCAGCCTTTTTCATTAAAGAAATTTCTTCATCGTTCTTAATATAAATCATAATATTCTCCTATTACCTTTTTTACCTGACTAAAAATTTCATTAATTCCATACGAAGCATCTATTTCATACAAAACATCTAAATTCCTAAAATAATCTACTACTCTAGAGGTTATTCTATAATATATTTCAAGTCTTTCCTTAAGTATATTAACCTTATCATCCGATCTTATTATTAACCGATTTCCACAAATATCACATTTCCCATAAATCTTAGGTAAATCATTTTGTAAATTATAAATATTTCCGCAGTTTATACAAGTTAATCTATTAGAAATCCTATTTAATATGTATTCATTACTAGTACTTAAATAAATCACTAAATATTTCTCATTTTTATTCAAAATATTATTAATATAAAATTCTGCTTGAGATACTGTTCTAGGATAACCGTCTAATAAATATGATTGATCTAAAATCTTATCAGATTTCAATTGACTGACTATACTATTAACTAAATCATCTGATACAAATTTCCCACAATCTATACCATAATTTGAAATTCTTTTTCCTATCTCACTATCATCTGAAATATATTTCCTAAGTATATCACCTGTTGAGATATGTTTAAGATTATATTTACTACAAATAAGATTTGCTTGTGTTCCCTTTCCAACACCTGGCGGTCCAATTAGTAATATTCTCATAATATATATCACCTAATCTACTTTAAAAACCCTTGATAATGTCTTAAGATAAGTTGTGATTCAATTTGTCTCATTGTATCAACAGAAGTACTTATTAAAATCAATAACATAGTACCTCCAAATTGCAATCCCTTAAATGGTGTAAACAAATCTATAAATATTGGAAACAGCGCTAACATAGCACCAAATATTCCCCCAATAATAGAAATCTTATCTAATATATTTTCTATATATTTAGCCGTAGACTCACCTGGTCTTATTCCTGGAATAAACCCAGCAGATTTATTCATGTTTTCCGCCATTTCATCTGGTTTATATGTAACTTGGGTATAAAACCAGGTAAAAAAGATTATCAATAATGCAAATAATATTGTATATAAAGCAGAATTAATCCTAAATGGACTGTAGCTTCCATTAACTAAAATTCTATTTATCCATGAATCTGGAGAAAAAAATGTACCAATAGTTGCTGGAAATTGTAGTACAGATGTAGCAAAAATAATTGCTATCACCGCAGATCCAGTTATACTAAACGGTATGTGAGCTTTATTATTCTTATTACTGCCTGATAATTGCTTTCCTGCATATTGAACAGTTATTCTTCTTTCAGCTAATGTCATATATATAGTCCAAATTAATAGACCAATAGCAACTAATATAAAAATTATACTTTCTATAAAACCAACTTCTCCAGATTTATTCAATGCACCAATCTGTAAAAACATATTCGGAAATCTAGAAACTATATTTACAAATATAAACAAGGAGACACCATTACCTATACCATGTAAACTAACTTGATCACCTATCCATACTAAAAATACAGATGCAGCAACCAATGTAAATACTACAAATATCATAGAAAATATAGAATTATTAGTAATTGCTCCTGCATTTAATATTAAAAAATACGATCCATATGCTTGAATAAATGACAGAACTATAGATAAGTATCTAGTTATATTTTGAAGTTTCTTTCTTCCTTCCTCTCCCTCCTTTGATAGCTGCTCAAATTTGGGGATAGACATAGACAATAATTGAACTATTATAGAAGAATTTATATATGGAACAACTCCTAGTGCAAATATACTAAATCTTTCTAAAGCTCCTCCAGATATCAAATCATAGAATCCAAATAAACCAGTTGATGTTAATTGTTTTAAACTTTCAGTATTAACACCTGGAACAGGTATAAAATTCCCCAATCTAAATACTATAACAATAAACAACGTAAAAAATATTCTTTTTCTAAGATCCTTAACTTTAAAAGCATTACCTAAAATTTTAAACATTTAACCTAAATCACCTCTACTTTTCCACCAGCAGCCTCAATTTTCTCAATAGCCGACTGTGAAAATTTAGAAACTCTAACAGTTAAACTCCTCTCCAAATTTCCTTTTGCTAATATTTTAACACCATCTCTTATCCTATTTATTATTCCCATGTCTAATAGCACATCTTCAGTAACTTCTGAACCATTTTCAAATATATTTAATCTATCTAAATTTAAAATAGCATATTCCTTTTTAAATATATTAGTAAACCCTCTTTTAGGAACTCGCCTATATAATGGCATTTGACCACCTTCAAATCCTACTCTTACTCCTCCACCACTTCTAGACTTTTGTCCCTTTTCACCTTTTCCTGAATTCCTACCTAACCCTGATCCAGTACCTCTTCCTAATCTTTTACAATTTTTTCTACTTCCAGGAGCCGGTTTTAATTCATGTAATTTCATTCTTAACCCCCCTTAAACTTCTATAATATTTAATAAAAACTTGACCTTATTTACCATACCAAGTATCTGGGGAGTTCCATTATGTTCCACTTGATCCCCAATTTTTTTTAATCCCAAAGCATATACTGTATCTCTTTGCTCTTTATTTCTACCTATTAGGCTCCGTGTTAAACAAATTTTGATTTTATTCATTTATATACCCTACCTAACCTATTATTTCTATAACTTTCTTATCTCTAAGTTCTGCAATTTTTTCTAATGTCCTCAAAGATAATAATGCATTAAATGTAGCATTAACAACATTTTTAGGATTATTTGAACCTAAAGATTTAGCTGTAATATTTTTTACTCCAACTAATTCTAAAACGCTTCTAACTGGACCACCTGCTATAATTCCTGTACCTTTCCTTGCTGGCATTATTAAAACCTTAGACTTTCCAAATACCCCAACAGTTTCATGTGGTATAGTTTCTTTAATTATTGGTACATAAATCATATTTTTCTTAGCATCTTCTATACCTTTTCTTATAGCATCAGGAACTTCTGCAGATTTACCTGTTCCAACACCTATAAATCCTTTTCCATCTCCTACAACTACTAAAGCACTAAATCTAAAATTCCTACCACCTTTAACAACTTTAGTAACCCTATTTATGAAAATTACTTTTTCTTTTAATTCTGAGCTATTATTTTTAATTTTCATTGTTAAAACCAACCTCCCTTATTAAAATTGTAATCCAGCCTCTCTTGCTCCCTCAGCTAACTCAGAAATTCTTCCATGATATAAATAACCATTTCTATCAAAAACAACGTTAGTTATAGACTTTTCTAGTGCTTTCTTGGCTATATTCCTACCTATAATTCTAGCTGCCTCCTTATTACTACCAATACCATTAAAATTTTTATCCAATGTAGATGCAGCAACTAATATATTCCCACTAACATCATCAATTAATTGTGCATATATATTTTTTGAACTCCTAAAAACACATAATCTTGGTATATTCAATGTACCATTAAGTTTCTTTCTTATTCTAAAATGTCTTCTTTTTCTCTTAGCAGTTTTATTGTATTTACTCATTACTATCTCCTTTCTTCAATTATCTAATTTATTTTTTACCTGTCTTCCCTTCTTTTCTCCTTATAATCTCATCAGAATATTTAATCCCTTTTCCTTTATAAGGTTCAGGTTTTCTCCATTGTCTAATTTTAGCTGCTACTTCCCCAACTAACTGTTTATCAATACCACTAACAATTATTTGAGTTTGATTTGGTACCTCAAAAATAATTCCATCTACACTGTTAATTTCCACAGGATGAGAATAACCTAAATTCATGACTATATTCTTCCCCTTTAGTTGAGCTCTATATCCAACACCGTTAAGTTCTAAAGTCTTACTATATCCCTCAGATACACCTTTAACCATATTAAAAATCAAAGCCCTAGTTAAACCATGTAATTGTTTTTGTTTTTTTGTCTCATTTTTTCTTTCAACAAATATCTGACTTTCTTCCTGTCTTATAATTATATCGCTAGACATTTGTTTCTCTAATTTACCTTTTTTACCTTGTACTGTAATAAAATTATTTGAATCTATATTAACCAAAGTGCCTTCAGGCAAAATAATAGGTAATCTACCCACTCTAGACATTTGTACACCTCCTATTATAATTTTTTACCAAACATAACAGATAACTTCTCCACCTAATCCTTGTTTTCTAGCCTCACGATCAACCATCATGCCTTTAGATGTTGAAATTATAGCTACCCCTAATCCACTTAATACTCTTGGTATATTATCTTTTTTGCAATAAACTCTTAAACCAGGTCTTGAAATTCTCTTTAAACCCACTATTACCTTTTCTCTGTTTTTTCCATATTTTAAAGATATTTTACACATTGGAACTACTCCATCATCATAATCTTCATACGACTTTATATATCCTTCATTCAATAAAATCTTCAAAATTTCTTTTTTTACCTTAGACATAGGAACTTCTAAAGTTTCATGCCTTGCCATATTAGCATTTCTTATCCTAGTCAATAAATCTGCGATTGGATCTGTCATTACCATTTATACCTTACCTCCCTTCTAACATTACCAACTTGATTTTGTACATCCAGGAATTTGCCCCTTATAAGCCAATTCTCTAAAGCAAATTCTACAAATACCAAATTTTCTTAACACCGCATGTGGTCTACCACATAAACTACACCTAGTATAAACTCTTGTTTTATATTTAGCCATTTTCTTCCATTTCTCAATCATTGCTTTACGTGCCACAATTTTACCTCCTTTTAATAAAATTAACTCATAAATGGCATTCCTAGATATCTCAATAATTCTCTAGCCTCTTCATCAGTTTTTGCAGTTGTTACAAATATTACTTCAATACCCCTAATTTTATCTATTTTATCATATTCAATTTCCGGGAATATCAAATGTTCCTTTAGTCCTAAAGTATAATTCCCTCTCCCATCAAAACTTTTTTCAGATACACCTCTAAAATCTCTAACTCTAGGTAAAGCTACATTAAATAATTTATCTATAAAATCATACATTCTACTTTTTCTTAAAGTTACTTTGCACCCAATAGGCATATTTTCCCTAAGTTTAAAATTAGATATGGACTTCTTAGCTCTACATATAATTGGTTTTTGACCAGATATTAATTGCATATCATTAACAACTGATTCTAATACCTTTGAATTATCCTTAGCCTCTCCAACTCCCATATTAATAACAACTTTTTCTATTTTAGGAACCTGCATCAAATTACTATATTTAAATTTTTCTACCAATTTACTTGTAACTTCGTTAATATATTTTTCTTTAAGTCTTGACAAAATTACAACCCCCCCTTTAATCAAATTGTTCGTTCGCAATGTCTACAAACTCTTACTTTTGTACCATTATCAATAAATTTTTGTTTTAATCTTGTAGATTTTTTACAATTATTACAATATAACATAACCTTAGATACATTTATTGGAGCTTCAACTTTTGTTATACCCCCTTGCATATTTTGTCTATTAGGCTTTATATGTTTAGTTACTATATTTACACCACTTACAATAAGCGTATTCTTATTAGGATTTACTTTAAGAACTTCACCTATTTTATCTTTATCCTTACCTGAAATAATGTAAACCGTATCATTTTTTCTGACATGCATTCTATCACCTCTAATCTATAAAACTTCTGGAGCTAATGAAAGTATTTTCATACACTCTTTATCTCTTAATTCTCTAGCAACAGGTCCAAAAATTCTGGTTCCTCTAGGCTGACCATCTTCTTTCAAAATTACAACAGCATTATCATCAAATCTAATAAAAGAACCATCTGAACGAACAACACCTTTAACAGTTCTAACTATTATGGCCTTAACAACATCACCTTTTTTAACAACACCACCTGGTGATGCATTTTTTACGCTAGCAACTATAATATCTCCTATATTCCCACTTTTCCTGCGTGATCCCCCTAATACTCTTATACACATCACTTCCTTAGCACCTGTGTTATCAGCAACTTTTAATCTAGTTAATTCCTGTATCATCTTATATTCTCCCCCCTTAATTATTTAGCTCTTTCTAATACTTCTACCAACCTCCATCTTTTATCTTTTGATAGTGGTCTTGTTTCCATAATTAATACTCTATCATTAATCTTAGCTTCATTATTCTCATCGTGAGCCTTAAATTTATTAGTAACTTTAAGAACCTTACCATACAACGTATGCTTCTTCTTACCCTCTACCGCAACAACTATAGTTTTTTGCATCTTATCTGATACTACTACACCAGTTTTAACTTTTCTTGAATTTCTTTCCACTTACTTACCCTCCTTTACAAAATTATTTTAACTGCATTATTTCATGTTCTCTTATAGCTGTTTTAATCTGAGCAATTGATCTCTTAACTTCTCTAATTCTCATAGGATTAGATAGTTGACCAACAGCCAATTGAAAACGCAAATTAAAAAGTTCCGATTTTAATTCAATTAATTTAACATTCATTTCAGTAATATCCAATGACCTTAATTCTCTAAGTTCACTTATCTTCATTTGTCCTATTCACCACCAACTCTTTCAAAATCTTTTCTAGTCAAAAATTTAGTCTTTACTGGTAATTTATGCGAAGCTAACCTCATAGCTTCCTTTGCTAATTCTTCTGAAACGCCCGATAATTCAAACATAATCCTTCCCGGTTTAACAACCGCAACAAAAAATTCTGGCGCACCCTTACCAGATCCCATACGAACTTCAGCTGGTTTTTTAGTAACTGATTTATGAGGGAATATTTTTATATGTAATTTTCCACCTCTTTTTATATATCTATTTATAGCAATCCTTGCAGACTCAATTTGATTACCAGTTATCCAAGAAGTACTTGTAGCAACTAAAGCATAATCTCCATAAGCTATCATTGTACCCGCTTTAGATACGCCTCTCATTCTACCTTTTTGTACCCTACGATATTTAACTCTTTTAGGCATTAACATATACAAAATTCCTCCTTTCTAATTTTTATCATCATTACTTAAAGTTTTTTTAGATAAAACTTCACCTTTATAAATCCAAACCTTAACACC
This sequence comes from Candidatus Arthromitus sp. SFB-mouse-NL, assembly GCF_000709435.1. Lineage (NCBI taxonomy): Bacteria > Bacillati > Bacillota > Clostridia > Eubacteriales > Clostridiaceae > Candidatus Neoarthromitus > Candidatus Arthromitus sp. SFB-mouse-NL. Next base: position 1,491,231 of record NZ_CP008713.1, read on the forward strand.
AAGTTTACCATAAGTAGTGTTAGCCTCAGCAAACCCATAATCTATATCAGCTCTTAAAGTTTGTAATGGTATTGTTCCATCATGATAATGCTCAGTTCTAGCAATATCTGCTCCACCCAATCTTCCTGAAACAGCAGTTTTTATTCCTAAAACTCTCATTTTCATAGTTCTTTGCATTGCCTGTTTCATAGCTCTCCTAAACGATACTCTTCTTTCTAATTGCAAAGCTATATTTTCAGCAACTAACTGTGCATCTGTATCATATGATTTAATCTCAACTATATTTATTACAATTGAACTACCAGCTGAATCTATCTTTTGAATCTCTGATTTAACAATTTCAATTCCAGCTCCACCTTTTCCAATAATAACACCAGGTCGTGCCGTATATATATTTATTTTTAACTTCTTTACACTTCTCTCAATCTCTATCTTTGATATTCCTGCAGAATAATACTTATTCTTAATTACTTTCCTAATTTGAAAATCTTCAAACAAATACCTGGAAAAATCTTTTTTATCTGCATACCATCTAGAAGACCAATCTTTAATAACTCCCACTCTTAGACCATGAGGATTAACTTTTTGACCCATTCTATTATTACCTCCTTTATTTGCTATTTTCTCCAACTATTATAGTAATATGGCTAGTTCTTTTATTAATTCTAAATGCTCTACCCTGAGCTCTTGGTTGAAACCTTTTTAATATAGGACCATTATTAACATAAGCAGACTTAACAATTAATAAATTTCGATCCATATTATTATTATTTTCCGCATTTGAAACTGCTGATTTTAAAACTTTTTCTATAACGGCAGCCGCTCTTCTATTTGTATATAACAAAATAGAATATGCTTCTTTAATCGATTTGCCTCTTATTAGTTTTAATACAACATTTATTTTCATAGGAGACATTCTTACATATTTGGCTATAGCTTTTGTATCCATAACAACAACTCCTTTCTATATATTATCTAACTCTAGATGTCTTCTGATCAACATGACCTTTATAAGTTCTTGTTAACGCAAATTCACCCAATTTATGACCAACCATATCTTCAGTTATATAAACTGGTACATGTTTTCTTCCATCATGAACAGCAATTGTATGGCCTATCATTTCTGGAAATATTGTAGAACTTCTGGACCATGTTTTTATCACTTTTTTTTCACTGTTCTTATTCATCATGACAATTCTATCTAAAAGAATCTTTTGAACAAAAGGACCTTTTTTAGCAGATCTTCCCAATATTTAAACCTCCTATCATCTATCTATTTTCTTTTTCTTACTATTAAATTATCAGAATACTTTTTATTTCTTCGGGTCTTATAGCCAAGAGTTGGAACTCCCCAAGGAGATACAGGCGACGGTCTTCCAATCGGGCTTCTTCCTTCCCCTCCTCCATGTGGATGATCACAAGGATTCATAACAGATCCTCGAACTGTTGGTCTTATACCTTTATTCCTATTTCTTCCAGCCTTACCCATGCTAATTATTGAATGTGATTCATTAGATAAAATACCTATAGTAGCTCTACACTCTATTCTTACATATCTCATTTCACCACTTGGTAACCTAAGTGTAGCATAACTTCCCTCTTTAGCCATTAATTGAGCAGATAAACCAGCAGATCTAACTATTTGACCACCTTTGCCCTTTTTTAATTCAATATTATGGATCATTGTACCAACTGGTATACTACTCAATGGCAAACAATTCCCAGGCTTAATATCCGCATTAATCCCGGAAAATATCTTATCTCCAACATTTAATCCATTCGGAGTTAATATATACCTCTTTTCACCATCTGCATAAGCTATTAAAGATATAAAAGTTGATCTATTTGGATCGTACTCAATTGTTTTAACCAAGCCAGCTATATCATCTTTATTTCTCTTAAAATCAATTATCCTATACTTTCTTTTATTGCCACCACCCTTATGTCTAACCGTTATCTTTCCCTGAGCATTTCTTCCACCACTTTTTCTCAGACCATAAACCAGAGATTTTTCAGGTTTATTAGTAGTTATTTCCTCATAAGAATTTACAGTCATATTTCTACGCGAAGCTGTTGTTGGCTTTAATTTTTTTACTCCCAAAGTTCATTACCTCCTCATAACAAATTACTCCATAGAATTCATTGAATTAAAAAATTCTATTCCATTACTATCTGGCGTAAGTTGAACTATAGCCTTTTTATAATCAGATCTTTTACCCAGATTAAATCGTATCCTTTTCTTTTTTCCACTATAATTCATAGTAAAAACTCTATCTACTTTAACTCCAAATATAGCTTCAATTGCATTCCTAACTTGTATCTTATTAGCACTCTTCTTTACAATAAATGTATACTTCCTATCAACCATAATAGACATGCTTTTCTCTGTTATTATAGGTCTTATAATTATATCATAATCTGTTAATTTCAATTCGAATACACCTCCTCAAGTTTTCTAACTGCACCTTGAGTCATAACAAGCTTATCATACTTTAACAAATCATAAACATTTATATTATTCACAGGAATCACCTTTACATTTTGCAAATTCGTACTAGATCTGTAAACATTTTTATTAGAAGTTTCAGTAACTAATAACATATTGCTCTCTATATTAAAGTTATTCATAACTTTGACCATCTCTTTAGTTTTAGGAAAATTAAATGATATACTATCTAAAACTAATAAATTTTCATCCTTAACTTTACTAGTTAATACAGAAGTAATCGCTACTTTTCTTAATGTTTTAGAAACATTCATTCTGTAATCTCTTGGTTTAGGTGCAAAAACAACCCCACCATGAATCCATTGCGGTGCCCTTATAGATCCTTGTCTAGCTCTACCCGTACCTTTTTGTCTCCAAGGCTTTTTACCTCCACCAGAAACTTCAGATCTTGTTTTTGCAGACTGAGTTCCTTGTCTCTTATTAGCTAATTGGGTAACAACAACCTGGTGTACAGCATATTTTTTTATTTCCACATCAAATATTTCTTTTAAAAGTTCTAATTCTCCAACCTTTTCCCCACAAATATTATATACTGCTACTTTAGACATCTAGTCTCCTCCTTTCATAAAATAAACTAACCTTTTATACAATTTCTAATTTGTACAATTGACTTATTAGGTCCAGGTATGCAACCTTTAATTAACATAATATTCTTATCTTCAATAATTTGTACAATTTCAAGGTTTTGCATTGTACATCTCTTACCGCCCATTCTTCCTGGCATTTTCTTGTTTTTAAATGTTCTTGAAGGATCAGATGAAGCACCCATAGAACCTACAGATCTATGAAATTTAGATCCGTGAGACATTGGACCTCTATGTCCATTCCACCTCTTTATAGTTCCTTGAAAACCTTTCCCCTTAGATTTACCTATAACATCTACTTTTTCTCCAACTGAAAATAAATTAATACTAATTTCAGTTCCCACTTCATAAGAAGAACAATCTTCTAATCTAAGTTCTTTTAAATGCCTTTTTATATCAATTCCTGATTTTTTGAAATGTCCCTTTATAGGGTTATTAACAAGTTTTTCTCTTATAATTCCATACCCAACTTGTATAGCATTATATCCTTCTTTTTCCTCTTTCTTAACTTGAACTACAACATTCGACTCAACTAAAATAACACTAACCGGAATCATATTACCATCTTCTGTAAAAATTTGAGTCATTCCGATTTTCTGTCCAAAAATTGCTTTTTTCACGCTAACTTTCCTCCTTTATGAGCGGATTAAAATATTAATCAATCATAAAACCAATCATTATAATTTCAATTCTACATCAACACCTGTTGGAACATCCAACCTCATTAGAGCATCAACAGTTTTAGGCGTAGGATTAACTATATCAAGCAATCTTTTATGTGTTCTTATTTCAAACTGTTCTCTTGAATCTTTATACTTGTGAGGAGATCTTAATATAGTAATCTTCTCCGTCCTCGTTGGCAACGGTATTGGTCCACACACCTTAGCTCCAGTATTATTCGCTACCTCAACTATTTTTAAGACAGCATTATCAAGCATTACATGATCAAATGCTTTTAATTTTATTCTAATTTTCTGATTTAAGCTCATTTTTTTCCCTCCTTTTATGGACACATCAAAAAACAACACTACATGATTCTATCCTACAATTGTCTACATATATATGTATAACTACTTAATTATACTATAAATAAAAATACAACTCAATACTTTATTTATTACAATAACAAATATAAAGGGACTAATTAAATTATCAGTCCCTTTAAATATATAAAACTATTTATTTATTTTTGAAACAACCCCAGATCCTACTGTTCTTCCACCTTCTCTTATGGCAAACCTTAATCCCTCATCCATAGCTATCGGAGTTATCAATTCAACCTCCATATCTATATGATCTCCTGGCATAACCATCTCTTTTCCTTCTGGTAATTTTATATTACCTGTAACATCTGTCGTTCTAAAATAAAATTGTGGTCTATATCCATCAAAAAATGGCTTATGTCTACCACCCTCTTCTTTCTTAAGAACATATACTTGACCTATAAAATTTGTATGTGGATTTACTGTCCCAGGTTTAGCTAATACCTGACCTCTCTCTATGTCAGACCTCTGAATCCCCCTTAACAACGCACCTATATTATCTCCTGCTTGAGCTTCATCTAATAATTTCCTAAACATTTCTATCCCAGTAATTACTGTCTTGCTCTTTTCTTCTTTCAATCCTATTATTTCTACTTCCTCTTGCACCTTCAATACACCAGTCTCTACTCTTCCAGTAGCTACTGTTCCTCTTCCTGTTATAGTAAACACATCCTCAACCGGCATTAAAAAAGGCTTATCCGTAGCTCTCTCAGGCGTAGGAATATAGCTATCTACGGCATCCATTAACTCCATTATACAAGCTGTAGCATCCATATCAGTAGGATTCTCTAACGCCTTTAATGCTGATCCCTTTATAATAGGTGTATCATCCCCAGGAAATTTATACTCATTTAATAAATCCCTTACTTCCATCTCTACTAATTCCAATAACTCTTCATCATCAACCATATCAGCTTTATTTAAAAACACTACTATATAATCAACTCCTACTCTAGAAGCCAACAATATATGTTCTCTTGTCTGTGGCATAGGTCCATCAGCTGCAGATACAACCAATATCGCACCATCCATTTGAGCAGCTCCAGTTATCATATTCTTAACATAATCAGCATGCCCCGGACAATCAACATGTGCATAATGCCTTCCATCCGTCTCATACTCAACATGCGCTGTATTTATCGTTATACCTCTCTCTTTCTCCTCCGGAGCCTTATCTATCTCGTCATATTTAAATGCTTCAGCATATCCTTTGTTTGCTAATACTGTCGTTATAGCCGCTGTCAATGTAGTCTTACCATGATCAACATGTCCTATCGTCCCTATATTAACATGCGGTTTATTCCTCTCAAATTTAGCTTTTGACATCTCTATAAATACCTCCTATTTTTTACTAACTATCTGTTCTTGAATATTTTTTGGCACTTCATCATAATGATCAAATTCCATACTATAAGTACCCCTCCCTTGAGTTCTAGATCTCAAAACTGTAGCATATCCAAACATTTCAGACATAGGTACTTGTGCTTTTATTATTTGAGCTCCAAATCTTGATTCCATCCCCTCTATTCTTCCTCTACGAGAGTTCAAATCACCCATTACATCACCCATATATTCTTCAGGCACAGTTACTTCTACTTTAACAATAGGTTCTAATAAAACAGGATCTGCCTTAGACATACCATTTTTAAATGCCATAGAACCTGCAAATTCAAATGCCATTTCAGATGAATCAACATCATGATATGATCCATCATGCAATCTAACCTTAAAATTAATCGTTGGATAACCTCCTATAACACCATTAAGAGCAGCATTTCTAATGCCATTATCAACAGCTGGTATGTATTCTTTCGGTATTACTCCACCAACTATTGCATTTTCAAACTCATAATCACCTGAACATGGTATAAGATCTATAACACAATGTCCATACTGACCTCTACCACCAGATTGTCTTATATACTTACCTTCACATGTAACTTGTTTTCTTATTGTTTCTTTATAAGCAACCTGAGGTTTCCCTACATTGCAATCAACCTTAAATTCCCTCTGTAATCTATCCACGATAATCTCAAGATGCAACTCACCCATTCCAGCTATTATAGTTTGATTTGTTTCCTGATCAGTGTATGTTTTAAATGTAGGATCTTCCTCTGCTAACTTAGCTAAAGATAGACCCATTTTCTCCTGGCTAGCTTTAGTTTTAGGCTCTATAGCTACGGATATAACTGGCTCTGGGAATTCCATACTCTCAAGTATGATTTTCTTTGTATCATCACACAAAGTGTCTCCAGTTGTCGTATCTTTTAATCCAACAATAGCTCCTAAATCCCCAGCTCTTAATTCATCTACTTCCTGCCTATGATTAGCATGCATTTTAAGAAGTCTTCCAATTCTCTCTTTTTTGCCTTTCGTAGAATTATAAACATACGATCCACTTTTTAATACTCCAGAATAAACTCTGGTATATGCAAGCCTTCCAATAAATGGATCAGTCTGTATCTTAAATGCTAAAGCAGACATTGCTATATCATCACTTGCTTCTCTTGAATCTTCATTACCATCTAAATCAACACCTTTTACGGCATCAATATCAATAGGTGATGGTAAATACTCAACAGCAGCATCTATCATTTCTTGAACACCTTTGTTTTTATAAGAAGAACCACATATAACTGGTATAACTTGTATATCAATAACCGCTTTTCTAAGAGCAGTTTTTAGCTCAGATGCACGTATTTCTTCACCTTCTAAAAACTTAATCATAAGTTCTTCATCTGTTTCAGCTATTGATTCAATCATAAGTTCTCTATATTTACTAGCATCTTCTTTATATTCTTCTGGAATATCCTCTCTAGAAACCTCAGTCCCTAAATCATTTTTATAAATTATAGCAACATTTTCAATCAAATCAATTATTCCTATAAACTCAGATTCACTACCTATAGGTATTTGTACAGGTACTGCATTAGCCCTTAATCTATCTTTTATGGAATCTACACAATTATAAAAATTAGCTCCAATAGCATCCATTTTGTTAACATATACTATTCTAGGTACTCTATATTTATCAGCTTGCCTCCAAACAGTTTCAGTTTGTGGCTCAACACCACTTTTAGCATCAAGAACAGCTACAGCACCATCTAAAACTCTCAATGATCTTTCAACCTCAACTGTAAAATCAACATGACCAGGAGTATCTATAATATTTATCACATAATCCTTCCATTGGCAAGTTGTTGCTGCTGAAGTTATTGTTATGCCTCTCTCTTGTTCCTGAACCATCCAGTCCATGGTAGCCTGCCCTTCATGAACTTCACCTATTTTGTGAGTCTTACCTGTATAAAATAAAATCCTCTCCGTTGTGGTAGTTTTACCAGCATCTATATGAGCCATAATTCCAATATTCCTAAATTTTTCTAGTGGAAATTCTCTAGCCATAATTCGCCTCCATTTAATATGAACTTTGTGTATTTAATTATCAAAAAATATATATAGTAATAAAACTGTTTTGATCGCTACAACCAAAACAGTAAATATTAAATACTTAATACCTATAATGTGCAAATGCCTTATTAGCTTCAGCCATTTTATGAGTATCTTCTCTCTTTTTAACAGCCGCTCCAGTATTATTAGAAGCATCTATTAATTCATTAGCTAATCTTTCTTTCATATATTTTTCACTTCTTTTCCTAGCAGCGATCAATAACCATCTTATTCCCAAGGTTTGTTTTCTTTCTGATCTCACTTCTACAGGCACCTGATATGTAGCTCCACCAATTCTACGTGATTTAATCTCTAAAATAGGCATTATATTATTCATAGCAGTTTCAAAAACTTCTAAAGCATCCTTAGATGTCTTTTCCTCTACTATTCTAAACGCATCATAACATATCTTCTGAGCAACGCCTTTTTTACCATCCTTCATTATATTATTTATAAGTTTCGTCACAACTAAATTATCATAAATAGGATCAGGTAAAATCTCTCTTTTAAATACATGTCCTTTTCTTGGCATTTTACTTCCCTCCTTAAAAACCAATTCTAATTCACCGGTACTCGACCAAACTGTCGTAAAGCCAAATTATATATATGTTTATTTAGCAGATTTCTTAGCTTTCTTAGTTCCATATTTTGATCTTGCTTGCATTTTATCTTGCACACCTGCAGAATCAAGAGCTCCTCTTATTATATGGTATCTAACTCCTGGTAAGTCCTTTACTCTCCCACCTCTTATCAAAACAACACTATGCTCTTGTAGGTTATGTCCCTCTCCAGGTATATATGCCGTAACTTCGTAACCGTTACTTAATCTAACCCTAGCAACTTTTCTTAAAGCTGAATTAGGTTTTTTAGGAGTCATAGTTTTAACCAATGTACAAACTCCCCTAACTTGCGGACATCCTTTCATAGCTGGAGCTGTTGATTTATATGCTACTTTCTTTCTACCTTTTCTGATCAATTGATTAATAGTTGGCATTATTATCACCTCTTTCTAATTCTTATTAAAACTAAAATAACTCGAACAAAATAAATAAAACTTTTTACCAAATGAATTAATTATTAACTTAAGTATTTTAACACCCTAGACATATTAAGTCAATACATACAGGAATATCAAGCCATAGTGTATTCAAGATTATCATCATTCCCATAATTTATTTTCATAGATCTATAATGATTCATTCCTGTTCCTGCAGGTATTAATTTACCTATTATTACATTTTCCTTTAATCCTATCAAGGGATCTATCTTTCCTTTTATTGCAGCATCAGTTAATACTTTTGTGGTTTCTTGAAATGATGCTGCTGATAAGAAAGATTCAGTAGATAAAGATGCTTTTGTTATTCCAAGCAAAACCCTCTCACATTCAGCCTCATTAAGTCCATCATCTTTAACTCGTTTATTTTCATCATTAAAATATGATATATCAACAATAGAATTCGGAAGTATTTCTGTATCACCTGCCTCCACAACTCTAACTTTTCTAGTCATCTGCTTTATTATGACCTCAAGATGTTTATCATTTATGTCAACACCCTGTAATCTATAAACTTTTTGAACCTCAGATAATAAATATTCCCTAACAGCATCTATTCCTTTTATTCTTAATATATCTTGTGGATTTATAGATCCCTCAGTAATTATAGAACCTGCTTCTATACGCATACCATTTTCAACCTTCACCCTAGATCCAAAAGGTATATCGTACTCCCTAAATTCTCCCTCATTAGATACAATCTTAACAAGTCTCTTTTTCTTAGTATTTTCAAACTCTACAATGCCATCTATTTCCGAAACTATAGCAAGCCCCTTCGGTTTTCTTGCTTCAAATAATTCTTCAACTCTAGGTAACCCTTGAGTTATATCCGCACCGACAACTCCTCCTGTATGGAATGTCCTCATTGTAAGCTGTGTACCAGGCTCACCTATAGATTGAGCAGCAATTATCCCAACCGATTCTCCTATGCTTATCTCTCTTGCAGTTGCCATATTCATGCCATAACACTTAGCACAAACACCAATTCTAGAATCACAAGTAAATACACTTCTTATTTTGACCTTCAATATTTTTTCACTTTCTTCTCTATCAGTATCTTCATTAATATCAGCTATAATTTTAGCCATACTATTAGTTATATATTGGTCTCTTTTAATTAAAATCCTATTACTTTTAGGATCTATTATATCCTCAGCTACATATCTCCCTATAAGTCTCTCACTTAAACTTTCAACAATAGAATTATCATCCTTAATCTCACTTACATAAATTCCATCAACACTCCCACAATCTTCACTTCTTATTATAACATCTTGACTTACATCGACTAATCTCCTTGTTAAATATCCAGAATCCGCTGTTTTCAAAGCTGTATCAGCATTCCCTTTTCTAGCCCCATGCGTTGATGTAAAATACTCTAAAACATCAAGTCCCTCTCTAAAAGAAGCCTTAATTGGGAGCTCTATTATTTTACCCGATGGATTACTCATAAGCCCTCTCATTCCAGCAAGTTGTTTTATCTGACTTTTAGATCCTCTAGCTCCTGAATCTGCCATCATCGATATAGGATTAAATTTATCCATACTATTCATAAGCACATCTGCTATTTTATCGGTTGTGCTATTCCAAATCTCTATAACTGAATTATATCTCTCATCTTCAGTCATCAATCCACGTCTAAACTTTTTACTCACTGTATCAACTTTTTCTTCTGATTCCCTAATTATATTTTCCTTTTCTTTAGGAACTATCATATCAGATGCAGCAACTGTTATTGCCCCTATAGTAGAATAATGATATCCCTTAGTTTTAATTTGATCAAGCATAGATGCGGTTTCAGATGGACCATGTTTTAAATAACATCTATCTACTATTTCTGTTAACTTACCTTTATTAACAAGAAAATCTATTTCAAACTCAAATAAATTTTCTTCCTTTTCCCTATCGACAAAACCCAGATCTTGAGGTATAGATTCATTAAATATAATTTTACCTACAGTTGTTTCTATTAATTTAGATTTTTTTTCACCATTTATCTCTTTCTCAACCCTTAGTTTTATCTTTTCATGTATATTTAAATACCCCAATTCAAAGGCCATTATAGCTTCTTCAGAATTCGAATAACTCTTTATATCCCTATCATTAAATAAAGGGTTATCCATAGTTAAATAATATGATCCTAATATCATATCTTGAGACGGAACACATACTGGTTTACCATCAGAAGGTTTCAATATATTAACAGCTGCTAACATTAAAAATCGAGCTTCAGCTTGTGCCTCCATAGATAAAGGTACATGAACAGCCATCTGATCTCCATCAAAATCCGCATTATAAGCCGTACAAACGAGTGGGTGCAATTTTATTGCCCTACCCTCAACTAAAACTGGTTGAAATGCTTGAATTCCCAATCTATGTAGTGTTGGTGCTCTGTTTAATAACACTGGATGATCAGTTATAACTTCCTCTAATATATCCCAAACTTGATTCATATTTTTTTCAACCATTCTTTTTGCTGCTTTAATATTATGAGCAATACCTGAATCTACTAATTTCTTCATCACAAATGGCTTAAAAAGTTCCAAGGCCATCTCTTTAGGTAATCCACATTGATACAATTTCAACTCTGGACCAACAACTATTACAGACCTTCCAGAATAATCGACACGTTTACCTAAAAGATTCTGTCTAAACCTTCCCTGCTTTCCTTTAAGCATATCTGATAAAGATTTAAGCGGCCTATTCCCAGGTCCAGTTACAGGTCTACCTCTCCTACCATTATCTATTAAAGCATCAACAGATTCTTGAAGCATCCTCTTCTCATTTCTTACTATTATATCTGGTGCTTTTAAATCCAATAATTTTTTTAACCTATTATTTCTATTTATAACTCTTCTATATAAATCATTTAAATCTGATGTGGCAAACCTTCCACCGTCTAACATTACCATAGGTCTAAGTTCAGGAGGTATAACTGGTATAACGTCTATTATCATCCACTCCGGTTTATTATTAGATTTCCTAAAAGACTCAACTACTTCAAGTCTCCTAATAACTCTAGCCTTCTTTTGACCAGTACTATTTTTCAATTCTTCCTTAAGTTTATTTGATAAACTATCTAAATCTAAATCCATAAGAAGTTGTTTTATTGCCTCTGCTCCCATGCCAACCTCAAATGAACCTTCCCCAAACTTCTCACTATATTCCCTAAAATCTTTCTCTGATAATATTTGCCCTTTTTGTAGTAAAGTAACTTCCTTCGGATCTAATACAACATACGATGCAAAATAAAGTATTTTTTCTAAAACCCTTGCCTGCATTTCAAGTAACAAAGCCATTTTTGATGGAGTACCCTTAAAATACCATATATGTGATACAGATGTTGCTAATTCAATGTGACCCATTCTTTCACGCCTAACCTTTGATTTAGTAACCTCCACACCACATCTATCACAAACAATACCCTTATACCTAACTCTCTTATACTTTCCACAGTGACATTCCCAATCTTTAGTAGGTCCAAATATTCTCTCACAAAAAAGACCATCTCTTTCTGGTTTTAAAGTCCTATAATTTATAGTCTCGGGTTTTTTAACCTCTCCCCTAGACCACTCTCTAATTTGCTCAGGAGATGCTAAACCTATTCTTATGGCATCAAAATTATTCAACTCAACCACTAATAAATCCACTCCTTCCTAATAGTCATTATCAGAAATGAATTCTTCGGCATTCATAATATCTTCTGTTAATAACACATCATCAAATTCATCTTCATCTTCATCTTCATGATAATCAGAAATTTCTGACTCAGGCGGCAACTCTCTAGCATCATCATATTTAATAGAATCTTCAAAAGATACATCTATATCATTCATTTCATCTTCTAGAGTCTCTTTAATTTCTATTTCTTCATAATTTTCATTCAAGACTTTTATATTCAAACATAAAGCTTGTAATTCCTTTATTAAAACCTTAAATGATTCTGGTACACCCGGCTCGGGTATATTTTCACCCTTAACAATTGCTTCATATGTCTTAACCCTACCAACAATATCATCAGATTTAACAGTAAGTATCTCTTGTAACATATGAGCTGCACCATATGCCTCTAATGCCCAAACTTCCATCTCCCCAAATCTTTGTCCTCCAAATTGTGCCTTACCTCCAAGCGGCTGCTGAGTTACTAGAGAATATGGTCCCGTAGATCTTGCATGTATCTTATCATCAACTAAATGAGCTAACTTTAATATATACATATAGCCAACAGTAACACGATTATCAAATGGTTCGCCAGTTCTTCCATCATAAAGTGTTAACTTACCATCCCTATCAAATCCAGCATTCTCTAAACATTCTTCAATTTCCTCTTTCGTAGCCCCATTAAATACAGGTGTTGCAACATGCCATCCTTGAGCACTCGCAGCAAGCCCCAAATGAACTTCTAAAACTTGACCTATATTCATACGGCTAGGCACTCCAAGTGGATTTAAACAAATTTGAAGTGGCGTTCCATCAGGTAAAAACGGCATATCTTCTTCTGGTAAAACCCTGGAAATGACTCCCTTATTTCCGTGACGCCCCGCCATTTTATCACCAACTGATATTTTTCTCTTCTGAGCTATATAACATCTAACTAATTGATTAACTCCTGGAGGTAATTCATCACCATTTTCACGAGTAAATATTTTTACATCAACTATTATTCCTTGCTCACCATGAGGAACTTTTAAAGAAGTATCTCTAACCTCCCTAGCTTTCTCGCCAAAAATAGCACGTAAAAGTCTTTCTTCCGCAGTAAGTTCAGTTTCACCCTTAGGTGTTACCTTACCTACAAGAATATCACCTGTCCTAACCTCTGCTCCTATCTTTATTATACCATTTGAATCTAAATCTTTTATAGCGTCTTCACCCACATTAGGTATATCACGAGTTATTTCTTCCGGACCCAACTTTGTATCGCGTGAATCACATTCATATTCTTCTATATGTATAGATGTAAATACATCATCTCTAACAAGCTGTTCAGATATGAGCATTGCATCTTCATAATTGTATCCTTCCCAAGTTATAAAACCTATCTTTATATTTTTACCTAAAGCAATTTCTCCAAGATCTGTAGACGGTCCATCTGCTAAAACAGTTCCTTCTTCTACAAAATCCCCCCTATTAACAATAGGTTTCTGATTAATACATGTACCTTGATTAGATCTCTTAAACTTAAGAAGCTTATATGTATCTATTTTATTATCCAGCTCCCTCCTTACTCTTATTTCTTGAGCACTTACATAGCATACCATTCCAGCTTTCTTAGCTTTAACTAAAACACCCGAATCTATAGCAGCCTTATATTCTATTCCAGTCCCAACTATCGGTGCACTAGCCTTAAGTAATGGAACAGCTTGACGTTGCATATTAGATCCCATAAGTGCTCTAGTGGCATCATCATTTTCTAAAAAAGGAATCATGGAAGTTGCAACAGATACAATTTGTCTTGGAGATATATCTAGATAATCAACCTTATCTGATGATACTAAAAGCATACCCTCTTTACTTCTAACAACGATCCTAGAATTTAGAAATTCTCCTTCACTGGAAATAAGCTCATTAGATTGAGCTATCAAATATTGATCTTCTTCATCAGCTGTCATATATATAATTTCATTTGTAACCTTACCAGTATCCTTATCAACTTTCCTATAAGGAGTTTCTATAAATCCATAATTATTAACCTTAGCATAAGTTGCAAGTGAATTTATAAGCCCTATATTAGGTCCCTCAGGAGTCTCTATAGGACACATTCTCCCATAATGCGAATTATGAACATCCCTTACTTCGAACCCAGCTCTATCTCTAGATAATCCTCCAGGACCTAGAGCAGATAACCTCCTTTTATTAGTAAGTTCAGATAACGGATTAGTTTGATCCATAAATTGCGATAGCTGCGAACTCCCAAAAAATTCTTTAACAGCAGCTGCAACAGGTCTAATATTAATAAGATTTTGGGGAGTTATCATTTCAGGTTCGATAGACATCATTCTTTCTTTTATATTTCTTTCCATTCTGACCAAACCAACTCTAAATTGATTTTGCAAAAGTTCTCCAACAGATCTAAGTCTTCTATTTCCTAAATGATCTATATCATCTTCATATCCAATACCATTATTAAGTCCGAGTATATAACTTATAATCGAAAAAATATCATCTGTGGTTATATACTTTGGTATTAAATCATGTATATTCTTAATTAATTCTTTCTTAATTTCATCACTTGAGGAACAATTATCAAGTACAGATCTAAGAACAGGATAATAAACGTAATCATTAATGCCAACGTCACTCAAATCAAAATCTACAAATTCTTTTATATTAACCCAATTATTCCCAACAACCTTAACACACTTATCATTTATTAATAAATCCATAAAATTTATACCTGAATTTTGAATTCTATAACTACTCTCTGCAGTTATTTTTTCTCCTTTTTCAACTAATATTTCCCCTGTTATAGGATCAAAAACATCGTTAAATGCGATATGATTGACAATCCTATTCCTCAATGATAATTTTTTATTAAACTTGTATCTACCAACTTTTGATAAATCATATTTCTTAGGATCAAAAAAATATTGATCTATTAAATTTTTAGCACTTTCAGGTGTAGCTGGTTCTGATGGTTTTAACTTGTCATATATTTTTATAAGGGCCTGTTCCTGATTTTCAGAATCATCCTTATTTAAAGTATTTTGCAAACGTTCATCATTACCAAAATAATTTATAATATCTTCAGAAGATGATATACCCAGAGCCTTTATAAACCAAGTTACATATAACTTTTTTTGTTTATCAATTCTAACATACAACACCTCATTAGAATCAGTTTCATATTCAAGCCAAGCACCTCGATTGGGTATAACACTCGATGAAAATAATTTTTTACCATTTTTATCAACTTCATAATTATAGTATACTCCTGGAGATCTGACTAATTGACTAACTATTACACGTTCAGCTCCATTAATAATAAAAGTTCCTTGAGGCGTCATTCTTGGCAAATCTCCCATAAAAACTTCTTGTTCTTTAAGCTCCCCAGTATCTAAATTTTGTAACCTAACCTTAACCTTCAATGGAGCGGCATATATAGCATCTCTTTCTTTACATTCTTCCATGTTGTATTTAGTAGAAGCAATATCTAATTTAAAATCAATAAATTCTAATATATGTTTACCATTGAAACTTTTTATAGGATTTACATCCGCAAAAACTTCTAATAATCCTTCTTTCAAAAACCATTCATAAGAATTTAACTGAACCTCTATAAGATTCGGCATATCAATTATATCTTTAACTTTGCCGAAACTCATTCTAGTTCTTTTACCTACCTTAAGAGGATATATCATGAATTTCACTCCTTATTTTCAAGTAAAATCACGTAAATTTATTTTAAATTACAAACACTTACACTTAACAAATTTCTATAGTACTATATAAAAAATAATAAAAATATATCTTTATTAATATTTCTACCAACTTTAAATA
Organism: Candidatus Arthromitus sp. SFB-mouse-NL; assembly: GCF_000709435.1. NCBI lineage: Bacteria > Bacillati > Bacillota > Clostridia > Eubacteriales > Clostridiaceae > Candidatus Neoarthromitus > Candidatus Arthromitus sp. SFB-mouse-NL. The sequence goes on from NZ_CP008713.1 coordinate 1,507,362, forward strand.
TAAATTTACACATAAAATAATAATAAAACATATAAAATCAGACATTTATATACATTTTAAGATAGTACCACATATATCTCACTTAGTCAACCAAACAAAATCAATAACATATGAAATTAGGAGAGGGCGAAAACACCCTCTCCTAATTTCAATAATATCATTATTTCAATTCAACAGTAGCTCCAACTTCATCTAGTTGTGACTTAATTTTCTCAGCTTCATCCTTAGAAACAGCTTCTTTTAACGTTTTTGGAGCTCCATCAACTATCTCTTTAGCCTCTTTAAGACCAAGTCCACATATTTCTTTCACAACCTTCACAACTTTCAATTTTTCAGATCCAGCATTAGAAAGTACAACATCAAATTCTGTCTTTTCCTCAGACGAATCAGCAACACTAGTTCCTACTATTACAGGAGCAGAAGCACTAACACCAAACTCTTCTTCACACATTTTTACTAAATCATTTAAATCTAACACGCTCATATTTTTTATTGCTTCAATTATCTGTTCTTTATCCATAAATATCATTCCTCCTAAAATAAATCAATTTTCACTATCTTTTTTATCTTTTATAGCATTAAATACGTATACAAAATTTAAAACTGGCGATTTTATACTGCCAAGTAATTTTGATATGAGTATCTCCTTTGAAGGTATATTAGCAAGTTTCTGAAGCTTTTCTTTATCATAGTATTCACTTTCAACTACACCAACTTTAAAAGAAAATTTTTCCAATTTTTCAGAAAACTCACTCAAAATTTTAGCCGGTGCTATGATATCTCCATAACTAAATGCTATAGATGTAGTTCCTTCCAAATGTTCCAATAAAAAATCATACCCTAATTCTTCAGCTACAATTTTGACTAATCTATTTTTATATACCTTATATTCAAGATCTAAATCTCTCATTTTTTTTCTTAATTTAGTATCTTGCTCCACATTTATTCCTTGATAATTTACTAAAATTATAGACTTAGCTCTTTGAAATTTTTCCCTAATTTCACTTACTTTTTCAACTTTCTTTAACATATTTTTTGTCAAGTTAATCACACCCCCTTATATAAAAATAAAGCTCCTCTAAATTATTTAAGAGAAACCTTTGCAATCAAAATCATATAAATGCAATAACATAAATACAAACTTTCTCCTAAATAGGCGCATAAACATTATCCAATTTTTAAAACTAGACCTATTATCTCTGGATTAACTTATTTTTGAAATATTTATTCTTAACGCAGGACTCATAGTGCTACAAACTGATATGCTTTTTATATACTGCCCCTTAGTTGAAACTGGTTTAGATTTTATTATAGCTGACATTATAGTATTAAAATTTTCTAGTAAAGATTCAACAGAAAAAGTTTTTTTACCAATACCAACATGTATTATAGCTGTTTTATCTATCCTATATTCTACTTTACCTGCTTTTATTTCCGAAACAGTCTTACTAATATCAAAAGTTACTGTTCCAGATTTAGGATTTGGCATTAATCCTTTTGGACCTAACAATTTTCCAATCCGTCCAACTACACCCATCATATCTGGAGTAGCAACTATTATATCAAAATCAAACCAATTTTCATTTTGTATCTTATTAACTAATTCATGATCTCCAACATAATCAGCTCCAGCATCTACAGCTTCTTTCGCCTTATCTCCCTTAGCAAAAACTAATATCTTTACATCCTTCCCTGTCCCATTAGGTAACAATACTGTACCTCTAACTTGCTGATCTGCATGTCTAGGATCGACTCCTAATTTTACATGTAATTCCACCGTTTCGTTAAATTTAGCTTTAGATATCTTAGATAAAACCTCAAAAGCTTCTTTTGGATTATAAAAATTATTTCTATCAATCAATTTTATACTTTCTAAATAATTCTTACCCATGCTATACACCTCCCTCTAACTAATTATTTTCTACCTCTATACCCATGCTCCTAGCAGTACCACATATCATATCCATAGCTGAATCAATATTAGATGCATTTAAGTCATCGAATTTCAACTCAGCAATCTCCCTAACTTTATTAATACTAATCTTTCCAATTTTAGATTTATTAGGCTCTGAAGAACCCTTCTCAAGACCTAGAGCTTTCATAAGCAACACAGCTGCAGGGGGGGTCTTCATTATAAAACTAAACGATTTATCTTGATACACAGAAATAACTACTGGTATTATCAGTCCAGATTTATCTGCAGTCTTAGCATTAAACTCTTTACAAAATGCCATTATATTAACACCATGCTGACCCAAAGCAGGACCCACAGGTGGTGCTGGAGTTGCTTTTCCTGCAGGTAATTGTAATTTTATCATACCTACTATTTTTTTAGCCATAATTCACCTCTCCTATAATTATAGTTTCATAATCTATCTAATTGACAAAAATCTATCTCCACAATATTATTGCCAATAACATCTATACTTGCTTTTATTCTTTTATTTTTATTATCAACTTCCCTTATTACAACATATTTACCTTTTAAAATTCCAGATTTAATTTTAACACTATTCCCAACCTTATATAAATCATCCTGATTTTCAGCTACATACGATTCTATAAATCTTATTTCTTCTTGATCTAACGGAACAGCTTCCTTGCCTGTAGGTCCTACAAATCCTGTAACTCCTCTTATATTGCGCACTCTATACCACATTTCATCACTCATTATCATTTTTACAAATACATATCCTGGATAAACTTTTTTAGACACTTTTTTAATCTTATTACCACTTTTTTCTATAGTTTCATGTGTTGGCACAACTATTTCTAATATATAATCATGTAAACTATTGCTTTCAATCAATTTCTCCAAGCTATTTTTAACCTTATTTTCATATCCTGAATAAGTATGTAAAACGTACCAATTGGATAATACAGTGCTCATAGATATTCTCCTTAAAATTTATCACTTAAACAATAAATCAAAAACTTTCTTCAATATTAAATCAAAAAAACCTATATAAACTATATACAAGAAAACAAATATCAAAACAATACCAGTGGTACTTTTGAATTCCTTAGATTTAGGCCAAGTAATAATTTTAAATTCATTAACAATTCCAGAAAATAAATTCTCTTTTTTGTTTTTTCTATTACTCAACTAAAACCCTCCCTACACTTCTATTTTGTTTCCTTATGAAATACGTACTCTTTACAAAACTTACAATATTTTTTCAATTCTATCCTCTCAGGATCATTTTTTTTATTCTTAACCGTATTATAATTTCGTTGCCTACACACGCTACAAGCTAGTATTACATTAATCCTCATTAAATACGCACCCCCAAACTTCAACTGTAGTTTAAAGTATCATATATAATTTTATTTGTCAATAAGATCGTGAGTAAATATCTACTCACGATCTCAAAAATAAAACTATTTATTTATTTTTGAAACAACCCCAGATCCTACTGTTCTTCCACCTTCTCTTATGGCAAACCTTAATCCCTCATCCATAGCTATCGGAGTTATCAATTCAACCTCCATATCTATATGATCTCCTGGCATAACCATCTCTTTTCCTTCTGGTAATTTTATATTACCTGTAACATCTGTCGTTCTAAAATAAAATTGTGGTCTATATCCATCAAAAAATGGCTTATGTCTACCACCCTCTTCTTTCTTAAGAACATATACTTGACCTATAAAATTTGTATGTGGATTTACTGTCCCAGGTTTAGCTAATACCTGACCTCTCTCTATGTCAGACCTCTGAATCCCCCTTAACAACGCACCTATATTATCTCCTGCTTGAGCTTCATCTAATAATTTCCTAAACATTTCTATCCCAGTAATTACTGTCTTGCTCTTTTCTTCTTTCAATCCTATTATTTCTACTTCCTCTTGCACCTTCAATACACCAGTCTCTACTCTTCCAGTAGCTACTGTTCCTCTTCCTGTTATAGTAAACACATCCTCAACCGGCATTAAAAAAGGCTTATCCGTAGCTCTCTCAGGCGTAGGAATATAGCTATCTACGGCATCCATTAACTCCATTATACAAGCTGTAGCATCCATATCAGTAGGATTCTCTAACGCCTTTAATGCTGATCCCTTTATAATAGGTGTATCATCCCCAGGAAATTTATACTCATTTAATAAATCCCTTACTTCCATCTCTACTAATTCCAATAACTCTTCATCATCAACCATATCAGCTTTATTTAAAAACACTACTATATAATCAACTCCTACTCTAGAAGCCAACAATATATGTTCTCTTGTCTGTGGCATAGGTCCATCAGCTGCAGATACAACCAATATCGCACCATCCATTTGAGCAGCTCCAGTTATCATATTCTTAACATAATCAGCATGCCCCGGACAATCAACATGTGCATAATGCCTTCCATCCGTCTCATACTCAACATGCGCTGTATTTATCGTTATACCTCTCTCTTTCTCCTCCGGAGCCTTATCTATCTCGTCATATTTAAATGCTTCAGCATATCCTTTGTTTGCTAATACTGTCGTTATAGCCGCTGTCAATGTAGTCTTACCATGATCAACATGTCCTATCGTCCCTATATTAACATGCGGTTTATTCCTCTCAAATTTAGCTTTTGACATCTCTATAAATACCTCCATCTATTTAGGACTCATTAGTAGAATTTATGCAATAATATTAAAAATCGCAATATATCACTAAATTACATGAATATTACTTAAATAAATTTTAATCTATTTAAAAATAAGTGTCAACACACTTAATCTTTATATTAATTAATTTATTTAATCTTTATTAAAGCATTTTATTAATTTCCTCTTTATTCGTTGTATTGCGTTATCTATAGATTTAGGTTGTCGATCCAATAAATATGCAATTTGCTGATAACTCCTACCTATAATGTAATAATGTAAAACTACCTTTTCATATTTAGATAAATTCCTTAAAACATGTGTTTCTATCTCACTTATTTGTTCCTTATCAACAAATAAATCCTCTGGATCAGATATTTTTAATGATTCAGTAATATCTAATAATGTTTTATCAGATTCATCATCATAAATAGGTTTATTTAAAGATATATATGTATTCAGTGGTATATGTTTTTGCCTAGTGGCAGTTTTTATAGCTGTAATAATTTGTCTAGTTATACAAAGTTCGGCAAAGCATTTAAAACTAGATAATTTATCACTATTATAATCTCTAATAGCTTTATATAATCCGATTAATCCCTCTTGATATATATCTTCCTTATCTGCCCCTATAAGGAAGTAAGATTTTGATTTCAACTGTATAAATTTCTTATATTTATTAATAAGTATCTCTATCGCCTTACTATCACCTTGCTTAGCTTTATCTAAAATAAATTCCTCTTCTATATCATAATTACCATTCAAACCATCTATATCAAACGAGCTATTAATCATCTATTCACCTCTTAAGTCACTTAATCCTTCTCATATTTTCTAATTTTTGTAAAATATTATCATCTAAATTATCAATAAGTAAAAAACCTGAGTTTTTATGATTATTTTTAGTTATTTGCTTATTTATTTTTTTATCAATTCTATATACATCATTGTAAAACTCTAAACAAGACATTCTATAAGCACCTCTCTGAAAAATAATTTGCTGTTCCATATAGTCCGAGGTAACTACTATAATTTCTACTTTTTGGGCCATCTTATGTGCTATTCTCTCTATATAAGTATCTGCAAATTCATCTTTATTAGTATATATTATACTTAAATTATCAGATATATCTATCTTTCTCTCATTTGTAGAATCAGAATTATAAGCATCAAATATTAAAAACACTCTGTATCCATTAAATAGAGCATAGCTTTCTACCATACTAATAAGTTTTTCTCTAACTATGCTAAAATCTAAATCCCTACTATTTTTAAAATTCGGCCATGAATTTATAACATTGTATGCATCAACAAAAATAATTTTCACCGTATCAATACCTGCTTTGAATATTTTTAATTTCATACATTATAATACCTGCCGCTACAGAAACATTAAAAGAATCAATATTCCCGTACATCGGTATTTTAATTTTAATATCGCAGTGATTTAATAAATCTTCACCTATTCCCATTTCCTCATTTCCAATAATTAAAATTAATGGAAAATTATAATTTATATCACATAAACTTGATGTAGAATCTAAACTTGTTGCAACAATTTTAAATCCCATATTTTTAAATTTAGATAAGACATTAATAATATTATTAATCCTACAAATATTTAAATATGCTAATGATCCCATAGATGCCTTCCAAACAGTACTATTTATCCCACAGCTTCTTTTTTGAGGTATAATTACATTCTTTATTCCCATAATTTCTGCAGTTCTCAATATAGATCCTAAGTTTCTTGGATCTTGTATACTATCTAAAATTAACACAATATCATTACTATTAGTATCGATATTATCTATAATCTCGTTAATCTTAAAATATTTATATTCAGATATTTTAATCGCAATTCCTTGATGTACCCCATAATCACATAGAACATCCATATCACTATTATAAATCTCTTTTATATTTATACATTTTTTTTTAGCATACTCCAATATACCTAAAATTTTATCCTTCTTCACATTCTTACTTATATATATGCTCTCCACCTTAATTTTACTATTCAAAACTTCTTGTACAACTCTTCTTCCATAAATAATACTCTCTTTTCCCAAAATTAACCTTCTCCTTAAATTAGTTTAAATATTTCATTAAATATAAAATCCAATCTTTTAAAATTTCCAATCATGTATAAATAACCTATAACACTTTCCAATCCAGTTGCTATTTTATAATTTCCAATACCACAATTTTTAGGAATAGTTTTAATTCTACTATTCCTCCCTCTCTTAAAATAGTAAATCTCATTTTCTTTAAATATATCCTTTATTTTATAATAAATATTAGTTTGAAATTTAGCATTTACATATTTTATAACCTCTAAATGTAATTTATTAGAATCTATATGGCCAAATCTTTTTATAATATAATTCCTAAAATACATTTCATACACGCAATCACCAATATATGCCACACTCAATATATTAAAATATTTCATCTTATCTTCATCATATACATATATACCTAATATACTCCAATCCATTAATACCCCACATTTACATAAAAATAACTTATAATAAAACTGTATATATCAAATTATTATCATTTGTATCTAAAATTCTTGTTCCACCTTTTATATCTTCCAATATATACCCCTTTTTTTCTAATTCAGACCTTATTAGATCTGATTTATCAAATTGCCTTTTTTGTTTAAATTCAAGCCTCTGTATTACCATATCCTTTATATCATCTTCTAAATTTTTACAATCAACATTATTATCACCATATTCTAAACCAAAAATATCAAAAAAATTTTTAAAAATTTTAATACTTTCCATTACTTCTAATCTATTAAAACTATTTGCAAACCTATTAATATATTTAATAAATTCAAAAATTACTGATATTGCATCTGAAGTATTAAAATCATCCTCCATTTTATTTATAAATTTAGCATAATATTTTTTGATCTCATCTAAGTAATTATCACTATCAGCATTATTACAAGATTTAATATTTATCAAATTAACATATGATTTTTTTATCCTAGCTAATGATTTTTTAGCAGATTCCATATGTAAATTACTAAACGAAATATTATTTCTATAATGAACTGACAACAAAAAAAATCTTATAACGTTAGGATTATAAACATTTAAAACTTCTCTAACTGTTAAAAAATTACCTAATGATTTAGACATTTTCTCATTATTCATATTCAGAAAAGAACAATGCATCCAATAATTAGCCAATTTTTTATTTCCCAATGCTTCAATTTGTGCTATTTCATTTTCATGATGTGGAAATATTAAATCCATACCTCCACCATGTATATCAATAGTATTGCCATCAAAATATTTATATATCATAGAACAACATTCTGTGTGCCAACCAGGCCTTCCTACACCCCAAGGAGAATTGTATCCAGGCTCTTCCCCCTTATTTTTCTTCCATAATATAAAATCTAACGCATCTTTTTTATTTTCATTTATTTTTATTCTAGATCCAGATTTTAATGTATTTAAATCTTGCCCAAATAATTTTCCGTAACTTCTAAATTCCCTAATAGAAAAATAAACATTTCCATCTATTTCATAAGCAAATCTATTGTCCATTAGCTCTGATATCAATTCAATTATTTCATTTAAGTAATCAGTTGCTCTAGGATTTTGAGTTGCTCTTTTTATATTTAAACTATCGGAATCAATATAATACTCCTCTATATATTTATCAGAAATTTCATATATAGTCTTATTTTCTTGTAAAGATTTATTTATTATTTTATCATCTATATCAGTAAAATTTTGTATGAAATTTACTGAGTATCCCTTGTATTCAAGATAACGTCTAACACAATCAAAAAATATAAATGTTCTAGCATTGCCTATATGAAATAAATCGTAAACAGTAGGTCCACAAACATACATATTTATAATATCTTTATTGATTGGTTTGAACTCTTCCTTAGATCTAGTTAATGTATTAAATATTTTCATTATATAACTCTCCTAAAATACTTTCTGAATCGATTCTCCAATATAAATATCTTCTCGACTTGTTATTTTAATATTAAATCTATTTCCTAAATAAAAATATGTCCTTTCTCCAATTAGATCTAGAGCACTACTCTCATCATTTATAATTATTCCATGTTGCTTTACATACTTATACGCAGAAACCAACTTACTTTTCTCAAAGCACTGAGGTGTTTGAATTACCAATAAATTTTCCCTATTCAAAGTTTTAATTTCACCATTATAATTAATTTTTATTGTATCATTAGAAGTTATATAACATGATGCGGCACCATATTCATACGCATATTTAATTGCATCATCTATACATTCTTTAGTTAAAAATGGTCTGGCAGCATCATGTATTAAAACGTACTTGCCTTTAACGATATTCAATGCGTTATACACAGAATCTTGCCTATTATCACCACCAACTACTATTGTTATTTTATTACTGTCAAAAAACCATTTATCAATTATATTTTTTTGGCAATATTCTACATAAATATCTTCTAAAACTAAATATATATTCTCTATACCCTCATTATTTAAAATACTATTTAAAGAATAATATAATATAGGTTTATCATTAATTTCCATAAATTGTTTACTTATTCCCGAATTCATACGTCTCGACCTACCAGCTGCCAAAAGTATACAATCAGATTTTTTATACATTTAACCAATCTCCAAAAGTTAATATTTAAATTAATATTTAAGTTTATTATAATCATATTTCCCACTAATTGGCAATTTTTTTTAAAATAATTAAAGATATAGTTAAAACAACTATATCTTTATGTATTTTTTATATAACAAATCTTATCATCCTTTAATATAACTTCCACACTATCATTAGCCTTAATGTTCCCTAATAATATTTGATCAGATAAACTATCCTCAATATACTTAGTTATTGACCTTCTCAATGGTCTAGCTCCATATTTTTCACTTGAGCTATTCTCAAGTATATAATTTTTAACATCATCATTAAAATTAATTATTATATTCTGATTTAATACTCTTGATTTAAAATCATCTAACATCTTATCCAATATTTTTACAAGACTCTTTTTATCTAATGGCTTAAATACTATTATATCATCTAATCTATTTAAAAACTCAGGTCTAAAACTTTTCTTGAGCTCACTCAAAACATTATCCTTAATTTTATTATAAACTTCTTCATCACCATTCTTATGATTAACAAATCCCAAAGATGAATCTTTATTAATAATATTTGCACCTATATTTGAAGTTAATATTATTATTGTATTTTTAAAACTAATTTTTTTGCCATTCGAATCAGTTAAATGACCATCTTCTAAAATTTGCAACATTATATTAAATATATCTGGATGAGCCTTCTCTATTTCATCAAATAATATAATAGAATATGGAGATCTTCTTACCTTTTCCGTTAATTGTCCTCCTTCTTGAAATCCAACATATCCCGGAGGTGATCCTATAATTTTTGATACTGTATGCTTTTCCATAAATTCAGACATATCAAATCTTATAATATTATCCTCACTCCCAAAAACAGCATCTGCTAAAGCCTTACACAACTCAGTTTTACCAACTCCAGTAGGGCCTAAAAATATAAATGATCCAATAGGTCTTTTAGGATCCTTCAATCCAACACGTCCACGTTTAACAGCTCTGGCAACAGATATAACAGCTTCATTTTGATCTATAACTCTACTCCTCAATATATCATCTAATTTTAATAATTTCTCGGACTCTGTCTGTGTTAATTTCTCAACAGGTATTTTAGTCCAACTAGCTACAACAGATGCCAATTCTTGCTCAGTAAGTATAAATTCCTTATCATATTTTTCAACTTTCCACTTCTCTTTTGAATTTTCTAATCTTTCTTTAAGCTTCTGTTCTTTATCTCTAAGAGATGCGGCTTTTTCAAAATCTTCCAAAGTTATTGCTTCTTGTTTCTCCTTACCAACTTTTGCTATCTCTTCCTCTATTTCCTTAACTTCAATAGGAACCGTCAAATTTCTAACTCTTATTTTAGCTGATGCCTCATCTATTAAATCTATAGCTTTATCTGGTAAATATCTATCTGGAATAAATCTAACTGATAAACTAACTGCAAATTTTATAGCTTCATCAGTGATTTTAACTTTATGATGCGTTTCATATTTATCTCTTATACCCATCAATATATCTATAGTTTCATTTTCATTAGGTTCTCCAACAAATATAGGCTGAAATCTCCGCTCAAGAGCCGTATCTTTTTCTATATACTTTCTATACTCATCAATAGTTGTAGCCCCTATACATTGTATTTCACCTCTAGCCAAAGCAGGTTTCAATATATTAGATGCGTCTATTGCCCCCTCAGCTCCACCTGCACCAATTATAGTATGTATCTCATCTATAAATAAAATTATATTCCTAGACCTCTTTATCTCTTCCATTATTTTTTTTAATCTTTCTTCAAACTCACCCCTATATTTTGTTCCTGCAATTAAAGACGATAAATCTAAAGTTATAACACGTTTATTTTTTAATATTTCCGGAATATTGCCTTCTATTATTTTCTGTGCCAAACCCTCAATAATAGCAGTTTTACCCACACCAGGATCACCTATCAAGCATGGATTATTTTTTATTCTTCGACATAATATTTCAAGAACCCTCTGTGTTTCTGTATCTCTTCCGATAACAGGATCCAATTTGCCTTCATTAGCCAGTTTAGTAAGATCTCTACCATGCTGATCTAACACAGGAGTCGGTAGATTTTTAAGTTGTTGCTCTTTTTCATGTGGATTTTGTACATCAATTGTAACATTTAATGCATTTATAGTTTGATTCCATATTTTTACTACAGATACACCTTTTTTATCCAATATCTTATACGCAACTCCATCAGGTTCATTTATGATAGCCAATAATATATGCTCAGGTGATACGTGGTTATGACCCAGTTTCTTAGCCTCATCTATGCTGCTTTCTATAACTTTTTTAGTTCTAGGTGTCAATGGTATTTCACTATTCTTTATCTCTATCTCTCCTGGAGACAATATAGTTCTAATTTCTTTAAAAATATCATCATAATATACATCAAATGAATTCAGTATCTTCTGTGCAGGACCATCTTCTCTTAATAATCCTAATAATATATGCTCTGTTCCTATAAAACCATGTCCTAATTTTAATGCATCATCACCAGAATAACTAATAACTTTTCTAGCCCTTTCAGTCAATTTTTCAAACATCAAACTACCACCTTTCTTAATTTTTATCTATTATCTCTATATTCTTAATGGAATTCCTCAAAAATTTAGCTCTCTCAATATCTCTTTCCTTAGAATTCATCTTATTATTTACATCAGATTGTAAAGATGCTGGTTGACAACCTATCAGTATCTTATTCATACAAATATTAGAGCTTAATAAGCCTTCTTCAATGCCAAATCTTATATACGATAAATATTCCAAAGCTTCCTTAGATGTTATAGAATAACAATTACCCAATATACCAACACTCCTAAATATTTTATCCTTTATCTCAATTCCGAAATCATTAAATAATGACTTTCTAACGTTACATTCTTTATCTACTAATTCATTCACTATGGCATGTAAATTATTCAATATATCTTTCTCGCTCACACCTAACGTTATCTGATTAGATACCTGATAGATATTCCCATCTATCTTGCTACCCTCCCCATAAAGTCCTCTTATAGTCATACCAATTTGAGTTAAAGCCTTATACACTTTTGATATTTGATCAGTCATAGAAAGTGCAGGTAAATGCATCATAACTGATGCTCTCATCCCAGTTCCTAAATTAGTAGGACATGTGGTTAAATATCCTATCTTTTCACTAAAAGCATAATCTAGCTTTTCCTCTATAAAATCATCCAATTTCATAGCTTCATCAAATGCCTCTTTAAGATTATATCCAGAATTAAAAAACTGCATTCTTAAATGATCTTCCTCATTAGCCATTATACTAATAGTCTGATCTTCATTTATAAAACAAGCACTCTTAGTAGAAAATTTAATTAAATCATTACTTATCAAATGTTTCTCCAATAACACATTATTATCTATATAGTCTTGGTCATTCAATTTTATTTTCTTAAAACTATATTCATAACCAGATAATCCTCTTTCAATTTTATCTATCACAGCAATTGCATTATCATCATCTAATTTATGAGGAAAATTTATGCCTTTTAAATTTCTAGCTAATCTAATCCTACTGCTCAAGATAAAATTATTACAACTGTCCGATGAATTAATCCAATTAGTTAACATCTAATCTTCCTCCTTAATTTTACTTTCTATACTCCTTATACTATCCCTTAATTCTGCTGCTTTCTCATATTCTTCCGATAAAATAGCCTTTTGTAATTTATCTTTTAAAATAATCAATTCCCTTTTAATAATTACATCATATCCACATCTAGAAGGTATTTTCCCTATGTGTTCTGAATTTTTTTGAACTCTTTTTATAAAAATAGTCAGTATTTTTATAAACTGATTATAGCATTCATCACATCCTAACAAACCACTATTTTTAAACTCAGCATAAGTTGTACCGCAATTCATACATTTAGAATCATTTATTTTTATTACTGATGATTGCTGATTATTATTAAAATACTCTAACAATCCTCCCAAAATATTTAAAGAAAATGCATCTTCAACATTTACCATATAATTTAAATTAAACTCTCCAAGCTCCTTTGCACATTTCTCACATATATTTAGTTCCTTTTTTATCCCATCAAAAACCTTAATTATGTGGACATTTGCTTTATACTTATTACACCTCTCACATCTATCCAAAATATCACCTCTAAAATATACTATTACTCTTATTCTTATATTATCAATATATATATCTATTTAAACATATTTTAACATAATTACTAACTTTAAAAAAATAACAGAGGGCAAATTTCCTCTGTTACCTTAACTATTCTTGGCTTATAGCACTAACAGGACATACACCTGCACAAGTTCCACAATCTATACATTCTTCTGGATTTATCTTATATCTCCCATCATGCTTTTGAGATATACACATAACAGGACAATCTGCTGCACAAGTTCCACATCCTATACACTCATCACTAATATTAAAAGCCATCAAAAATACCTCCAAAAATTATATATAATAAATTTAAATTTATCCATATATAATCTATAATACTATATTTTAATTACTAATAAAATATTTTTTGATCAATTTTAAACTTTTATAGAATATCATTTATAAAATAATTCGTATTGTTATCATTATCCCTGCTATTTTTAAAAATACACTCTTTTATATCACTAATATCTATATCTCTCACAATCTCTTCATCCTGATCAACAATAATCTTAACTTTAATTCTTTCTTTCAATATACTTAATCCTATAACTTCAGCTCTACCAAAACTAGTATCAACTATACTGCCAATCTTAGGCATATTCTTCTTTATATCATCATATGTATCCTGCTCATACTTTAAACAGCACATTAATCTACCACACATACCAGATATTTTACTTGGATTTAATGATAATTCTTGTTCTTTTGCCATTTTTATAGATACAGATGTAAAATCACCAAGAAAGGTCGAACAACATAATGTCCTTCCACAAGTACCTATCCCACCAACACTTTTAGCTTCATCTCTTACACCAATTTGTCTCAATTCTATTCTAACCTTAAAAATTGAAGCAAGAATTTTAACTAAATCTCTAAAATCAACCCTACCTTCTGCAATAAAATAAAAAATTATTTTATTATTATCAAAAGTGTACTCAACTTCAATTAGATTCATTTTTAAATTAAGTTCTCTTATTTTATCATTTGCTATACTAAAAGCTTCCTTTTCCTTCCTTTTATTTTCATAATAAATGCTCTCGTCTTCTCTTGTCGCAATTCTTATACATTTTTTTAAAGGATTGTTTAAATCCTCATCATTAACATACTTCATTCCTATAACACACTTACTATACTCAATACCTCTCGATGTTTCAACAATAACATTATCTCCAACTTTTACCTCAAATTCCTCACATGAAAAATAATATATCTTACCAACATCTTTAAATCTAGCTCCTATTACGCATCTCATCAGTCTCCTCCAATCCTAAATATAAATAACCTAAGACTTAATCCAAAATTAATATTTAAATTAACCCTAGATTTAAATTTCTCTAACTCAAAAATACTTTTATCTATATTAAAATACTTTAACAAATTACCTAACTCTAAAATATATCCTAAAAATTTATCATTAGAAATTATATCAGTATCTTTCATTTTAATATATATAAATAAATCCCTAATAAATATATACATCATATCCGTTATTAAATCCAATTTATTTTTATATGCAACTAAACTATTAATATTTTCGCTGAAATTATTAAACTTAAACATTCTAAAATTAATTAATGAATTTATTAATAATTCATATATTTTTTCAGAATCTTCTCCACCATATATACGTCCAAAATTATTCTCGCTAGATTTTAAAATTGAATTGAAATTAATAACTATGCACCTAGATATTATTGTATCCAAAATTTTATTAATATCATTAAGAATCAATACTATAAATACATTTTTACTTTGATCTTCCAGTGTTTTTAAAATAGCATTCTGAGCTTCCACACTCATTCTCTCAGAATTACTTATTAAGACTACTTTATTTTTATGATAAATAGACTTTTTAATCACCTCAGATTTAATAAACCTAATATCATTTATAGTAATAGATTTAATGTTATTTCCCAAAAATATTATACTGTCCATAATATTTGTTTTACTTCCAATAACCCTATATGCAAATTCCAAGGAAAATTTATTTATTAACTCTATATCATCACCAAAAAAAATATATGATTGTGATAATCCTAAGTTATTAAAAATTTCATCTAATATCTTCATAATATTCAACCTTTATATCCAATTTTATTCAGAATCTTACTGTATATCTTTTCATTTATACTTTGTATTGAAAATAAACTTTTCCCATCATCACATTCTATATTAATAAAATCATACATACTACATACATACTGAGAAGTTTTATAACACTTAATTATAAAATCATAATCTTTCTCATAAATATCTTTATTATTTCTCTTCTTTATCATATCTAAATTTATATCCAATGATAAATTCATAAAAAACGTCATATTTTCTTTAGGTAAACCACATATATCATATTCAAATTCTAACACCCATTTAAAAAACTTGTCTCTATCATCTTCATTATCTATAAGACTTCCTTGATATATTAAGTTTGAATATATATATCTATCACATAATATAAAATACCCTTCATCTATGTATCTACTCATTTCCCTCTTATATACCCCAAATCTATCTAATCCAAAAAATGTAGAAATTAAATATGGATTCAAATTATTCCCAAAATCACCATTTAAATACTCTTTAACAAACAAAGAATACTTATTACAATAATTTGGAAATTCTATTCTTATAGTTTTTAATCCTATATCATTTAATCTCTTCTCTATTAATTTTGTTTGGGTCTCTTTACCACTACCATCTAATCCCTCAAACACTATTATCATTGCTTAATATTCTCCTCTAATACTTTTAAATATTTCCCATCAAATACACCATTTACTCTACAGTTTAATTTTAAATACTCAAAAATAACTTCCATATGTTTACTTTCTATATATTCACCTCTTACAATTATAGGAGTACCTGGGGGATATAAAAATATATCATTAAATGCTACCTTTCCAACACATTTTTCTATTTCTAAAAATTCATAAGGTTTATGTAGTATTTCATAAGGCTCAAATACCTTTATGATATCTAAATCATAAATCTTAGGAAATATTTCAAATATATTATTTATATACTCATTTCCCTTAAACTCATTGATACTATAATATAATTTTTGAAAATCATTCTTTTTACTACAATAAGTTGGTATTAATACAATACCATTAAAATACGTCATCTCACACACAATCTTTTTCTTTAATAGATAATTGTATAAATCGTTAGAAGACATATTCCCATATTTAAACTTTAAACATAATCTTGAATCATCATACAGAAAATTACTATTACTTCTATTAATTATACAATTATTATCTATTCCTATTATCTCACAATCCACTAATAATTCTCTAAAATTATCACACTCATCGACATAACTATATCCTATATTTTTATATTTTACACAATCATCTAAACCTTTTTCTAAAGACATTAATATAAGATATGATGGACTAGTAGTGGTAAATATACAAAAATATTCATCTACCTTACTTATTAGATCACTCTTATTAACATGCAAATACGCTCCCTGTGTAAGAGATGCAAGAGTCTTGTGTGCACTCATAACACTAATATCACAAAATTTGTTTACACAATCAATCTTTTTATTAAAAGCCTTTATATGTGCACCATGTGCACCATCTATCAATAGTAAAATATTTCTCTTTTTTAAATAAGAATAAATTCCTTTTTGATCCACATATATCCCATAATAATTTGGATTTGTTAAAACAACACCTCTTACATTCTTATTATTTTCAATGATATTAACTATATCACTAAAAATAATATCCTTCTCATTATAATCTATAAATGAGAATTTGTCTGGCATTAATAAATCTACGTTATATTTATCTCTATTTACATATAAAACTTTAAGCTTTCTTAAAATAAGAGCATTTATAACGCTTTTATGACATCCTCGTTCAACTAAAATCGTATCTCCTTCATCAAAACAGCTAAAAAACATAATATGTATTCCACTTGTTGACCCATTTACTAAATAATAAGATTTCTTACTCTCATAAAATTTACTCAAATTATTTAACGAATCATTTATACATTCATATGGATTATGCAGATTATCAAGCCCCTCAATCTCCGTTAAATCATATTTAAATAAATTTTCTGTGTAATTATATCCATTCCCTTGTTTATGTCCAGGTGTAGTAAAAAATGAATATTCTTCACCCAAATATCTTTCTATAGATTTAATTAGTTCTCCCACATAATTCTCCTATTTTAAAAATTATTATTATTTGATATACTTCTCTATATCTTAAATTTTTTATTCTAGGGGATTTTAAATGATTTGTATATATAAAACTTCAAACAATATTCTTGAAAGAATCGATAATATTGAATCTGGTTGCTGGATAAATATCGTTCAACCATCCGAACAAGAACTTCTATTCATATCAAAAAAAACAGATATATCTCTTGATCTCTTAAACGCAGCACTTGATGAAGAAGAAACTTCAAGGATAGATGTTGAGCTATCAAATATTTTAATAATAGTAGATGTACCATTTACTAGCATAGAAGAAAATTCATTAACATATGGTACATATCCTCTAGGCATAATTTCAAACGATAATTACATAATCACTATATCTATTAAAAAAAATAAGGTTATATCTGATTTCATAGATGGTAAAATTAAGAATTTTTACACAAATAAGCGCCCTAGATTCACACTTCAAATATTAAATAAAATAACAACTTATTTCCTCCTCTATCTAAGACAAATTGATAAGAAAAGCCAACTTATTCATAACAAAATACATAAATCAATGAAAAACAAAGAACTCATGCAATTATTATCATTAGAAAAATCTCTTGTATATTTTTCAACATCTCTAAAATCTAATGAAATGACCTTAGAAAAATTGCTTAAATACGATTTTATACAGAAATATGAAGAGGATAAACACCTACTCGAAGATGTTATTATTGATAACAAACAAGCCATTGAAATGGCTCATATATATGCAAGTGTCCTATCAAGTCTTCTTGAATTCTTCGCTGCACTTATATCTAACAATTTAAATATGGTTATGAAATTTCTTGCTTCTATGACTATAGTTATATCAGTTCCATCTATAATTTTTACCATGTGGGGATCAAATGTACCCCTCCCTTTTGCAAACAATCCATTTGGATTCTTAATACTTTTACTTATAGCTCTACTATTATCTTCAATAATTGCCATTATTCTCTATAAAAAAGGCATGTTTTAGTATTTAATTAAATATATCTATTAATAAATTTCAGTTTTAAATTGGAGGTTATAATGGCTATTCCCTGCAAAAAATTAATTTTCGGAGATAAAATATCTGTTATCTCTCCTTCCTCTCCATCTTCGAAAGAAACCATCAAAAATGCTCTTAATTTACTTAAATCTCTTAATTTCGATTACAAAATATATGATCATCTATACGATAATATCGGATACCTAGCAGGACTCGATATCCATAGAGCTAAAGACTTCAATAATGCATTAAAAGACAAAGAAACTAACGCAATAATATGTTTAAGAGGGGGATATGGAACCCTTCGTATTATGAATCTCATAGAATGGTCATTATATAAAAAAAATCCCAAGATATTCATGGGATTTAGCGATATCACACCAATTTTAAATTATATATTTAAAAAATTCAATATAATTACATTTCACTCACCTATGTTAACATCAAATCTAATGGATGAACACTCTAGAGATAGTTTAATAAACTCTATTACAATTCAAAAAAGCAATTACTTTATCAAAAATCCAGAAAATATATCTCTTAAATCCTTCCCTTCTAACAAAAATATAGTCACAGGAAACATAATAGGTGGGAACTTATCACTCATATGTTCTACAATATCAACAAAATATGAAATACCGTTTAAAAATAATATTCTGTTTATTGAAGAAATAAATGAATCTCCTTATAAAGTGGATAGAATGTTATCCCATCTCTATTTAAGCGGTAAAATTCAAAAGTGTTCAGGAATAATATTGGGTCAGTTCACAGATTGTAAAGATGACAATGGTGTAAACATAGAAGATCTTCTTCTGGAAAAATTACGTTTATTTAAAAAACCTTGCATATACAACCTATGCGCAGGACATGGTTCTCCAAGACTCACTATACCAATAGGAGCCCGTGCAAGAATTAATACTAATAATTCAACTATTGAAATACTAAAAAGTGTAGTAATATAAAACACATTAAAATTAAAGTAGATATTTAAAATATCTACTTTTTTATATACCCATTTAAATAATTTTATAATATATCTGAGTGAGTTTGGTTAATATTGCCTTCAACACTTAATACATCGAAAAAATCTTTAATGTTAAGATTATGCTCATCACAAAACAAGAAAACCGAATCCAACTTTATATATCTCTGTACTTTAACGCCCTTTGATTCCAATTTCTGTTTTATAAAATTGGCAGAGTTTGAAACATCTATTATCTTAAAGTCTTCTCTAAATTCTTTTTTATCAAAATCAAAAAAATCTTTAGGGCTTATTCTTAAACTCTTACATATTTTTAAAAATCCATGTAATGTTGGAAAAGTATTGGGGTTAATAGCTATATTGCTTCCAACAATCCTACCCTTAATATCCTCAAGTTCATAGATCCTATTATTAAAATCATTTATACTTATTCCATTTTTGATTTTGTCACCTTTAATTTTATATTTTTCCCCTATTAAAAAAAAATCATCTGATGTAATTTCTAACGCTTCTAAATAACCATAAAACTTATCTAACGATATGCAACTTTTACAACTTTCAAATTGATATATTGTCGTAAATTTAATTTCTTTTCTAAAATTATCAATAATATGTTTAACACTAAAATTTTTACTTAATCTAGATTTCTTCGCTCTATTAGCTAAAAAAACAAAAAATTCCCCAAAAACATCAAAGGAATTTTCAAACTCATACGTATAATCACTAAACATTAATAAATTCCTTATATCAATACCTAAAAATTTAGATGTCTTAAAAAGAGTTTTAAATGTCGTACTTCCATTACGACGAATCTCATCCAAGCTCTTAAATCCATCAGTCTTATTAAAATATTCATAAGAAATTCCATTAAGTTTAATATATTTATCTAACTTTTTCTTAAGATTAACTCTAAATTTATCCACAAAAACAAATTCCTTCCTAAATTAAATATTGACATCAGAGAAATTTTGAAATACAATTGATTTACAAATTAAAACTAAAACAAATTCAAAAAGTTTCTCAGGCTGTTGAATTTGTTTACTTAGCACTACTACTATCTAAATAGCAATAAATTATTTACCCAAAGTACTAAAACAAATAAATATTTTAATACCATCTCGTGTCGATTTTTAATCTTAAAGAAAGGAGTTTGTCAATGAGTCTTTGTAATATTGTTAAAAAATCAAAATTATTAACAAATGGTTGTAAACGCTATTATGATTATTTATTAAAGCTACTGAAGGAATCAACCAAAAATAACTGGAGGATTACTTCGGGGGATTATAAAAATCATCTTTTTATAATCCCTACAGACACCGTAGCCTCCGAAAGATTATTTATGGGTTTAACAAGCATTTACAAATATAAAAAGACTCTAAAGTCCTTAGGATTAATAGACATTATACCCAAATTTACCGTTAGAACAAACGTTGGTAAAAACAAGAACTATTGTCATAGACAAATAACGATAGTAAGTCAAACCATGCCTAAAAAATTTATAAGTAAATCACTTATATGGGTTAAAAATATAAAAAAAGCTACAATCCTTAAAACTTCTAACTATATTATATCACAATTTAAGAAAAATTTAAATAATGCCGTTTTCAATATACATACAAAAATTAAAAAAATGTTGAATACTGTAACAAACACAAATACTAGTTACATAAATAACTTAAACAAAAATGATGTACAAACTATAACTAATATGCTTAATACATATAATATTAAATTTAAAAACAAAGAAATGGCTAGCTATATAGATATGTATAAAAAATCAAAAGAAAAATTCAATCAAACCTGCAAATATTGCAGTGATAAAGACATGTACGCACCACTCGAATATTTTACCAAAGTATTTTATGTATCGAATAAACCCAAAAGTGCATTTTTTAACTTTAAGCAAAGAGATTATGACTATGAAAAGCTAGAAGCAATGTTAGTCAATAGATTTGATTTATAGGAGGTTTATTATGAATTTTTATGATGAAAATAGCACGGAAGAATGTCCTGGACAAATTTCAATATTTGAATTATTGGCAGGTATCAACTAAATGAACAATAAATTTTTATACGCCAAAAGTATAAGTCTAGAAAATATATTAAAGCTATTATTTAACAAACCAGAGATTGAACATAGCATCAAATTAAACTTACTATTACAATTTGAAATGACCGAACATATTAATCAACAAACCTTTAATGAATATTTTTTTTACAATTTTAATTTTTTTGATAGATGTATTAGTCTTAATTTAAATGATGATGAACAACTCGCACTAGCCTTTATATACAACAAAGAAAAACAAAAATTTGAAATGGCAATATCCACTAATAAAGATATTGAAGATGAGAAAGAAGAATTATTTGATAACTTATCAAACGAATTACAAAACTCTAAATATTATTATTTATACAAAGCTAATGGTTATTATGTTTCGGATTGTGCTAGGATTAAAATCCTTCAATATCTAAAAGATATAGCAGAAATGGAATATAACGATGGATTCATATTTTACCCTGAGTTAATAAACATACAGAATTTAATCATAGAAACTTTTGAATCCAATTGTGTCAAAGTAAATTCATCTGAATTATTTACTTCGAGGTGTTAATGGATAGAATTAATATTTTAATAAATGAAAAACAATCTTTATTAAATAAACTAAACGATTATAAATCACTATTAAATAAAATAAAATCAAAGAATGAACTTATTAGACTTAATAAAGAAATGCGAATAATAAATGAAAAGATACAATCTATAAACTTAATCATAGAAAATCTAAAATTATAAAATAATTTATTACGGAGTATAATCATGCACAACTTTATCTACACAAGGTACAAAAAAGAACGTAATTTTAAGCAATATGATAGCGTGATAAGTATACGTTTAAACCCTAAATTTTATAAATTTTTATATAAAATAAATCCTGTTAATATAAGCTCAACCATAAGATCTCTTATTAGAGCTGATCTATATGAAGGTAATATCGAGGTAACACACAAAGATGAAACTAAAATGTTCTCTTGCTTCAAAGACAATGATTTTAAGCAAATACAAGAATATACTTACACTGCTAAGAAAGGTAAATCTATACAAATTAGACTCTATAAAAATGAAAAGGAAACTATTATAAATAGATCTGATGGAAACATTAGTAACTATGTTGATCTTGTAATAATGGATTTTATAAATAAGATAAACTATGGAAGGTGAAAATAATGAAAGTTACATATAAAACAAACAGACTAGATCAAGATGATAATATTATACCTAAAATTGATATTGAAACCCAAAATGAAGAAACAAGAGAAACCCTATCAGATAAATTTTTGTACATATATTTAATTGTATGTATTGTGATAATAATAGCGATTAAAATATTTGCATAAGGACGGATTACACATATGATATTTTTAGACGATCGAGATAAAATAAAAGATGCTTTAAACAGTGCAATATCTCTGCTAGACAAGCTAGATTATGATGATCAAGATTATTATAGCTTGGAAGATATAAAAGAATATTGCCTTAAAAATATTAAAAATAAAATTAACCGTGCAACGACTATATACACAATATACATTTATTATGTTTTATCAAATCCCGATATTTTTGTTAATAAATTTGCACAATAAATATTTTAAAGGAGCTTTGTAAAAGATGCTATGATTATTTCAATACCAAAATTTGATGAAATATTGAAATTACTAAAATTTGATGGCGATAAAAATGAAATATCACTTGAATATGTTGCAATATTATCAGATTTTCAAAATAAAACAGACTTATTTATAAAGTTGTTTAAGAAGGTTAGAAATAAAATAAGAGAATATAAAAAAGGTACAGATACTTTTTCACAATACGGTGAAAAAATAAGTAAAATGATACATGATGATGACCCCATTGCTGAAGAATTATATAATAGAGTTTATATTTCTATTTTAGTAATAATTATTTTTATTGTAGAAAAAATTTAAAAACGATGAGAAGATCAAATGACTAAAAAAGAAACAGTATTAAATATAATAAAAGCACAATTTAAATTAGTTAAAGAAATTGAGCAACTTGAGTACTTTACCATACAAATTAATTATTTTACACCATTTGCAACAAATCGTGATGAATTAACGATGGGAACATCAGAAGAAATATTTGAAAATTTAGATGACTCAATTAAATTTCTTGATAATTATAACGATAACTTAGAACTTATTATTGATGATTATAAAAAATCAAAATATCCACCAATTAACAACATAGTTACCAGTTGGAGCGAATTTACAATATATGCTATATGTCCTCTTTATTATTTTGAACCTGATAATCAAACATTACTAGTGTAAATTAATAAATGATATTGAGAATAGAAAATTATAAGACAAGCTATTAAATGGCTTGTCTTAAATTATTATAGGAGATAAAAATGAATTCTAAAAGTTTTAACGGACAAAATCTCAGAAATGCTAGACTATATCGAAGAATGACTCTAAATGAATTAGCATCTAAAATAAACATATCCAAACAATCAATATCTTTATATGAAAATGGAAGGACTATGCCTGATTTTGAAAAAATAATAAATATTTCATATGTATTAGATTTTCCATATGAATTCTTTTTACAAAAACACACATTTAACTATACACCTACAACAACATATTTTAAATCATTCTCTAGTGCTACCAAATTGAATAGAATATCACACTCTTTAAGATTAAACTATATGTCAAAAATCTATGGAGCTTTATCAGATTATGTTGATTTCCCAAGGCTAAATATACCTGCAATTGATTTCAACATTCCAGATTGTGCGTTTTATGAGGAAAATATGGTCGCCAGAGATCAAATAGAGCATGCCGCTGAATATTTAAGAACGTTTTGGGGAGTAGGTAACAAACCTTTGACTAATCTGAAGCATCTATTAGAAAAAAACGGAATAGTTATTACAAGTTTTAAAACCGATGATAATAAAATAGACGCTTTTAGTCAACGCTCAACTATAGGAAATGAAGAAATGTATTTTATAGTTTCTGCTCTCGGAAATAAATCGGAAGGTCGTGTGAATTTTGATTTATCGCACGAACTAGGTCATATATTATTGCATCCTTGGAGCGAGGATTTAGAATCAATACCTAAAGAAGATTTCAAGGCAAGAGAAAAACAGGCTAATATGTTTGCTAGTGCCTTCTTGTTACCGAAAGATAGTTTTTCGGAAAGAGTAAAATTATATCCTACCGATCTGCAATACTATAAGTTTCTTAAGAACGAATGGGGGGTCTCTATGCAGGCAATGATTTATAGATCTTACCAATTAAATATAATATCTTTTAGTCAATATCAATATTTGATTAAACAAATATCTAAAAACGGTTGGAAGACTAATGAGCCAGATGATTATATTTATAGACCAGCTACTAATATATTTCAGGATGCCATAGATTTATTAATATCTGAAAACGTATTGTCTGTTAAAGAAATAATTGATCTTATATATAGAAATGGTGTTATTATGAATATAAGCAATCTAGAAAATTTATTAAACCTAAAACACGGTACCTTAATTAATAACGAAAAAATAGACAATATAATTAAATTAAAATTTAATACGTAAATAACTTTTAAAAAATACTTTATTATCTTGATAAATATTATATTGTGTTACCATATATAGTAACACAATATAATGAATACACTTTATTTGTTATTTTTGATATTTTTCAAATTTAAAAGTTTTAAAACAAGCATTTACTATATCTTCACACGATAAATTATAGACTAAATGCATTTTATAAATAGTATTAGATGTTGGTTTAAGTTCAGATTTTTCATACCTTAATAAAGTGCTTCTTGCTATTTCTAGTTTTGTACAAGCTTCTTTAACATTTAATCCTACACATTCTCTTAATTCTTTTAGTGTTTTTTCTTCATAATTGGCTCCGTAATTTAAATTTTTATTTATACTTTTATTTTTACAAGCATAAATAATATCAGTATAAGTAACATTATAAACTACAGCCAATTTGTCAACTATAATAAAATTAAATGTTCTATCTCCACAACCAGATTCGTAGTCACTTAAAGTCATTTTTTTGATTTTTAATTTTATTGCAGCATCCTCAAGTGTCAATCCTTTTTTCTTTCTTAAATTTCTTAAACTCAAAAACATAATATTATCTCTTTTTTATTTTGCAGTTCCTTAACTACATTACTATTATAGCATATTGTAAGTATTTACGCAACACTTTTTTTGGAAAAATATTTAAAAAAGTTGTGTAATAATATAAATCCGCGATATAATTAATTGAATCTTTTTTTTATTTTTATTTTAGAATAGACCTAGATTTTTAAAATCTAGGTCTATTCTATTGAATAAACTAACCTACATACTTTTTTTTAAATTCTTCACTTTCTCCTCATCTTTTAAGCATATCTCCAAAACTAAGACCACTATTTAATTTATAGCCTCTTTTTATAACTTAATATGATTTAACATGTTAACAAAATTTAATAACACCAAGAAGAAAGTAAGGAGGAAATTAATATAAATGGATAAAAATTTTTATGTTGTTAAAAAAGGTTTTAAACCCGATATATATGATAACTGGGAAGATTGCCAAAAACAAATTAAAGGATTCAGCAATTCAGAATATTGTAAATTTAAAAATCGTGAGGATGCTGAAAAATTTTTAAATTCAGACACTATATCTTCGATAAATCATAAATCTATTATAACTTCAAATAATGACGCAACCGCATATATAACATCTAGTTATATTAATACCGATAAAGAAGGTGCATATGGCTCACTAATATTACATAATAATAATAAAGAAATTTTACAAGAAAAACTTGAAAATGATATTAATTGCGGCACAGATCTAGAAATTATAGCTGCACAAAAAACTATACAGTTTTGTATAGATAATAATATTAAAAACTTAACCTTGTTTTATAAATCAGACATAGTAGCCAAACTAGCAAATGGCGACATAAAGGCTAAAAGCGAAATAAATAAGGCTTATGTATCTTTTTGTTACAAAGTTAAACAAAAATTAAGCATAGAATTTAAAAAAAGTACACATGCTGAAAATAACTATATTAAAGAAATAAATCAAACTGTTAAGAACACACTGAAAAAAACTAATATAAAAGAAAATAAAAACAGCGTAACAGTCGATGGTATAAAAAATAAAGATCTTATAAATATATTTGAAATAATGAAAGAAAATCTCCCAGATTTATCTATAGAAAATGATTCTACAAAGTGCGATAAAATATTATACAGACTAGTTCTAAATGAAAATAAAAAACAAAAACTCACTGTCACTGAATACCAAAGAAAAAATAAAATTCTAATACAAGGTTCGATGAACGATATTTTCGCGGTATTAATAACATATATCAATGAATTATTGGAACCTGATAAAGTTCATGATTTCTTGGATGGAGTTACCAAATCTAATACAAATAAAACAACATTAGAAAATAATCTTAATTCTCTATTACCTAATATTGCACTCATAGAATTAGAAAAATTACATAATACTTTGATGCAAGCTGTTTATAACCTAAATTTAAAAGATGATTTTTATGAATGTTCGTTTTTAACATTCCCTGCCCTAAGAGGGATGGAAGGTTTCTTAAGATATATACTCTCTAAAAATGGAATATCAGTAGGAGATAAAAGGAAATTTTCCATGTTCAAAAAAATGAAGATTCTGGTAGTTATAGACTTAAACGGGAATATATCAAACCTGAACATACCAAAGAATTAATAGATTATTTTAGTGAACTGTATTCAATATATAATCATGAAAGACACTCCATTTTCCATTATACCATTGACCCCATAGATACAACTCGTACCATTGAAACACCTGAGGAAGCTCATGAGATAATAAGAAAATCTTTATACACAATAAATAAATATTTTTCTATAATAAAATTAATATGATAACTAAAAGGAGGCATAAAAATGGGTAAATTTATAATTGTAAATAATATTACGAGTAATTTTTGTGATGTATTACTTGTACTATCTAGTTCAATATGTCCGATTTCTCCATTAAAAGAAATAGAGGACACTATGCCTCCTTATTCTAATTGTAAGATAATAATTGATCAAATTTTACACATAGGCAATAATAGTGAACGCTTTATTTATCTTGAAATAAATCACGGTGAAGTATCAAAATCGTCCATTAAATTTATTCAAATACCTAAAAACGATAAAATAAGAGAACTTTCCAGAGATGTTATGATATCATATGATTTAATAGATTTTTCTATACTAACCACTATACAAAAAAATATGTTGAATAAAGGCATTGCTATATAATTATATAATATACTTTTCTCTAAACTCTTCGCTCTCTCCCATAGATTTAAGCATATCTCCAAAACTTAACCCACTATTTAATTTATCATTCCAATAATTGATTCCTTCGCTATCCCCTATTAATAGCTTTCTCTTCAGGCGTATTATTATTACTATTCCTTTGATTATAATTTAGGGGGAACCTATTTTTCGTTTGTACATATTTATCTATATTCTTCATTAAAATATTTCTCTAATGACTCCTTCGTAATTATGTTATTTACAGATTGATATGCTTCTATCCAAGGATCCTGATTATGTGTTATTTCAACCAAGTCACTTGCTGTAAAACCCGAAAACTCATCTATAATAATATTTATATGAGTACGATGCTTTTTACTAATTTTATTCTCATCGTATCCATCGAAACTAATATAATCAGGAAAAATACTCATTCCTCCACAATGCCTATATTCATAATAAGCTCTAGGTACAACTGGTCCAAATTCCCATGCCTCAATTTCATCATCAAAACACGGCTTTTTTTCTTCGCAAAGGAATATCGCTTGTATAAAATAAAGTAATTTCTGTAACTTTAAATTAGATATAGCATAATTTTTTATATTACAATAAACTATCATGTACCTACAAATATCAATAACATCATACACAAACAAACTCCCCTTTCAAATTAAATAACCTCGACTTATAATAATAAATTTATCGAATATAGTCAAAGTTTAAATATAAATTAATATATTTAGTATATTATATATATTAATTTATGTATACAATTAACCTTTTAACCTTCGATTTATTAATTTTTACAATAATATATATTAAGATATCCTTAAATACTTTTCTCTAAACTCTTCACTTCAAATACTTAACTAACATAAGTGAGTTTTTATAGGTTTTATTAAAATCTCCATCGCTATTGATACACATTTCTATTCCAATACTATTTTCATTTGTTATGCCATACTTTCCTTTTCCATCCCCACAATGCCAACTTTTATCATCATCTCTTATAATTCTTAATATCTGTTTATCATCAACAAAATAATGTGCTGATGCTCCTCTATCTGCTCCAAATCATTAATTGAAAATTTTATAGCACTTAGTCTAATTTAATATATCTTTATATAACAATATAACTAATGTGTAAAGGTAACTATTTAATTTATTGACTCTTTTTATAACTTAATATGATTTAAAATAATTTGTTGGTTGTCAACATTCGGTAGGATTTTGATTTAAGATCGGTAGGTAAATAAAAAACCTCAAGACCTATATATTTGCCTATCATATATACAGTTTTATATAAGTACATAACCATATATTGTCTGTAAAAGGAAACGATACTTAATAATCAAATTCTATAATCATAATAAAATATACGCAGAAGTTATTGACTTTTTATAACTCATAAGTTATAATAATAGTAGGAAGAGAGGTTTGGAAATGCCAGAAATTACTAGATTTTATGGAATTATAATTAAAATATATTTTTCAAAAGAACATAATCCTCCACATTTTCACGCGATTTATGGGAATTATACTGCGAGTTTTAGAATTGATACACTCGAAATGTTAGAAGGAGACCTACCAAATACAGCTGTAAAATTTGTAAAGCAATGGGCTAAAAAATATAACAGCGATATCATGGAAATGTGGAATACCAAAATATTAAAAAAGCTTCCGCCATTAAGATAATGGCGGAAAGCTTAAATAAAAATTTAAGGACGGAAATACTATGAATTTATCAATTAAAATTAAAAATGTAGAACCTCTTGAAAACTTTATGCTGTCTGTCACTTTTACAAATGGTGTTGAAAAAATTTATGACGTAAAAAACCTTTTTGAAAAGCTACCTCAAATGTTTAAACCTATACAAGATAATCCATCGCTATTTAAAAATGTATGTGTTGATTCTGGCGGTATCGGAATATCCTGGAATGAAAATATAGATATTTCAGAATATGAACTCTGGGAAAATGGAATATTAAAATAACTTGCTAATGATTGAAGAAAAGATAAAAGAAATTGTATCCGAAATAATAAGACTTAGACGGGAAAATGGACTCACACAGAAACAACTTGAAGAGTTAAGCAACATAAAACAACCAATTATAGCGAGGATGGAAAAAGGAACAAATATACCGCAACTCAACACTATTTTAAAATTACTAAAACCTTTGGGGAAAACAATTGCAATAGTTCCTCTTGAAAAAACAAAACCAACTAAACCGAGGTGAATTAAATGGGAGAAATTACTAAATTTTATGGCATTACTGTTAAAATATTTTTCACTGGCTATAACCCTCCTCACTTCCAGGCTTTATATGACGATACATTAGGTATTTTTAAAATTGACACACTCGAAATGGTGGAAGGTGATTTAACAGACATAGCTCAATCACTTGTAAAAGAGTGGGCGGAAAAATATAAAACTGACCTGATGGAAATGTGGAATTCTAAAACATTAAAAAAACTTCCACCTTTAGAATAACTAAAAAGAGACATAAAATATGTTAAATAAAAGTATGCTATAATTATATAGCATACTTTTCTCTAAACTCCTCGCTCTCGCCCCATTTTTTAAGTAAATCTCCAAAGCTAAGTCCAGTATTCAATTGCTCATTCCAATATTTCAAACCTTCATCATCTGGCTCTCTTTGTAAAACATTTTTATACAATAATGTTATGGAAGGTGTGTAATCTTTGTGATTTTTCGCATCTAATCTCAATAAATCACTTTTAAATTTGTTCCACATCTCCCAGTTATCTTGTTTCCATGTATCTGGACAACTCTTTCTGCTTGCGTCATAATGCCTAACTACTTTATCAATTGATATATTATATTTATTCATTAGATACTTAACTAAATCTAGTGTGTTTTGATAGGTTTTATTAAAATCTCCATCGCTATTGATACACATTTCAATTCCAATACTATTTTCATTTGTTATGCCATACTTTCCTTTTCCATCTCCACAATGCCAACTTTTATCATCATCTCTTATAATTCTTAATATCTGTTTATCATCAACAAAATAATGTGCTGATGCTCCTCTATCTGCTCTATCATGTAATTTAAAATGTGCCTCAGCATCAGCTCCTCTATCTGGATTACCTGTATCATGGACTGTTATGTATTTTATTTTTTCTCCTTTACGACTCGAAAAATTATACTTTACTAGCTTTTCATTTATTTTTATCATTGACTGTAACTCCTTTATATTATATAATTCAGTAATAATTTGTATTTTTTTTACTTAATGACATAGTTAGAGAGGTATGTGAGTAATCACATACCTCTCTTCTTATTTTTTATTTTTAAAGATCTTTAAAGCCTGAGATACCATATGGGTTATGTCTAATCCCATTAGCTTACTATTTTCTAGGATCGATATAATCTCGTTGAGTACAAAAGCTATAACAATGATATCTTTTATATACTTAACATGCAGTCCCATACCTATTAGAAAGTTTTCGACTATCACTGCCACCCCAACAAGTAATAACATATTAATCTTTTTAACTAGTCCCTTATACCCTATATGACTTGATAACCCTCCGTCACCATGCTTAGATTTATCGCTTATCGCAAGAGATAACCCCAAAACATAATCGACGCACATAACAAGTATTAATGTCCTTATCGCAAAATCTATTCCAATCCAAAGACTTAACCCTGTCGCAAAAACTAATATTAAAATTAGTAATCCAATTTTTACAAATCTACTATTCTTCATTTGTCCCCCCCCTTACATAATTTTCTATTTTTTTGTCTAATCTCCGAAAAAACCACCTCACCATTTAACCTGTAAGCCTATTGTTTTAATATTTTAATGTAATAACACTACTGCAATAAAAATCCTCTTAAAATGCCTATAAACGCATAATAAGAGGATTTGCCATATATAATAAAAATTAGCTGCAATTTAAGCTAATAATATAACAATACAAACTTTTATTTGTCCTGTAGAGCTAGTATTTATCGTCATAGTAAATTGCTGACTTGCATTATAATATCCATCATTATAATTGAAACTGAACATTGAGTTTTCGGTTGTATAAATAGATTTTTTAAATACAATATTAGCTGATTGTGCTAAACTTAAAGTTAAATCACTCCTCTTTGTTAGATAAGTACTATCCCATACAACCGTGTTTTTACCCCCTCCAGAATTCCAAAAGTTTGCCCACAAGGCACCGAGAACACGCCCTGAATCCATTGAGCCAGTGACACCAAATATATTAACTCCTTTTTTGATATTCTCGGGCGATAGATTACCTTTTGGAAAAGATAATCTAGCATTATTATAATACCCGTTACTAATTGTCGGAGTAATCAAATTATTCCCACTTATTGTCGGAGCGGATATACTCCTATCACCTGAGTAAGTACTAATATTACCTGTTATTTTGCTGCCTCTTGCATAAGCAGTTTTACCCGATAATATATCTGAGGCTACTGCATTAGCATCATTTGTATATGTACCTCTAACACCGTAAATATCAATCCCAGCCTTTATAGACTCAGGATAAAGATTGTGTCCAAAAGATACTGTAGCGTTTTTATACAAACCATCTGGGATGGTAGGACTCTGTAGCCTACTGTTGATTATTGATGGGTTGCTTAACTGTATATCTCCTGTATTTGCAATCATCGATCCAGTAATTTTTTGTCCATTAGCGTAAGCTGTTTTACCTGGCATAATATCATCGCTCGTTGCTGTCGCATCATCTGTATAAGATCCAACAATCCTATCAATCTCTTGATCATCTCGTGTTATGACAACTGTTACCCCTGCTCTTAAGGTGTCAGCTGTCAATCCGGTGACCGATATATCACCAGTCCCCTCGATCTCCATATCAGCCCAGCCTGTACCAGTCTTATACTGGAGTTTTTTTCGGTCTACCACATATCTAAAATCATGTACTCCACTATCATTGAGGATTGACAAAAGTTTATGATTGTTAATTTCGGATTCTGCGGCCTGCCCTGTTGGTATATCTATCCACGCTCCATTTTTATTGTATTTTAACTTAGCTTGGGTCTCATCAAACTTTAATCCATGTTCTCCATTTGCACCTAAAATATCATTTGTTATGTGCTCGCTTATATCAGATTGTATTCCATTAATATAATCCATAATCTCGTCTGATAGCATTGATAATCTTATAGATGCATCAGGTATATCTACCTTGCTAAATACAATCTCAACATTTGCAGCATTTCCTACCGCAACTACAAATTGTATGGTTTGGCTAAATGTTTGACCTCCTTCATTCGGTGTTAAGTAATCAAATTTATCACCAGCATTAAGATAAGCATAAAGTATTTCCTCTCCATCGATTTCAGCAAAAATACCGACTTCACGGAACTTAAAAGCATCCGTTACATGATCGGTATTTATATTAATATCTATAATTGCTTGCTTACCATCACCTCGTACACCTACTATATCAGCATCGCTTTTGTAGTTAATAAGCTCATCCAAATTAGCAAGATTATCTGGATCTATTACCTCACCATCACCTATTTGAGCTTTAGTAAATCTCATTTGTTTACCTGCTACCACGTGACTTACAAACTCGTAACTCTTAGTAGTCAATACCACATACTCAAAAAATAAGTTCTTATTTTGCACTATTGACCTCCTGTGTATAGAGCACCATATACCCAATCACTGCCGTTATGCTCAAAAATAAAATTATACTTACCCGCATCGCCTTGATACCCACTACCAAAATAGTACTCAGTGCCAAAATCAATATTAACTCCATCTGATACATCAGCTTGTACTAAAATCTGACTGAAGGTACTATCATCTATAGTAGGTAAAATAATATTAGTATCGCTACTAATATTAGTCCTATATATTTTATTAGTCTCCAGCGTAATATTACCATCAACCGCTGTTATCTCTATTACATCGGATGCTCTCTCTAGTCTATCAACTTTTGTTTGTATTCCATCTATTAAGTCAACCTTACTTTTATACTCAGTTGTAAAATCATTAGATGATAAACTTTTACCGTTAACTTTATCTACCTTAGTATCTAAAGTAGTATTTAAAGCATCTATACTCTCTACTTTTTGCTTTAACTCATTAGTAAAATTATTATCAGATAAAACCTTATTGCCGTCCTTATCAACTTTAGTGTCCAGTGTCGATTGGATTGTTGTTATGTCTGTTGTCACATTTGCAATCGAGTCAACTTTGACCTTATATTCGTCGGTAAAATCATTAGATGAGAGACCTTTACCATCCTCTTTGTCGACTTTATCTTCCGTCGATGTTGATATCGTATCCTCTAAATTATCAAGCTTAGTTTTATAAGCGTCTGTAAAATCATTACTGGACAGTCCTTTATTCCCATCCCTACTCACTTTTTGAGTATCTAAAGTCTCCAATTGATCCTCAATCTTATTAAGTTTTGCAGCGTCAACTATAGTAACATTATCAATCCGCTCAGTTTTTGTATAACTCATTTTCTCACTCCCCAACTTTATATTCATTCACACGGAATTTATTTACGACAGATCTATGTATTGTAATATCAATACCATAATCTTTGGCATCTGCTAACACCTCTTGCATTATCTGTTCGTAGGTTAAAGCCTTGTTCCATACTCGTAGATCATAATGTGTTACATTATCCTCAGATCTATTAGCGGATAATCGCCTATTAAAAGCATGAGTGTCTATATTAGCATGTCCATTACCGTTAAACCCTTTTTTATCATCAGGTTGTATAAGTTCATGTGTTTGATTACCATTTACATATATCTTCACAGGCTCTGTTTTTGACACGACTACAATTAAGTTATAAATTTTATCAACATCAGTTACAAAACCAGGTGGACCACCTACTATTGATACTATAGCTTTGTTATCATTGTTGATACCCCACAAATAGGTTTCACGTGCTCTATCTCCAGATCCGTTCTCAATCCGCATACCTACTGTAGAGCGTCCCCAAGCTAAATTCAAAAACCCTCTCCAATCAGCTTTAGCATGTATCTTAAAAGTATAACACATTGTAAATTCTTGCCAGCCACTCATGTCATAGTTAAACATACCATATGTACCAGGTACAGTTTTTATACCATTATCTACTACCTCTGGATCTCCAGTCCAAGACACAGATATGCCGCCGCGTGGAAATTGGTCTAAATTCTCTATGTTTTTGCCCCGGAAAAATAATTTAGGTCTCATGCGTAGATTATCACTTAATAATCTAAAACTATGTATTATCATTTATCTCACCTACCTTCATTGCCCCACACACAAAACGTCCTAAAATAGCTTTATAATTTATTGGATTAATTTGCACTTTAATTTTTTTACATCTCTTAATGCCAATACCAATAAAAAAAGAAGACTCACACGAATCTTCCATATAAGGCTTTACGTTAACGCTAAAATTTTTAATCCTGTTAATACCGATACCGAAGTATGTATTGGTATTAATATTGTGTTTGATACACACACCATCTAACCAAGTATCAGCACTCTTAACCCATGATAATGATGATAAAAATCTACCATAAGCCTCTAAAAAAGCTTTATCAAAAACTACATCATTAATAGTTATTTTAAACCTATGATGAGATCCACCATAATCATACCAATTGTCTATAGATCCAGCGGATCCCCAATAATCATGTATGAGCTGTAATATTGCACTTTCAGTCCCTAGGTTTTTGTATGTAGATCTGTAATTTTTTATTATATTAGCTTTATGCTTTATCGGCAGAGCGGAATCATACCATACAATTGACCTATCTTTAGCTATCTCATCAAGTACCCTATCATCAAACTGATCTAAATTATGCATTAAAAATAATCCATTATATACGTCATCTATCTCTTTTATATACTGATCTATAACCTCAGATAAACATCTACTAAAATCATCTTCTCGCAAGAGCTTAGGTAATAATTTATATAATCCTATCACACTAACCCTCCATATTTTATGGTTTTATCTCCCATAACTAACACCTTACCCACATTTTCCTTTGTAAATTCAGGCTCTTTTATATTAACTATATAGGCTCCTGCATTTAATATTCTTTTTTTTAAGTCATCAGGATTCAAATAAAGGTTTATATTCATTTTTTGGTACATTATAAATTCATCAATTGCTGTATTTACTTTATCTTGTATCTCTTTTTCATACATTTTGTCTGTATCTTTTATATAATAATCAAGATTGATGTTAAAGCTATAAGTGTCAGGTATAACAACCCTCAATGTAGTTGTATTAGGATAATTTTTAGTTTTATCAAACATATCCTTAATCCTATTAATATTGACTTCTGTCGGCAACTCTCCCGTTTTAAGTACTGGTTTTATCTCGACAACCCCAGGTTCGGGTGTAGTTATTAATACATCTGATATATCTGCATCAGATTTAAGTGCCCAATACTTATAAGCCAGTACCGGTCCTGCGGTTGAATATTGAGCCTCTGCTATCTTTAAGCGAGCTCTATATGATTCGTCATCTTCAACATCGCTCCCCCCAGAGCTCTTATTAATATTAGATACTGAATCCAAATAAGGTAAAACATCGACAAATCTATTAATTAAACCAATATCTATATTATTGTATAATGTCCCAGGTAAAGATGCTCTACACTTAACTACTCCTTCTGTTTCATTACTTTGTATTATTAAATCATCTATAGTCTCAAACATCTGGTTATCCATCGTACTAACCCTAGTACCTTTAGGTATCTTATAATCTATGTTTTGAGATTTTGATAATATAAATTTACAGTCAACTTCTGAATAATTAGCATCAAGTCTTGGAGTATTTAAATCAATACCTTTTTGGTTAAGTGCAATCCCATAAGCTTCACTTAAAAAATTTTGATTAAACGCAAGATTCGCTCTCACTCTCTCTAGAGATATGATATAAGCGAGGGTAGAAATAAAAATATATCTTTGATCCCCCTCATATATCTTAACCTTGTATTTATCCTCCATTATAGATAGCATCTCTTTTAGTATCTTATCAGGATTAGTATCAAGCAACTGTAGCATATCAATCTCTCCCTATAATCTCTACGTTTATCTTGTAATCTCCTAGTCCATCTTCTTCAAGCGACAAACCTTTAAGTTTCGCTCTGGGTTCATATATATCAATATTACGATCTATCTCACTTAAGAGTAATAATTCAGCTTCTTCTTTACGTTTATCTAAGTATTCTCTCGATACTCCTATCTGTCTATTAAGAGGTATATCAAACATTCCCACGCTTATTAAATTACGTGCATTTTGTATAATCTGATCCTTATCTGCTATCTCCCAATTAATGCCCATATAATCACTCCTTTAACTTTGTTGATGCATCAGATTTATCATTAGATACTTTTTTACTTTTGCTATTATCTTGACCTGCAAACTCTTTAAAATCTACATTAATGGTAGCTGATATAATCGTTTTAGCATCACTGATCATATCACTCACACTGACTCCAATTACTATCCAATTACCACCATATTTTTTATTAGCTATATACAAACTATCCCTAACTCCAATCTCTGCATAACTTTTCCAGTCATTTATCTCAGCTTCTACGTCTACTCCAAGCTCTGCTATTAAATCAATTGTTAAAGATAAATCCTGTAATGATGCACCCTTTATATACATCTT
The DNA here is from genome assembly GCF_000709435.1 of Candidatus Arthromitus sp. SFB-mouse-NL. Taxonomy (NCBI): domain Bacteria; kingdom Bacillati; phylum Bacillota; class Clostridia; order Eubacteriales; family Clostridiaceae; genus Candidatus Neoarthromitus; species Candidatus Arthromitus sp. SFB-mouse-NL. Next base: position 1,544,955 of record NZ_CP008713.1, read on the forward strand.
AGACTTACTACCTTCCACCTCTTTTTCCTCATAGCTGAGTTTTACGCTGTTTGTGAATGAATTAAAAGTATATATTTGCTCATTAGATACAGTAAATATCTTATCTTTAAACTTACCTATCATTTATCTTACCAAGCACCACACCATCTCGGATTTCGGCTCCTGTAAAACCTACTACAACAGTATCACCCACCATAAGTTCTATTAAAGGCTGAACAACAACAGAGGGGAGGGGTGGAGATACTATATTGTTACGCTCAGGAAATACTACCCTTATTTTTGATCCCTCAAATGAGCTTATCTTACCCTTTATAACCATTACATAACCCTCCTTAATGCTAAATCCATAAAAAAATTGTTATCTAAATGTACTCTATTTTCTTCAATAAAATATTTACCATCATACTCATCAAATCCACTAATATTAACCGTATTCCCTGCCGCTATTGATGCATCTCCATCAATCTTAAGTATAATATTTTGATAATCTTGATTGATTTTATATAGTAAATTCTTAGCAAACCTCTGTCCCTCACCAAGGGAGCTTATGTATATATCACCTTCATACAGCTCCTTAGTCCCTCCTACAATATCCTCTGATACTTCCTCCACTTTGCCATAAGAGCTATTAATAACTAATTTTGAGTATTTATTATTTTGCTTAGTATTAACATTATAATTACCTAATATTTCATCTCGTTTAATTGTCTTGATCGGAGATTTAGACTCAAATATCTTATCGTTAAAGAGTATAATCCTTTTGTCAAATATCTTAATCGAATATCCTTCTCTCTCAGCTAGTTTGCCTAAAAGTGAGAAATCACCTGCGTGTTGCTCAACTCTACTATATACATAATTTATGGTGTCATAAGAATAATAAGTAAAACCATACCGTGAAGCTATATCATTAAAAATAGTATCTAAGGTCACATTTTCCCACACCCTTGTGGTATTAGTTTTAGACTTGAGATTTATAGACTTAGCTAAGATTTTAAATCCTCCTGGAGTAACCTTAAAATCATCAACAAACATAATCTTGGTACTGTACTCACCCTTATCACTTATATATATAACTTCAATCTCCTGGTCTATTTTAAGACCCCATTTTTCCCAGTCCTTGTCAATATTACTTAGATTAATTTCCAAGAGATCAACCTTACCTCTTGCATAATCTACATAGTCTACATCTCTTATTAATAAACTATCTGTTACATCTACATTATCAATAAGTACTTTAATCAAGTCTATCTCCTCCATGGCGGTAATGTGCTTGTATAATCTTTTTTAAGCTCTGGTATCTTGATTTGTATATCACAATCGATAAAACCATCTATATTCAGTTCTCTGTTAGCATAAATAAGACTATCCATATACTTTTCATCCTCATAAAATCTTAAGGATATTAAATCCCATGTATCATACTTACTTGTTGTATATGTATCTGTAATTTTAAATGTAGTATCTATAAGCTTAATATCTAAAGTTACATTATTAATATCCAAGACTTGCCCTCGCTTTCTCAATCTCAATCTCTGTTAAGAGCTCTCTAAGTTTATCTTTCAAATTATTTGCAGTTGATTCCAGGACCTTTTGTATATTATCATCTCCACCATTAACAGTAACATTAAAAGATAGATTTATATTATTGCTACTAGTGCTATTATTATATCCACCTGGTACTCCTCCACCAGTCGTATCCATACCTAATATACTGGCAGCTTGTCTTACTAAATCTTCCGACCTTTTATTGCCTGGTCTAAGTGGTATTGCTATCTCTGGTCCATCCTCACCAAATATAGATGGCTTATTAGCTATCCCACCTTTAGCGTACATTTTTACTCCATTATTATTGTTACCAACTGATACATTAACAGATCTATTGTTAAGATCATTAATTTTAGCATTAACCCCATTGATAGCATTATTAATATTAGATGCTGCTTGACTTGCAAAATAATCAAAATTATATGTAGCTCCTGTTAGTCCCTGAGTAGCTAATGTACTCTGCTGAGTCTTTAGCATATTATCTTCAACCGCCATAGCATCCATTTCATTGCTTTGTTTATGTGCATCAACGCTCTGAATACTATTATCAATGCTCATTTTATGTTCTTGTAATTTAGTATTGTATTTAGTGTAATCATCACCTAATATTTGTTCTTGTTGCTCACCTGTACCATACTGATTAACAATTGACCTTTTATCTCTTTCAGCGTCAAATCCAAGTGTTGTAAAAAATCTAGTAATACTATTTTCAAGCTCTCCCGTATTAATATTAATGTAATCCATAACCTTACCATAGGTTTCGTACATTTTAACAAGCTCTTCTCCCCGCAACCTCTCAATTTCAGCTAAATCTTGTGTATATTGAGATTCCAAGATACTTAATCTGTTTTCATACTCTTGTTTAGTTATCTTTTCATTATCTAAATCAAAAGTTAACATCTTTTTTTCTTCAACATTGTTAGTCTTCAGCAATTCTTTTTGACTTTCTACGGCTGCATTAAGTTCTTTTATAACAGGTACTAAATCTTCAGCTTTTGTATTTTTAACATCACTTTTTAAGGCAATGTATGCATCTATCTCATCAAGTGTAATCCCACTACTCTGCATATTAATTTTACTTATATTACGCATAAGATTATTAATCTCATTCTGCTCATCTTTTGTAAAACTTCTATTATCTTTTTGTGCCGCATTAGATATTTCAATAATCATCTGATTATTTTTCTCAACTTCATCTTTTCTGTTTTGGTTCTTATTTTTAACCTTATCAATTTCTTCATCTGTATATCCACGTTTTTTCGCTAGTTCTATATCCTCTTCTAATTTTTTATCCAAATTATTCTTAACTTCATCTACTATTAATTGTACTTCCCCTAAAAAAGTTGCTTGAGCTTCTGGAGTTATCTTAACTTCTGTGGCTGTTAATGCTCCTAATTTATTTTTAACGCTATCGATTTTACCTTCAATCTCTGCAAATTCTTTTCCGCCCTCCCCTAAAGACTCTCCAAGATAATCAAAAGATTTAACCATTTTATTTGTTTCTTTGTTAACTAAAGCTACTGCTAATCCAGCAGCTACCGCTCCTACGGCAAGTCCTCCAGATGCTAATAATCCTGTCTTTGTTAGTAATGGAGCTAACGATCTCAAACTTTTAGTCAATATGTTAGATGATTTACTAATCATAGATATACTACTACCAGCATCTTTAGCTATTTTAATACTACTAACCATACTCCTAATCTTAGATAAATATTTTAAACTCGACCCAAAAACCTTAAAAGATGGTCCTGCTAGTGCTGCTGCTCCAACTATACCCATCAATAACTGCTGAGTTTGTGGACTTAAATTATTAAATCTATCAAGCATACTATTAACCATCTCAAGACCTTGACTCAATATGGGTAAAAGATTTTCGCCCAATTTAGTAAGTGTGTTTTGTAACTTAACCCAAGTCTTTTGGATTTCATTTGCTTTAGAGCTATCCATCTCATTAAATGCATTATTTAAAGCTTCCGTGTTACTCTCCATCTCCTGCATTGTGCGATTAAATAAATCTGCTCCCTGTTCAGATCCCAAAATAAGCATAGCGTTTAATCCTTCTACGGATCCAAATAAATTTGCAAATCCTGCTATAGGACTATCAGCCGCAGTAGCTAGCATTTCTAAATCCGCTTTTTGTTTAGCTACTAAACCCTTAAGCTCTTTATATCTTGCTTTCCCTTCTTTGCTCTCACTATTTTCAAGGTATGACATTTCATTAAGGGTTGATTCATGTGCTTTTACAAGTTTTGCATACTCAGGAACTGCACTTTTAATAGCATCTTGTATATATGATGCAAACCCCATTAATCCTTTATCGCCTAAAGTTTTAGCATCAAAACTAATCCCTAAAGCTTTAGCTGCATTTTCTGCCTCTTTAGTAGGCTTAATAATATTAGATAAAGCTGCTTTAAGAGCTGATACACCCTCAGATGTTGCTATACCATTAGCAGTTAAAACAGCGAGACTCGAAAATAACTCATTAGTACCTAAATTTAATTGATTAAAAATAGGTGGTACTTTGGATACAGTTGTTGCAAGCTCTCCAAATGTTGTTTTACCCATATTCTGGGCAACAAGCATTTGATTAGCTATTTCGTTGGAGCTATCTGCTGCAAGTCCGTAGGAATTAAGTATGTTAGTGATCCCATCAATAGCAGTTGTCATATCGGTAAAACCACCCTTTGATGCCTTAGCCCCAACTTCCAAAACCTTAAATATATCATCCTCTTTAACACCTGCGGATAGTGCTTGATATATACTCTCTGTTACATCTTTATTGGCTATTCCAAACTCAGAAGAAAACTCTAAAGCCTTTTGCTTTAATCCTTTAAATTCCTCCCCTGTTTTATAAAGCATGGTATTTACTTTCCTCATGCCTGCATCAAAATCAATCGCAAACTTACCAGCCATAGTTGCTGCAGCAGATATCGGAGCTGTAACACCGAGAGTTAATTTATTTCCGATCGAATTAAATTTATCTCCACATTTTTTTAAAGATCCAAATTTTTGCTCAATCTTATCAAATCCACTATTTAATTTTTTGATTGCTGCATTAAAAGTAGAATCTAATTTACCAGCAAAATTAAATAAAGTCTCATATACCTTTCTGCTTGCTATTTTTAATCACCTCCAGTCTTGCTGATGCTATATCGGTAAATATTAAAAAATCCTCTAAAGGTAAATCCATAAGCTTTAGAGGATCGGTATGTAGTATGTTAGCTACATTAATTATTAATTTTAGTCTTTTTTTTTACTAATAATCTCTTTAGGTATAAAAAAGTTATCAATTATCTTAACTATACGTCTTTTATCTTTGCCTTTAATACGTAAAAACTCAACAAAACTAAGGTTTTTGTTGAATTTACAAGAGGATATAAAAAAAGCACATAACTTATATATAAGCTGTGACTCTGGTATCAAATATTCAACGTTATTATCTTGCATTAAATTAAAATATATCTTTTCAATGCTATTAAAATCTTTAATAGTAAGATCATATAAATCATATTCAAGGCATTTAATATACTTATCTCTGTTATCTTTAATCGGTTTATTAAGATTTAATATCATATATTATCACCACTTATACTATCGATCGTTTTAATGCTCTGTTCTAAAAATATATTTAAATAAAGAGATTTTATAGTAAATAAAAGATTTCGGGCATCCTCACCTTTTATATTTTCGATGTCTTTAGATGTTATTAAAAGCTTAGGATATTGTTTTTTAAGTATTACTTCCAGTACTGATGCGTGATAACAATTAGTATACTCACGCTGTACAACTGGTACAACATTACCATCGATAATCTTAGTATATCTCTTCTCGACCTCTATTAAATCACTTATAGTTAATTCATCTAGATCTATATTGATCTCCCCAATTTCTTCCACGCCAGTTGTAGTATGTATTATCAAAGGAGTACTAAATTTATAATTAAATATCATAACCCCACCTACATCTGATTAATGTAATTACGTGTTTGTTCTGCGTAATCAGTCCCGTTAATCCTATAAATATATTTTATTTTATCTATATTAATAAGCTCCTTACCATGTCCATCTACCTGCTTATAAGACAAAACTTCAAAAGTAGCACTAGCTGACATATTCTCACCATTTGTAATAGTTCCTATTTTATGACTTTTAGATCTAACTTGCATAAATAATTTATTACCATCCGCAGCAACTACACCATCGTCGCCAACAACATCTTTGACAAATGCCATCTTAATATCGTGCACATTTGGAGCTAACAAATGTATATTATTTTCTGTTGAGCTCCTGTATTCTATCGTTAGCGTTAACCCCTCAATTTTAGTAAAAGATGGCATATCTATTGTACCCATGATGCCTGATCCTTTAACTTCATAAGTTCCGTTTGTAATCTCTGGCAATTCAATAGACGTGACATCTTCTATATCTACATCATTAATCCTTATCTTATTAGCAATAACATCTCCACTTATTTTCATACTTACTCTCCACCCTCAAATAATAAATTGATGCCTTTAGGAGTCCATCTAAGTAGAGCAGTTATACTCTTAACCACAAGTCCACCAGTCACATCAATATTAAATTTAAAATCTCCTTGCAGCATATCAGATGCAGGATTTTCATCATATAAAAACTCAATAGTTCCGTATAATAGTTTACCTTGACTAACGTATAAATCTAAAACATCACGCTGAAAATCGTTAATAATAGACTCAATAATCCCTTTATTAAGACCTTTATCAATCTTATCCCAAAATTTACGCTGAAAAACATTACCCAAGTGCCTTACAACCCTTACACTTGACTCATACATATCTCGTGGATCCATGCTATCACTAGTATCATAAGTATAAGCTGATGTATGTACTCCCCAAGTTCTCCACGATCCCTCAAATTTAATTGCAGTAGATATACCTACAGAATTTAACTTTTTAGCATCAATCTCATCGATATCTATATCCTTACTATTATCTAACACAAGCTTTTGTATATTTATTACCCGGTTTGATGGAGGATCATTCGGAAATTTATTTGCCTTATCTACCTTTTGAGCAACAACTGACCTTAAAACGCTTAAATGATAAATTTTTCCCTTATTATATGCTTTAGGATAATTGGTTACTTCGACTGGAGATGTGTACCCTCTATCAGTTTTACATTTAATAGCCTTATCAACTGTATTAATACTATCATCACAAGGTAAATCAGTATACGCAAAAGCATTCCAATGATTGTTTATGTTATTAGCTGCATAAATCATCTCATCATGCACTCTTTGTAAGTGAGAGTAGCCTGGACAAAGTAATAAACCTGGTATCATATTAAGTTTAGAGTACACATAAGGTAATGCTTTGATACCACTTCTTTTGCCATCTAATGCTATCTTACCTATTATTGTATCCTCGTTAACACCTGATAGATCAATCTCTTTGTATCTAACCTCTTCATCACCATCTAAGGTTGAGGATAAATCAGTTATTACTACAGTTTGTCCATCTTGACTATACTCAACTTTAAAATCTTCATCGATAATTAGGTCACTTATAGTTATTGTATTCCTTATAATGTCTCCTCCACTAAGTTTACCTACACCATTAACAAAATTAACATTAATTGCCTTCTCGATTGTCTGATTAGTGCTAGGATCTAGCACATTTATAAGTACAATCGGACCGACAACATCAAAATCATTTTTAAAATGTGCGTATATCGGTTCACACAGCGTATATTTCCAATCATCGCTATACCCAGTTTTATAAACATCATCAAAACTATTAACTACTATGGGATTATTAATTCTATCTGTATAATCTTGTAATTGATGTACTGGCAATAACCCAATATACACTGGTATAGTTACGTTGTTATAATCCTTACTTATAGTCTCACTTGATACTATATTTACATTTATCCCTCTTTTGTAACTCATATTTACCTCCTTATAAATCTAAAAAATCTTGTATCTCTTTATCAGTTGGTTGAGGGTATGCTAACCCTGACATTTTAAATAGTATTACAGCCCCATAATAAGGTGGTTCAACCCCCTCGATTAATTTTATGGTCATATCAGGCTTTATAAGCTTACCTACATCCCTGTTTATTATTAATTCTCGTCTTATTTTAGTAACAAAATTAAAAAGAGTTACATATCCATCTCCTTTGTTTGGATAGTAACTCCTCAGTCCGTTATTGTGTAGTACATTAATACCATTATCAAACACAAATACATATAACTGTATACTATATAACTCAGTCTGTCTATTATCTATTATCTCGTCGAATTCAATCGATATAAATGGATAGTTTATATTTTCTAATCGCATCTCACGAGGAGCAAACACAAAACATTTAGGGTTAACAAGCTCATATTCTCTTGTTTTAGTCTCTGCTTTAAGTTTTATCTTATTACATACATTGATCTTAAGTATATCACGTAATTTATTAAGTTGAGAATTAATTTCTATTATAACCACTCCCTTAATTTATTTATCCTCAATATCTACTTGCACACCTAATAATTTTTCAGAAACATCCTCATCTGTTAAAACTAATATTGTATTATCTTCAATTATTTCTTTATAACGTTCTTCACCTAAAATATATTTTATCCCTTTAATTTGATTCTGATTAATAGAAGCAATATATTGATTATTTGTATCACTAAATTTTTCATTTAAAACTGATATAAGTTCAGCCTTTTGTCTATCATCAATCCCATCAAATAATCTGCTATCATGAAAAATAAAATTAATTTTATGATTTTTACCCTTAAATAACAAAGTTAAATCATAACAAAATATTTTAACATTATTAATTCCATCCGAATTATCAGATTCTATTTTTGCCTCAATATTGAACCTTTGTTTATTGCTACCATCATTATTTTCAATCGTCAAACCTACAACATTATTTGGATAAAATCGTTTCGCGATATCTCTAAAATAATTCCTCAATTCATTCACTTCAGAATAAGTATCAATTAAATATTTATCAGTTATACCTGACTGTTCAATTTGCTCTTTTTCTATGTTACGTAATCTATCCCTATATTCTATTTGTAAATCGTGATACTTTTTCAAACTATCACGATTTGATTTTAAATTGGATAATTTTTCACTTAACTTAACAAAAACATCTAAAGCACCATGCTCACCTAAATATATCATCAATTTATCAAATTCAATTTGTAAGTTTCTTGCATTTTCATTTTCTTCGCTCAATTGTTTTTCTAGTTTTATCTTCTGCTCATATAATCTCCTTTTACGGCTATCAATTAATTTTTTGTAAAATTCTTCTAAATCCTCTAATCTTTTTGTTATTAGTTCACTGAAATAAATATTAGATTCTTCATATATTTTTAAAATATTTCTAGCATTTTCATCGCTAGGCTTAATTTGTAAACTCTCATTTACTAAATCCAAATTATTACTTAGTAAAATAATCTTATTTCTTAATTCAAATAATTCTTTTTCAATTTTATTAGCCTGTATCTGTATATCATAATAATTTTCAGCCACTTTAAAATCTTTTAAGTCATTCTCTAATTTACTTATCTGATCATCCAAGTCATCAATAGTTAACGATACATCCCTCTTACCTAATAAAAACTTACGTAATAAATCATCTTTTTCGAAATTCTTTTCAAATTTCTGAATTCTATCTTGTTCGACTTTTAAATTATGCTTATCTTGAGCTAAGGTTACATTTAGTCCTAACAAAAATGAATTATATAACATTTTCTGATAAGGATTGGGAACAGCTTGTGCCTCATCAAAATTAACATAACTTTTCCTATTAGGTCTTATAAAAAAAGGAATCAATGATCTAAAAGATAAGTAACTTATGTCATTAGGTATGTTAAAACATAAATCTTGCATTATTTTATTAAAATTATTTATAGACAATTCCTTACCATTTAAAATAACACGATTAGGATCTGATGTTTTCCTTTCAGCCCTGTAAATTGTTCTATTAATTTCAAAGTCTAAATAAAACTCCCAGTCCACTAATTCAGAACAAAAAGAATTATAATGTTTACTATCTGCTCCTAAACAAAAATGAATTATTTTTATTACTAATGATTTTCCAACTCCATTATATGTTTTGCTTACATCGTAATTATCCTCATTTTTTTGTTTGGCTACTATAAAATTTAATCCAAACTTATTAAATTTAATTGTTTTAAAATTACTCTTATTGGCTGATATTTTTATGAGATACATCTGACAATACCTCCATTTCTCTCTTCTATTGCTCCAATTGAGTTCAGAAAAACTAGAGTAATTAAAAAATTATCAAAATTGTGCTTTGATTTATATTTATCTTCTGACAAATCTTTCTGATATTCATTCCACAAAAAATCTACCGTACTTTCTGAGGATATTTTTTTTAAAATATATGCTCCAAAACCAAGTAAAGATTCTGAAAACTTAATATGTTTATTTGGTATAATCATTTTTATCCTCCTTTGGTTCTTCAAATATATCACAAGTTTCAAAATATTTAGCCATTATCACTATTACCACACACTGATATGCATATTGCTGTATAGGAGTAAGAGTATTTAGTATAGAAAGAAATAGAGAATCTCCTGCTTCCTTACCTTTAAATGTTTCATATGTATCGCTTAATTTCTCTTTTAAAGAATTTGATAAAAAAATACTATTATTTGATAAATATTCATCTAGACTAACTAATTGAATAGAAGCACTATCTAAATATTTTTTAACTCCTTCAGATAAATTGTTATATTTTATTTTTTCTTCCCAATCTGGAACTGTAATTTTATCATCCATACTAATATCTAATGGTAATGACATTATATGATCAATAACTTCATTTAATATAGAATAATCAATTCTTTTAATATAATCTAAATTTGGTAATATCCCAATTATACTAATAATTTCATCATCTTCTAATTCTTCAAATAAAATATTTTCAAGATCTTTTGCTATAAGTATTTCTGCATCCTCTAATTTATAATTTTTTTTTATTTGTTGCATTATCTGCTCAGCATCTGCATTAACACCTTTATACTTATCATTTATAACAAAGTAAAATTTTTTAACTGGAGTCCACTGTTCTATTAATCTCTTAAAATCTGTACATATTTTATTTACAGTATTACGATAGGACTTTTCAATTTCTTCTGGGGCATATACTTGATAAAATGTTCCTGTACTTTTTATATAACCATCATTCTTTCTATCACCTATATTACCCCAAGGTTTAATGGGTTTAAATCCCTTCTCAGCATAATTCATTATTGATATAAATAAATCTTCAAAAGCTTGACCATTACTTGTAAAAATCTTATTCCTAAACATCAATCTGGCAAGTAATTTTTCTTGATTATTCATATAAAACCCCTCGTAATAATCATATAATAAATATTTAGACGATCATAACAATTTAATTAACCTGTTTTAATTATACTAACTAGGCAATTGTTTTATCAAGGAATTTACACAATATTACTAATATACTAATTAAATTACTTAAATATTTAAATCCACTCCTTTATAGACCCTTGAGTTGATCTTTTTAATACTAGTTGATACATTCCGCCTTGTTTATCCTTTGATAGTACAGTATAAAACATTCCATTATAATCTACATAATTATCAATATTAATACTATCAAGGTCTTGCACCCTGCAATATATCATCAATAGGTCTTCATACAGTAAATCAGCATTATTATTTTTATACTCTTTGACCCCATCACTGTCTTCTACTACAATAATAAACCTACCATTTATAGACGATTCCTCGCCAAATTCCTCTGTGTTGACAAATACATCAAGGTCTGCATCTAAAATATCCTTAAACATTACTTAACTCCATTAACCGCTTGAACTCTTTATCATAGGTTTCTGACCCTATTTTTAATATATGTTTTGATACATCTTTATTATCAGCCATTTTAGCAACTGGTACTGTCCTAACTTGCGATGTACTATATCTTTTTTCCGATACTCTACGAGCTACTATAAGTTTAGACCCACCTACTCGCATTAAAAATGGTTTATATCTTCCGCCAGATAAATTCTTATGGCTACCCTTTTTAATATGTACTTTAATTTTTTGTCCTCTGTATGCCCCTCGTTTTTTTCTCGATCCTGACATTATTTTAATGGTCTTAAGCATAGGAGCAATTATTGGTGTAGCATGACTTTTAAAAGTCATGCTAGACTCTGGGTTGCTGTAACTTGCTCTCTTGATTTTTATGGTCTTAGATACATCTTTAGCCTTTAAATTGTATTTACTCTGGATTATCCTCCTTGACTCCGTTTTAATCTTAGCAACAGCTTTATTTTTAGCTCTACAATCTGACTTAACAACTTTAGATGCTAATTTATTTATATCCTTCTTAATATCTTTAATATTACTCCCCATTATAATGCATCTCTTAAATCATCTATTGTTTTATTTTCTCTGCTATCAGTCTTATCATTTATATTATCATTAGCCACAACATTATTTTGTTTAGTTAGTACCCTAAATAGCTCTTCATTAACCTCTACGCATAATTTTGATTTTATGAGCTTTTCTCCGATATCTTTTTTGCATTCTAGCATCTCACCTGTATTATATACTCTATCTTTATAATTAACCTTACCTTTTATAACTTTAATATACAACTAAACCACCACCTTAATCGATGTCCACATATCCACATCAGATATTTTGGGCAAAGGTCTAGAATACAAACTTAATTGTTTAATATTATCATAATGATTAATTAATATCTTAGGTACTCTCTTTTGTGCATACGTTACAAGCTCGCTCGAATCTGGATGGGGTATTATTGTTATAGCTCCATAAAGCATCTCTCCAATATTTTTAGGAGTTATTATAGCAGTATTAGGATCTAAATAAGGTGTTAAATCACCATCACTATTATTATACCAAGCATTATGCGAGTACATTTGTAAATTACCTATAATAGGACCACTAATTTGACCTAGGTAAGAATATCCTTCTCCCGACTCATTTGACATTACTGTAGGATCTATAGACCCAAGATTAATCCGTCTATTATCTAACGCATCTAATATCGATTTATTTTTAAGCATGTAAGACCACGCTTCGTGACCAATTATAATAACCTCAGGGTTATATCCAGCTTGTCTTATATCTAATGCCTTCTTCTCAATCATTCCATATATATCAGCATTAGCATTACTCCATTCTTTATCTCCTGTTAATTGCTCACACTTATTTTTATCATATTCCACTTTAACTGTATTAACGGGTTTAGTTTTATCTAAACTATACTCCTCAATTGTTACAATGCCAGTTTGCAAAAGTTCAGCACACATAAGCTCTTCCCTGCGTGTTATCATATTATCAAGTCTCACATAATCGAGCATCTGCAAGGTTACTGCTCTCTCATCTGGGGTAAGTCCTGCATACTCAAGCTCTCCAGGTAATCTTTTATTAAGCACATCTCTATCATATATAGTATTGATACCTATGTATGGAGTTTTATACCTCTTAGTTATAAATCCCTCTCTTGATGTATTTACGATTTCTACTCCTTCAAATACAAAGGGTGCAACAGATCTTTTATCTTTATAAAAATCCATATCCACTTCCTCTGTATCAAACAAAATTGATTGGCTGAAGAAATTTTTTATAAAGAAAGTAGATACCTGCATATTTTTAATATAGGCATCTAACATCTTTTTAGGTTTATACGCATCATCTCCAGCATTGTTGGAAAACATATTGTTAGTTAGATTAAGTATTGTACTCTCATTGATTATCACGCTTACACCTCCGTAGCAATATAGATATTTACAATCCTAAGATCATCCACACAATTTAAAATATTGTCATTGTCATCTATGTACACTTGACTTAAATTAAATTGACCTGATGTATAACATGTAGCAGTAATATCTCCTAAATTAACATTATGAGCTAACACACAATTTGGTGTTTGAGATCCATCTACTGCACTAGTATTAACTAATTTATACTTACCGCTACTCGTTACTTTGCCAAGTATTGCACCCTTATTTAGTTCTGTCTGATCGTTTTCTAGCTCTACCGTAGCTGTTATTAGAGGATATTTAACACCACCTAGCATACTATTTCTATCGCACGATCCAATATCCTTAATATAATCCATTACTTACATCCCCCTCTCTCAAACGCTCTAGCGATAATGTTAAATATATTAGTCATATCTGCATTATTTTCAGTCTCTAATGTTTTACCCTTATTGTTATCTATACTATATGATGCTACATCATTAACTCCCGATTCTCTATTAACATTAACATGATTCAAAAAAGCTCCCATGCCATTAACCTTATTTTGTTTAATTGCTTCGTAAGCTAGTTTCTCAGCATTCCAATTAAGTTCATATTTAGCTTTATCGACTAAATCTTTATCTATCATGTTAGCTATACCATCTATAGCTTTTAATCTTTCTCTTTCTGCTGTTACTTCGTTCATAGATACTTCCCCTTTGCCTTCAAAATTAAAAGGTACTTGCAAATAACCACAATCTAGGCTATTAACAAATACCTTATTATTTTTGTTTTCGTATTTAACATTATTGTTATATAAAACAATATCAGCAAATCCCATCTCTGCCGCGTCTTTAGCTGTAATCCATGTTTCTTTGGACATCATTTCATACAGCTCCTCTTTTGATATTTTTACTTTTGATAGATATGACTCTATTATCGACTCTTTTATTTTATCGAGTGCTTGAGTATTAGATTTCAATTCTTCTTTATTATAATTGCCGTTTAATATTGTAGTAGGGTCGTGTATCATCAATAGAGAGTTAACAGGCATATATACAATATCAGCAGCCATTAATATAATAGTTGCAGCACTGGCTGCTATACCATCAACATAACAATTTATTTTAGATTTGCACCTTTTAAGCTTATTATATATTCCGCATGCTGCAAATACAGATCCCCCAGTACTATTTATATAGACGTTTATAGCATCTTTATTTTTATACTTATCAAGCTCACGTATAAACTTATTTTCTGATGTATATTGCTCTCCATAATATTCTTTTATCCAGTTATCATCGCTCTCTATCATCCCTTTAATATAGAGATCAATAGAATTAGGTGTTTCATCTTTAAAATTCCAAAAATTCACTCAATTACCCTCCTTAACATTATTAACTGTATATAATCCCTGGTTTTCTCTCTCTAATACCCTTAGATTGCTCTCAAAGTCCATTCCTGTAAGCTCTTGAGCCTCTTTTTCACGCGTTGAAAAACCATTATCTATCCTTAATTTTGCTGCTTGAACCTCTTTCACTGGGTCTATTTGACCTTGTGCGATCCCAATCCATGTAGCACTACTCCATAATTTCATCATAGATTTACTAGAAAAATACCCTCTCGCCTTAATTTTACCCTTACTTATAGCCTCAAAAAGCCACATCTCGTAAACTGGTTGACAAAAATCACTTATGAACCACTCCCTATTAAGTCTAAATAACCTCCAAGCTTCAAGGAGTGCTGCTCTTGATGCACTATAAGAGCTGTTAAAACTCTTAACTAATACTTCATAAGGTATTTCTAGGGTTGCCCCTATAAGTTTTGTTATTTGGCTTGAGAACGACTCGAAAGAACTAGACGGTCTCTTAGGATCAGAGAAAACAACCTTCTCACCACTACCTAGCACATTTATGGTACCAGCTCCTAATTCATAATTTTCGGCTCTTTCTTCAGCTGTTAAAACTGATTCATCATCTAGGATAGATCTTTGAAACGGCATAGAAGTTGGATCTGCAACATTTTCTATAAATACAGAATAAAATGAGTTAATAATCGCTGCTGTAACCTCTGCCTCTGTGTATCTTTCCATACTTTTTATAAGCTCAATTATAGGCGATAAAAAAGGGACTCCTCTATATTGTCCTGCCCTTTCAGCGTTAAAACTAAACAAAACGTTAGGAAATCCCGTGTATTCATTATACGCTTTTATTCTAGTCCATTTAATCGGATTATTATAATTAAATCCAACTTGTGGATGATTATTACTTATCCAGTATGCTAATGGTTTACCTCTATTATTAACCTCTATGCCACTTATAATCTTGTTGCCATCCCTAGTTAAATTAACTGCTACCGATCCATCTGGATTACTTAATCTATCTGACTCAACTAGATGTAGTTTTAAATCATAATCATCAGTCATGTCACTATAATTAACCAGTGCTATAGCATCCCCATTGAGGAGCACTCCAAGAAGTGCCATAGACTGGAGCTCGTAAAAATTATTAAGTCCTAGATAGTCACACTCTTTAGATGTCGCCCATATACTAAACTCCCTCTCAACATTTTTACACCATCGTCTACCTTCTTCTCTCGTTAATCCTAAGGATTCGTAATCTATATTGGGTTTAAGCTTTAATCCACTACCAACAATATTAGATCTCATAACTTTAATAGCTGCAGTTCCAAGCCCTCCACCCATGTACAGACTTCTCGATCTCTGCCTTAATATATGTAAATTATCATTAATATCCTCTAATGGAGATTTAGATGATGCTGTCCAACCTCTAAGGGAGTTTTTTCTTTTCGACGCTCCACTCTGGCTATACCCAGAGTTAACAATTGTATGGGTTGTAGATCTATCTCTAATCCTTTTTAATCCCCATGCAGGGCTTATGTAATTAATTGCTTTATCAATCCAATTCATAACATCTCCTATAGATCTCTAATAACTACTCTATAACTCTTTCTTAGACCTTGACCTTTTAATTGTAACTCTAATTCTTTCTTCTTAAGGATCAGATTATCAATCATTTCTCTAACCTCTTTTAGGTTTGCCCTCTCCAAGGTCTTACTCCCTATAGTGTAGCTTTGTGCACCCTCTAATATTTTAGATTCTGCTTCTAAATATATAGCTAACCGTTCATTTACAACATCTAATTCTCTTAATATTTCCCTTCTCACATATCCCAAATACTCCTCCTCCTTTTTCTTTTTATAGGTCTTGCGGTTTCTTTTTTACTATTTTGTCTTACAAATATACTCTTGTAGTTATCCCATCTAGGGAGAATAAATTTAAGAGCACAATAAGCATATACTCTGCAATCTAAGGCTTCATTCCTTTTTCTGATACTCTGCCACACATATTGGGTTGACCCTCCAACACTCTTTAATACCCTTTTCTCCGAGAATAGCTGGTTAAAATACTCTAGATTATACTCTTCAGATCGTGGAAAATGTGCTCTAAAGACAGTACTATCAGGATCACACATCTGTAGTACGTGCTCTTTACCGTTATTAACTCCTAATAATATAAGATAAATACCATAACTTTTAATAAATGTAGGATTTGGGTGTATTAATCCTTCATTTATTGCATTTCTTCCCTTTATTGCAAATATGCGTTTCATTTTGCTTGCAAATTCGTATACCTTATCAGTATAGTGCCCTCCAGAGTCGATAAAACTCATACTTATTGTGAGAGTAGTTCCATCTTCTTTTTCATATTCTGTGTTTAATATACTGTATAACTCTTCCCATACTCGTCCGATAGATGGGTTGCCTACAATAACACCTTTTTGTATACCCCAGCTTTCGTCATCGTCGGCCCATCCTACAATCTCATACTCTAATCTATTATCCTGAGTATCTATTCCGCATGTTAATACCTTAACTTGATCAGGTATCTTAATGTAATCCTCACGGAGTCCATATAACTTTTGAGCATTACCAACATCTCCTTTAACCTCAAAAGGCAAACCTAAAACTGTATTATAAAATACTTGCAGTTGTGAATCTCCAGCTCTTTTTGATCTCTTATAATCTTTTGCGATACTCTCCCAACTAACCCAAGGAGATGCAAATGCATTAAGATTATAACTCTTAATCTTAGCATCAGGTGTATTATGATACCATCTACCCTTAATACTATTACTTTTCCACTCATGCTCACTTGCATAACTACCACAACGAGTACAGTACATCTCATATGTATCAATATCTAAATACTCAAAATTAAGCTCTTGATACTCGTGACAATTAGGACAGGGTAATTCCCACACTCCTCTACTACCTTTGTTATAGCATTCCTCGATTTTGCTAGCATCTTTGAGTGTGGGAGTTGATACCTTTATTATCTTGCGATCAAAAAATGTTGTGGTACGTTTCTCAACTATCGTAACCGGATCTCCCTCTTTACCTGCAGACACTGGGTAACGGTCAATCTCATCGCATAAAAGTACTTTAATTGGTCTAGATGCAAGGGATGATGGTGCATTTGCCCCAACAATTGTGATATGCCCACCCTCAAATCCTTTATGAAGCTTAGTGTTACTAGAATTTCTACTCTTAGCTTCATACACCTTACCCTTAAGAACTTCTGTATCTCTTATCATAGTTGATAACCTGTCCTCCGAGAACGCATTAGCAATCTCTTCTGTTGGGAGTACTACCATAATCGGAGATGGATCTTGATGTATACAATACCCAATAAGGTTAAGGATAAGCTCTGTTTTACCAACTTGGGCTGAAGCCATTATTACAACCTCCTCGATACTCTTATCGCTTATTGCTCTCATGGGTTCCATCATATATGGAGTCCTCTTTGTATCCCATTTACCAATCTCAGAGGATGACTCAGGGGAGAGTTCCCTATACTTATCAGCCCACTCAACTAGGTCAAAATCTGATATAGATAATATATTAAGGCACTCAGTATACCAATCCTTTAATTTATCCATCAAAATTACCCTTAGATATATTGTTAAGTGCAGTTATAACAAGGTTATGTATCTTAGATTTAACATCCCTTCTCATATCATCATCTGTCATTAAATACCCAAGCTCCATAACAATTTTATTCTCAAGATTAAGACAAGATCTTTTAAAAGCTATAAATCCATCATTAAGATTTTTAATCACTTCTTCTTTGGGTAGGTAATCTTCTTTTTCAATCTTAAGTTTAAGATCATGTAATTCTGACTGAGCTTTTTTAAGATCTATCTCATATTTCAATTTTTGCTCTTGTAATGATAAATTTTCTAAATTCTCCGCCCCTATTTCCCCTCCTCCGATTACACCTCTCCATTTTAAAACTTCCTTCAAATTATAACTATGCCCTTTTCTCGGACACCCCTTATTTACCCATCTTGTAATGGTTCTAGCATCAACTTCCAAAAATTCAGCAAGTTCTTTTTTCTTCATCAAAATCATAAAAATCACCTCCAAAAAACCAAATTAAAAAAGGACAAGGACACGATTTTTTTTGATGAAAACTAGAGATATTTCGGGGTCACGGCACCGCAATGGTTTTAATACTCTGGAAGTACCTATAAAAATAATACTCCTCAAATAAAAAATTAAGTATACCATGTTGTTAATTATCATCAATAACATAAATCTATTTACATATCCTAATTTTAATTATCCTATATTCTCCATGTATAATTAAATTTTTATACTACTCTCCTATAATATAAACATCTAAAAATATTTTTAATTTTTTTGTATGACTAATTAGTCATACAATTTGTCATACAATGTCATACAATTTGTCACACAATTTGTCATACAAATTCTAAAATATAAAATAGGGTGTAGTAATTTTTTATAGAAATTATCATCCCTTTTAATTCAATATAAATTATAAATTTGGGTTACTTCTGTTATTTTCATAAAAATTATTAAATTCATTTTCATTCAATATAATTGTTACATCTATATTTAGCATCTCTGTTATTATTTTGAGTTTATATATTGGTACATCATTAATACCAGTTTCAATTTTATTTATTGTGGATCTAGATTTATATCCACACATTTTTGCTAATTCGTATTGTGATAATCCACCTAATCTCCTAATCTTTTTAATTCGCTTACCAATATCTTTCAAATATTTAGATCTATTCATATTAAAACCTATTATGTATCTTGTTGTGACAATCAGCACAAAGCGTTATTAAATTATTCTCGTCTAGTGCCTTATTAAAATCATCTTTAACCCCAATAATATGATGGACTGTATTACATATAATCATCTTGTTATCCTTTATACACTCTTGGCAAATGTAATTATCTCTCCTTAGTATATAATCCCTAACTATTTTCCACTGTACACTTTTATAAAATTTTCTGTATTTATCGCCCTTACGTTTATCATCATAATCCTTACGCCATCTCTTTAATTGATCTTTAGGAACACCTTTATGTTCGTCACAATATTTATCTTTTAAGTTTATTAAATTATTACATCCAAACTTATTACATAACTTTTTCATTTTTATGATCAACCATCCAAGTTAAATATGTTATTGCCTTTTTAATATCTTTAATTTCTCCACCCTTGCTATTGTATCTGCTGAGATATTTAATTGCATTACCAATTAAATATCCCTCAAATTGATTTCTTGTTAATTTATCTTTTATAAAATATATCGTTTCAACATCTCCCGAATAATGATTCGATGTCAAAATATAATCATACATATTGTTATTTCTATCTATATTAATCATTTTATATTTCCTTCCAAATGTTGAAATAAAAATAGTTGTTGCAAAACTTACAACAACTATTTAAATATTTACTCTTTATTAATTCCATACATCTTGTCTTTAGCACGATTTATTTCATCTAATAATGCATTTTGTAACACTTTAGAAAAATTTATTCCTAATTCTAAAGCCTCGTCATTCATCCATTTAGGTATTGTTAAATTCTTTTTAACAGATTTATCAAAATGCTTTTTAGCATAATCATCTGCATCAACTGTTACTATTTGTTTAATAGCTTCTACATAATCTCCTTCTGTTTTTTCATCAACCTCAACCAAATTTAAATCAAGTGTTGGTTTCGGTATTTCTTGATTTTGTTCCTTACACCACCTAATTTCTCCCGCTAAACAATCAATAGCCATCCTTGTTGCATCTTCCAAATCCCTTCCATGTGTTGTTACTCTAAAATCAGGAAATGTTACACTATAAGCCCCATCTTCAAGCTTATAAAATACTGCTGGATATGAAACTAACATTTTAAAACTTCCCTTCTTGAACCTAAGAGAAAATTAATAAACTTTATAAGATCTAATATAAATTTAAATCATTGAAAAAATATTTATTTGTTTTGTGATACTTAGGAGTTAATCTCCTAAGTATCTTTAAATCTATTTTAATCTCACTTCAATTCCTGCATATTTAAAAATAGATTTTAATGTTTTAATATCTATATCTTTATTAGTATGTTTAGGTATTGTAATTTTTCCTTTTTTCATGGGATGTATATAATGAAAATGTGAACCTTTAGAATTCTTTTCTATCCATCCATTTTCTTTTAATATTTTTTCAACTTGTCTAAAATTCATTAATTTCCTCCCTCCTTATATAATGAGTATATCATATAATACCGATTATGTCAATACTTATTTTAAAAATTTTTATTTATTTATATTTTAAAATGACAATCGATGTAAATAAAAAGTGGTTGTTGCAAAAAATGTGCAACTACCACTCTATTTATTATCTACTATTTTTAACTTACAATTTAAAGCATTAGCAATTTTTAAAATAGTATCCATTCTAGGTATAACTTTTTTGGTTTCAAAACGAGCTATAACAGACTGTGTTAATCCCGTTTTATTGGATAAATCCTGTTGAGTTAATCCTTCGTCTTGTCGTTTTCTAATTAAATAATCTATAATTTCATTTATGCCTAGATCTTGAGGAATACTTTTAACATACAAAGTATCAGAACTTAAATCAACTTTATTACTCCAATTTAAATTACTATCAATATTTGGATCTTTATCCCAAGATACTGTATTACTTTCATCTAGATATACTCTTTTAAAATTATTATAATCACTTAAAAATTCAAATACAGTTCCTTTTTCTATTAAATGATTGCAATCATATTTCCGTATTTCACCATTATCAAATCTAAGAGTCAATGTATAATCATCATTTGGGATAACTTCTATAATTGTTCTTTCACCTGTTGCAAAATATTTAGCCATATCATAATCCATGCCTCTATCAAGATAATACTTTATTTTTTTATCCATATTATTCCTCCTATAGAACCGTTTATCTTAACGGTTCTATGTCAAATAATTCATGATTATTTTTAGCTAGTTCCCAATTTTCTAATAACTCTTCTTGATGCAATGCTGTCCAACCTAAAACCATTTTTAATTGTTTATTAGGTATTTCCCCTCTTAATACATCAATCTTGTTAATATCTATTGATACTTTTTGATTTCCATATTGTGCATGAAAATGTGGTGGATTATGCTCTTTCCAATTAATATAAATTTTAATCCCTCTAAACATACATATCGTAGGCATAAATTCAACTCCCTTACTTAGTATATTATAATTATAGCATTAATGCTATAATTATTCAAGAGTTAACTTATAAATAATTTTATTTTTATACTATTATTTTATATATCAAACTTAACATATTGTATAATTGTGTTAAATTCCATTACATCTTACAAACCTGCTTATTTACTAGATTATGTATTTTTTACACCTTTGAATTAAACCTGCTCTCAATATGGATAGTTCTATTCAAAAAAATAAAAAAGACCTTCATTTTTAAATGAAAATCTACCAAAATTTTAAATTATTTATTGATTTTTTTATGGTCTCAGAATTTACACCAATATAACGAAATGTAATATCTGTATGAGAATGATTAAATATTTTTTGAAGAATTATGATATCTTTATTAGTTTTATAATGAAAATATCCAAATGTTTTACGTAGACTGTGTGGTGATATTCTCAAGTCAAATCTATCTCCACAACTTTTGATTATTTGGAATGCTCTAGCTCTACTTATTGGATTCTCTCCATTATCTCTATAAGATATTATATACTCTCTATCATCTCTATTTTTAATAAATGATTTTAAAATATTTTGTAGATTAGGATTAATATTTAAAGTCTTTCTCTTACCTGTTTTTTTCTCAACTAATATAAATTCATTTTTATTTTTTACATCTCTAACTTTAAGGTTTAAAATATCCGTTATTCTAAGTCCTGAATAAACAGCAAGTGAAAATAGTACATAATCCCTTTTATTATTAGATTTTAAATATCTAGCTATACCTCCTAACAATTCCTTGTCTCTTATTGGTTCTGTATAATTCATCTCATTATCTTATTTATCACCTATAAAATCTAATGATTTTTCATCTATTTCTTTAAGTCCATCCAGACAGTCAATATTATATATCTTATTTATTTTTAACAAAGCATGAACACCTCTTAATAAAAAACAATAAATCCTCATTTACTTACTTAAAATAAGGATTTATCTTTGTAATTTATAAAATATTTAATCCGACATAATTTAATCTTTATTTTTATAGATCATTTTGTCTAACAATGTAAAAATTTATGGTTAGCACTATGTAAATTCAAATCAATATACTTTAGTACTTTATCATTTTAACACATTTTTTATAAAAAAAACGCTCATGTTTTACGCATAAAATACGCATGTTTTACGCATAAAATACGCATGTTTTACGCATACCATTTAATTTAAAATACCCTTTAAGTTAGTAATAGCGTTAGTTTTAACTCTCCTTATTTGTGACTCAGAATATGATAATTGTTTGGCAATTTTAGATATATTTAAATTTTTAAAATAAAAATCAATTATAACTGATCTCTCCATACCCTCTAATAAATTAACTGATTCGGATATAAATTTTTTATCTAACTTAAGGTCATTTAATTTATTACTCAGTTTTGTTTTTTTATCCAGTAATTTTTCAAATCTGCAGTTAGAGTTTCCACCCCTACCCTCTTCCAGTTTTGACGTTTTAACTTTTAATAGCTCACTATCTATTAATTTAATTTGTTTATCTATGTACTCAATATTTTTTTGTATCACTGCGTAACTGTTTAATTTATCTACAACATTTTTTAAGCAATCTTTTTTTAATCCCATTAGTTACACTCTCCAAGTAATCAATTTATTAAAATTATAGCTTTTAACTTTTTTGATTGTCAATTTATACCAATTTAATAATTAAATTTAAAATTTATTTCAATAACAATAACATAGTTGTTTTTATTATATTTTTTATAATTATATTTATTATTATGTTTAGAACCTTCACTTTTGAAAGGTTTAACCTTCACTTTTGAATTTGCAATAAAAATTATTCACAAGTTATCAACATTATCATCAACAATATAAATATTTAAATTTTATATTAACAAATAGTTTACAAAAAGTTAAAATTAATCCATATATTTTCGAAAATATATAAATAAGATATTTTCGGAATTATTAGGAGGGTATTTATGGTTATAAAAAAGAAATGCGATAATAATTGGGAGTACTGCGTGTATCTAGGACAAGATAACAATGGAAAGAAAAAATATAAAAGAAAGTGTGGTTTTAAAACTAAAAAAGCTTGTATAAAAGAAGCGCTTACATTTGAAGAACAAAAATCAATAATCAAGAATAATAAAAAAACTTTTAAAGATGTATGTTATGTGTTTTTGGATGACTGTGTTAAACGTGGATTAAAGCCAACAACTTTAATTACATATAAAAGACAGATTAATTTCTTTGTAAATAATTTCAAAGCAATAAACAAAGATATAAAACAAATCAAAACAAATGATATTTATGATTTGATCAATTCAAAGATTAGTTTAAAAAAGAATATTTCTAGACGAAAAACCATTGAATTTCTGAAATATATATTTACTTATGCTAAAAAAAATAACATAATTCCCTACAATGTTTTTGATGAAATAAAATTGCCTAAAATAATATATACAACTAGAAATATTTGGAGTGAACAGGAAATAAATAAATATCTACCAATATTACAGAAATTTAAATATTACGATATGATGTATTTAGTCTTGGAAACTGGATTGCGTAAAGGAGAGGTATGTGCTTTAACATGGGACTGTGTTGACTTTGAACAAAATATACTAACAGTAGATAAATCATATATAGTCTGTGGAGATTTTTCAGGCATTACTCTCCCCAAAACAGCTACTTCTGTAAGGCAAATTGTACTTTTAGATAAAAGTATAGAAATATTAAAACGTCTCTATAAAAATAAAATATCCAAATACGTTTTCCCGAATCCTAATAATATTAACATGCCTGTAAATCCTAATGTCGTTTCAGCTAATTTCAAAAGATTTTTAAGGAGACATAATATTAAAAAAATCAGATTCCATGATTTAAGGCATATACATGCAACATTGCTATTAAATAAAAACATAAATTACAAAATTTTATCCAAACGGCTTGGTCATTCAAACGTTTCTTTTACACTCCAAACATACACCCATGTAATCCCTGAACACGAAATACAATTATTTAAAAATTTATCTAAAATTTTTTAAAAATTTTCCATAAACAAAAAACAGAAAACTTTACAATACCTTGTATAGCTTATATTAACTATACTGCAGGCATTAGTTTTCTGTTTTTTAAATTAAGTTTATAATTATAAATTATTTTAAATAATAACATTTGATTTTAACTCACTTGTACACTTATATTTAAATATAATATAATATCGTTATCTCTTGCATTATTTTGTCGGAGGATATATGAGACAGGATTTTAAAGACTTTAAAACTAATATTAAAAACAAACACGTTGCAATCGTTGGATTAGGTATAAGTAATATTCCATTAATAAATTTTTTATCTAAATTAGGTTGCAAAATCACTCTATTTGATAGGAAAGATATTGAAAATTTTTCGAATTTGGAAATAAAATCATTCAATAAACTAAACATTAAATTTGTATTTGGAAAAAATTATCTAAATTACATTAATAATTTCGATTATATATTTAAGACTCCTTCTATTAGGTCTGATATTTTAGAGTTCGAAAATGCTAAAAAAAACGGTTCTATAATAACCTCCGAAATAGAAGAGCTTCTTAGGTATTGTCCATCAAAAATATATGGTGTGACAGGAAGTGATGGAAAAACTACCACTACTAGTATTTTATATAACTTATTAAAAAACTCAGGATATAAAACATGGGTTGGAGGTAATATAGGATTCCCTTTATTTAGCAAAATTGAAGAAATGAGAGAAGATGATAAAGTTGTCTTAGAACTATCTAGTTTTCAACTTATGAACATAAATATATCTCCTGATGTATCTATAATAACAAATATATCCCCTAATCATTTGGATTATCATAAGGACATGAATGAATATATCGATTGTAAGAAAAACATATTTAGATTTCAAGATGATAATAGCATTACAATATTAAATAGAGATTGTTCTATTACTAATTCCTTTGATAAAGAATTAAATGGAAGATCTAGAAAGTTTTCTATTAATCATTTCGATGATAAAGAAGTTATAAAAAATGGTTCATATTTAAAAAATGATGAGCTCTATGTATTAAACCAAAGAATACTTCACAAAAATGATCTAAAAATTAAAGGTGATCACAATATGTTAAACTTTGCAGCTGCAATACTTGCAACAATACCTGATATATCTTACTCTACAATTAAAAATTTTGCTAAAGAATTCAGCGGGGTAAAACATAGAAATGAATTTGTCGATACAATAAATAACATACATTTTTATAATGATTCCATAGCCTCAACTCCTACACGTACTCTTGCTACCTTATCGTGTTTTGATCAAAAAGTCATTCTAATTGCCGGAGGATATGATAAAAACATTTCCTATGTTCCGTTATTAAATGGTTATGATAAGATTAAAAAACTCTACCTAATAGGCGCAACTAAACAAAAAATATACGATGTATTTAAAAAATACTCTTCTGATATAGAAATAATCATATTTAATGATTTTAATGAACTCGTTTCACATGCATATAAAAATGCATGTGAAAATGATGTTATACTTCTATCACCAGCTTCGGCAAGCTTTGATATGTTCAAAAATTTTGAAGAACGAGGAGATAAATTTAAAGAAATCATCCAAAAAATAAAAGCTAGTAAATAAAAATTTACTAGCTTTTATTAAAATTCAAATTTAAGATTAAAATATTCATCCAAACAATCTATATTAATCCTAACTTGATCCATTGTATCTCTATCTCTAATGGTTACACTATTATCTTCAAGCGAATCAAAATCAATAGTTACACAATAAGGAGTTCCTATCTCATCTTGTCTTCTATATCTCTTACCTATAGCTCCTGATTCATCATACTCACAATTATATTTTTTACTCAATTTTTCGTAAACTATCATAGCTTTATCAGATAATTTTTTTGATAAAGGTAATACACCAATTTTTACAGGAGCTACAGCTGGGTGAAATCTCAAAACTGTACGAATATCACCATCTTTTATACATTCCTCATCATATGCACTACACATTACGCTCAAAAGAAGTCTATCAACTCCAAGAGATGGCTCTATACAATAAGGAATATATTTTTCATTTAATTCTTGGTCAAAATATGTAAGATCCTCCGATGAATGATTCATATGTGCTTTTAAATCGTAATCCGTTCTATCAGCAATTCCCCATAACTCACCAAATCCAAAAGGAAATTTAAACTCAATATCAGTTGTAGCATTTGAATAAAATGAAAGCTCTTCCCTAGAATGATCCCTAATTTTCAATTCTTCTTCCTTTATTCCAAGATCTCTTAAAAATTTTAAACAATACTCTCTCCAATATTCAAACCAATTTAAATCCTCACCAGGTTTACAAAAAAACTCAAGCTCCATTTGTTCAAATTCTCTAGTTCTAAATATAAAATTCCCTGGAGTTATCTCATTTCTAAAACTCTTACCAATTTGAGCTATTCCAAAAGGAAGCTTTTTTCTTGAACTTCTGAGTACATTTTTAAAATTAACAAATATCCCTTGAGCAGTCTCAGGTCTTAAATAAATTTCAGCCTTATTATCCTCAGTAACACCTTGAAATGTCTTAAACATCAAATTAAAACTTCTTATATCCGTATAGTTCTTCTCCCCACACTTAGGACAAACTATATTTTCATCATCTATAATTTTCTTTAACTCTTCTTTAGAATAACCATCAATTCCAAGAATCTCACGTCCACTGTCTATAAAATAATCATCTATTAATTTATCTGCCCTAAATCTACTCTTACATTCCTTACAATCCATAAGAGGATCAGAAAATCCACCAATATGACCAGATGCTATCCAAACCTCTTTATTCATTAAAATAGCAGAATCAAGCCCAACATTATATTGACTTTCATATACAAATCTTTTCCACCAAGCCTTCTTTAAATTATTCTTAATTTCAACTCCTAACGGACCATAATCCCAAGAATTTGCAAGTCCACCATATATCTCAGATCCCTGAAATATAAATCCCCTGTTTTTACATAATGATAGAATTTTTTCCATTGAAACGTCCATAATTTCCTCCAATAATAAGCATTCCCTTTATTATAACAAAAATATATAAATTAAAAAATATAAATAAAAAAATATGCACTTAAACCATTATCTATAATTCTATATCCTTATCTCTGCTTATAGATAGATCATACAAATTATCTTTAAACATTTCATGTATAGTGGTTCTTATAGCTCTTGCTCCTAATGGATGATTCAAACATTTATCTACAATATTTTTGATTACTTCTTTTTTTATTTTTATAGATTTCCCCATCAAACTAAAATAATTTATAACTTCTCGTTCAAGCTCTATTTCTGTTATAGCTATTAAATTCTCTTTAGTTAACGCATTTAGACAAACAATTAAAGGAAATCTTCCTATAAATTCACTAAGTATTCCATAATTAATAACATCCTCAAGTTTAACATAACGTCTTAAGTCATCTACTTCTAAATTATAATTGTAATTGCTATTTTCTTTAAAACCAAATATTTTTTTAAAACTTCTCTCTCTAACATACCTCTCAATTCCTGTAAATGCACCTCCACCTATGAAAAGGATATTTTTTGTATCAACCTCTATAGTTTCATTATCATCAGTTTGTATTCTAACTATTGTTCCTTCAAGCATCTTAAGAAGATTTTGCTGAACACCTTCTCCAGATACATCCTTAGCCTCTCCATTTTGTCCGCTTTTTGAAATCTTATCTATCTCATCTATAAACACAATTCCATACTCCGCAATCTTAACATCACCATTAGCCTCTTTAAGTAAATTTTTTATAATATCATATACATTTAATCCAACATATCCAACCTGAGTGTACGCAGTAATATCAACCTCAACAAATGGAAGCTTGACTATCTCAGATAAACTTTTAATAAGAAGAGTCTTACCACTACCACTGGGTCCGATAAGCATAATATTTCCTTTGTTTAAATTTAATATATTAGAATTTTTAATCCTAAGTATATGTCTATACATCTCAAAAGACAATACCTTCTTTGCATAATCCTGTCCTATAACTTTTTTATCAAGCTCTCTTTTTATTTCATTTGGGTATATTATGTCTATCTGTACCTCAGACAACTCACTAAAAAATAATACCTCACAATCCTTACAAAGAACTAAATCATTATTATTAGAATCATTTCTCACAACATATGTTTCAGTTTCCTTAAGACAACACATGCACTTTCTCATACCTATATACCCCTATATACCCCTTAAAATTAAATCTCTAAAAACTAATATTTATTATGCTCAATTAAAAACATTTTAAACAAATAAAGGAGCTAGGTGACTCTACCCCTTAAATATTATTTCATATATTTAAATTTCCTATAGAATTCAAATGTAATTAGTATGTTATAAAAACAGTACTTTTCCATTTACATAAAAAAATAAAAAAACTCCTAAAAGATATTCATTTTTTAGGAGCTACATAAATCTCAAACTAAATTAAATAATTAAATTGTATTATCTAATCATTCCTTAAGGGTTTCATTGTAGGAAATAATATTACATCTCTTATAGAATAAGAATTCGTCAAAAACATTACAATCCTATCAATTCCAATTCCAAGACCACCCGTTGGAGGCATACCATACTCAAGAGAATACATAAAATCCTCATCTATAGAATAAGCCTCATCATCTCCAAGTTCACGCTCAAGCTCTTGCTTTAAAAATCTTTCCCTCTGAACTATAGGGTCATTAAGTTCTGAATACGCATTGCATATTTCACGACCATATATGAATCCTTCAAATCTTTCAGTAAAATCATCATCTCCTCTTTTCTTTTTCGTAAGTGGAGATATTTCAACTGGATAATCGATAATAAAAGTTGGCTGTATTAATTTATTCTCCACATATTTTTCAAACATTGCATTTAAAATTTCACCTTTAGAACAATCTTTAAGATCCTTTTTAAACTCAAGCTCATGTTCTTTTGCAATATTATAAGAATCTTCTATTGTTAAAGTTTTAAAATCAATACCAGAATATTCTCTTACAGCATCAAGCATAGTTATCCTTCTCCACGGAGGAGTAAAATCAATCTCTGTTCCCTGATACTCAACTTTCATACTTCCACAAACTTTTAAACACACGCTAGATATTAAATCTTCTGTAAGTCTCATCATATCATTATAATCAGAATAAGCTTCATAAAGCTCAATCATAGTAAATTCTGGATTATGTTTTATATCGATTCCCTCATTCCTAAAATTTTTACCCATTTCATAAACCTTATCAAATCCAGAAACTATAAGCCTTTTTAAATAAAGTTCTGTTGCAATTCTCAAATACATATCCATATTAAGCGTATTATGATGAGTTAAAAACGGACGCGCCGCAGCACCTCCTGCAATTAAGGAAAGTATTGGGGTTTCAGCCTCTAAATACCCTCTATTATCTAAAAACAACCGTATCTCAGATATTATCTTGCTTCTCTTTAAAAAAACATCTTTAACATCCCTATTCATTATTATATCTATTTCTCTGTGTCTATATCTTAAATCCGGATCTGTTATACCGTGAAACTTCTCTGGAAGAACTCTTAGAGATTTTGATATCAAATCAATCTTTAAAACTCTTATAGTAACTTCTCCAACTTTAGTTTTAAATACTTCACCTTCAACCCATATGATATCACCTATATCATAAGAAAAAACGCTATCTAACGTCTCTTTACCCACTATATCTACTTTAATAAAAATTTGAATCTGCCCTAATGTATCCTGTATAGTTATAAATCCTGCCTTTCCTTGTCCTCTCTTAGTCATAATTCTTCCAGCAAGCTTTACAATCTTACCTTCATAATCTAAATAATTATCAATTATATTCTTAGAATAATCTGAAACATCTACCTTATAAACATTAAATGGATCCATTCCTTTTTCTTGAAGATCACTGAGTTTATTACGGCGTATTATCTCTTGTTCATTAAATTCCATATTCGTACTCCCCTTAAATTATCTACTTCCTCTGTATTTTAACAATCTTATACTTGCAGTTTCCACCTGGAGTATTAACTATAAATTCTTCATCTACTTTCCTTCCTATAATCTCTGCACCAACAGGCGACTCATTTGATATCTTATTTTCAAAAGTATCGGTCTCAGCCGACCCAACTATTGTATATGTAACTTCCTCTTCAAATTCAAAATCATAAAGTGTAACTACAGATCCAATAGATACTACATCTGTTGAAATCTCACTTTCATCTATAAGTTCAATATTTTTAAGTTTATTTTCTATCTCAGCAATTCTTCCTTCAACGAAAGCTTGTTCATTCTTAGCCTCATCATATTCTGAATTCTCACTTAAATCACCATATCCACGAGCAACCTTAATCTTTTCTGTAACTTCTTTTCTTTTAATAGTTTTTAGATATTCAAGCTCTTCCTCTAATTTGCGCAAACCATCATTAGTAATTAGATATTTCTTATCACTCATAAATACAATCTTCTCCTTTAATAAAAAATTACTAATAAAAAACTATTTGATAATTATAAAATAATATTAGTTTGTGTGTCAATGTAATCAAGCTATATTCTTATATTCTTCCAACAAATTTAATATTTTATTAGGATCAGTCATTTTAAATATCTCACTTTTAAGTTCAGTCGCTCCGTGAAGTCCTTTAAGATACCAACCTATTTGCTTACGCATCCCAAACACTGCCACTCTCTCCTCTTCATATTTTAAAGCTTTATTATAATGTTCAATTAAATCGCTAACAATAAATTCATGTGTTCTTACTTTAGGAATATACTTCTTACCTTCAAGCTTCGAATTTAAATAATTATTTAAATCTTCAAATATCCAAGGCCTACCATGAGATCCACGGGCAACAGCTGCAAATCTACATCCAGTATGATCTAAAATATCAAATCCATCATTACAATTAAATATATCACCATTTGCAATGATAGGAGTTTTAACCATCTTATTAGCTTCTCTTATAACATCCCAATCTGCCTTCCCTTTATACATCTGCTTTGTATATCTACCATGTATTGTTATAAAATCAATATCATTACATTCAAGTACTTTTATAACATCATAACAATTTATCTTATTTTCATAATATCCAATCCTTATCTTAACCGATAATGGCTTCTTTACTGCACTTCTCAATTTATATGTTATCTCATCAACTTTCTTAAGATCGAGCGTAAGAGCAGACCCATCACCGTTTTTAATTATCTTTGAGGCAGGACATCCCATATTAACATCTAATATTTTTACATAATCAAGACTTGATATAATTTCACCTGCATGTACTAAATGCTCAGGATTACTCCCAAATATCTGAACTCCAACTTTCTCTTCCAAGTCACCCTTTTCAAATATTTTCTCAGTTTTATCACTTTTATAATAAAGTGCCGTTGAACTCACCATTTCTGTAAAATTTATCCCATCATGATACTTTACACACATCTCACGAAAAGCAATATTATTTACACCTGCCATCGGAGATAAAATAAATCTACTTTTAAATTCATCATATACCATCGTTTAATTTTCTCCTTATAAACATAAATAAAAAAGTCTTAGATAAAATCTAAGACTTACTTTTAAGAGTTTTTGAATAATTCTTCAAACTCTTCACCATCAAGCTTTTCTTTCTCTATTAGAGCCTTGGCAACTGCATGAAGTTTTGATATGTTCTCTGACAAAAGCGTTTGAGTTTTATTATACGCTTTATCTACTATTTTTTTAATTTCTTTATCAATTTTAGATCCTAGCTCTTCTGAAAAATTTCTACTCTTTGTGAAATCTCTTCCCAAAAATACTTCATTATCTCCTCCAAAAGAAATAGTTCCAATTTCTTCACTCATACCATATTCCATAACCATTTTTCTTGCGATGTTACTAACTCTATCAATATCATTTTTAGCTCCTGTGCTTATATCGCCTAGAACTAATTTCTCGGCAACACGACCACCTAAAAGTGATATCATATCTTTCTCAAGGTCAGACTTAGAAATATAATCCTTATCCTCATCAGGTAAATGCATAGTGTATCCACCTGCCATACCTCTTGGTATAATACTTATCTCATGAACTTTATCATATTTATCTAACAATCTAGATACAACCGCATGACCAGCTTCATGATAAGCTGTAAGCTTATTAGTTTTCTCAGTCCTAATCTTACTTTTCTTCTCAGGACCAGCTAATACCCTAGTTATAGCTTCTTCCATTTCATTCATAGTTATAAATTTCTTGCCACGTCTAACTGCTAATAAAGATGCTTCATTAGTTAAATTTTCAAGATCAGCTCCAGTAAATCCAGGAGTTCTTTTAGCAAGTACATCTAATTTAATTTCCTCTGATAAAGGTTTATTTTTAACATGTATCTTAAGTATTTCTTCTCTACCCTTAACATCAGGTGCTCCAACTATTATTTGTCTATCAAATCTTCCTGGTCTTAATAATGCAGGATCTAATATATCAGGTCTATTTGTTGCTGCAATTATTATTATTCCCTCATTTACTCCAAATCCATCCATTTCTACAAGTAACTGATTCAAAGTTTGCTCTCTTTCATCATGTCCTCCACCAAGACCTGCTCCTCTATGTCTACCTACAGCATCAATCTCATCTATAAATATAATACATGGAGAATTTTTCTTAGCTTCATTAAATAAATCTCTAACTCTTGATGCACCTACACCAACAAACATCTCAACAAAGTCTGAACCAGATATACTGAAAAACGGTACTCCTGCTTCACCAGCAACAGCTTTTGCAAGAAGGGTCTTACCAGTTCCAGGTGGTCCAAATAACAACACACCTTTAGGAATCCTTGCTCCCATTTCTATATACTTCCTAGGTTCTCTTAAGAAATCTACAATTTCTTCAAGCTCCTCTTTTTCTTCTTTAGCACCAGCAACCTCTTTAAAAGTTATCTTTTTAGTATCTTGAGTAGCCATTTTAGCCCTACTCTTACCAAAATTCATAACTCCTCGTCCGCTTCCTCCACCTTGGGATTGTTGCATAAATAAAAACCACAAACCAAGGGACATTACAATAATTATTAAAGACGGAACAAATTGAAGCCAAGCAAAAACATTGCTTTGTTCTTCGTATAATTCAACTACTTCTCCATTTTTCGGATATTTATCAAATAATAAATTTAATCTATTTTGAGGTACAACAGTAACAAATTGCTCTCTGTTTTTAAGGCTACCCTCTATAGCCAAACTTCCTTCTCTTATTTTTATACTTTGTACTTCATCATTTATCCAATACTGTTCAAACTTACTATATGGTATAGTTTTATCTGTCCTTGTAGATTCAAAATAAAAAAGTCCAACTATAAAAATCATAACAACTATTACAATCCAAGTTGTTATATTCGAAAAGCTTTTCTTCATTATTTTAACCCCCCTCCCTTTATCAAAATAAATACTATAAAATTTTATCACACCAATTTTTATTAAACAAGTCAGTTGTTTTATTATTTATCAAGTTATTTTATTTTTAGATATCTTCTTATTTACTAATCATTCCAATATAAAATATTACCAATTTTAAATTTATTTATACACACTCTCATCAAGCACACCTATGTATGATAAATTTCTATATTTTTCAGCATAATCAAGCCCATATCCAACTACAAATTCATTTCCAACTTTAAATCCTTTATATTTAGCATCTATATTTACCTTTCTACCACTAGGCTTATCCAATAACGTTATTATTTCAACACTTTTAGCACCCTTGCCTTTTATATAATTACAAATATAATTTAGCGTTATTCCCGTATCTATAATATCCTCAACAATTAATATATCCTTTCCCTCAACAGACATATCTAAATCTTTCATTATTCTAACTTGTCCTGAACTAATAATTGAATTACCATAAGACGATACACCCATAAAATCAATTTCAACATATGTATTTATATATTTCATGAGATCAGCCATAAACATCAAAGACCCCTTTAATATACACACAAGGAGTAACTCTCTATCTTTATAATCTCTACTTATTTCTTCTCCCAATAATTTAACCTTACCTTGAATTTGTTCCTTACTTATTAATATATTTTTAATATCATTATTTATCATAAATATTCTCCTCTATAAAATCTAATTTTATTTTCAATAATTTTTTACTATCAGGCATTACCTTATAATCATTACTATTTCTAACTCCAACCACCCAAACAATTGTATTATCAAAGCAAATTAAGGGTATACAACTCCTATTAAAAACCTTCTCATTTATAAAAAAATCTTTTAGTTTTTTGTACCTGTCCATCCCAAAAGGTTTAAATAAATCTCCTATCTTCTTATTCCTAATAGCTATAGATTCTTTCAAATCATCTATAGAGAAATATTTTTCATAATTTAAAGTAAAATCTAAGTTGCAATTTTGATTCTCTAATACTTTAAAGCTAATTCTTAACTTTGAACCTAAAAACTCAACATTTCGCTCTATGAAATTCACTTCTCCAAGTTTAAGTTTTAATATATCATTTCTATCAATTAATTCTAAAAATGAATATTCAACATCCAAAATGTTTGGAGCTTTACTTAAAATTTTTATACATTTATTATAATTTACAACAAATAAATTTTTCTTAATCTGTATGATCTTATATACATTTTTAATTGATAAATCTTCTATGTACTTTATATGTTTAAAACTTACATTATTAATATGTCCACAAAACATAAAAATACATTGTCTAATAAGTCTATATAAAATAGATTTATGTAATGTAAATACATTTTTTTGTATAGTTATACAATCATAATCAATACTTACGTATTTATCTATAAAACGTTTTACAATATCTGAAAAATATTCATTGTCATAGCTCGAGATTTCTTTTAAGGTTAAAATATTTTTAGATATATCCTTAGAGAAACTTTCATTTATTTTTGGAATAAGCGATAGTCTAATTTTATTTCTTAAATAATCTTCAGACAAATTACTCTTATCTATTATGAACTCTATATTATTGTTATTTAAATACCTCTCTATATCATTTAATCTACTTAAACACAATATAGGTCTTATATAAAAACCATCTCTTTTTACTTTTATTCCCTCTATTCCTTCTATTCCAGTACCATTAAAAATTCTCATAATAATAGTCTCAACATCATCATCAGCGTGATGTGCTAAAGCACATTTTGTTATGATACCTTTATTTTTCAAATTGGAAAATATATTATATCTAGTTTCCCTCCCTCCCATCTCTACAGATATCTTTCGTTCATTACTGTATTTTAAAACATCAACTCTAAATGATTTAAACTCAATATTATTTTTTATACAAAAATTTTCAGAGAACTTCTCATCTAAATATGAATCGTTCCCTCTTAACATGTGATTTACATGAATTGCTAAAATCTTAAATCCTAAAGATAAAGATAATTTATTCAAAACATATGTCATAAAAACAGAATCGGCTCCACCAGATAAAGCGCATCCCACAATTTCCCCATAGGAAATTAAATCATTTGAGATAATAAAATTCTTAATTTTCTTTATAGTATCATCCATAAAATTTCTCCAAATATGCAATTTAATCTAATTATAAGGATTTTTCAAAAAAAAATCAAAAGCCCTTTTATATTTAATAAAAGGGCTCTTATTTTTAATTTAATTTTTGTATACTTTAGATACTATTACACTAACATCATCTTGAAAAGATCCTGAATTTAATATTTTAAATTCTCTTAAAATCTCTTCACATAATTTATCAGGAGATGATACATCACATCTCTTAAGAAATGTATATAGCCACGCTTTATTTGATAAATCCTTAAAATGAATAAGTCCATCTGTTAAATGAACTAAAATATCTCCGCACTCAAGATCAAATTCAGAGCTTAATATTCTTATATCATCATCTAAAGAGTTATCATTTAAATCCCTTTCATTTCCTAATATAAATACCTCATTATTCCTTTTTATATATGTAATAATAGATGAAAATTTTAAATAATTCATTTTCCCTGTATACAAATCAATTCTAGCAAAATCTATAGTAGATATTGCCTCATCTCTAAAAAATTTAAGGGAAATTATTGATATTATTTCTTTAATACAAGATGAAAGAGATAAACTTGTCCTTACAAATTTATATATTAAATCAACTGTAAACTTACTTTTATTATAAGCCTCAATTCCAGATCCTATCCCATCACTCAATATAATTAAATAATCATCATTAATACTATTAGTACAAATATAACTATCTCCATTTTTATCTTTTTTAGATAATTGAAGGCAATGAGATACAACATTATAACAATACTTCTCAACATATGTAACAATTATTTCATCATTAGAATTTATATATTTAGATGGTTCATCTTGTATAATCATCTCTCTATCTAAAGCAATATTTATAATATCTAACAAATCATTTTTATACTCTATAAATATATTATAAGGAAGAATTATCTTAACTTTTAATCGTTCGCTTTCTTCGTAACAAATAATATCAAAATATTTTATGTTAAATTTATTAAATTTACTTATAAGACTCTTTTCATAATTAACCTTTATTACAATGTCTTTTTTAACCTCTTTAATACTCTGATTAATTATATTGTGAAGATTTTTTAATTCATAAGACAACATATCTTGAGCTTCATAAATCCTTTCTTCATAAACCTTCTGTATATTATAAAAATTAGAAATCTTATATAACTCATTTTTGAATTTATCTTTCCTTATACATAAACCATCTATATATTCTGTTAAACTTTTATCACCCTGTATAAAATTATCAAGACTTAAAAGCATCTCTGTTCTAACTTTATTAAAATTAACTTTCCAACATTTATTAACATTACTACATTCTCCACAAACACTTTCTGCAAGTATTTCAATATATATTTTCTTATCTAAAATTTTATATTTGAAATTGACATTAGATACTATCATATCTGACAATTCCTTAATTATATCATTAAACTCATTTATCTTTTGTATTCTCATATCAAGAGTATTAAATAATCTCTTATTTGTATAAAATTCCTTTTTATATTCTTCATTAAAATACATGGTTATCTTCATCAAATAACTTTTAGGAACAACAGCAAATATCACTGATCCTATAAATATCTCTATTAAAAATAAATTACTTCCAATATCCATAGATGACATATTAGATAATTTTAATATTAATATACACACTATAGAAATAACAGATACAGTAAATCTTGATGATAAAGATAAAAACGAAGATACAGTTGCAATCACACTATATATAGCTATATACTCTGTAAAATTTCCATAAATAAATCCCATTATACTCCCAGAAAATACAGCACATATAACTCCAACTGACATTCCATTTATGTAAGACATCATAAATACAAATAACACAATTAATATATTTGATAAATCAAGGTTAAAAATTTTAAACCCATTAATACCACAAAGAATTAAACATGTAGTTATTACCAAACATATTATATCTTCTTTTTTAAATATATAATTAGTATTAAAATAACTTATACTCTTAATAAATATGTCGAAAACATAATATAGTACATAAATAATCCCAACCTCTATAGTAATAGAAAATAAGGTAGGATATATAGAAAACCTCACATAAAAATATTTATATATATAACTTATCAAACAAATTAAAAGCAATATAAATAATCTGTGTTTCTTTTTAATGTTAAAAAATATTCCTAAAAATATCAGAATCATATTTATTATTATATATAAATCAAAAGAATCAAAATTTGATCTTATACTAAAATATCCCAATATACTAAAAATACCTACAAGAACAGTTAAAACCTTATTATTTTTAAACATGATAGTAGCAGTAAATGCTATACCAATAGGAGCTATATAAAATAGTATGTTTATACGACTTAATAATAATGCAATCAGAGCATATATTAAAAGTTTCTTAATATCCAATAAATTACTCAGCTTTTCATAATAATTTTCTCCATTATTATTGAATAGTTTTCCATTATAAATCATTACTTCACCTTTAAAATAATTCCAATTTTTGTAAATAATTATATCACTTATTTACAAAAAAACATATTAATTTAATGTTAAGTAATTCCATAAAAAACTAAAAAAGAACAACCAAGAATGGTTGCTCTTAAATATTCGATAATGGTAGCGGAAATAGGACTCGAACCTACGACACACCGGGTATGAACCGATTGCTCTAGCCAACTGAGCTATTCCGCCAAAATGGTTGCGGGGGCAGGACTCGAACCTGCGACCTTCGGGTTATGAGCCCGACGAGCTACCAACTGCTCCACCCCGCAATAATATGGTGCTGAAGACCGGACTCGAACCGGTACGGTATTTTAGTACCGCAGGATTTTAAGTCCTGTGCGTCTGCCAGTTTCGCCACTTCAGCTTATTTATTAAATTGTTATTTTCTACTTTGTTAGTATATATCTTTTCAAATTATATGTCAATACTTTTTTAATATATTTTTATCCAAAATTTCTTTTATTATATCCTCTTTGTTTAGAATCTTGGTTCTTTCTAAAATCTTGCATCCTTTCCTCACTATCTTTTAAATATTTAGACAAAATATCCTCAAAATTTGATGCATTACTTTTTGGAGTAGCATGTATTCTATCATTATTTTTTTTATAGTTATTATTGCCCACATTTAATGAATTACCTTCTGCTTGTTTTAAAGATAAACTAATTTTACCAGAATCATCTATAGATAAAACCTTTACCCTAACATCTAACTTATCCTTTAAATAATCTCTTATATCCTTTATATATTTATTCGAAACCTCTGATATATGTACAAGCCCCGTTTCTCCATTAATATCTACAAAAGCACCGAAGTTAGTTATGTTAACAACCTTTCCTTCGTATATGTTCCCTATGACTAAAGCCATATTAATTTTATTCCTCCTTAAAATAATCTAATATTCTACTTAACTATATTAATTATAGATTTTTCTCCCTCAAATACATAACCTAGTCTATCTCTAACTAAAACCTCTAAGTATTCCTTAGTATTTGATAAATTTAATTCATCTTTTAATAATTGAATTTCCCAGGTTATATCCTCTAGTTTATCCTGATACTTCATAAATTCAACTTCTACATTATATCGATCAAAATCATTTTTAAACAGAGTGATCAAACTATAAATTAATATGACCAAAATCACAATATTCCTAATAAAAAAAATACGTTTCCTTTGTTTAACCAAAATAACCTCTTTGTAAATTAAATTTTCAATACATAAATATTTTAATACAATTTAGTTTTTTTTCAATATATTCTAATAATTTTTTTTATTTACAACTTTTGAAATAATATATATTAAATTTTTAAATATATATCTAATTATTTCCAAAAGGAAACCTACTAAATTATTGATTATCCTATATATAAATATAGATATACACTTTGTATAAAATATAATACCTAATAATATATAAAAATAAGTATAAAACGATAGTATAGCATACTGTGTGTTCAATAAAAATATAAACACTAATACTCCCACAACCATCCAATATATATGATCAATTATAATTCTAAAAACTTTATAATATACATCTCTAAATAACACTCTATATATATCAAACCCTATTCCAAATATAACTCCAGATATAAAACTATAAAACAAAATCAATATCTGTATATCTAGGTTAATCATTTATTCTTACCCAGTATTTTTTTAACTATACCTAACTTATTCTTATCACCTTTAAACTTCTTATCATCTAAATACTTACACTCATTAATGTTACCTGTAATACTAATTTCCCCATTTTTTAAATCTAACTTACTAATCTTAAGATTATTCCCTATAATTTCTAGTTTCTTTAGAACAGTATTTAGAGTTACCTTTTCTTCATCAAAAGATAAAACTTCAAATACTCCAGTTATACTTATATTTTTTCTATTCTCAAGTAATATATTACTCTTCTTTATTAATTCTGTAGTATTGTCTTTTTTATATTCCATAATTACCTCCAATTAATATTCTTCATTAAATTAATATGAATATTAATTGGTAAGTATTACATTAATAAATTATATAATTCTATACATTTTTTCAGCTTCATCCTTTCTTACATGTTCCTTTATATCTAAAATCTCTATCTTAAAATTATTATTTCCAAAAATTATTTCCAAAACATCCCCAACATTAACCTTAGATGATGGCTTTGATAATTTCCCATTTATTAAAACCTTATCTGAATCACATGCATCCTTTGCAACAGTCCTTCTCTTTATTATCCTAGTTACTTTTAAAAATTTATCTAATCTCATATTATCTCCTCCTATAAATAAAGATCCGAGAAAAAACTCGGATCTCTATTTATTAACTCTATCTTTGAATTCTTTACCTGCTTTAAATACCGGAACCTTGGCTGCAGGAATCTTTATTGGTTCATTGTTTTGAGGATTTCTTCCTTCTCTCTCAGCTCTCTCCCTAATTTCGAAAGTTCCAAAGCCTACTAATTGAACTTTGTCTGCATTTTCTAACGCTTCAAAAACACTCTTTATAAATGCATTTAGAGCAGCTTCAGCATCTTTTTTACTAAGTTCACTCTTCTGCGCTATACTAGCAACCAATTCAGCTTTATTCAATCCTATATCCTCCTTAGATTGAGTTGTTAATTCGTTATACAATAAACTATAACTAATTAAAACTACTATGTAATACTAAATTTATTTTTCTGTGTTAATGTTATCATAACTAAAAATATTATTCAACAACATTATTTCTAAGTATTATATTTCCATACTACACACTTATTTAATAGATGTAAATATACTACTTAACTCTCTCATTTTAAATAAAACAAGACTCAAAATGTATATAATACCTCCAATTATCCCACATATAAAAATACTTAACACTGTACTCCCAGACATCTTATAAAAATAATCAAATGATAATAATGCTATTATTATCATTAAAAGAGAAGAAAATAGAGGTGTTATTATTATATCCAATATATTCAAATTTATATTTAATTTTTTCTTAATTGCACTAAAATTCAAATAACTTGTTAATATGTATGAAAATATTGTAGCTAAAACTGCACCATATATATTAAATTCAGAGTTTCCAGTTAAAATTAAGGTCACTATGACTTTAATAAAACACCCTATCAAAAGATTAATAACTGGTCTTATATAATTATTTGTACTTTGAAGTATAGATATTGATACTTGAGAAAAAATTATAAAGGGTATACTAACTGCTGCATATCTCAATATATTGTATCCATCTGTATTGTTTGGAAATATCACATTCATTATAGGATATGCTAAAAAATACATAGATATAAAACAAGGAAATGCTATATAGCTTGACAATTTAAAACACATAATAACCTTATCCTTAAACTCTTCCATTTTATTTAAAACAAAAAGTCTAGATAACGTTGGTATCACAGATGTTCCTAAAGCAACCGCAAGTGCAAGAGGAACATTTATAATAACAGAAACCTTACCAGTTAACTGTCCATATAATACCGTGGCCTCTCTATTAGTATATCCAGCATTCAAAAGCATTTGAGGGACTAAAATCGAATCTATCAAAACCATTATTGTTGATACTGTAGCCCCAAGAGATAATGGTATTGCTATTTTTAATATCTTACCTACATATTTCCTACCATTTATATTTTTTCTATTTATGCCATCAAAATATTTTATACTAAATTTCAAATACATAATAACAATAAATACCGTTGCTATTATTCCACCTATTACAGCACCAAAAGATGCGCCTCCAGCTGCATAGTGTATACCCTTATATAAAAGCAGGTAAGCAAGCGATACTCCAACCACAACTCTTATAATTTGTTCAATTATTTGAGAAATCCCTGTTGGAACCATATTCTCCATTCCCTGAAATACTCCCCGAAAAACACCCAAAAGACATACACTAATAGGTGCTATAGATATTCCAATGAAACAAAGATAAACCTTACTATCCCATTTGAGTAAATTTATTATCGGATTTGAAAATACTAACAAGATAATGCTTGTACCTACTCCTAAAAATATCATAATCCTAAGAGAAGCTTTTATTATACTTACTATAGATTCCTTATCTCCATATGCAGATCTCTCAGATACAAATTTTGAAACAGCAATAGGCATTCCTGACACAATACCAATAAAAAACATGTATAATGGATATGTCATTTGATAGTACCCAATTCCTTCATCACCTATAAGCATAACAAGAGGCCATCTGAAAAATATCCCCAAAAATTTTGCAATTATACTGCTTACACTAAGTATAAGTGTTCCTTTTATTATCTTATTTTTCATAAATCCCCCAAACAATAAATGATAATACACTTAATTATTATTTAATAATATAAAAAATATTACTAAATAAAAAAATTAAAAAGCTATGAAATCATAGCTTCTCAATATGTAAAATTTATTCCATTTGCTTCCCTAAAAATGATGCAGCTGTTTCAGCAAGCTTTTGCTCAACTATCCCAAGCTTATCGTCACCCTCTTTTGATAATATTATTACAGAACCTATTGTATCTCCTTCTGCAACAATTGGTGAAATTATTTGAGAAGAGTATTTATTCTCTAAATTCTCATCAATGCATAATGGTAAAAATTCTTCTTGATTTGTTATACACAATGTTTTTCTATTCTCTAATACTTTCTCAAGCTCCGGACTTATTTTCTTATCTAAATACTCTTTTTTAGATATACCACAAACCGATATGAATTCATCTTTATCAGAAATTAAAACTATATTACCTATAGCCTGTTGAAGTGACTCTGCATATTCTTTTGAAAAATCACTCAATTCTTCTATTGGAGAGTACTTCTTTAATATAACCCCACCATCTCTATCAGTAAATATTTCGAGTGGGTCACCCTCTCTTATTCTTAGAGTCTTTCTTATTTCTTTAGGTATTACAACTCTCCCTAAATCATCTATTCTTCTAACAATTCCAGTTGCTTTCATTAATTCTTTTCCTCCTCAAATTCACAGATAACTTACTTGACATACTTATTATTTATCATTTCTGTTATTTTATACATAACATAGAAAAAAAGAGTAGTAATACTACTCTTTTTTACCAGTTATATTCTCTGTATATATCTTTACATCATATTTTTCCTTTACCTTTGTAAACAAAGAATTTATTGTTTCATTTATTTTATCACTCTTTAATGTATCTTCTATATCTTTAGAAACTCTATCTAAATCTTGAGTCCATTCTTTAGAATTAATATTTTCAACTTTTATAATGTGATATCCAAATTGAGTCTTAACAGGTCCTCGAATTTCGCCTTCTTTCATATCCTTTACTTCATCCATAAACTCTTTTACAAGTTGTGAATTATCAAACTCTTGGTAACCTAAATATCCATCAACATTAGCACTTCCATCTTGGCTATAAGTTCTTGCAAGTTTACCAAAATCTTCTCCATCATTTAGTTTTTCTAATACAGTATTAGCAGTGTCTTCATCTGCTACAAATATATGGTATACATCTGCCCCTGGACCCTTTACAAATTTAGTCTTATTGTCATTATAATACTGTTTTATTTCACTTGATGATATTTTCAAATTATCAGTCTCTTTATTTATAAGTTCTTCTATAATAAGTGATATTTTAAGCTTATTTTTATAATCTTCTTCATCTTTAAATCTACTATTTATTATAGCCGTTTCAAATGCCTCATCACTTCCGAAAATGCTCTTCATATTTTCAAATTCTTCGTCTACTTTCTCTTGTATCTCAGCATCATCAACTAATGATTCATCCTTTGC
This sequence comes from Candidatus Arthromitus sp. SFB-mouse-NL, assembly GCF_000709435.1. Lineage (NCBI taxonomy): Bacteria > Bacillati > Bacillota > Clostridia > Eubacteriales > Clostridiaceae > Candidatus Neoarthromitus > Candidatus Arthromitus sp. SFB-mouse-NL. The sequence goes on from NZ_CP008713.1 coordinate 1,589,636, forward strand.
ATATTGAACTAATGCTTTTTGTTCTACATACTGTTCAACTAAATCTAAATATACATTTTTAAAATCTTCAGATTCCTTATAATTTTCTCCATATTGAGTTATAAATCCATTTTTAAGCCCACTATAGTATTCATCTACTTCTGTTTTGGTAATATCCTCTTTCTTTATTCTTGCAACAATATTTTCATCTTTCGGTGTACCCCCACCAATACAAGAATATAAAAAACATATTGTTACTATTGGAGCTAAAACTAATGATGTAATCTTTCTAAATTTCATATTATAATTCCTCCTAAGATTATTGAAGCATTAAGATTATTTTACCTTAAGTTTCTTCTCTTTAAATAAATTCTCAGAAAACTCAGTAACAGCCTTATTCCTTTTCTCATATAATAAAGTCTCTTCTATTTCAGATTTCACAGATTCAAAATCAGTATATTGATCCTCAGTTCTAACATCTGTAACTTTTATTATATGATAACCAAACTGAGTTTTAACAGGGTCTGATATTTCACCCTCTTTTAAATTCTTTGCGCCAGCTAAAAAATCAGCATCATAATTAGTATTATCATACTCAACAAATCCTAAACTTCCACCTGTTTGACTAGTTGCATCCTTGTTTAATTCTTTTGCTATATCTTCATATTTCTCTCCATTATTAAGTCTTTCTTTAACTTTTAGTGCCTCTTCTTCTGTGTCAACTAAAATATGATACATAATAGCTCCAGGACGTGTTATGTATTTAGTATCTTTATTATCTTCATAATATTTATTTAATTCCTCTTCAGTGACACTAACATCCTTTATAAGATCATCAACTAAAGCATTTATCTTTATTATGTCCCTCTGTTTATTTTTATAATCTTCCTCATCTACATAAAAAGCTTCATTCAATGCTTTATTAAATCGTTCTTGATCTATTTTATGACCGTGCCCATCATCCACACCATTCTCTTCATCTATAAATAAATCCTTAACTGCGTGTAATGACTCCTCTACCTTATTATTTATCTCTTCTTCAGAGATAAGCCCTCTTTTATCAAACTCTTCTATTAAAATAGAATTTTGAGAATAATTCTCTGCAAAAGCTTTCAATTGATCATTCAAATATCCAGCATCATTTTTATAATTTTCTCCATATCTTTGAACTAAAGCATTATGAAATCCTGCAAAGTAATCCTCAACCTCCCCTCTAGTTATCTTTCTCCCTTCATAAGTTGCCAAAACTTCCTTTCTTATAGCCTCTTCTGTTTTTTCAATAGTACTACAAGAAGAAACTGTAAAAAGAATCGATAATGATATACAAACCCTACTTAATATTTTGTTAAATTTCATTTTAAAATATCCTCCCAATTATTAAGCTTTATTGTTTTTTAACATCTTTTATTAAATTTTCTAACAATTTTATAAATTCATCAATCATAACACTCTTATCGTCACAATCAATTTTATAATAAAAACAAGGCTTATCACCCAAATTAAATGTTACCTTACCTTGATAATTATTACATATATAATTAAATCCATAATCATCTAAAAAATCTTTGCTCTTATACTCAAATAAAATCTTATCGCCTATTTCTTTTATTTGAGAAAAACCCAATTTCTTCCCTAGAGCTCTTATATATGATATCTTTATTAAATTATCGATCTCAAAAGGTATTACAGAAAACCTATCCATAAGTTCCTCTTTTATATATGATATATCCTTTTTATCCTCAATACACGATATTTTTTTATATATTTCAAGTTTTTGCATTTCATCTTCTATGTAATTATCTTTTATATAGACATCAATCTTTATATCAACAACTGTATTTACTTCTACACAAGTAACTTCTCCCTGAAGCATCTTTATAGCATCCTCAAGCATCTTACAATAAAGGTCATACCCAACAACACTCATTTGGCCATGTTGAGACTCACCAATTAAATTCCCAGATCCCCTAATTTCCAAATCTTTCATTGCTACTTTAAACCCAGATCCAAGTTCTGTAAAATCCTTGAGCGTCTTTAATCTCTTCTCTGCAACTTCACTTAAAACTCTATCTTTTTTATAAGTTAGATATGCATATGCTACTTTATTACTTCTACCAACTCTACCTCTTAGTTGATATAACTGAGATAAACCAAATTTATCTGCATTATGTATAATTATAGTATTAGCATTTTTTATATCAATCCCTGTTTCAATTATAGTTGTACATACAAGAAAATCTATATCCTTATTTAAAAATTTTATTAATATATCTTCTATTTCTCTTTCGCCCATTTGACCATGAATAACAGAAAATCTACATTCAGGAACCAAATTTTGAAGATAAATATTCATTTTATCTATGTTTTCAACACTATTATACAAGAAAAATCCTTGTCCACATCGTGAAATTTCTTTCATAATAGCTCCTCTTACTAATTGATCACTATATTCAACAACAAAAGTTTGAACTGGGTATCTATCTTCGGGTGGAGTATCTATTACACTAATATCGCGTACACCAACCATTGACATATGAAGTGTTCTAGGTATAGGTGTTGCACTTAAACTAAGAACATCAATACTCTCTTTCATCTCTTTTATCTTTTCTTTATGTTTAACTCCAAACCTTTGTTCCTCATCTATAATTAAAAGTCCTAAATTTTTAAATTGAACATCTTTAGATAAAAGTCTATGGGTTCCTACAATTATATCAATCTCTCCAAGTTTTAATTTAGATAATGTCTCCTTCTGCTGTTTAGTGGTTCTAAACCTACTTAAAACATCAACGTTAAATGGGAATCCTTCAAACCTCTTCTTTATATTATTATAATGCTGATCTGCAAGAATCGTTGTTGGTACTAAAAATACAACCTGTCTTTTATCAACTACAGCCTTAAACATTGCTCTAAGGGCAACCTCAGTTTTCCCATATCCAACGTCACCACATAGTAGTCTATCCATAGGTTTATCTGACTCCATATCCTTTTTAATATCTTCTATAGCCAATAATTGATCTGGTGTTTCTACGTATGGGAATTCTTGCTCAAATTGAGACTGCCAAGTACTATCTTTAGAATAAGCATACCCCTTTAAAATATTTCTCTTAGCATACAATTTAACTAAATTATATGCAATTTCATCAATGGACCTCCTAGTTTTTGTCTTTATCTTAATCCATTCACTTCCACCTAATTTATTTACTTTAGGACTCTTACCTTCAATACCTATGTACTTTTGAACCAAATCAAGCTGTTCTATAGGAACATATAACTTATCTTTTTTATCATACTCTATATCTAAATAATCTCTCTGAATTCCCTGAAAATCTATCTTCTTAATTCCTTTATATACCCCAATTCCATGATTCACATGTACTATATAATCACCTGGTTTAAGATCATAAAAACTCCTTATTTTCGTCAATCCTTTTTTAGATGACGAGAAGCTCTTTCTCTGTTTTCTTTGTTGATCATAGCCAAAAATTTCCTGATCACATATAACATATAAACTAAAATCTGAAAAATCATATCCTTCATTTAAATATCCAAGAGATATAAAAACCTTACCATTACAAATATTGTTAATATCATTACATAAAGTAGACTCTATACCATATTCAATCAATAATTCCTTTAATTTTTTACATCTAGGTTCAGATGAAGATAGTATTATAACGCAATAGTCTTCGCTAAGTTTATCCTTTATTTCATTTAATATAACGCTTATTTTGCCATCCATTTTTATGATGTTCTTAGTTTTAAATTCAATAATAGTATCTTTATTATAATAATTAAATAAATTAAATGATAAATTATTTATTTTATTAACCTTTGATATTAACTTATCTTTATCTATAAGAAGATTAATTTGATTTGGTAAGACCTCACCTCTCAAAAGAAGCATATCAAAATTACTAATAAACCTATCATATACGATATCTAAGGTTTCCATACATTTTTTATACTCATCTAAAAGTACAAAAGAGTTACTCATAAATTCAAAAAATTCAGAAAGATATTTATGTAAATAGGGTATTATAATATTGTATTCATCATAAAAATTACCCTCTCTTAATTTATCCAATATAAAATTAAACTTGGTGCTTAATTTTTCTTTCACCTCTAAATCATTTATCCCTGTTATATGTTCTCTAAAATCCTTCTCAAGATTTTCATAAAGCTTACTTTTCTCTTCATCATTTAAAATAAATTCCTTACACTGTATGATTTTAATACTTTGAATAGATTCAATACTCATTTGAGTTGTCACATTAAAACTCTTTATATTATCTATTGTATCTCCAAAAAATTCGATTCTATAAGCACATGAGAAGTTTATAGGAAAAATGTCTATAATTCCACCTCTTACAGCATACTGTCCCTTCTGTTCAACCTTATATACTTTTTCATATCCAATAGAAAATATATCATTTATAAACTTTTCAAATTCATACTCCATATTTATATAAATATCAATATCTAATTTAATAAACCTACTATTGTTACTCATATATAATGAAATTAAGCTCTCTATAGAAGTGCATATTATCTTATTCTCAGTTGAACACACCTCTCTGAAAGCTATAATTCTATCAAATTTTAAATCACTTGAAAACGCCTCTATATTATAAAAAACATTTTCTCTTTCTTGAAAATACACGCAATTATCTGTATAAACTCTTATATTTTCATACATTTCTTTAGCCTCATAATTGCTCGCTGATATTACAAAAATTTTCCTATTAATTTTTTCAAATATACCATAAATTATATTAGCCTTAGTGGAACCGACAAGTCCACATACATCAATATTCTTATTATTTTCTATTGAAAATAATATATTTTGAAATTTTTCAGAATTAAAAATTCTATTATTAATTCCTTCTAGTTTCATAAAACACCGCCCATTACTTAATTGAACAAATTCATAGCCTCAACTAATTTTCCTTCTATAATCATTCTAATACAAGTAGATATATCTTCATATTTACTATCTAACATACGCATTTCATCATATGTGAATTTAGACAACACATAATTAGATAAATCAATATTTTTATTTTCTCCAATTCCTATCTTTATCCTTTTAAATTTATCAGTATTTATCTTATTAATTATATCTTTTATGCCATTATGACCACCATGAGATCCTCTCTGCTTAATTCTAATCTTTGATACATCTAAATATATATCATCATAAATAACAAGCAAATCATCAATACTTATTTTAAAGTAATTAATAATTTCAAGCACAGCACTCCCACTTAAATTCATAAAAGTTTTTGGTTTCATACACATGATATTCTTACCTGAAATAATACCAGTACCATAATATGATGTATCATTTTCATTATCTAAACTAATATTAAAATCTTCACAAATTCTATCAAGCATAATAAATCCAACATTATGTCGAGTATTATTATATCTACTTCCAATGTTACCAAGCCCAACAATTAAAAACATTAAACTCCAACTCCTAAACATCAAAATAAGAGTGCAACAAATAATAAACTAAGTTGCACTCTTTATAATATCCTGCACAATTTTTATAACATCTCCTGATGAAATATAAGTTGATTCACAATCAGATAATTTAAATTTTTCATTTAACGCACAACTACTCATACCAATTATTTCTCCATTTATATTACATATAGGTCCACCTGTATTTAAAATATTAGTACAAAAATTGCTTTTTATAAACTTCACTTCTCTATCTAAATCATCTTTAAGTATATTTATACCACTAACTACTCCAGGATAAATAGAATACGAATTAACCTTTCCAAAAGAATTGCCTATAGAAATAACATTTAAACCATATGATACTTCTGATAAATCTTCTTTTAAATCTCCCTTGGTATAATCATTCCCATTTATTTTTAACAAACAAATATCACACTCTTTATCATAACCAATAACTTTCGCTTCCTTTATGAAATCAAGAGCAGTCGGAAATTTCACATAAATCCTATCAGCATTCTTAATACCACTAAAATTCGTCAATATGTATCCATCTTCAGAATAAATAATCCCTGTTAAATTATTTTGAAACAAATCTTCACTATCCCTTATATAAGCATTTACACTAACTATGGATTTATTTATTTTATTCAAAACACTCACTATATTATAATCATACTCGTCTCCAAACCTATCATATCGTATACTATCATACATATCTGAAAAAAATACATTATGCACAAAAACGCTTCCCATTATCCCAAACAAAAAAGAAATTATTGTATTTACTAAAATAACCCACAACATCTTATTTACATTTATCATTCTTTTTTGCTTAAATACTATGTGGACCTTATCTCTACGCATATTTTCTCTATTAAACACAATAACCCCTACCTAAAATAAAAATTTATAGAACTTATTAATATCAACTAGATAATTGCAATGTGAAAATAAAACTAACTCCTTGTTCCTTAGTCCTATTTTCAACCCATATATCTTCTCTAAACTGAGATATTATATTCCTAACTATAGATAACCCAAGGCCAGTACTCCCTCTTCTAGTCCTAGACTTATCATTTTTATAAAATCTTACCCAGATATTATTAAATTCATCCTCACTTAAAAGTTTAGCTGTATTAAAGATATTAACTACAGCTTTATTATTCTTTATTTTTGTAGAAATATTTATTCGTTTCTTATTATCACAATACTTAATAGCGTTAGCAATTAAATTATTTAAAACCTGTACAAGTCTATCCTCATCAGCAACAACGTTTATAGAATTTTGTTCAAAAAATACTTCCATAACTATATCATTTTGCTCTATCTCCTGCTCAAAATTTTTAACTGTATACTTTATGAGAGAATTTAACTCTATTACTCTTGGTCTTAATGTAAATTTACCAGATTCTATAGCAGTTAAATCTAATAAATCATTTACAAGTCTAGATAATCTTTTTACCTCATCATATACGATAGTTAACTTTTCAATATGATCCTTAGGTGATATTATGCCATCTAAAATACCACTCAAAAATCCTATAATCGTTGTAAGAGGTGTTCTCAATTCATGAGATACATTAGATAAAAACTCCCTCCTATTCGAATCAATTTTATCTAATGACTCTGCCATGTAATTAAATGAATTTGATAATTCACCAATCTCATCCTTAGAATTTATATATACTCGCTTACACACATCACCTGAAGCAAATCTTTTAGCTGTATTATTTATAATTTCTATAGGTTTAACTAATATCTTCCTTAACAATAAATAGTAAATAACACCAATAATAATCATGAGAAAAATATATAAAATAATCATAAATACCTTAATATTCAATAATTTTAAAGATATATAGCCATCATCTAATATTAAAGTAATAGAACCTTTGTAAATATTTGAATTATACAAAGGTTTAGTAAGTTTATACACTTTCTTTTGAAGATCAGAATCATATACACTAATTTTTGTTATTACATCTTTCTCAATATTTATTTGCTTACCTAACAGATTCTTATGTACTGAATTAGATACTAAATAAACATACCCAATAGCATCTGATAAAATCAGATCAACCCCTGAATATTTATTAAATTTCTCAACATATTCCCATAAATACTTACTATTTTCAATTGTTGAATTATTTATATATTCAAGAGCTAAATCTGATATTACATCTGACTGAATTTCTAGATCATCTATACATAGATCAACTAGTGTTAATTCATAAAATGAATAAATTAAAAAGGAAAATAACATAAAAACAATAGTTGTTACCGATAAAAAATAAAATAATATTTTATTAATAATACTATGTTTTGACACTACTTCACCTCAAATTTATATCCTACACCCCAAACTGTTTCTATTTGCCAATTCATTCCACCATTTAACTTCTCTCTCAGTCTTTTTATATGTACATCAACCGTTCTAGAATCCCCTGGATAATCATATCCCCAAACCTCACAAAGCAAATTTTCTCTAGTAAAAACCTTATTTCTATTTGACGCTAAATAATGCAATAATTCAAACTCTTTAGGTGGCATTTTTATATCATTACCTTTAAAAATAACTGTATAAGAGTTTATATCTATGATCAAATCTGTAAATAAAAGGCTCTCCCTTATATAGTTATCGGTATTAAATCTTCTCATTACAGCCTTTATTCTAGCCAACAATTCTTTAGGCTCAAATGGTTTAACCATATAGTCATCAGCACCAAGTTCTAAAGCCAAACATTTATCAAACAATTCACCTTTAGCTGTAAGCATTATTATTGGAACACTTGAATCCCTTCTAATCCATTTTAAAACCTCAGTACCATCTAAAACAGGCATCATAATATCAAGTATTACCAAATTAGGTTTATAATCTGGAAAAATTTCTTGGACTTCTCTACCATCACTACAAGACCTTATATCATAACCAGAGTTACCTAGATACATTTTTAAAACTTCTAATATGTTAACATCATCATCTACTATTAGAACCTTAACTGCATTTCCGTCCATCTTAACACTCCCTTATTTTGTGAACATTTTTATTATTTATATATAAATTCTAAATTATAAAAAACTCTCCTAACTATAATTACATTTATTGGTTAAATTTAATATTTTTAACATAAAAATACAACTAATTTCCCTTATAGTTTCCCATTATTTCGAAAAAATATACTAAAATATAGAGTTAAAATTTACCAAACAAAGGACTTAAACTCCTGCAATCATGTATTCTTCTTATAGCTTCTGCAAATATCGGTGCAACTGATAACATCTTAAATTTACTATTTTGTTCACACAATGAAGACTGTGAAATAGTATTTAAAAATACTAATTCTTTTATTTCCGAATTATTTATTTTTTCTACCGCATCACCAGAAAATACCCCATGAGTACAACAAGCATACACTTCTTTTGTTCCAAGTTCCATAAGTTTATTTGCAGCATTAACAATAGTACCAGCAGTATCTATCATATCATCAACCAATATAGCTATCTTATCTTTAACTTTCCCAATTACAGATAATACTTCTGAAACATTTTGGGTAGGTCTTCTTTTATCTATAATAGCCATAGGTACATCTCCACTTAATTTCTCAGCAAATACACGTGCTCTTTTAACACTTCCTACATCAGGAGAAACTATAACCAAATCACCATTAAATTCTTTTTTATCATAATACTTTGTAAGTACAGGTAATCCTAATAAATGGTCAACTGGTATGTTAAAATATCCTTGTATTTGAGGAGCATGTAAGTCCATAGTAAGAACCCGATTAGCTCCAGCTACAGTTATGATATCTGCTACTAATTTAGCTGTTATTGGATCTCTTGATTTAGCCTTTCTATCTTGACGAGCATATCCATAATAAGATATAACTGCAGTAATCCTCCCTGCAGATGCCCTCTTTAATGCATCTATTATTATCAAAAGTTCCATTAAGCTATCGTTTACTGTTAGTTTATCTGTTGCACAAATAGATTGAACAACAAATACATCCTCTCCTCTAATTGTTTCACTTATATCTACATTTATTTCTCCATCACTAAAATTCATAACTTTAGATTTTACAAGAGATGTATTTAAGCACGTTGCTATATTTTTAGATAATTCAAGATTAGAATTACCAGCAATTATTTTTATATTGTTGATCTGTTCTATCATTTAAAAGTTTCCTCCAATTACTTAAATTTATTTGTCACCCAATTCTCCTTATTAACTTGTTTACACCTACCAATAGCTAAACTATTTGATTTAACTTTCTCTGTGATAGTAGTCCCTGCTGCTACATAAGAATTTTCCTCTACAACAACAGGTGCAATCAGATTTGAATTACAACCAATAAAGCAATCATTACCTATAATAGTTTTATTTTTATTCTTACCATTATAATTAACCGTTATTGTAGAACAACCCAAATTACATCTCTCTCCAACTTCTGAATCTCCAATATAAGATAAATGTGGAATTTTTGTCCTATCACCAATTACAGAATTTTTAATTTCTACAAAATCCCCTAGTTTGACATTATCACCTATTAATGATCCCGGCCTTACATAAGCAAATGGGCCTATATTAGTGCCATTACCCACCTTAGAATCACAAATTATAGAAGCATCTATTATACAATCTTTTCCAATAAAACTATTAGATATCCTAGTATTGGGATATATTTCACTACCTTCTTTTACTAAAGTATTCCCTTTTAAATACACATTTGCATGTATAATTACATCACTCTCTATCCTAACATCAGAATCTATATAAGTAGAATCACTATCTATGATTGTGACTCCATTTTCCATATGTTTATCATTTATCTGTGATCTTAAAATACTATTAGCTAACCACAACTGTCTTCTAGTATCCACTCCAACTAATTCATTTTCATCAACCTTAACACTTCCTATTTTTTTACCACTCTTGCTAAATATCTCAATTATATCAGTCAAATAAAATTCGCCCTGATTATTAATTTTACCAATATTTCTTATGTCATTTCTTAAATCATCTATTTTAAAGCAATATATACTAGAATTAATTTCATTTATCATAAGTTCTGACTCGGAACAATCTTTAGCCTCTTTAATACGCTCAATTCCATTTTTCCCTCTGATTACTCTTCCATATTTTAAAGGATTTCTCAATTCAGATGTAATAATTGTGGATGAATTACCATCACTTATATGTCTTTCTATAAGCTTTTTAATATTCTCCTCTTTAATAAGTGGCATATCACAAGCAATAACCAAAACATCCCCAGATTTATTACCCCAAAATTTTTCAGCACACAATACGGCATCAGCAGTTCCTAATTGTTTCTCTTGAATAGAATACGACACATTTCTATTACCTATTGAATCAACTAAACTTTCTTTATGTTCCCCTATAATCACATTAATATCTTTAATTCCACATAATTCTAATTTATCTATTATTATGTTTATCATTTCCTTACCACAAATTTTATGAGTAGCCTTATGACGCGTAGACTTCATTCTACTTCCCCTACCCGCCGCTAGAATTATAGCACAAACATTCATAATAAACACCTCAAAGTTAATACTAATTCTATTATAAATTAACATTGTTAATATTTGCAATAATATAAAAAAAGATAGTTAACTTTAACTATCTTTCTTAAAATTCTGCATTTTGGGGCGTTCTCGGAAATGGTATAACATCTCTTATATTATTCATTCCAGTCAAATACATAACAAGTCTTTCGAGACCAAGACCAAATCCTGAATGTACAGTTTCTCCATATTTCCTTAAATCTAAATACCACCAATAATCTTCTTCATTAAGACCAAATTCATTTATTCTATTCTTTAAAACCTCATACCTTTCTTCTCTTTGACTACCTCCAATTACTTCACCAATTCCAGGTACTAAACAATCAAAAGAAGCTACAGTCTTATTGTCATCATTTAATCTCATATAAAAAGCTTTTATATATTTAGGATAATTATATAAAAATATAGGCCTCTTAAAATATTCTTCTGTTAAGTATCTTTCGTGTTCTGACTGTAGATCGATTCCCCATTCAACTCTATACTCAAATTTCTTACCACTCTTTAATAATATATCTACAGCATCTGTATAAGTAATTCTATCAAATCTATCATTAACAAGCTTATTTAATTTATCTAGTAATCCTTTTTCCACAAAATTATTTAAGAATTCAATTTCATCTTTACAATCTCTTAATACAAATTCAATTACATATTTAAGCATGCTTTCAGCTAGGTCCATAGCACCAAAAAGGTCAACAAATGAAGCTTCAGGCTCAATCATCCAAAACTCAGAAGCATGACGTGATGTATTTGAATTCTCTGCTCTAAATGTCGGTCCAAAAGTATATACTTTCCCTAGGGCAAGAGCCATAATTTCAGCTTCTAACTGCCCACTAACAGTTAAATTAGCCATCTTACCAAAAAAATCCTTAGAGTAATCCACTTCTCCATTATCTTCTCTAGGTATATTTTTAAAATCAAGTGTTGTTACTTTAAACATTTCTCCAGCACCTTCACAATCACTTGCTGTAATTATCGGAGAATTGATATATTCATATCCATTTTCCCTAAAAAACAAGTGTATTGCATAGGATACAACACTCCTTATTCTAAATACAGATAAAAAGGTATATGTTCTCGGCCTCAAATGCCCTATACTTCTTAAATATTCAAAAGTATGTCTCTTTTTTTGAAGTGGATAATCTTGATTCGAATTTCCTTCTAAATATATAGATATAGCTTTTATTTCAAAAGGTTGTTTATTTTTCGGTGTTAATACAACAGTACCTTCTATCTTAATAGTTGATGAAATTACATATGAGCAAACTTCATCATAATTTTTTAGATAATTTTCCATGACAATCTGTACATTTTTAAAGGAACTCCCGTCATTTATTTCTAAAAAAGCAATATTATTATTACTCCTTACACTCCTTAACCAACCATAAATTATTACATTTTTATTGCTATACTTTTCACAATTCTTATATAAATCATTAATATTTATTCTCAACTTCAATCATCTCCTTTTAATATGTATCTATATCATATGAATTTATAAGTATTTCTGGAAAATTCATCATCTTCATATCTTTATTAATTTTAGAAAATAAATGTTTACACTTCAATATCTTATAGTTATACACATTATTTGAAATATCCAAAACCCCACAAGAAACACCACCTATACTTGACACCGGTTTACCACAGCTTCCTGGTATTATAATACATTTTCCTTTACCAACTTTAATTTTATTTGGCGTATGTTCATAACCACAAACTAAAATATCTTCCTGAATATCTTGATCACTCTTATAAGGATTTTTATGTACAAACTTTATATTAAAATTTCCAAAATTCATAATTAATTCAGAAGGTAAACTAGATAAATAATATAAATTATTTTTTGTTAATTCCATAAACGTAAAATTTACGGAAAAACTATTTATAGTCCCCTCATTTATACAAGAAAAATCATTATTAATAACTGCAGAATCATATATACCCTTAATAGATATTATATGTTTCCTTTTAATAAAATTTACAACCTCATTAGGATGAGGTCCGTATCCAACAATATCTCCCAAACACAAGATAAATTCCACGCATTCCTTTTCCAATAAATCATAAATCTCCATTAAAGAATATAAATTTGAATGAACATTACTTATGATACCTATTTTCAATAAAGTCACAACCCCTTAAATTAAAATAAAGAGGTTAAAAAACCTCTCAAAACTACATATATATAAATTTATTACTTAACTCATAAATATTACCTGCACCAACCACTAAAAAAACATCTCCTTCTTCTCCCTTACCTTCCATATACTTAATCGCATCATCAAAACTTTTAGAATAATAACATTTCTGTCCGGTTGAAGCTATTTTTTCCTTTAAATCTATAGCTGTAATACCCCATATGTTTTTTTCCCTTGCCGCATATATATCAAATAATATAAGTTCTTCAATTCCATTAAAACTTTTTGAGAATTCATCAAGCAAAAATAATGTTCTACTATAAGTATGAGGTTGAAAAAAACAATATATCTTACCCTTAGTTACAGACTTAGTCATATCTATAAGAGCCTTTATCTCAGTTGGATGATGGGCATAATCCTCAATAATTTTAATCCCATATCTCTGCCCTTTTATCTCAAATCTTCTTTTAGGTAAATAAAAATCTAAAAGTGCTTCTTTAGTCTTACATATATCAATATCAGATATTAATGAAAATGTAATACCTGATAGAGCATTGAGTAAATTATGATCACCTATTACATTTATCTTAAATCCTTCATAAATCATATTTTTATATAAAATATCAAAACATATACTATTTTCAGTTCTAGATATATTAATAGCACTTACATCTCCGCACCCTATCCCATAAGATACTTTTTTGCAACTTGTATTATACAATACATCATATATAAGTCTATCAGAAGCACAATATATTAAGTATCCATCACTTGATATATTTTCTGCATATTTACTAAATGCCATTTTTATGTCACTTAAATCTTTATAATAATCCAAATGATCCCTATCTATATTTAATATAACACCTATATCTGTCTTGAAATTTAAAAACGAATGTTTATATTCACAAGCCTCTATAAGCAAATACTCGCTTTTACCTGATCTACAATTCCCATTAATTAAATCCAGCTCTCCTCCTATTAATATGGTAGGATCCAATCCATTATATATCATAATATAACTAAAAATAGATGTAGTACTTGTTTTACCATGAGTTCCCGATATAGTAACACACTTACTATATTTCTGGGTTAATTCTCCTAAAAATTCCGCTCTATTAATTACAGGTATTTTTTTTCTAATAGCTTCTTTAATCTCATCATTTTCATAATTAACAGCTGAAGTACACACAACAAGCCCAACAGTATCCTTAATATTCTTAGAATTATGTCCTACACTTATCTTACAACCTCTATTTTCCAAATTAATTGTTAATTGATTTTTACAAATATCACTTCCTGAAACCCTAAAACCTCTATCTAATAAAATTGATGCTATACCACTCATGCTAATTCCAGAAATTCCAACTAAGTGTATATATTTATTGTTTTTGATAATTCTATCTAAAAATATATCTCGCAAAAAAACACCCCTTAATTATATAGGACTTTTTATAATTATATACATTTTTTACTAAAAAAAATACACATTTATTAAATAATAATATATTTTTTTAAAACTTATTGTTATATTAATATATTTTTCTGTTTTTTACATAAACTACTTTCATAAATCGAAAAACTTATAGAGGTGAATTGAATGCAAGTTACAGATGTTAAAATCAGAAAAATCACTAACGAAGGAAAAATGAAAGCTATAGTTTCAATAACTTTAGATAATGAATTTGTTGTTCATGATATAAAAGTTATTGAAGGGGAGAATGGATTATTTATAGCTATGCCTAGCAGGAAAACTCCTAATGGGGAGTTCAAGGATATAGCCCATCCTATTTCAACAGAGGTAAGACAAAAATTCCAAACCGAAATATTAAAAAATTATAATATTGCACTAAATGAACAAGAGCAAATGTAATTCAATTAAAATAATGTATATAATATCATTTAGTTAAAAATTTATTTAAATAAGTTTTTAACTAGTATACTTATGTTATAAATTAAAAAGAAGACCACACATATACATGTGGTCTTCTTTTTATTTAATAATTTTAAACTTAGAATCATTGACTATTTTTACAAAAATTATATAACAGTTCAACGACAGCACCTGTTGCACCTTTTTTAGGAAATATCTTTGTAGAAAAATCATTCCACGCAACATAAGCTATGTCTATATGAGCCCATGGTTTACCTAAAGTAAATTCCCCAACAAACAATCCAGCCGTTATAGTTCCGCCATATCTTCCACCAATATTTTTATAATCAGCAATATCGGACTTCAAAGTCGATAAATATTCCTTATCTCCTGGTAACCTCCATATACTATCTACAGTATTTTTACTTGCATCATTCAACTTATTAAATATACTTTCATCATTATCTATAATGGCAGCATACTTAGTCCCAAGCGCTATACCACACGCTCCTGTTAGCGTAGCAATATCTATTATTAAATCAGAATTTAAATTTTTCGCTGCATAATAAACTCCATCTGCAAGTGCTAATCTACCCTCTGCATCCGTTGATATAATCTCAATAGTTTTGCCTGAAAGTGATCCTATTACATCCCCAGGTTTAAACCCATTTCCATTTATCATATTTTCACACGTAGGTATCACACCAAAAACATTTATTTTCAAATTTTGTTTCGCAAGTAAAATTATTAAAGATAAAACGCTCGCTGCTCCTGCCATGTCACATTTCATAGTTACCATTCCATCAGAACTCTTTATAGAATACCCACCAGAATCATATGTTAATCCCTTACCAACAAAAGATATAGTTTTATCGCTTTGTTTATCTCCAAAATATTTCATAACAATAAATCTTGGTTTATTTACGGATGCCTTTCCAACCTCATATAGAGCATTTAAATTGTTTTCCTTTATCCAATTTTCATCATATACATTAATCTCTACATCCAAACCCTTAACTTGTTCAATACACCTATTTCCAAACTCTTCTGGAGTTAAAATATTTGACGGTTCATTAACTAAGTCCCTGGTTAAATTTATTGCATCTCTTATATTCAATAGTTCATCTAAATCTTCACTTTTATTAGTGTATATATCAATCTTTACCTCTGTCTCTCCTAATTTCGTGGTCATATACCTATCAAATTTATAATTTGCTGCACTAAATGATAAAATAATACCTTTTAGCATATTTTTAATATTTAAATTATCACATTCAAAAGAATAAAATAAAATATTTTTTAATAAATTTATTTTCATTTTTTCAAATAAAGAAACTAAGGATTTATACCAAGAATCATATGTTAACTCGTCTTTTTTCCCAATACCCACAAATACAAGCGTAGAAATACCATTCACATCATTCTGATTAAGCGAATACTTTGTACCAATTTTACCTTCAAACAATCCCTGATTTTTAATCTTATTAAAAATATCGCTATATCTAGATATTTCATAATCTTCAAAACAAGGTATAATTTCTACTTGATATTCACTATCTAATTTATCAACTAACTTAAATTCCATTTAGTACTCTCCTTAAAAATAAGATGTATATTTAAAAATTTAATAACCAAAATAATACAAGGTGATTATTTTGATCAATAAAAAAAATATATTAATATACTCTATAATTTTATTATTTTTTATGCATATCATTATTAATTGTATGTATATTTTTTACAACAGCAAGAACAATTTAAACTACTATATAAATAACTTTAATGAAAAACAATTTAAGATAAATAACACTTATATAACTTATTACGAAAAAAATATAATAAATAACTATAGTAACAGAACAAAAAATGTTATACTACTTCATGGTCCATTTGAATCATCTCTTAACTCATATAACCTAATTAATAAATCTCTAGAAACATTAACCAATTTAAAATGCAACTTTAACATTTTTCTTATAGATTTACCTGGGCACGGAAAATCATTCAAAATAAATAATTTCGATTACTCATTTAGGAATGTTTCTTCATATATCAACTACTTACTAGAAAATTTAAATATAACTGATACTTTACTGATATGTAGCAATTTCTCATCAAGTATAGGATTAAATATGATTTCCTTAAATGATAAAATATTCTCACAAATTATTCTTATAGATCCTATTTTTAATTACAACCCAACATGGGAAAATTCCAAGTTATTTATTAAAAACAAACTATTGTTATTATCATCATTTATTATTTTAAATATAAATAAATCATCTTTAAATTTGAGTAATTATGCTACATTATACTTCAACAATAAAAACTCATCAAATAAATATGCTTCAAAAATGATAAACGAAAGTTCTCCAATATCAACTTTAGATATTAGATCCAATATACCTATATTCGCTATAATTACTAGAAAAAGCTACTTTAATTCAACTTACATTGCAAATCTATCTAATAGATTTGCATCAATTATATTTTTACCTCATATATTCCCCCTAGAGGATATAATAGATAGTAGGTTTAAAAATTAAACCTACTATCTATTTAACCTCAAATCTTTTGTAATCATATTCCATTATAATATATTTTTTTGAATTTTCATAATCATATATATATTTATTAAATCCTGTTTCTCCATCATACGGCAATTTAAAATTATTATCAAGATCACCCTCTACTCCATATACAAGGTTAGAAATATCTTTTCCATCACAATTAATTCCTATAATAAAATAACCACGATCTACAAAATATGGATACATAAAAACCATTGGATAATATATTATTGCATATTTTATATTATCTATTTTTCTAATATTTTCTATTTGTGAAAAATTATCTACATAAACTTTAAAAAATCTATAATTATCCTGATTTAAAGAATAAAATTCCTCATACTCACTCAATATATTTAAAAAAAACTTATAATCATAATCATAATCTATATGTCTATTAATATCACAAAAATTTTGGAGTAAACTCTTTACCATTTTCTTTATTTCACCATCATCCTTTAACAGAAGTTTTTTTAATGAATCTATATGTTTCTTTGCTTCATTAAAAATATTTTTAGATTTATCTATATCATTCTTTATTTCATTCTCATATTCATAATATACATTATCATTTTTATTTTCAAAGTCTCTAGTTGAATCTAAAGAATGTGTCCTTAAATATCTATCCATGATAAAATCACCTCTATTAAATTTAAATAAGCTTAAATTTTTTTCATTACACAAACATTTAGATTCATCAATTTTATCATCATTTTCCACTAAAACCTCAATTCCAATTTCCTTATCTACTTTAACAAATTTATTTTCACAGTTTTTATTATCATTTTTAGTATATTCAACTCCATCTTCATAATCTTTTTTATCTTCCTTTTTCTGTATATCCCTCTTTGTTTCAAACATAAAACTATCTCTTCTAAAGGTCCTATTTTTAATTAATCTAAACTGATTAACCTTCCAATTAAAAACTTTTTTCTTAGCTAAAAATCCACTTAATGGATATTTGACCCCACCTTTCAAATCTTTAAAACAAACTGTACTACCATGCAAACATTCAAGTAATGTATCATCAAATTCATATGATACATCAATTTTTCCATTCTCATCTGGTTTAATATCTCCAATTGATATAATATCTATTTTAGATTCATTTTTAATTATTAAACTCAAGCTATAAGTATTTTCATTATTTAAATTCTGTATATAATAAAATATTCTAAATTTAGAATCTTTGGCTTCTATCTTTGTATAACCTGAAGGTTTCTTATTTTTAAATGAGTACCCTTTATCATCCTCTTGAAGTATTATAAATTTTTTACTGTCAGAAATAATCATTTAATTCTCCAATATATAATTTTAATACTATGCTATGCATAATTATATTAAAAATTACTAAATAAAAAACAGATCAAATTATATTTAATCTAATCCATTTAAAATTTTAAATATTTTAACAAACTCATCCACTGTCAAATTTTCTGCTCTTTTATTAAAATCAATATCCATGTAATTAAATATTTTCATCAAAATTTCTTTATCCTTAGTAAAATTAGACAACACATTATAGAGTGTCTTCCTTCTCATACTAAAACATCTTTTAACGAATTTTAAAAAATTATCTTCTATTTCTCTATTTTCAAATTTTCTATTATTCAATATTTCAAACTTTATAAATACAGAATCAACTTTCGGTTTAGGTATAAAATTAACAGCCGGTATATATTTAACAACATGAGGCACTGAAAAATAATTTACAAAAACACTCAAAGATCCATATTCTTTTGTAGAAACATTTGCTAAAATACGATTCCCTACTTCTTTTTGCACCATAATAGCAATAAAATCTATACTTAACTCACTCTTAAACAATTTCTCCAGTATAGGTGTTGTTATATAATAAGGTATATTAGCTACAACCTTAAACCTCCCATTTAAATTTCCCAAATCTTCTAAATTCATTTTCATAAAATCATTATGTATAAGTTTGAAATTATCATACTCTTTTAAATTTTCATTTAAAATGGGTATAAGTCTATCATCTATTTCAATTGATATAACTTTTTTTGATTTCAAAAGTAATTTTTCTGTCAAAACACCAAATCCTGGTCCAATTTCAATAACAATATCATTCTTTGTAATATCTAATTTATCTAATATTTCATTAAGCAAAATATCATTATTAAAAAAATTCTGTCCTAAATATCCTTTAAATAAAAATCCATATTTTCTCTGCAATTCTCTAACACTCGTCATCTATTAACTCCTCTAATTTTTTTAGTGAGGATAAAAACACTTCTCTAGATATATTAAAACTATTTAGCCTAGATAAAAACTTCTTTCCATTTGCTGTACCGATTCCTAAAATATTCCCTAGTATTTCTCTACGTTTTAATGAATCCCTATTTCCAACAAGTTTATTATTAAATAAATCCTTTTGTGTAAACTCCTCTCTTCTATAAGACAATTCACATTTTGCATTTTTTATTGCTAAAATTATATCCTTAGGATGAGCATTTTCCACTCCTATATCACCATTTTTAATACTCTTATTTTTTGGTATATACGCATGCTTAACACCTTTTACCTCATCTGAAATTTTTTTTCTTATTCTTTCTCCCGCAGAATCAGAATCCATAAGTAAAATAACTCCACATCTTTCTTGTGCATTCTTAATCAAATTCATCGTTCTACTAGATATCCCAAACCCAGATACGTATATAACCTCTGCATTAATTCCTCGCTTAACTGCAATTTCATCACATATACCCTCAACTACTATAACTTCCTTAATTTTAATCATTAAGTCCTCCTATAAAAAATAATGCTACAATACTTTACACAAATATTGTAGCAAAACTTCAACTTATTCTAGTATATATATTTTTACTCCCTTTTTTCTACCCCAATTATATGCAGCCTCTCTACTAGGCATAAAAACATCTATTATATTCCCTCTGATAGCTCCACCAGTATCATGAGCTATGGCAAAACCATATCCTTCAACATATACCTTTGTATTAAGAGGTATAACTTTTGGATCAACTGCAATAGTACTCCATCCATCAGGATTATAAAGAGTTGGATTACCTGTAGCTGTTATATGATTACCATTAGATCCACTATTATAAAAAGCAGTAGACTCCACTAATTTAGAATATTTAATTGAATATTCCTCACCTAAAAACGTTATTTTACCTCCATTTAAATACGAATTATTTATAATATTTGATAATGCTTGATTCTCATCCTTAATAATAGATCTATCCTTTGTCCCTTTTTCAATTACTTTATTAATTGGCTGTCTCTCTACATCATCATAAATTACATTATCACTTACTTCAATATTATTTTCATAACGCTTTTCTCTTTTAATAAGTCTTAATCCATCTCTACCTTCTTGAATTACTCTATTTTCATCTGAATATAAAGAATTATTGTATCTAATTTCAGTGTCATATGGAATTGCTATACTTTCTTCATTAATCCTTATATCAACATATTTAATAAAAATTTCTTCATCTGGAATAATATCACTATATAATGATGGTTCAACTATATCATTTTCATCTATATCTATATCTCTCTCTTTCAAAAGATCTTCTATAGTTTTAGACATTGTCATAACCTCATATGGATCACTATTTCCTAAATACAAAATAACAGGAACTGGATTATTAAAAACATCATTATCTCCATATTCTATATTAGAAAGTTTTGATGGATATACCCCCACTTCATCCTGTAAGACTATGCTATTCTCCTTCAAAACATCTCTAGTTGTATTTTCTATTACATAAGTTGAAATTTCAATTCCATCAACAACAAGTGTAACTGGTTTATTTATATAAATAACCAAATAAAATAGTATAACAGAAATTAACAAACTAGCTAAAGAAAATAACATAGTCTTTATCGACCTTGATTTTACCATAATTCCCCCCCTAATAAAACTTTAATATACATTATAAACTAAAAAACTTTAATGCATTTTTATATAACGTATCCCCAATTTTATAGAAGTCTTCATTTCTTACATCAGCAATTTTTTTTATAATATACTCTATATTTATTGATTCATTTCTTTTACCTCTAAGTGGTACAGGTGAAAGATAAGGACAATCTGTCTCTGTCAAAAGATATTCAATTGGAATTTCTTTTATTACTTCTATTATCTTGACAGCATTTTTAAATGTAGAAATACCTGATATTCCCAAATAAAATCCTAGCTTAATCAATTCTATAGCGATTTCTAAACTGCCAGAAAAACAGTGGACCACACCTCTTATTGGCATAAATTCCTTAATTATCCTGAGCGTATCTGCATATGCATCTCTACAATGAATAATAACTGGCTTATCCAAATCTTTTGCAATTTTTAATTGATTTCTAAATACCTCTTTTTGAATTTCCTTATCAATATTATCATAGTAGTAGTCTAATCCAATTTCACCAATTGCTAAAACTTTTTTATGTTTATTAAATTTATATAAATCATCCTCATAAGTTATTTTATAATAATATTTAGAATAACTTGGATGTATTCCACAAGCTCCATAAATAAAATCATATTTATCAATAATATCAATTGTTTTTTTACAAGAATCAATGTCTACAGCACAATTTAATATTTTTTTTACCCCGTAATTAAATTGCCTCTCAATAACTTCATCCCTATCGTGCAAAAAGCTATCATCATAATAATGAGAATGAGTTTCAAAAATTTTCAAAGACATCTTATTTCTCCTTTCATAGTTTAAAATAATACATTTATTATCTTTTAGTGTCAACTTGACAAAATATGGATTTTATGTTCTATCTAATTTGTAAAAACCTTCAATATTTTTTAAATACTTATGTAAAAAATATTGACATGAATAATATTATACTATATAATTTGTAAGGTAGTAAATTAGTTGGCCCGTTGGTCAAGCGGCTAAGACACCACCCTTTCACGGTGGTAACACGGGTTCGATTCCCGTACGGGTCACCATAATTTTATATTTGGGCGCATAGCTCAGCTGGGAGAGCATCTGCCTTACAAGCAGGAGGTCACAGGTTCGATCCCTGTTGTGCCCACCATTTGGCCCAGTAGCTCAGTTGGTTAGAGTGCCGGCCTGTCACGCCGGAGGTCGAGGGTTCGAGCCCCTTCTGGGTCGCCATTTATGGCCCGTTGGTCAAGCGGTTAAGACACCACCCTTTCACGGTGGTAACACGGGTTCGATTCCCGTACGGGTCACCAAAACAAAAAAACAATGAAGTAATACTACTTTATTGTTTTTTTGTTTTTTATAAAAAGTAGGAAATACATCCTACTTAATAATCTAATAAATTCTTGCATTCATTAATTATTTGTTCACTTGTCATACCATATTTATTAAGCAAGAAACCTATAGATCCCACTTCTCCAAAATGATCTTTTATTCCAATATTTCTTATTAATGATGGTGCATATCTACATGAAACTTCACAAATAGCACTATAAAGCCCTCCTATAACATTATGATTTTCAGCAGTAACAGCTTTTTTAGTTTTAAGTAAAGAATTTTTAACTGTCTCTACATCAATCGGTTTTATAACTGGTATTGATATAAGTTCTATGCTCACACCTTCCCTTTCTAAAATATCACTAGCCTTAATTGCCTCATCTACCATAATACCAGTAGCAAATATTGTGATATCATCTCCGTGTTTTAAAATATCTGCTTTATTAATATCAAATTTATAATTATTATCATACACCTTAGGAACCTGTTTTCTCGCTAATCTTATATATATAACTCCTTTTTTATCTACTGTATCTAAAAGTACTTCTTTCAATTGAATTTCATCAATAACATCTATTATAGTTATACCTGGTATACTTCTTAAAACTCCTATATCTTCAAAACTCATATGAGTTCCTCCATTTAATTCGGCACAAACCCCTGAATCTGTTGCTATAATTTTAACATTTTGCTTTGCATAACACATAGAAACAGCTATTTGATCACATATCCTTCTTGACGCAAACGGTGTAAATGTACATATATATGGATTCATACCATAGGCACTCATACCAGCTGCCATACTAGCCATATTAGCTTCACTTATACCAACATCAAATGCTCTATCCTTATAAATCTTCCTAAGCTCCATAGTTCCATTAGCCTCAGCTAAATCTGCATCCATAAATATAACATTATTATTCTTATCCATAATTTCTTTCATTGTGCTAAATAATACCTGTCTCATTTCCATAATTAAACCCCCCCTTATAATAATTCTACAATTGATTTTTTAAAATCATCATCTGTTAATCCCATACTGTGATTTTTATAACCTGCATTTTCTATTATAGAAACACCCTTGCCCTTTACAGTGTTAAGAACTATAGCTATAGGCTTATACTGCTTCTTACCATTACAAATAGCATTATGCATTTCTTCAAAATTATGTCCATCTACACTCTCAACATAAAATCCAAATGATTCCCATTTTTTATGCATATCACCCATATCCAATATATCAATTAATTTACCATCTAACTGCATTTTATTATAATCAATAAATACTATAAGATTATTTAAACCAGATGAAGATGCAGCCATAGCAGCCTCCCAAACCTGCCCCTCATTACATTCTCCATCACCAACTATACAGTATATATAACAATTATCATTTTTTATTTTGGATGCTTTAGCCATACCAACTGCACAACTTATACCTTGACCTAAAGATCCCGTAGTCATATCAACGCCAGTTGTTTTATTCATATCACAATGACTTGGAAGACATGTATTTTCCTTGTTAAGGGTATTTAAATCTTCTTTACTTATGTATCCTTTATCTGCAAGAACCGCATATAAAGCCGGCCCCGCATGACCTTTGGACAATACAAGCCTATCTCTATTTTCCATTCCTGGATTAGTAACATCTATATTCATTTCAACATTATACAAAAGTACTAGTATATCTACTATAGACAAACTTCCTCCATAATGTCCCTTCCCTAAATTATGAATCTCCTCTATCAACATTTTTCTTATTTCTCTAGATTTACTATTCAATTTTTCTAAATCTCCAAAACTCATATGTTAAAATACCTCCAATTTTAAAATTTACTTTAATTAAAACACCGGTTTTACAAAACCACTATATCTTTCATTTATAAATTTAAAATTTTCATAACTATTTAAATAATTAGCAATTTCTTTTAATTTTATTGATGTCTTCATATCCTCTCTAGTTACAAAAATACTAAATTTCATACCATCATTAAATGAATCTTCATAAAAAATACCCACCTCCCTAGGATCTATATTATTTTCCATAGCCACATTAGTATTTAGAACAATTAAATCTGATATATTAAAAAAATCTGGAATATCATTAATATCGACCTGATTTATCACTAAATTTTTAGGATTACTTATAACAATATAAGACCCATCTAATTCTTCTACAAGCGTGATCAACCCAGCATCTTCTAAAAGCTTTAAAGATCTATTCCTATTTATAAAATCATTTGGTATATACACAATATCTCCATTCTCCACCTTATCAATCGATCTATATTTACTACTATAGATAATCAAAGGTTCAATGTGCACAGATGTAATTTCTATAAGTTTACTTTCACTACTCAAGTTAAATCTATTTAAATAATCTCTTGTCTGAAAAAAATTAGCATCTAAATTACCATTAACTAGATCTCGATTCAATGTATCATAATCAATATAATTTACTATTTCAAAGTCTTCCTTAAATACATTCTTTATATTCTGCAAAATTTCTCCATAAGGAACAGTCGTAACTCCTATTTTTAATTTTCTATCAGTTGTATTAATCACTCCTATATCAGATTTGCATGACATAAAAATATAAACAAAAATAAACATCAAGAATATTCTTAAATATTTATTCATAATGTCCTCCTAATCAATATATGCACTACAAGAGCTAAATTCCAGTTAAACCAAAATTAAATTTAAGCAAATTATATTTATTAACTACAAATCTACATTTATCTATTATGCTCATTGTATTTTTTATAAAAAAATCATTTGTTGAATAAAAAATACTGCTCTTCAAGAATTCATTATCAATTATAGTCAATAAATCATTAAGTAAATTAACTAAATATCTTTTATTTAGATCACAATAATATAAATTTCTATTTATATTATTAATAATTGATATTATTGTGAATTTAATATCTGTATATCCATCACGAATTTCTTTTACAAAATATTTACTTACTACATTAGTTTCCATATACTTATTATTTTCTTCAATAAACATATTTTCTAAACCATTCAAATCATTAAATATTTTTTCAATGTCATGTATATATATATTCTCTATATTTCTACTATCTATATGAATAAAACTTAAAATTCCTAAAAATATACTAAATATAATTAAAATTAAAAAACATCCGTTAACTTTTATATTCATAATTCCCCCAAATAAATCATATATATCCCCATTTAAATTATATCATTTATATTTAAAATAATAAATCAAAACAACTAAATATTACTTAAAAAATAAAAAATAACTACTGATTAAAATCAATAGTTATTCAATAAAATTAATACCTAATTGGAGACACCTTATCGATAGGAGAATATGGAATAAAATTTCTTAATACCTTTGTATCATATCTGAGTTCAGCCATTTCAGTTACTGCAACATAGACATTAGAAATCGCATACCAGGTATCATACTCAACAACACCTGATACATTAACATTAAATATCTCTTGAAATTTTTTAACAGCATCCCTAGTAGCATTTCCATATATACCATCTTCAGAAACTTTAGGTATAGCTGGGTAATTTTTCGAAATTGTATTCAAATATTTTTGTATATTCCTCACATCAGAACCTCTGCTCCCAACTTTTAGTGCAATACCTGGATAAGATATTGGTATGCCTTTAACTTCTTTTGCTGTTACTAAATCTAAATTTGTTCCATAAAAATTAGTCAATATCTCATAAGGAGTATATCCTTCATCTGCCAGATATTTGCTCCCCCATTGAGTCATCCAGCCAGGACACTTTACTTTTTTACCATCACAATATTGTGACAATAAAGGCTGTTTAGATCCTGGTCTCTTCATATATGTTGAAAAAATTTCATCGACAATATTTGATATATTTTTAAATATATTTCTTCCATAATTAAATGCATGATCATACGCTGTAGAATTTGTTATTGTAAAATCCTTTCCCTTGCCTCTGTACCATTCCGTATATACTCTATTTAATGTGAATGATATTATTGCATATATATTAGCTCTTATAGCATTTGATGGCCATGTTGAATATATTTCACAGGAGGCAACATTTTTGATATATTCAGAATATCTCACCGTATAATCATTTCCATTAGAATTCGGAGAGCCTATATGAACTGTAATAAATTCAGGTACTACAACCTCTGATAATACAACTTGACCTGTTGATTGCATCATAGTTTTTTCTTCGGCTTCAGGTATCTTAGGTGGATAATTGCCATAAAGAGTATTTGCCTCTATATTAATTTCCTCTATCTGACTATACAATGATTTATTCCTATTAACTAAATTTAAATTAATGGGCTGAATCGATTCCTCGTCTCCAAATAATTGACATCCTTTTACAAATGTTTCAATAAATCCATCTTTGGAAACTGCTACATCACATAATCCATATGGTCTCTCAGTCTCATATTCATTTAAAGATAATTCTATAGGTGGTGTAACTATTCCATCTAAAATAGCTATCCCAGAATCATTTGTTTTTAAATCAACAACCTCTCTAACTATATTGTTCTGATCATATAAAGTAACTTTAATATTTGCATTACTTACCGGTTCAGGATTATTACCCATATAAGTTTGAATTTTTAAAGACCCTGTGGACATAAAAACTCCTAAAAAAATATTATATACTTAAAACTATTCTTAAAAATTAATAAAGTTTACTTGTTTTTCCTATTTCCCCTAAAATAATCCCTTTCTTGTTTAAATTCATCAAATAAATGTGATATTTCCATATTTATAGATGTATCCGTAACCGTTGCAAATATTATATTTTTACCTAAATTCTTTCTAAGTAATTTAAAATATATATCTACTTCTTTAGATACAATATTCTGAAATATAACTACTTTTTCTCCACAACTATACTCACCATTAGTATTAAATTTTTTGTCTTTTATTACATCCCCTAAAGTTCTATTGAAATCACTATCATCGAATGTTAAATATTGTATATTACTACTAATAAATTTTACCGTCTTTTGAATTCTTAATATTTCATCTTCTGAAAATCCATATAATATAAATTTCTTCATCCTATATTACCCCACTTAATATTTTATGACAACGTAGCACTTTCTCATTATCCAAAGAATTATATATTTGAACCCTAGTATTTAAATTATCTATAGTTTTATTAATTAAATTATTTTCTATAAGTCTACGTCTAAGTTCCATCGCTGTACCTAATGATCCATCAAATATTCTTACTCCTTCACCAAAAATATCTTTAATTATATTTTTCACAAAATAATAATGAGTACACCCTAATACAATACAGCTAACATTATTTATATATTTATGTAATCTTTCATAAAGGTAGTCATAAATACTTTGTTCACTTTCATTATGTTCGATCATATAAGCTAAATAATCAAGAGCAAAACACTCTATTGTATTCTTACTATATTTATTAATTAAACATCTTAACTTATCCCCATTTACTGTAAACGGTGTAGCCAATAATAATATATATCCTTTTTTGTTATTTGAATTAACAAACTCTACTGCTGGTTTTATTGCTGGTTCCACTCCTATTATTGGTATTTTAGGCTCATACCTTTCTCTTAAAAACCTTATTGCCGCACTACTAGCAGTATTGCAAGCAACAACAATTGCTTTACAATTATTTTCAAAAATCAGAAAATTACATATATTAATAGATAAATTGATTAATTCACTCTCAGATTTACTTCCATAAGGAGAATTTCTAGAATCACCAAAATAAATAAACACTTCATTTTCTAAAAGTTTCATTGTTTTTCCTAAAATAGAAATACCTCCAATTCCAGAATCAAAAAAACCAATATTACCATTTTTAAAATCCATAATAAAACCCTTTCGAATTTGACAATAAGTAGAATTAATTATATCATAAAATTCAAAATATCATCAAAAATAAAAGGAGGAAATCAAATAATTTATTTGATTTTAAAGATTTATGGTTGAAAATTTAATTTATATAATTAGAAAAGAAAATATATCAAAAAGTTCTATTATAAATTTACTAGTTAATCATCCTGAAATAAAATTCATATCACTCATGGCTATAGATTTAAATGCTAATGATACTGATGAAAAAATACCTACAGAAATCTTTATTAATGATATTGATTTATTCTTTGATGGATGTGCTATTCAAACAGATGGATCTTCAGTAGTATTAACTGGAATAGCAACACTAAATGATGCAAAAGTAGACATGATCATAGATAAACATTCAAACTGGTTTGTTGATTACAATTTTGATAACGTAGATCAACTAACAAACAAACCTGTAGGAACACTTAGAATACCTAGTTTTTTAACACACAATAAAAAATATATCGACTCTAGATCTATCTTAAAAAGATCAATTAATTTCATGAAATGTACCCTTATAGACCTATTTAAAAAAAATCCTAACTACCTTAAATCAATTAATTTTGATGATATAGATGATATAATAATAAATACTGCAACTGAACTTGAATTTTGGGTTAAAACTCCTGAAGAATATATTAACATAGAAGATTTAACAACTTCTCAGGGTTTACATGAACAATACTGGAATATGACAAAAGGAATTGTTAGAACTGCTTTAGAAGATTCATTAATAATGATGGAAAACTATGACTTGCACCCAGAAATGGGACATAAAGAAGTTGGCGGTGTTAAATCAAAGATAGACTCTAATGGAAATTATCACATTTTAGAACAGTTAGAAATTGACTGGAAATATTCAACTGCAATGCAAACATGCGATAATCTTTTAATTGTGAAAAGTATAATAAAAGAAACATTCAAACGCCATAAGTTAGATGTTACATTTTTAGCTAAACCTATCGAAAAAGTAGCTGGAAATGGTGCTCATTTACATTTTAGTATTTTTTTAAAACTTAAAAATGGTAATCTAATAAATATATTTTCAGATAATGATAGTGAATTTATGAGTCCTATAGGATATGGTGCGATTATGGGAATCTTAAAAAACTACGACATAATAAATCCATTCATATCCAATACAATAGACTCATTAAAACGTCTCAAACCAGGCTTCGAAGCTCCAATATGTACAGTTGCATCACTTGGTATATCTAAAGACATACCGTCTAGAAATAGGTCTATATTGATAGCTCTTATAAGAGATAGTGAAAATAATAAATCAACAAGATTTGAATTAAGATCACCAAATCCAAAAACAAATATGTATTTAACTATTTCAGCTATAAATATGTGTATTATAGATGGAATTAAATACTCTATAGATAAGAATGAAAAATATCTGTTAAAAGAACTATCAAAAAAATCTGGTGAATATTATGGGTATCTAGATGAATCTAGAATGTATCGAAGTGAAGAAAATATATTTGAAAAATACTCAGAGGATGATAGTAATAACATTTTTGGCAAAGCTCCTAAGACTGTTTATGAAAATTTATTAAATATTGAAAAAAATGATTGTAGTATATTAACACAAAATTCTGTATTTACTACTGATATAATAAACAGTTTTAAAACATCCTCATTAGACCAATATATGATGGAAATAGAGCATAGACTTTTACCGAAATATAAAAAAGAACTAAATAATTTAATTAAAAACATAGAAATAAATTCAAAATTAATATCTCTTAACTATTTGATACTAAACGAAATATACTTCAATTTATTCATTGATAGTCTCGACCACATAAGCTTATCATCTAAAATAAAAAACTATATCCAAAATCGCAACTACGAAATGATATCAACTCTCCATATAGAAATTGAAAACATAATAGATGATTTTATACATTTATACAATTTATGTTAGGTATCTATCAAATTGATAGATACCTTTTTTATTTTTTCTTATATTTATACTTAACTATATAGTATATAAAAACTAATCCTAACAGGCCAAAAAATGGATATATAATAGAAATTAAATTAGTAAACCCAAATATAGATACAGGCACAGAAACAAATAAGATCAATAAAATACTCTTAAATAACGAAAATCTATACTTGTTAGAAATACCTTGGGCAAGTGAATAAAGACTAGATATTTCTGTAGAAAGC
Source organism: Candidatus Arthromitus sp. SFB-mouse-NL (assembly GCF_000709435.1). Lineage (NCBI taxonomy): Bacteria > Bacillati > Bacillota > Clostridia > Eubacteriales > Clostridiaceae > Candidatus Neoarthromitus > Candidatus Arthromitus sp. SFB-mouse-NL. The sequence goes on from NZ_CP008713.1 coordinate 1,620,536, forward strand.
ATCTCAACCCATATTAAAACAAGTATAATCACCTGAAATGTTTTTCCAAATATCTTAGATACATAAAGAAGAGGTATATCATATTTGGCTATGTATGGCATATTGGATAAAATTAAATAATTTATAATCATACTTATTAAAATTAAAAACAATGACCCCATAAATATGCCTTTTTTAAAATTACTGCTCTTATGACGAATAGAAAGCGGAGCCAAAATACCTGTGGAACTCAAAATATTAAATCCACCGTATAAAAGACAAGATAAGATTATATTATTATGTAACTTTATATCTTTATTCTTAAATATAAATAATGCTCCTGTTTCAAGGTTTATTGGATCCGAAAATAATTCAAATAATATAAATATTAGAAATATTATACAAATCATTATTGGTACACTTAATGAATTAACCCAAACGAGTCCCTTCATACTAAATTTTAAAATCACAACTGAAACTATTATCATTAATATCGTCCCAAAAATACTTGGTATAGAAAAAAATTGACTTATTATAGATCCACTTGCTGCAAATATAATTGAAGAGGAAAACAAATAGTATAAACTCACGAAACTATTTAAAATTTTTGCTGAAATTCGAGGACATATTTCATTTATCAAAAGATTATAAGAAGATAAGTTTTTTTTATTACATATATCACACAATATATTTCCAATAAATACATACATTAAAAAACATACTATAAATCCAAAAAAACTATCTAAACCATATATGGAAAAAAATTGATATATTTCCTTCCCTGACGCAAGTCCGGCTCCAACAACTGTACCAATAAAGATACATGATACCTTAAACATACTCATTAAATTATTTAAATTTGTCAAAATCAACTACCTTCCTTTTTTTATATCGTATTTAATTTTTATTTTCTTATATGTTAAAATATGAATCTATTATTTTTGAAAGGAAATAAACTATGATTTTTGATAATAAACCTTATTATTCTTTAAATTTATTCCTTAGAAATAAATTTAAAGAAAAAATAATAAAAATAACATTAGATGGGGGATTTACATGTCCAAATAGAGATGGAAAAATATCTTTTGGTGGGTGTACATTCTGTAGTACTATGGGCTCTGGTGAATTTTCAGGAAATAGATCTAAATCAATATCAGAACAATTTATTGAACAAAAAAAAATTATGAAAAGGAAATGGAACTCAAATAAATACATAGCATATTTTCAAGCTTATACAAACACATATGCTTCCATAGATTATTTAAAGAAAATATATGATGAAGCAATAAGTCAAGAAGGAGTTATTGGATTATCAATAGGAACTAGACCTGATTGTCTATCCAACGAAATATTAGACTTACTATCTCATTATAATGAAAAAATATTCCTAATGGTTGAACTTGGACTACAAACATCAAAAGATTCAACTGCTATATTAATAAATCGAGGTCATGATACAGAATGTTTTAAAGAAGCAGTAATAAAATTACGTAAGAAGAACATAAATGTAGTCACTCACATTATTTTTGGACTACCATATGAATCATATGATGATATGATAGAAACAGTAAAATTTATAAATACACTAGATATACAAGGTATAAAATACCATCTCCTCTATATAATTAAAAACACACAACTTGCAAAAGAGTATTTAAAAAATCCATCTATATATACTCTAACAAGAAATAGTTATATAAAAATAATAGGAGATGCTATATCACTTACAAATCCAAATATAGTAATACATAGAATAACTGGGGATGCTAAAAGAGAAGACATAATAGAACCTAAATGGAGCATAAAAAAATGGGAATTATTAAACTCAATACATGACTATTTAAAAGAAAATAACATATATCAAGGTAAACATTTTAATAAATAGTTAATATTGATTTTAAAGATAGTATTGTGTATACTTTTTGTGTGAAAATAAAATATATTCTTAATCAAGGAGGATTCAGCATGAAAAACTCTTCCATATCTATTAAAAATATTGTAGCAATAGGTATTGGTTCTGCTGTTTTTTTAATTTTAGGGCGTTTCGCATCTATACCATCAGGAATTCCAAACACAAATTTTGAATTATCTTATGCTTTCTTAGCATTAATGGCTGTAATTTATGGTCCATTGTCTGGTTTGCTAATTGGTTTTATAGGACATGCATTAAAAGATATGTTGTTCTACGGTACACCTTGGTTTAGCTGGGTTTTAGCCTCTACAATTATAGGTTTTATAATTGGTCTATGCTCTAAATCTATTAATCTAAAAGTATTTAATAAATACTCAATAATAAAATTTAATATTGCACAAATTATATCTAATCTTATCGCTTGGCTTATAGTTGCACCAATTTTAGATGTGCTAATATATTCTGAACCCATAAAAAAGGTATTCATCCAAGGAGGAATGGCATCAATTACAAATATATTAACTGTAGGTATAATCGGAACAAGCTTATTATCATTATATTCTAAATCTATTGTAAAAAAAGGAAGTCTATCCAAAGAATCCTAAAATAAAATTTCCAAATTTGAGGTAAACATCCAAATGAAAAAAAAATTAATTGAATTTACAAATTTCAGTTTTAAATACAATTCACAACAATTTCCCACATTGAAAGACATAAATCTAACCATCTACAAAAATGAAAAAATACTCATACTTGGAGAATCAGGATGCGGTAAAAGTACTCTATTTAACTCCATAAATGGTCTTGTTCCTTTTTTTTATCCTGGAGAAATTTCTGGTAATTTAAAAATTAATGACAAAGATACCAGAAATATGTCTATTTTTGAAATATCAAAAAATGTAGCTACAATCCTTCAAGATACTGATAATCAATTTATAGCATTAACATCTGCAGAAGATATAGCATTCAAGTTAGAAAATTTATGTGTAAATTCAGAATTAATGCATAAAAAAGTCAATAATATATCTAATCTTATTGGTTCCAATGATTTTTTAAATTCAAGTCCTCATAATCTATCTGGTGGACAAAAACAAAGAGTAACTCTAGGCGGTGCACTTGTAGACAATAGTGAAATATTAATTTTTGATGAACCTTTAGCAAATTTAGATCCAAAAACAGCAGAGGAAACCATTAATTTAATTAATACAATCACAGATAAAAATCCGAAAACTATAATAATAATAGAACATAGACTTGAAGAAGTATTGAAACTTAATTTTGATAGAGTATTACTTATGCATGATGGTAAGATAGTTTTTGATGGTGAAATAAATAAATTATTATCAACCTCATTATTAAAACAATGTGGTATAAGGGAACCTTTATATTTAACAGCTTTAAAATATGCAGGATGCGATATAAATGAAAATCCAAACCTTAATAACATAGAAAATTTAAATATTTCATCTTTTAAAGATAATATTAAAAGATTTTATAAATCATTAAAATACACTAATTTTCATGCTAATATATGCTCTGCCCATCCTCTTTTAAAATGCGAAAATATAAACTTTGGCTACAAGAATGATAAACTTGTTTTAAATAATTTATCATTTGATGTTTACAATAATGAATTACTATGTATTGTCGGTAAAAACGGTGCTGGAAAGTCCACAATTTCAAAAATTATATGTGGGTTTTTAAAACCGTCTTCAGGTAAAGTATTTTTAAATAATAAAGATATAACATACGATACAATATTTCAAAGATCTTCTTCAATTGGATATGTAATGCAAAATCCAAATCAAATGATAAGTAATACTTTATTGTTTGATGAAGTAGCATTTACTCTTAAAAATATGAATTTACATAAAAGTGAAATTGAAAATCGTGTATATGATATATTAAAAATATGTGGCTTATATGAGCTTAGGAATTGGCCTATATCTGCGCTGAGTTATGGACAAAAAAGACGTGTGACAATAGCATCTATCTTAGTAAGCAACCCAAAAATACTTATTTTAGATGAACCAACAGCTGGTCAAGATTTTAAACACTATAATCAAATAATGGAATTTATACAAAGATTAAAAAAATATAACATAACTTCAATTATAATAACTCATGATATGAACTTACTGATGGAATATGCAGATAGATGTATTGTTCTATCTGATGGTAAAAAAATAGGTGACGATATACCATCTAAAATTTTATCAAACGAATATATAATAGATAACGCTAACCTAAGGAAAACATCATTACATAATATTTCTAAAAAATTATCATTAGATGACACTGATATATTTATAAACAAATTTATAACTTATGACAGGAGCACAAGGTATAAAAATGAAGTTGATTCTTGAATATATTGATAAGAATTCGTTTATTCACAATTTAACAGGTGCAACTAAATTAATATGTTTTATTCTTTGGTGTGTTGTAACAATAATAACATATGATACAAGATTATTAATATTCTTAATTGTATTAAGTGTATTTTTATTTAAATTATCAAAGATAAAATTTAAGGATATTTCCTTTGTAATAACATTCATACTAATATTCCTATTATTGAATAACATACTCATATATGCTTTTGGTCCAAATACAGGACCAGAAATATATGGAACTAAAACTATACTATTAAATTTTAATAATGCATATTCAATTACTGCTGAACAGCTTTTCTATCAACTTAATATTACATTAAAGTATTTTAGCGTAATTCCTATTTCTCTACTGTTTATACTAACAACAAATCCGAGTGAGTTCGCGGCATCATTAAATAAAATAGGTATAAACTATAAAATTTCTTATGCTATATCTTTAGCACTTAGATATATACCTGACATAATAGAGGATTACAAAAATATATCATTATCCAAACAAGCACGCGGAATCGATATGTCCAAAAATGAAAAACTATCTATAAGAATAAAAAATATGTTCTTTATAATAATTCCTATAATTTTTTCAAGCATTAATCGTATAGATAAAATTTCATGTGCAATGGAACTTAGAGGGTTTGGTTATAAGAAAAAACGTACATGGTATACACAAAGAAAATTTAAAATAAATGATATAGTATCAATATTATTTTTCATTATATTAGACTTAATAGCTATCTGGTTGTTTTATATGAATAATGGTAGATTCTTTAATCCGTTTATTAAATAAAGGGGAGGATACTAAAGTATCCTCCCCTTTATTTATCTGATTCTTCTATAAGTTCTATAATTTTACTCCTACACCTAGATCCTTTACATCCACCTCCAGTTGCTCCAGTCTTTTCTTTTATTTTATCAACTGTATCAGCACCATCTTTTATACATTCATTAATGGTAAACTTATCAATTCCCCTGCACAAACATATCTTTGTTAATTTATCTTTTATCATAGTATCCTTATCCATTAATTTATCACCTCATAAACATTATACACTTTATTAACTCTATATTTCAATGTATAATAAGCTATATAGTATTTAGTATTTTTCATTTTAACTTAAATATTATGCTTAAAAATTTTAATAATAATGAAAAATATAATAGTAAGCTTATAATTCAATACATTATAATCTGTATACTGTTCTTCATTTTAATTGAATTAATACATAGACAAGACCTTAAATCTATATACAATTTTTTAAGTTCAAACAATATATATATATACTTATATCTAATACTATTTTTTATATTTTCAAGTTTATATACGTTCATATTTAAAAAACCTCTTATATTTTGTGCAATGCACTATAGTGTATGGTGTTTTATTGCATTTATAAGTAATGTAAATATTTATTTTAAAGGTAGTCCATTAATTTTTGAAGATTTATTCTTAGTAAATGAAGCAACTAATATTATTTCAAAGTATCTAAATACCAAACTAATAACTAATGTATTGATATTAATTATTTTATTCTCCATTATATTTATAATTGTAGTAAAAATATCTAAAAACATTAAATTTAAGTTATTTAATTTAAAATATAGGTATTTAAACTTTATACTATACACATTATTTATATATATTTACTTGTTATCTATGGATAAACTTTATAATTATGGTAAATCTATTACATATGTACTAAGTGATTTTAATTTATCAGATACATATTTTAAAAATGGATTTTTACATTCTTTTTATGACTCAACAACCTTATTCTTTTCAAACAATAAAAACCTCGATTACGATATAGATAAAATCTTAAAAATCAAAAATATGTTATCTGAAAATGATTATAATTTTGAAAATCCAGATGTTAATATAATCTTAATTCAATTAGAATCAATATTTGATCCACTTAAATTAAAGGATGTTAAATTTTCTAATGATCCACTTAAAAACTTAAGAAATCTATCAAAAATAAACGAAAGTGGAGAAATAATTGTTCCAGTTTTAGGCGGTGGGACAATTCAATCAGAATTTGAAATACTTACAGGAATTAATATAAAAAACCTTTATACAAAAATGCCTTACTTAAACTTATTAAATAATACTCAAGTAGAAAGCATTCCTTATATATTAAAAAATTATGGATACTCAACAACAGCTATACACAATTATTTTTCGACATTCTATAATCGTACTAAAGCTTACGAAAATATTGGATTTGAAACATTTATACCTATTGAAGCTATGACATCAAGAGAAATAAGTCAAAATTTTTGGTATAAAGATAATATCCTAATAAATGAAATTATAACTAAAATTAAAAATACTCCGGAAAAAGATTTTATATTTGGTGTTACTGTAGAATCACATGGTCCATATAATACGTTAATAAATGGTGACATTGTAGTTGAAAGTAATTCACTTAGTGAGAAAGACTTAATAGAACTCCAAAATTATGCAAATATTATTAAACATGTGGACGATTTCATTATAAATTTAATAAATGAACTAAATAACACAAATGAAGAATATATTCTAATACTTTATGGTGACCATTTACCTTCTCTTGGAGAAAATCAAAGTACCTTTTCTTCATTAACTAAAGAAGATTTATTTAAGACCCCTTATTTAATAATTGAATCAAATAATAAAAAAATGATATCTATTGATAAAAATACAGAAATTCATGCTTATGAATTTCTGTATGAAATTTTTTCAGATTTAAATATAAATTCCACAATATATCATAGATTCAGAGAAATTTTTAAGGAAGATACAAAATATAACGATTATGAAAAACAATTAATTTTAGATATAAAAAAACAAAATATATACGATAATAGTAAATTTCCTTATGAAATATCACCTATAAAAATAGGCAATAACACTCAAATTATAGAAGATATTAATATAAATAATGATGGAGTCTTTATAATTGGAAATGGTTTTACTGAAAATTCAAAGATTTTAGTTAATGGTAAAAAAATAGATACACAATATATATCTACTAATTGTCTAAAATCTATAAACTATATTCCCAATAATGAGGATGTATTTATAGTTATACTATTTTCAAATAAGAATTCCCCTCTAAACATTAGCAATAAATTCATATTTTAAAAAATAAATGAAAGGATAAATGAAATAATGAAAAATACCTACTATATAACGACACCTATCTATTATGCATCGGGAGATTTACATATTGGACATACATACACAACAATAATAAGTGACTCAATTGCTAGATTTAAAAGACTGCAGGGATACGATACAAAATTTTTAACAGGAACTGATGAACATGGATTAAAAATTCAACAAAATGCAGATAAATATTCAAAACATCCAAAAATATATGTTGATGAGATAGTTGAAAAAATTAAATCTCTTTGGAGACTATTTAATATAGATTATGACATATTTGTAAGAACTACTGATGATTATCATATAAAAACTGTACAAAATATATTTGAAACACTATATAAAAATGGAGATATATATAAAGGCACATATGAAGGACCTTATTGTATTCCTTGTGAATCATTTTTTACAGAAACCCAATTGATTGACAAAAAATGTCCAGACTGTAAACGTGATATAACCATTCAAAAAGAAGAAGCTTATTTCTTTAAGATAAGTAAATATGCAAATAGATTATTAAAACACATAGAGGAAAACCCATCATTTATTCAACCTGAATCAAGGAAGAATGAAATGATAAACAATTTTATAAAACCTGGACTTCAAGATCTATGTGTTTCAAGAACTAGTTTAAAATGGGGAATACCTGTAAAATTTGATCAAAAACACGTTGTCTATGTATGGATAGATGCTTTATCAAATTACATATCTGCTCTTGGTTACAAAAATAATGAAAAAAATCTGATGAATTCTTTCTGGCCTGCTGATCTTCATGTTGTAGGAAAAGAAATTGTAAGATTCCATGTGATTTATTGGCCTATTATGCTATTTGCACTAAATCTTCCACTTCCAAAGCAAGTATTTGGACATGGTTGGCTTCTTATAGACGGAAATAAAATGTCTAAATCCCAAGGTAGTGTAATTGATCCAATTATTTTATCACAACACTTTCCAATTGACTCTATAAGATATTTTCTTTTACGCGAAGTTAATTTTGGAAATGATGGAGTATTTAACAATGAGTTATTTATGTTAAAAATAAATTCTGATTTATCTAATCTATTGGGTAACCTCATATCAAGGACTATATCTATGGTAATAAAATATTTCGATGGATTTATTCCTAATCAACTTGAAATATTAAATGAAGATATAGAACTTATAAATTCGGTTAAAAATTTAAAAGATAAGGTTACATCATGTATGGATCAATTAAAAATATCAAATGCCTTATCAGAAATATTTAACTGTATAAGCCTATCAAATAAATACATAGATGAAACTAAACCTTGGATTCTTGGAAAAGAGGAACAATCAAAGGATAGACTCAAAACTGTTTTATATAATCTATGTGAATCAATACGTGTATTCTCAATTCTGCTAGGTCCATTTATGCCAAATACATCAAAACAAATTAAATCTAAATTAAATTATGATGTAGACTCATTTGATTCTATTTCAAATTTTAATGGAACAAAAGCTGGAACCAAAGTTGAAAAAGGTGAAAATTTATTCCCAAGAATAGATATTGAAGACAAATTAAAACAGCTTCTAAATAATTAAATTTAAAAATGCAAATAGAAATTACTCTATTTGCCTTTTATTATACTTTGGATAATAATATACAAATGTATATATATTTTACATTACTTAATTAAGAATTTTTAAATAAATTTTAAACAATACTATAACTGTTAATATGTTATAAATATTATGTTTTTAATATCTAATAATTTTAATAAATACCTCTAAAGCCTTGAAATATATAATTATTAAAACTAAAATATTAATTACTATAATGTAAATTTTTTATTTTACGGAGGTATTTTTATGAAAGTTATACTAACTAATGATATTAAAAATCTAGGAAAGAAAAATGATTTAGTTGAAGTATCAGATGGGTATGCAAGAAACTTCCTATTTCCTAAAAAATTAGCCATAGAAGCTAATAATTCAAATTTAAATACACTAAATTACCATAAAGAGATGGAACGTCAGGCACACATCGAAAAAATTGAAGAATTTCAAAAAATAGCAAATAATTTAAGAGGAAAAGAAATTATAATAAATACAAAACTTGGAAATAATGGAAAACTATTTGGTACAATTACATCTAAAGATATTTGTAATAAAATAAACTCAAAATTCAACTTAAATATAGACAAAAAGAAAATATCGTTTGAACAAGTTAAATCATTGGGAAATTATCCAATCTCCATAAAATTATGTACAGAGGTTTCGGTTAACATGATATTAAAAGTTATTAGTGAATAATTTTTAACTTAATTTAATTTTTATTAAATAATAAGGGGGAGATAATTTGAATTCTAATGTTACAATTGATGAAATTGAGAAACTAATTGAAGAAAGTAATAATATTGAATTTAGAGTTAATGTTTTATATGAAATGCTTGAAAAATTATTCGATAAAAATACCATTAATAGTAGAATTTCTAAATTTAAATTACCAAAATATATTTCAAGTAAAAATATTAATGAAAAACTTTATAGCATAAATGTAATTGCTAGTAATGGAAAATCCTTAATTGACGTTCCTTCTTATGATGAATTAGAAAAAGTTTATTTAATTACCAAGGATATTATAGTTGAAGAAATCAGTCGCAGATACATTCAAAGTAAAATTGAAAATGAAGTTGAAGATATATTAAATGAAAAACAAGATAAATATATTGATGAAATAAAACTACAAATCATTAAAAAAAATAAAGGTCCAGAAAATACCAAAACTCTAAAAAAATATGCCCAACTTGAGATGCTCAATAAAAAACAATTAAATAAAAGTATACAACATCTTTTAAGACCTAAATCATTTGATGAAATAATAGGTCAAGATAGACCTATTAAAGCATTGATTTCAAAACTTACTTCTGAATATCCTCAACATATATTAATTTATGGACCACCCGGGGTAGGTAAAACTTCTGCAGCTAGACTTGCTCTAGAAGAAGCTAAAAAATTTGATTTTACTCCATTTAATAATAAATCAAATTTCATAGAAGTTAATGGAACAACATTAAGATGGGATCCAAGAGAAGTTACAAATCCTCTTTTAGGATCTGTTCATGATCCAATTTATCAAGGTAGTAAAAAAGACTTAGCAGAAATAGGAATACCTGAACCAAAACCAGGACTTGTTACAGATGCACATGGTGGAGTATTATTTATAGATGAAATCGGTGAACTTGATTTAATATTACAAAACAAATTATTGAAGGTACTTGAAGATAAGAAAGTAGAATTTTCATCAGCATATTATGATCCAGATGATGAGAATATACCTAAATACATTAAATTTTTATTTGATAATGGAGCACCTGCAGATTTTATATTAATCGGTGCTACTACCCGTGAACCACATGAAATAAATCCTGCTCTTAGATCCAGATGTACCGAAGTATTTTTTGAACCTCTAACATCAACTGATATAGAAAAAATTGTAGTAAATTCCGCTAAAAAATTAAATATAACATTAAAAGATGATGTACCGTCAATAATAAGCGAACATTGTATAGAAGGTAGGAAAGCAACAAGTATAATAAGTGACGCATATGGTTATGCGATATACAAGAACAAAGGAAATAAAAATTCAAATATTGTGATAACAAAAGATATAGTAAAGGAAGTTTTATCATTATCTCGTATTTCTCCTTTTGTAGAGAAAAATAAAATAGAAGATCCTAAAGTTGGTTTAATAAAAGGACTTGGAGTTAATGGATTTTTAGGTTCCGTTTTAAATTTTGAATGTGAAACTTTTAAAGCCAAAAATCCCTCAAAAGGCAAACTTAGATTCAATGAAACAGCTGGTTCTATGGCAAAAGATTCAGTATTCAATGCCTCAACCGTTATACGTAAGCTTACTGGTCTAGATTTAAACGACTATGATATACATTTAAATGCTATAGGTGGTGGTAAAATTGACGGTCCATCTGCAGGAGTTGCGGTAACTATATGTATATTAAGTTCTATTTTAAATAAACCAGTACCTCAAAATATAGCCATAACAGGTGAAATATCAATTAAAGGAAACATTAAAAAAGTTGGAGGTATATTTGAAAAGATATATGCTGCAAGAAAAAGTGGATTAAAACATATCATAATCCCAAAAGAAAATGAAAATGATATTCCTAAAAATATAAAAGATATTAACATTATTTGTTCAGATAATATTAATGATATTATAAAATTTATATTTAAAGATCCTTCCTTAGTTAATATTATTTAAGGTTTAAAAATTTGGAGGAGTACTTACCCAGATGACACATGCCTCAATATGATTAGATGTATTCTCTATATAGTGATCTGTTTCTGGTGAAAAATAAAAGGACTCTCCTTTTTTTACCCTTATCTTCCTATTTCCCAAATTTAAATAAATACTTCCTGAAATAACATATCCAAACTCTTCTCCTTCATGTGGATCTTCTTTAAATGTTTTTCCTCCACCCTTCAAATACACTATAATAGGTTCCATTCTATTTTTCTGAGAATTTGGAACAATCCAATGTATATCATGTTTTAATTCTTCATTATTAGTTATAAAAAAATCATTCTTACCAAAACATATTTTCTCATTATCTTCCTGACTAAAAAATTCTTTTAAATTAGTTCCTAAACACTCTAAAATATCCACAAGTGTAGCTATTGAAGGTGAAGTTAAATCCCTTTCTAATTGAGATATAAATCCTTTAGATAATTCACTTCTATCTGCCAATTCTTCCTGAGTAAGACCATTTTTAATTCTTAAATGTTTTATTTTTTTACCGATCTTCATTACAAACTCCATATAAAAAATTAATAAATATTAAACTTAAAGTTTAAAATAGTAAACTTATTATAATTTAACATTATTTTATTTGTCAATTAACATAATTACCTTCTATAATATATAATGAAATATTTTATAGAAGGAACTAATTTTATGGATAATAAGATTTCACCAAATAATATAGAATCAGAACAAACACTATTAGGTGCAATGATAATACATAAAAATACCATTCATGAGATACTAGACAATATAAATGTGGATGATTTTTATAAAGATGTGCACAAAAATATTTTTAAAACTATAAAAAAGATGTTTTTAAAAGATATACATGTAGATTTAATTTCTCTTATTGAATATTTAAAGAAAGATTCTCTATTAGAATTATCTGGTGGAGCATTATACATAACTGATATATCAAATTCAATAGCCACAATTGCCAATATACAAACACATATCAAAATAGTTAAGGATAATTCCATACTTAGAAAACTTATCAAAATTTCTAATGATACTCTCGAACGTATTTATAAAAAAGAGGATCCCAATCTATTAATAGAAAATATACAAAAAAGTGTATTTGATCTCTCAATATCAGAAACTAAATCTGATATTGAACCACTTAATAACATATTAGATAGAACAATTAAACACATTGAAAATTTATATGTTAATAATTTATCTTTTGTTGGATTATCCACAGGGTTTTATGATTTAGATATAAAATTATCTGGATTACAAAAATCCCAAATGATATTAATAGCTGCAAGACCATCTATGGGAAAAACTACTTTTGCTTTAAATATAGCTGAAAATGTAGCAATTAAAGAAAATAAAACTGTACTTATATTTTCTCTTGAGATGAGTAAGGAACAATTAACTAGTAAATTAATATCATCAATAACAAAAATTAATATACAAAAACTTCAAACGGGAAATTTAGATGATTCTGATTTAGATAGATTAGTTAAAGGCACAGAAATTATATCTAAAGCAAAAATATATATCGATGATACCCCTAATATATCAATAACAGAAATGAGATCAAAATGTAGAAAACTTAAATTTTCTACCAACATAGATTTAATAATTATAGATTATCTTCAACTTATGAGTGGAAATACGAGAAATGAAAACAGACAGCAGGAAGTTTCAGAAATATCTAGATTCATAAAAGCATTATCGAAAGAAATTAATTGTCCTATAATTGCATTATCCCAGTTATCCCGTGCTCCAGAGCAAAGATCTGATCATAGACCAATGTTATCTGATTTGCGTGAATCAGGATCTATTGAACAGGACTCTGATATAGTAATGCTCCTATATAGAGATGAATACTACAATAAAGATACAGAATATAAAAATATTGCTGAATGTATAATTGCAAAACACAGAAATGGTGAAGTTGGAAACATAAAACTTGCATGGATAGGTCAACATTCAAAATTTGCAAATCTAGATAATAAACATTAAAGGGAGTATTCAAAATTGAATACTCCCTTTAATATTTTTAAAAATATACTTTATCAGTATAAATTACTTATGATATGGTTCATTATTGATTATTTTATATGATCTATATATTTGCTCCAATACAATTAAAAACAATAAATCTATATCTACATTAAAACATACAAAACAAATATTATGATATAAATTAGATGTTCCAAAAACAATATTAATATTTTTTATTCTATCCATACTTTTAAATCTTATAATATTACTAAATTCAATAGAATCCATATACTCTCCATCTATTGATACATTAATATTATACGAATCACTCTGATCAAACAATTTACTATTTAAACAATAATAAATATTAATCTTTACAAACTTGTCAATTCTTCTAAAATAATCCATTATTGCAGGAAATAAATCAGAATTCCTTAAGTCCTTCTTATTTAAAAATAAATTTATCCTCATTTATAAAACATCTCATTTATAAATTTCAATGCAATTAACCTAAATATCTGATGTGGATACGTAAAACTACTTAACCTAATTGTATAATTACACTTAGTCTTTATTTCATTACATACCCCTTCACTCCCACCGACTATAAAATAGATATTTTTATTAATATTCTTAAGTTTATTAATTTCACCTAAGTCTCTGACACCATTTACATCAAACAATACATATAAACTATCCTTGTTCTTATTTATTATATTCAATATACTCTTACTCTCTAAGATTCTATCACTTTCTTTTATATTTATTAAATCAACAGAACCTTTATAATATTTCTCTGATTTCTTAAAATAATCTTTCAATGTACCAACAGAAATTAAACTTACCTTCCGCAACATTTCTTATATTTTTTACCACTACCACATAAACACAATTCATTTCTTCCAATTTTTATACTATTTACTACAACTTTAGATGATCTCCATTTGGTTGTAATTTCTTTAATCTTATCACTAGATAAAATATCCTTCCATTCTTGTAAATTGAATAAATAATCAGCTTTAGCATCCAACATATTAAAATATAATTTTTCCACATCAATATTAAAATCTATTTCATCATTTAATGTAATATTTTCTATATCTACATTCGTATTTAAACTCTCACTTATACCATCAACAAACCCTACTATAAATTCCTCACTTATACCATATTTCTTAGATAATTGACTAATACTAGAGGTAAATCTAAAACTTTTATTCCCAAGTATATCCTTATAAATTTTTAATTCTACATTTTTATACTCATTCCAAAATACTGCTTCACCTTTTGTCTTAACGAATTCAGTAACCATATTAGTCCATTTATCATATAAATTCATAAAAACACCTCTTTAAAATATAATTAATCCATTACAATATATTTTGCATACTTATTGCAATAATTACAATAATTATTATCCCTATCAAATTCAATATTCGGAACTAATTCATATGTGTTAATAAAATCATCAATAACATAACCTATATGTTCCTCACATGAACAATATATATTATCTATCATTATACTCAAAACCTCATATAATTACTTGGTAAACTTCTGTGTGCAATAGTTAACTTCAAATCTTTTCCAATTTTCATACCATGATTTAAAATAATTTTTTCTGAAGTTTTGTATGCAAGTTCAGGAAAATTACTTGTAATACTTAAATGTCCCAAAATAACTCTTTTATAAGATATTTCTGCTAATTTAACTATCGTTAATGCGCATTCCTCATTTGACAAATGCCCATGATCACTAAGTATTCTTTCTTTTAAAAAATAAGGATAATTACTAAGTCTAAGCATATCTTCATTATAATTACTCTCAATCAATATCACATCTGAATCTTTTATATTATCAAAAACATCCTTTGACATATAACCAATATCAGTAGCTATACTCAACTTTTTTGTTCCATCTAAAATACTATAGCCAATTGGATCAACAGCATCATGAGGTAATTTAAAGGTTCTAATATCTAAATCACCAATCGAAAATTCTTTATTATCTATTATGTTTATTCTTTCTACACCTTTTAATTTATCCTCAATATTTTTAAATGTCAATTCATTTAAATACAATGGAATATCTAAACTTTTACATACTACACTGGCTCCTTTATAATGATCTAAATGTTCATGCGTTATTAATATACCACTAATTAAATTAGGTTTCACATTAATCATATTAATAGCATTTAATAATGATTTTTTTGATATTCCTATATCTATTAAAATATTTGTTCTATCACTTCCAACAAAAAAACAATTACCAGAACTACCACTACTTATAGAACAAAATTTCATTTTACCCCCAGATAAATTATATTATATTTTTAAATTCCTTAATATCACTTCTGTATTCTCTATATATATTAGCACCCAATTTCCTAAATTTTTCTTCTATATGAGGATATCCCCTATCTATATGTTTTATTGAAACTATTTCTGTAGTTCCCTCTGCCACTAATCCAGCTATAATCATAGCAGCCCCAGCTCTAAGATCTGTAGCTCTAAGCTTACATCCCGTAAGCCTATTCACTCCATTTATAATAGCAGCTCTTCCCTCAATCTTAACATTTACCCCCATTTTCTTTAATTCATCAAAATATTTAAATCTATTTTCAAATATACTCTCACTTATAATACTAGTCCCTTCAGAAATACTCATAAGGACACCTATTATTTGTTGTACATCAGTTGGAAATCCTGGATATGGCGCAGTTTTAATATTTACGCCTTTCAAACGTTCAACACTTTTAACCAAAATACTGTCATCATATTCAAAAATAGTTACGCCCATTTCTATAAGTTTTGCTGTTATGGACTCTAAATGCTTTGGTATTACATTTTTAATCAATACTTCCCCTGTACAAGCTGCAGTTGCCATCATGTATGTAGATGCTTCTATTTGATCTGGTATTATTGAATAATTACATCCTAAAAGTCTATTAACACCAGTTATTTTTATAATATCTGTACCTGCACCTTTTATATTTGCTCCCATTAAATTCAAAAAATTCGCGACATCAACAACATGTGGTTCTTTTGCAACATTTTCAAGAACAGTAACTCCATCTGCAAAACATGCTGCTAACATTACATTTATAGTTGCCCCTACACTTACCACATCAAAAAATATATTATTCCCAACCAATTTATCAGTTTCAGCAATCACTGATCCATGTTCAATCCTAATATTAACACCAAGTTTCTCCAACCCTCTTATATGTTGGTCTATAGGACGATCACCTATGCTACAACCTCCTGGTAAATCTACGATTGCTTTCTTAAATCTTGCTAATAGCGCACCTATTAAATAATAAGAGGCTCTCATATTATGTACATCATCACTATCAGCTCGATAACTTTGTAAATCAGAGTTATCTATTATTAATGTATTATTTGTTTTTCGTACATTAGATCCCAAAGTCCTCAATATTCTCACTAATTTATTTACATCTTCTATATCAGGCATATTATCTATCACACAAATTCCTTCACTACACATAACTGTAGCTGGTATCACAGCAACTGCTGCATTCTTCGCACCACTAATTTCTATACTTCCATAAAGTGGATTAGATCCATTTATTATAATCTTTTCCATCTATTCTCCCTACTTTAAATTGAGTTTAAATATAATAAAAATATCTCATAAACAATTCTTATTAAACTTTTTTAAAGTCGCTCCTAAATATTCTAATTTTATTGGTGTTTTTTGTCAATATTCTTAACAATCAACCTAATATTTTTCTAAATTTTAGTTATTATTATTTCTTCGTTTAAATAATTTTATTCATATCAAAAAATAAAGCATTCCCCACTAACTACAATTAATTATAGTATAGGAATGCTTTATCACTATTTCATAGACTGAAAACTTGCACAATCTGTTGACTCTATATTTTTGACTATTGCATCATGTTTAGTTATCTTTATTTTGTCTAAAGTACAGTATTGATTTTTGTCATTAAATTTACATTCTACTACATTACACAATATATTGTTATTCTTCAACATTTTTTTACCTCTATCTTAAAACAAACTCACTATTTTATTATTAATTCTTATTATTTTTTTATTCTATATTATGTTATAATCCTATTATTACATTTAGAGGAGGATTTTAGGTTCATATACCTATATTAATATGAAATATATTATTAAGTGTGGACTTACAGATAATTCTATAAAAGACTTAAAATATTTTGAACATAAAATTTCAAAAAAATATAATCAAATAAAAAATAAAAATATATTTTACGTACCATTAATTAGCTTTAATTACACTGATTATATTAAATTCAATCCACAGTTATTAAAAAAACTACAAAAATTTCAAACATTCAGAATTAATGTATCTGATATTAAATTTCAAAATAAAATAGTTTATTTACTTATAAAACCTCTTGGTTTCATATCATCAATACAGAGGTTGTTAGAAGAATATTTTATAACCAATAATATTAAGTATAGTAAACTGAATAAATGGGATTATTTATTCATAGAATATACAACTATCAACAAACTGAATATAAATATAGATGATTTATTTTTCCCATCATATATAAAGATTTCATCAATAAATATATTTAGAGAAAATAGCAAAAAAAATACTCCAATAGAATCCATAAATTTAAAAAATATATAAAAAAATCACCTTAATTAATCAATATAATAAACTAAATTATATATTAATTTTAAGGTGATTTTTATGATTACTATTAAAAATAAAATACACACTAATCTTTTAAATATATTTAACAAACGTACACTTACTAATTACAGAATAATATTAGAACTAAACAATAGCTCTCCAAAAATAATAAAAAAAATCCAAGACAATCAAAATTGTACTCTAATACACCATATGTGCGATTTAAATATCATATGTTGTATAGTATCTCATAAATTATTAAACATGTTAATAAATTCCCCTGAAGTTAAATACATTTCTTTTGACTCTGAAGTTTTCTTATGTGGAAACAAATTATATTCAGAAATTGAAAAACCCAATTATAAAACTATGACATATAACACTAACTTAACTGGTAAAAACATACGCATAGGTATAATAGATTCAGGAATTTATCCATTAAATATTTTTATTAAACCAAAAAATAGAATAGTATTATTTAAAGATTTTATAAACAACATTTCATATCCATATGATGATAATGGACATGGTACAGCTATGTGTAATATAATAGGTGGAAACTTCATATATAAAAACACCGTACTTAAAAATTCCTCAGAATGCGACTTTTGTGTAATCAAAACATTTGATAAATACAATAAATCGTATTGCTCATTGATTTTTAAAGCTATTGATTTAATATATGAAATTTCTGCTAAATTTAATATTCAAATATTATACCTTCCATTTGAACTTCATGAATTTAATAAATTTATACTAGATATATTCCAAATTTTAATAGATAAAATATCCAAATCTAATATTATTGTATTAGTACCATCAGGAAATAATTCAACTAATTACTGTTCACTAAAAGGTCTATCATTACTTGATAATTGCCTTGTAGTAGGAGGTATTAACTTCAAAGATTCATCAAAAGGTATTTATAGTAATAAATTTATTAAACCTAATATAGTATCTATTTACGAAAATATCTATTTGCAAAATATAAATACCAAGTATGTTCCAGAAAAAAATAATCAATATATATATCCAACTAAACCCAATAATTCATTAATTGAGTATTTTGGTACCTCCTGTTCATGTGCTTATGTATGTGCTTTGATAACATTACTTAAACAAAAAAACATATCAGTAAATATAAATGATGTTATGTCTTTACTAAAAATAAGTTGTAATAAAACTAACAATTTAGATGATTCTATACAAGGATTAGGTACAATCAACTTAACCCAATTATTAGAATAAATAAACAATATTAATATTGTTTATTTATTCTAATATGCTACATAATTTAATGGATTATCTGCTTTGCCATTAACCCTCACTTCAAAATGCAAATGCGGTCCAGTGCTTCTGCCAGTATTACCTATCTCTCCTATTATCTGACCCTTTTTCACATATTCACCTTCCTTTATAAACATAACATCACAATGTCCATATAATGTTTCAACTCCTTTTCCGTGATTTAATTTCATATAATTGCCATATACATTATTATATGACACCAAATTTGCAAACCCAGATTCTGCTGCAAATATAGGATCACCTATATCACCTGCAATATCAATCCCATGATGTTTCTCTCCACCCCACCTTAATCCAAAAGGAGAAGTTATTACATTGCCTTTAGAAGGATTATTTAAATAGAATAATTCACCACTTTGAACCTCATTTAAAGGAGATCTTAACATCTTAGTAGATACTTTCTTCATCCCCACATACTTATCATTATTATAAGTAATTTCTCTAACAACTTCACGATCAAATCCATTCTGGTATATTTTCTCTTTATTACTGCTTTGATTATAGAGTTTCATGATTTGTACTTTATTTCCTTCAATATTTTCCAAAAAAGTCTTACTAGCTACTATTTCGACGGTAGCTAAAATATTGTTGTTTTCATTATTACTTAAAATAAAGTCATATAATTGATCTTCATTCATGGTATCTTTAAAACTTAAAACTTCTTCACTAAATTCAACTTTTTCTTTAATCTTAATCCAATTAATAGGAATATCATTTAAATTGTGCTTTCCTATATAATAATCAAATAATCTCTTCTTTACATTATTGAATACATCCCTATTATCTATGTTTGCAATTTTTTTATCACCAAGAAATAAACTATAAGCTTTAATATAAAAGTCTAAATTTTCATCTAAAATTTTAATAGTTTCATCAACAGATAAACATTCTATCTTATTAACTAATCCTATTTTAAAATCTAAAGAATCCATTTTTACAATTTCCTGTGATTTGATATTATTATTGTGCAATTTTTCCTCATAATATTCATTAAATATTTTTTTATTTTTTGTAACTCCAATCTGATTTCCATTAACCAAAATTACATAACCTAAGGTTTTACCAGATATTAAGTAAAGTATTAATATTATAAAGATAATATTAATAGCAAAAATTATATTCCCAATATTTATTTTACCTTTAAAATTATGCATAAATTTTACGTCATCTCCTATATCTTTTTTGACTATTATTTATACATTTTTTATAAAATATTCCTTTTTTTATTCTTACCTGGAAAAAAAAATGTTATAATTTAATTCAAAATTTATTTTAGAAAGGCAAAATCAAATGAGTTTATATAAATTAACTTCTCCATTTGTAAACTACACTTTAATCGATAATAGTTTTATTGATAATTTTTTACCTACTGCTCGTGGAGAGTATGTGAAAATATATATCCTTATTCTCAAATACGCATCTTCTGGAGAGCTAGGATTCAATACATCTTTTATTGCTAAAACTCTTAATTTATTAGAATCTGATGTCAAAAATGCTCTTAATTATTGGAATGATTTAGGATTAATAAAAATTTCAACATTAGACAATAAAATTTCTAATGTTGAATTTAATCAATTATCAGAATCAAATAACTATACATCATCCTTAAATTTAATAGATCAAATAAATGATAACAATCTTATAGATTTTTTTAGAGATATTGAAACAACTATAGGTAGACCACTATCACAAAAGGAAATGGAAACATACATAAATTGGACCAAAAATTATAAATTTTCATATGAATTAATTCTCTACTTAATAAGTTATTGCGTAAATAAAAATAAAAAAGATTTTAGGTATATAGAAAAGGTTGCCATTTCATGGTCTGATTTAAATATTAATACCCTTGATCAGGCTATGGTGTATACAGAAAAAAGAGAGAAACAATTTTCTAATATAAAAAAAATACTGAATTATATAGGATTAACTGATACTGAAATTAGCAAACCTCATGAAGAATTATTTAATAAATGGCTTATAACTTATAATATGCCCCTAGAACTAATTTATAAAGCATGTGACATATGCTGTTCAAAATTATCAAAACCTGATCTAAATTATATTGATGGTATATTAAACAACTTTAAAAATTCAAATATATTTTCTCTTAAAGATTTGGAAAAATATGAATCAAATAAAAATTCAATATCAAAAAATTTTTCAAATAAATCTATTAATAAAAATTCATTTTCAAATTTCCCGCAAAGAGACTATGACTATGAGAAACTTGAAAAAATATTGACTCAAAATAACTATGAAGGAAATAATACAAATGATTAAAGGATATGGTGAAAAATTAAATAATTTATATCAAGAAATAAGATCGAATAATTTAAAAGAACATATTAAAAGATTAGAAAGTGTATATAACATTAATCCAGAATTAAGAACCTTAAATAATAATATAAAAAAGTTAACATTTCAATTAATAAAATCAAATAATAATATCACATCAAATCAATTAAAAATAAAAATAAATGAAATAAGAAGTAGACTTAAAACCATATTAAATAACTTAAATTTTCCAGATAATTATTTGGATAATATTTATAATTGCAATATGTGTAATGATACTGGGTATATATTAAATGAAAAATGTTCTTGTTTAATAACAAATCTAACTAAACTTTACTTAAATGACTCAGAGCTAAAATTATCTATACTAAAAAATAATTTCGAAAATTTTAACTTTTCTTTTTATTCTGACAATATCACTCAAAACAACAAAATATCACCAAGTAATAATATAAAAAACATATACACTAATATTTTAAATTATATAAAAACATTTAAAACAAATAAATTAAATTTACTATTTAATGGAGAATGTGGAAGTGGTAAAACCTTTATGACTCATTGTATAGCTAAAGATTTATTAGATAAAGGATATTCAGTACTATATAAAACTTCTGAAGATTTATTGATAGAATTATTCCATTACTACACTAATAAAAATGTAAATAATTTTAATGAAAATATTAATGATTCATTTCTAATGCAATGTGATTTACTTATAATTGATGATCTAGGTACAGAGAACCAAAACAAATTATATAACTCAATTCTTTTTAATTTTATTAACAAAAAATTAATGTTGGATAAAAGAATGATTATTTCTACTAATTTTACCCTTAGAGATTTACAGCAAACATATTCTGATAGAATATTTTCTCGTATTGTAGGAAATTTTAGAATTCATAACTTTTTCGTTCATGAAGATATACGAATTCAAAAACAACAGATTAAGAGGGAGGGATAAAATCCCTCCCTCTTAATCTGTTGTAAAAGGAAGCAAAACTATATTCCTGGCAAGTTTTATAGCTCTTGTAACTTCTCTCTGATGTCTCGCGCATGTACCTGATATTCTTCTTGGTAAAATCTTACCTCTCTCCGTAACAAACTTTCTTAATTTATTAACATCTTTATAATCTATAAAATCAGACTTTTCAACACAAAAGGAACACACTTTCTTTCTTGTTTTCCTCATCCTAAAATTGTTTTTTCTAATTTCTTGTTGCTTGTTAGAAACATTACTTGTCTGAGAAACATTATTCATCATTCCACCTCCTATAATTTTATCAAAACGGAACATCATCATCAATTAAGGTCATATCATCTCCAATAGGAATATCACCATAATCAACACCATTACCAAAATCATCATTATCTGATAACTTCCTATAAGATGATTTATTACCCCATTCTATAAATGATACCTCATCTGCTACAACTTCCGTTACATATCTTTTATTATTGTCTTTATCAATATAAGTTCTCGTTTGAATTCTACCACAAACAGCAAATTTACATCCTTTATTTATATAATTAGCTGTAGCTTCAGCTTGCTTACCCCAAATTATAACTTGTATAAAATCAGTACTTTTTTGTTGTTCCTTGGAATTAATTTTTCTATCAATAGCTAGTGTAATTGTTGATACTGCCGTACCGCTTGGTGTAAATCTCAATTCAGGATCTTTAGTTAATCTACCTATTAAGATCACTTTATTCATGGATATACCTCTATTTTCTATTTACTATTATATGTCTTATAATATCATCCATTATTTTAAAATTTCTATCTAATTCCTTAGGCAAATCCTCACTACTTGAAAAATTTATTAAAATAAAATATCCTTCACTTTTTTTATTTATTTCGTAAGCTAATTTTTTCCTTCCCCAATGATCAATACCTTCTATATCACCATTATAATTTTCTATAATATTAGTTACTTTATTTACGATATCAGATATCTTTTCTTCAGTACTATCTGGATTTAGTATAAAAACAGTTTCATATTTCCTCACATTCTCACCTCCCTCTGGACTTAAGGCTACATAATAAGTAGCAGGGCAATACCTGAATTATAGCATTTTTAAATGTTATAATCAAATTTATTTATATATCCTCCAATTTCTTTTTATTAATATTATCATATATATCTTTAACAATTATTTTTTTGTCATTTATAAGCTTAATTATATCATTTAAATCTTCTTTATTAATTCCAATACCGATACCACAACTGCTAGTTATGTGTGATGGCACAGGTACTATAGTCAATCTTATTTTAATATCATTCAAAATTTTTTCACACTTTAAAGCTCTATATGTATTTGAAAAAATTAATATATATTCCATATTCTAACTCCTTTAAATTATTATATAATTTCTGATATATTAATATTGGGTGATAAATTTATGAATTTATATTTTGATAATTCTTCAACAAGTTTTCCAAAACCTCAGAACGTAATAGATTCTATAAATAATTTCTCTATCAATATTGGAGCTAGTCCAAGTAGAGGATATTACGATTTATCAATAAAATCTAGTAAAATTCTCTTTGAATGCCGAGAATTATTGTGTGATTTCTTTAAATTTGATTCTCCTGAAAATATAGTGTTTTCATATAATGCAACCTATGCATTCAATATACTACTTCAAAGCATCGTAAATTCAAATATTTTTAATGATATACCCCATTTTTTGGTTTCAAACTTAGATCATAACTGCACCTTAAGACCACTAATTAATTTAAAAAATAAAAATAAAATAACACTAGACATAATTAGTTGTGACCAAAATATGTTCTTAAATTTCAATGAACTATATTGTAAAATAACATCTAAAACAAAATTTATAGTAATATCTCATATGTCTAACGTTTTAGGTAATATCCAAAACATTGAAAAATTATCTGATATTTGTAAAAAATTGAAAATTTTCTTAATTTTAGATATAGCTCAAAGTGCAGGTCTTGTAAATATAGACCTAACTAAAATTTATTTCTCAGCATTAATTTTTACTGGCCATAAAAACTTATTTTCAACCTCTGGAATTGGTGGATTTATAATATCAAATGAACTTTTAAATGTGTGTGATAATTATTTTTTGGGTGGAACTGGAAGCTCCTCATCATCATTATTGTCTAAATCCGATATGCCTGACTATTTTGAAATTGGAACACATAACATGATCGGTATTTATTCTTTACTAAATGGTGTAAAATTTATAAATACATGTGGTTTAAATTTTATATACGATAAAAAAAAGGAGGTTATTATAAATATATATGAACAACTTTCTAATATTAATGATATAATTATAATAAACAACGTCCTTTTAAAACATCAAAATTCTAATCTGTGTATTAATTTTAAAAATTTATCTCCAGATGTAGCCGCACATATGTTGAACAAATATTATGGCATATGTGTTAGATCTGGCTTGCACTGTTCTCCAAATACCCATAAAATTATTAATACATACCCATTAGGCTGTATCCGTATAAGTCCCTCAATCTTTAACGATGTTAAAGATGTTAATTATCTGGTTTCATCCATTAAAAAAATTTGTAATGTTTCACGTAGAACATAAAAGGTGGTGTTTAAATTTAGTATGAAAAAAATATGTGTGTTTAATCAAAAAGGTGGTGTTGGTAAAACAACTACTAATATTAATTTGGCTAGTTATCTGTCTTTAGAAGGTTTTAAAACCCTAGTTGTTGACATGGATCCTCAGGGTAATGCTTCTAGTGGTTTAGGTGTTGATAAAAATAAATTCAATTGGTCAATGTATGATTTATTTGTCTATGATAGAGATATTAACTCATTAATAATTGAAAGTGATATAATTAAAAATCTATATCTCATCCCTTCTAGTATAAATCTTGCTGCAGCAGAAGTAGAGTTAATTAATATCAAAAACAGAGAATTCCTGTTGAAAGAATATATTGCCAAATTAAATAATTCTTTTGACTTCGTTTTTATTGATTGTCCGCCTTCTTTAGGTTTTTTAAGCTTAAACTCTTTGGTTGCTAGCGATAGTCTTATAATTCCTATACAATGTGAGTTTTATGCTTTAGAAGGTTTAAGTCAATTAATAAATACAATAAATCTGGTTAATCAATCTCTTAATAAATCTCTCTATATTGAAGGAGTTATTCTTAATATGTTTGATTCACGTGCAAAGCTTAGTAATGAAGTTGTATCTGAAGTTAATAAATTTTTTAAGGATAAAGTGTATTCCACTATAATCCCTAGGAATATTAAACTCGCTGAATCTCCTAGCTATGGCCTTCCTATTATGTTGTATGATGAAAAATGTAAAGGTGCCATTTCTTATAAAGCTTTAGCTAAAGAATTCATTTTCAAACAAAGGAGAAGTGGTCTATGAAAAAAAATGTTCTAGGTAAAGGATTGAATTCTCTAATACCGAATTATGAAAATAAAAATTCTGATCCTAATAATTATACCCTCTTAAATATTGAATTACTATATGCTAATGTTAATCAACCTCGCAAACATTTTAATGATTCTAGTTTGCACGACCTAAGTAAATCCATCGAAATTCATGGAATAATTCAACCACTAATTGTTAGTGAATCTAATGGTAAATATTTGATAGTTGCTGGTGAGCGCAGGTATAGGGCAGCTAAAATAATAAAACTTGATAAAATACCATGTATAATTATTGAAAAATCTACTGATGAGATACTTGAATTATCTCTTATAGAAAACATACAAAGAGATGATTTAAATCCAATAGAAGAAGCTAGGGCATTCAAAAATCTTATAGACAATTTTAATATTACTCATGAATGTCTGTCAGAAAAATTATCTATTTCAAGAACTTCTATAACCAATAAGCTAAGATTATTAAAATTATCTTCTATAGTTCAAGATTATATATTAAATGAAGATATAACAGAGGGGCATGGTAAAATTTTAGCTGGAGTAAAAGATGAACACCTTCAGATAGAAATATCTAATAAAATAATAGATGAAGATCTTAATGTGAGACAAACGGAAAAATTAATTCAATCTATATTCTCAAAACCTAAAGAAAAAATTAACTGTAAAAATGATGTATATATAAATGATTTGAAGCTCAATTTAGAAAACTATTTTGGAACAAAAGTATCAATACATAACAAAAAAAATAAAGGTAATATTCAAATAGAATATTACTCAGTAGAAGATTTAAATAGAATATTAGATTTAATATATTCAAAAGACGTATAATTTGAATAAAAATACTCTTTCATATTTTTATTTTCTTCAATGAAGATATTTAATAACAAAATTAAATATCTTTTTATTTTTTTTTTGTTCCCATACTTTATACTTTGATTCAAATTCCGTATATATTTATTTTTAAGTCTAAATGAATCACTTTTTTTAATACTCTCTATATACTCTTTATATTTATCATATTGATTATTTTTCTTTATATGTCTTACGATATCTTCTTTCTCTTTGAGAGTTTCCACCCATTTTTTATTTAATTCTATATCATATTTTTCACTTACTCTTAAAAAAAATTTTTCTTGATTAGATAATTCCAAGATACTATGTGCACTTACATTATACATCCCAATAAGTATAAATATATTCAAAAAAAATAATTTAATATATTTTATCAATATTACCATCTCCTTAATTAATATTCTATCTAATATATTTTTAATTATTCTGTAATTTTTTTAATCATATTTAATAATATTTAACATAACTTTATCTATGTAATAATATTTGGAGATGCTCTTTATGAAAATAAACGAAAATCTAGTTAGATATAATTTTTCATCAAGACAAGAAACTAAAATAGAATATATTGTTATACACGATACTGGAAACACATCCAAAGGAGCAGATGCAAATGCCCATTTTTCATTTTTTAATTCAGCTGACAGACAAGCATCAGCTCACTATTTTGTTGATGATAGCCAAATATTGAGAATTATTAAAGACTCAGACAAAGCATGGCACTGTGGAGACGGTAAAGGAAAATACGGTATAACAAATGAAAATAGTATTGGAATTGAAATGTGTATTAATATAGATGGTGACTTCAGTATAACATTAGATAAAACCATTGAATTAACAGCATACCTTATGAAAAAATATAATATTCCTATAAAAAATGTTGTGAGGCACTATGATGCAAGTAGAAAAATTTGTCCAAATATAATGAGTAAAAATAACTGGGCTCTATGGAATGAATTTAAATCTGATTTAAATATTTATTATAATAATCTGAATCCAAATTCTAATACTATAATTATTTCAGATAATATAAATAATTTTATTGATAATATCTATATAGTATTTTTTTATAGATATCCCGATGATGAAGGTAAAAATTTTTGGTACAATAAAATAAAATCTAAAAATTCAACAATAGAAAACTTTGTAAATTCTCTAATGGATAGTCAAGAATTCATAGAAATTAAATCTATGTATATATAAAAATTTATAGCGAAAGCTAATTTAGCTCTCGCTATAAACTCTTTTTAGCTATTAATCTATATTCTCTAGGATAAAATTCTGGTGTTTTAAATACCTTGTTTATTACTATTAAATTACTATTAAACTCCGGTATATTAATTATATTCTCAAATTCACCTCCCAATATTCTAATGGCATTTATTGCTTCATCCAACTCTACCATTGACTTTAACCCTTTGAATGCTATGTATTTACCATTTACTTTGACAAGTGGAAATGACAACTCTAATAATTCATTTAATCTTGCCATTGCTCTTGACACAACATAATCATATTTTTCTCTATAAATTTTATTATGTGCTAATTCCTCAACCCTTATGTTTATTACTCTAATATTGTCTAAATTTAATGTAGTTATTACATTATTTAAAAATTTAGTTTTCTTAGATATCGATTCAATTAAATCCACATTAATATCACCGCGTATTATTTTTATGGGTATCCCCGGAAATCCTGCTCCACTTCCAACATCACACAACTTAGAATTATATTTAATTTTATAATTAAATATTGATAAAGAATCTAGAAAATGTCTTGATACAATTTCATCCCTATTTCTTATAGCTGTTAAATTAATATTTTTATTGTATTCTATTAACATTTCCATATATATATTAAATTTTTCATACATCTGATTTGAAAAATTTATATCTAACTTAGAACAAAATGTTTTCATTATATCAAAGTATTTCATATATTATTCCTCTTAAATAATTCAATATATAATATAAGAACAGATATATCAGCTGGAGATACCCCAGATATCCTCATAGCCTGACCTATACTAGTTGGTCTTATAGAATTTAATTTCTGAATTGCTTCTTGTCTTAATCCTTTTATATCACTATAATTTATATTTAATGGAATTAATTTATTCTCCATTTTTTTGAAGTTTTTAACCTCATCCTCTTGTTTTTTTATATAACCGTCATATTTTATTACCACATTAATTTGATCAATTATATCTTTATCTATTATAGTAGGTCTATCTTTATCCAATAAGTATAAAATATTATAGTCTAATTCTGTTCTTTTAATTAATTCATATAATGTAGTTGGTTTTTTTAATGGTTTTGAATTTATAGATTCTAATATTCTATTAGTTTCAGAAGAATTATTTATTATCACATTATTTATCCTATTTAACTCATCGTTTAAAATTTTTACTTTTAATTTGAATATATTATACCTATAATTATCTACTAAACCAATTTCATATCCTTTATCTGTTAATCTTAAATCAGCATTATCTTGTCTTAATAATAGTCTATACTCAGCTCTCGATGTCATCATTCTATAAGGTTCATTTGTTCCTTTATTTATAAGATCATCAATTAAAACCCCAATATATCCATCACTTCTATCTAATATAAATGGCGATCTATTTTTCACATATAATGCTGCATTAATTCCAGCTACTATACCTTGTGCTGCTGCTTCTTCGTATCCGGATGTTCCATTTATCTGTCCTGCTGAAAACAATCCTCTAATACTTTTTAATTCTAATGTATGTCTAAATTCTTTAGTATCCAAAACATCATATTCTATAGCATAACCTGTCCTCATTACTTGAATATTTTCACAACCTCTTATAGTTTTTATCATTTCAATTTGTATGTTTTCAGGTAAAGATGACGACATTCCTTGTAAATACATTTCATTTGTATTTAATCCTTCTGGCTCTATAAAAATTTGATGCCTATTTTTGTCACCAAATCTCATTATTTTATCTTCAATTGATGGACAATACCTGGGTCCAATACCACTTATAGTTCCATTATAAATTGGTGATTTATCTATGTTATTCTTTATTATATTATGTGTTTCAGAATTAGTATAAGTTAAATAACAATCTACCTGTTTTCTATCTATATTTTTATTAAGAAATGAAAATGGAGTTATTTCATAATCACCTGCATGAACTTCTACTTTCGAAAAATCAATACTCAACTTATTTACTCTAGCGGGGGTTCCTGTTTTAAACCTCCTTATACTCATTCCCAAATCAACCAATTTACTTGTTAAAAACTTCGAATTTGATAAACCATTGGGACCTGAATCAAATATATTATCACCAATTATAACCTTAGAATTTAAATATACACCTGTACAAATTACTATAGACTTACATTTAAAATAAGAACCCGTTGTTAATTTTAGTCCCTTTATTTTATTTTTCTCAATATCTATATCCTTAACTTCTCCCTGAACTATACTTAAATTTTCTTGAGTTTCCAAAATATATTTCATATAGTTTTGATATTGTACTTTATCTATTTGGAATCTTAATGAATGAACTGCAGGTCCTTTTGACATATTAAGCATTCTTGCTTGAATAACACACTTATCCGCACTTAATCCCATCTGTCCACCTAACGCATCAATTTCTCTCACCAGATGTCCTTTTGCAGTTCCTCCTATACTAGGATTACAAGGCATAAATCCAATTGAATCTAAATTTAATGTTATAAGTAAAGTTTTAACTCCCATTCTTGCAGAAGCAAGAGATGCCTCAATGCCAGCATGTCCTCCACCTATAACAACTACAGAAAACTCTCCCCTTAAATAACTCATAAATTACCTACTTTCCAATACAAAATTTCGAAAATATGTTGTCAATAATTGATTCTGTTACATCTTCCCCTGTTATATTCATTACAAAACTTAATGCTCTTCTAACATCTATAGATACAATATCTAACGGAATAGAATTGCTTAACGAAGTTATAGCATTATTTAAAAATATTCTTGCATTATTCAAAGCCTCAACATGACGTGAATTAGTTAAAACTATAGAATCCCCTATAAAATCCAAATCGTTTAATATAAATTTATCTCTAATAATTTTTTCTAAGTCCTCGAATCCTATATCATCCTTAACTGATAAATTAATTATATTATCTATTAATAAATCTTCAAGATGTCTACTTACATAATTTTTATCAATTAAATTCTTAATTTCACACTTATTTATTATAACAATTACATTTTTATTTTTTACCAAATCATATATTTTAAAATCATCCTCACTAAGCTCCCTTGTTCCATCTAATAAAAATAATATCAAATCACTTTCACTTATCTTCTTCATTGCCATATTAATACCTATAGTTTCTACTATATCTGCACTTTCCCTTATTCCAGCAGTATCAAATAAATTTAATATAATCCCTCTAAAATTAACACTCTCTTCTATCACATCTCTAGTAGTTCCAGGAATATCTGTTACAATTGCCTTATCAAATCTACAAAAATAATTTAACAATGATGATTTCCCAACATTCGGTTTGCCCACAATACAAGTAGAAATACCTTCTTTTATTAAATTGCCTTGATCCTTATACTTTAGTATATCATTTACACTCTCTATAATATTTATCAAATTCTTTCTTATATCATCTGAATATATTTCCTCTACCTCATCTTCAAAATCAATAATTACTTCTATTTTAGAAATTATATTTAAAATATCATCTTTAATTATTTTTAATTTATTATATAATTTACCTAATTTTTGATTAATAGCACATTTGAGCTCAATATCTGACTTAGCATAAATTAAATCCACTATTGATTCTGCCTTTGTCAAATCTATTTTACCATTAATAAATGCTCTCTTTGTAAATTCTCCATGATCAGCCACTCTAGCTCCAAGACTAACAACTAAATTAAGTATTTTATTAGTGATAAGTCTTCCACCATGACAATTAATTTCTATTATATCCTCACCTGTAAAACTTTTTGGTGCCTTCATAAAACTTACTAATACCTCATCATAAATCTCCCCATCATATTTTATAAATCCATACTTAATTTCATTTGGATTTAATTCTTTTTTAGTATGAAAAATTTTTTCTGCAATCTCTAAACTCTTATCTCCAGAAATTCTTATTATATTTACAGCACTACTAGATAATGCTGTTGCTAATCCAACAATCGTACTCATTACTTCCTCCTCCAAATAAAAAAAGAGTTGTCTTACAAACAACCCTATAACTAATTTTTTAATATTACCTTATCATTATTTCTAAATACATTATTTATTATAACACTTATTATAATTGAAATTATGTTAGAAAAAACATAGTATATTCCTACTGCTGAGGAAACAGATATTGTAAATACCCCAAGCATAACTGATAATACAATATTCATAATCCTACTTTGTTGAGCTTGAGTTTTACTATCTTCCGATACTGGTGTAGGTATACTTAATTTGCCTTGTAAAAAACCAGTTATAACAGCCAATATTGGCAGTATAAAATACGGATCTTTAGTCGCTAAATTAGGAATCCATAAAAATGAAATCGTATTTTCCTGTAAACCTGGTAATCTCAAAAATAATTGAAAAAATAATAAAAGTATCGGCAATTGTATAAATGTAGGTAAACATCCAGATAATGGATTGATTTTATAATCTTTATATAATTGTAATATTTGTTGTTGCTGTTTTTGTGGATCAGATTTATACTTTGCTTGTATTTTTTGAAGCTCTGGTTGTATTTTTTGTAAAACTTTTGTTGTCTTTATTTGTTTTATATGTAATGGTAGGGTAATTACTTTTATAATTATTATAGCTAATATAATTGTTAACCCATATGATAAATTAACATTTGGAATAATATTGAAAACCACATTATGTAATCCCTCAAACCCCTTAATCAATAAATTAATTATACTATCAAACAATTATTAATCCCCCTTAAAACTATCAATACATTATAATTCTAATACAAAAAATATAAAAAGTACATTGTTTATTTTAATGGATCATATCCCCCTTTGAAGAATGGATTACATTTACAAATCCTTACAATCACTAAAAAAGTAGCCTTAATAAAACCGTATTTCTTATAAGCTAAAATAGCATAATTAGAACATGTTGGGTAAAACTTACACCTAGGCATTGTATAAGATGATATATATTTTTGATAAATTTTTATTATTCTTATAATAAGCTTTTCATACCTCATAACAATATTAAACTCTTATTAAACAAATCATTAATACTCTTCTCTATCTCTCCGTAAATTCTATCTTTAGCTGCCATTCTTACAATAAATACTATATCATATCCATTTTTTAATTTATGCAAATTTAACCTATAAACCTCATAAATAAGTCTCCTTATTTTATTTCTAATAACACTTTTGCCTACTTTTTTACTTACACTTATACCTAGTCTATTAATATCTAAATTTTTTTTATTTTTATATATATATAGTATAAATAATTTATTAGAAAATGATCTTCCTCTATTATATACAATTCTAAAATCATAATTTTTCTTAATTTTATAAACCTTCATAATTAAAATGTAATCTCCCTCAAAATATCAAAGAGGCACATTTTTGAAATAAAAAGTGCCTCTTTGATATTTCATATTAATAAGTTAACTTTTTTCTTCCTCTTAGTCTTCTTCTTTTTATGATAGCTCTTCCAGAAGCAGTTCTCATTCTTTTTCTAAATCCATGCTCCTTTTTACGCTGTCTCTTTTTTGGTTGATATGTCATAAACATGAAACCACCCCATTTTAATTAATTTCTAAACTTTCACTTTTGTAAATTATATATCTAATTTCTAATTGTGTCAATTATTATTTTACAAACTTTAATTTATCTAATTAATTATTGAACGAGTGTACAATATTATGATATTATGTTCTTACTTGTTGATAACTATATTTAATTTTAATATTTTTATCAACAACTCAAATTATTGTTTAAATATTTGTGTATTTTGTTTTATTCTTATGATTTTTACTGCATTTTTTGTAGTTAATGTTTTGTTTATAACTTTCTTATAGATATTTTTTTTTGAACTTATACATACTATTATTTTAAATATATATTCAATATATATCTTTGTTTATAACTTGTTATTAATTTGTTAATTATTAATCATATCAAAATTTTTTATTTATTGGAGGTAATGTTT